>NZ_JAOWED010000007.1:0-268 GCF_030334285.1 Citrobacter sp. Cf087
CAGTAAAGATGGTGGAGCTATGCGGGATCGAACCGCAGACCTCCTGCGTGCAAGGCAGGCGCTCTCCCAGCTGAGCTATAACCCCATCGTAAATGCTAATCTCTGTACCCTAATTCGTTTCCGGGCAAGGCGCGGTGGTGCGAAGCATACTGAAGTATGCGAGCATCGCCGTAACACAGCACGGAGGCGAATTTGGTAGGCCTGAGTGGACTTGAACCACCGACCTCACCCTTATCAGGGGTGCGCTCTAACCACCTGAGCTACAAGC
>NZ_JAOWED010000008.1:0-228 GCF_030334285.1 Citrobacter sp. Cf087
TCATCGCCTCTGACTGCCAGGGCATCCACCGTGTACGCTTAGTCGCTTAACCTCACAACCCGAAGATGTTTCGTAAAACACCATCGTGTTGCGAAAATTTGAGAGACTCGAACACACCGCTTATCTGTTCTTATTACGGAGAACAGACACAGTGTGTCGTTTCAATTTTCAGCTTGATCCAGATTTTTAAAGAGCAAATATCTCAAACGTCACCCGAAGGTAAGTTTT
>NZ_JAOWED010000009.1:0-226 GCF_030334285.1 Citrobacter sp. Cf087
GAGGCCCGAAGGTCCCCCTCTTTGGTCTTGCGACGTTATGCGGTATTAGCTACCGTTTCCAGTAGTTATCCCCCTCCATCAGGCAGTTTCCCAGACATTACTCACCCGTCCGCCACTCGTCACCCAAGGAGCAAGCTCCTCTGTGTTACCGTTCGACTTGCATGTGTTAGGCCTGCCGCCAGCGTTCAATCTGAGCCATGATCAAACTCTTCAATTTAAGTTTGAT
>NZ_JAOWED010000010.1:0-203 GCF_030334285.1 Citrobacter sp. Cf087
AAGTGAGACAACGGAGCCGTTTACGGCGATGGCCCGAAGGGCGAGCGTAGCGAGTCATCCTGCACGCCCCACCAGTGTAAGAAAGCGCCCTAAAGGCGCTTTTTTGCTATGCGCAGAATCAACGATTCGAACCTGCAGCAGGTTCGGGTCGAACGAAGTGAGACAACGGAGCCGTTTACGGCGATGGCCCGAAGGGCGAGCGT
>NZ_JAOWED010000001.1:0-264 GCF_030334285.1 Citrobacter sp. Cf087
GAGGTTCGAATCCTCCCGGATGCACCATCTTCTCCGAGATAGCAGCAAAACTGTTGTTTCATGGTCTGCGAGATAATCGCCAGTACCAGGGAGAATAACGTTGCTTCAGCAACGGCCCGCAGGGCGAGGCGCAGCCGAGTAATCCTCCCGGATGCACCATCTTCTTTGCAGTATCAGTAGTAATCAGCAATTCCCGATGCATCCGTAGCTCAGCTGGATAGAGTACTCGGCTACGAACCGAGCGGTCGGAGGTTCGAATCCTCC
>NZ_JAOWED010000011.1:0-240 GCF_030334285.1 Citrobacter sp. Cf087
CCGTAGCTCAGCTGGATAGAGTACTCGGCTACGAACCGAGCGGTCGGAGGTTCGAATCCTCCCGGATGCACCATCTTCTCTGCAATAACGCATTAGCGTTGTTACGGAAATCGATATCACTTTAGCAGCGATATCAAATCTGCAGTAAGTAAGTTTTCCTGATGCATCCGTAGCTCAGCTGGATAGAGTACTCGGCTACGAACCGAGCGGTCGGAGGTTCGAATCCTCCCGGATGCACCA
>NZ_JAOWED010000013.1:0-219 GCF_030334285.1 Citrobacter sp. Cf087
GGTGGGTGATGACGGGATCGAACCGCCGACCCCCTCCTTGTAAGGGAGGTGCTCTCCCAGCTGAGCTAATCACCCACTTCTCAATTTCTTACTCTACACGGCGGAGACTACATAAAGTAGTTGGTGGGTGATGACGGGTTCGAACCGCCGACCCCCTCCTTGTAAGGGAGGTGCTCTCCCAGCTGAGCTAATCACCCCCGCTGTGTGGAGTCGCATTAT
>NZ_JAOWED010000014.1:0-279 GCF_030334285.1 Citrobacter sp. Cf087
AAGCGGACCTCATAAAGTATGTCGTAGTCCGGATTGGAGTCTGCAACTCGACTCCATGAAGTCGGAATCGCTAGTAATCGTGGATCAGAATGCCACGGTGAATACGTTCCCGGGCCTTGTACACACCGCCCGTCACACCATGGGAGTGGGTTGCAAAAGAAGTAGGTAGCTTAACCTTCGGGAGGGCGCTTACCACTTTGTGATTCATGACTGGGGTGAAGTCGTAACAAGGTAACCGTAGGGGAACCTGCGGTTGGATCACCTCCTTACCTTAAAGAA
>NZ_JAOWED010000015.1:0-524 GCF_030334285.1 Citrobacter sp. Cf087
TTTTCACTCCCCTCGCCGGGGTTCTTTTCGCCTTTCCCTCACGGTACTGGTTCACTATCGGTCAGTCAGGAGTATTTAGCCTTGGAGGATGGTCCCCCCATATTCAGACAGGATACCACGTGTCCCGCCCTACTCTTCGAGTTCACAACCTGTGCATTTTGGTGTACGGGACTATCACCCTGTACCGTCGGACTTTCCAGACCGTTCCACTAACACACAAGCTGATTCAGACTCTGGGCTGCTCCCCGTTCGCTCGCCGCTACTGGGGGAATCTCGGTTGATTTCTTTTCCTCGGGGTACTTAGATGTTTCAGTTCCCCCGGTTCGCTTCATTACGCTATGTATTCACGTAATGATAGTGTGACGAATCACACTGGGTTTCCCCATTCGGAAATCGCCGGTTATAACGGTTCATATCACCTTACCGACGCTTATCGCAGATTAGCACGTCCTTCATCGCCTCTGACTGCCAGGGCATCCACCGTGTACGCTTAGTCGCTTAACCTCACAACCCGAAGATGTTTC
>NZ_JAOWED010000016.1:0-265 GCF_030334285.1 Citrobacter sp. Cf087
GCTTGTAGCTCAGGTGGTTAGAGCGCACCCCTGATAAGGGTGAGGTCGGTGGTTCAAGTCCACTCAGGCCTACCAAATTCTTTCTGATACCGCGTTGTGAAACGACTCGCATACTTCAGTATGCTTCGCCGCTCCACGCCTTGTCTCAGCAGGAATTAAGGTGAATGAGATAACTACGATGGGGCTATAGCTCAGCTGGGAGAGCGCCTGCCTTGCACGCAGGAGGTCTGCGGTTCGATCCCGCATAGCTCCACCATCTTTACTG
>NZ_JAOWED010000017.1:0-154336 GCF_030334285.1 Citrobacter sp. Cf087
CGGGAGCGGATTTGAACGTTGCGCAGCAACGGCCCGGAGGGTGGCGGGCAGGACGCCCGCCATAAACTGCCAGGCATCAATTAAAGTGAAGAAGCCCATCCGTCAGGATGGGCTTTTTTGCGTGTGTGCGGGGTAAAAAACGCCGGATGCGATGTGCGCCAGCAGTTATCCGGATACGGCTACCCGTGTACGAGGTTGAGTAACGGGTACGCTCGTCCGAGATCGTCCACTTCCGTCCGTCCCGTCACAGTAAATCCCATCTTCTTATAGAATCCAACTGCCTGCTCATTCTGTTCATTAACGTTGGTCGTTAGCGTTGAAACCATTGATAAAGCATGTTCAATCAGCAGTTTACCAACGCCACTACCACGCACATCCGGATCGACAAACAACGCATCCATATGCTGATCGGTCAAAAGCATAAAGGCGACAGGCTCATCTTGTTCTGTCACTGCAACCCATAGCGGAGCTTCTGGTAAAAATGAACTTACCAGCTCTTCCAGCTCAATCCGATAATCCGTAGAGAGGAAATGGTGCGTCGCATCGACAGAACGACACCAAATAGATATGAGCGAGCTTATCGCCTTCGTCCTTACGCGAACGACGAATGGTAAAGGGCATGGCATTCTCCTTTTATCTTTACTGCACTATTCTACAGCAAGGGCCGTGAAACTTTCTCAACTTGAGGATGCAGGCTCGACATTCGCATGATTCCTGGGTATCTTCAGCTATCTGGATGTCTAAACGTTTAAACGTATGTAGTGAGGTTATCAGGTTATGCCAATTCGCGTGCAGGACGAGCTACCCGCCGTCAATTTCTTGCGTGAGGAAAACGTCTTTGTGATGACGACATCCCGCGCTTCCGGTCAGGAAATTCGACCACTGAAGGTGCTCATCCTCAACCTGATGCCCAAGAAGATTGAAACGGAAAACCAGTTCCTGCGCTTACTGTCTAACTCACCGCTACAGGTAGATGTTCAGCTATTGCGCATCGATGCTCGCGAGTCACGTAACACCCCTACGGAGCATCTGAATAACTTTTACTGTAATTTCGAGGATATCTGCGATCAGAACTTTGACGGACTGATCGTGACCGGCGCGCCGTTGGGTCTGGTCGAATTTAATGACGTGGCTTACTGGCCGCAGATTCAACAAGTGCTTGAATGGGCGAAAGATCACGTTACCTCAACGCTATTTGTTTGTTGGGCGGTGCAGGCCGCGCTGAATATCCTGTACGGAATTCCTAAGCAAACCCGTACGGACAAACTCTCAGGCGTCTATGAGCACCATATTCTGCATCCTCATGCGCTGCTGACGCGTGGATTCGATGATGCGTTCCTGGCTCCGCATTCGCGCTATGCCGATTTTCCTGCTGCGCTTATTCGCGACTACACCGATCTCGAGATTTTTGCTGAAACCGAAGAGGGAGATGCCTACCTGTTTGCCAGCAAAGATAAACGAATTGCCTTTGTGACGGGCCATCCGGAATATGATGCCCATACGCTCGGCAGTGAGTATTTTCGTGACGTCGAAGCGGGCCTAACGCCGGAAGTGCCCTATAACTACTTCCCGAAAGATGACCCGCAAAACAAACCGCGGGCAACCTGGCGTAGCCACGGTAATCTGTTGTTTACCAACTGGCTCAACTATTACGTCTACCAGATCACGCCATATGATCTGCGTCACATGAATCCAACGCTGGATTAATCTTCTGTAGCAGACGATCCTTAAGCGTTTCAGCATATTGAATCAGGCACCTTCGGGTGCCTTTTTTATTTCCGAAACGCACCTCACCGTGTAATTAAATTTTATTTATATTGTTATCAATAGGTTAATTGATAATTAAATTAAAAATGGAAATTGTTTTTGATTTTGAAATTTAAATGAGTAGTCTTAGTTGTGCTGAACGAAAAGCGCACAACGATCCTTCGTTCGCATTGGGGATGTGTTTGGATCAATGACGAGGAACTAAGCAATGAATCAACAGGCAACGACAACCGATGAACTGGTCTTCACCAGGCCGCGTGGCGAACAGGAGCAACAAATTCTGACCGCTGAAGCAGTAGAGTTTCTGACTGAACTGGTGACAAGATTTACGCCAAAACGCAATAAACTTCTGGCTGCACGAATCCAGCAGCAGCAGGATATTGATGACGGTAAGTTGCCTGATTTTATTTCGGAAACGGCTTCCATTCGAGAAGGTGACTGGAAAATTCGCGGAATTCCTGATGATTTACTGGATCGCCGCGTAGAGATAACCGGGCCTGTTGAGCGCAAGATGGTTATCAACGCGCTGAACGCGAACGTCAAAGTCTTTATGGCTGATTTTGAAGATTCGCTGGCTCCTGAGTGGAACAAAGTTATCGACGGGCAGATAAACCTGCGTGATGCGGTCAATGGCACCATTAGCTATACCAACGAAGCGGGCAAAATTTACCAGCTCAAACCTAATCCGGCTCTGTTGGTATGCCGCGTTCGTGGTCTGCATCTGCCGGAAAAACACGTCACCTGGCGTGGCGAATCCATCCCGGGCAGCCTGTTCGATTTTGCCCTCTATTTCTTCCACAATTACAAAACGTTGCTGGCAAAAGGCAGCGGCCCTTACTTCTACCTGCCAAAAACGCAGGCCTGGCAAGAAGCAGCATGGTGGAGCGAAGTGTTCAGCTATGCAGAAGATCGCTTTAATCTGCCACGCGGCACCATCAAAGCGACTCTGCTGATTGAAACGCTGTCGGCCGTCTTCCAGATGGACGAAATTCTGCACGCCCTGCGTGACCATATTGTCGGTCTGAACTGCGGTCGCTGGGACTACATTTTCAGCTATATCAAAACGCTGAAGAACCATCCGGATCGCGTGCTGCCGGACCGTCAGGTGGTGACGATGGATAAGCCATTCCTCAGCGCCTATTCGCGTCTGCTGATTAAAACCTGTCATAAACGTGGCGCATTCGCGATGGGCGGCATGGCAGCTTTCATTCCCAGCAAAGATGCGGAACGTAACAACCAGGTTCTGACCAAGGTAAAAGCGGACAAAGCGCTGGAAGCAAATAACGGTCATGACGGCACATGGATTGCTCATCCGGGGCTGGCAGATACCGCTATGGCGGTGTTCAACGACGTACTCGGTGAAAACAAAAATCAGCTGTTCGTGACCCGTGAAGAAGATGCCCCGATTACCGCAGAGCAACTGTTGGCGCCTTGTGAAGGTGAGCGTACTGAAGAAGGCATGCGCGCCAACATTCGTGTTGCGGTG
This sequence comes from Citrobacter sp. Cf087, assembly GCF_030334285.1. Classification (NCBI taxonomy): domain Bacteria; kingdom Pseudomonadati; phylum Pseudomonadota; class Gammaproteobacteria; order Enterobacterales; family Enterobacteriaceae; genus Citrobacter; species Citrobacter sp. Cf087. The sequence goes on from NZ_JAOWED010000017.1 coordinate 3,254, forward strand.
CAGTACATCGAAGCGTGGATCTCCGGTAACGGCTGCGTACCGATTTACGGTCTGATGGAAGATGCGGCCACTGCCGAAATCTCCCGTACCTCCATCTGGCAATGGATCCATCACCAGAAGACGCTCAGCAACGGCAAGCCGGTTACCAAACCGCTGTTCCGTCAGATGCTGGCCGAAGAGATGCTGGTGATTCAGGACGAGCTGGGCGAACACCGCTACAGCAGCGGGCGTTTTGACGATGCCGCGCGCCTGATGGAGCAAATCACTACCTCTGATGAATTGATCGATTTCTTGACCCTGCCAGGCTACCGCCTGCTGGCGTAATCCACCACATAACAATATGGAGCATCTGCACATGAAAACCCGTACTCAACAAATCGAAGAATTACAGAAAGAATGGACTCAACCGCGCTGGGAAGGCATCACCCGTCCATATAGCGCGGAGGAAGTGGTGAAATTACGTGGCTCGGTCAACCCGGAATGCACGCTGGCTCAGCTTGGCGCGGCGAAAATGTGGCGTCTGCTGCACGGCGAATCGAAGAAAGGTTATATCAACAGCCTCGGCGCGCTGACTGGCGGTCAGGCGCTGCAGCAGGCGAAAGCCGGTATTGAAGCGGTCTACCTTTCAGGCTGGCAGGTGGCGGCAGATGCCAACCTGGCATCTAGCATGTACCCGGACCAATCGCTGTATCCGGCGAACTCCGTCCCGGCAGTGGTGGATCGGATCAACAACACATTCCGTCGCGCCGATCAGATCCAATGGTCAACCGGTATTGAGCCGAACGATCCGCGCTATGTGGATTACTTCCTGCCGATCGTCGCCGATGCCGAAGCGGGTTTTGGCGGCGTCCTGAACGCGTTTGAACTGATGAAATCGATGATTGAGGCTGGTGCAGCGGCCGTTCACTTCGAAGATCAGCTCGCATCGGTAAAAAAATGTGGTCACATGGGCGGCAAAGTTCTGGTGCCGACTCAGGAAGCTATCCAGAAACTGGTGGCCGCCCGTCTGGCAGCCGACGTCATGGGTGTTCCGACGCTGGTTATTGCGCGTACTGATGCTGACGCAGCCGATCTGATAACGTCTGACTGCGACCCATACGACAGCGAGTTCATCACCGGCGAACGTACCAGCGAAGGGTTCTATCGTACGCATGCGGGCATTGAGCAGGCGATCAGCCGTGGTCTGGCCTATGCACCTTATGCGGATCTGGTGTGGTGTGAAACCTCCACGCCGGATCTCGAACTGGCGAAGCGCTTTGCCGATGCGATTCACGCGAAATTCCCCGGCAAACTGCTGGCCTACAACTGTTCGCCGTCATTTAACTGGCAGAAAAACCTGGATGACAAAACCATTGCCAGCTTCCAGCAGCAACTGTCGGATATGGGTTACAAATACCAGTTCATTACCCTGGCGGGCATCCACAGCATGTGGTTCAACATGTTCGACCTCGCACACTCCTATGCGCAGGGTGAAGGCATGCGCCACTATGTTGAGAAGGTTCAGCAGCCAGAATTTGCGGCGGCTAAAGACGGTTACACCTTCGTGTCCCATCAGCAGGAAGTGGGTACAGGCTACTTCGACAAAGTCACTACTATCATTCAGGGCGGCGCTTCCTCGGTGACCGCGCTGACCGGCTCGACCGAAGAATCGCAGTTTTGATTAATGCCCGGTGGCGCTGTGCTTACCGGGCCTACGAAGGGATGTAGGCCGGATTAGCGAACGCGCCATCCGGCATGACGTTGTGCCGAATGGGAGAAGTCGATGACGCGTGGCCTGGAATTACTGATTGCTCAGACGATTTTGCAAGGTTTCGACGCCCAGTACGGGCGTTTTCTGGAAGTCACCTCCGGCGCGCAGCAGCGTTTTGAACATGCCGACTGGCATGCGGTTCAGCAGGCGATGAAAAGCCGTATTCACCTTTACGATCATCACGTAGGTCTGGTGGTGGAGCAGTTGCGCTGCATTACAGACGGCAAAAGTACCGACGCGGATTTTTTACTTCGCGTGAAAGAGCATTACACCCGGCTACTGCCGGATTACCCGCGCTTCGAGATTGCGGAGAGCTTTTTTAACTCCGTTTACTGTCGGTTATTTGACCACCGCTCGCTGACTCCCGAGCGGCTGTTTATTTTCAGTTCTCAGCCAGAGCGTCGTTTCCGCACGATCCCACGCCCGTTGGCGAAAGACTTTTTTCCTGATACCGGCTGGGAGTGGCTGCTAACTCGCGTCCTTAGCGATCTTCCCCTACGTCTTCCATGGCAGAATAAACATCGTGATATCCACTACATCATCGAACACCTGACCGAAACCCTGGGAGCGGATGTGTTGCCAGGCTGCCATTTACAGGTGGCGAATGAACTGTTTTATCGTAACAAGGCCGCCTGGCTGGTCGGGAAGCTGATTACCCCTTCCGGGACGCTGCCGTTTTTACTGCCAATCCACCGGACAGACGAAGGCGAATTGTTTGTCGATACCTGTCTGACCACGACGGCGGAGGCGAGCATTGTGTTTGGCTTCGCTCGCTCCTACTTCATGGTGTATGCCCCGCTGCCCGCGGCACTGGTGGAGTGGTTGCGCGAGATCCTGCCCGGTAAAACCACCGCTGAATTGTATATGGCGATTGGCTGTCAGAAGCATGCAAAAACGGAAAGTTATCGGGAGTATCTGCTCTACCTGGCCAACTGTGATGAGCAGTTTATTGAAGCACCGGGGATCCGCGGTATGGTGATGCTGGTGTTTACCCTGCCGGGCTTTGACCGGGTGTTTAAAATCATCAAAGACAAATTTGCGCCGCAAAAAGAGATGTCTGCCGCCCACGTCCGCGCCTGTTATCAACTGGTCAAAGAGCACGATCGTGTGGGGCGGATGGCTGACACCCAGGAGTTCGAGAATTTTGTGCTGGATAAACGGCAAATCGATCCGGCGCTGATGGCGCTGTTATTGCAGGAAGCCCCGGAAAAAATTACCGATCTTGGCGATCAGATTGTCATTCGCCATCTGTATATCGAACGACGGATGGTGCCGCTGAATATCTGGCTGGAGCAAGTCGAAGGTCAACAACTGCGCGATGCCATTGAAGAGTACGGCAACGCGATTCGTCAGCTGGCCGCCGCCAATATTTTCCCCGGCGATATGCTGTTTAAGAACTTCGGCGTCACCCGTCACGGGCGCGTGGTGTTCTACGACTACGATGAAATCTGCTACATGACGGAGGTTAATTTCCGTCATATCCCGCCGCCACGCTACCCGGAAGATGAGATGAGCGCTGAGCCGTGGTACAGCGTATCGCCTGGAGATGTCTTCCCGGAAGAGTTTCGCCACTGGCTATGTGCCGACCCGCGTATCGGGCCGCTATTTGAAGAGATGCACGCTGACTTGTTCAGCGCCGACTACTGGCGGGGTTTGCAAACGCGGATTAAAAACGGGCATGTGGAAGATGTTTACGCCTACCGACGCAAACAGCGTTTCAGCGTGCGTTATGAAACCGACCGTAGGCCGGGTAAGGCGTAACCGCCACCCGGCAACCCCATCTTAGCGAAATCCGCCGTACGCCAGCGTCACTTCTTTCGCTGCTTTGATTGCCATTGCGCCAAACTCGGTCACACGGTCATCGGTAATGCGTGAGATTGGCCCGGAAATGGAAATCGCGGCGAACGGCTCGCGGTGCTCGTCATAAATGCACGACGCCACGCAGCGCAGGCCCAGCGCATGTTCCTCATCATCAAAGGAATAGCCGCGCTTGCGCGTCTGAGCCAAATCCTCTTTCAGATGCACTGGCGACACCAGCGTGGCGTGGGTATAAGCGTGTAGTCCTTTGCGGTGCAGCAGCCCTGTCACCTGTTCTTCGCTCAGTTGGGATAAAAACGCCTTACCCGCGCCGGAAGCATGCATCGGCAGTTTGCCGCCGATAGGCGCGGACATGCGCATCAGTTGGGTGCACTGCACCTGGTCGATAATAATGGCCTGATGATCGCTTTGATCCAGCACGGCGAGGTTGACCGTCTCACCGGAGTCTTCCATTAGTTTACGCAGGATTGGGTGGACAATCGCCAGCAGATTACGGCTTTGCAAAAAGCTGCTGCCGACGATAAACGCATGTGCGCCCACGGCCCAGTGCCCTAATTCACCGACCTGACGAACAAATCCCTGCTGCTGCATGGTGGTCAATAATCGGTGAGTCGTGGAGTTTGGCAGGCCGGCCTGCTGCGCCAGCTCGGTCAGCGCCACGCTGCCGTTGGATTCCGCAATCCACTCCAGTAGCTTCAGGCCGCGCGTCAGGGACTGAACCTGCCCGGTTGCGGGCGCAGTAGTAGCGGCGGGTTTTCTACCGCGTTTCGCGGGAACGGGGGCAACCATGGCAGACTCCTTTTCTGTATCGTGGAAATCATTTTCGTTTTATTCAATTATAATGCAAGAATTCCTGTACTGATCGGATGAGTGAAGCTGAACATGTCTCATGTTGGCCGTTGTTCTCTTTTCCGCCTCTCAGGTTTGTGCCAGTATGGCCTGTTGAGTTTTTTTCGGTCTGGTTGAGCGTTGTCGGGAGCGAGTGTGAGCAGCAAAGTAGAACAATTACGTCAGCAGTTAAATGAACGTATTCTGGTGCTGGACGGTGGGATGGGCACCATGATCCAGGGATATCGTCTGAGCGAAGAGGATTTCCGCGGCGAGCGCTTCGCCGGCTGGCCCTGCGACCTGAAGGGCAACAACGACCTGCTGGTGCTCAGCAAGCCGGAGGTGATTGCCGCGATCCATAACGCCTACTTTGAGGCGGGCGCGGATATCATCGAAACCAACACCTTTAACTCCACGACTATCGCCATGGCGGATTACCAGATGGAATCCCTGTCGGCGGAAATCAACTTTGCTGCAGCCAAACTGGCGCGCGCGGCGGCAGATGAATGGACGGCGCGCACGCCAGACAAACCGCGCTACGTCGCGGGCGTGCTTGGCCCAACCAACCGTACGGCGTCTATCTCGCCCGACGTCAACGACCCGGCTTACCGCAATATTACCTTTGATCAGCTGGTGGCTGCCTACCGCGAATCCACCAAAGCGCTGGTGGAAGGTGGTAGCGACCTAATCCTGATTGAAACCGTTTTCGATACCCTCAACGCCAAAGCCGCTATTTTCGCGGTTAAAACTGAATTCGAAGCGCTGGGCGTTGAGCTGCCAATTATGCTCTCCGGCACCATCACCGACGCTTCCGGGCGTACGCTCTCCGGCCAGACCACTGAAGCATTCTACAACTCCCTGCGCCACGCCGATGCGCTGACTTTTGGTCTGAACTGCGCCTTAGGTCCGGACGAGCTGCGCCAGTACGTGCAGGAACTGTCGCGTATTGCCGAATGCTACGTTACCGCACACCCGAACGCCGGGCTGCCGAACGCCTTTGGTGAGTACGATCTCGATGCCGACACCATGGCGGCGCAAATCCGCGAATGGGCCGAGGCGGGCTTCCTGAATATTGTTGGCGGCTGCTGTGGCACCACGCCGGAACACATCGCTGCCATGAGCCGCGCGGTGGACGGACTGCCGCCACGCCGCCTGCCGAAAATCCCGGTTGCCTGCCGTCTGTCTGGCCTTGAGCCGCTGAACATCGGCGACGACAGCCTGTTTGTGAACGTCGGCGAGCGTACCAACGTTACCGGTTCGGCGAAGTTTAAGCGCCTGATCAAAGAAGAGAAATACAGCGAGGCGCTGGACGTCGCCCGCCAGCAGGTAGAAAGCGGCGCGCAGATCATCGATATCAACATGGATGAGGGGATGCTCGACGCCGAAGCGGCGATGGTTCGTTTCCTCAACCTGATTGCCGGTGAACCGGATATCGCCCGCGTGCCGATTATGATCGACTCCTCGAAATGGGAAGTAATCGAAAAAGGGCTGAAGTGCATTCAGGGTAAAGGCATCGTTAACTCCATCTCGATGAAAGAGGGGGTTGAGACCTTTATCCATCACGCGAAACTGCTGCGTCGCTACGGTGCTGCAGTGGTGGTGATGGCCTTTGACGAGCAGGGCCAGGCCGACACTCGCGCGCGCAAAATTGAGATCTGCCGTCGGGCGTACAAGATTCTTACCGAAGAGGTTGGCTTCCCGCCAGAAGATATTATCTTTGACCCGAACATCTTTGCGGTGGCGACCGGGATTGATGAACACAACAACTACGCGCAGGACTTTATCGGGGCCTGTGAAGACATCAAACGCGAACTGCCGCACGCGCTGATCTCCGGCGGCGTTTCTAACGTTTCATTCTCGTTCCGTGGCAACGACCCAGTACGTGAAGCCATTCACGCAGTATTCCTCTACTACGCCATTCGCAACGGTATGGACATGGGGATCGTCAACGCCGGACAACTGGCAATTTACGACGACCTGCCCGCCGAGCTGCGCGATGCAGTTGAGGACGTGATCCTCAACCGCCGTGACGATGGCACCGAACGACTGCTGGAGCTTGCTGAGAAGTATCGCGGCAGTAAAACCGACGACACAGCGAATGCCCAGATGGCGGAGTGGCGCAGTTGGGATGTGAAAAAGCGCCTCGAATACTCGCTGGTGAAAGGCATAACCGAGTTTATTGAGCTGGATACCGAAGAAGCTCGCCAGCAGGCCGCGCGCCCGATCGAGGTTATTGAAGGGCCGCTGATGGACGGCATGAACGTGGTTGGCGACCTGTTCGGTGAGGGCAAAATGTTCCTGCCGCAGGTGGTGAAATCCGCTCGCGTGATGAAGCAGGCGGTGGCCTACCTTGAACCGTACATTGAGGCCAGCAAAGAGAAAGGTTCCAGCAACGGCAAAATGGTCATCGCAACCGTGAAGGGCGATGTGCACGATATCGGTAAAAATATCGTCGGCGTGGTACTGCAATGTAACAACTACGAAATCGTCGATCTTGGCGTGATGGTACCCGCGGAGAAAATCCTCAGAACGGCGCGTGAAGTGAATGCCGATCTGATTGGCCTTTCCGGGCTGATTACCCCATCGCTGGACGAAATGGTCAACGTGGCGAAAGAGATGGAGCGTCAGGGCTTCACTATTCCGCTGCTGATTGGCGGCGCGACCACCTCGAAAGCGCACACCGCGGTGAAAATTGAGCAGAACTACAGCGGCCCGACGGTGTACGTGCAGAACGCCTCGCGTACCGTTGGCGTCGTCGCTGCGCTGCTCTCTGACACCCAGCGTGATGACTTTGTCGCCCGTACGCGTAAAGAGTATGAAACCGTGCGTATCCAGCATGCGCGTAAGAAACCGCGTACTCCGCCCGTAACGTTACAGGCTGCCCGCGACAACGATCTGGCCTTTGACTGGGAAAACTACACCCCGCCGGTGGCGCACCGTCTGGGCGTACAGGAAGTGGAAGCCAGTATCGAAACCCTGCGCAACTACATCGACTGGACGCCGTTCTTTATGACCTGGTCGTTGGCCGGGAAATATCCTCGCATCCTCGAAGATGAAGTAGTGGGCGAAGAGGCGAAGCGCCTGTTCAAAGATGCCAACGACATGCTGGATAAACTCAGCGCTGAGAAGACGCTGAATCCGCGTGGTGTGGTGGGTTTATTCCCGGCCAACCGCGTGGGTGACGACATCGAGATTTACCGTGACGAGACGCGTACGCACGTCATCAACGTGAGTCATCACCTGCGCCAGCAGACGGAAAAAGTCGGTTTCGCCAACTACTGCTTGTCTGACTTTGTTGCGCCGAAACTGAGCGGTAAAGCGGATTACATCGGTGCTTTTGCGGTCACTGGTGGTCTGGAAGAAGATGCGCTGGCGGACGCCTTCGAAGCCCAGCATGACGACTACAACAAGATCATGGTGAAAGCGATCGCTGACCGTCTGGCGGAAGCGTTCGCAGAATATCTGCATGAGCGCGTACGTAAAGTCTACTGGGGCTATGCGGCGAATGAGAATCTCAGTAACGAGGAGCTGATCCGCGAAAACTACCAGGGGATTCGCCCGGCACCGGGCTATCCGGCGTGTCCGGAACACACCGAAAAAGCCACCATTTGGGAACTGCTGGACGTGGAGGCGCATACCGGGATGAAGCTCACCGAATCCTTCGCCATGTGGCCAGGTGCGTCGGTTTCCGGCTGGTATTTCAGTCATCCGGACAGCAAGTACTACGCTGTGGCGCAAATCCAGCGCGATCAGGTTGAAGATTATGCCTTCCGTAAAGGGATGAGCGTGGCAGAAGTGGAGCGCTGGTTAGCGCCGAACCTCGGCTACGACGCCGACTGATTCACAAAACTGTCATCTTTCTTTACAACAAACAGGGCGCTCAATGAGTGCCCTGTCTCTTTATTACGTTTAAACCCTTATACTGAAAGAAGGTTCGCGAGCGCTGTTTGCCGGATGGCGGCGTAAACGTCTTATCCGGCCTACAAGGGACATTCTGTAGGCATGATAAGCGCAGCGCCATCAGGCACGCTATCTGCGCCGAGCCCAGGAACATATAACGATAAGGAGTACCTGATTCCGTGTTAACTCTGTTACACCTGCTTTCTGCCGTCGCGATGCTGGTTTGGGGTACGCATATTGTGCGTACCGGCGTGATGCGCGTCTTTGGCGCGCGTTTACGCACCGTGCTCAGCCGTAGCGTTGAAAAGAAGCCGCTCGCCTTTTGTGCGGGTATCGGCGTGACGGCGCTGGTGCAAAGTAGCAACGCCACCACCATGCTGGTGACCTCGTTTGTTGCACAAGATCTCGTGGCGCTGACTCCTGCGCTGGTGATTGTGCTTGGTGCCGACGTGGGGACCGCGCTGATGGCGCGTATCCTGACCTTCGATCTCTCCTGGCTGTCGCCACTGCTAATTTTTATCGGCGTGATCTTCTTTCTCGGCCGTAAGCAGTCCCGCGTGGGGCAACTGGGGCGGGTTGGTATTGGTCTGGGGTTGATTTTACTGGCGCTGGAGCTGATTGTGCAGGCAGTAACGCCGATCACTCAGGCTAATGGCGTACAGGTTATTTTCGCCTCGCTCACCGGCGATATCATGCTCGATGCGCTGATTGGCGCCATGTTTGCGATTATCAGTTACTCCAGCCTGGCGGCGGTACTGTTGACGGCAACGCTGACCGCGGCGGGCATTATCTCGTTCCCGGTAGCGTTGTGTCTGGTGATTGGCGCCAACCTCGGCTCTGGTCTGTTGGCGATGCTCAACAACAGTGCTGCGAATGCCGCCGCTCGTCGTGTGGCGCTCGGTAGCCTGCTGTTTAAGCTGGTGGGCAGCCTGATTATCCTGCCGTTTGTTCATCCGCTGGCCAATCTGATGGATGAACTGCCGCTGCCGAAATCTGAACTGGTTATCTACTTCCACGTCTTCTACAACCTGGTGCGCTGCGTGGCAATGGTGCCGTTCGCCGAACCGATGGCGCGTTTTTGTAAGCGCATCATCCGCGATGAGCCGGAGCTGGATGCGCATCTGAAGCCCAAACATCTGGACGTCAGTGCGCTGGATACGCCGACGCTCGCTCTGGCTAATGCCGCCCGCGAAGCGCTGCGTATCGGCGACGCGATGGAGCAGATGATGGACGGGTTGAAGAAGGTGATGCACGGCGAGCCGCGCGAAGAGAAAGAGTTGCGCAGGATGGCGGATGACATCAACGTGTTGTACACAGCGATTAAGCTCTATCTGGCGCGGATGCCAAAGGATGAACTGGCGGAAGAGGAATCACGCCGTTGGGCGGAGATTATCGAAATGTCGCTCAACCTCGAACAGGCTTCCGATATCGTTGAACGTATGGGCAGCGAGATTGCCGATAAGTCGCTGGCCGCCCGTCGGGCATTCTCGGTAGAAGGGCTGAAAGAGCTGGATGCGCTTTACGATCAGTTGCTCAGCAATCTGCAACTGGCGATGTCGGTGTTCTTCTCAGGCGATGTGACCAGCGCCCGCCGTCTGCGCCGCAGCAAGCACCGTTTTCGTATTCTTAACCGTCGTTATTCGCATGCGCACGTTGACCGACTGCATCAGCAGAACGTGCAGAGCATTGAAACCAGCTCCTTGCACCTGGCACTGTTGGGCGACATGCAGCGTCTGAACTCGCTGTTTTGCTCCGTGGCCTACAGCGTGCTGGAACAGCCGGATGAAGACGATGAGCGGGATGATTATTGAGTGAGGTGAAGCGGTAGGCCGGATAAGGCATTTATGCCGCCATCCGGCATCAGACAACAAATCAACTAAAAGCAGTGGCCTGCTTCAACAGCAACCGCCTCTTCACCCGCTTTAAAGATGTACGTGGTGTTCGGGCCGCCGAGCACGGACTTACCGTTACTCACCTTGATCCAGTTACCTTCCGGCAAGCCAATCACCGTCAGCTCCGGTGCCACAACCAGCAGTTCGCGGATACGCTGTTCACGCGTTTCGCCTTTGTGGCCTTCCGGCAGCGCGTTGGTGAAATGTGGGTTAATCTGCAGCGGGAACAGACCCAGCGCATCAAAACCTTTGGGATCGACAATCGGCATGTCGTTGGTGGTGCGGATGGTCTGGCAGGCAAGGTTGGAACCCGCGCTCCAGCCGATGTACAGCGCGCCGCGTTTGACGACATCCACGATCGGCGCCAGCAGTCCGCGCTCACGACTCTCTTTCAGCAACTGGAAGGTATTCCCGCCGCCGACAATCACCAGCTCGGCGTTTTCAATGGCTGCAATTGGATCGGCAACGGTATGAATACCGGTAACGTTAACGCCCATTGGCGCAAAGATGGCTGCCGTTTTCGCCGTGTACTCATCCCAGGTTTGCGTCACGCCGGCGAACGGAATAAACACCGCCGTACGGCGACCATTCAGTTGCTCTGCGATCAGCGGCAGCGCATGTTCCATCCAGCCTTTGCCCGGCAGCGTCGAGTTACTCAATAAAAGCAGTTCCATCATTTCTCCATGTAATCAGAAAATTACAAACCGCGCTAATGCTACCACTATCAATCTAACGCCTTCCTGATATGGCTCACGATGTTGGAAGGGGGGGTCTGGAAAGTGCCTCGCAGACCGGCGTTTTATTTTGGCTGAAAGCGAGATTGTTGATTTATTCTTCTGGCGGATGATGGTGTTTTATACCTATATGGATATAATTAAGGGGTCGGGATGACGAAACCACTATACTGGGTTGGACACGCCAGGAAAGATCTGCAGGGGATGCCGGAACATGTTCGGGATACGTTTGGGTTTGCTCTTTGGCTTGCGCAGCAGGGTAAACAGCATTCGCAGACTAAATCATTAAAAGGATTTGGTGGCGCGGGGGTTCTGGAAGTCGTTGAGGATCATCACGGCAACGCCTGGCGAGCGGTTTACACCATCCAGTTGAAAAATGCGGTTTATGTTCTCCATGTTTTTCAGAAGAAGTCCGTTTCCGGGAAGGCAACCCCGAAACCTGAAATTGACCTGATTTATCAGCGGCTCAAGGCTGCACAGCGCCATGCGCAGGAGAGTGGATATGTCACATGAAGTGGAAGCCAGTAGCGGTAATGTTTACGCCGATTTAGGCGCGTATGACGCAGAACAGATGCAGTTGAAAGCGCAACTGGCAATGGTGATTGGTGAGATTTTGCAACGCAAAGGGTTAACGCAGCAGCAGGCTGCGCAGCTACTGGGAATGACGCAGCCTAAACTTTCCAACCTGCTACGTGGTCAGTTTCGTGGTATCAGTGAAGCAAAGATGCTCGAATGCCTGGTGAGACTGGGCCGTGATGTAGAGATTGTTGTCGGGGAAGAGGGCAATATGTCAGGAAAGCTGAAAGTGAAATTTGGCTGATATCCAACTTTAAATCTTAACCGTCAATCCAATACCGAGCGCCTTCATCACTGCCAGCGTGGTTTTCAGCGTCGGGTTTCCTTTCTCACTAAACGAGCGGTAGAGTTGTTCTTCAGAAAACGATACATCATTCTGATCGCTAGACTTCGATCCCTTTCTGCTTCAGCTCTTTTCTAATCACACGTTTAATCCAGGCTGCCAACGATTCATCGCCATCCTGCCGCTGTGCTTCTTCCATCGCTTTGCGCAGTTCCGGATCCAGACGGAATTGAAACGGGGGATTGCCTCTTCTTTCGTTCATGTGTGTTGGCACCTTGATTATACGAGATGTGTGATGACACACTACTCTTACAAGCCAGAAATACCAACTTCTATACTTCAATCCCTTTCTGCTTCAGTTCTTTCCTAATAATTCGCTTAATCCATGCGGATATTGACGCGTCACCATCCATTGAAAGCGCTTTCTGGATCCCTGCTTCCAGTTCCGGCTCGACACGTAACGCGATTTGTTTGTTACCTTTCTTTTTGAATTCTACCGTTGACATGTGTCTGACACCTGATTTACATTGATGATCGTAAGACAAGTGTAAGTCAATTGTCTTACAGAAACAACGAAGCCCGGCAGTGCGCGAACACATACCGAGCTTCTAACCACAACATTATACGAGGTAATGCTATGGCTGATGCTAATAGTACCACTAACGCCTGTTTTGCGTCTTCTTCTCTCATACCGCAAGCTGACCTGCTTTATTTTCCACTCGCCGAGGCGTTCCGCCATCTTGATTGTCGCCATCTCACCACCGAAGAAAATCTGGCGCTATCGTTTGGCTGTGAAGAGGCGCTGGCAGGGTTGTACCAGACGCTGAATTTTATGGGCGAAAGCCTGCTGACCATGGCGGGTGAAGGTCAGGAACATTTTGCCTATGAGAGCATATGCCAGTTAGGATACTGTCTGGTAAATATCAGCCAGTTGATTCCCGCGCTGGCGCAGTTGGAAGCGAAAGCTGACCAGCAGCTGTTTGTCAGCGACTCCCTAAACTAATCTGGAAAGCGCCTCGCAGACATCTTCTTCGGGGCGTGACAGGCCTGTGCAACCACCTTAGTGTGACATGATGATTTGCTGGTCGGGGAATAGGAAATGCTCGCTTATTACGCTAATCTTAGGCATGTCATGCGCACTGCTATGGGGGTTATCATGCGCACTGTGTCGAAGGTAAAAAAATCAGTCAATGTCTCTCTGGCTCCAGAGATACTGGAAGAGGCGCGCAAGCTTAAAATCAATCTGTCAGCGGTTTTAACCGAAGCCCTGATCGAAAAATTTCGCGAGAACAAACGCGAAGAATGGTTGCGGGATAATAAAAAATCGATAGAAGCATTAAATCAATGGGTGGAAGAAAACGGTTCGTTCAGTGATTTTCAAAGGACATTCTGATGGAGCAGTATTGCGCTTATGAGAACACTGGCAGTGGAAAAAGCGTTTATCCGTTTTTAATTAGCTTACAGCACCCGGTGGCCGCTGTTTTGCAACATGTACTGGTTGCCCCCGTTATCGCGCTAAGCCAGTTCCCCAGCGAAGTACCTCCAGCTAAAATTTGCCCGGTTGTTAGCATTGGTGGGCAAGCTTATGTGGTGATGACGCATATGATGACAGGCATACCTGTGAAGAATATGGGTAACTGTGTGGGAGACCTGACCGCAAACAGGGCTGAACTTCGAGATGCGATTGATTTTCTGATTAATGGCTATTAGAGCGCCCATCCCTGGCGCTCTGTTCCTGCTTCTTTACCCCGCCTGCGCAAATTCTGCGGCTTCGGCAATCAGCGCGTCATCCGGGCGCATGCCGGTATACATGGCGAACTGCTCTACGGCCTGTAAGGCAATCACCTCAGCACCGCTGATGGTCTTTTTACCCAACTGCTGTGCCAGCTTAATCACCGGTGTTTCCGGCGGTAGGGCGACGACGTCAAACACTACGCTGGCGGCAGCGACCATCGCTTCGCTGTAGGCCAGCTCATGGCTTTCTTTACCACCCGCCATGCCGACGGGCGTCACGTTGACCAGAATATCGCAGGCAATTCCATCCGGCTGCGGCTGCCACTGGAAACCGTACTGTTTTGCCAGCGTAGTGCCGCTCTCTCGATTACGTGCGGCAATGATTACATCCGTAAACCCCGCATCGCGAAAGGCGGCAATCACCGCTTTGCCCATGCCGCCGCTGCCGCGAATCATGACGCGTGCGCTGCTATTGAGCTGGTGGCTGGCAATCAGACTTTTTACCGCAATATAGTCGGTGTTAAATCCTGTCAGCGTACCGTTGTCATTGACGATGGTGTTGACGGAATCAATGACGCTTGCGGAAGGATCGATGGCATCCAGAAACGGCATGCAGCTCTCTTTAAACGGCATTGATACCGCGCAACCGCGGATACCCAGCGCGCGAACGCCTTTCACTGCGGCCTCAATATCCTGCGTGGTAAAGGCTTTGTAGATAAAATTTAACCCTAATTTTTCATACAGATAGTTGTGAAAGCGAGTGCCAAAGTTGCCGGGGCGACCGGCAAGCGACATGCACAACTGGGTGTCGCGGTTAATCATGTTAAATTTCCTCGGCGTGAGACAATATGTACTGTTCGGCTTCCTGCGACCAGACCCCCTGATGACGCTCCAGGATATCGCGCAACGCTGGATCATCAATCTGCGTGAGCGCGGTTAATGGTAAGGCTTTGCCGGTATAAACCAGTTTTTTCCCGCCGCCGATTTTTGGCAGTTCCAGCGTGGTTTCACCTGCCGCATTTAACCCCAGAATGTGCGTCACCACTTTTGCCGCCTGAACTTTCTTCTCTTCGATCAGTTTTACCGCCGCGCGCATGTCGTCGGTATTGCCGCCAGACGTCCCAACATAATGGGTGAAGGCGTAGTGTACGTCGTAGAAGTTAATCGGCGCGCTAAACTGCTTATCCTGCGGACCAGCAAAGAAGTTCATGCAACCATCGGCAGCCAGCAGGGAAGAGGCCAGCGTAACCAGCTGTTCGTTGGGCACAAACACAAAGATGTCATCAAACCCGTGCCCGCCGCTCAGCGCCATCAAGGTGTCATAACTCGCATCCTGGGCGTGGAGATAATGGATCAACGTTTGTGGTTCTGATGGATAGTGCTTGCGGGCGTAGCTCAACTTGTCGTTATTGGTGTCGGTTACCACCAGCAGCGCCGGGTTAACCGGGCCATGCAGTGCATAGTCGATCGCCAGTAGTCCCATCGGACCGGTGCCGCCGAGTATCAGTGTATGTCCCTGCGGACGAATGCCCATCTTATGGTTATAAGAGCCTTCCTGCAGGTGATAGTTGGCGTTGAATGCGCCAATCACGCAGGATAGCGGCTCAACCAGCGAACCTTCAAAATAGGTTTCACCTTCGTAGGCCAACAGGCAGTCCTGCTCCATGACTTCATCAGGAATGATGACGTGCGTGGCTTCACCGCCCACCCACGGGAAGGAGTAGCCGGGACAGTCCGGGCGATCCGGCAGTTGCAGGTTAGCCTGAATGACATAGCGCTGGCCGGGCTGAAACTTATGCTGCCATTTTTTGCCTACGGCAATAATGTCGCCGCAAAACTCATGACCAATGATGATCGGGTTGGTGGCCACATCGTCCGGCACCTTTTTGTGGTTCTCGCCCTGGTTAGCCTCTTTCCAGGAAGAAAGGCACAGGCTGTCGGTTACGACTGAGGCCAGAATTTCGTCATCCCGCATTTCAGGAAGGTCGAAAGTTTCCAGGCGCAGATCGCGTTTACCATAAAGACGTAAAGCTGTTGTTGTTTGCATTGTTACCACCTCTTCCTCTTTCGAGGACTATTTGTTGAAGTTGCCCCGGCATTGCCGGAGCGAAAAAATCAGGACAGGAAGCCCAGTGCGTTACCGATAATTCCCAGCGCAAACAGGGCGAATATTAGCCATACCGGATTAATTTTCTTGTTGAGCAGACGCACCATCAGCAGTGTCAGACCCAACGCCAGCAGGCCGGGGCAGAGTTGGTCGAGAATGTTCTGCACGGTCATGGTGACGGTGGTGCCGTCTGCGCCAGGCGTTTGCGATACCACCAGCGGCACGTTGATGCTGGTCCATTTGGTGACCAATACTCCCATCACAAACAGGCCGAGAATCGATGCGCCTTCGGTCAGTTTCTGCAGCAGGTTGCCGCCCATGTCGCTAACGATGTTGACCCCTTTACGAAAGCCAAGCTGTAAGCCGTACCACTTCATTGCCAGACGTACTGCATTGAAAATAAAGAAGAACAATAGTGGGCCGAGAATGTTACCGGACAGCGCCAGCGATGCGCCGAGCGCGGCGGTAATCGGGCGCAGCGTTCCCCATACCAGCGGATCGCCGACGCCGGCCAGCGGACCCATCAGCCCAACTTTGATACCGTTGATGGCACCGTCGTCAATTTCCGCACCGTTGGCGCGAGCTTCTTCCATCGCGGCGGTCACGCCAATCACCGGGCCGCAAACGGCAGGTGTGGTATTGAAGAACACCAGGTGCCGTTTGAGTGCTGCAACCTGGTCTTCTTTCAGCGGATACAGGCGCTTGATGGCAGGGATCATGTCGTAGCAAAAGCCCAGCCCATGAATGCGTTCAAAGTTGAATGACGCCTGTTGCAGGTTGGAGCGAACGAACATGCTAAACAGGTCGGATTTGGTCAGTTTTTTCTGTTCCATGGCTGGCTCCATTAGTCATCAAGCTGATCGATAGCTTGAGAAGAGGCGGGTTGCGCCTGCGGTTCGGCTTTACGCCACTGTGGGTTCAACTGGATGTAGACCAGCGCGATAATCACGCCAACCCCACCGAAAGCCAGCAGGCTCAAATCGAGATAACCCCCAGCGATAAACCCGAGGAAGAAGAAGGGCATCAGGTACTTCACCCCCATCATGCGCAGCACCATGGCGTAGCCGACCACCACGATAAAGCCACCGGCAATCTGCAATCCGCGGGTGACGAATTCCGGAATGGCGTTGAGCATATTGCTGACCATATCGGCGCTGACAAACAGCGAGACGATTAATGCAGGAATGGCAACGCGCAGCGCCTGTACACCGAGAGCGGAAACGTGCAGCATGTCGATGGTACGAAATCGGGCGTCTTCGGCGGCTTTATCCGCCGCGTGCTGGAACACCACGGTGATAGTACGGGCGAATACCGTCAGTACCTGGCCTGCCGCCGCCACCGGCAGGGCGATGGCGATACCGGTAGCAATGCTTTGCTGACCGACGATAACCAGAATGGCGGAGATAATACTGGCGAGCGCCGAATCGGGAGACTGGGCTGCGCCGACGTTCATCCAGCCAAGAGCGATTAACTCCAGCGTGCCGCCGAGCATAATCCCGGTTTTTAAATCACCGAGGATCAGGCCGATAACGGTACAAGCAATTAGCGGACGGTGGGTCTGGAACTCATCCAGCACGCTACCCATTCCGGCAATACAGGAAAATAGGAATATGGCGATAATTTGTAGGGTACTTATTTCCATAATATGTCACCTTGTGAATGTGATCATCCCTGCCTGTTAAAGCATAAGTACACAGGCATTTTTATTTATTCAGCGAACGATTGTTCTTCTATTTTTTCGAGAATATTAATAGATGGATCGGATGCGACGACGCGTAAATCCAGCGTGACACCCAGTTTATCTAACTCACGAAACGCATGAATATCGTCGTTATCTAAAGAAACGGCTTTGGTTAATTGTTTTTTACCTGGTCGCCAGGCCATGCCGCCAATATTTAATGTGGTAATTTTTACCCCTTGTTTTACCATTGCTAATGCATCCTGCGGGCGGGTAAATAGATAAAAAACGGTTTCGTTCTGGTATTGCGGATTATGGTAAACTGCGACCGCCTTTTCGATATTAACAACGTTCACTTTCATTCCCGGTGGGGCGGCCTGACGTAATAATGTACGACGTACTTCATCGTTATAAACGTCGTCATTACAGATAATAATCCGTTGGGCATTTGCCACCTTCGACCAGACGGTGGTGACCTGACCGTGGATCAGGCGGTCATCAATACGAGCAAGGGTAATGTTCATCAGAAATCCTCTTCGGCCGTTTCCAGATGTTTCCAGACGACACAGGTTTGTTGAGCAATGGTCGTCAGGTGTTCGCACAGTTCATCCACATTCATGCTGCTTTGGTTGTCTACCAGCTCCAGCGCCAACGGCAGTGATAACCCGCTAATGACCCGTATCGCCGGATTGTGCATTGCCAGCGTCGCGGCAGCATTCCAGGGACTGCCACACTGCAAATCGACGGCAATCAGCCATTCATCGCCAGTGTGAATACTTACTAACTTTTTCAGCTTTTCCACGATGTCGCTGGCGTTCTCTCCGGGGACAAATGCCACGGCTTCAACGTTGGCATCACCGTAGACCATCTGTACCGATTCCAGCATGGCGCAGGCCAGTTTGCCGTGAGCACAGAAGATTGCATTGACCATAAAACCTCCTTAGCCGCGCGTTTTTCCGCCAGCAATGTTAGTGGTTACTCCGGTTATGTAACTGGCGCGCTCAGACAAAAGATAACAAACAAAATCAGCGACTTCGCTTAAGCGCCCTGAGCGCCCAATTGGGATCGCGTTCTTGGTGTAGCCCTCGCGCAGCTGTTCGACGGTGATGTTGCGAGTCCAGGCCAGCGCTTCTTCATATTCGGGGGTACGCAGTCCGGTTTTTTCCAGAATGCCGGGTGCAATGCCCACCACACGAATGCCGTGTTTGCCCAACTCTTTCGACCAGGAACGGGTAAAGCTATTCAATGCTGCTTTGGTGGCGGCATAGCAACTTTGGCCCTCTGAACCTTCTAGTCCGCTTTCTGAAGAGACATTCACAATCACGCCGTTACGCTGTTTTACCATTTGGCGTGCCGCGGCTTGCGACATTAAGAACACACCTTTCTGGTTGATATTCACCATTTTTTCAAAAGCGGCTTCGTTGAGCTCATATTGCCCGGCGGGTGCTTTTTCATCGACCAGCAGCCGCGGAAAATTAACGCCTGCGTTATTCACCAAACCATCGATACGCCCATAGCGGTGGATAATTTCGGTAACGGTATGATTAACTTCTTTGGCGCTGGAAATATCTGTCGGCCAGAAATGATATCCATTATGGCCTTCATATTTACCGTCACCACCGTGAATATCCGCCATTTGCACATTAGCGCCCTGCGCTAATAACTCTTCAACAATCGCTAGCCCAATACCGGATGCACCACCGGTAACAATAATGACTTTGCCCTGCAAGTTTAACCACGTTTGCATAATTAACTCCCGATTTCAGGTAAGGGGATCCCACATAAAATTAATTATGGCAGGACCAATTAGAATTTATTTACTTCAACAATAATTCAGCGGTATGGCTGTTGGTGACTAAACAATTAATATAATTCCCACGTAATGCGCCTAATATCCCACTGTATTTTTCTTCACCCATTGCAATGCCAATGGAGTAACGCGTCTGTTTTAATTTATTGGTTTCGATGGAGAGCGTCTTTTCACTCATATTGGTTTCTACGGTTGCACCGTTGATATCGTAAAAGCGCGAGCAAATGTCTCCGGCGACCCGGCGAGCATGCAGGTCATCACTCTCTTCACTGCCGTAAAAAGCGTGCCAGTTGGCGCCATCACGTATTGCCGGAGATCCAATCCCAACCAGCGCGATGTCCAGATTATCCCAATAAGCTGAAATCGATTTAAAATGTCGTGACTGCATGATCCCGTTACGGATCAGCGGGTTTTCCAGCAGTGCCGGGAAATCTGCCAGGTGTGATTCCCCTTTAAGCTTTGCCGCAGCGCCGTAGGTCAACGTATTGACGTGGTAGCGGCTTTCAAGCTTGCCGGACGGTCCGCCGATAATCGGCACGCAGATCAGCTGGCGCGACTGGCTGGCAGGGGATAACCCTTCCACCAGTCCCCGCACCGCGCGGCCCCATGAGAACCCGATAATGTCCCCTGGTTCCAGTAAGCGTTCCAGCAACTGTGCACCGTGCACACCCATCATGGTGAGTTGTTCGTCTTCCTGTTCACTGTCGCAGGAGACCACCACCGCTTCTTTCAGGCCAAATTTCTGTTTTAGCTGCTGTTCCAGCCACAGATTTTCGTTGTAGTCGTAATTAATGGCGATGGTGACGATACCCTGCTCGCGTCCACGTTTTAGCAACCGGCTGATCGTGGTGCGGTAAATCCCCAGCTCGCGGGCGATTTGCGCTTGTGTCATATCCTGTTCGTAATACAGCTGCGCTATCTTTACGATTAGGCGGATATCATCGCTGTTTTCCGTCGCCATTTTTGGACTCCTGCACATTTGTGCAAATCACGAAATTGTCTTCTTGATCTGATATAACCCCAACTGTTCTCCATCTCAAAGCTATTTTCACTTATTTCAGTGCCCTGTAATGACCGATTGTGTTGCACATTTGATGTGGTGATGGCGTGCTGTCGGCACATATGTGCTTGTCTCTCTAATGTATTGATTCTGCTTGTTTTCACCCAACAAAATTGCAGGGATGGATCGCTGACACTTTTGTGTCAAAAGGTGTGACGGATCACAAATAGCGCGTGGGCAGTCGAACACGATTATTTTTTATCGTCCGCAAGGTAGGGTATATTTCGCTTTTAATACACAAAAGCATTCAAGTTGTATCAAGGCGGCAAGGGAACGAATTCCTGGGAGCATAGATAACTATGTGACCAGGGTAAGTGAGGGCAGCCAACGCAGAGACGGCTTGAAGGATGAAGTGTATACAGGAGAAATTATGCTGCCCGACTCATCCATCCGATTAAATAAATACATCAGTGAAAGCGGAATCTGCTCGCGTCGCGAGGCGGATCGCTTTATCGAACAAGGGAATGTCTTCCTGAATGGTAAACGCGCCACCATCGGCGATCAGGTGATGCCTGGCGACGTCGTAAAAGTGAATGGTCGGTTGATTGAGCCGCGTGAAGCGGAAGATCTGGTTTTTATCGCGCTGAACAAGCCGGTAGGAATTGTCAGCACCACCGAAGACAGCGAACGCGACAACATTGTTGATTTCGTGAATCACAGCAAGCGCGTGTTCCCCATTGGCCGTCTGGATAAAGATTCCCAGGGGCTAATCTTTCTGACCAACCACGGCGACCTGGTGAATAAAATCCTGCGTGCCGGTAACGATCACGAAAAAGAGTATCTGGTGACGGTAGATAAGCCGGTCACTGATGACTTTATCCGTGGTATGGGGGCTGGTGTGCCAATCCTCGGTACCGTCACCAAGAAATGTAAGGTGAAGAAAGAAGCGCCGTTTGTGTTTCGCATCACGCTGATTCAGGGGCTGAACCGTCAGATCCGTCGTATGTGCGAACACTTTGGCTATGAAGTTACCAAACTTGAGCGTACGCGTATCATGAACGTTGGCTTGTCCGGCCTGCCGCTTGGTGAATGGCGCGACCTGACGGATGACGAACTGATCGATCTGTTCAAGTTGATTGAGAACTCGTCCTCAGAGGCCAAACCGAAGGCGAAAGCGAAGCCAAAAACCGCAGGCATTAAGCGCCCGGTAGTGAAAATCGAAAAATCGGCGGAGAAAGAGAAATCACGCCCGGCAGCAAACGGTAAACGCTTTACCTCGCCGGGGCGTAAGAAGAAAGGACGTTAACGTCTGCCGCGCGTTGGCGTATTCGCCGACCAGGAGAATGACGCCTCTGAATCCGGTTTATAAGCCTGCTTTTTCTTCAATTGGCGGGCTTTTTTAGCTTCTGCTTCGCGCAAGGCCATCAGTTTATCGATGTACTCTTTCTTGATGCTGTTTGTTTCAGCGTTGGTCAGCAGGCGACCATGTGCAATGCGCGCGCGGTCAAGCAGCGTTTTCAGTTCACGCTGTTCGCGCTCGGTCATCTCTTTTTGGGTAATGCGGGGGAGTGCCATACGGGTGCCCTCTGTTAGCCGATATCCTCAGTGTACGGTAATTCGTGCAGAATAAAACTAATCCTGAAAGAGCCTCGCAAAATATAGCTTGTTGAAGTGACGGAATTTCTATTCTGATTTAGCGTAATGACAGGAAAACGTGTGGGTTACACATTTTATTGTTTGTATAAAATTTTATACAAGGATGTGTTATGCTTTCAATAAGGCGGGCCTTAAAGCCCATTGTCTGGATTGGCAGTTCATTTGATGATTTACGAAGCTTTCCTGAAGATATACGTAAAACCGCTGGTTTTCAGTTACATCGTTTACAGGCGGGATTAGAAGCTGCTGACTGGAAGCCGATGCCAGAGATAGGTCGCGGTGTTGAGGAGGTAAGGCTCAGGTATGAATCTGGCGCATACCGAATCATCTACATTGCTCGCTATGCTAACGCGGTCTATGTACTGCATTGCTTCAATAAAAAGACAAAACGTACTTCTGAGCACGATAAACACATTGCTAAAGTTAGATATCGAACGGCTTTGCAAGAAGACAGGAATCAGAAATGAACAATACCGTTGATAATAAGGTTCGCCATGTAACCTCTCCGGATGTCAATATTTTTGCCGAACTGGGGTTTGCAGAAGCGGAAGCGAAGAGCTTAAAGTATGATGCTGAATGCGAGGCCGAACAACTCATTCTCCTGAAGCAGCAGTTGATGCAAGAAATTTCCGGATGGATTCATGAAAACCATCTGAAACAAGCGGAAGCTGCTGTGAAACTGAATATTTCCCGGCCCCGTGTTTCAGATGTTGTTAATCAGAAAACCAACAAATTTACCCTTGATGCGCTGGTCATGATGCTGGTGAAGTTAGGAAAACCAGTAACAGTTCAGATTGGGTAATATTAGATCTAGATATTGTTTCATTGTATCTGATCGCTGCGAGCGCTTTCCCAGCTTAGCCCGAAACGAGCGAGATATTTGCGCAGGCGGTCTGCATCGTTAGGATTGGCTTTTTTCTGCCGTGAGACGGCAAACAGTTCGCGTCCGGCTTCCGACAGCGACGCGCAGCGGCGGCACACTTCCAGTACCGTTTCTAACTGGCGGCGATCGAACAGGTCAATGTCCATATTCAGTTCAGGCTGCGGAGTTGCTATCTGCCAACTCTCCTTTAGCAGCGCAATCTCTTCTTCGACAAGGGATAAGGTGATGCGACCTTGTTCGGCAAGCGTCGCCATGCGCGCGATGGATGAACTGAGTTCGCGAAAGTTGCCGCGCCATTGCGCCTGTGGGGAGCAGGCAAATGCCAGATAGGAAGCGCGGGCTTCTTTATCGAAACGGATTTGCGTCTGTTTGCTGTTGGAGAAACGTTGCAACTCATACTCGACGTTCGGCGCGATATCTTCCCGCCGCTGCGCCAGACCGGGCAGGGCGAAGCACCACATGTTGATACGCGCGTAGAGATCCTCGCGAAAACGGCCTTCAGCGACCCATTGCCGCATGTCGCGATGGGTGCCGGCAATCAGCTGAAAATCGCTGCGTACTTCTTTGTCTGACCCAAACGGGAAAAAGGTTTTTTCTTCAATTGCTTTGAGTAGCATGGCCTGCTCGTCCAGCCCTAATTCGGCTATCTCATCGAGAAACAGCACGCCGCCATCGGCCTCTCGCAGTAATCCGCTACGCGCCGTGAGCGCACCGGTAAACGCCCCTTTCACATGACCGAACAGCGTGGACATTGCATTATCGCCGCGCAAGGTCGCGCAGTTAACCGCCACCAGTTTTCCCGCCACCAGATGCCGCGACTGGCGTAGCTGAAAAATACGTTTCGCCAGGAAGGATTTACCCGCGCCGGTAGGGCCGGTGAGCAGGATCGGGTCGGTCGAACGCAGAGCGACCCGCTCAATGCGATCGATCAGTTTATTGAAGGTGGCGTTGTGCGTATCAATCCCGGCTTTCAGAAAAGAGACCGACTGCTGCTGTTCGCGCTGAAAACGACTGGTGAGCGTGGCGTAGCGGCTTAAATCGAGATCGATAACCGAGCAGACGCCAGCGGCGATGGCCTCATCTGATGAACCGCGTGGCGCGGGGCCGGTTTGCAGCAGGCTGGCGGGCAGGTAGCGGGCTTCCGTCAGCAAAAACCAGCAGATTTGTGCCACGTGAGTGCCGGTGGTGATGTGCACCAGATACTCTTCGTTTTCCGTATCAAATTCATAATGCGTGGCAAAGTCGAGAAACGCGGCGTAGACCTCTTCAAAGTCCCACGGATCGTTAATGGTGACGGCATGCGGGCGAACATGGGTGTGCGGCGAAAGCAGGCGACGTCTTCAATCAACCTTTGCGCCATGCTCTCATCGCGTGGTTGGTGGAGGAGTTCCAGCCTGTCGACAGGGAAATCGGGTTGTTGGCATAGCCCAACCGTGGGTCGCCACTTCTTAAACCGATTGGCCCGCTTGCCGCGCTTATCGAGCACCGTTCCCAGTACGCCAATCACTACCCGTCGCTTCTTCATAGTTTATCCGAAAAGATAAATAAGAGAATAAAAGATAAAAAAATTAACCCGTTGAGACAACCACCATTATTGGTGTTAATAATTAAAATCATAAAAATCAATTAATTAAAAATTAAATATGTTGTTTTAATTCCTGGCACGCTTCTGGCAATAACACTTGCGTCAATCACGCTGAAAGCGCAGGGGGTTAAACCCCGCCGGCACGTCAGGAACGGCACAGGCTGTTTTCCGGGAGTGTTCCGTCAGCCGATGACACACAGTGGGTTCGATTCCCAATTTCATCCCCGAATGAAAACTGGTTGTTAATCATAGAAATAAAGCGGAGTGATGCGCAGTTAGCACGCTCCAGAACAGGCTGCCGGTAATGATGCCGTGTGACAGGCAAAAAGGAATTCCCCTGTCGCTTCGCCCCTGCACCCGCACCTGACTCACAATAAGGAATAAAAAATGATGAAAAAAATCACTATTCGTAAAGGCCAGCTTGGCCTGTTATCCCGACAGGGTGATTACTATCAGGTACTGGATGCAGGTGAGCACCGTTTGCCATGGTTTAACACTCCGGACGTTCTGGTAATCAATACCGATGGCAGCGAAATTCCGGAAGCGCTCGCGGAGTATTTACGTCGCTTCCAGCCTGCATGGGTGGAGCAGTACTGTGTGGTAGCTGATTTTACCGATACTGAAGCAGGTGCGCTGTATGTGAACGGCGTCTTGCAGGAAATTTTGCCACCGGCATCGCGCCGTCTGTACTGGCAGTCCGATGAAGCGCTGAAGCTGGTACGGATGGATACACGTCAGGTTTTGGTTCCTGTTGACGTGATGAACGCGGTGTTACAGCCCCGTCGCAGCGGTGCGGTGAAAGGTCGCGAAGCTATCTTAACGGTGCAGGTCCCAGCGTGGCACGTCGGTGTACTGAAAATTGATGGTGAAACTCAGGCGCTGTTGCTGCCGGGGTTAACAGCATACTGGAAGGTAAACCATCTGATTGAAGCGGAAGTGGTGGATACCCGTTTGCAGGTGCTGGAGGTTGGCGGCCAGGAGATCCTGACCAAAGATAAGGTCAACCTGCGTTTAAACCTGGCGGCGAACTGGCGTTATAGCGATGTGCTGCTGGCATTTGGTCAACTGACTAAACCGCTGGATCACCTTTACCGGGAATTGCAGTTTGCGCTGCGTGAAGCGGTGGGAACGCGCACACTGGACGAATTACTGGAAGATAAGCAGGCGATCGATGAAGTGGTGAGCGCGCAGGTGAAAGCCCGCATGACGCCGTTTGGTATCGAAGTGGCTTCACTGGGGGTGAAGGATATTGTCCTGCCCGGCGATATGAAGGCTATTTTATCGCAACTGGTTGAAGCGGAAAAATCCGCCCAGGCCAACGTGATCCGACGTCGTGAAGAGACGGCCGCCACGCGATCGCTGTTAAATACGGCAAAAGTGATGGAAAACAACCCGGTAGCGCTGCGCTTAAAAGAACTGGAAACCCTCGAAAGAGTTGCTGAGCGTATCGATAAAATCTCGGTGTTCGGGGGCCTGGATCAGGTGCTGCACGGCCTTGTGAACATAAAAGGATAAGAATAATGAGTTACAACACAGTGGACGGCGCAATGCGTGAAAGGGTATTGCGCCAGTTAAAAGAGGTTGAGCAGCGCTTTGGCGTCAGGGTGCTGTATGCCTGTGAATCCGGCAGCCGTGGCTGGGGATTTGCCTCGCCGGACAGCGACTACGACGTGCGATTTCTCTATGTTCATCCCCCTGAATGGTATCTGCGGGTCGAAGCGCAACGCGATGTTATCGAGCTGCCGATAGATGATGAGCTGGACGTGTGCGGCTGGGAATGGCGCAAGGCGCTGGGGTTACTCAAAGGCGCAAACCCGACGCTTATCGAGTGGCTGGATTCGCCGGTGGTCTATCAGCAGGATGACGTGACCGTTTCGGCGCTGAAAGCGCTGGTGCCCAAATGGTTTTCTCCGCTACGTGCCCGCTGGCACTACTACTCTATGGCGCGGAAAAACTTCCGTGGTTATTTGCAGGGTGACGACGTGCGATTGAAGAAGTACTTCTACGTTCTGCGACCCCTGTTGGCGGTGCGTTGGGTGGAAGCGGGCAAGGGCGTACCGCCGATGCGTTTTGCCGAGCTGCTGGCGGGAAGTGAACTGGATGCGCCATTGCGTCATGAAATTGATGAGCTGTTGGAGCGCAAGCAGTGTGCGGGTGAAGCGGAGTACGGCCCGCGTCGTCCACTGTTGCATGCGTTTATCCGCGCCGAGCTGGAAAGAGGAGAGATTCCACCGGCGTTACCGGATTGCCGGGAAGGCGATGTCAGGGAGCTGGACAGATTGTTATATGAAACGGTGATGCGGTGAAAATGCCCGATGGCCTAAGAACCATCGGGCGTTGACGTCTACTTATTCAAACAAATTATGGTGTAGCTTCTGTACCACCTGCTCGGCTTCAGCACCGGGTACCAGGAAGCACAGGTTATGGCTGGACGCGCCATAGCAAATCATCCGAATATTGAACGGCTCCAGTACGCCGAACACCTCTTTACCCACGCCGCAGGCTTTGGACAGGTCGTTGCCAATCAACGCCACCAGCGCCAGGCCTTCTTCCACTTCAACCCGACACAGGGCAGACAGTTCCATCAGCAGAGACTGTGTTAACAGTGTATCGCCGGTGGACGTTGAACCGGTGGTATCCAGAGTCAGCGCGACGCTGACTTCGGATGTGGTGATTAAATCGACCGAGATATTGTGGCGTGCCAGGATGCCGAACACTTCCGCTAAAAACCCGCGAGAGTGCAGCATATTCAGGCTATGCAGCGTCAGCAGCGTCTGCTTACGGCGTAGCGCCAGCGCACGGAACAGCGGTGGATTAGCGGTTTTATTGCAGACCAGCGTACCGCCTGCTTTTGGATCCTTACTGGAGCCCACAAACACCGGAATATCGCTACGTACGGCTGGCAACAGGGTTGCCGGATGCAGTACTTTCGCGCCAAAGGTCGCCATTTCCGCGGCCTCTTCAAAGGCGATTTCATCAATACGCTGCGCAGCCGGAACCACGCGCGGATCGGTAGTGTAGATGCCGGGAACGTCGGTCCAGATATCAACGCGCGTTGCGTGTAGGGCTTCTGCCAGTAAGGCGGCGGTATAATCGCTGCCGCCGCGTCCCAGCGTGGTGGTGCGGCCCTTGCCTTCACTGCCGATAAAGCCCTGAGTAATCACCAGACCTTCGCTCAGACGCGGGGCCAACTGGAGCGTTGCCAGTTCAGCCAGCGCCGTGACGTCGGGTTCTGCACGACCAAAACGATCGTTGGTGCGCATCACTTTACGCACGTCAAACCACTGCGCTTGCACGTTGCGTTCACGCAGGATCTCGACGAACAGCAGGGTAGACATCAGTTCACCGTGGCTGACCAGTTCGTCGGTCAGCGCGGTTGAGGTCGCCAGTGACGCCGCTTCTGCCAGTGTGGTGATGTTTTCCAGCAGACGTTCGATCTCTTCACGGATCACGTTTGGATAACGCAGGCGTTCCAGAATATTGAACTGAATTTGACGAATGGCATCGAGTTTTTCGAAGCGCGCGGTTGGCTCCAGCCCTTCAGCCAGTGCGACCAGCAGGTTGGTGATTCCCGCAGAAGCGGAAAGTACCACCACACGGACGTTAGCATCAGAAAGCACTACATCAGCGCTGCGATTCATGGCATCAAAATCCGCCACGCTGGTACCACCAAACTTGGAGACAACTACATCAGTCATAACTACCTCGTGTCAGGGAATGAATAGAGCGACCATGGCACATAAGGCAGAACGAAAACCGGTGCAGGCGCAAATGCAAATACCGTATTTATAAATAAAATGTGTAGCTTGCACTGTCAACGCTGGGATTATGCGGATTTTTCATGCTGCAACTGCGTTGAGTAACGGTACTAATAACAACGCTGATAACCGCTATACTTTTTAGCCACGTTTGGCGGATGCCCTGGCAATGGCATTAAAACAATCACACTTTTCTGTGACTGGCGTTACAATCGATCTCAGTCACAATTCTCAAAATCAGAAGAGTATTGCTAATGAAAAACATCAATCCAACGCAGACCTCAGCCTGGCAGGCACTACAAAAACACTTTGAAGAAATGAAAGACGTTACTATCGCGGATCTTTTCGCGAAAGATAGCGATCGTTTCACTAAGTTTTCCGCGACGTTTGACGATCTGATGCTGGTGGATTTTTCCAAAAACCGCATCACTGAAGAGACGCTGGCTAAACTGCAGGATCTGGCGAAAGAAACCGATTTGGCGGGTGCCATCAAGTCCATGTTCTCCGGTGAGAAAATCAACCGTACTGAAGACCGTGCCGTGCTGCACGTGGCGCTGCGTAACCGTAGCAATACGCCGATCATCGTTGACGGCAAAGATGTGATGCCGGAAGTGAATGCGGTACTGGAGAAGATGAAATCTTTCTCTGAAGCGATCATCTCCGGAAGCTGGAAAGGCTATACCGGCAAAGCCATCACTGATGTAGTAAACATCGGTATCGGCGGTTCTGACCTTGGCCCGTTCATGGTGACCGAAGCGCTGCGTCCGTATAAAAATCACCTGAACATGCACTTTGTGTCGAACGTCGATGGTACGCACATCGCCGAAGTGCTGAAAAAAGTGAACCCGGAAACCACGCTGTTCCTGGTCGCTTCCAAAACCTTCACCACCCAGGAAACCATGACCAACGCCCACAGCGCGCGCGACTGGTTCCTGGCGACCGCTGGCGACAACAAGCACGTAGCCAAACACTTCGCAGCGCTCTCCACTAACGGTAAAGCGGTTGGCGAGTTTGGTATTGATACTGCCAATATGTTCGAGTTCTGGGACTGGGTTGGCGGTCGTTACTCCCTGTGGTCTGCAATCGGTCTGTCCATCATCCTGTCCGTAGGCTTCGACAACTTTGTTGAGCTGCTCTCCGGCGCGCATGCGATGGACAAACACTTCTCCACCACCCCGGCTGAGAAAAACCTGCCGGTGCTGCTGGCGCTGATCGGTATCTGGTACAACAACTTCTTCGGTGCCGAAACCGAAGCGATTCTGCCGTATGACCAGTATATGCACCGTTTCGCGGCCTACTTCCAGCAGGGCAACATGGAATCCAACGGTAAATACGTTGACCGTAACGGCAATGCGGTGGATTACCAGACCGGCCCAATCATCTGGGGTGAGCCGGGTACTAACGGCCAGCATGCGTTCTACCAGCTGATCCACCAGGGTACCAAAATGGTGCCGTGCGATTTCATCGCGCCGGCAATCACCCACAACCCGCTGTCGGATCACCATCCGAAACTGCTGTCTAACTTCTTCGCGCAAACCGAAGCGCTGGCTTTTGGTAAATCTCGCGAAGTGGTTGAGCAGGAATATCGCGACCAGGGTAAAGATCCGGCTACGCTTGAGCACGTTGTGCCGTTCAAAGTGTTCGAAGGTAACCGTCCAACGAACTCCATCCTGCTGCGCGAAATCACGCCGTTCAGCCTGGGTGCGCTGATTGCGCTGTACGAACACAAAATCTTCACTCAGGGCGCGATCCTGAACATCTTCACCTTTGACCAGTGGGGCGTTGAGCTGGGCAAACAGCTGGCGAACCGCATTCTGCCAGAGCTGAACGATGATAAAACTGTTTCTTCCCATGATGTTTCTACTAATGGGTTGATTAACCGTTACAAAGCCTGGCGCGCCTGATGGCGCTGCGCTTATCCGGCCTACTGGCACATATCCTGTAGGCCGGATAAGGCGTTTTGCCGCCATCCGGCATTAATGAAATAAAAAAGCCGATATTAATATCGGCTTTTTTATAAGATTATTCCAGGATATCTACTTTTTCACTTCACCCTTTAATTGAGCTTAATCCTAAAATAATTTATTCAACGTTATCCTGTTTCTGATATTTTCAGATTTACCGGGTATTGTGTTTTTATTATTATATTTTAACTCTTTGAATTAAGTTGTTTTTATTATTTGTTGTTAATCATATTTTCTCTCGTTATCTAATTGTCCTAAATTCCCTCTCGACCTAATTTGCATACTTCGCTTGTGTATACTCGATCTCGCCCGAAATTCTTTTGGGTAAATCTCCATTCATACAATGAAGGGAATTTGTGATGAAAAAAGTTCTGTATGGCCTTTGGGCTATATCTGCGCTTGCGGCGACCTCTGTCTATGCCGCCCCCGTTCAGGTGGGTGAGGCTGCAGGGTCGGCTGCTGCGTCGGTTTCGGCAGGAAGTTCCTCCGCAATCAGCGTGAGCACCGTAAGTTCTGCGGTGGGGGTTGCCCTGGCGGCGACCGGCGGCGGCGATGGTTCTAATACCGGAACCACAACTACCACAACCACCAGTACCCAGTAATAAAGGTACGTTTAATTCTAACCACACTTCGGTGTGGTTATTTTGGAATTGCCAAAAGTCTGTGGGATTTGTAGGCCGGGTAAGCGTCGCGCCACCCGGCAATAATGCGGAGAAACGTCGTGAAGCGACCAGCGATCATAATGGTTTGCCTGCTACTGCAGGCGTGCTCAGCCACTACCGAAGGGCTGGGTCATTCGCTGTGGGATAGCGTGTTTGGTACTCCCGGCGTACAGATGACGGACGATGAAATTCAAAACATGCCTTACGCCAGCCAGTACATGCAGCTCAACGGCGGTCCCCAACTGTTTGTGGTACTCGCATTTGCAGAAAACGGACAGCAGAAATGGGTGACTCAGGATCGGGCTATTCTCGTCACGCAGCATGGGCGCATTGTGAAAACGCACCTTGGCGGGGACAACCTAATCGAGGTGAATAATCTGGCGGCAGACCCGCTCATCAAGCCAAATCAGATAGTCGACGGCGCAACGTGGACCCGCACGATGGGCTGGACTGAACATCAGCAGGTACGCTATGCCACCGCGCGCTCGGTTTTCACATGGGATGGCGCAGACACCATCAAAGTCGGCAGCGATAACACGCCGGTACGGATCCTTGATGAAGAGGTCACCACCGATCAAACGCGCTGGCATAACCGCTACTGGGTAGACAGTGAGGGCATGATTCGCCAGTCGGAACAGTATCTTGGCGCAGGTTTCTTCCCGGTGAAAACCACGCTGATTAAGGCGGCAAAACCATGATGAAACAAATGATTACTGCGCTGACATTCAGCCTGTGCGCGGCATCTGTTTTTGCTGCGGGCAGCGTAAAAGTGATTACGACAGGTAGCACGGAAGCAAAAACGCTGACCGGGGCTGAACATCTGCTCGACCTGGTTGGACAGCCGCGGTTGAGCAATAGCTGGTGGCCAGGCGCGGTTATCAGCGAAGAGCGGGCAACAACTGAGGCACAACGTCAGCAGCAGGCATTACTGGCTCGTCTGGCGACGTTGAGCGCTGAAGCAAGCGGTGAGGATGCTGGCGCTATCAACGCATTACGCCAGCAAATTCAGGCGCTGAAGGTAGCCGGTAGACAGACGATTAATCTCGACCCGGATGTAGTACGTACCAGTGAACCAGGCAACCCGCCGTTGCAGGGTAATTACACACTGTGGGTCGGACCACAGCCCACGGATATCACGCTGTTGGGTTTGCTAAGCCACACGGGTAAACAGCCTTTTATACCCGGACGTGATGTTGCCAGCTATCTCGATGGGCAGCATCGGCTCAGCGGCGCGGATCGTAGCTACGCCTGGGTTGTCTATCCCGACGGACGCACACAAAAAGTACCGGTCGCCTACTGGAACAAACGTCACATTGAGCCGATGCCCGGCAGCATCATTTTTGTCGGGCTGTCGGACTCTGTCTGGAGCAGCACCCCGGATGAAATCAATGCCGACATTCTTCGCACCCTGACCCAGCGGATACCCGAATAATGAGAAAAACTTATCTGCTCAGCCTGTTGGCGCTGGGTATCAGTGCGGCCTGTCACGGTGAAGCGTATCCTGCGGCGATTGGTCCTTCCCAGTCCGATTTTGGCGGCGTGGGGCTGCTGCAAACCCCAACCGCACGCATGGCGCGTGAGGGCGAAATGAGCCTTAACTACCGCGATAACGATCAGTACCGCTATTACTCTGCGTCGGTGCAGCTCTTCCCGTGGCTGGAAACCACGCTGCGCTATACCGATGTGCGTACCAAACAATACAGTAGCGTGGAGTCGTTTTCTGGCGATCAGACTTACAAGGATAAAGCTTTTGATCTCAAACTACGTCTGTGGGAAGAGAGCTACTGGATGCCGCAGGTGGCAGTTGGCGCGCGAGATATTGGCGGAACGGGCCTGTTCGATGCGGAGTATATTGTGGCGAACAAAGCCTGGGGACCGTTTGATTTCTCACTCGGTCTTGGCTGGGGATACCTCGGGACCAGCGGCAACGTCAGCAATCCGTTTTGCTCATTCAGCGATAAATTCTGTCATCGCGATAACAGTTACAAGCAGGCGGGTTCCATTGACGGCAGCCAGATGTTCCACGGCCCGGCGTCGCTGTTTGGCGGCGTGGAATATCAGACACCCTGGCAGCCGCTGCGTCTGAAACTGGAGTATGAGGGTAATAATTACCAGCAGGATTTCGCGGGCAAGCTGGATCAGAAGAGCAAGTTTAACGTCGGCGCTATTTATCGCGTCACCGATTGGGCCGACGTTAACCTCAGCTATGAGCGCGGCAACACCTTTATGTTTGGGGTCACGCTGCGGACTAACTTTAACGATTTGCGACCAAACTATAACGATAACGCCCGCCCGAAATATCAGCCGCAGCCGCAGGATGCCATCCTGCAACATTCGGTGGTGGCGAATCAGCTAACGCTGCTGAAATACAATGCCGGGCTGGCGGACCCTAAAATCCAGGTGCAGGGCGATACGCTGTATGTAACAGGCGAACAGGTGAAATACCGTGATTCGCGCGAGGGGATCGAGCGTGCCAACCGGATCGTGATGAACGATCTTCCTGACGGGATCCGCACGATCCGTATTACGGAAAATCGCCTTAACTTGCCGCAGGTGACGACCGAAACAGAGGTTTCCAGCCTCAAGCGCCATCTGGAAGGCGAGCCGTTGGGCCATGAGACTCAGCTGGCGCAAAAACGCGTGGAGCCGGTGGTGCCGAAAACGACCGAGCAGGGCTGGTATATCGATAAGTCGCGCTTCGATTTCCACATCGATCCGGTGCTTAACCAGTCGGTGGGCGGCCCGGAAAACTTCTATATGTATCAGTTGGGCGTGATGGGTACGGCGGATTGGTGGGTGACCGATCATCTGCTGACCACCGGGAGTTTGTTCGCCAATCTCGCCAATAACTATGACAAGTTTAACTACACCAACCCGCCGCAGGATTCGCATTTGCCGCGTGTGCGTACCCATGTACGTGACTACGTGCAAAACGATGTTTACGTGAATAACCTGCAGGCCAACTACTTCCAGTCACTCGGCAACGGCTTTTACGGACAGGTGTACGGCGGCTATCTGGAGACCATGTACGGCGGCGCGGGGGCAGAAGTGCTCTATCGTCCGCTGGACAGCAACTGGGCGTTTGGTGTTGATGCCAACTACGTGAAACAGCGTGACTGGCGTAGCGCGCAGGACATGATGAAATTCACCGACTACAGTGTGAAGACCGGGCATTTGACCGCGTACTGGAATCCTTCTTTCGCCCAGGATGTGCTGGTGAAAGCCAGCGTGGGTCAGTATCTGGCCGGGGATAAGGGCGGAACGTTGGAGATCGCCAAACGCTTCGACAGCGGTGTCGTGGTGGGTGGTTATGCGACTATCACTAACGCCTCGCCGGATGAGTATGGCGAGGGTGATTTTACTAAAGGGGTGTACGTTTCCGTGCCGCTGGATCTGTTCTCGTCTGGTCCGACCCGCAGCCGTGCGGCGATTGGCTGGACGCCGTTAACACGTGATGGCGGTCAGCAGCTTGGGCGTAAGTTTGGTCTGTACGATATGACCAGCGATCGCAGCGTGAATTTTCGGTAATCGAGCCGTTTGCCAGCCGGATGGCGCTACGCTTATCCGGCCTACAAAGTGCCTGTATTGCAGGCCGGATAAGGTATTTAAGCCGTCATCAGGGAAGTTACAGGCGACGCAATAATTTTGCCGGGTTTCCCGCGTACACGCCTTTCTCGGTGATCGATTTGGTCACTACGCTTCCTGCGCCGATGACCGCGCCATCGCAGACAGTGACCGCCAGAATGGTCGCCCCGCTGCCGATCGAAACATCGTCGCCAATCGTAATGCGTCCCCAGCTGTTGGGGTCGGCGTTGGGTTTTCCTTCGCGGAACATATCGTTGGCGAACATCACGCCATGCCCGATAAAACAGCGGGAACCGATGGTGACATATTCGCAGATGAAGGTGTGCGACTGAATTTTGCTGTCTGCGCCAATCTGTGTGTTGCCCTGGATTTCAACAAATGGTCCGACAAAAACGTTGTCTCCCAATGTGCAATCGTAGAGATTGGCGGGTTCATAAATCACCACGTTCTCACCGCAGGTAACGTTGCGGACAGCGGATTGTCTTAGCTGCATAATTCATCCTGTGAAATGTATCGTGGCATTCATCATTCTCCGTTGACCTTTCTTGCACAAAATATAAACAAAAAATGTAGATCTCTGTCACATTTTTGCGTTATACAGGAACCTCGCCACTGAGTAAGAGGTGCTGCTATGACGTCGCTATCTCGTCCGCGCGTGGAGTTTATCTCCACTATTTTACAGACCGTGTTGAATCTGGGACTGCTGAGTCTGGGCCTGATCCTGGTTGTATTCCTCGGGAAAGAAACGCTGCATCTGGCGGACGTGCTGTTCGCCCCGGAACAAACCAGCAAGTATGAGCTGGTGGAAGGGCTGGTGGTTTACTTCCTCTACTTTGAATTTATCGCGTTGATTGTGAAGTACTTTCAGTCAGGGTTTCACTTTCCGTTGCGCTACTTTGTCTATATCGGGATCACCGCGATTGTGCGGTTGATCATCGTCGATCATAAAGCGCCGATGGATGTGCTGATCTATTCTGCGGCGATCCTGCTGCTGGTGATCACCCTGTGGCTGTGTAATTCCAAACGGCTGAAGCGAGAGTAAAAGACAACACGCCGCAATCGGGCTGCGGCGTGTTGCAGGTCAGGATTACTGTGCAGAGGCAGGCTGGGTTTTCTCTGCGGAGGGTTCCCACAGTTCTTCAAGTTCTTCCAGCGTTTTGCCTTTGGTTTCCGGCACAAACTTCCACATAAACAGCGCGGCCAGAATGCCCATGCAACCGTAAATCCAGTAGGAGAAACCGTTGTGGAAATGGGAAACCAGCCACGAATTTTTGTCCATCATCGGGAAGGTCCAGGAGACGAAGTAGTTCGCCAGCCATTGAGCTGCAACGGCAATGGCGAGCGCTTTGCCACGAATCGCGTTCGGGAAGATTTCGGCCAGCAGCACCCAACAAACTGGTCCCCAGGACATGGCGAATGCGGCGACGTAAAACAGCATCGACAGCAGAGCAACCAGCCCGGAAGCCTGGGTATAAAACGCGGTACCGAGACTGAACATACCGATGGCCATGCCCAGAGCGCCAATAATCTGCAGCGGTTTGCGACCAAATTTATCCACCGTCATGATAGCCAGCACGGTGAAGCTCAGGTTGATCACGCCAACAATAATGGTCTGTAACAAGGCCACGTCGGTGCTGGCTCCCAGCGTTTTAAACACCTCCGGGGCGTAGTAGAGCACGACGTTAATACCGACGAATTGCTGGAAGATAGACAGCATTACGCCGATGACGATAACGCCTGCGCCAAACATCAACAGGCGACCACCGGTTTTACGACCATGTTCCAGAGAGTGATTGATCTCCTGCATGGCCTGGGTGGCGAGGGTACTGCCCATAATTTTGCGCAGAATACCTTCCGCTTGTTCGTGTCTGCCACGCGCCATCAGCCAGCGCGGGCTTTCTGGTACGGTGTACAGCAGCAGTAAAAACAGCAGAGCGGGAATACTTTCGGACGCAAACATATAGCGCCAGCCATCGGTATTCAGCCAGTTCGCATCACCCGAACGGGCGATAAAATAGTTAACGCAATACACTAACAGTTGACCAAAAATAATGGCGAATTGGTTAAATGACACCAGTTTCCCACGAATGTGTGCGGGTGCCAGTTCAGCAATATACATTGGTGAGAGCATTGAAGCTAAACCTACCCCAATACCCCCAATGATACGATAAATAACAAATTCGGGAACGTATCCGGCTAAATAAACGGGTACGGCGCTATCTGGATTAATAGTTGTAAAGCCTAGTTCCGGCCAGGCGGAACCAATACCAGAAATAAAGAACAGCAGCGCCGCGATTTTCAGCGAGTCCCGGCGGCCAAATCGGTTACTGCAATAGCCGCCCAACGCACCGCCGATGATGCAGCCAATCAACGCACTGGCAACGCAAAAGCCCAACAGCGAGTTGGCGGCGGATTCACTTAAGTGTTGTGGGGCGACAAATACGGTATTTAAGGACTCTACCGTTCCGGATATGACTGCAGTGTCGTAGCCGAATAATAGCCCTCCTAATGTTGCCACTAATGTAATCGAAAAAATATAACTGGAATTATATTGAGTGTTCATTCAGACCTGCCTTAGAGGATACAGCTCTTTTGATCAGTGCCGTGATGTTGAATTTAACAGGCAGGGAAGACAATTATCATTTTTTACATTGCAATTACGTTTTGTCTTTTCTGTGATCTTAATTCTGTTTAATTTTATTGCGTTCGGGTGAAAAATAGAATTGCAGTGATGGGGAGCACGAAAGGAAATAATCGTAAGCGTAATACAAAATAACATAAAAAAAGGGCGCTCCGTAGAGCGCCGAATAACAGTCACAGGTTGGGATAACATAAGTTGAGGGTTGCAGTGGCATTGCCCGTTGCCGGGCAGTTACTTCGGTAAAACTTAACCTTTCACACCACCTGCCGTCAGTCCGTTGACCAGCCAGCGCTGCGCCAGCAAGAACACCAGAGTGATCGGAATGGCTGAAAGTACAGCTGCGGCGGCAAAGTCGCCCCACAAATAGTTCTGTGGATTGAGGTACTGCTGCATACCTACCGCGAGGGTATAGCTGTTCACATCACGCAGCAGCAGTGACGCGACCGGTACTTCGGTAATAGCGGCAATGAAAGACAGAATAAACACGACCGCCAGAATCGGAACGGAAAGTGGTAGCAGCACCAGGCGGAATGCCTGCCACGGCGTTGCGCCATCCAGCGCGGCCGCTTCTTCCAGCGAACCGTCGATGGTTTCGAAATAACCCTTAATCGTCCATACATGCAGCGCAATACCGCCAAGATAGGCGAAGATCACGCCGCCGTGCGTGTTCAGGCCGATAAACGGAATGTACTGACCCAGGCGGTCAAACAAAGCATACAACGCGACCAGAGACAGCACCGCCGGGAACATCTGGAAAATCAGCATCCCTTTCAGCAGGGTTGCTTTGCCCGGGAAACGCATACGCGCAAAGGCGTAAGCACAGGTGGTGGAAAGCGTCACGATACCGATCGCGGTAATGCTGGCCACTTTCACCGAGTTCCACAGCCATAACAATACCGGGAATGGCGGTGGCGTCACGCGGCCATCCGCGTGTTCAACGCTAAAGCCCAGTGCCAGTTTCCAGTGTTCCCAGGAGATGTTTTCCGGGATCAAACTGCCGGTGGCAAAGTTACCTTCGCGCAGCGAGATAGCGATAACCATCAGCAACGGGAACATGATCGCCGCGATGAAAATCAGCAGCAGCAGGTGCGTTGTTAAGAGACGCAGTTTCTGAGATTTGGGTTGTACCATAGCCATGTTCGTTGTCTCCCTTAATCAAACTTCATACGTGTGGCTTTCAGGTTCACAATCGCCAGCGCGCCGACCAGCAGGAAGATCAGCGTGGCAATCGCCGCCGCCAGACCGAAGTCCTGACCACCGCCGCCTTCAAAGGCAATACGGTAGGTGTAGCTCACGAGCAGGTCGGTATAACCGGCTGGCGTGGTGGTGCCGAGTCGGTCCGGGCCACCGTTGGTCAACAGCTGAATCAGCACGAAGTTGTTAAAGTTAAAGGCGAAGCTGGCGATCATCAGCGGTGTCAGCGGCTTAATCAGCAGCGGTAGCGTTATCTTAAAGAAGTTCTGGAACGGACCTGCACCATCCATCGCCGAGGCTTCATACAGATCGTCAGGAATCGCTTTCAGCAGACCCATGCACAGGATCATCATGTATGGATAACCGAGCCAGGTGTTGACGATAATAATCATCGAACGCGCGGTGGTTGGGTCGCTGAACCAGGCCGGTTTGATACCAAACAGTGCGCTCAGCATCATGTTGATTTCACCAAAGCTCTGGTTGAATAAGCCCTTGAAAATCAGAATCGAGATAAACGACGGTACGGCATACGGAAGAATCAACAGGACACGGTAAATCGCTTTGCCTTTGAGAGATTCCCACTGTACGAGACAGGCCAGCACCATCCCCACAGCAACGGTGAGGATCACGGTCAGAACGGAGAAGACCACCGTCCAGACAAAGATGGCGAAGAACGGTTTCTGGATGCCTTCGTCGGTAAACACGCGAGTGAAGTTATCCCAGCCGATGGCAACGGTATAGCCTGGACTGAGTTTTTCGCTACCCCAGCTACCGTCAGCGTTAATCGCCTGATAATAACCAATATCGTTATTGGCGCGGTATTTTACGCCGCTCTGGCTGTTGGTGAGCGTACCGTCATCAGCGAGCGTATAAAGTGGCTGCGTGCCGGAAAACTGGCGCAACGAGCTCATAATCACTTTGCTTTCATCCGGCAGGATGGCGGTCAGTTGGTTCAGCGCCTGGCGATTCTGCGTGATGATGCGCAGCGTCCCACGCTCGCCCGCTGGCAAAGCATCCGTTTCTTTCAGTTGCAGTTTCTGTTCGCCGCCAAATTTGAAGGCGTCGGAAACATAATTCTTGCCGGTTTCACCGTCGGTGAGAGCCAATTGCCACTCATCACCCGCCGGATACAGGCCAAAGTTGTAGGTTTTCCCAGCCTGATACGAACGATCCATCAGGACTTCCTGAGCACGTTCAAAGGTCAGTTGGTTAGTACTGCTGTAGTTGGTAAAGGCAATGGCGATCGTACAAATCAGCGGAAACAGGACAAATAGCCCCATACCGGCAACGCCCGGGTAAACATAGCGCCAGGCATAGGCTTTACGGTTAGCGAAAATATACAGGCCAGCAGAGCTTAAAATCAGCGTCATGATGGCAAACAGGTACTCCCCCTGAGCGTACATCAAAACAACAAGGTAACCGACCAGCAGCCCAAGCAGACCCATCACTGACCATTTCAGCGTGTCGCTTTGCCACCAGTGTTTCTTTTTAATGACATCCATGGGGTTCAATCCTCAACAACAATGAAAACCTGTTGGTCAGCGTGCCTGATGGCGCTGCGCTTATCAGGCCTACGGTGTGTTGTAGGCCGGATAAGGCATTTATGCCGCCATCCGGCACGTGTGCTACAGCATTACTTGGTGATACGACCTTGTGCATCTTTCAGCGCGGCATCGACGGTCTGACGGCCGCTGGCTGCGTTGATCACTGCGGTACGAACGGCATACCAGAATGCGGACATCTGTGGGATGTTCGGCATGATTTCGCCTTTCTGGGCGTTATCCATGGTGGCGGCGATGCGTGGGTCTTTTGCTAACTGATCCTGGAAGGATTTCAGCGCAACGGCGCCCAGCGGCTTGTCCTTGTTCACTTCATCCAGACCCTGATCGGTCAGCAGGTAGTTTTCGAGGAACTCTTTCGCCAGTTCTTTGTTCGGGCTGGCGGCGTTGATACCGGCGCTCAGAACGCCAACAAACGGTTTAGACGCTTTGCCTTTGAAGGTTGGCAGCAGCGTGACGCCGTAGTTGATTTTGCTCTTGTCGATGTTGGACCACGCCCACGGACCGTTGATGGTCATCGCGGTATCACCTTTGTTAAAGGCCGCTTCGGCGATGGAGTAATCGGTATCCGCGTTCATGTGTTTGTTCTTGATCAGGTCAACCAGGAAGGTCAGACCCGCTTTCGCGCCGGCGTTATCCACGCCCACGTCTTTCACATCGTACTTGCCGTTTTCAAACTTGAATGCGTAACCGCCGTCGGCGGCAATCAGCGGCCAGGTGAAGTACGGCTCTTGCAGGTTGAACATCAGCGCGGATTTACCTTTCGCCTTCAGTTCTTTATCCAGTGCAGGAATTTCTTCCCAGGTTTTCGGTGGGTTTGGCACGAGGTCTTTGTTGTAAATCAGCGACAGCGCTTCAACCGCGATCGGGTAGGCAATCAGTTTGCCGTTATAGCGTACGGCATCCCAGGTGAACGGATAGAGTTTGTCCTGGAACGCTTTGTCAGGCGTGATTTCAGCCAGCAGGCCAGACTGAGCGTAACCGCCAAAACGGTCATGAGCCCAGAAGATGATGTCCGGGCCGTCGCCGGTCGCGGCAACCTGCGGGAATTTCTCTTCCAGTTTGTCCGGGTGCTCAATAGTGACTTTGATCCCGGTGTCTTTCTCGAATTTTTTGCCCACTTCAGCGAGGCCGTTATAGCCTTTGTCGCCGTTAATCCAGATAACCAGCTTACCTTCTTCAATCTTGGCGAGAGCCGAGGCGGAAAACATCATCGTCGTTAATGCAGACAATGCGAGGATGCGTGCGCCAGTTTTGATTTTCATAGTTCCCATCCTGTTTGGTGATTTTGCAGAGGTGGCTTAACGGTTACTAGTTTCTTTATACGACAACCTCTTTCCATCCTCCTTACTCCTACGCCCCACCCGCTCTTTATGTGATCTGTGTTACATAAATGTGAGTATTGCGTACTGGCGCACATAAAAACCCACCGATTTTTGCAGGCTGCATCACGAAATTCCTCTGAGGCAGGTAGCCCGGGTCTCAGACGCTGCTCTCTCATCCTCCCGCCTCCTCCCCCATAAAAAAGCCGGGGGGTGGAGGATTCACGCAGTCAAGTGATCGCGCATAGTCAGCCCATCATGAATGTTGCTGTCGATGACAGGTTGTAACGAAGGGAGAAGGGCATGGCGAGCGTACAGCTGCGAAATGTAACAAAAGCCTGGGGTGACGTGGTGGTATCGAAAGATATCAATCTCGACATTCACGAAGGGGAATTCGTGGTGTTTGTCGGACCGTCAGGCTGCGGTAAGTCGACCTTGCTGCGTATGATCGCCGGGCTTGAAACCATCACCAGTGGTGACTTGTTTATCGGGGAGACCCGGATGAACGACATTCCGCCCGCCGAACGCGGTGTGGGTATGGTCTTTCAGTCCTACGCGTTATACCCCCATTTATCTGTCGCGGAAAACATGTCATTCGGCCTCAAACTGGCCGGGGCGAAAAAAGAGGTGATGAACCAACGTGTGAACCAGGTTGCGGAAGTTCTGCAACTGGCACACCTGCTGGAGCGTAAACCAAA
The DNA here is from genome assembly GCF_030334285.1 of Citrobacter sp. Cf087. NCBI lineage: Bacteria > Pseudomonadati > Pseudomonadota > Gammaproteobacteria > Enterobacterales > Enterobacteriaceae > Citrobacter > Citrobacter sp. Cf087. Next base: position 44,871 of record NZ_JAOWED010000017.1, read on the forward strand.
AGCGCTTTCCGGCGGACAACGTCAGCGTGTGGCGATTGGCCGTACGCTGGTCGCCGAACCGCGTGTATTCCTGCTGGACGAACCGCTGTCAAACCTCGACGCCGCGCTGCGCGTGCAGATGCGTATTGAAATCTCCCGCCTGCATAAACGTCTTGGTCGCACGATGATTTACGTCACCCACGATCAGGTCGAAGCGATGACCCTGGCTGACAAAATTGTGGTGCTGGATGCCGGTCGCGTAGCGCAGGTCGGTAAACCGCTGGAGCTATACCACTACCCGGCTGACCGCTTTGTTGCCGGGTTTATTGGCTCGCCGAAGATGAACTTCCTGCCGGTGAAAGTCACCGGGACAGCCATCGATCAGGTGCAGGTTGAACTGCCTAACCGCCAGCAAATATGGCTCCCGGTAGACAGCCATGCGGTGCAGGTTGGCGCCAACATGTCTTTAGGTATCCGCCCGGAACATCTGCTGCCCAGCGATATCGCCGATGTCACCCTCGAAGGTGAAGTGCAGGTGGTCGAGCAGCTTGGTCACGAAACACAAATTCATATCCAGATCCCCGCCATCCGTCAAAACCTGGTTTACCGCCAGAACGACGTGGTGTTGGTAGAAGAGGGTGCCACATTCGCTATCGGCCTGCCGCCAGAGCGTTGCCATCTGTTCCGTGAGGATGGCAGTGCATGTCGTCGGTTGCATCAAGAGCCGGGTGTTTAAGGTATCCCATTAAAAAAAAGCGCAAAACCGTCAAGGTGAAGCGTTTAAAGAAAAGCAATGATCTCAGGAGATAGAACGATGATTACTCTGCGCAAACTCCCTCTGGCGGTTGCTGTGGCGGCAGGCATTATGTCTGTTCAGGCAATGGCTGTGGATTTCCATGGCTATGCACGTTCCGGTATTGGCTGGACGGGTAGCGGCGGTGAACAACAGTGTTTCCAGGCAACCGGCGCCCAAAGTAAATACCGTCTTGGTAACGAATGTGAAACCTATGCGGAAATTAAATTAGGTCAGGAAGTGTGGAAAGAGGGCGATAAGAGCTTCTACTTCGACACTAACGTTGCCTATTCCGTCGCACAGCAGAATGACTGGGAAGGGACTGACCCGGCCTTCCGTGAAGCCAACGTGCAGGGTAAAAACCTGATTGAATGGCTGCCAGGCTCCACTATCTGGGCAGGTAAGCGCTTCTATCAGCGTCATGATGTTCACATGATCGACTTCTACTACTGGGATATTTCAGGTCCTGGTGCTGGTATTGAAAACATCGATCTGGGCTTCGGTAAACTGTCTCTGGCCGCGAGCCGTTCACAGGAAGCGGGTGGTTCATATGCTTTCAGCAGCCAGAATATATATGATCGTACCAAAGACACCGCCAACGACGTATTTGACGTTCGTTTAGCACAGTTGGCAACTAACCCGGATGGGATGTTGGAATTGGGCGTTGACTACGGTCGCGCTAACACCACAGACGACTACAGCCTGGCAGACGGTGCATCAAAAGATGGCTGGATGTTCACCGCTGAACATACCCAGAGCATGCTGAAGGGCTACAACAAGTTTGTTGTTCAGTACGCCACAGATTCCATGACAACTCAGGGTAAAGGTCTGAACCAGGGGTCTTACGGTTCTTCTAGCGTGACTATTGATGGCGTGAACTATGCTAACAACGTTGTGAATAACAACGGTAGCCTGTTCCGCGTACTTGACCACGGTGCAATCTCCCTGGGCGACAAATGGGATCTGATGTACGTCGGTATGTACCAGAACCTCGATATGGATAACGACCTGGGGACCGAATGGTACACCGTCGGTATTCGTCCGATGTACAAATGGACACCGATCATGAGCACCCTGCTGGAAGTCGGTTACGACAACGTCAAATCTCAGCAAACTGGCGATCGCAACAGCCAGTACAAAATCACCCTGGCGCAACAGTGGCAGGCTGGCGACAGCATCTGGTCCCGCCCGGCAATTCGTGTCTTTGCAACCTATGCCAAATGGGATGAAGAGTGGGGCTACGTTAAAAATGGTAACGACGTAACCAAATACGCTGCTGCAACCAACTCTGGTATCAGCACAACCAGCCGTGGCGACAGCGATGAGTGGTCCTTCGGTGCCCAGATGGAAATCTGGTGGTAATTCAGCACTAACCTGACGTAAAGACCGAAAGAGGGGCGCCAGCCCCTCTTGATTACGGTTTAGCGCGCTATTGCCTGGCCACCGCTGAACCCATGCTATCTGAGGTGATAACAATGAAAATGAAGAAAAGTCTCGTTGCCCTTTGTTTATCTGCAGGGTTATTTGCCAGCGCGCCTGGCATCAGCCTGGCCGATGTAAATATTGTTCCGCAGAACACCACCGCGGCTCCAGCTATTCCCACTGCTGCGCTACAACAGTTAACCTGGACGCCGGTTGATCAATCCAAAACCCAGTCGACACAGCTAGCGACAGCGGGTCAGCGTCTTGATGTTGCTGGTATTACTGGCCCAGTCGCTGCGTACAGCGTACCCGCGAATATTGGTGAGTTAACCCTGACGCTGACCAGTGAAGTCAACAAACAAACCAGCGTATTTGCACCAAACGTTTTAATTCTTGATCAGAACATGACGCCATCTGCGTTCTTCCCCAGCAGCTATTTCACCTACCAGGAACCCGGCGTGATGAGTGCCGATCGTCTGGAAGGCGTAATGCGTCTGACGCCAGCGCTGGGCCAGCAAAAGCTCTATGTTCTGGTCTTTACCACAGATAAAGATCTCCAGCAGACCACGACCCTGCTTGACCCGGCAAAAGCCTATGCCAAGGGTGTAGGTAACGCTGTTCCGGATATTCCTGACCCGATCGCCCGTCATACCACCGACGGTCTGCTGAAGCTGAAAGTCAAAACCAGTTCCTCCTCCAGCGTGCTGGTAGGGCCGCTGTTTGGCTCATCCGGCCCTGGCCCTGTCACGGTGGGTAATACCGCAGCGCCTGCAGTTACTTATGCGGCTCCGGCGGCAGCCGTTGCTGCTCCAGCGCCACAACCGGTGAAGAAAAGTGAGCCGATGTTAAATGACACGGAAAGTTATTTTAACCAGGGCATTAAGGATGCCGTGGCGAAAGGCGATGTCGATAAAGCGCTGAAGCTGCTTGATGAAGCTGAACGTCTGGGATCCAAATCTGCCCGATCCACCTTTATCAGCAGTGTAAAAGGCAAGGGGTAAACGTCTCCCCGCAGTGCTGATTTTGCAACAACTGGTGCGTCTCCTGGCGCACCTTTTTTTATCCTTCGGTGCTAATTGTTACACTTATGTTGCTCTGACGATCACTTAATTGTGTTTGCTCACCCCGTAATGCATTTTCTGCGATACAATGCCTTCAGGTTATAAATCGGAGAGTAAGGCATGCCACACCCTGCGTTAACGCAACTGCGTGCGCTGCGTTATTTTGATGCGATCCCGGCGCTGGACCCCCAACTGCTCGACTGGTTGTTACTGGAAGATTCCATGACCAAACGTTTTGAGCAGCAGGGGAAAAAGGTCACCGTCACGTTACTTCGCGAAGGATTTGTTGGGCAAAATGAGGTGGCTGAAGAACTGACGCTGCTGCCTAAAGAGTCTCGCTATTGGTTACGTGAAATCCTGTTATGTGCGGATGGTGAACCCTGGCTTGCCGGACGGACCGTGGTGCCTGAATCAACCTTGTGCGGCCCTGAACTGGCCTTACAGAACCTGGGGAAAACCCCGCTCGGACGCTACCTGTTTACGTCATCGACATTGACCCGAGATTTTATTGAGATTGGCCGCGATGCAGCGCTATGGGGGCGTCGTTCCCGCCTACGGCTGAGCGGTAAGCCGCTGATGCTTACCGAGCTTTTTCTGCCTGCATCGCCGTTGTACTGAGAGGAAGATAAAGATGGAGTGGAGTCTGACGCAGAATAAGCTGCTGGCGTTTCACCGCTTGATGCGTACGGATAAGCCGATCGGCGCCTTACTGCTGCTCTGGCCAACGCTATGGGCATTGTGGGTGGCGACCCCAGGCATGCCGCAACTGTGGATCCTGGCGGTATTTGTCGCCGGCGTTTGGTTAATGCGCGCCGCTGGATGTGTGGTAAATGATTATGCCGACAGGAAGTTTGACGGACACGTTAAACGCACCGCGAATCGACCGCTGCCGAGCGGTGCTGTCACCGAAAAAGAAGCCCGAACGCTGTTCGTCGTATTGGTGTTGCTCGCCTTCCTGCTGGTTTTGACGCTCAACACGATGACCATTTTGTTGTCCGTTGCGGCGCTAGCGCTGGCGTGGGTCTATCCCTTCATGAAACGCTACACGCATCTGCCGCAGGTGGTGCTGGGCGCGGCGTTTGGCTGGTCTATACCGATGGCGTTTGCCGCCGTGAGCGAGTCTGTACCACTGAGCTGCTGGCTGATGTTCCTCGCCAACATTCTCTGGGCGGTGGCCTATGACACACAGTATGCGATGGTTGACCGGGATGATGACCTGAAGATTGGCATTAAATCGACCGCGATCCTGTTCGGCCAGAACGACAAACTCATTATTGGTATTCTGCAGGTCGGTGTACTGGTGCTGATGGCGCTGGTTGGGTGGCTGAACGGGCTGGGACCGGGCTATTACTGGTCTCTGCTGGTGGCGGGTGCGCTGTTTGTGTATCAGCAGAAGCTGATCGTTAATCGTGAGCGTGATGCCTGTTTTAAAGCGTTTATGAACAATAACTATGTAGGCCTGGTACTGTTCTTAGGACTGGCGATGAGCTACTGGCACTTTTGAGTTTGGCTTAGCCTGCAAAATAAAAACCGGTCATTTCGACCGGTTTTTTTATGCTTATTCGCCCTGTGTGGCGCTCTCGATGGTCAGACGCACATCCGATGTGACCAGTTCGGCCAGCATCTGGTAGATCTTCATCGTCTCTTCCGGCTCGGCATCCCCGGTATCGCTAATGAATCCCTCGTCACGCAGTGTCAGCACCAGAGAGCTGAACACCGCTTTATCGAAGAATTCCGGCGCGTTAATGCCGTGCAGCACTGAGAGGCGTTGTGCCACGGTGCGGCTCTCTTTCTCCAGCGTGCCACGGTTGATCGACGGGTTGGCGCTCAGTAGCCAGAAGGTGATAGCGTAGCGTTGCAACGTCTCGCGAGCACCCGCAGCCAACAGCTGCAGCGTACGGGAGCGGGCAGGGTTAATATGCAGCTCGCCATCCTGTAGAGTAATCAGCCCCTGGCGCTGCATTTCGCTGGCCAGTTCGTCAATCACCCCGGCAAGCTCATCGCGCTCCCAGCGCAGGAACAACTCGGCTTTCAGCATCGGGTACAACGCATCAATATGCTGCTGTAGCGCGACGCGTGAAATACGACGATGCTGAGTCACAATGGCTGCCATCAACGAAGGCAGAACCAGCATATGCGCAATGTTATTGCGGTAGTACGTCATCAAGACCGCCTGCTCGCGCGGCAGAATAATGATGTCACCGATGGTGTCTTTCTCGACCTCAAACTTGTTCATCTGCAAGGCGTGGTCGATCAGTTCACTGGCACTTTGCGCAGGAACGGTTGAGTCCGCCGCGTACGGCACGTTGCGCAGCAGGCTCAGGTAGCAGTCGAGCTGCTCGGTTAACTGTTCACGGGTCAGAGAGCGCTGGCGGGAAGCCAACAGCGCGGTACAACACAGGTTCATGGCGTTGGCCGCGCCAGCGTTGTTAATGCGCACCATCAGATCGGCGGCAATGTTATTCACCGTCGGCGTCAGCCAGGCCGGACGGATAGACTCGATAGGATCGATAGATTCACGCCATTCTGGCACATGCTGGTTGAGGTAAGTCATCAATGGCATTGGTTCACCAAAGTTGACGTAGCCCTGACCCAGGTTGCGCAGCTTGCTTAAGCCACGCAGCATTTGTGGCAGACTTTCTTTCTCTTTCGTCGCGCCACGCAGCTCTTTGGCGTAGGTGCCCACTTCCATTACGTGCTCGTAGCCGATGTAGATCGGTACGAGAGTAATAGGACGCGTACCGCCGCGCAGCATCGCCTGAATAGTCATCGACAGGGTGCCGGTTTTCGGGTCGAGCAAACGACCAGTACGTGAACGTCCACCCTCGACAAAGTACTCAACCGAGTAGCCGCGGCTGAACAATTCGCCCAGGTATTCACGGAATACGGTGGAGTAGAGCTTGTTGCCCTTGAAGGTACGACGAATAAAGAATGCGCCCAGACGACGGAAAATCGGACCCGCTGGCCAGAAATTCAGGTTGATACCGGCTGCGATGTGCGGCGGAACCAGACCCTGGTGGTACAGAACGTACGACAGCAGCATATAGTCCATATGGCTGCGGTGGCACGGAACGTACACGATTTCATGCCCATCGTGCGCCAACTGGCGTACACGCTCCGCATTATGAACGTTAATCCCCTGATACAGACGGTTCCAGGTAAAGCCCAGGATACGGTCCGTCAAACGGATCATTTCGTAGGAGAAGTTGGCGGCAATCTCTTCCATCAGCGCAATGGCATTTTGCTGCGCTTTTTCGTGGGAGATTTTTTTACTGCGCGCTTCATCTTCTACCGCGCGAGCGATCGCTTTTGAAGCTAACAGTTTATTAAACAGATCCTGGCGGGCAGGGAGGCGCGGGCCGACAGCGGCCAGACGCTGGCGAGCAAAGTGCATACGCGCCACGCGTGCCAGCTTCTGGGCAATGATCTTATCCGTACCGTGTTCATCCGCCATACGACGCAGAGAGACCGACGGGGAGAAGCGGACAAAACTGTCGCGACCCAGCCATGAAACCGCAAAGAATTTCTGTACGCCGTTTAGCATACGTAATGGCGGATTAACTTCACCTTTTTCACGCCCTGGCGCACGGCCAAACATCACCGAAACCGGCACCATCTGCACATCCAGGTCTGGATTGCTGCGATGTAAGTCGAGATAGTTATGGAACAGCTTGATGGACTCTTCTTTTGGCGTGTAATAGGTGAACACACGCGGGCCGCCGTGAATAAACACGTAGCGCGGCAGTAAAGTCCCGTCTATCTCCAGCGGTTCCAGGGGATCGGGGAGATCGTGCACCAGACATTGGGCACGCAGCGTCAGCAAGTCTGCTTTTGAATTGTACGGTAGGACGTACATAATGGGACGAGACGTATCGAGTCCCAATTCCGGGGCAGGTTCTGCCGGAATAGACTTGCTTTTTACCAGGACGCTTAATGGTAAATTCAGTAATTTGTAGTAAATTCGTGGCCAGCCGGACATAAACGATGTAAAGCCTCTGGTTAATAATGCAAATGCGCTGCAAGGATATCAGAAAGTTTAGTGAATTTCTGTGGTATCCCGTCATACTTCGCGCTGCTTTGCCACACCCTGAAACAAACGGGGTAACGTTACAATGACATTGACGCTAATAATGTAAAAAGGTTCTTTTTGATGGCCAATAATACCACTGGATTCACCCGAATTATCAAAGCTGCAGGCTATTCCTGGAAAGGTTTTCGCGCCGCATGGATCAATGAGGCGGCATTCCGCCAGGAAAGCGTTGCCGTACTGCTGGGCGTAGCTATCGCCTGCTGGCTGGACGTCGATGCGATTACTCGCGTGCTGTTGATTGGTTCCGTGATGCTGGTGATGATCGTTGAAATCCTCAACAGTGCGATTGAGGCGGTAGTTGACCGTATAGGCTCTGAGTATCACGAACTTTCCGGCCGGGCGAAAGATATGGGGTCGGCGGCGGTATTGTTGTCTATTTTTGTCGCTCTGATTACCTGGGGCATCCTGTTGTGGTCGCATTTGCGATAAGGATTCCACATCTTCATAAATCTCCTGCTTTTTGTGCAGTTTGCGGTTCCAAAATCACCTTTAGCTGTATATACTCACAGCATAACTGTATATACACCCAGGGGGCGGAATGAAAGCGTTAACGGCCAGGCAGCAAGAGGTGTTTGATCTCATTAGAGATCACATCAGCCAGACAGGTATGCCACCGACGCGTGCGGAGATCGCGCAGCGTTTGGGGTTCCGTTCCCCAAATGCCGCTGAAGAACATCTGAAAGCGCTGGCGCGTAAAGGTGTGCTGGAAATTGTCTCCGGCGCATCGCGCGGTATTAGACTGCTGCAGGAAGAAGAAGAGGGATTACCGCTTGTCGGTCGTGTGGCGGCAGGCGAGCCACTTCTGGCGCAGCAGCACATCGAAGGCCACTACCAGGTCGATCCCTCATTGTTCAAACCGAACGCCGATTTTCTGCTGCGCGTCAGCGGTATGTCTATGAAAGATATCGGTATTATGGACGGCGATTTGCTGGCGGTGCATAAAACTCAGGACGTGCGTAACGGACAGGTTGTTGTTGCCCGTATTGATGACGAAGTTACGGTTAAGCGCCTGAAAAAGCAGGGCAACAAGGTTGAACTTCTGCCAGAAAATAGCGAATTTAAACCTATCGTTGTCGACCTGCGTGAGCAAAGCTTCACCATTGAAGGGCTGGCGGTAGGTGTCATTCGTAACGGTGAATGGCTGTAATCATGTATTAATACTGTGGCGCATTCTGCGCCACAGTTAGTTTTCACTTCTTTTCATCAGGCTTTCCTGTATGCCTTTCTTTACCTCTTCTGATAAAGCACTCTGGCACCTCGCCTTACCGATGATCTTCTCCAATATCACCGTTCCCCTGCTGGGACTGGTGGATACCGCGGTGATTGGTCATCTGGATAGCCCGGTCTATCTTGGCGGTGTTGCGGTTGGTGCTACGGCAACCAGTTTTCTCTTTATGCTGCTGCTTTTCCTGCGCATGAGCACCACGGGTCTTACTGCGCAGGCATTTGGTGCGAAAAATCCTCAGGCGCTGGCGCGCGCACTGGTGCAGCCGCTAATGCTGGCGCTGGGCGCGGGGTTGCTTATCGCACTGTTTCGTACGCCGATTATCGATGTAGCGCTGCATATTGTCGGGGGAAGTGAAGCGGTACTGGAACAAGCCCGGCGTTTCCTTGAAATCCGCTGGCTCAGCGCACCCGCCTCGCTGGCTAATCTGGTGCTGCTCGGCTGGCTGCTTGGCGTTCAGTATGCGCGTGCGCCGGTTATCCTGTTGATTGTTGGCAATATTCTTAACATTGTGCTCGATTTATGGCTGGTGATGGGCCTGCATATGAACGTGCAAGGTGCGGCACTGGCGACGGTGATTGCTGAATATGCCACCTTACTGATCGGCCTGATGATGGTGCGCAAAGTCCTGCATATGCGCGGAATATCGCTGGCAATGCTGAAGCAGGCGTGGCGTGGCAACTTCCGTCGTTTGCTGGCGCTTAACCGTGACATCATGTTGCGCTCGCTGCTGCTGCAGCTCTGTTTTGGCGCTATCACGGTGCTGGGTGCACGTCTGGGAGGCGATATTATTGCGGTTAATGCCGTTCTGATGACCCTGCTAACCTTTACCGCCTACGCGCTGGATGGATTTGCCTATGCCGTGGAAGCGCATTCGGGCCAGGCCTATGGGGCGCGAGATGGTAGCCAGTTACTGGACGTATGGCGGGCGGCCTGTCGGCAGTCCGGTATTGTGGCTATTCTGTTTTCGCTGGTTTATGCCCTGTTTGGCGAGCAGATTGTTGCGCTACTGACCTCGCTGCCGCAAATCCGACTACTGGCCGATCGCTATCTCTTCTGGCAGGTGGTGTTACCGCTGGTGGGTGTCTGGTGTTATCTGCTCGACGGCATGTTTATTGGCGCGACGCGGGCTGCAGAAATGCGCAACAGTATGGCCGTTGCCGCCACAGGATTCGCATTAACGCTCCTGACGTTGCCGTGGCTGGGAAATCATGGCTTGTGGCTGGCGTTAACCGTTTTCCTCGCGCTGCGTGGGCTTTCACTGGCCTTTATCTGGCGACGCCACTGGCGTAATGGAACCTGGTTCGCCTGAGCAGGATGGTTAAAAATTCCGAATAGTAAATAAAACCCAGAATCACTGACTACACTTATTCTCACGTCCAGCAAAAACAGCATGTGTCTGGACATGGCACTCTCGCTATTCACAACCTAACGATGAGGACTTGATGATGAATAAAGACGAAGTCGGCGGCAACTGGAAGCAGTTTAAAGGTAAAGTGAAAGAGCAATGGGGCAAACTGACCGATGATGATATGACGGTCATTGAAGGTAAACGTGACCAACTGGTCGGTAAAGTCCAGGAGCGTTACGGTTACGCGAAAGATCAGGCGGAGAAAGAAGTTAACGATTGGGAAAAACGTAATGATTACCGCTGGTAATTAACCCCTCCCTCCTGAGAGTACAAGGATGTACGCTCTCCCGCTTACCTAGCGCCCCACTTTCTTCTTCACCTGAATCGTATGGTCATGCTGGCACTCGCCAGGATGGCGGCATGACTCAACTTCTACACAGGCCGGACACAGCCCGTGTGCTTCAATAACATTATGTCGCAGAGCAAAGCCCATTTTGGCCGCCAGCGTATGCATGATGTCTTCCACACCTTCTGCGCACTCTTCTTTTACCACACCACAGCGGTCACAAATGAACATCGCGGAACTGTGGGTTGGCTGATCGAACAGATGGCAAAGGACATAGCTGTTGGTGGATTCCACCTTATGCACAAACCCTTGTTCCAGCAGAAAATCGAGCGCACGATACACGGTTGGCGGCTTGGCCTGCGGCTCAGTTTCCCGCAACAGGTCGAGCAGGTCATAGGCGCTGATAGCCCCTTCCTGCAGGCTCATCAGGCGCAACACTTCGAGACGCTGTGGCGTAAGCCGCACGTTGCGTTGCGCACAGAGTTTTTCAGCTTGAGCCAATAACTCTTGCGTAGTGGTTTTGTCCATTTGGCGCCTCGATTTGCGTGGAAGGTTAATCCCTTACTTTAACATGTTCTGCTTAAAACGCCGAGATCCACCGCGGTGTGCTATACCTGACGCATCGCAATACTGGAAAATAACCATGAAAAGACCCGATTGTATTCGCCACTGGCGTGAGGTTGAGGGGGCTGATGACTCCACTTATCCCGACAGCGATGAGCTATTTGCTATTGGCGCGCCGCTTGCCCGCAAATTGGGGTTAGGACGACTCGGCATTCATCATGAACGCCTGCCGCCGGGTCGGCGCACGTCGTACCCGCACGCTGAAAGCGATGAGGAAGAGTTTATCTATGTGCTGGAAGGTTATCCTGAGGCCTGGATTAACGGGTATTTATGGAAGCTAGAGCCGGGCGACAGCGTCGGTTTCCCGGCAGGTACAGGCGTGTGCCATACTTTTATCAATAACACCAGTGAAGAGGTGCGTCTGTTAGTCGTGGGTGAGGCGAACAAAAAATATAACCGCATTTATTATCCGCTTAACCCGGTCTATGCCGCTACACGTGAGGATCGCTGGGTCGACCATCCGCCGCAGTTTTTCGGATCACACGACGGAAAACCGGGGCGTAAATAGCGTTTGTTGATGGGCTGGGGGAGTGAGCCGCGAGGATGTGGCTCACTATCGTAACGGTCTATGCTATAGTAGCGCCCCTTTTTTAATCGGATGCTTGAATATTCGCCATGCTGCCTGAATCTCAGTCTACCGCTTTTCCCGCTCATCGTTTTTCTATCGCGCCGATGCTCGACTGGACGGACAGACACTGCCGCTACTTTTTGCGCTTACTGTCCAGCCAGACATTGCTCTATACGGAGATGGTAACCACCGGCGCGATCATTCATGGTAAAGGCGATTATCTGGCGTATAGCGAAGAAGAGCATCCGGTCGCATTGCAACTGGGCGGGAGCGATCCTGCGGCGCTGGCGCAGTGCGCGAAGCTCGCTGAACAGCGGGGTTATGACGAAATCAATCTCAACGTGGGTTGTCCTTCCGACCGCGTGCAGAATGGCATGTTTGGCGCTTGCCTGATGGGGAATGCGCAACTGGTCGCCGATTGCGTCAAAGCAATGCGCGACGTGGTGTCGATTCCGGTAACGGTGAAAACGCGTATCGGCATTGATGACCAGGACAGTTACGAATTCCTGTGCGATTTCATCAACACGGTATCTGGCAACGGCGAATGTGAGATGTTTATCATTCACGCCCGCAAGGCCTGGCTGTCCGGGTTAAGCCCGAAAGAAAACCGCGAAATTCCACCGCTGGATTATGACCGTGTTTATCAGCTAAAGCGTGATTTCCCGCATCTGACGATGTCGATCAACGGCGGCATTAAATCGCTGGAAGAAGCAAAAATTCATCTGCAACATATGGATGGCGTGATGGTGGGGCGTGAAGCTTACCAAAACCCAGGTATTCTGGCGTCCGTTGACCGTGAGATTTTTGCTGCTGCCACCGAAGATGCCGATCCAGTTGCCGTGGTGCGCGCCATGTACCCGTACATTGAGCGTGAACTGAGTAAGGGGACCTATTTGGGACATGTGACGCGCCATATGTTGGGGCTGTTTCAGGGGATCCCTGGGGCTCGTCAGTGGCGTCGCTATCTGAGCGAAAATGCGCATAAAGCCGGGGCAGATATTAACGTACTGGAGCATGCGCTGAAGCTGGTCGCTGACAAGCGTTAAGTTTTCGCCAAAAGTTAGTTAATTTCACCACGCCCTGCGCTTTGTCGCGGGGCGTTTTCTTTATAAATCAATACATTATTTTTGGCATGTTTCTTGTAAAGCAATGGAGAGAATTTCATTTCGGGAGAGAGCCATGCTGGAACTACTTTTTGTGATTGGATTTTTTATCATGCTGATGGTCACCGGCGTATCTTTGCTGGGCGTTCTGGCTGCATTGGTCGTAGCCACCGCAGTGATGTTTCTGGGCGGACTATTTGCCTTGATGATTAAACTGTTGCCCTGGCTGCTACTGGCTGTTGCCGTGGTGTGGGTTATCAAGGCGATAAAAGCGCCAAAAGTCCCACAGTATCAGCGCAATAACCGTCGATTTTACTAAGGTATTGAGCGGTGCGTCACAACCTGCAACATTGCCTTTAGAACCAAATAGGAATTGATTATCAAATCTGTCACTATTGCCAGGTTAACGAATTCATCGAGCTGTACCCTACATACAGCCGAACTAAAAAAAGAAAGGGCTTCCCACGGGAAGCCCTAATTCTTTACTTCCCCGTCATAATTCAAACCGCAGGTGTGTTGGCTGCTTTCATTCACCCCAGTCACTTACTCCAGTAAGCTCCTGGGGATTCATTCAATTGCCGCCTTCCTGCAATTTGAATTATTTAGGGGAAGTCGAAGCATTATGGGATTAGCAAACTCGATCCCTGCGTTGCCCGGCTTTCAAGTACTTCATGAGCACGCTGTGCATCGTGCAGTGCGAACGTCTGACCAGGCGCGACATCCACTTTGATTACTCCGCTGGCAATTAGCGAGAATAGCTCATTGCTGGCTTCGGTTAATTCGCGGTGATTGGTGATATACCCCTGGAGTGAAGGACGGGTCACGTACAGCGAACCTTTCTGGTTCAGAATACCTAAGTTCACGCCAGTCACCGGCCCGGAAGCATTACCAAAGCTGACCATTAGTCCCCGGCGCTGTAAACAATCCAGCGAGGCTTCCCAGGTATCTTTCCCCACCGAGTCATACACCACCCGTACTTTTTTTCCGCCGGTTATCTCTTTCACTCGCTCAACTATGCTTTCTTCACGATAGTTAATGACCTGCCATGCGCCGGCCTGCAGCGCAATTTGCGCTTTTTGCGCACTGCCGACGGTACCAATCAGCTTCGCGCCCAATGCTTTTGCCCACTGGCAGGCAATCATCCCGACGCCGCCCGCAGCCGCATGGAACAAAAACGGCTCATCAGGCTGAATTTCATAGGTTTTACGCAGCAGATAAAAAACGGTTAACCCTTTCAGGAATGAGGCTGCGGCTTGTTCAAATGAGATTGCGTTGGGTAGGATGGCGGCTTTATCGGCCGGAACGTTATGCACTGAGCTGTAGGCACCAAGGGCAGACTGGGCGTACACCACGCGATCGCCAGCTTTAATGTGTGTCACTTTGCTGCCGACTTTGCTGACTACGCCGGCAGCTTCGGTACCCAGGCCGCTGGGCAGAGATGGCGGCGGATAAAGACCACTGCGGATGTAGGTGTCGATATAGTTGATCCCAATAGCTTTGTTCTCGACCTGGATTTCGTTTTCCGCCGGGTCTACGGGTGTAAACTCCACCGCCTTGAGTACATCAGGGCCACCATGCTTGTGAAATTCAATACGTGTTGCCATGCTTCCTCCAAAAGAAATGTGGTAATCTTTCGACCCAATCATTATCTCGGTAACTCCATTCACTATGGCAGGAAATAAACCCTTCAACAAACAACAGACTGATGCTCGTGAGCGCGATCCCCAAGTCGCCGGGCTGAAAGTACCGCCGCACTCGATTGAAGCGGAACAGTCGGTGTTGGGCGGTTTAATGCTGGATAACGAACGCTGGGACGATGTCGCCGAGCGTGTGGTGGCGGAAGATTTTTATACCCGGCCGCACCGGCATATCTTTACGGAAATGCATCGCCTGCAGGAGATGGGGAAACCCATCGATCTGATCACACTGGCAGAGTCGCTGGAGGTTCAGGGACAACTGGATAGCGTCGGCGGTTTCGCTTACCTGGCTGAGTTATCTAAAAATACGCCAAGTGCGGCGAATATTAGCGCTTATGCGGATATCGTCCGCGAACGTGCTGTTGTTCGTGACATGATTTCGGTTGCGAACGAAATCGCGGAAGCCGGGTTTGATCCGCAAGGCCGTTCCAGTGAAGATCTGTTGGACCTTGCTGAATCCCGTGTCTTTAAAATCGCGGAAAGCCGCGCAAATAAAGACGAAGGGCCGAAAAATATTACTGATGTGCTCGACGCCACCGTCGCGCGTATCGAGCAACTGTTCCAGCAGCCGCACGACGGCGTCACCGGGGTGAACACCGGTTATGACGACCTCAATAAAAAGACGGCGGGTTTGCAGCCGTCAGACTTAATTATCGTCGCCGCGCGTCCGTCGATGGGTAAAACAACATTTGCGATGAACCTCGTCGAAAATGCGGCGATGTTGCAGGATAAGCCGGTTCTTATCTTTAGTCTTGAAATGCCCTCGGAACAGATCATGATGCGTTCCCTGGCCTCGCTCTCACGCGTAGACCAAACCAAAATCCGTACCGGTCAACTGGATGATGAAGACTGGGCACGAATTTCCGGAACAATGGGTATTTTGCTGGAGAAACGAAACATCTATATTGATGACTCCTCCGGCCTGACGCCAACGGAAGTGCGCTCGCGTGCCCGTCGTATTGCCCGTGAACATGGTGGTATCGGACTTATCATGATCGACTACCTGCAGCTGATGCGCGTGCCGTCACTCTCCGACAACCGTACGCTGGAAATTGCAGAAATCTCCCGCTCGCTGAAAGCGTTAGCGAAAGAATTGCATGTGCCGGTGGTGGCGCTGTCGCAGCTTAACCGCTCTCTGGAACAACGCGCCGACAAGCGTCCGGTTAACTCGGATCTGCGTGAATCCGGCTCCATCGAACAGGATGCCGACTTAATCATGTTTATCTATCGTGATGAGGTTTATCACGAAAACAGTGACTTAAAAGGCATCGCCGAAATTATTATTGGTAAGCAGCGTAACGGTCCGATCGGTACGGTGCGCCTGACGTTTAACGGACAGTGGTCCCGCTTCGACAACTATGCCGGTCCTCAATATGATGATGAGTAATTTCTAAGGAATACAAATGCAAGCGGCAACTGTAGTCATTAACCGCCGCGCTCTGCGACACAACCTGCAACGTCTGCGTGAACTGGCCCCTGCCAGTAAACTGGTTGCGGTCGTGAAAGCGAACGCCTACGGCCATGGTCTGTTAGAGACCGCGCGAACGCTCCCCGATGCGGACGCTTTTGGTGTCGCTCGTCTTGAAGAAGCCCTGCGGTTGCGAGCGGGAGGGATCACGCAGCCCATCCTGCTGCTGGAGGGATTTTTTGATGCCTCCGATCTGCCGACTATTTCCGCGCAGCGTCTGCATACAGCCGTCCATAACCAGGAGCAGCTCGAAGCCCTGGAAGCAGCTAATCTGGTTGAACCCGTTACCGTCTGGATGAAGCTCGACACAGGTATGCACCGCCTGGGCGTACGCCCTGAGCAGGCCGAGGCGTTTTATCAGCGCCTAACGCAATGTGAAAATGTGCGCCAGCCGGTCAATATCGTCAGCCATTTTGCGCGCGCAGACGAACCTGAATGTGGTGCGACCGAAAAACAGCTCGATATCTTCAACAGCTTTTGCGAGGGCAAACCTGGGCAGCGTTCGATTGCCGCATCGGGCGGTATTCTGCTGTGGCCACAGTCTCACTTCGACTGGGCGCGTCCGGGACTGATTCTGTATGGTGTGTCGCCACTGGAAAACCACTCCATCGGTGCTGATTTTGGCTGCCAGCCGGTGATGTCGCTGACCTCCAGCCTGATTGCGGTGCGTGAGCACAAAGCGGGCGAGCCGGTTGGTTATGGTGGTACCTGGTTGAGCGAGCGCGACACGCGTCTGGGTGTGGTGGCAATGGGCTATGGTGATGGTTATCCGCGCGCGGCGCCGTCTGGGACGCCGGTACTGGTCAATGGCCGTGAAGTGCCGATCGTCGGTCGCGTTGCGATGGATATGATCTGCGTCGATTTAGGCCCCGAAGCGCAGGATAAAGCCGGCGATTCGGTGATTCTGTGGGGTGAGGGACTGCCCGTTGAACGCATTGCTGAAATGACGAAAGTAAGTGCTTACGAACTTATTACGCGCCTGACCTCAAGGGTGGCGATGAAGTATATCGATTAGCAGAATGATGTGCTGGACAGGCGGTTACGCCGCCTTCCGGCAATATTACCCTCAACATCCTCTCGATCTTCTCCCGCTTCCGGTTTATTGTGTTCTTAACCCTTGCCTGTAAACCTGGAGAACCACACGTGTTTCAAAAAGTTGACGCCTACGCCGGCGACCCGATTTTATCGCTCATGGAGCGCTTCAAAGAAGATTCACGTAGCGACAAAGTGAACCTCAGCATCGGCCTGTATTACAACGAAGACGGAATTATTCCTCAGCTTAAAGCGGTGGCGGAAGCGGAAGCTCGACTTAATGCCAAACCGCATGGTGCTTCGCTGTATCTGCCGATGGAAGGTCTGAACACGTATCGTCATACTATTGCGCCGCTGCTGTTTGGCGCAGATCATCCGGTTCTCCAGCAGCAGCGCGTCGCAACTATTCAGACGCTGGGCGGCTCCGGTGCGTTAAAGGTTGGCGCAGACTTCCTGAAACGCTATTTCCCTGATTCTGGCGTATGGGTCAGCGATCCGACCTGGGAAAACCATATCGCGATTTTTGAGGGGGCTGGATTCGAAGTAAGCACTTACCCATGGTATGACGACACGACTAACGGCGTGCGTTTCAACGACCTGCTGGCAACGCTGAATACTTTACCGGCGCGCAGCATCGTGCTGCTGCATCCGTGCTGCCATAACCCGACGGGTGCGGATTTAACGCCTGCGCAGTGGGATAGCGTTATTGAGATCCTGAAAGCACGCGATTTGATTCCGTTCCTGGACATTGCTTACCAGGGCTTCGGTGGTGGAATAGAAGACGACGCCTATGCGATTCGCGCCATTGCCAGCGCCGGATTGCCCGCTCTGGTCAGTAACTCATTCTCGAAGATTTTCTCCTTGTACGGCGAGCGTGTCGGCGGACTGTCTGTAGTATGTGAAGATGGTGATACTGCCAGCCGCGTTCTGGGGCAGCTAAAAGCGACGGTGCGTCGTAACTACTCCAGCCCGCCAAACTTTGGTGCGCAGGTAGTTGCCGCGGTACTGGGTGATGACGCGCTGAAAGCCAGCGGGCTGGCAGAAGTCGAAGAGATGCGTACCCGCATTCTGGCGATGCGTCAGGAGCTGGTTAACGTATTGAATGCAGAGATCCCGGGCCGTAACTTTGACTACCTGTTGCAACAGCGCGGTATGTTCAGCTATACCGGGCTTAGCGCAGCCCAGGTTGATCGCCTGCGCGATGAGTTCGGTGTGTACCTGATCGCCAGCGGTCGCATGTGCGTAGCTGGGTTGAATCACGGTAACGTGCAGCGCGTGGCAAAGGCATTTGCCGCCGTCATGTAACCGGCTTTGAATGTTGCCGGATGGCGGCGTAAATGCCTTATCCGGCCTACACAGGTATATGGATTTTCGTTTGGAGGCCTGATAAGCGTCGTGCCATCAGGCACGTTTTCCTGTGTGATCGTGCTCCTTTTCCAGAGCAAAACCAGAGAAAATCCTTCCTTTCCCTCCCCCTAAGGGGTAAGGTCAGATAGTTTTTTGACCAGTTGTTAATAAAAAAATGATAACTAACTGACTACTTAGGGAAAAATATGCGCAAGTTTACGTTGGCACTGAGTGCCGTTTGTTTATTGTTCACGCTAAATCAGCCAGCCCAGGCACTCGTTTCTTCTCCCTCTCAGCTCAATCCAGGCACCAATGTTGCAAAGCTCGCTGAGCAGGCTCCCATTCACTGGGTCTCCGTGGCACAAATTGAAAACAGCCTGACCGGACGTCCGCCGATGGCGGTCGGGTTTGATATCGATGACACTGTCCTCTTTTCCAGCCCAGGCTTCTGGCGCGGTAAAAAAACGTATTCTCCGGACAGTGAGGATTACCTGAAGAATCCGGCCTTCTGGGAAAAAATGAATAACGGCTGGGACGAGTTCAGTATTCCAAAAGAAGTCGCGCGCCAGCTAATTGATATGCATGTGCGTCGTGGTGACAGCATCTTTTTCGTGACCGGGCGTAGCCAGACGAAGACTGAAACGGTGTCGAAAACGTTGTCTGATAACTTTCACATCCCGGCAGGCAATATGAATCCGGTCATTTTTGCTGGCGATAAGCCGGGCCAGAACACCAAAACGCAGTGGTTACAGGATAAAAATATCCGCATGTTTTACGGTGACTCCGATAATGACATCACTGCCGCTCGCGACGTGGGCATTCGTGGTATTCGCATTTTGCGCGCCTCTAACTCCACTTATAAGCCGCTGCCACAGGCCGGTGCGTTTGGTGAAGAGGTGATCGTCAACTCGGAATATTGAGGACACTGGCTGCGGGTTGCTGTTTTTTTAAACAAATTTACATTGCTGGCTTTTACCTTTTGCGGACTTGCTGCACACTGAATAAATGATGTTCTCATTAGGCAATATGCTGGTAAGGGGAATAAAGATGACGAATTCGGAGTTGCTGCAATACTGCATGGCAAAAATGGGCGCGGAGCAGAGCGTTCACAGTGACTGGAAGGCCACGCAAATCAAAGTCGAAGATGTGCTTTTTGCCATGGTAAAAGAGGTGGAAGAACGCCCGGCGGTGTCTCTGAAAACCAGCCCAGAACTGGCAGAGTTGTTGCGCCAGCAGCATAGCGATGTTCGGCCAAGCAGGCATCTCAATAAGGCGCACTGGAGTACGGTGTATCTGGACGGCTCGCTACCGGATTCACAGATTTATTATCTGGTTGACGCCTCTTATCAGCAGGCTGTGAACACGCTGCCTGCTGATAAACGGCGGATACTGACGCAGCCCTGAACGGTCTTGTTAAGCGTAGCGCCATCAGGTACAACCGTTGCCTGATGCGGCGCAAGCGCCTTATCAGGCCTACAAGCTTTACGCCTGTTCTGTGGGCCTGATAAGTGTTGCGTAATTACAACAGTGGTTTGAGGAAACGTGCCGTGTGTGAGGCTTCACACTCAGCGACTGTTTCTGGTGTGCCGGAGACAAGAATTTCGCCGCCGCCGCTGCCGCCTTCCGGACCGAGATCGACAATCCAGTCAGCGGTCTTAATCACGTCCAGATTGTGCTCAATCACCACGATGGTGTTGCCCTGATCCCGGAGCTGATGCAGCACGTCCAGCAGTTGCTGAATATCCGCAAAATGCAGACCGGTGGTCGGCTCATCGAGAATATACAGCGTTTGCCCGGTACCGCGTTTTGACAGTTCGCGCGCCAGCTTCACGCGCTGCGCCTCGCCGCCCGAGAGTGTGGTAGCGGACTGACCCAGTCGGATGTACGTCAGGCCAACGTCCATTAGTGTTTGCAGCTTACGCGCCAGCGCCGGAACGGCATCGAAGAACTCGCGTGCTTCTTCAATCGTCATATCCAACACTTCGTGGATAGTTTTGCCTTTGTACTTAATTTCCAGCGTTTCGCGGTTATAGCGCTTGCCTTTACATTGATCGCACGGCACGTAGATATCCGGCAGGAAGTGCATTTCGACTTTGATCACGCCGTCGCCCTGACAGGCTTCACAGCGTCCGCCGCGGACGTTAAAGCTGAAACGCCCCGGGGTGTAACCGCGTGCACGTGACTCCGGCACGCCGGCAAACAGTTCGCGCACTGGCGTAAACACGCCGGTGTAGGTCGCCGGGTTAGAACGCGGCGTACGGCCAATCGGGCTTTGGTCAATGTCGATCACTTTGTCGAAATGTTCCAGGCCCTGAACGTCGCGATACGGCGCAGGTTCAGCCAGCGTCGCACCGTTCAGCGCCGTCTGCGCAATCGGGAACAGAGTATCGTTAATCAGTGTCGATTTACCCGAACCGGAAACACCGGTAATGCAGGTAAATAAACCTACCGGCAGCGTCAGGGTGACATCTTTCAGGTTGTTGCCGCGTGCGCCGGTGAGCTTCAGCACTTTCTCTGGGTCAGCCGCCACGCGCTGTTTAGGCACTTCAATCTTGCGCTTACCGCTCATGTACTGGCCGGTCAGCGACTCAGGCACTGCCATGATGTCGTCGAGCGTCCCTTCGGCGACGACCTGACCACCGTGAACACCCGCGCCGGGGCCGATATCGATAACGTGGTCAGCGGCGCGAATCGCATCTTCATCGTGCTCGACTACAATGACGGTATTACCCAGATTACGCAGGTGGATAAGCGTACCCAGCAGGCGCTCGTTATCGCGCTGATGCAAACCGATAGACGGTTCATCCAGCACGTACATTACACCGACCAGACCCGCGCCGATCTGGCTTGCCAGACGAATACGCTGGGCCTCACCGCCGGATAGCGTTTCCGCCGACCGCGATAGCGTCAGGTAGTTGAGGCCGACGTTGACCAGGAACTTCAGACGATCGCCAATCTCTTTAAGAATTTTCTCAGCAATCTTCGCCCGCTGACCCGCAAGCTTCAGATTGTTGAAGAAATCCATTGCATGACCGATGCTCATGTCAGAAATTGCAGGCAGCGGCGTATTTTCAACAAATACGTGGCGGGCCTCGCGACGTAAACGCGTCCCTTCACAGCTTGCGCACGGTCGGTTACTGATGAATTTGGCTAATTCTTCACGTACCGCACTGGATTCCGTCTCTTTATAACGGCGCTCCATATTGTGCAGCACACCTTCAAACGGGTGACGACGTACGGACGTATCGCCGCGATCGTTCATGTATTTGAATTCGATATTTTCTTTACCCGAACCGTACAGCACCACTTTATGCACGGTAGGGCTCAGGCTGGCCCATGGGGCTTCAACGTCGAATTTATAGTGTTCAGCCAGAGACTTAAGCATCTGGAAATAATAGAAGTTACGGCGATCCCAACCACGAATAGCACCACCGGCCAGCGACAGTTCCGGGTTTTGAATCACCCGGTCAGGATCGAAATACTGCTGCACGCCGAGACCGTCACAGGTTGGACACGCGCCCGCAGGGTTGTTAAACGAGAACAGGCGGGGTTCCAGTTCGCGCATGCTATAGCCGCAGATAGGGCAGGCGAAGTTGGCGGAGAACAGAAGCTCTTCCGCTTTCGGGTCGTCCATATCGGCGACCACCGCCGTACCACCGGACAGTTCCAGCGCGGTTTCAAAGGATTCAGCCAGTCGCTGAGTGAGGTCGTCGCGTACCTTAAAGCGGTCAATCACCACTTCAATAGTGTGTTTCTTTTGCAGCTCAAGCTTGGGCGGATCGGAAAGGTCACACACTTCGCCGTCGATACGGGCGCGGATATAGCCCTGGCCCGCCAGGTTTTCCAGCGTTTTGGTGTGCTCGCCTTTACGCTCCTTAATTACCGGTGCCAGCAGCATCAGACGTTTGCCTTCCGGCTGGGACAGGACGTTGTCCACCATCTGGCTAACGGTCTGCGCTGCCAGGGGAACGTCGTGATCCGGACAGCGCGGCTCGCCAACGCGGGCAAACAGCAGACGCAGATAGTCGTGAATTTCGGTAATTGTACCTACCGTGGATCGCGGGTTATGGGACGTCGATTTTTGTTCAATTGAGATGGCAGGAGAGAGCCCCTCAATGTGGTCGACGTCCGGTTTTTCCATCAGCGACAGAAATTGACGCGCGTACGCGGAAAGGGATTCAACGTAACGACGCTGCCCTTCGGCATATAAGGTGTCGAAAGCGAGCGAAGATTTGCCTGAGCCCGAAAGCCCGGTGACGACAATCAGCTTGTCGCGCGGGATGACGAGGTTGATGTTTTTGAGATTATGGGTGCGGGCGCCCCGAACTTCGATCTTATCCATTCATCTTTCCCGGATTAAACGCTTTTTTGCCTGGCTGCATGGTGCTACCGGCGATCACAAACGGTTAATTATGACACAACCTGACCTGAATGGATATACAGTATTGGAATGCAAAACGCATGTTCCTGTGCAACAATGTCTGGCGGGGGTTGTTTACTGGAATCAACTTCGCAACGTAGTAAAAGCGCTATTGGAAATGCTACAATCCCGCGCTTACACTTATTCAGTAACGTTTTTCAGGAGACACGATCATGGCCAGCAGAGGCGTAAACAAGGTGATTCTCGTCGGTAATCTGGGCCAGGACCCGGAAGTACGCTATATGCCGAATGGTGGCGCAGTTGCCAACATTACGCTGGCTACTTCCGAATCCTGGCGTGATAAAGCGACCGGTGAAATGAAAGAGCAGACTGAATGGCACCGCGTTGTGCTGTTTGGCAAACTGGCGGAAGTGGCCAGTGAATATCTGCGTAAAGGTTCCCAGGTCTATATCGAAGGTCAGCTGCGTACCCGCAAATGGACCGATCAGTCCGGCGTAGAAAAGTACACCACTGAGGTTGTTGTTAACGTTGGCGGCACCATGCAAATGCTGGGCGGTCGTCAGGGCGGTGGTGCTCCGGCAGGTGGTGGCCAGCAGCAGGGTGGTTGGGGTCAGCCTCAGCAGCCGCAGGGCGGCAATCAGTTCAGCGGCGGCGCGCAGTCTCGTCCGCAGCAGTCCGCTCCGGCAGCGCCGTCTAACGAACCTCCGATGGATTTCGACGACGATATTCCGTTCTAAGATAGCTGAACGCATTAACGTTCTAATGTAAAAAAACCCCGTTGCGACGGGGTTTTTTTACATCTCTTATTCAGAATTAATTATTCGGTATTTTCTGGTTTATCATCGCAGCTTTATTATTCATTTAATACGAACTGATTTACGCTAATATTCGATAATATTTATTGATTGTTACAGGGAATGAAAATCAATGTAGGTATTACCGAATGATAACATTAAAAATGACGATAATAACTAATGGATTTATATTGCACTTTTGATTTTTTCAGTTTGAGATAGTTTTTGGAGAGCAATATTAAATTAATTTAAAGAAAAAAATGTAATTTGCTGTGTGGTAAATATTGACAAATTAATGCATGGCTTTAAATAATGCTTTTAGCTTATCAATTCTTCATTAATGAAAATATATTTATTATTGGCTGCTTTTTATTGGTGGGGTGTTAATAAGTGCGTTGGTAAACTATTTGTTATGGAGCTTACTATGTATCACAGGAAGATAAACCCGAAAGCAATAATACCTTTTACACTATCATTTACCGCAGCGCAGTTGGTTTGCGCCGGATTTGCGAGTGCAAAAAACTATGAACTAAATTATATAGATGTTAATGGTGGTCAGGAAGGGATCATCATTCAGGATACGATTGCAGATGATAAAAGCTATGATATCACGGTAAATATTGATAACCCTGTGCGAGGTGAAGGTAATGGCCTTGAGGTGAAGATTGGCAGTATCACCAAAGCCCAGGCGGGAGATTATCAAATTGGCAATTACAACGTGAATATTAGCGGAACTACGCAACAGGAACACCGCGCCGGTCTGGCCTTTTTTGGCTTATCCGCCGAAGGTCAGGACACCAACGTCACCGTCGATAACTTTAGCCTGAAAAACACTTTCTTAATTGGCTCTAAGTATACACATAACAATACTGCGTTGTATGCGGGAAGCGGTGCGGATATCACTGTAAACGGTAATGTGTACATTCGTTCAGAGGTTGAACACAGCAACGAGGGGAAAGACGCCACGCTGGCAAATAATGGAGTCTATGCGCGCGGTGCAGGTTCAACTATTACAGCTAACGGTGGCGATGTTTACATTAATACATACGCCAGTAATTTCAAAGAACTGCTGGAGAACAATAGTGGTTATCCTGATGGCTCATCAAAAAGTGATGCAGTTAGTGCTAAAGATGGTGGTGTCGTAAATATTAATCAGTCAGGTGAGCACAAGGTTAATTTGTTAGGAAATATCGACTTCGGCGATAAAATATATGCTAATACCAGCCAGATGAATATTACTCTCAATGGTGCAGAGTCATTCTGGCATGGGCATGAAGCGAACTTCCTGGAAACTGCCAGCGGTAAATGGGCGGGAGATTTGAATCTGACGCTGATGAATAATGCTTACTGGATCCCGGATGGCAAAGACGCTCAGATCAGCGCCATTACCTTGCAAGACGGCGGGACGATAAACCTGCATGGTTTTAACCTGCATACCAATCAGAGTATCAACGAAACCGTGAAGATTCACGATCTGAAAGGCAACAACGGTATTTTCCTGATTGATGTAAATACAAATAAAACCGATGAGCAGCGGCGTAATGGGAGCGACTTTATCGAGGTCGTTAAGAGTAGCACGGGGGGAACTCATGCCATTGAGGCGTTAAATATTAATAAGCTCAGCAATCTGCAAGAAGATATCTGGGTTGCCGATGCCGCCAGCAATGTGACGTTCGCAGCGTACGATAAAATCGATATCACTAACGAGTATGTATACGACTATAAACCGCTACTGCGTTCTGATATTCGGGAAGGCGATCCGGTAAGCCAGTATGGCACAAACTGGTATATCACGGGGGTTTCAACGAAAGCCAGTGCGGGTAGCAACACCGCAATTGCCAATGCTGGGTTAAACTACGCGGCGGCCACCGCCCGTCTCGAAATCGACAGCCTGAATAAGCGTTTAGGGGAATTACGCCAGAACCAACAGCAAAATGGTCTGTGGATACGCTATAAAGGCGGCGAAATGGAAAGCGATAATGGCAGCTACTTCAAAAACCTGTACAGCTTCTGGCAACTTGGTTATGACAATAAAGAAGAAGGTGAACAATCAGTCTGGACGCGAGGCATTGCGGCGCATTACATGAGAGGTAACGCTGACTTTACTTATGGCACGGGTGATAACAAGAGCTACGGTGGTTCACTTTATGCTGCATGGAACCGTCCGGAGAAACAGGACTACCTGGATCTGGTGCTGAAATATAGCCGCCATGAGAGTGATTTTAACTACCGAAATGTGTACGGCAATATGGGGGTGGCGGATAGCAGTACGTGGTCAATTAGCGCCAGCGCAGAATACGGTCGTGAGTTTAGTCTGGGAGAATCCTCTTTCATCGAACCGCAAGCGCAGCTCGTGTATACCCGGTTGGATGAGGCTCGTTATACCACCAGCAGCGGACTACGGGTTCGTCAGAATGATATCGATAGCGTGATCGGTCGTGTCGGATTGCGAGGAGGTTATCGATTTGAAGA
This sequence comes from Citrobacter sp. Cf087, assembly GCF_030334285.1. Taxonomy (NCBI): domain Bacteria; kingdom Pseudomonadati; phylum Pseudomonadota; class Gammaproteobacteria; order Enterobacterales; family Enterobacteriaceae; genus Citrobacter; species Citrobacter sp. Cf087. The sequence continues at coordinate 70,624 of NZ_JAOWED010000017.1, forward strand.
ACGCCCGGACAGCGACATTTATGTGAAGCTGGATCTGCTGCATGAGTTTGCCGGCGATCGTGATGTCACTGTGTGGGGTAAAGACGCGTCCATGACGGTTCGCGAGGGAGGAAGTGACTCGTGGATTAACTACGGTATTGGTACCAATATCCACCTCACTCAGAACAATAACTCCCGACTGTATGTTGACTTGGAAAGATCGGCTGGAGGCGACATTGATATGAACTGGCAGGTGAACGCAGGGTTCCGTATGGAGTGGTAAACGGTTACCGGAACGTCAGTAGAATCGTTATTGCTTAAAACCGTGTCCGACCGGGTATATTCTGGTCGGACACACTGTTGTTATCAGTTCAACACCATCGGCCATTCTGGCGGTGTGTGGCTCATCACTTCGACCATCACGGTTTCAATGTTCTTCCAGATAGTAGACATATCCACCAGGGTTATGCCGAGCAATCCAGTCGCAAACCAGCAGGCAAAAACCAGCCCCAAACCGCTGCTAATGACGGCCAGGCCAATATAATCTGATTTACGAAAACGGATATTGAGCGTACTGGCTAAAAACATCAGCACTGCACTGAGTAATTGCCACCGCAGAAGAACCACGCCAGTTGTTATCGTTGCCATGAAAAACGTCCTCAGAAAGTCTGGATGCCCAGGACAGCGCGGGGGTGTTCACCGAGGGTGTAGTACTCTGGCTATCGACGGGCAATAACATGAATGAAACATTGTTTCTGTTACATGATTTTTGTGAACTATATCACAAGTGCTCGTTTGTTCACCAGTGCTGGACGTGATTTTTACAGGATCATAACCACTCTCAATGTGTGGTTATATTCAAAAAGGCTTTTGACACTAAATAATCAATCTTAAAGGTGCATTTAGACCACCGGTTTAATTTATCCTAAATTTTGTGTTAAAAAAATTTAATGAATTTCTTAAATGCAACCAGGATAGTGCTCATAAAAAATTTACGTTTTAGGGATAATAACGTTGTGAAATAAGCGTAACTTTAAGTTTGCCTTACGGAAAAATAATATCATCATCAACTATTATCAGACTTTTACATAGAGACGTCTGTTGCTAATACTGATAGATTCATGCAAGTTAACTAGCTGGTGTTTATAGCATCCTGCCGTGACAGGTACTGGCATAGACAAAACAGGGACATAAGGCTGACATGAATCACAGTGCGCGACGCAAGCTGCTGAAGTTGCTGGGAACATTCATGGTGGTATTGCTCCCCGTGGTGCTGGCATTATGGTTTGCTCAAATTCGGGCTATGTCCGAAACCCGTAATCAACTCCGCTCATTTGCTCAACTGGTGTTAAATAAAACAGAATTGGTAATCCTGCAAGCCGATTTGGCGCGTGATATGGCCCAGTTGTATCAGGGTAAGATGTGTACCCCGGCACATCAGAAAAGTATGCTGAATATTATTCGCGGTCGTTTATATATCAGCGAGCTAATTTATGCGCAGGGCGATCATTTTTTGTGCTCTACGTCGATGGTGCCACCCGTTACCTATATTATGCCGACCGCAGACTATAAACGTACGCCGGATATCGCCATCTATTACTACCGCGATACCCCTTTTTTCGCTGGCTACAGAATGACGTACATGCAACGTGGGAACTACGTCGCAGTCATAAATCCATTATCCTACAGCGAAGTCATGTCAGATGATCCGGATCTGTCCTGGGGCGTATATGACACAGTAACAGATACGTTTTTCTCTGCCAGCGAAGCGGCAAATATTGCGCAATTCGCGCCTCTCGTACGCGGTGAAGCCTCGACCTTTCAACAAGACGATCGCTTTTACACCATCGTGCATTCAGAAAAACGCCCAATTGCGATCATTGTGTCGACCTCACACAACCGCGTAAGTCAGATTTTCTATCACGAGGCGGCGTTAACCATTCCCTTCGGGATTATCTGCAGCATCCTGATACTGCTAATGTGGTGGCGCACGCGCCAGGAATACTTATCTCCCCGGCGCTTACTAAAACGCGCGATCAAAAAACGTCAGCTTTGCCTGCATTACCAGCCGATCATTGATATTAAGAATGGACAATGTGTTGGTGCTGAAGCTCTGCTGCGCTGGCCGGGTTGTAAAGGTGAGGTGATGAGCCCGACGGAGTTTATTCCGTTGGCTGAAAAAGAGGGAATGATTGAGCGGATCACGGATTATGTCGTTGAAGAGGTATTCAACGATTTGGGGTATTTTCTTTCGGCGCATCCTCAGCTTTATATCTCGATTAACCTTTCCGCTTCTGACTTTCATTCATCCCGATTGATTGCTCTGATTAACGACAAAAATCGTGAGTACTCCGTGGCGGCCCAGCAAATTAAAGTCGAAGTGACGGAGCGGGGGTTCATAGACGTACATAAAATGACCCCAGTAATCCAGGCGTTCCGCAAGGCGGGTTATGAAGTGGCGTTTGATGATTTTGGCACGGGATATTCCAATCTGCATAATTTATCAGCGCTGAATGTCGATATCCTGAAGATCGACAAATCGTTTATTAGCACGTTGTCCACTAACAGCACCAGTCACTTGATTGCCGAACATATTATTGAGATGGCGCAAAGCTTACACCTGAAGACGATTGCGGAAGGGGTGGAAACGAAGGAACAAATCGAATGGCTGCTTGAACGCGGCGTACAGTATTGTCAGGGCTGGTATTTTGCGAAGGCGCTGCCGTCGCAGGAGTTCATGCACTGGATACAACGGTCGCCCGCCATACTGACGCAGAGCGGGCAATAAGCTTACAGGCGGTGGCGGTAATCGCTGGGGGTACGATCAAACTCGCGGCGAAACACGCGCGAGAAGGTTTGTTGCGATACATAACCAAGATCCATCGCGATATCGAAAATAGGTCGCTCAGTCGTCCTCAGTTCAACCGCCGCCAGCAGAAGTCGTCGCTGGCGGATGTAGTCACCCAGCGTCTGGCGCGTCACCGTGCGGAACATTCTCTGTAAATACCACTTCGAGTAACCTGATTTTTTCGCAACCGCCTCAATGTTCAGCGGCTGATCGATATGTTCATCAATCCATTCAATAAGGGTCTGAATAATCTGCTGATGGGACATAGGGCTGCCTCTTTCTCAGTATTCGATTCGTCGTTTTGTCTGTGGGCGAGTATAATTCCTCAAGTTAACTTGAGGTAAAGCGATTTATGGAAAAGAAATTACCCCGAATAAAAGCGCTGCTCACGCCAGGTGAAGTTGCAAAGCGTAGCGGCGTGGCAGTTTCGACCCTGCATTTCTATGAAAGCAAAGGGTTAATCAGCAGCATGCGCAACAGCGGTAATCAGCGTCGCTACAAACGTGATGTGTTGCGTTACGTGGCGATTATCAAGATTGCTCAACGTATTGGGATCCCGCTGGCAACGATTGGCGACGCGCTGGGCGTATTACCTGAAGGACATTCACTTAGCGCTAAAGAGTGGAAACAGCTCTCTTCGCAATGGCGTGAAGAGCTGGACCGACGCATTCATACTTTGGTGTCGCTACGTGATGAGCTGGATGGATGTATTGGTTGCGGCTGCTTGTCGCGCAGCGATTGCCCGTTGCGTAACCCAGGCGATCAGTTGGGCGAGCAAGGAACCGGGGCGCGTCTGCTGGAAGATGATTGATTGGTTTAAATATATGACGGGTATAAAACTAAAGCGCCACAGAGGGCGCTTTAGTTTGGTTCCGGTCTTCGTCTTTCACTCTATCCCGCTGGTTCACGGGAGGGTTTCCCCCGACATCAACACCCCTCAGTCGAGCACATTAGGGGAGGTTCCGGCCTGTGTTGATAATGTAAGTGTAAGCTACCTCCCTCCATTTGCCAGTGAAACGATGATTTTTTAGCCAAAAAATTTACCGCATCTTCACCGGTTTTCTTGCGCGAGTTTGCGCGAAAAATAAGAACGATTGTTGCGACAATCTGGCGAAATTTGTTACCAGATTGCGCATTGACGATAACGTTTGCGCATCGACTGGTTGTTTATTGTGCGTTATAAGAAGAAATGAGTAAAAAGCGGCAAAGTTCAGTTGAAAACCGGCGTATGATCGCTGGATAATCGTTTGCTTTTTTTTACCACCCGTTTTTTATGCGCGGAGCTAAACGTTTGCTTTTTTGCGACACCCCTAATGACGCAAACCTGGCACATGGAGAAAACGTTTAGCAGGCAGTGGATTGTCCAGCACGCATAATGACGAAAAAATAAACTCTCAGGGGATGTTTTCTATGTCTACGCCTTCAGCGCGTACCGGCGGTTCACTCGACGCCTGGTTTAAAATTTCGCTTCGCGGCAGTACCGTTCGTCAGGAAGTCGTTGCCGGATTAACGACGTTCCTAGCCATGGTTTACTCCGTTATTGTGGTTCCAGGGATGCTGGGTAAAGCCGGATTCCCGCCTGCCGCTGTATTTGTGGCAACCTGCCTGGTCGCGGGCGTCGGTTCTATTGTCATGGGCCTGTGGGCAAATCTGCCGCTGGCGATTGGTTGCGCCATTTCTCTGACGGCGTTTACCGCATTCAGCCTGGTATTGGGGCAACATATCAGCGTGCCCGTTGCGCTGGGCGCGGTGTTCCTGATGGGCGTCCTGTTTACCATCATTTCCGCGACGGGTATTCGTAGCTGGATCCTGCGCAATCTGCCGCAGGGCGTTGCGCACGGTACGGGAATCGGTATCGGCCTGTTCCTGCTGCTGATTGCGGCAAACGGCGTTGGTCTGGTGATTAAGAATCCGCTGGACGGTCTGCCGGTTGCGCTGGGCGACTTCGATACCTTCCCGGTGATTATGTCGCTGGTTGGTCTGGCGGTGATTATTGGCCTCGAAAAACTGAAAGTACCGGGCGGCATCCTGCTGACTATTATCGGTATTTCCATTGTTGGCCTGATTTTCGACCCGGCCGTGCATTTCTCCGGTATTTTTGCCATGCCGTCTCTGAGCGACGAAAACGGCAACTCGCTGATCGGCAGCCTGGATATTATGGGCGCACTGAATCCTATCGTTCTGCCGAGCGTGCTGGCGCTTGTTATGACCGCCGTCTTCGATGCGACCGGCACCATTCGTGCCGTAGCCGGACAGGCGAATTTGCTGGATAAAGACGGACAGATTATCGACGGCGGCAAAGCGCTGACCACCGACTCCCTGAGCAGCGTGTTCTCTGGTCTGGTGGGCGCTGCTCCTGCGGCGGTATACATTGAATCCGCAGCGGGTACGGCGGCAGGCGGTAAAACTGGCCTGACGGCGATCACCGTTGGCGTCCTGTTCCTGCTGATCCTGTTCCTCTCTCCGCTCTCGTATCTTGTACCGGTATACGCAACGGCGCCTGCACTGATGTATGTGGGCCTGTTGATGCTGAGCAACGTTGCGAAAATCGACTTTGCTGACTTTGTCGACGCAATGGCGGGTCTGGTAACGGCCGTATTTATCGTGCTGACCTGTAACATCGTTACCGGCATTATGATTGGCTTTGCTACCCTGGTGATTGGCCGTCTTGTCTCTGGCGAATGGCGCAAGCTGAACATCGGCACGGTGGTTATCGCTATCGCGCTGGTGGCCTTCTACGCGGGCGGCTGGGCTATCTGATTTTTGTTCGATAAAGATCCTCAAAACGGGTGGCTTTGGCCGCCCGTTTTTATTTTCAGAACACACTCGTTGTCTTTTGCGTTACTCTCAATTAGATAGAATTGAGGCACGACGCCTCTCATCACCAATCATAAGAAACATCGCAAACAGGGAACGCATGGAAATCTTTTTCACCATACTCATCATGACCCTTGTGGTCTCGCTGTCGGGGGTATTTACTCGCGTATTGCCCTTCCAACTCCCTTTACCCCTAATGCAGATCGCCATCGGCGCCTTGCTGGCGTGGCCGACGTTTGGTTTGCATGTGGAATTCGATCCTGAGCTGTTTTTGGTGCTGTTCATCCCGCCGCTGCTCTTTGCCGATGGCTGGAAGACGCCAACGCGTGAGTTTCTCGAGCATGGGCGAGAGATCTTCGGCCTTGCGCTGGCGCTGGTGCTGGTCACGGTGGTCGGCATTGGATTTATGATTTACTGGCTGGTGCCGGGGATACCACTTATCCCAGCCTTTGCGCTGGCCGCCGTCCTTTCGCCAACCGATGCTGTTGCCCTTTCCGGCATTGTGGGGGAGGGGCGCATACCGAAGAAAATCATGGGCATCCTGCAGGGCGAAGCGTTGATGAACGACGCCTCCGGTCTGGTCTCTCTGAAGTTTGCCGTCGCCGTGGCGATGGGGACGATGGTATTCACCGTTGGTGGCGCAACGCTTGAGTTCTTCAAAGTGGCGATTGGCGGCATCCTGGCTGGTTTTGTCGTCAGTTGGCTGTACGGGCGCTCCCTGCGCTTCCTCAGCCGCTGGGGCGGTGACGAGCCGGCAACGCAAATCGTCCTGCTGTTCCTGCTGCCGTTTGCGTCTTACCTGATTGCGGAACACATCGGCGTTTCCGGTATTCTCGCGGCGGTCGCTGCCGGGATGACGATCACCCGTTCCGGGGTGATGCGCCGCGCACCGCTGGCGATGCGTTTACGTGCTAACAGTACCTGGGCAATGCTGGAGTTTGTGTTTAACGGCATGGTCTTCTTGCTGTTAGGGCTACAGTTACCGGGGATTCTGGAGTCTTCCTTAGCGGCGGCCGAGGTCGATCCGAACGTTGAAATCTGGATGCTGTTTACCGATATCGTGCTGATTTACGTGGCGCTGATGCTGGTACGTTTTGGCTGGCTGTGGACGATGAAAAAATTCAGTCTGCGCTTCCTGAAGAAAAAACCAATGGAATTCGGCTCCTGGACAACGCGTGAAATCCTGATTGCCTCTTTTGCGGGCGTGCGCGGGGCAATTACCCTCGCCGGTGTGCTCTCCATTCCACTGTTGTTACCGGATGGTAGCGGATTTCCGGCGCGATATGAGCTGATCTTCCTTGCCGCAGGCGTGATTCTGTTCTCGCTGTTTGTTGGCGTGGTGATGTTGCCGATTCTGCTACAACATCTGGAAGTGGCAGACCACTCGCAGCAGCAGAAAGAGGAACGTATTGCTCGCGCTGCTACGGCAGAAGTTGCGATTGTCGCGATCCAGAAAATGGAGGAGCGACTGGCCGCGGACACCGAAGAGAACATCGATAACCAGTTACTCACCGAGGTGAGTTCCCGCGTGATTGGTAACCTGCGTCGTCGCGCCGACGGACGCAACGATGTGGAAAGCTCGATGCAGGAAGAAAACCTCGAGCGACGTTTCCGCCTGGCAGCGTTGCGTTCAGAACGCGCGGAGCTTTATCATCTGCGCGCGACGCGGGAAATCAGCAATGAGACGCTGCAAAAGCTGCTGCACGATCTGGACTTGCTGGAAGCGCTGTTGATCGAGAATCAATAAACGAGAGAGCCTGATGGCGCTGCGCTTATCAGGCCTACGGGGTAGCACGTTGTAGGCCGGATAAGGCGTTTGCGCCGCATCCGGCGAAAGATCTGCCTGATGGCGCTACGCTTATCAGGCCTACATAAAATATTCATCGTGTAATTTGCGAGCCGCTTTCCTGAACTGATCTGTTTGTCTTGTCTGTTCCCTCTTTTCTCCATACGGTTGAGGAAAGGGGGAAACATGTCCAACTATCGACGAAATTACATCAACGGAGGAACCTGGTTTTTTACGGTAAATCTGCAGGACCGTCGAAGCCAGCTTCTGATATCAAAAATTGATCGGTTACGTTGTGCTATTTCTGCGGTACAAAAAATGAAACCTTTTTATATCAATGCGTGGGTCGTATTACCTGAGCATATGCATTGCATCTGGACGTTGCCTGAAAATGACGCTGATTTTTCATCCCGTTGGCGGGAAATTAAGAAGCATTTCACGCGATCGTTGTCTGCCCGACATATCTGGCAACCTCGCTTTTGGGAACATACCATCCGCGATGAGCACGATTATCGACAGCATGTTGATTATATTTACATTAACCCAGTGAAGCACGGGTGGGTAAAACAGGTACAGACATGGCCTTTTTCAACATTTCATCGCGATGTGAGGCGTGGTTTGTTCCCACAAAATTGGGCAGGTGAAATAATGGATTTTAATATGGGTGAACGTGCCTGATGGCGCTACGCTTATCAGGCCTACAAAACCGATGTAGGCCGGATAAGGCGTTTGCGCCGCATCCGGCATTTTACGACGCTTGCGGTAGCCAAAACCCTTCACAGCATTTGAGCCACGCCTGGGCGCTGTGCGACAGATACACGCCTTCGCGCCAAATCATGCCCAATTGCCAGCGTAAATCACTCTCCAGAGGGATCCAGCGCAACGTTTGCTTATCCAGGCGCTGGCAAATCGGCTCCGGTAAAATGGCAATCCCGACTCCGGCTTGTACCATCGCAGCCAGAAAATCCCACTGCCCGCTGCGCACCGCGATGCGGGGCTTGACGTTGTGTTGGCTAAACAGCTCAAGCAATTGGCGGCTCAACGCGAAATCTTCGTTGTAGATCAGTAGCGGATGTTCCGCCAGTGCCTCGGGGGAAATGGATTCGCATGTTGTCCACTGACCGGAGCGGGGGACCAGCACACAGAGCGGATGACTGAAAAGCGGTAGGGTCGCCAGACCACTCTCTTCTTCAACCGGCAGCGCGGTCATCGCGACATCCAGATCGCCGTTCATCACCGCCTGCTGGACGGTTAAGCCGCCAAATTCAGAGACCTTCAGCTCAACGCCGGGATAGCGCTGGCGAAACAGGCTGATAGGCCCGGCCATCAACATACCGACCATCGGCGGGATACCGAGGCGCAGCACACCCCTGTTGAGGTGATTAATGTCGCTAAGTTCAGCTTCAAGCTGGCGAAACTCAGCGAGGATCGCCAGGCCGCGTTCGAAAACGACCTGTCCGGTGTCGGTTAACAACAACCGCCGCCCGTCGCGGATGAGCAATGTGCAATTAAGCTCGTCTTCAAGGTTCTTCAACATCTTGCTGATGGTGGGCTGGGTGACAAAAAGCTTCTCCGCTGCGCGAGTAAAGCTCTGCTGACGAACCACCTCAACAAAATATCGCAGCGTTCTGATATCCATGATTATTCCTTAAGACTATGCCTGCAATGAGTTTAATTCATTTCAGTCCTGGACGGGGGCTCTCTATACTGGCGCTCTCTATTTTTTAAGGACATACCCTCATGGCTGTGGCGATAAGCCGCGTGACGCCTGCTGTTATTCATCGACTCCAGATCCCCGTTCAGGTTCTGTTGTACGCAGGTCTCTTTGTATTTGCTCAATATCTTGTCTCCTGGCTGCATCTGCCGCTTCCTGCCAACCTGGTAGGGATGGTGCTGATGCTGGCGTTAATTGTCTGCCGGGTTATCCCGCTGAACTGGATTCGCGCAGGTGCTCGCTGGTTACTGGCTGAAATGCTGCTGTTTTTTGTCCCGGCGGTGGTCGCCGTTGTGAATTACACGCAGCTGTTGCTGGTTGATGGCTGGCGTATATTTGCCGTCATTGCGATCAGTACGCTGATGGTGCTCGGCGCAACGGCGTGGGTGGTGGATAAAGTGTATCGCTATGAAATGAGCAGGTTAAACCGTGAGTAATTTTCAGCTAAGCGTGCTGTGTCTGGTGATTACGCTGGGTATCTACTTTGCTAATAAGCGATTGTATCGCCGTTTTCGTAAATTACCGCTGATGCCATTAGTCCTCACCCCGGCCCTGCTGGTGCTGATGCTAGTCTTCGGCCATATCTCCTGGCAAAACTATATTGGTGAATCGCACTGGTTGCTGTGGCTGTTAGGGCCGGCGACCATCGCCTTTGCCGTTCCGGTGTATGACAACCTTGCGGTGATTAAGCGTCACTGGATGTCGCTGACGGCGGGCGTGGTAACGGCAACGCTGGTGGCCGTCACCAGTTCCGTGTGGCTGGCGCGCCTGTTTATGTTGCCTGATGAGATCCAACGCAGTCTGGCGGTGCGTTCCGTCACCACGCCATTTGCGCTGGCAGCGGCAGAGCCATTGGGCGGGCAGCCGGACCTGGTGGCCTTGTTCGTGGTGGTGACCGGCGTATTCGGCATGGCGGTCGGCGATGTGCTGTTTTTACGCCTTTCCATTCGTGAAGGAATGGCGAAAGGCGCAGGATTTGGCGCCGCATCGCACGGGGCAGGCACGGCGCGCTCTTATGAGCTTGGTCAGCAGGAGGGCGTGGTTGCCAGCCTGGTGATGATGCTTTCCGGTGTGGTGATGGTATTGGTGGCGCCGCTGGTCGCGAGGCTGATGTTCTAAGAAAGGATGTAATCCTCCGGCCCGAAAGCCGGAGGAGAGGGGAGGTTAGTGCGCGCGACCTTGTTCTACGCCGTACCCGGTCTGGGAGCGGATGAACTGAGCACGGAACTGCTCGCGTTCGCGGTTGCCTTCTTCTGAGTTGTCGGTAGCAGAGAAGAACCAGATCCCGAGGAACGCTATGCTGATGGAGAACAGCGCTGGATATTCATACGGGAAAATGGCTTTTTCGTGACCGAGGATCTGGACCCAAATGGTTGGGCCGAGAATCATCAATACTACCGCTGTTAACAGACCTAACCAGCCACCCAGCATTGCGCCACGGGTGGTCAGACGCGACCAGTACATGGAAAGCAGGATGATCGGGAAGTTGCAGCTGGCCGCGATGGCGAACGCCAGACCCACCATGAAGGCGATGTTCTGGTTCTCAAACAGCACGCCGAGCAGGATGGCTATCACACCCAGTACCAGTACGGTGATTTTTGACACCTTCAGCTCTTCACGTTCGGTTGCGCCTTTGCGGAATACGTTGGCGTACAGGTCGTGAGAAACTGCCGAAGCGCCCGCCAGCGTCAGCCCGGCAACCACCGCCAGGATGGTGGCAAACGCCACTGCAGAGATGAAGCCGAGGAACAGGTTACCGCCCACCGCATTCGCCAGGTGAACCGCCGCCATGTTGTTACCACCGATCAGTGCGCCTGCAGCATCTTTGTACTCTGGATTAGCACCTACCAGCATGATCGCGCCAAAGCCGATGATAAAGGTCAGGATGTAGAAATAACCCATAAAACCGGTGGCATAGAATACGCTCTTACGCGCTTCGCGGGCATCGCTGACCGTGAAGAAACGCATCAGAATATGCGGCAAACCTGCTGTACCGAACATCAATCCAAGACCTAACGACAGAGCGGATATCGGATCTTTTACCAGACCGCCCGGGCTCATAATCGCGGAGCCTTTCGGGTGTACTGCCATCGCTTCGGTGAACAGGTTGTTGAAGCTGAAGCCGACGTGCTTCATTACCATGAAGGCCATAAAGCTGGCGCCGAACAGCAGCAGAACAGCTTTAATGATCTGTACCCAGGTGGTTGCCAGCATGCCGCCAAACAGAACGTACATCATCATCAGTACGCCAACCAGCACGACGGCGATGTGATAGTTCAGACCAAACAGCAGCTCAATCAGTTTACCTGCGCCGACCATCTGGGCGATCAGATACAGCGCGACCACCACCAGGGAACCACAGGCCGACAGAATACGGATTGGACCCTGCTTCAGACGATAAGAAGCAACGTCAGCAAAGGTGTAACGACCGAGGTTACGCAAACGCTCAGCAATCAGGAACAGGATAATTGGCCAGCCGACCAGGAAGCCGAGTGAGTAAATCAGCCCGTCATAACCGGAGGTAAATACCAGCGCGGAAATTCCAAGGAACGATGCCGCCGACATATAGTCGCCCGCAATCGCCAGCCCGTTCTGGAAACCGGTGATGTTACCGCCGGCGGTGTAGTAGTCATTACGCGAACGTACGCGCTTAGACGCCCAGTAGGTAATGCCGAGCGTAAAGATGACGAAAATCAGGAACATAACAATCGCCTGCCAGTTGGTTGGCTGGCGTTGGACTGCACCGCTAATAGCATCCGCCGCGTTTGCGGCGAAGGGCAGCGTGGCGGCAAGCGCCGTCAGAACTCTCTTCATGATGCTTTAACCTCGTGCAGAACCGCATTGTTCAGGCGATCGAATTCACCGTTTGCCCGCCAGATGTAGATTCCGGTCAGGATGAAGGAGATGAGGATCACTCCGACCCCAATCGGAATACCGCGGGTGACGCTGGTTCCTGCGTGTAGCGGAGTACCCAGCCAGCCTGGCGCAAAGGCAATCAATAAAATAAAGCTGATATAAACTGCCAGCATGATGATGGACAGAATGGTGGCAAACCGTTGCCGTTTTTCTACTAACTCCCTGAAACGCGCACTGTCTTCTATCCGCTGATAAATTTGGTCATTCATCACAGAGTTCTCCAGAGGCCCCCTTCGTCTTTCACGCCGCAGGTGCGTTGGCCGCACTCGCCCACCCCAGTCACATAGTGAACTATGCTCCTGGGGATGTGCTCGCTTGCCGCCTTCCTGCAACGCGAAATCCTTTGGGGGAGGGTTTTTATATTTCCCTCCCGGTCAGGGGAGGGGTAGGGATAGGATTTGTAGGCCCGATAAGCTGCGCGCCATCGGGCATTTCACAGTTATGGTTATGATGGCATCGCGATGGCCTGCTTCTCTTCGAGCAGTTTCTCCACGACGCCAGGATCGGCGAGGGTCGAGGTATCGCCCAGATTGCTGGTATCGCCCGCCGCGATTTTACGCAGAATACGGCGCATAATTTTGCCGGAGCGGGTTTTCGGCAGTGAGTCGGTCCAGTGCAGCACGTCTGGCGTTGCCAGCGGGCCAATTTCTTTACGCACCCAGTTGCGAACCTCGGCGTACAACTCAGGTGACGGCTCTTCACCGTGATTCAGCGTAACGTAAGCGTAGATCGCCTGGCCTTTAATATTATGCGGAATCCCTACCACCGCGGCTTCGGCAATCTTCGGATGCGACACCAGCGCCGATTCGATTTCAGCTGTTCCCAGACGGTGGCCGGAGACGTTCAGCACATCGTCCACACGTCCGGTGATCCAGTAGTAGCCATCTTCGTCACGGCGCGCGCCGTCGCCGCTGAAGTACATATTCTTGAAGGTAGAGAAGTAGGTTTGCTCAAAGCGTTCGTGATCGCCAAACAGCGTTCTCGCCTGGCCCGGCCACGAGTCGGTAATCACCAGGTTGCCTTCGGTCGCGCCTTCCAGCGGATTACCTTCGTTATCGACAATCGCAGGCTGTACGCCAAAGAATGGACGGGTTGCAGAACCGGCTTTCAGTTCGGTGGCGCCGGGCAGCGGGGTAATCATGAATCCACCGGTTTCAGTCTGCCACCAGGTATCGACGACCGGGCATTTTTCGTTGCCGATCTTCTTCCAGTACCACTCCCATGCTTCCGGGTTGATCGGCTCGCCAACTGAACCCAGGATACGCAGCGACGAACGGTCAGTACCTTCAATCGCTTTATCGCCTTCCGCCATCAGGGCGCGAATGGCGGTCGGCGCGGTATACAGAATATTGACCTGATGCTTGTCCACAACCTGCGACATACGCGCCGGGGTAGGCCAGTTTGGCACGCCTTCGAACATCAGCGTGGTTGCGCCGCAGGCCAGCGGACCGTACAGCAGGTAGCTGTGCCCGGTTACCCAGCCTACGTCAGCGGTACACCAATAAATATCGCCCTGATGGTAGTCAAACACGTACTTAAAGGTGGTGGCGGCGTAGACCAGATACCCGCCGGTAGTGTGCAGTACGCCTTTCGGCTTACCGGTTGAGCCAGAGGTATACAGGATAAACAGCGGATCTTCCGCGTTCATCTCTTCCGGCTGGTGTTCTGAGCTGGCCTTCTCGATAAGATCGGACCACCACAGGTCACGACCTTCCTGCCATTCCGTTTTTCCACCGGTACGTTTGAGAACGACCACATGTTCAACGGTTTTCACATTTGGATTTTTCAGCGCATCATCCACGTTCTTTTTCAGTGGGATAGCGCGCCCGGCGCGTACGCCTTCGTCGGCGGTGATCACCAGGCGTGAATTGGAGTCGATAATACGTCCGGCGACGGCTTCCGGTGAGAAACCACCGAAGATGACCGAATGCACCGCGCCAATACGGGCACAGGCCAGCATGGCGACCGCAGCTTCCGGCACCATCGGCATATAAATGGCCACCACGTCACCTTTTTTAATGCCTAAATCCAGTAGCGTATTGGCGAAACGGCAGACATCGCGATGCAACTCGCGATAGGTAATGTTTTTGCTTTGGGTTGCGTCATCGCCTTCCCAGATGATGGCGGTACGATCGCCGTTTGCCTGCAGGTGGCGGTCAAGACAGTTTGCGGCCAGATTCAGAGTGCCGTCTTCGTACCATTTAATCGACACGTTGCCTGGTGCGAAGGAAGTGTTCTTCACCTGGCTGTACGGCTTGATCCAATCAAGAATTTTTCCCTGTTCGCCCCAAAATGTGTCGGGTTCGTTAACGGATTGCTGGTATTTCTCTGCGTACTGCTCCGGATTTATCAGGCAACGATCCGCAATGTTTGCGGGAATAGCGTGTTTATGTATTTGGCTCATGGCTTTTGTTCTCCTTGTAGGATGTTAATAATATGTCTCATAAACGTTAAATGTAGGGGCTTTGAGAGTTTTGTTTAGTATTTGCGCGGCAGATCACGCAATAAACGAATTGTGCAAATTAGCGACAAACTGAATTTTGAAGGGAGCTAGCAAAATTGACTAAATCTCGCGATAACATGTGGTTATCTAAAGGATTGTTGAAAAGGTGATCTGTCTCTGAATTAGACAAAAGAGGGTGCAATCAAAGGGTGTTACTAACTCTAAAGTGGTATTTTACATACACTTACAATTGATTAAAGACAACATTTTCAGTGTGGTTTCTTGTTACAAATAGGGTGGAGCAATGTCATGACAGTATTCGTGTGGTTGCTGTTATGGAAAACAATAAAAGAACCGCCATTGCAGATAATGGCGTCATCTGGATGAGACCCCTATGGCAAGGATAAAATCACGCGTACGCTGTTTCTTCAGCCTGTTAGTACCTTTATTATTTATCTCTGCAGTTCACGCTGAACAAACCCCCGTACCCGCAAAAACCGTCACCGTTGAAGCGAAGAATGAAGTCTTCGCCCCTCAGCATCCCGATCAATATCTCTCCTGGAAAGCCACGTCTGAGCAATCAGCCCGTGAAGATGCGCTGGCAGAAGATCCTCGTCTGGTGATCCTGTGGGCGGGATATCCCTTCTCGCGCGATTACAACAAACCGCGCGGGCACGCGTATGCAGTGACCGATGTTCGTGAAACCTTACGTACCGGCGCACCCAAAACGGCAGAAGATGGTCCGTTGCCGATGGCCTGCTGGAGCTGTAAAAGCCCGGATGTGGCGCGTCTGATCCAGAAAGACGGTGAAGATGGCTACTTCCACGGTAAATGGGCGCGCGGCGGTCCTGAAATTGTTAATAATCTTGGCTGTGGCGATTGCCATAACACCGCGTCACCAGACTTTGCCAAAGGCAAGCCAGAACTGACGCTGTCGCGTCCTTATGCTGAGCGCGCGATGGAAACCATCGGCAAACCGTTTGAGAAAGCCGGTCGCTTTGACCAGCAATCCATGGTCTGCGGCCAGTGCCACGTGGAATACTACTTCGACGGTAAAAACAAAGCCGTTAAGTTCCCGTGGGACGACGGCATGAAAGTCGAGAACATGGAGAAGTACTACGACACCATCGCCTTCTCTGACTGGACCAACTCCCTGTCTAAAACCCCGATGCTGAAAGCGCAGCACCCGGAGTATGAAACCTGGAGCGCAGGCATTCACGGCAAGAACAATGTGACCTGTATCGACTGCCACATGCCGAAAGTGCAGAACGCGGAAGGCAAGATTTACACCGACCATAAGATTGGTAATCCGTTCGATAACTTCGCTCAGACCTGTGCGAACTGCCACACCCAGGACAAAGCGTCCCTGCAAAAAGTGGTCGCCGAGCGTAAACAGGCCATTCATGACCTGAAAATCAAAGTTGAAGACCAGCTTGTTCGTGCGCACTTCGAAGCGAAAGCCGCATGGGATGCGGGTGCGACCGAAGCGGAAATGAAGCCGATTCTGGAAGATATCCGTCACGCGCAATGGCGTTGGGACCTGTCTATCGCCTCACACGGTATTCACATGCATGCCCCGGAAGAAGGTCTGCGGATGCTGGGTAGCGCAATGGATAAAGCCGCTGACGCACGTACCAAACTGGTCCGTCTGCTGGCGACCAAAGGCATCACGCATGAAATCCCGTTACCGGATATCTCTACCAAAGAGAAAGCCCAGGCGGCGATTGGTCTGAACATGCAGCAAATCAATGCTGAGAAGCAGGACTTCATCAAAACGGTGATTCCGCAGTGGGAAGATCAGGCGCGTAAAAACGGTCTGTTAAGCCAATAACCCCATTTCGCCCCGCAAGGGGCGGATAACTCAACGGAGTGAATATGAGCGTATTACGTTCGTTATTAACTGCTGGGGTGCTGGCGTCAGGCTTGTTATGGAGCCTGAGTGGAATCACTGCCACGCCAACGCCGCAGGAGTCGGATCAACGCTGGACGGTTACCCAACAGCGTAATCCGGATGCCGCCTGTCTGGACTGTCACAAGCCGGATACCGAAGGCATGCATGGTAAGCATGCGGAAGCCATCAACCCGAATAACAAACTGCCTGTCACCTGCACCAATTGTCACGGCCAGCCGTCACCGAACCACCGCGAAGGGGTGAAAGATGTGATGCGCTTTAATGAGCCGATGTACAACGTGGAGCAGCAGAACAGTGTCTGTATGTCCTGTCACCTGCCTGAGCAGTTGCAAAAAGCGTTCTGGCCGCACGATGTCCACGTAACCAAAGTGGCGTGTGCCAGCTGTCACTCACTGCATCCGAAGCAAGACACGATGCAGACGCTGAGCGATAAAGGACGGATCAAGATTTGCGTCGATTGCCACAGCGATCAACGTAACAATCCGAACTTTAACCCGGCGTCGGTTCCGTTGCTTAAGGAGCATCCATGAGTTGCTCTCGTCGCCAGTTTATCACCGGCGTCGGCGCGCTGGTGGCAGTGAGCGGGACGGCGGGGCGCGTTGTGGCGAAGACGCTGAACATCAACGGTGTGCGTTACGGTATGGTTCATGATGAGTCTTTATGCATTGGCTGTACGGCCTGCATGGATGCTTGTCGGGAAGTTAACAACGTGCCGGAAGGCGTATCGCGTCTGACGATTATCCGCAGTGAGCCGCAAGGGACATTTCCTGATGTGAAGTATCGCTTCTTCCGTCACTCGTGCCAGCATTGCGACCACGCTCCCTGCGTTGACGTCTGCCCGACGGGGGCATCGTATCGCGATGCCGCCAGCGGTATTGTGGATGTGAACCCGGACCTTTGCGTTGGCTGCCAGTACTGTATCGCCGCGTGTCCTTATCGCGTGCGGTTTATCCATCCGGTGAGCAAAACGGCGGATAAATGCGATTTCTGCCGGAAAACCAACCTGAAAGCGGGCAAACAGCCCGCCTGCGTTGAGTCATGCCCGACGAAGGCGCTGACGTTTGGTAATCTGGACGATCCCAACAGTGATATATCCCGTTTGTTGCAGCAGAAAACTACCTACCGTTACAAACTGGCGTTGGGTACAAAACCGAAGGTCTACCGCGTTCCCTTTAAATTTGGGGAGGTGAGCCAATGACATCCGCTTCTGCATTTCATTTTGAATCACTGGTGTGGGACTGGCCCATTGCCATCTATCTGTTCCTGATAGGTATCTCTGCCGGACTGGTCACGTTGGCGATTCTGCTGCGTCGCTTCCATCCGGAGGCGGGCGGTTCAGACAGCACGCTGCTGCGCACCACGCTGGTGTTAGGGCCGGGGGCAATTATCCTCGGTTTGCTGATTCTGGTGTTCCACCTTACGCGTCCATGGACTTTCTGGAAACTGATGTTCCACTACAGCTTCACTTCGGTGATGTCGATGGGGGTCATGCTGTTCCAGTTGTACATGGTGGTGTTAGTGCTGTGGCTGGCAAAAATCTTTGAAAAAGAGGTGATTGCCCTGCAACAGCGGTTCGTGCCGCGACTGACGATTGTGTCAAAACTACTGACGCTAATCACGCCGTTCCATCGCGCGCTTGAGACGCTGATGCTGGTGCTGGCGGTTCTGCTCGGGGCGTATACCGGGTTCCTGCTGTCGGCGCTGAAATCCTACCCGTTCCTGAATAACCCGATCCTGCCGGTGCTGTTCCTGTTCTCCGGGATCTCCTCCGGTGCGGCGGTGGCACTGATCGCCATGGCGTTACGTCATCGTAGCAATCCGCACAGTACGGAAGCGCACTTTGTGCATCGCATGGAAGTCCCGGTCGTATGGCTGGAGATCTTCCTGCTGGCGGCGTTCTTTGTTGGTCTGGCGCTGGGCGATGACGGCAAAATGCGTGCGCTGGCGGCGGCACTGGGCGGCGGATTCTGGACCTGGTGGTTCTGGCTTGGCGTGGCCGGGCTTGGGTTGATACTGCCGATGCTGCTAAAACCCTGGGCCAACCGCAGTTCGACGTTTCATGGCGTGCTGGCAGTGTGCGGCGCCAGCCTGACCGGCGTACTGCTGCTGCGCTTTTTTATCCTCTATGCGGGTCAGCTAACCGTTGCGTAAGGTGATATCTGGACGTTCTCCTTCCTGAAGCCGGTTTTCTGGCGCTGTTATTAAGCCTCGGGGTCAACGTGTTGACCCCGCTTGCCGTGTTGGTAGGTGTCCGGCAGCGCTGGCAAGGGGTGATGCGCCTGGCAAGCGTGGGCGTGTGGACGCAATTTGCCCTGCTGCTACTGGCCTTTACCATTCTGGTATTCTGCTTTTTGACCAGCGATTTTTCGGTGGTCTACGTTGCCCAGCACAGCTACAGCCTGCTGCCGTGGGGATTAAAACTGGCGGCGGTGTGGGGCGGTCATGAAGGATCGCTGCTGCTGTGGGTGCTGTTTCTTTCAGCCTGGAGCGCGCTGTTTGCTCTTCGCTATCGGCGTAATACCAACGCGCTGTTTCCGCTGACGCTCTGCGTCCTTTCAATGATAACGGCCCTGCTGCTGCTGTTTGTGGTGGTATGGTCCGATCCGTTCGTGCGTATCTTTCCGCCAGCCATTGAAGGACGCGACCTTAACCCGATGCTGCAACATCTTGGGTTAATCCTCCATCCACCGCTGCTGTACCTGGGTTACGGGGGGTTAATGGTGGCGGCAGGCGTGGCGCTGGCCTCGCTGCTGCGCGGTGACTTTAATGCGCAGAGCGCCTGGGTGTGCTGGCGCTGGGCGCTGCCCGGCTGGTGCGCGCTGACGCTGGGGATTATCCTCGGCTCCTGGTGGGCCTACTGCGAGCTGGGCTGGGGCGGCTGGTGGTTCTGGGACCCGGTAGAAAACGCTTCCTTATTACCCTGGCTTTCCGCCAGCGCGCTGCTACATAGCCTGTATATCACGCGCCAGCGCGGGATCTTCCGCCACTGGTCGCTGCTGCTGGCGATCGTCACGCTGATTTTATCGCTGCTGGGGACGCTGATTGTGCGTTCCGGCATTCTCGTTTCGGTGCATGCTTTCGCGCTGGATAACGTTCGTGCCGCGCCGCTGTTTGCGCTGTTTACCGTGTTGAGTCTGGCGTCGCTCGGGCTGTACGCCTGGCGGGGCCAGCAAGTCCGGCAGAATGCTCGTTTTGGCGGTTGGTCACGCGAGATGCTGATTCTGGTTGCGCTGCTGCTCTTTAGTGCGGTGCTGCTGATTGTGCTGATTGGCACGCTCTACCCGATGATTTACGGGCTGTTCGGCTGGGGGCGGCTTTCCGTGGGCGCACCGTACTTTAACCGCGCTACGCTGCCCTTTGGCCTACTGATGCTGCTGGTTATTGTGCTGGCAATGGTCAGAAGCCGCAAAGTGTCTTTCCGCATCCAACTTCCGGCACTGCTGGCGCATGCCGGAGTGCTGGTGTTTGCGGCGGGGATCGTCTTTTCCAGCGGGAGTCGTCAGGAGATAAGCCTGAACCTGAGCCCTGGGCAGCAGGTTGAACTGGCGGGTTACATTTTCCGTTTTGAGCGTCTCGACCTGGAAGCCAAAGGTAACTACACCAGTGAAAAAGCGCAGATCACGCTGTGGCACAATGAGAAACGCATTGGCAGCCTGCAACCTGAAAGGCGCTTCTATGCCGCGCGTCGTCAACAGATGATGGAGCCGGGGATCCGCTGGAACCTGATGCATGACTGGTATGCGGTAATGGGTGAAAAAACCGGACCAGACCGTTATGCCATGCGCTTGTACGTGCAGACCGGCGTGCGCTGGATTTGGGGTGGGGGACTATTAATGGTCTTTGGCGCGCTGCTGAGCGGATGGCGAGGAAGGAAACGCGATGCGTAAATTAATCACAGCGTTGCCGGATGGCGGCGTAAACGCCTTATCCGGCCTACAAGGTGCGCAAACCGTAGGCCGGATAAGCGCAGCGCCATCCGGCAGAAAGTTATTACTCTTAACGCTCGTCCTGTTTTTCATTACTTTCGCTACGCATGCCCAGGTTGTGGACACATGGACGTTTGCCAACCCGCAGCAGCAGGAACAAGCGCTGTCTATTGCCAGCCAACTGCGTTGTCCACAGTGCCAAAACCAAAATTTGCTGGAATCCAATGCGCCGGTAGCGGTCAGTATGCGCCATCAGGTTTACAGCATGGTGGCGGAAGGGAAAAGTGAAGCCGAGATAACCACCTGGATGACCGAGCGTTACGGTGATTTCGTTCGTTATAATCCGCCGCTGAATGAGCAAACGCTGCTGCTGTGGGCGTTGCCGTGCCTGTTGTTGTTGCTGGTAGGTGTCGTGGTCTGGCGAGTGAGAAAACGTCAGCATACGGAGGAAGGTGAATAATGAGCCAGTGCGAGCCGCTGTTACGCCCAATGCCCGTGAAGCGGCTGACCGCTGCGGTGGTACTGATGGTTGTGGCCTGCATTGGAGGCTACCTGTTGACGCCAAAATGGCAGGCGGTTCGTCAGGAGCAGACGCGACTGGCGGACCCTTTACATGCTTTCTCTGATGAAAATATTCAGGAAAAACAGTTGCTTTTTCTGCAATCGCAGATTCGAGCCAATCCACGGGACGGCGTGAAATGGGCGCAACTCGGGGAGTACTATCTTTGGCAAAACGCGTATCATAATGCGCTGCTGGCCTACGAGCAGGCGCTGCGTGTCGGCGGTGAAAATGCTGAGATCTATTCAGCGATGGCAACGGTATTGTATTACCAGGCCGGACAACATATGGCGCCGCCCACTCGCGAGATGATTGATAAGGCCTTGGCGCTGGACCCGGCAGAGGTCACCGCGCTGATGTTGTTAGCCTCAGATGCGTTTATGCAGGCAGACTACGCCCAGGCTATTTCAGTTTGGCAAAAAGTTATGGATTTAAACTCGCCGAGGGTGAACCGGGCACAGCTCGTTGACTCTATTAATATGGCGAAGTTGTTGCAGAATCGGCAAAAATAAATTTGTTTTATTTGTGATTTGTATCATTTTGCCTGTTTAAAAAACAGGCAAACGAACAGGTGAGCGAAAAAAACTCACGCTATGACTTCTTCATTTTTGAACATATTAAAATTCTTTTATAACAAAAAGTTATTCATCAATACCGCGATAAAATTGCATTTTTATGCATAAATTCAGCCAAAAGCCCTGTTCTTAGAGGGTTGCGCGGAATGCCATGCAGATGATAATGATAATAAGCGTTAAAAAACTCCATAAACGAACGCAACACAATTCATACCCTTTCAGTATGTACTATTCCCACACACCGCATGTGGAATAGCGCTCCATCGAGGAAGTCCGTTGTTATGAAAAATTTGAAAGTCAGCCTGGCATGGCAGATTCTAATCGCCATGGTGCTGGGCATTCTGCTAGGGAGTTACCTGCATTACCATAGCGACAGCCGCGAATGGCTGGTGGTCAACCTGCTGTCTCCGGCGGGCGATATCTTTATCCATCTGATCAAAATGATCGTCGTGCCGATTGTTATCTCCACGCTGGTGGTTGGTATTGCCGGGGTGGGTGATGCAAAACAGCTGGGCCGTATTGGCGCCAAAACCATTCTCTATTTCGAAGTGATCACCACCGTAGCGATTATTCTTGGCATCACGCTGGCGAATGTTTTCCAGCCGGGTTCCGGGATTGATATGTCGCAACTGGCGACCGTGGATATTTCGAAATATCAAAATACGACCGCAGAAGTGCAGAGCCACGCGCATGGCCTGATGGGCACGATTGTGTCGCTGGTGCCGACTAATATCGTCGCGTCGATGGCGAAAGGCGATATGTTGCCGATTATCTTCTTCTCGGTGCTGTTTGGTTTAGGCTTGTCTTCCCTACCAGCAACCCACCGCGAGCCGCTGGTGACCGTGTTCCGCTCGATTTCAGAAACCATGTTTAAAGTGACCCACATGGTGATGCGTTATGCGCCAGTCGGTGTTTTTGCGCTGATTGCTGTGACCGTCGCGAACTTCGGTTTTGCCTCCCTGTGGCCGCTGGCGAAACTGGTGCTGTTGGTACATTTTGCCATCCTGTTCTTCGCGCTGGTGGTGCTGGGGATTGTGGCGCGTATCTGCGGTCTGAGCATCTGGATCCTGATCCGCATTTTGAAAGATGAGCTGATTCTGGCTTACTCTACCGCCAGTTCCGAGAGCGTACTGCCGCGTATTATCGAGAAGATGGAAGCCTATGGCGCACCGGCTTCAATCACCAGCTTTGTGGTGCCGACCGGCTACTCATTCAACCTTGATGGTTCAACGCTGTACCAGAGTATTGCCGCGATCTTTATTGCGCAGCTGTATGGTATCGACCTGTCGCTGTGGCAGGAAATCGTGCTGGTGTTGACGTTGATGGTGACCTCGAAAGGGATTGCGGGCGTGCCGGGCGTCTCCTTCGTGGTACTGCTGGCTACGCTTGGCAGCGTGGGGATCCCGCTGGAAGGCCTGGCGTTTATTGCCGGTGTTGACCGTATCCTCGACATGGCGCGTACCGCGCTGAATGTGGTGGGGAATGCGCTGGCGGTGCTGGTTATCGCCAAGTGGGAGCACAAATTTGACCGCAAGAAGGCGCTGGCTTACGAGCGCGAGATGCTGGGTAAATTTGATAAGACCGCTAATCATTAATTAATGAAAGATTGCCGGATGGCGCTGCGCTTATCCGGCCTACGGAAGACGGTGAACTGTAGGCCGGATAAGGCGTTTATGCCGCCATCCGGCAATGCAAACCATTACCCGTTTGTTAACTTTTCAAACTCTTCACAGCCGGTATCGAACCCTTCCATACAGCTCAGATTCAGCCAGTGTAGCGCCTTCTGTTTATTCTTCACGATAAAACCCTGCTCGCCGTTTAAGAACATCATTCCGGCCCAGTACTCGGAATAACCGGTGCGGGAGATGGCGGAGCTGCGTTTGAAATACCATGTCGCTTTTTCATCGTCTGCGGGGATCCCCACGCCGTTGGCGTAAATCAGCCCGAGCAGCATTTGCGCGTCGACGGCGGAGTCATTTTCCAGATCTTCAGAGGCGTTTTGCAGCAAGGTAATGGCTTTGGGGTAATCTGTGTGTCCTGCCTGGGTGTTGACCAGAATCCGCGCCAGGGTCAGTTCTCCCGCTTTACTGCCCGCTTTGGCTGCCTTTTCCGCCAGCGTTTTGGCTTGGGGGTAATCCAGACTGACCGGATTCGTAATTTTGATTTGCGCCAGGAGCGCGCAGGCGTCGGCATCGCCATTGTCGGCGGCTTTTTGCGCCCAATACTCGGCTTTGCTCAAATCGCCCGAACTGAACCAGGTATCGGCAAGAAAGTACTGTGCGCGACGGTCCCCTGCCTCAGCGGCCTGTAAGTACTGGCTTCCTGGCTCAGTATCACTGGCATGGGCAAAGAATGTCATAAAGAACATCAATGCAATGAGTTGTTTCATTTTGAGTTTTATTTAGGGTACGGAATGAACAGTATAAAGAGATCGTATGGATAAAAAAACAGCCTCCGGGCGGAGGCTGTTGCAGAACAGGTACGTAAACGGACTAACCCATCGCGCTTTCGCGCAGACTGGCTTTCAGCTTGTTGTACTCATCAATAACATACTGCTCGGCAGCGCGCTGATCGGCAATGCGTTCAACGTTAACGGCACAGTACTTATACTCTGGCGTTTTGGTAATCGGGCTTAAGTTCTCGGTTACCAGCTCATTACATGCGCCAATCCACCACTGGTAGGTCATGTAAATCGCGCCTTTGTTTGGACGATCGCTGACTGCCGCACGGGTAATGACCCGACCTTTACGCGAGTTAACCCACACCAGTTCTTCGTCCTGGATGCCCAGGCGTTCTGCGTCGGCGGTGTTGATCTGGGCATAGCCCGGTTCATCCGCCAGCGCGGCCAGCGCCGCACAGTTACCGGTCATCGAACGGCAAGAGTAGTGGCCGACTTCACGCACCGTAGACAGTACCATTGGGTACTCTGGGGTGAGTTTGTCGATTGGCGCTACCCAGTCGCAGGTGAAGAACTGCGCCAGGCCGTTCGGGGTGTCGAACTTCTCTTTAAAGAGATAAGACGTCCCCTGATCGGCTTCTGAGGTGTCGCGGCAAGGCCACTGGATATAACCCAGTTCGCCCATTTTCTCGTAAGTGGCACCGTAGAAATCCGGGCACAGATGACGCAACTCGTCCCAGATTTCCTGGGTGTTGTTGTAGTGCATCGGATAGCCCATACGGGTGGCGATTTCACTGATAATCTGCCAGTCCGTTTTCAGATCCCACTTCGGCTCAACGGCTTTAAAGAAGCGCTGGAAGCCACGGTCAGCCGCGGAGAATACGCCTTCATGCTCACCCCATGACGTAGACGGTAAAATAACGTCTGCGGCAGCGGCGGTTTTGGTCATGAAGATATCCTGCACGATGACCAGTTCCAGATCCTCAAAGCCTTTGCGCACTGCGGAGAGTTCAGCATCGGTCTGTAATGGATCTTCACCCATGATGTACGCCGCGCGGACTTCGCCATGCGCAGCACGGTGCGGCAGTTCGCTGATGCGATAACCGGTATGTGCAGGAAGACTTTCCACGCCCCAGGCTTTAGCGAATTTCTCGCGGTTTTCCGGGAACTTAACGTACTGATAGCCCGGATAGGTATCCGGCAGCGCGCCCATATCGCATGCGCCCTGAACGTTGTTCTGACCACGAACCGGGTTAACGCCCACGCTTGGCTTACCGAGGTTGCCGGTCAGCATTGCGAGGCTGGTCAGTGAACGCACGGTTTCCACGCCCTGATAGAACTGGGTAACACCCATACCCCACAGGATAGCCGCGCTTTTTGCCGTGGCATACATACGTGCAGCCTGACGAATATCCTGCGCGCTAACGCCAGTGATATCTTCGACGGACTCCGGCGTGTAACCTTCGACAATCTTGCTGTACTCTTCGAATCCTTCCGTACGGGAGGCGACGAACGCCTGGTCGTACAGTTTTTCTTCGATGATGACATGACCCATGGCGTTGAGCAGCGCGATGTTCGAGCCGTTTTTCAACGCGATGTGCATGTCGGCAATACGCGCGGTTTCAATTTTGCGCGGATCGCAGACGATGATTTTCGCCCCGTTACGTTTAGCGTTAATCACGTGATTCGCCACGATCGGGTGGGAATCCGCCGGGTTATACCCGAAGATGAACACTAAATCTGTGTTATCAATTTCATTGATAGCATTACTCATTGCGCCGTTACCGACCGATTGGTGCAGACCTGCAACCGATGGGCCGTGTCAGACGCGAGCGCAGCAGTCAACGTTATTGGTACCAATAACGGCGCGCGCGAATTTTTGCATTACATAGTTGGTTTCGTTACCCGTACCGCGAGATGAACCGGTCGTCTGAATAGCGTCCGGGCCATACTTCGCTTTGATGGCGCTCAGACGAGTGGCGACGTAATCAAGCGCTTCATCCCAGGAAACAGATTCCAGTTTGCCGCCACGCTGGCGACGGATCATTGGGGTTTTCAGACGAGGGGTCAGGATCTGGGTATCGTTGATAAAATCCCAGCCATAGTAGCCCTTCAGACACAGAGTACCCTGGTTGGTTTTCCCCTGCGCCGCTTCAGCCCGGACGATTTTGCCGTTATCGACCACCAGGTTGATTTTGCAACCTGATGCGCAATATGGGCAAACCGTGACGACTTTTTTCATCGGTCTCGCTCCAGTTAATCAAATCGCGCATACGCGCTGTCGCTTTAGTTATGCATCTTTTATGCCATGTTTTTATCAGGGGCATTCATCGATATTACGGGCGAATTTTGCGCAAAACCCTGACGAAAAACAGGCTGTCGTCATATTTGACGTGACGAAAGAAAATGCCGCGTGACGGATATCACGCGGCGAGGTCGGAGAACGCTACTTCTTGTTAGCAGGGGCTTGATAACCTCCGCCAAGCGCTTTGATGAGTTGAATATTCTGCATGAGTCGTTGGGTATCTATGACCAGGAGCGACATATCTTCTGCGATCACGGGTAATTTGGCCTCTGTTGCCAGCAGGCGACTGCTCAGGCCTCGCTGGTAAGCCGCGTCTGCTGCTGCTTGCGTGTAATGCGTGGCATCTACGCGTTCCATCTGCATTACCCGTTGTTCATTGAGCGTTTGCAGACGTGTTCCGTTAATCGCGACATCGCGCACTGCATTGAGCACCGACTGGTTGTAGCGCTCTATCATCATATTGCTGGTTGCGCGGGCGCCTTCCAGATTGGCATTCAGACGACCCCCGTCAAACAGCGGTAAACGCAGGCCGGGGATGAAGTTGATCTGCCTGCTGGTGCTTTTGAACAGTTGATCGATATGGATAGCGTCTAAACCGAAGAAGACTTTGATATCAAAGCTCGGATAAAACAGGGCGCGAGCGGCCTCGACCTGGTTCAGCGAAGCCTGCACATACCAGCGCATAGCCTGCAAGTCCGGACGCCTGGCAAGCAGGTCGTAGGAGAGCGTTGCGGGTATTCCTGTATCGACAGTTGGCAGTGCGACCAGTTTGATTTCAGGCAGATCTTTTGCGCCGGCACCGATCAGCGCCCGGAGTGATTCCCGAGTTTCTTTGATTTGTCCTTCAACCGCGACGATTTGCTTGTCCACTGCCAGCAATTGCGCACGTGCGCCATGGTACGGGACTTTTGCTTCCAGCCCGTGAGCGACCTTACTCTGGTGGGCCTTCACGGCATAATCAATCACATCGTGGGTCTGCTGCAACAAATCAAGCATCTGGTAACTGGCTTGCATACTGTAATACAGCTGTGCGACGCCGGTCGTCAGGGAGAGTTCCACTGCTGCTGTTTCGGCAAGCGCGGCATTTTGTGCGCCAATAGCTGCCGCGACAGCGGAACGATGCTCGCCCCACAGGTCGAGATCCAGTCCGGCGACCAGACCAATCGTCGCTTCAGTGTAGTAGGGGCCGTCCATCCCTAATCGTGGCGCATCCAGCGCGTAGGGGCCGAGGAAGCCGTTGGCAGACGCTCGCTGGCGGTTAATCATGCCCAGCGCTGCCATCTGGAGCTGAGAACGCCCTTCCAGCAGTTCAGTCTGCGACTGCGCTTTCTCTTCACGCAGCTTCACTTCGGCGAGGTTATGGGAGCCAGACAGCGTTGCTTCAATAAGCGAGTTTAGCTGTGGGTCGTTAAACTGCCGCCACCACTGTGCCTGTGGCCATCCTGAGCTTGCCAGATGAATGTCTTTAGCCAGTGAGATCTGCTCAGGCTGTAATTGCGGATGTGGTGCAGAATCTTTGCGGATCAGTGCACAGCCGGAAAGGACCGTTGCGCCGCTGAGTATGCCGCAGAGGAGTAATCGAGGGAGAGATCGGTTCATTATTGGGAGGTTCCTTGCTCCTGCTCGCTTGCTGGTATTAGCGTCGGGTGAGTCCAGTCGGGTAAACAGGTTATCTGCTGTATGATGCAGCGCTCCTGTTTGGGTAACGTTGGTAAAATGTCTTGAGATGGGGACAGGTTTTCAATCGACGGCGGAAGGCTAGATGCTGTCGCCAGGTCGGCTGCGTATTTTTCCAGCGCATCGGCCAGGTGTGTTGCGCTCTCCAGCAATACCGCGTTATCCAGCGTCGGGGCGTCATTTCGGGTGGTATCCCAGGCATAGAGAATGTCACGGCCCAGGTGAATAACGCGCTGACTACGTTGAATAAGCGCCATGCGTTCATCGCCGGGGAGTTGGCGTTCCAGCGCGACCCTCTCGCACATTTCATCACAGGCGTTAAACGTCGCATGGAGACCAATACGCATCTGAAGATAAGTGCGCATGAGAACAGCATCCTGCTGACGTGGGATCCGCAGTAATTTGCTGAGCAGTCCCAGCGAGCTTGCCAGTTTTTGTGGCAGCGCTTTGGCTTCGCTTTCCGGCCAGACAAAGGTGTAGATCACCGCGGAAACAAGGGTGCCGATCAAAATGCCGAAGGCGCGATCGCGGATTTCCACCAGGTCGTAGGTTGGGCCAAAGACGTTTTCAAGCGTTGCCAGCGCGAAGGTGACGACCATTTGGGTTCCGATATAAGAGGAACGTTCTGAGCCGGTGGCAATCCAGGCACCCATCAGGAAAAGTGGCGCCAGCACCAGGAGAAGTTCGACGATATTGTCCAGCCAGGGCATGACAAAAATCGTCATCAGCAGGGCCAGAATTGCGCCGAAAAATGCGCCGCCGAAGCGCAGTGCCATCTTCTGGTATGACGAGCCGATACTGGGGTTCGCGACAATAATGCAGGTCAGCATACAGGTGTGAATGCCTTCCCAGTCGGTACCGGAGTAAAAGACATAGCAAATCAGACATGCCAGCAGTGTTTTTAACGCGTAGCGAATATAGCCTGGGTTGGTGAACGCGTCAGATACCATTGAGGGCGGTTTAGCGACAGGAGCTGGCGGCGTATTAGGGTCCATGTGACCAAGCTGTAGCAGGGTTTGGCACAGGGGTTCCAGGCCGCATTCGCGGGCCGTTGCGGCTTCTGCCTGACTGAGTTCCCATTCACTTTGCCAGGGCATACCTCGAGCAACCGCATCTTGCAGTGCGGTTATTTCACGGCACAGTTTCTGCTGGAGATCGCGGGTTGCCGGGTTATGTGCCGTGAAATCGTAGCGATTGAGAGTAGTGTACAGATAGGTGGTTGTGGCAACGCAAGCCTGCCACCAGGCACTTTTTTCTCGCCAGTCTGCGTCATCTGCCAGACAAAAGATGTTCAGCTTTTGCAGCGCCAGCACTTCTCGTTCGATGTATTTTTCCGCAAGCGGTGTTGTCGGTGCCGTCAGGCGATTGAGGGCATCACCCAGCCTGGCACGCAGGGCTTCGCGCATTTGGTTGACAGCGCGGCTGGGAAACCACAAAACGGCGGTCAGCGTCATCAGTAGCGTGGGGTACAGACCAACGACGATGCACCATAACGTCAGGCGAACGACGACCTCGGGGTAGTCGAGCATGCCGGGGAAAGATTGCCCGTATATTGCAACAATCGACACGGCAAAGAAAACCAGCCCCAGACGATGGGTTCGCATCAGGAACATGCAGGCCAGAACGATCAGGCTGGCAATGATCAGACGGACCAGAGGGTAGCTATAAGACCATTTGTAGATCAGAAATAAACTACCTATCTCTAATGCTGTGGCGACGACGAAGAGAATCGCCACGAATTTGGTATAGAAAGCATTGGACTGGATACCATAAAAGAGTACGGCAAGCGAAAGCGCCAGGAAGGGGATCTCATAGGTCATCGAGATCAGTACCACCAGCAGGCAACCCGCCCAGAGCTGCATGATTTGTGGGAGTCTTCCGGGACGTTGTTCGCTTAATTCTTCGTGAAAAAACGCCAATAGCCTGACCAGTGGCAGAGGCAAACAGTTAAGTGCTTTCATTTCTGTGGCTCAAGGGTAGCAACCGCCGATGCGCCGATGCGAAACATCTCTTCATCCGGTTTATCTACCACGATTTTTACCGGGAAGCGTTGGGCAACGCGAACCCAGTTGATAGAGCGGGAAACACGCGGCAAACCGCCCAGCACCATACCGCCATCATCAGGTAATACACCGTAGCCGATTGAATCCACTTTACCGACAAACACTTTGCCGCTGTCGCTCATCAGGCGAATATTGGCTGGTGTGCCTGCATGGATATTTTTCAGCTCTGTTTCGCGAAAATTGGCGATTACGTACCAGTGACGGGTGTCAATCAGGGTAAAAATGGGTCGCATGGCGGAAGCAAACTGCCCGACGGAGGTTTTTAATGCCACCACGCGGCCATCGAAGGGTGCGCGTACTGTTGCCATTTCAAGATGCAGTTTGGTCAGGGCGATATCGGCTTCTACGGCGATGCGCTGAGCTACCAGGGCATCAACGCCACTCACCGCGCTGGCAGCCTGCTGCGCCTGTAATAACACCGCATTAAGATCTGCCGCTGAGGCGCGTTGTGCCGTTCTGGCGCGATCAACATCTTCCGCGGAGACAAAACCTTCCGTCAGTAGTGGTTCGGTACGGCGCAGAGTATCGCTGGCTTGCTTAGCGGCTGCTCGCGCTTTTTCTACCGTAGCCCGTACGGAGTCAGCACCATATTGTTGTGCATCTACGCTGCGCTGGGTCAGCATTATCTGTTTATCCAGAGCGGCGAGCGATGCTTGTGCTTTTGCCAGATTCGCTTCATAGATACGGGGATCGATACGAAACAGCACATCACCTTGCTTGACCTGCTGGTTATCGGAAACAGCCAGTTCGACAATGCGACCACTGACTTCTGGCACGACATCAATGGTGTCGGCTGAGGCGTAGGCGTCATTGGTCGCGGGTGAGCTATTCAGTTTCCAGATGACGAAGACCAAAATAACCAGCGCAAGTACCAACAGCATCAGCGCGGGAAGTTTGTTACGCGGAGCTTTTTTCGACGAGCTTTCCATAGGGGCGTCTCAAAATAAGTTAGAAAAATACCAGCCAGAACAGCATGGAGTAGAGGGCAAAAAGGGCGGTATAAATAATCCCGATAAAGGCCAATCCGCTATATTTATGCAGAATGAATTTTCGGGTTATGAGTGTCAGGATGACACCGCCAATAAGGCAGAACAGCCAGTCGGGATAGTAAGCACCGATGACCGGAATGGCGGGAGAGAAGTTGCATCCTGTTAATAATGGCAGCGAGAGAAACCAGCCTATTATTCTCAGCGGTATCACAATGCTGGAGTTAACCGTTTGCATAACAAAATACATCCTGTTTATCGCGAACAATATCATGAGTGAATATAAAAATATAAAGCGTCAGCAGTATGGCAATTTTTTAACGAGATAAAATATCTTTGCATGCCCACCGAGTTCATAATTCATTTATTTATTCTATTGTTTTTGCGATTGCACATTGTTGTGTGAATAAATATGCTTCCAGAGATTGAAAATATCTCTGGAAGCGGCTTGTTATTAATTGGGTGTAACGACATTAACCCACAAATCAAATTGATCCAGCATCGCTATCACTTCATCCAACTTCGCGGCTTTGCCAATCACTTTGACTTTCTTCGCGTGTACCAGATCGCTCATTTTCACCTGGCCTGTCAGCACGTCGTGCAGATCTGTACGGCTGATATAGAATGAGGTGTCGGCATCTGGTTGCAGGGTCTGACGATGATTGAGCACGCTGTTGTTGAGCGTCAGATTCAGGTTCTCGCCTTTGTCCAGGTTGAAGTTCAGGCTGATGTGTTTACCTGATGCTTTCTCACTGTCCAGACGAACGGCCATGTAATCGAGCAGCATTTCTACGCTCATTCCGTTGATGGTGTCCGGGGAATTGGTGGTGCCGTGTGTAAATTTACGCACGCCTTCACGCAGTTCTTTCGCGCCGGTGAGGTAGAAACCGCGCCAGGTGGCGGACTCGGCCTGATAGCCCAGCTGTTCAAACGCATTCGCTTGCAGATTCTTAGCCGCCTGGTTGTCTGGTTCAGCGGAAATCACGTGCTTGAGCAGTTCTGACGTCCAGCGATAATCACCCTTGTCATAGGCTTCCTGAGCCAGCTCAATGGTCTGTTTTGCACCACCCAACGCTTTGACGTAGCGTTTACCCATATCTGTCTGTCCGTAAGGATCCAGATTTGCCGGGTTGCCGTCGAAGTAGCCGAGGTAAAAGTTGTAGACCGCACGCGCGTCATGGCTGACCGAACCGTAGTAGCCACGACTGGCCCAGTTATTGGCGAGCGTTGGTGGTAGTTGAATCATGTTGCCAATCTCATTCATCGTATAGCCCTGGTTAGCCATATTCAGAGTTTGATCGTGGATATACTTGATGGTGTCGCGATATTTACCGATATAGTCGTTAATATGCTGATTACCCCAGACGGGCCAGGTATGCGGCATAAACAACACTTCTGCCTGGCTGCCCCACATATCAAGTGTTTCGTTCAGATACTCGGTCCATTTGCTGGTATCGCGTGTTTTTGCACCGCGTAGCGTATAGAAGTTATGCAGCGTGTGCGTCGTATTTTCTGCCGTACAGAGCGCTTTGAGCGCCGGAATATATAAGTGCATTTCGGAAGGCGCCTCGCTGCCTGGCGCCATCAGGAAATCGAACTCCAGGCCGTCGATGACTTTTTTCTCACCGGTTTTGATGATTGATTGGGTTGGGGCAATGATAGTCGGCAGACCTGTTGTCAGCGTGACGCCCAGACCGTTGCCGATATTTCCTTGTGGGTTACGAGGCAGAAGCAGACCGTAGGAGAACAGAGCACGGCGACTCATAATATTGCCCAGCAATACGTTTTCGCTGATGGCTTCTTCCATAAAGCCTGCCGGGGCGAGAATCTGCACTTTGCCAGATATCACGTCATTTTCAGAGACAATGCCTTTCACACCGCCATAGTGATCGGTATGGCTATGGGTATAAATAACGGCAACAATCGGTTTTTGCGGACGATATTGATAGTAGAGGTCCAGGCTGGCTTTTGCTGCCCCAGCGGTAACCAATGGGTCAATAACGATAATACCTGTATCACCTTCGATAAAAGTGATATTGGAAATATCCTGGCCGCGTACCTGATACATCCGTTCAGTGACTTTAAACAAGCCCGAAATACCGTTGATCTGCGACTGTCGCCATAAGCTGGGGTTTACTGTTTCTGGTGCAGGGGCATTGATATCAAACTTATAATCTTCTGCGCGATAAAAGGGTTTTCCGTCGGCATTTTTAAGAATACCTTGGTTAGGCAGTGGTGCGATAAAACCACGCTGCGCATCGTCAAAATCCTGGCGATCGGCAAAAGGTAATGATGTTAAATAACGCTGATTCTGTTGCTTTGTATATTGTGACGCTGGTTGAGATGATTCACTGGCAAATACAGGATTAACTAATATTCCGGTAGTCGCGACCAATGCAATAAAAATCCTGCTCAGGCGGAACGGCTGAGATTTATTCATATGAATCTCCATTTATCATATGTACTGTGAATTTATTAAAATAGTAAATGTCGCTGCTTTAATTTTGTCATTATCATAAGTTCGAATGGTTTATTTTAAAGAAAGGAAGTGTGATCTGCGTAGTTATTCTTATTAGGTATTTGTGCCCAAAGTGCTGAGCAAAGGAAAACCTATTATGTTTACTGAATAGTGTGACAAGGATTATATTTTTATCAGATAGATCATGTGTGCTCTTTCACTTCGCCTGATATTACTCACAATAAGATGATAACGAAGTGGACGGAGTCGAATGATGAAACCCGTTGTTCTGGTTGTGGATGATGACGTGGCAGTCTGCTCGCTTTTACAGGATGTGTTGAACGAACACGTCTTTGCGGTGACCGCTTGTCACACCGGGCAGGAGGCGTTGCGCTGCATTGAGACTCAGCCGGAGATCGCGCTGGTATTGCTGGATATGATGTTGCCCGATATCAACGGTCTGATGGTGCTGCAGCAGGTGCAAAAGATGAGACCCGGATTACCGGTGGTGATGCTGACCGGGCTTGGTAGCGAGTCGGATGTGGTGGTCGGGCTGGAAATGGGCGCTGACGACTATATCGGTAAACCGTTCAATGCGCGGGTGCTGGTGGCTCGGGTAAAGGCGGTGCTCAGACGCGTTGGCGTGTTAACGGCAGAAAGCGGCGGCCCACAGACCACGGGGCTTTCTTTCAATGGCTGGCATCTCGATACCGCCGGTTGCCAGTTACATAATCCCCAGCAGTTGAAGGTGGAGTTGACGCAGGGGGAATACAACCTGCTGTTGGCGCTGGCCCAAAATGCCCGCCGGGTGCTGAGTCGGGAACAACTGCTGGAGCTGACGCGCAGCGACAGCGTTGAGGTGTTTGACCGCACTATTGACGTGTTAATCATGCGCTTGCGGCGAAAAATAGAGATTAACCCGCATCAACCGATGTTGATCAAAACCCTGCGCGGGTTGGGCTATGTATTCGCCGCCGACGTGCAGCATCACGATAAGGCGGCGTGATCGTGTGCACTTGCCGGATGCGGCGTAAACGTCTTATCCGGCCGACAAAAGCGACAACGATCCCGTAGGCCTGATAAGCGCAGCGCATCAGGCGTCAACCATTTCTGCTTTTAACTCTGCCAGCGTCTTCGCGCCGTCTATCGCATTGGCGCACAGCAAGCTTGCCCGCGCACAGGCGTGTGCCAACCTGACGCTGTCCGTCAGCGACCAGCGCTCATGACAGCCATACAAGAATCCGGCGCAAAACGCATCACCCGCCCCGACGCTGCCAACGATCTCTTCCTGCGCCAGGTACTGCGACGGGATCCAGACGCCCGGCAGATCCGGCGCTTCACCCCAGGCACCTTCCGGACAGTGAATAACCACCCGCTGGCGTACCCCTGCATCCAATAATTCGCGCGCGGCGGTAGCGATATGCGGGATATGCAGCTCGCCGTTGGGCTGGCGGATCTCCAGCCCGCTAAATTCTCCGGCTTCCAGCTCGTTAATTACCAGATAGTCGAGATGGCGCAAGGCTGGCATCACCAGTGGTTGGTAGCGCGGGTCGCCCTTGCGTGAGACCAGATCCAACGACGTTTCAAAGCCGTTGTCGCGCATTTGTGCCAGCAGCCTTGCGCTACGCGTCCCGTACTCCTCATCCGGCATGTCCAGACTGTCGAGCAGCAGCAGATATCCCAGATGGAAGATTTTCATCGAGGTATCCAGTTGCTCAAAAGCGGGCAAATCCAGCAGTCTGTTGGCGCCCGGCGAGTGGAAAAAGGTGCGCTGACCGCTGGGATCGGTCATCACCTGCGACATTGACGTGGGCGCGAATGTCGTGCGCTGCACGTGTTGGCGATTAACGTGATACTGCTCCAGCATCGCCATGATGTAGTCGCCATCGCTGTCCTGACCGATTAACCCCACCGCCTGCAACGGCAGCCCAGTGTGCATTTTTGCCAGCGTTAGCAGCACATTAAGCGGCGCACCGCCCGTGGCGCGTTCGCTACGGGTGATTTCCGCCAACCAGCCGCGTTCCGGCCACTGCACAATTTGATGCACATGATCGACCAGCATGTTGCCTGCGGCGATAACGCCTTTGCGTTCCATCAGACCCGTCCCGCGCTGCCAAAAATGCGCATCTGTTCTGAAACGGTATCGGTAATGGCTTCCTCAATGCCGAGCAGCAGTTCAGCGAATTCGTCGTATAAGGGCTGACGATTCGCCATCCGCGTCTCCACTGCCGACAGCGCCGCCTGCGACATGCCGGTATAGAAGTTGATTTTGTGAATGCCGAGTTCAATTGCGCGCTTGAAATCGTCGTCGCTGATGCCGGAGCCACCGTGCAGTACCAGCGGGATTGCCGCCTGCTGGCGAATGGTGTCCAGACGCGGGAAGTCGAGCAGCGGTTCGCCTTTATATTTGCCGTGGGCGTTGCCAATGGCGACCGCCAGCGCGTCAATCCCGGTTCTGTCAACGAAATCACGCGCCAGCATTGGGTCGGTAAACAGTGATTCGTCGGCATGACCGTACAGCGCACCGCCTTCATCGCCACCGACTGCGCCCAACTCAGCTTCCACCGACACGCCGACGGCGTGGCACATCTTCACCACTTCGCGGGTCTGACGGATATTTTCTTCGTACTCCAGCGTGGAGCCATCGAACATCACTGAGCTGAAACCTAAGCGTAACGCTCGCACCACCGACTCAAAGTGCAGGCCGTGGTCAAGATTCAGCACTACCGGAATGTCATGCCGCGCGGCTTCGAATTTGACCGCTTCGACCAGAGAATCTAGCGAGATATATTTAAAATGCACCTCGGCAATGTTGATAATAAACGGCGAACGTTCCTGCTTTGCCGCGGCAAACAACGCGCGCAGGAAATGTGAATCCAGAACGTTAAACGCCCCTAAGGCATAGCGGTGCTCGCGGGCATGGGCAAGGCCATCAGCGAGTGAGATCAACGGCATAATGTGCTCCTTGGTTAGCGGAACAGGCGATATTCGTTACACAGCACCAGCATCGCCGGTTCGTCTTCTTCAATGTCGTTGTAGCGGGAAATCGGTTGCAGAAAATGGTTGTCGTGGTCGTCGTCATTAACAGAAGAGACCTCGCCAACCAGCACGTCGCCAAAACCTTCTTCCGCCCAGAAGCTGTGATACAGGCCCGGCGGCAGGCAGATGCTTTCACCCGGCGTCAGGCGCAGTTGACTGCCTGCGGCATGGGTTTGCCGACAGCCGTCAATCACCACGCTAACGTCGCTGTCTTCCGTTTGCTCGCGGATCCCTGCATTCCACAGTTCTACAATGAGATTGCCGCCGCCGCGATTGATAATGTCTTCGCGTTTGCGCCAGTGAAAATGCATCGGCGTGACCTGTGCATCGCGAACATGCATGATTTTCTCGGCGTAGCATTTCTCGTAAGGCATGCCTTTCGGCGAACCATTACGCAGGGTGAACAGCGTTAATCCTTGCGCGGCGAAATTATTGCCGCCAAACGCGGTGACATCCCAACCGAGCTTAAGGTCGAACACTTCGCTCCAGGCACTGGCATCAAGCTTGCGCCATTGGGTCGGGGGGAAGCTGGCAAAAGGGGGGAGATGCACGTCGTGCTGAGAGAAAAACTGGCGCGTGTGCCCAAGGATCTCGTTTATTGCGGAGCGTTTCATCGGCAGAATCCTCCTTAATATAATGCCGGATGGCGCCGCGCTTATCCGGCCTACAAATTCATAGCGATCTTGTAGACCGGATAAGGCATCTTTGCCGCCAACCGGCGTTGTTGTGGCGGGCTATTTAACCGTCCAACCCTTATAACTGCCGACGTTGTTTTTATCGATCATCGTCACTGGGATCAGCACGGGTTCTTTCGGGGCGGGTTTCCCCTGCAATATGTCATAGCCGATTTCAACCGCTTTGGCAGCCATCACCTGCGGATCTTGTGCCGGAGTCGCCACAAATAGTGAGTTTTCGCGCTTCAGCGCTTCTTCACCGTCTGGGGATCCATCTACGCCGACAATAAAGAATTCGCTACGCTGCGCCTGTTTTGCCGCCAGATCGGCGCCGATCGCTGTGGGATCGTTAATGGCGAATACGCCGTCGATCTTCGGATTCGCCGCCAGCAACGCGGTCATGATCTCCAGCCCGCCTTCGCGACTGCCTTTGGCGTTTTGGTTATGCGACAGCACCTTGATGTCCGGGTGGCGTTTAAACTCCGTCTGGCAGCCTTCCACGCGGTTCTGGACGGCGGAAACCGGCGGCCCGTTGATGATCACGACGTTGCCTTTCCCTTTCAGACGGTCGGTAATGTATTTACAGGCCATTTCACCTGCCTGAGTGTTATCGGAAGTAATGGTCGCGTCTGCGCCTTCCGCCGCTACGTCAACGGCAACCACCACGATCCCGGCGTCTTTCGCGCGTTTAACCGCCGGGCCGATGCCTTTGGAGTCGGCGGCGTTAAGGATAATCATGTCGACTTTGGCGGCAATAAAGTTGTCGATTTGCGACACCTGTTGCCCCAGATCGTAGCCGCTGGAAACCAGCGTTACTTTAACGCTATCACCTGCCAGTTTGCGTGCTTCCAGCTCCGCGCCTTTGGTGATCTGCACGAAGAACGGGTTGGCCAGATCGCCCACCGTAACGCCGATGGATTTCAGTTCTTTTGCCTGCACAAATGGAGCTGCAGCAAGCAGGGCGCCAGCACAGAGCGCGGTCACTAATGGCTTCAAACGCATACTCGTTTCCTCACGTAGGGTATTGTTGTTATACGCCTGATGGCGCTGCGCTTATCAGGCCTACGAATGAGTAGGCCAGTAAGCTTGTCTATGCACTTTGATGGTGTCGGGTACGGTATTTGTCGATCAGCACCGCTATGATGATCACCGCCCCTTTGATCACCAATTGCCAGAAATAGGAGACGCCCATCAGCGTCATGCCGTTATTGAGCGTGGCAATGATCAACGCCCCCACCAGCGTGCCGGTGATGGTGCCGATCCCGCCAACAAAGCTGGTGCCGCCGAGGATCACCGCCGCGATGGCGTCCAGTTCGTAACCCATACCTAAGTTGCCGTTGGCGCTGTACAGCCGCGAGGCGCTCATCACCCCGCCAAGACCTGAGAGCAAACCGCTCATGCCGTAGACGAACAGCAGCACCAGCCACACTTTGATCCCGGTTAAGCGCGCGGCCTGCATATTGCCGCCAACCGCATAGATATGAACGCCGAGCGTTGTGCGCCTAAGAATGAACCAGCACACCACCACCACCGCCAGCGCAATGACCACCAGCCACGGAACCGGACCGAGATAGTTGTTGCCGATCCACTCAAAGCTGATGTTGGAGTTAATCACCGTCGTGCCGTCCGCCAGCAGATAGGCCGCGCCGCGCAGCGCCGTATAGGTTCCAAGCGTGACGATAAACGGCGGCAGGCCGGCAAAAGCGACCAGCGCGCCATTAAACAGCCCCAGCACCAGACCGAGCATCAGTGCTGCCGGAATCGACAGCATGGCAAATTCCGGGATCAGCGAAACCACCATGGCTGCCACTGCGGTGGTGCCGAGAATCGAACCAACCGAAAGATCGATGCCGCCGGTTAAAATAATGAAGGTCATGCCAGCGGCCAGCACGATGTTGATCGACGCCTGGCGGGTAATATTCAGCAGGTTGCTTTCGGTAAAAAAGTTAGGCGCGATGAAGCCAAACACCGCCACTATCAGGATGAGAATCGGTAAGATACCGACCGTTTGCATCAGATCGCTCATCAGCATTTTTTTTGCGGAGGCGGATTTCGCCACCTGCTGGGGAGTGGTTGGATTATTCATGGGGTACCGCCTGATGATGGGAGTCGTTCACGCCGGTTGCCAGCGTCATAATATTTTCCTGGGTAATACTTTGTCCGTTCAGCTCGCCGGCAATGCTGCCTTCGCGCATGACGTACACGCGGTCGCTCATCCCGACCACTTCCGGTAGTTCGCTGGAGATCATTAGGATCGCCACGCCTTTGCGCGCCATATCGTTCATGATCCGGTAGATCTCGCTTTTGGCGCCGACGTCCACACCGCGCGTGGGTTCATCGAGGATCAAAATGCGTGGCCCGATCGCCACCCAGCGCGAAATCAGCAGCTTTTGCTGGTTGCCGCCGGACAAGCCGCCTGCGCGGACCTGGGCATGCGGGACGCGAATATTGAGCAATTTGATGGCGTCATCAGAAATCGCCTGCGCCTTTTTGCGATCGAGCATGCCCCAGTTCGCGTCACGTTCCAGCGTTGCCATGGTGATGTTTTCTGCCGCTGCCAGCTCTAAAAATAATCCCTGCTCTTTGCGGTTTTCCGTCAGAAAGCCAATGCCGTGGTC
Source organism: Citrobacter sp. Cf087 (assembly GCF_030334285.1). Classification (NCBI taxonomy): domain Bacteria; kingdom Pseudomonadati; phylum Pseudomonadota; class Gammaproteobacteria; order Enterobacterales; family Enterobacteriaceae; genus Citrobacter; species Citrobacter sp. Cf087. Next base: position 110,317 of record NZ_JAOWED010000017.1, read on the forward strand.
AATTGCTTCGCGCGGGGAGTGGATCACCACCGGTTCACCGTCCACTTCAATCATGCCGCCGATGGCTTTGCGCACGCCAAAAATCAGCTGCGCCAGTTCAGAACGCCCGGCGCCAACTAACCCGGCCAGGCCGACGATCTCCCCGGAACGCACCAGCAAGCTGCACGGCTGGACTTTATGGCCGTCGGTAAGGTGATGGACGTTGAGGCGTGCTTTACCTAAGGGAATATCGCGCTCTTTGTTGAACAGATCGCTCAACGGACGGCCCACCATCATGCGCACCAGCTCCGAGGCGTTGAGCTTGTCGCGGGTCAGGCTGCCAACATATTGCCCGTCGCGCAGGACGCTGACGCGATCGGAGAGTTCGTACACTTCCGCCATGCGGTGGCTGATGTAGATAATCGCCATCCCCTCATCGCGCAGGCGCATGATCAGTTCAAACAGGCGGTGGGTTTCACGTGAGGAGAGGGCGGCGGTGGGTTCATCCATCACCAGAATGCGGCTGTTACGGTGCAGGGCACGGGCAATTTCAACCTGCTGCTGTTCGGCGATGGTCAACGTCATCACACGGTCGCTGGCCTTAAACTGGGCGCCGAGTCGATCGATGACTTTCTGTGACTGCATGACCATCTCTTTACGCTGGACCAGACCGCCGCGCGACAGCTCGCTGCCAAGAAAGATATTTTCTGCCACCGTCAGGTTCGGCGCGAGCTGCATCTCCTGGTAAATCAGCGTGATGCCCGCGCTGAGTGCATCTTTGGGACCGCGAATGTGAAACGGCTGACCGTCAATCAGGATTTCACCGCTGGTGGCGGTATAGGCGCCCGCGAGGATCTTCATCAGGGTACTTTTCCCCGCACCGTTCTCGCCCATCAGGGCATGAATCTCGCCCGGCCAGACCGTTAAATCGACCCCTTTCAGCGCGTAAAATTTGCCAAACGCTTTAGCAATGTTGCGCATCTCCAGAACCGGTGTCCTGCTCATGGCGGATCTCCTGTGGGGTGGCCGATATCAGCAGTCCATCACAGGAATGTAAATGCAAAATGTCAGAAGCCGTTCATATTTGTCATATTGCGATTTTTCTTCACGGAGCGTGATATGCCGCAACCGGGACGTCACTTTTTCGCCAGTGCGCGTGGACGATTGCTGTTCTTCAATCTGCTGGTGGTGGCGGTCACGCTGATGGTGAGCGGCGTGGCGGTGCTGGGGTTTCAGCACGCAAGCCAGATCCAGGAGCAGGTGCAGCAGCAAACCGTTGACGACATGACCGGCAGCATGAACCTGGCACGGGATACGGCGAACGTCGCGACAGCGGCGGTGCGGCTGTCGCAGGTAGTCGGGGCGCTGGAATACAAAGGGGAAGCGGAGCGGCTGCAGGAGACGCAAAGGGCGCTGAAGCAGTCGCTGGAACAACTGGCTACCGCGCCGCTGGCACAGCAGGAGCCGGTGCTGGTCGAGCGAATTATCCAGCGCAGCCAGGAGTTACAAAGCAGCGTGGAAGGTATGTTGCAGCGCGGTCAGCGGCGGCACCTGGAACGTAACGCGCTGCTCAGTTCGCTGTATCAGAATCAAAGCTATTTACGTCATCTGCAAAAGCTCACCGGCGCGCAGGAAGATGTGCTGCTGGGGCAGATGGACCGCTTAATTGTTGCCGCCATCGACACGCCCACGCCGCGTTCGGTGGTGAAACAACTGGATGCGGTGATGCCCGCTCTTCCCTTGCAGCATGCCAATCCGCTGATTAGCGGTATCCTCAACGACTTCAACCAGGAACTGCATAAGCTGGAGCCGCTCTCTTCCGCGCTGGAGCAAAGCGATTTGGCCATCAATTGGTATATGTTCCACATCAAAGCGTTGGTGGCGATCCTCAACAGCGATATCAACCAGTATGCCTCGCAGGTGGCGCTGATCTCAGAGCAACGGGTGGCGCAAAGCCATCAGGAACTGCAATCCGGCGCGTTGTTTATTTTAGTGTTTGCGCTGCTGGCGGTGGTGATCACCGGTTTTGCCGGGTGGTATATCTACCGTAATCTCGGCTCCAACCTAACGGCCATTTCGCGGGCGATGACCCGGCTGGCGCACGGTGAATCAGACGTCAGTGTCCCGGCCCTGCAGCGGCGCGATGAGCTGGGCGAGCTGGCTCGCGCCTTTAGCGTCTTTGCCCGCAATACGGCATCGCTGGAGCACACTACCCGACTGCTAAAAGAAAAAACCAGCCAGATGGAAATCGATCGCACCGAGCGTCAGGGGCTGGAAGAAGCGCTGTTGCACAGCCAAAAGCTGAAGGCGGTGGGGCAACTGACGGGTGGATTAGCGCATGATTTCAATAACCTGCTGGCAGTGATTATTGGCAGTCTGGATTTGGTGAATCCGGAGTCGCCCGATGCGCCACGGGTCAATCGGGCGCTAAAAGCCGCCGAGCGCGGGGCGCTGCTTACCCAACGGCTGCTGGCCTTTTCGCGCAAACAGTCATTGCACCCTCATGCGGTGGAGCTGAAAACGCTGCTGGAAAACCTGGGCGAACTGATGCGCCACTCTCTTCCGGCCACGTTGACGCTGGAGATTGAAGCCCAGTCGCCTGCCTGGCCCGCCTGGATTGACGTCAGCCAACTGGAAAACGCCATTATCAATCTGGTGATGAACGCCCGTGACGCCATGGACGGGCAGGCGGGCACGATAAAAATCCGTACCTGGAATCAACGGGTTACGCGCAGCGATGGGCGTAAGCAGGACATGGTGATGCTGGAGGTAGCCGACCAGGGAAGTGGGATGTCGCAGGCAGTGAAAGCGCAGGTCTTCGAGCCCTTTTTCACCACCAAACAGACCGGCAGCGGCAGTGGGCTGGGGCTGTCGATGGTTTACGGTTTTGTGCGCCAGTCCGGTGGCCGGGTGGAGATTGAAAGCGCCCCCGGGCAGGGAACGACTGTCCGGCTGCAACTGCCTCGCGCCGTTGTTCCGGTGCAGGCTCAAGTGGAAGCGGTAGCGCAACACACAACGACCAACGATGAAAAACTGGTGTTGGTGCTCGAGGATGAGGACGATGTACGCCAGACGTTGTGCGAGCAATTACACCTGCTGGGCTACCTGACGTTAGAGGCCGCCAACGGCGAACAGGCGATGCATATGCTGGCGGCTTCATCCGAGATTGATATTTTTATCAGCGACTTAATGCTGCCAGGTGGTTTAAGCGGCGTGGATGTGGTTAACCATGCCCAGGCACATTATCCGCAGTTGTCCATCCTGCTGATGAGCGGTCAGGATTTACGCCCGGCGCATAACCCGGCGCTGCCGGATGTGGCACTATTGCGTAAGCCTTTTACCCGGGGAGAACTGGCGCAGGCGCTGCGGCATTCGCGTAATTGAGATTCCTCCGCTACCCGCGCAAATACGCTTTGGTTACCGTGGGGCGAGTTTCTTGATGAGGCTGGTTTTATGCAACGCTCCGCGACATTCCTTCTTTTTAGTTTGCTGATGCTGACCACCGTATCGGCGCAGGCGGATATTATCGATGACGCCATTGGTAATATTCAGCAGGCGATAAACGACGCATACAAACCGGACAACGGGCGGGATTATGATGATTCCCGTGATGAAAGCTGGCAGCGCCAGGTGAGTGACGACCGGCGCAGGCAATATGACAATCGCCGCCGCCAGTTTGAAGATCGACGTCGCCAACTGGATGACCGTCAGCGCCAGCTTGATCAAGAACGGCGTCAGTTAGAAGACGAAGAACGCAGAATGGAAGAAGATTACGATCGTTAACTGTAACTATCTAAATGTAAGAATATTTTATCCCCTGTAAGGGATTTCGCTGTCAGCTCAACATCTCGCCATTTTATGTCAATACATGCACTTGAGCACAGTGCATGTAGGCATTGCAATCTCTCTATGCTTATGGAAAAGGAGCCGGCAATGGAATGTCTAAATCATTAAATATCAGGAGCTTTCGGGATACATGGCTTGAAGATTTTTTTGAGCGGGCGACATCGCACAGAAAAATACCAGCGGATATTCATACTGCATTAGCCAGAAAGCTGGATATCATTAATGCGGCTGTTTCGCATCGGGATTTGCGCTCGCCACCCGGTAACAGATATGAAGAGTTAACCGGAAAATTACAGGAATATTCTTCAATCAGAGTAAACAAGCAGTACCGATTAATATTTAAATGGGTTAACGGTAAGGCCGAAGATGTGTACTTAGATCCACACATCTACTAGAACTAGAGAAAATCTAAGGTAACGATATGAAACAGGCAACCAGAAAACCAACGACTGTGGGTGATATCCTGCAATATGAATACCTGGAGCCGCTCGGACTGAAAATTAACGATCTGGCTGAAATACTGCATGTTCATCGCAATACGGTGAGCGCACTGGTCAACAATAATCGCAAATTAACAACGGATATGGCGTTTCGTTTGGCCAAAGCGTTCGATACCTCCGTTGATTTCTGGCGTAACTTACAGGCGGCGGTTGACCTGTGGGAAGTTGAAAATGACATGCGGGCGCAAGAAGAACTGAACCGCATTGTTTCGGTTAAAGATTTTATCGCTCAGCGAAATAGCGAGTCTAAAAAAGTCGCCTGACTGTCGTCTTGTCGGCCGGATAAGATGTTTTCATCGCATCCGGCAAATTTCCTTACTCCAGCATAATCTCCATTCCGTCATATCCTGCCTCAAACCCTGCGGGAAGCTGGTTTTCCATCATCCACAGGTCGAACTGATGGCTGATATGCGTCAGAATCACCCGTGGGCAGCGGATAACCTGATTAAGCGCGATAACGGTATTTACATCGCAGTGATTGCGCGGCGGTTGCGCGCGCGGAGCATGGCTACAGTCGATGATAATCGCCTGCGGCTGGTTATTGTGGAGAAACTTCAGCGTCTTGTCGGGAAGTCCGGCGGTATCGGAGAGCCACGCCACGCGGCTATGTGCGGTCTCCAGCAGATAACCAAACGTCAGCTTTGAATGGTTGAGCGGTAGCGGCGTGACCTGCAATCCTTGCAGGTCAAACACTACGAATGGCGCGGCGGTATGGCTAAAATCGAGGATGCCGGGATGCTTAAACAGATCGTCGCAACCCTGTTCATCCGGCGGTCCGTACACCGGGATAGTCGCCCCCACGCCCCAGCGCAGCGGAAACAGCCCCTGCACGTGATCCATATGATAGTGGGTCAGCAGAAACTGCTGGAAGCTGCCCACTGGCCAGTCGTCCATCAGATGCGGGATCCCCGCGTCCAGCAGCGTCACCGCATTGTTGAATTTGACCACCCCGCTACAAGGGCGTCGACGATATTGCGCCTGTAAGCGTGCTCGTTGGCAGGCCGCACAGTCGCAGCCAAATGTCGGCACCAGCTGTGCGCCGCCCGTTCCCGTTAGCGTAATGGTCAGACTCATGGCTCCCCCTACAGCGGTTTGGTGAAGCGAAAATGGCTCATGGTATAGCCTTCGCGCTGGTAAAAACGGTGTGCGTCAAGGCGTTGGGTGCTGGTGGAAAGCTCGGTGACTTCTGCGCCCGCTTCGCGTGCGGCGGCTTCGGCCCAGGCCAGTAGCTGGCTGCCAACCCTTAACCCTCGCGCCTGCGGCATCACCACCAGTTCCTGGATTTCGCCAATCCAGTTGGCGTGGTGCAGATGAAACTGCAGGTGCAGACCGATCAAGCCGACGACCTGTCCGTCGAGCAGCGCCAGCTGGTAGTGCATATTCGGATCCTGCAGATTTGCGGCGTAGCCAGTGCTAAAAGCCTGGAGGTCGAATTGACCCTGCTTCAACTCACAGACCAGCGCGTAAACCGCATCGGTATCGTACAGCGTGGCGCGGCGTAATTCACAGACAGACATGTTTCTTCTCCTTGCGTCCCATCAGTGCGAGCAGTGTATCGACAGACTGTAGCAAACTACCATCGTTATTCAGGACGTGGCAGTCATACGGGGCGTAGCGGGCTGCGCGTTCAAGACGGGCGGCGATTTCCGTTTCGCTCTCCCGCCCACGAGCCTGCAGGCGCTGGCGGAGAATTGCCGGAGAAACCTGTAAGCAAATGGGAAGCAAAGAAGCGCCATAACGGGCCTGCGCCTGGGGCAGATGCGCACGCGAGCCGTTGACCACCACATCAAAACCAGCGTGCAGCCAGAGGTCTATCTCCATGCCGACGCCGTAGTAGAAGCCGTTGGCGTGCCAGCTCAGCGCCAGCAGATTCTGCCCGGCGCGGGTAAAAAACTCTGGTTCACTTAGCGCAATATGATTTTCATTCCCGGCGTTGGCGGCGCGGGTGATGTAGCGATGTGCCACCAGCAGTTGCGCCGGTTCCTGCTGGCGCAATTCTGCCAGCAGACTGTCCTTACCGGAGCCGGACGGCCCCATCAGCCAGATCAGTTTACCCATAGTCAGAATACCCTTTTGCCCTGACGCCAGACGTGGTCGATATGGATGTTGCCGCCTTTGCGATGCGCCAGCACCAGATCCGCGCGTTTACCTTCGGCAATAACGCCGCGATCGTCGAGATTTAAGGCCCGCGCCGGATTGCGGGTCACCAGACGAATAGCCTGCGACAGCGTAAAGCGGTTAGCGTCGTCATCCGCTACGCGAAATGCCGCATCGAGCAGGCTGGCGGGGTAGTAGTCGGAGGAGAGAATATCCAGCAGCCCCAGCTCAGCCAGCCTATGTGCCGCCACGTTGCCGGAGTGAGAACCGCCGCGCACGATGTTAGGTGCGCCCATCAGCACGTTCATGCCATGCTGGCGTGAGGCATCGGCGGCTTCGAAAGTTGTGGGAAATTCGGCGATCACGCTGCCAAGTTGATGCGATTCGAGCACATGATCGCAGGTGGCATCGTCATGGCTCGCCAGCGCAATCTGGCGCTCACGGCACATCTGGGCAATCGCCGTGCGGTTGGGCTGTGACCAACGCGCAGCCAGCGCTAACTGTTCTTCTTCATAACGGGCCATCTGCTCGTCGGTGAGCGAATACTTGCCCTGATAATACTCGCGGTACTTCTCACGATTGGCGAACTGACGCTGGCCGGGGGAATGATCCATCAGCGACACCAGCGTCACCGGCTCACGACCAACCAGTTTTTCAAACAGCGGCAGGGTAGTGTGATGCGGCAGCTCGCAGCGCAGGTGCAGGCGGTGCTCGGCGCGATTGACCCCACGCTTTTGCGTCTCTTCCACCGCGTTGATCATCTTCTCCAGATTTTCCAGACGGTCACCACCGTCGCGCACATCGCCAATCGCCACTGCGTCCAGCACGGTGGTAATGCCGCTGGCGACCATTAGCGCGTCGTGGCTGCTCATTGCCGAGTGGGCAGGCCAGTCTACCTTCGGGCGCGGGGTAAAAAATTTGTCGAGATTATCGGTATGCAGCTCGATAAGCCCTGGCAGCAGCCAGCCGCCTTCGCCGTCCAGCGCCTCAGGTAGGCTGCTCGGACTTTCAGCAAAGGCGCGAATGACCCCGCCCTCGATTTCCAGCGATCCTTGCACCACGTCATCTTCCAGTACCAGCTTTACATTATTGATAATCATGCTGTTGTTCCCATCAGATGCAGACGATCCGCTACGCGGTCGCGCACGGTTTGATCGTGAAAAATACCGACAATTGCTGCGCCGCGGGCTTTTGCTTCTTCAATCAATGCGACGACGGCGGCGCTATTTTTGGCGTCCAGCGAGGCGGTGGGTTCATCGAGCAGCAGAATCGGGTAATCGACGATAAACCCGCGGGCGATGTTGACGCGCTGCTGTTCGCCACCGGAGAAGGTCGACGGTGCCAGGTGCCACAGCCGCTCCGGCACGTTCAGGCGGGTAAGTAGGTTAGCCGCTTTGGCTGCACACTCCTCACGGGAGACACCCAGATCCAGCAGCGGTTGCATCACCACATCCAGCGCGGAAATCCTCGGGATTACGCGCAGGAACTGGCTTACCCAGCCGATGGTTGAACGGCGAACTTCCAACACTTTGCGCGCCGGGGCCTGCACCAGATCGACCCACTCATCGCTGTGGCGAATGTGGATGTGTCCTTCATCCGGCAGATAGTTGGCGTACAGCGATCGCAGCAGCGTGGACTTGCCGCTACCCGAGTGACCGTGCAGCACCACGCATTCGCCGTTTTTCACTTCCAGCGTGGCGTTTTGCAGCACCGGCAGACGCACGCCGTTTTGCTGATGCAGGACAAAGGTTTTACTGACATTTTCAACGCGGATCATTTGAGCCTCATGGTTCTTATTGCCGGATGGTGCTGTGCTTATCCGGCCTACAAAAAGCGCCCCGTAAGCTGCCATCCGGCATCCGATGTTTAATTTTGCAAAACGGACGACACCAACAACTGGGTGTACGGATGGTGCGGGTCGTCGAGCACGCGGTCGGTTAACCCACTTTCCACCACCTGGCCCTGCTTCATCACCAGCAAACGGTCTGCCAGCAGACGCGCCACACCCAAATCGTGGGTGACAATGACCACTGCAAGATCCAGTTCCACCACCAGGCCGCGCAGCAGGTCCAGCAGTTTGGCCTGTACCGAAACGTCCAGCCCGCCGGTGGGTTCGTCCATAAACACCAGTTTGGGATGGGTGACGAGGTTGCGGGCGATCTGCAGGCGCTGCTGCATACCGCCGGAAAAAGTGGTTGGCAGGTCGTCGATACGCGAGGCGGGGATCTCCACCTCCTCCAGCCAGCGCTGCGCGGTGGCGCGGATGTCGCCGTAGTGACGCGCGCCAGTGGCCATCAGGCGTTCGCCAATATTGCCGCCGGCGGAGACCTGACGGCGCAGGCCATCCAGCGGATGCTGATGCACCACGCCCCATTCGGTGCGCAGCAGACGGCGACGGTCGGCTTCGTTCATGCCGTACAGCGAACGGTTCTGATACAAAATCTCACCGCTCTGCGGCGTCAGCCGTGAAGAGATCGATTTCAGCAGCGTGGTTTTGCCAGAACCGGACTCGCCGACGATACCCAGCACTTCGCCTGGCCACAGGTCAAAAGAGACATCACTGAAGCCCTTGCCCGGCGCGTAGAGATGGGTCAGGTTGTTGACTGAAAGCAGCGGTTGCGTCATTTGCCGAGGGCCTCGCTCTGTTGGCGGCAGTAATCGGTGTCGGAGCAGACAAACATGCGTTTGCCGCTGTCATCGAGCACCACTTCATCGAGATAGCTGTGGGTTGAGCCGCAGATGGCACAAGGTTCATCCCAGCTCTGCACGGTAAACGGGTGATCGTCGAAATCGAGACTTTCCACGCGGGTGTAAGGTGGAACGGCATAGATGCGTTTTTCGCGGCCTGCGCCAAACAGTTGCAGGGCTGGCATCATGTCCATCTTCGGATTGTCGAATTTCGGGATGGGCGACGGGTCCATGACGTAGCGGTCGTTGACCTTCACCGGATAGGCGTAAGTGGTGGCGATATGACCGAAGCGGGCGATATCTTCATACAGTTTCACCTGCATTATGCCGTACTCTTCCAGCGCGTGCATGGTGCGAGTTTCCGTTTCACGCGGTTCGATAAAGCGTAGCGGCTCGGGGATCGGTACCTGGAAGATGATTATTTGATCTTCCACCAGCGGCGTCTCCGGGATGCGGTGGCGGGTCTGGATCAGCGTCGCATCTTCCGTACGCTCAGTGGTATTCACTCCGGTCACACGCTTGAAGAAATTACGAATCGATACGGCGTTAGTGGTGTCGTCCGCGCCCTGGTCAATCACTTTCAGCACGTCCGGCTCGCCAATCACGCTGGCGGTAAGTTGAATGCCGCCGGTTCCCCATCCGTATGGCATCGGCATTTCACGTCCGCCAAACGGTACCTGGTAACCGGGGATCGCTACCGCTTTCAGAATTGCGCGGCGGATCATGCGTTTGGTCTGCTCATCAAGATAGGCAAAGTTGTAGCCGGAGAGGTTAGTGGTCACAGGTGGCCTCCTGTTGCAGGCGTTTGAGCAGTTCCAGTTCGGCCTGGAAATCGACGTAATGGGGAAGTTTGAGGTGCGAAACAAAACCCGCCGCCTCGACGTTATCCGCATGCGCCAGCACGAACTCTTCGTCCTGCGCCGGTCCTGTGACCGTTTCATCGTATTCGGCTGCCTGTAGGGCGCGGTCCACCAGCGCCATCGCCATTGCTTTACGTTCGCTCATACCGAACACCAGCCCGTAGCCGCGGGTAAAATGGGGCGATTCATTTTCTGGCGCGACAAAACCGTTGACCATTTCACATTCCGTCATCAGCAGTTCGCCGACGTTCACCGCAAATCCCAGCTCTTCCGGTACGGTTTCCAGTGCCACATAGCCGCTACGGATTTCGGCGGCAAACGGGTGGTTGCGCCCGTAGCCGCGCTGGGTGGAGTAGGCCAGCGCCAGCAAATATCCCTCGTCACCGCGCATCAACTGTTGCAGACGTGAAGCGCGTGAGCAGGGGTAAACCGGCGGCGTGCGGGTGATGTCGTCGGGTGTCGCGCCATCATCCTCTTCACGTTTTGCCAGGCCCTGGTTCGCCAGCAGGGAAAAGACGTGCGGGGAGGCATCCTGCGCGCCGTCTGCGCTGCGCAGAGGCGGGGTTTCGCCATTGGCCAGTAAGGTAAAATCCAGCAGGCGATGGGTATAGTCATAGGTTGGACCCAACAGCTGCCCGCCGGGAATATCCTTGTAGACCGCGGAGATTCTGCGTTCAAGACGCATTTCTGCGCTGTTAACCGGTTCGCTGACAGCAACCTTTGCCAGCGTAGTGCGGTAGGCGCGGAGCAAAAAGATGGCCTCGACGTTATCGCCGCTGGCCTGTTTGAGCGCCAGTGCAGCCAGTTCGCGGTCAGCGATGCCACCTTCGGTCATCACCCGATCAACGGCCAGGTTCATCTGCTGTTCGATTTGCGCCACGCTCAGTTCAGCAATGGTCTCATCGCCCCGGCGTCGGTTTTCCTGCAGGGCGTGGGCGTTGGCTATCGCCTTTTCGCCCCCTTTGACGGCGACGTACATCAGCACACCTCCACATGGGTGGTTCGCGGAATAGCCAGCAGGCGTTCGCCACAGGTGAGGATCAGATCGACCCCCAGTGGGAACGGGTGCGGGCGTTCGGTGAGTTCGTGAATCAGGCATTCCGGCAGCTGTGGCGCGATCATGCGCTCTTCGGCGATGCCCGCGCCGGTCAGACGCAGCATGCGTCCGCCGCTTAAGCCAGAGACCTGCACAATCAGCGTGGCGCTGGTTTCTGGTGCGACGGCTGAACCGGCGGAGAGGGCGTTAAGCTGTTCGCTGCTGATACGTTCGTCGGCGACGGCAAAGGCCGCCAACTGTGGTTGATCCACCAGCGGCGCGTTGGTGTGAAAACGCAGGTTCTGCCGGGCGATATCGTTATCCACCGACGGCGCCAGCCAGACCGGCGTGTCGCCATCGACCAGGGTCAGCAGCACGCTGGTGGTCGCCAGACCCAGCGGCTGCCAGCCGTGTTTCAGTTGATGCAGGGCGACGATTACGCCCGGTTCGCTCATGGCTTTCAGCAGGCGACGAAAGCTCTGCTGAGCATCCTGAACGGGTAAATTAAATGCGGTCTGTAAGGTCATGCGTTATCTCCGCGTACCAGCGTGAAGAAGTCGACCCGGCTGGCGTTAACTTCGGCACAGCGTGCGTTAATCAGCGCATCGCGTTCCGCTTCCAGCGGGGCAATTAAGGTTTCCATTAGGTTCTGGAAATGCGTTTGTTCCTGCAGTAGCGCGTCAATCACCGCGCACTGCTCGGCATGTTGTTTGTTGCGTCCCAGCAGGTAGCTGTAACCCAGCGTGCCGCTCTTCAGGCGTACCACTGCGCGGGTAAGCGTGGTGTCACCGGCAAAGAAGCGGTTACCGGTACCGCCCATACGGGCCTGGATCTGCATCAGTCCGCTTTCCGGTGCGCGGATAAGTTCATAGTCCGGCGTCAGTTTGAGCGCGTTGATGCGGGCGTTCAGGGCATCGGCATTGCTGTAAGCCAGGGCGCGCATCCAGCGCTGGCGGGTGGCGGTATCGAAATGCATTCAGTGCTCCATAGTGAATTCGATCATGTCGGCGCGGGTCAGGCTGACGGAGTATTCCGCCGCGTGTTTTTCGCCTTCACGGTGGTTCAGGGTGCGCACGCACAGCAGCGGCGCCATATTGGGGATTTCCAGCACCTTGCTCTCTTTGGCCTGCGCGCGGCGGGCGCTGATGCGCGTTTGCGTGCGCAGCAGCGTCAGACCGGATTGTTGACGCAGATAGTCGTGCAGTGAGCCGCTGTTGAAGCCTTGCAGCAGCGGCCACAGCGTGAGGTCGGAAAAATAGTGGTCGATCTGGCACAGTGCGATCCCGTTAACCCGGCGCAGGGTGCGCAGGTGAATCACGTTATCGCCCTCGTTTATGCTGAGCGCATCGGCAATGTGGCTGGAGGCCGGACGCAGCACCGCCAGCAGTTTTTCGCTGGTGGGGTGGCTGCCCTGGTCCAGCAGGTTCTGACTAAAGCGTGCCTGGGCATTAAGCGGGTAATCGAACGGGCGCATCAGCACCAGCACGCCGACTCCCTGGCGACGCTGAACCCAACCGCGTTCAACCAACTGGTCAATGGCGCGGCGCAGGGTGTGGCGGTTTACCTCGAAGCGCGCGGCAAGCTGATGCTCGGCGGGCAGATAGTCACCGCAGCGATAATGTTGACGTAGCTCCTGCTCAAGTCTCGCGGCAATTTCCTGATAACGCGTTGGATAACTGGTCGGATGTGTAGACAAGTGCATAGCAATCAATGCCTCGCTAATCAGATAAAGTGCTTACGCAAACGCTGGGAAAGGAAATCCAACAGGCTGACGGTGACGATGATTAACACCATCAGGGCGCAGGTTTGCTGGAACTGAAAGCCGCGAATCGCTTCCCATAAGGTCACGCCAATACCACCTGCGCCCACCATGCCGACTACCGTGGCCGAGCGAACATTGGATTCAAAGCGATACAGCGAGTAGGAGATAAGCAGCGGCATGACCTGTGGCAGAACGCCGTACAGAATCTCTTCAATTTTGTTGGCTCCGGTGGCGCGAATACCTTCTACCGGACCCGGTTCAATGGCTTCTACCGCTTCAGAAAGCAGCTTGGAGAGTACCCCTGTGGTGTGGATAAATAGCGCCATCACCCCGGCGAATGGCCCTAACCCGACGGCGACCACGAACAGCATCGCGAAGACCATTTCATTGATGGCGCGGCAGGCGTCCATCAGGCGGCGCATCGGCTGGTAAATCCACCACGGCACTAGGTTATCGGCGCACATCAGGCCGAAGGGAATCGATAGCACCACGGCGAGGGCAGTCCCCCAGACGGCAATTTGCAGGGTGACGGCCATTTCACCGAGATAGTCCTGCCACTGGCTGAAGTCCGGTGGGAAGAAGTCGGCGGCGAAGGTTGCCATATTGCCGGAATCTTCGATCAGCGTGAGCGGAGCCATTTCGGCACCTTTCCACGAGACCACCAGTACGGCGAGCAGAATGGCCCAGCTCAGCAGCGAGAACCAGCTACGTTTGGGCGGGGCGACGGTGATGGTTTGCATGTTTAGCTCCGTGCATAGGTTATTGCCGGATGGCGGCGCAGGGGCCTTATCCGGCCTACAAAACATCGTAGACCCGGTAAGCGAAGCGCCACCGGGCACCAGGGTTACTGCACCGCTTTGGTGACGCTGGTCATAGCGCCCAGTGCGGCGGTCAGACGGTCAAGGTCATCGAGCTGCGCTTTCAACGCCGAGGTTTTGCTGGTTTTCTCTTCCTCGTTCAGCCCTTTGTTGTCCTTCACACCCTGCATCTCTTTAAACAGTGCCAGCTGGCGAATCGGCACCAGTTGCAGATCGCTGGAGGCGCGGAACGGTGCCCATCCAAGGCGTTCCAATACGGTTTTCTGTTCCGGCGTTTTGCCGTAATTCATAAAGAAGTCGTACACCTTGTCCTTGGTGGTTTCGGAGAGGTTTTTACGCCAGACGATCGGATCGCCCGGGATCAGCGGTGACTTCCAGATCACCTTCAGCTCTTTCAGCTTTTCCGGCGCGGAAGTTTTCAGCTTGTCGAGGTTTTCGGTGTTGTTGGTGGCGACATCGACCTGCTTGTTGGCGACGGCCAGGGCGTTGGTTTCGTGTCCGGCGTTAACGGTGCGTTTGAAATCGCTCGCGGAGATGTTGTTTTTGGCAAAGACGTAGTAGCCGGGAACAAGGAAGCCTGACGTTGAGTTGGGATCGCCGTTGCCGAAGGTCAGATCCTTACGTTTGGCGATCAGATCGTTCAGGTTATTGATCGGACTGTCTTTGTTAACGATCAACACACTCCAGTAACCCGGGGATCCGTCGGCGGCGACGGTCTGGGCAAACACTTGCCCGTTAGCGCGATCCACCGCTTCCATTGCCGAGAGGTTGCCGTACCAGGCGATATCCACTTTGTTAAAGCGCATGCCCTGGATGATCCCGGCGTAGTCCGGGGCGAAGAAGGCGTTCACTTTCACGCCCAGTGATTTTTCCATGTCCTTCAGGAACGGTTCCCACTGTGGCTTCAGGTTTTGCTGTGACTCGGTCGAAATAATGCCAAAGTTCAGCGCTTTTTCTTGCTCTTCGGCATGCGCCGGGCTTAACAAGGTACTGACGCTAAACATGCTGGTGAAAGCCAGCGCGGCAACTGTCTTATAGCTCATGTCGTTTCCTTAATTAGTCATTGTTCCAGGCTATTTCACTTGCCAGCCTGAATCCGGGCAGTGCTCAAAATCCTCACGTACTGCGTGTACGCTCCGGTTTTTCCGCGCTGGCCGTCTCCAGCCTGGCTGCGCCAATAACGCCTGGTTTTTTAGAACTATGCAGCCTGCGCGTTCTGTTCGACGCGGTTCATGCTGCGGTAAAGATGGTCAAAACGATCGTTATCAAAATGCTGGCTGCTGCCATCAAAGAAGACGTTGCCCTGGCGCAGCGCGACGATGCGTTCGCAGTAGCGCAGGGCGTAATCCACCTGATGCAGCGTGACGACCACGGTGATGCCGTCGGTCTGGTTGATGTCGCGTAGGGTGTCCATCACGATGCGGGCGGATTCCGGGTCCAGTGAGGCAATCGGCTCATCGGCAAGGATCACTTTGGCCTGCTGCATCAGCGCGCGGGCGATTGCGACGCGCTGCTGTTGTCCGCCCGAAAGCGTGGAAACACGCTGGTATGCAAAATGCGCCATGCCCACGCGGGTCAGCGCCTGTAATGCACGCTGTTTTTGTTCCTGGCTAAACCAGCTAAAACAGGTACGCCAGAACGGCGTGCTGCCGAGCGCGCCAATCAGGACGTTCTCCAGCACTGTCAGGCGGTTCACCAGATTGAACTGCTGGAAGATGTAGCCGGTGTGGGCGCGGCTTTTGCGGATATCGCGCGCCAGGCGGCCTTCATGTTGAACGGTGCGGCCCAGCAGCTCGACGCGGCTACCGGGTGATTTATCACCGACGATCAAGCCGCTTAAATGACGTAAAAGGGTGGATTTGCCGGAGCCGGACGGCCCAAGCAGAGCCACCATCTCACCGGAACAGATGTTCAGATCAACCGCATTGAGCGCCTGATGTTGATTGAAGGACTTGGAGAGTTTTTCGACGCGAATAATCGTTTGCATGCTGCGGCCTCCCTAAAAAAGTGGCCCCATCGTGGCGGATCAATGTGACGTTTTCGTTAAGGGATAGTTACTCGATGATGAAGAGTTGAGCGCTATTTGATGACAGTACGGGAGGGCTGGCCTCCCGTTGGATTACTCTGTAGGGGGTTGCTGTTGTTTGACGACGTTGATCATCCACGGCACGCCATACTGGTCGCTCACTTTACCGAAACCGTGGGCCCAGAAGGTTTCCTGCCAGTCCATTTCGATTTTTCCGTTTGCTGCCAGGTTATCAAACCAGCGTTTGCCTTCATCGACGTTTTGCGTGTCGAGCACTAGCGTAAAGCCAGAGTAGTGAGCATTTCCGTCCGGGGCGCTATCGCTCATCATGATGTCGCTGCCCGCAACGCGCAGGTTGGCGTGGGCAATGGCGGTGTCGGGGAATTTCATGCCTGAAGGGCAACCATCTTCACTATCCTGCGCCGATTTGGGCATTTCACCGAAGTTGATTTTGTAGAGCAGTTCAGCGCCTAACGTTTTTTGATAGTAGGCGATAGCGTCAGCGCAGTTGCCTGCAAAGGAGATATAGGGACTTAACGGCATAATCTTTACCTCAGGTAAAAGAAACCAGTTAAGTGTAGTTATCGTCTGCATAAATAAACCAGGCGGGAAGTATGAGCTTCCCGCCTGGCAGATGAGCTGGTGTAGACCTGATGAGCGTAGTGCCATCAGGCAATTTGCATCAGTTCTTTTTCACAAACTCAGATTTCAGCTTCATTGGGCCAAAGCCATCGATTTTGCAATCGATGTTGTGGTCACCTTCAACCAGGCGAATGTTTTTCACTTTGGTACCGATCTTCAGCATGGAAGAGCTACCTTTTACCTTCAGGTCTTTCACGACGGTAACGCTGTCGCCGTCGGACAGCAGGTTGCCGTTAGCATCTTTAACGATCAGTTCGTCGCTGTCCTGTGCCGGTTCAGCATCGTTCCATTCGTGCGCGCATTCCGGGCAGATGAACATGCCGTTATCTTCGTAAGTGTATTCGGAGTTGCATTGTGGGCAGTGTGGTAATGACATGTGGATTTCCTCAAAAGTCAGCAGGGGCAAATGCGCCCAAAAAATGGCAGATTGCCGAAAAAGGCCGCAATTATACATAAAATCCCTGCTTTTGTCGGGACTACTGCGTGATTACGCAAATGATCTGCTGTAAAGACCCTTTGCTTTTACCTCAATGAAAGTATGGGGTAATATTTTTTAAGGGAAATTGCTACGTCAGGTTATTTAAGATAAGGTGAGGCGAAATATCTGATATTCATAGGTAACATCGCCTGCGGATGTCTAAGTCATTGTGATTGAATATCTCAATCCCCCTTAATTTTAGTAGGGGGATTAAGCTGGCATTTTTTAAAACTGAACTACGCTGTTTATCTTTCTTACTTATTACATAAGTGAGAGGTTTCAGGCCAGCGGTTGTACGCCAAACTTATTTTAATAATATCAATTGGTTGTTTTGATTTTAATTATTTCCACACGTAATTATAAAAGCCAAAAAATCTATAAATAAAACGATTGGGCTAAATAAAAGCAATGCTATTTGCGTTAAGGAAAGATTTTCCATGCACACACAGACAATATATGAATTAAGTCAGGAAGCGGAACGCTTGCTGATGCTCTCGCTTGAACATCTCAGGCAATTGCAAAAATTGCCCATGACGTCGTTGGATGATGTCGCGCTAAAACAAGGAGAGCATAGCAGTCAGGTTGTTCAGCCCCTGCACTTCAGCGCGCGTGGCATGGATGTCCAGCAAGCAACGCTCAATAATGAGTTGCGCAAGATTACGCGTCTGGAAATGGTGCTGGCGATTGTTGGCACGATGAAAGCGGGAAAATCGACGACGATTAACGCGATTGTAGGGACAGAAGTTTTACCTAATCGTAATCGCCCCATGACGGCGTTACCAACGCTAATTCGTCATACGCCGGGGCAGAAAGAGCCAGTCCTGCATTTTTCACATGTCGCGCCGATTGATGCCTTAATGAAGGTTTTACAGCAGCGTGTGCGCGAGTGCGATCGCCAGCGTCTTACGCAGACCCTGGAAATTGACAAGGATATGAATGTCCTGCTGCAGCATATTGAAACCGGCGTGGCATTTGAACGGTATTATCTTGGCGCACAGCCTATTTTCCATTGCCTTAAAAGCCTGAACGACCTGGTGCGCCTGTCAAAAGCATTGGATGTTGATTTTCCTTTTGCTGCCTATGCCGCGATTGAGCATATTCCGGTTATTGAGGTTGAGTTTGTCCATTTGGCCGGACAAGCAAGCTACCCAGGGCAATTAACGTTGCTGGATACGCCGGGGCCGAACGAGGCGGGACAACCGCACTTACAAAAAATGCTTAATGAACAGCTGGTACGGGCCTCTGCGGTGCTGGCAGTGTTGGATTACACCCAATTGAAATCTATTTCTGATGAGGAAGTGCGTCAGGCGATTATGGCGGTTGGTAAGTCAGTACCGCTGTATGCGCTGGTGAACAAGTTCGATCAGAAAGACCGCAACAGTGACGATGAAGAGCAGGTGCGGGCGTTGATTTCTGGCACGTTGATGCAAGGTGGCATTGCCCCTGAAAGAATCTATCCGGTTTCCTCAATGTGGGGCTATCTGGCAAACAGGGCGCGTCATGAGCTGACGGCCCGTGGGCGACTGCCGGATCATCAGGTGCAACGTTGGGTGCAGGATTTTGCCGAAGCGGCGCTTGGCAGACGCTGGCGCACCACCGATCTTGAAGATACGGAGCATATCCGTCATGCCGCCGACCTGTTGTGGGAAGACTCGCTGTTTGAACAGCCTATCCAGAAAGTGATTCACGCCGCTTACGCCAATGCATCGCTGTATGCGCTACGCTCAGCGTCACATAAGTTATTGAACTATGCGCAAAGCGTGCACGAATATCTGGAGTTTCGTGCCCACGGGTTAACGGTCGCCTATGACGAACTACGGCTGAACATCACGCATATTGAAGAGGATATGCAGCAGTTAGAAGTGAGCCAGGGGCGGGTGAGCGATGAAGTCAGCCATGAAGTAGAACTGGCGCTGGAAGCTGCTGCAGCCTATCTCAGAGAGCAACAAACCGAGATTCTTTGCGGTATCAACACGTTCTTTGTCAAAGAAAACGTCCTGATGATGTCACAACATAGCCTGGGAGCTGGCGTCTCCTCGGCAGAAATGGCCGGAGAAATGCTGGTGCTGCACGATGAAGGGCAGGCGAAAATTGTGTTAGATAAAATTCGCTCGTCCTGTGAGGGGGTATTGCTGGCGGCGCAGGAAAGCATCAGCCGTGACTTAGCCCTGCGTTTTGAACAGCTTGAGTCGACACTCTCCCGGGCGCTAAATGACGCGATGCGGCCAATTGAGCAAAGGGTGAAAGAGGAGCTAAACCACGCCGGTTTTCGTGCGCGGATCCGTTTTCCAGCGTTCCATACAGCGATGTTTAATTTCAATACCCGCCAATTGTTTAACGAGGCCATTGAGCAGGATATTCCGGCAGAAAATGCGCCGTCTACTGGTGGTGCGGTACGTGACACTTTCTCTCGTTGGCTAAATCAACCCAACTGGGGATGGAATGATTACGTCGAAACAAAAACGCGTTATCTCATTGATATGGGCGCTTTGCATAAGAACCTTGTGCAGTATGTCTCCCAGTTTTGCCAACAAATTCGTAAAGCTTTAGTTGCTCAGGTCGATATTTCCGTTACGGCAGGCATGGCCACGTTTTTTGCAGATTTTTCACTGTGTCTGGCGCAATTGCAGGCGAGCCTGAGTGAGAGTCTGACGCTACGCCAACAAAATGAATCCGCGGTGAATGCAATGAATGAGCAATTGCAGCAGCGCATTACGATTGCGGCATGGCTTTATGAAGATTCCCGTTTGCTGCGTGACGATATCAATACCCTTTTTGCAACCGAGCACACATGACTAACGTTTTACTGGAAGGCCCCGGGAGGACGCTGGAGTGTGTCTACCCGAAGTTTATGGTCGATCTGGTTCAGGGAGATGAAACCAAACGTTCCGGCGGTTTTCTGCAACAGCAGCAGCGGCTTCGCGCGCGTCTGACGCAGGAGGTGTTATCCCAGACACAACTACGGGCGTGGGTGATGGCGGGAGTATCCAGCGAGCATCTGGTGATGCGTCTTAAGCTGGTAGAGAAGTTGGCGGGCATGATCGACCCAGGCCATCTGGCGCTGGTGCGTATTGCCGAAGGGCTGAGGTTTTTACAACAAACCGAACACCCGCGTGGGCTTTCAACCCCTGGTCTTTTACAACAAATAAATTCACTGACTGACTGGTTTACCCAACGCGCTGCGTATAAAGAGAAGGCGCTGACCCAGCGTGGCCTGACGGTTCAGGCGGGCGAACACAGCGAACAAATTTTTACCCGCTGGCGGGCTGGCGCATATGACGGTTGGTCGTTACCTGGACGCTGTTTTGTTGCGCTGGAGGAGTTGCGCTGGGGAGCCTTCGGTGACGCCTGCCGGTTAGCGAATGCCGATGTGGTGTTAATGCTAAAAGACAACCTGCGAACCATGGCCGCTCAGGCGTTGGCGGACAACGTGAATGCGGCGCCTGCTACGCGTCATTACTATCATCATTGGCTCAGCACGCCAGTTGTCAGCGGATCGGGCGAGTATAACGATATGCTGAGCTGGTTAGGCGACTGGTGCGATGCGCAGCGTCATCCGGTGAGCTGGTCGGTGACGCAGCGTTGGCAAAATGTGGCGTTAGGAATGCCGCGATTGTGTTCGGCGAAACGACTGGCTGATGCGATGGTTGAGGAGATTTTTGCACCGTCCCTACTCATCAATTGAGCAGGGACGGTCAGTGGGGCTAAGACAGAGTTAATGGTGCAGAGAGTCTGCCGGGGTGGACACCGTCTCGTTGGCGACCAGGTTTTTATTAAAACGTTTGGCGTACAGCGCGGTGATAATCGGCACCAGAATGGCGGTGACAATTACGCTGGCGGCAACCAGCGCCGTAGCGGATGCGGCAACCGGTTCGAACGCCGGGTTAATCTGGGCGATAATCACCGGGTTTGCCACCGCAGCGCCTGCTGCTGAAGAGGCTGCCACGCCTGCCGTACCGTTCCCGCCACCAATAACACGGTCTGCAATAATCAGCGGGATACCGGTGATGACGATAACCGCGACACCCAGCAAGATACCCAGCAGACCGGTATCAACGATTACGCTCAGGTTAATGGTGTTACCCAATGCGAAGCCGAAGAACGGGATCAGCACCGGTGTGGCTTTGCTGAAGAAAGAACGCAGGTCATGATCCAGGTTGCCTAATGTAAAGCCAATCAGGAACGGTAATACCGCGCCGATAAAATGGTGTGGCTCGAAGGAGGCCAGACCCGCGGAGCCGAGGATCACCATGGTCATTAACGGGCCGGATTCCAGAGACATCAACACAAATGCGCCAGACTCTTCTTTGGTGCCGTACTGGTTCATCAGGCTGGCGTACAAACCACCGTTGGTCATGTCCATGGCGGAGACAATTGCCAAAACTGAGAGGCCTGCAAAGAACCCGGTTTGAATACCGGTATCAGGAATGAATGAAGCCGCAATCATTGCCACTACCCACGCCACGGCTATTTTGGTTATTACCAGCGTACCGGACTTGCGTAATACCGTGCCGGTTGCCCGTAAATCAATAGATGCGCCGATACAAAAAAACCACACTGCCAGAATCGGTACCGTTCCGCTGATCATTCCTTTGGTAAACGAACCGAAATACGCACCGGTATCCGGAGCTAACGTATTTAACACTGCGCCTAATAACAGAGGAATCAACATCATTCCGCCGGGGATGCGTTCAATCGTGGCTTTAATTTTCATAAACGTCCTCATGTCTTGTCGCCGCTAATACTAGCGCAAGAGAGTAAAAATTAATAAATTCAACTGGTTACTGGTTTTTCTTAACAAAGAAACTCGCTATCTCTTTGTTTTATAAAATCTAACGCGGCATACGTTGAGCGTGTTGCTGCTCCCAGGGATATTGCGTCTGGAATTAGTTTGCATTCATGGGAACATTGATTCAATCAAAATAAAACGATGTTTTAGTTATCTTCATCACATATTCCGAGCAAAAGTTCCCGGTCACTCTGATTATTAAAAAAGCTGTGATCTTTTTGTGAAGGGATTAGGTGTTTTTTTGCTAGCAGAATAATAATGACCGCTGTGATTGTTGGTGCAATAAAGCGATTTATTCTTGTATTTAATTGTCAGTAAATCGCAAGCGTTACATGTAAAAAAGATGACTAAGAATGACCTAATTTACGCATGTTGACGAAATGAAAAACTATATGTGAAGTTGATCACAAATTTAAACACTGTTAGGGTAAAGAGGTCATTAACCGCCCAATCAGGCGTCAACAGGTTCGGTTGTACTGTGCGTTTCTCGTCAGTGTAAGTAAACCTGCTACGCTTGTTACAGGGAATGCGCCTGTGCGTTCCCCGCTCGGTGATGACCTTGACGCATGGGCGTTGGGGGATTCGAACTGGAGCGTGACAGGGCTAAGTCTATGAGGACGAGTATGCTAAAAAGGAAAAAAATAAAACCGATAACGCTGCGCGACGTTACCATCATTGATGACGGTAAATTGCGAAAAGCCATTACCGCAGCGTCGTTAGGTAATGCGATGGAATGGTTCGATTTTGGTGTTTATGGATTTGTTGCTTACGCATTAGGTAAAGTGTTCTTCCCGGGGGCTGACCCCAGCGTGCAGATGGTTGCTGCACTCGCCACCTTCTCTGTTCCCTTTCTGATTCGACCGCTTGGCGGATTGTTCTTCGGTATGCTCGGCGATAAATACGGTCGTCAGAAGATACTGGCTATCACCATTGTGATTATGTCGATAAGTACCTTCTGTATCGGTCTTATTCCCTCGTATGCCTCAATTGGTATCTGGGCGCCGATTCTGCTGCTGCTGTGTAAGATGGCACAGGGATTCTCGGTCGGCGGAGAGTACACCGGGGCGTCGATTTTTGTCGCGGAATATTCGCCGGACCGTAAGCGTGGATTTATGGGCAGTTGGCTGGACTTCGGCTCGATTGCCGGGTTTGTGCTGGGTGCGGGCGTAGTGGTTCTGATTTCAACCGTCGTCGGCGAGGAAAATTTCCTTGACTGGGGCTGGCGTATTCCGTTCTTCCTGGCGCTACCGTTAGGGCTGATTGGTCTGTACCTGCGTCATGCGCTGGAAGAGACGCCGGCGTTCCAGCAGCACGTGGATAAACTGGAGCAGGGCGATCGTCAGGGTCTACAGGAAGGTCCGAAGGTTTCGTTTAAAGAGATTGCGACTAAGCACTGGCGCAGCTTGTTGGCATGTGTTGGTCTGGTGATTGCTACCAACGTCACCTACTACATGCTGCTCACCTATATGCCGAGCTACCTGTCGCATAACCTGCATTACTCCGAAGACCACGGTGTGTTGATTATTATCGCCATCATGATTGGTATGCTGTTTGTGCAGCCGATTATGGGGTTGCTCAGCGACCGCTTCGGGCGCCGTCCGTTTGTGATCATGGGCAGTATTGCGCTGTTTGTGCTGGCGATTCCGGCATTTATCCTGATTAACAGTAATGTTATCGGTCTGATTTTCGCCGGGTTGCTGATGTTGGCGGTGATCCTCAACTGCTTTACCGGGGTGATGGCGTCAACGTTACCGGCGATGTTCCCGACGCATATTCGCTACAGTGCACTGGCCGCCGCGTTTAATATCTCGGTATTGATTGCTGGTTTGACTCCGACATTGGCCGCATGGCTGGTGGAAAGCTCGCAGAATCTGATGATGCCTGCTTATTATCTGATGGTGATTGCGGTGGTTGGTTTAATTACCGGCGTGACCATGAAAGAGACCGCCAATCAGCCGCTGAAAGGGGCCACGCCTGCCGCTTCGGATATTCAGGAAGCGAAAGAGATCCTCGGCGAACACTACGATAACATTGAACAGAAAATCGAAGATATCGATCAGGAAATTGCTGAACTACAGGTTAAGCGCACGCGTCTGGTGCAGCAGCATCCGCGTATTGATGAGTAATCGTGTCATTGCCTGATGGCACGCAGCTTTTAGGCCTACGGGTAGCATTGTACTTTGTAGGCCGGATAAGGCGTCAGCCGCCATCCGGCGCGTGGCCTTAAGGTTGGCTTAATATCCTTCAGGCAAACTCTCCTCCATAGTTTCGGAGGAGAGTGTCATGAAAACCCGTATTTATGAAAGTTTGACCACCGTGTGCAGTTTGCTGATCGTCAGCAGCTTTTTGTATGTATGGGTGAGCTCTTACTGAATTTTCGCCAATTCCACCCATGCGCGAGTGCCGTTGGCTCCCTGGCGATTTTGCAAATAGAAATGCCCTTGATGTAACTGGGTGATGCGACTGACAATGCTCAGCCCCAGTCCAATTCCGCCAAAGCGGCTGTCCATACGCACAAACGCTTTACTCAACTCCCCGCATTTACTTTCATCAATGCCCGGCCCTTCATCTTCAACGGCAAGGACGGCATCCTGCTCTGTGTTCAGGCTAATCGTAATATGGGTGCCTTCCGGGCTGTAACGATGCGCGTTTTCCACCAGATTTCGTAGTAGCATCCGCAACAGCGTAACATCACCAGGCACGACAACGTCCGCCGCGCTTTGTGGCAGGAGCAGCGTCTGTTTACGTTGGTCCAGCATGGTGCTGAGTTCATCGTAGGAGGGCAGAATAACATCCTCCAGCAGCTTGACATGCTGGTAGCTCCCGGCCGAAAACGACTGTCCGACGCGGGCGAGTTGCAGCAGTTGCGATACGCTGTCCATCATTTGATCTAGCCGGGCAATTAGCGGCGAAACGTCGACCTTATGGGTTTTGGATAATAATTCCAGATGCAGGCGCACGCCTGACAGCGGTGTGCGCAGTTCGTGAGCGACATCGGCGGTAAATAAGCGTTCGTTTTCAATCGTGCTGGTTAGCCGCGTTACCAGGTCGTTGAGCGCGGAGACAACCGCCTGGATCTCAATGGTTGAGCTGTGAATTTCAATCGGGGTCAGGTTATCGGCTGCCCGCGCCTCCAGCTCTTTTTGCAGATCTGCCAGCGGACGAGTAATACGTCGCACTGCCTGGTAGCAAATCAGCAGCGCCAGGCTGACCATAAAGATGCCGGGGACGATCAGACTGGCGATGGCCTCGCGGATCTCATGCATGATGTGGCGATCGTTGTTGCGATTTTCGCGCAATGCCTGTTCGAATAACTGTATTTGCTCGGTACTTTCATGCCACAACCAGAAAGTGCTAATCAGCTGAAAGACCAGCAGAATAAGACCAATCGTCAGCATCAGGCGATGACGAAGCGGGAGCGGTTGTTTTAGATATTGCAGCAGCTTCACTTAGCTTTCCTCAGTGGCAACCAGCATATAGCCAAATCCCCTGACCGTGCGGATGCGAGATTTTCCGACTTTGTCGCGCAGATTGTGAATGTGCACTTCCAGCGTATTGGTCGACGGTTCGTTATCCCAGCTGTAGATGTCGTTATACAAAATTTCCCGGTGTACTGGGCTGCCCGCTTTGAGCATCAGGCGCGACAGGAGTGCGTATTCTTTTGGCGTTAAGATAACCTCTTGCCCGTCCATCCACACCTGGCGCCGACCGATATTCAGCGTCAGGTTGCTGACAATGAGTTCACTTTCACCCTGATTGTTATGCCGACGCAGCAGCGCCCGGATGCGGGCGTGCAGTTCTTCCAGTGCGAACGGTTTGACCAGATAGTCATCAGCACCCACGTCCAGTCCGCTGACACGGTCTTTCACCGTGTCGCGGGCGGTGAGGATAAGTACCGGCACGGTGTATTTTTTCTGTCTGATTCTGTTCAGAAAGTGCAGGCCGTCTTCATCCGGTAAGCCCAGGTCGAGGACCACCAGACTGTAATGTCCGCTCTCCAGACACTGCTCCGCTGCGCGGGCCGTGGATACGCCGTCGCAGGCGTAGCCTTCTGTTTGCGCGGCGAGTATCAGTCCCTGTAATAACAACGTATCATCTTCAACAATCAGGATTTTCATTCGTTTAGCCTCCCCGGCAGGGCTGCAGAATATCATCCGCCGCCTGATATTTCTGTGTTTGTACGCCCGTTAATCCCAGCAGGGTTGAGAAGAGATTATCCTGTGAGAAATCTTCTGAGCTTGCCCGTTTTTGCAAACATGTCTGAGAGACCTGATAGCGTTGCTGATAATCCTCGGAGAGCCACAGCAGCATCGGCACATGTTTTTGCGTATCAGGTGCAATCGAATACGGCAGGCCGTGCAAATAGACGCCATTTTCTCCTAAGGATTCGCCGTGATCGGAAAGATAGACCAGGCTGGTGGTAAAATTATCCTGGTGCTCTTTCAGTATATTGATTGCTTTATCAACAATATAGTCAACGTAAAGAATAGTGTTGTCGTAAGTATTGACCAACTGTTGCTGTGAACAGGTCTGGATTTCATTGGTATCGCAGGTTGGCGTAAATTTCTTAAACTGCGCAGGATAGCGGTTGTAATAGGTCGGACCGTGGCTGCCGATGGTATGCAACACAATCACGCCGTCGCCTTTCAGGTTATTAATGTACTCTTCCAGCCCGTGGAACAGGACTTCATCGTAGCATTCACCGTCAATACACTGCCCCGGCAGGTTCAGCATAGTCATATTCTGGTGTGGAACCCGGTCGCAAGCCCCTTTGCAGCCGCCGTCGTTATCGTTCCACAGAACGTTAATTCCCGCCCGTTGAATAATGTCGAGCACGCCTTCCTGATGCTGCGCCAGTTCTTCGTCGTAGTGCGCACGTGGCATATCCGAGAACATGCAGGGTACTGATACTGCCGTTGCCGTTCCGCAGGACGTTGTGCGGGGGAAATAGACCACATTATCTTTTTCCAGCAGTGGGTTGGTCTGGCGCGAATAGCCTGACAGCGAGAAGTTATCGCCACGTGAAGTCTCGCCGAGAACCACAATCGTCAGGTTCTTACGCTTTTCTTTCACCATCAACGGATTGCGGTGTGCATCTTCGCCAATGCGTACCAGCGGCAGGTGGGCCAGCCTCTGGTGTGAATACCAGGATGACGTCGCCACAATGCTGTTGGATGGACTGAGGGATTTCACCAGTTCTTTGTTGTTGCGAAACAGTGAAGCGTAATCTTTATAGAAGAACGCAGCGACCAGCACGATCAGCAGTGCGGAGATCAGAATGTTCGCGCCACGGAACAGTATGCTGCGCATGACAGACGTGATCGGTTTGATTTTTACCCAGCAGGCAATAAGTGCGGCCAGAATGCCGCTCACTCCGAGCGTGATGAGCAGTTGTGGCGTCAGCAAAGCAAAGGTTTCGGCGGGGGTGGTGTCCATCATATTGGCGATCATTGAGCGGTCGATGATGATGCCGTAGGTCATGATGAAATATTGGGCCGATGCGCCAACCAAAATGAAAATGCACGCCACCAGGCGATTAAGCCACAGGAATGAGGCCAGTGTCAGCACAATGTTCATGACGCTGAACGCGACCACCGGCATTGATAAAAACACCAGCACGTTACGCACAGAGTTCAGAGGCAGGTCTTGCAGCACTTGTTTATAGAACGCAATGTTCAGGAAGGTCGCAAGATAAAATGAGATCAGCAGAAGCCAGCTGATTAGCCCGAGAGTGGGCCTTTTAAACAAGAGCTTTAACATTAAGGGGGTTCCATCGACTATGTGGCGCAAATCCTCTCAAAGTAAAATTAAGCCAACCTTAAGTTCTTAATGTTGATTTTTCGAAGAGCGGTGGGAGAACGTTGGCCCGATGAACTTACGCCATCGGGCCACGACGATTGTTGGTGTTAGTTATTGTTTACCGGGGCATCCAGTGGATACGGGTTTTTATGGATCCGGTTGTAGTTCAGTGCGTACAGCGCGGTGATGATCATCAACGTGACGAACGACCACATCACTTCTTTGGCTCCGGAACCGACAACCGCCCAGATGCAGTAGACAAAGGCGATAAAGGTCACCAGTAAGTACATCGGGCGTGCTTTACCAAAGTGACCATGGCCGAGCAGCAGCAGCGCGGCGCAGGTGTACAGATACGGCACCAGGGTGAAGATAACGGAGACCGAAGAGACCAGACCAAACTCTTTCGCTGCGTTCGGCGACATGCTGCTGAACTGGAAGATGGTCATCAGAATGCCGACGATAATTAACCCGGCCACTGGTGTACCGGCTTTGTTCACGCGGGCAAAAATCGGTGGGAACAGGCCGTCATCGGCTGCGGCTTTGGCGGTTTGCCCGGCAAGCAGCGTCCAGCCGCCCAGAGAACCAAGACACCCGGCCGCAGCACAGAAGGAGACAATTGCCCCTGCGGTGTCACCCAGCGCCATGCGTGCGGCATCACCGAACGGAGAGGCTGAAACACGTAGCGCCGCGTTAGGGATCATACCCATGATCGCGGTGGTGGAGAGCACGTAGCAAACAGCGGCAATCAGCACGCCGCCCATGGTGGCGATAGGTACGTTACGTTTGGGGTTTTTAACCACGCCAGCCGCGACGGAGGCGCTTTCTACCCCGATAAATGACCATAAGGTAACATTCAGAGTGCTTTGAATCGCGCCGAAGGTGTTCATGCCGCTGACGTTCCAGGCCGCCATATAGGTTTCACCGCGGAACCAGAACCAGCCGAAGACGGCAATCCCGACAATTGGTACCAGCGCCAGTACCGTTGCGACGGCCTGCACGCGGGTGATCATTTTCGGTCCGACAATGTTCAGTAATACGAAGATCCACAGCACTACGACACAGGTCAGCGTCAGGACCAGCGGATCTTTTAAGATGGGGAAGAAGTAGCTCAGGTAACCGACGCCAATGACCACCATGGCGATGTTACCAATCCAGCAGGCCAGCCAGTACAGCACGTTGGTCTGGTAGCCCAAAAAAGGACCGAAGCAGCGGCGGGCGTAAGCATAAGAACCACCGGGACTGGAGTCTAAGGACGACATTTTGGCGTACACCATCGACAGTGCCAGAGCACCGATAATCGTGACCAACCATCCGTAGATTGCAATCCCGCCAGTTGACGCAAGGTTTGCGGGTAGCAGGAATACACCGGAACCCATAATATTCCCCGACACCATAAGGGTGACGGGGATTAAGCCCACTTTGTGAGCATCAGCATCCGTCGACATATTTTCTAACTCCTGATAAGGATAAATGACGCCTTATCATACCTCGTCAAAAGTCTGTTTAATGATGGCGGAGCTGGGGTATCGCTAATGCTGATATTATTATGG
Source organism: Citrobacter sp. Cf087 (assembly GCF_030334285.1). NCBI lineage: Bacteria > Pseudomonadati > Pseudomonadota > Gammaproteobacteria > Enterobacterales > Enterobacteriaceae > Citrobacter > Citrobacter sp. Cf087. Next base: position 139,187 of record NZ_JAOWED010000017.1, read on the forward strand.
CTTATCGCTAACTGATTAAAAATCAGGCGGCGGATGGCTCCCTATGTTGACTAACATAATGCAGAGGCGTCATCCCATAGAACTCTTTGAATACGGAGATAAAGTATGAGGTACTGTTATATCCACATAGTTGAGAGACCTGGGAAATGTTTTTGCCGTCCATCAGTAATTGATTGACGGCATATCGCATGCGACAGGTGGTAATTATTTGGCTGTAACTTGTATTTTCACTTTTGAGCTTTTTCTTTAACAAACTGGGACTCAGGCATAAGCAACTGGCAACCATGCTTAAATTCCAGTCTTTATGTATATCGCTCTCAATAATGTGATAAACGCTGTCGCTGATACAGTTGCGCAGCATATACATGAGCAAAGAGATAAACTTTTTGCTGTCGAGAAAGCGTGATAACACCGTGAACAGTAGCGAGCGCGTACGCTCTCTTTCAGCTTCGTTCACTGTGTCCATTACGCTATGTTGGGCAGCCACCCTGAAGACATCCGGCGTCAGACACGCTGAGGTCATCACTGGGCTGGCACTGCGTTGCCAGAGTGGGATCTGTGAAAGGTCTTTATTTAAAAAGCGCAGATAGTCTTTAATGATATCGCGGCTAATATGTACAACCAATGCGTTATTAAGTGATGAAAAATCGATAATATTATTATCGCATGCCACCAGTGCCATATGATTAGCTTTTAAACTGATGGCGTCTTTACCGTTAATCCTTAACCAAACATCCTTCTCCGTTAATACAACAACACAAGCTTCTTTGCTGCAAAGCTTCATACCCAACTCCAGGAATATGAAAAAACACCGTAGCTCAACATCAGATGAGCCAAATCGGCTAAATTGAAATTGTATGATGAAACCAGGACCGCAATAAAATAACGTGTCTGAAATTAATTACAATGTTTGGTGGGATTTTTCTTATGTACACATTTTTTTACGCAAGTGGAAAGATGCTATTTGCGTATAAAAAAAGCGCGGGGTGGTCCCGCGCAAAAAGGTATGACAGTGTTATTGTTTTGCAGCAATACTCAGGAATTACTCAAGAATGACATGTCTACCTTAAATATCGGACTATCTAAAAAGAGACCTTATGCTTTCACGCACATAACGTGATAAACACCGTCAATAATTTCCGTTCCTTCGGTTTCATGTTCAAATCCAGGGAAGTGGTGGTCCCAGGACTGCAACGAACGCAGGTACCCAATTTGCGGGCTGTTGGCATCGCCAAAGTTTTCACCGGACAGCAGCATCGGAATTCCCGGTGGGTAAGGGATCACGGAGTTTGCCGCAATACGTCCCGCCAGATTTTCAATCGCCACCATCTCAACGTTGTCACTGACTATCGCGTTGTAAGCGTCACGCGGAGTAATATCCGCATCCGGCAGACCGGAGTAGGCTGCATTGAGACGGCTGCCTGGGTTGTTCTCTTTCAGCCAGGCGAACATGGTGTCGCCCAGATCGTGAATACCCATGTTGGCATAAGTGTCAGGATGTTCCTCAACCAGTTCTGGCATCACCTGTGCCAGCGGGGTATTGGCATCGTAATGGTGTTTGAAAGAGCACAGCGTGTTGATCAGTGTGCCCCATTTCCCGCGGGTAATCCCCATTGAGAACAGGAACATAATCTGGAAATCGGTGGTTCGGGTCGGCACGATGCCGTGGCGGCCAAGCCAGGCGGTAACCAGTGCAGCCGGTACGCCGTTCTCTTCCAGTTCGCCATCGTCGCCCATCCCCGGTGCCAGAATGCTGACTTTGATCGGGTCCAGCATGCTCCAGTTATCCGGCAGGTCTTTAAAGCCGTGCCAGGATTCACCCGGACGCATCACCCAGCAGTTCTGATCGGTAGCCAGCAATGTGGCTGGCGCGTCGGCAAAGTCATAGGTTTTACCGGTCTGCGGATCGGTTACCACTTCTTTGTTCCACGGTTTGAAGAACCAGTCGCCTTCGGCGGTGAACTCTTTGTACAACCGTGCCATGGCCTGACGGAAATCGACTGCTTCGTCGATCACTTCCTGAGTGAGCGACAGGCCGCTGTTACCGTCCATCATGGAGACCGCCACGTCGTTTGAGGCGCAGATAGCATACAGCGGAGAGGTGGTGGCGTGCATCATGTACGCCTGGTTAAAGCGGGAGAAGTTCACGGCCCCACGACCTTCACGAACGTGAATGTAAGATGCCTGAGAGAGCGCATTCAGCAGTTTGTGGGTCGAGTGGGTGGCAAAAACGGTAGGACCGTTATGATCGCCCGGCGCGCCACGCATGGCGTAGTGATCGGCATAAATTGGGTTGAAGCGAGCATAGCCGTACCAGGCTTCATCGAAGTGGATGCGATCGCTGGTTTGTGCGAGCAGATCCTGCGCCTCTTTGGCGTTGTAGCAAACACCGTCGTAGGTACAGTTGGTCACAACGCTGTAAGACGGTTTTTGCCCAGCTTTGCCTTTGGTCAGCGGGCTTTCGCTGATTTTTTTCTGTAAAGTTTCAGGCTGCATTTCTTGCGGGTAGATAGGCCCGATAATGCCGTACCGGTTGCGGCTTGGCACCATGTACACCGGTTTTGCCCCGGTGAGGATCAGCCCCTGTTCGATGGATTTATGGCAGTTACGATCCAGCACCACGACGTCGTTGTCGGTCATACAGGCCTGCATGATGGTGCGGTTAGAGCCGGAAGTCCCGACCACTACGGACCAGGAACGGTCGGCACCGAACACGCGGGCAGCATTTTTTTCACTTTCCCCAAATGCGCCTGTATGGTCGAGTAAAGAACCGAGATTGGTACGTTCAATCCCCATGTCGGTACGGAAGAGATTCTCACCGTAGTAGTCATGGTACAGTCGACCGGCAGGTGTTTTGGTGAAACCGACACCGCCCTGGTGACCCGGTGCAGCCCAGGAATACTCATGGACATTGCTGTATTTCATCAGGGCGTTGAACAGCGGTGGTAACAACTGCTGACGATAGCGAGTCATCGCTGCGATGGCACGGCCAGCGATAAAGTCAGCGCTGTCCTCCAGAATCCAGGCGAATTCATCGACAAGCTCCAGCAGGTCGCGATCCAGCGATGCGGTGGCTTTTTCGCGATCGCCCAGCAGGAATACGGGAACGTTTTGCTGGCGCTCGTGGAGCTTGCCGATCAATTGCCTGACGTTCAGGTGTTCGTCTTGTTGTTCCATTTGATAGCTGAACATCAGGCAATCAATGGCTTCATTGGCGGCGAGGATTGCGTAGCCATCGTCGAATGAGGTGGACTTAATGACGGTAACATTTTGGCGGCTTAATGCGTCAGCCAGACGTTCGACAGCGCTACCGACCCAGGTGTCCTGATGCAGAAACTCACTTTCAACAATTAATACTTTCATCATCTTTTACCCGGTTGTGGAAAGGTTGCAATCTATGAATTGCAGACACACCGTATGAATGTGACGCAGGCAAGTATTATCCTGTCAAAACGGGCTGTAAAGCGGGTGAAAAATAGTCTGATTTATGTTTAATTTGTTTTTAAACATATGGTTACGTTTGCTTGTTGGCGGTTTTTCACCACCGTTTATCGACAGGGGGAATATTTTTTTGGCTGATACTGATATGGCCGAATGATATCAACCAGCCATTGTTTGCCGATGCTGCTGGCTTAGTTTGCGGTACTGCTGCGGCGACATGCCGACAAACTTGCTGAAGGTGTCATAAAAACGGCTGCTGGAACGGAATCCGGCGGTCAACGCAACGTCGAGAATGGTTTTATCGGTATCGCTAAGCAATGCGCGGACGTGATTGATCCGCATTGCCGTGATGTACTGCTTCAGGGTGAGTTGCATCACGCGTTGGAAAATCCCCATCGCGTAGTTGGCGTTGAGCTTCACGTGTTCCGCGACGTCGTTGATGGTGAGCGCCTGATCGTAGTTATCGGCAATAAAGCTCAGCATTTGGCTGACGTAAAACTGGGCGTGCCGAGACACGCTGTTTTTGTGGGTCCGCGAGGTTTTATTGACGAGTATAGGCTGCCAGCCGGAAAGGCTAAACCGCTTGAGCATCAGACCAATTTCATCAATGGCGAGCTGGCGAATTTGTTCGTTCGGGTTGTTCAGTTCCTGTTGCCAGCGCTGAACTTCAAAGGTGCTCAACTGCTGCGACGCCAGCGATTTGATGACCATTCCATGGGTAACATGGTTGATCAACTCGCGATCCAGCGGCCAGGAGAGGAAAAGGTGCATCGGTAAATTGAAGATAGCCATACTTTGGCAACTGCCCGGACGCGTGAGTTGATGCGGTGTGCAGGCCCAGAATAGCGTGATGTGTCCCTGTTTTATCTGTACGACTTCGTTGTTGATCAGATACTCGACGTCACCATCAAACGGCACATTGATCTCCACCTGCCCATGCCAATGGCTGGCTGGCATAGCATGCGGTGAGCGCAACTCGATATCCATCCGTTGATATTCTGAGTACAGCGATAGCGGGCTGCGGGTTTGTTCTTCATCGCTACTGCACATGTGCGGATCGGGAGGAAGAGGCGATGTCGGTAATGTACTCATGGTTGCTCCATTTCCTGAATTATCAGAATCATGTCATTTAACACGTATTAAGGCTGAGAATCAGGACACAAATTGGACCGTTACCATTGAGCATAGCGACATTTTGCGGCCACATACTCTGCTTTTTGGGTAATTTTGTCCCATAAACTCAGATCCAATAGGGTGCAGAGTGATGATCTGAGTTTATGGGAATGCTCAGCAGAGAAGTCGGAAGTTTTCAGCTATACGCTGTGCCACCATGACTGTGTTTACTAATGTTCTGGAGAGTCATGATGTCTGCACCCAAAATTACCTTTATCGGCGCCGGTTCCACGATTTTCGTCAAAAATATTCTTGGGGACGTCTTTCACCGCGATGCGCTTAAATCTGCGCATATCGCCTTGATGGATCTCGATCCTACGCGTCTGGAAGAGTCACACGTTGTTGTGCGCAAGTTGATGGATTCTGCGGGCGCGTCTGGACGAATCACCTGCTATACCGATCAAAAAGCAGCATTACAGGATGCTGATTTTGTGGTGGTCGCTTTCCAGATCGGCGGCTATGAACCCTGTACCGTCACCGATTTTACGGTGTGTAAACGCCATGGTCTGGAGCAGACGATTGCCGACACGCTGGGGCCGGGCGGCATTATGCGCGCGCTGCGCACCATTCCGCATTTATGGCAGATTTGTGAGGATATGACCGAAGTCTGTCCGCAGGCCACAATGCTTAACTACGTTAACCCGATGGCGATGAACACCTGGGCAATGTATGCGCGCTATCCGCATATTAAGCAGGTTGGGCTGTGTCATTCGGTGCAGGGGACGGCGGAGGAGTTGGCCCGCGATCTGAACATTGACCCTGCCTCTTTGCGCTATCGCAGTGCCGGGATCAACCATATGGCATTTTATCTGGAGCTGGAGCGCAAAACGGCGGACGGCGCCTATGTGAATCTCTACCCGGAGCTGCTGGCGGCCTATGAATCCGGTCAGGCGCCGAAACCGAATATTCACGGAAATACCCGTTGCCAGAACATTGTGCGCTATGAAATGTTCAAAAAACTGGGGTATTTCGTCACCGAATCGTCGGAACACTTCGCCGAATATACGCCGTGGTTTATCAAACCGGGGCGTGAAGATCTGATTGAGCGCTATAAGGTGCCATTGGATGAATATCCGAAACGTTGTGTGGAACAGTTGGCGAACTGGAAAAAAGAGCTGGAAGAGTACAAAACGGCTGAGCGGATCGACATTAAACCGTCGCGCGAATATGCCAGCACTATCATGAACGCTATCTGGACCGGTGAACCGAGCGTCGTGTATGGCAACGTTCGCAATGACAATCTGATCGATAACCTGCCGCAAGGTTGCTGTGTTGAAGTCGCTTGTCTGGTTGATGCGAATGGTATTCAGCCAACGAAAGTCGGTGCTCTCCCGTCACATTTGGCGGCTATGATGCAAACCAATATCAATGTTCAGACTCTGCTAACGGAAGCCATCCTGACGGAGAACCGCGATCGTGTTTATCACGCGGCGATGATGGATCCGCATACCGCCGCGGTACTGGGGATTGAAGAGATTTATGCGCTGGTGGACGACCTGATCGCGTCTCACGGCGACTGGCTGCCGGCCTGGCTGCACCGTTAATACTCAATCACGCCGGGCAGAGCATCCGGCGTTTAACCTCTGACGTTTCCTCTTACAGAAGGCGGGCGCTGGTAACAGCGACCCGATACCCTATGAGCATCTCTCTGACAACAAAACTCAGTTACGGATTTGGAGCGTTCGGTAAGGATTTCGCTATCGGTATTGTGTACATGTACCTGATGTATTACTACACCGACGTGGTGGGATTATCGGTGGGCGTCGTTGGAACCTTGTTCCTGGTGGCAAAAATATGGAACGCGTTTAACGATCCGGTGATGGGGTGGATAGTGAATGCCACCCGGTCGCGTTGGGGTAAATTTAAACCCTGGATCTTACTCGGTACGCTGGCGAACTCGTTGGTGCTGTTTTTGCTCTTTAGCGCACATCTGTTTGAGGGTACTGCGCAGGTCGTATTTGTTTGCGTGACGTACATATTGTGGGGGATGACCTACACCATTATGGATATTCCATTCTGGTCGCTGGTCCCCACGATTACGCTGGATAAACGCGAACGTGAACAACTGGTGCCGTTCCCTCGTTTTTTCGCCAGCCTTGCAGGGTTTGTCACCGCGGGCGTGACGCTACCCTTTGTAAACTATGTTGGCGGCGCGGATCGCGGGTTCGGTTTTCAGATGTTTACGCTGGTGCTGATCGCATTTTTTATTGTTTCTACCCTCGTAACCTTGCGCAATGTGCATGAAGTGTATTCCTCTGACAGCGAAGCTACCGCAGACAGCACCCGGCTGACGCTGAAATCAATCCTTGCGCTTATCTACAAAAACGATCAGCTTTCCTGCCTGCTGGGGATGGCGCTGGCTTACAACGTGGCGTCCAATATCATTACAGGTTTTGCGATTTACTACTTCACCTACGTGGTGGGTGATGCTGACCTTTTCCCATACTACCTCTCCTATGCCGGAGCAGCTAACTTGCTGACATTGATTCTCTTTCCCCGTCTGTCAAAGGCGCTTTCTCGCCGGGTACTGTGGGCTGGCGCTTCGGTTATGCCAGTTCTCAGCGCAGGCGTATTGCTGATTATGGCTCTGGGGGCATTCCACAATACTTTCCTGATTGTTACCGCAGGGATCCTTCTGAACATTGGTACGGCGCTGTTCTGGGTACTGCAGGTGATTATGGTGGCGGACACCGTAGATTACGGTGAATACAAGTTTAACGTCCGCTGCGAGAGTATTGCCTATGCCGTGCAGACAATGGTGGTCAAAGGTGGCTCGGCGTTTTCCGCTTTCTTTATTGCGGTGGTGCTGGGATTGATTGGTTATGTTCCGAATGCGACGCAATCTGCTGAGACCATCCTCGGCATGCAGTTCATCATGATCGCGCTGCCCACGCTTTTTTTCGTTGTGACACTGGTGCTCTATTTCCGTTACTACCGGTTGAATGGCGATATGCTGCGTAAGATTCAGATCCACCTGCTGGATAAGTACCGAAAAGTGCCGTCGCCCGTCAAACAGTCGAATACTCCGGAGATTCCGGTGGTAGTGGCCAGCGATGTGAAGGCCTAGCTATGGAGTGGCATTCCTGGATTGGCTATCTGGCGGCAACGCTGACGACGCTCTCTTTTTTGCCGCAGGCGATTAAGGTTATTACCACCCGCAACACCCAGGGTATCTCCGGTTTAATGTATGTGATGTTTGTGTGCGGGCTGGTGTTGTGGCTGGCTTATGGGTTATTGATTGAAGATACCGCTGTCAGCATGGCGAACTTTCTGACACTGTTGTTCGCCTTGCCGATTCTGGTTATCAAGTATCGCAGTAGGTAGCGCAGATTGCCGGAGAAGCGTTAGCGCTCTCCGGCCGTTTTCAACTGCCGATTGTGCCAGCCTGCCAACGCGAGGATCGTTGTTAACGCGCCGAGCAGGGCGCAGAACATGTCCGACTGGGTATCCCACGGGTCACCCTGCGTGCCAAGGAAGTCTTCCGCACCTTGTCCCATTGCCAGCGCTGCCCACCACTCGATCAGTTCATACATTGCGCTAATCGCCAGTGCTACGCAGCAGACTAAAAATGCCAGCATCTTACGACCACGGACAATATTGCCGCGCACTAAAATCTCTCTTGCCGTCAGGGCTGGTACCAGCCCCTGGAAGAAGTGACCCAACTTGTCATAGGGGTTACGACTGAGATCCAGCCATTCCTGAACCTGAAAACCGACGGGAACTTTGGCGTAGGTATACATCCCGCCTACCATCAGAATGATGGCGTGCAAGAAAATCAACGTATAAAGCAGCGGCGTCAATGGGTACTGCTTCATGGTAGCCAGCAACAGCGGGACGACAATAATGACCGGCGTGACTTCCATCAGCCAGGTGATTTTCTCCGAGGCAGAGATACCGGTGTAGATAAGGATCAGCGCCAGGAATACTGCGCCAGTGTGCAAGATTGTGGGGTTCAGAGTGCGGAGCATTGCGAATTCACACGTAATGGAAAAGGTCACTATTCCCTGTGAACGGCAAAAATTCAATACCAGTAAATGGGGGGATAAAGTTGGCCCGGGGGGATCGCTGGACTGACGCCAAAAATTTAGTGCCAGTCCAGTGCCGGGCCGAATGGGTTACTTCGCGCAGTTAGCGCATTGTTTGCTGACGATTTGCTGGAAGAAATCGTTGCCTTTGTCATCGACCAGGATGAAAGCAGGGAAATCTTCTACTTCGATTTTCCAGATAGCTTCCATTCCCAGCTCCGGGTATTCCACGCATTCCAGATGCTTAATACTCTGCTGCGCCAGTACCGCTGCCGGACCACCGATGCTGCCTAAGTAGAAGCCGCCGTGTTTGTGGCAGGCGTCAGTCACCTGCTGGCTACGGTTACCTTTCGCCAACATGATCATGCTGCCGCCGTGAGACTGCAACAGGTCAACGTAGGAGTCCATACGACCCGCGGTGGTTGGGCCTAAAGAACCGGACGGATAGCCTGCAGGCGTTTTGGCCGGACCCGCGTAGTAGATCGGATGATCTTTCACGTACTGCGGTAAACCTTCGCCGGACTCAATACGTTCTTTTAACTTCGCGTGGGCAATGTCACGACCGACAATGATAGTACCGCTCAGTGACAGACGAGTAGAAACCGGGTACTGAGAGAGCTGGGCGAGGATCTCTTTCATCGGGCGGTTAAGGTCAACTTTAACCACTTCACCTTCACCCGCCTGGCGCAGAGATTCCGGAATGTACTGACCTGGGTTATGTTCCAGTTTTTCAATCCAGATCCCTTCGCGGTTAATCTTGGCTTTAATATTACGGTCTGCGGAGCAAGAAACGCCCATACCAACCGGGCAGGATGCGCCGTGGCGAGGCAGGCGGATCACGCGGATATCATGTGCGAAGTATTTCCCGCCAAATTGAGCGCCAAGGCCGAGTTTCTGTGCCTCGATCAGCAGTTCCTGTTCTAGTTGCAGATCGCGGAACGCCTGGCCGTGAGCATTACCTTCAGTCGGCAGCGCGTCATAGTAGTGTGTGCTGGCCAGTTTCACCGTTTTAAGGGTACTTTCCGCTGACGTCCCGCCAATGACGAATGCGATGTGATACGGCGGGCAAGCTGCAGTACCCAGCGTGCGCATTTTCTCAACCAGGAAGTTTTTCAGTTTGCCGGGAGTCAGCAGCGCTTTGGTTTCCTGATACAGATAGGTTTTGTTGGCTGAGCCGCCGCCTTTGGCCACGCACAGGAATTTGTATTCGTCACCGTCCACGCTGTACAGATCGATTTGTGCGGGCAGGTTGGTGCCGGTATTCACTTCTTTGTACATATCCAGCGCCGCGTTTTGCGAGTAGCGCAGGTTATCTTCAATATAGGTATTAAATACGCCTTTGGAGAGGGCCGCTTCATCGCCGCCGCCGGTCCAAACGCGCTGACCTTTTTTACCCATGATAATTGCCGTACCGGTGTCCTGGCAGGTTGGCAACACGCCTTTGGCGGCGATTTCGGAGTTTCTCAGGAACTGCAGCGCTACGTACTTATCGTTTTCGCTGGCTTCGGGATCATGGAGAATTGAGGCTACTTGCTGTTGGTGTTCTGGGCGGAGCATGAAGGAGGCATCGTGGAAGGCTTGTTGGGCCAGTAGCGTAAGTGCTTCAGGAGCTACTTTCAGGATTGTTTCGCCTTCAAACTCGCCGACACTGACGTGATCGGATGTCAGCAGGTAGTACTCAGTTTTGTCTTCCCCCAGTGGGAAAGCCGCCTGGTAAGTGAATTCAACTTTTGACATTTGCTTCCAGCCTTTTCATTTTTCTCAGGAATTTTAAAATTCTCTGTGTCTTAATGGTGGCGTGCCGTACCAACGCGGACGGCACGCGAACTGTGATTACAGGAAACCGTACATTGCGGCGAAGATCCAACCAAAGACACAGGATACGCTTACGCCGATCAAACCAGGCAGAATGAAGCTGTGGTTGATAACGAAGCGGCCGATGTGGGTGGTGCCAGAGCGGTCAAACTGAATAGCCGCCAGGTCGCTCGGGTAGGTCGGCAGAATGTAGTAACCGTAACATGCCGGAGCGGAAGCCACGATGTACGCTGGATCAACCCCGATTGCCAGTGCGACCGGAACAATCGCTGCCAGCGCTGCTGCCTGGGAGTTTACAAATTTGGATACCAGCAGCAGAACAATTGCATAGGCCCACGGATACTCTTTCACCATATTGCCCAGCACACCTTCGATTTCTGTCATGTGCGCGCCGAACATTGTTTCGGCCATCCAGGCAATACCGTACACCGCCACAATCGCGATCATACCGGAACGGAAGACTTCGTTTTTAGATATTGAAGCGGGATTGGTCTTCGTCAGGATAATAATCAGCGCACCGGTCAGCAGCATGAACATCTGGATAACCAGCACCATTGACAGTGGTTTGCCGCTAAAGGTAGGGCGCAGCTCAGAGAACGCGCCGAGTACGGCAACAACGGCGATAGCGGCAAGGAAGATCCACATGGCCAGCCAGTTGCTTTTCGGCAGCTTTTTGTCTAACAGCGTGGCGGTATCGCCATACACATAGTTGTGGTTTTCAGGTACAGAAATGAACTTCTGGAACTCTTCATCTTTATCCAGATCTTTACCACGGAACCAACTGAAGATACCGATCGCCAGGATACCCAACAGGGTAGACGGGATGGTGATGCTGAGCAGGTCGAGGAATTCGAGATGCTTGCCTTCAAACGTTACGTTACCCAGCATTGCTACCAGTGACACAACGGCTACAGAAACCGGGCTGGCGATAATCCCCATCTGCGCACCGATAGAACTCGCCGCCATCGGACGTTCCGGGCGAATATTGTTCTTAATGGCAACGTCATAAATGATTGGCAGGATGGTGTATACCACGTGCCCTGTACCGCAGAGAATCGTCAGGGTGCAGGTAACGAAAGGTGCGACGATGGAAACATATTTTGGGTTACGGCGCAGCAGCTTTTCAGCGATTTGCAGCATAACGTCAAGACCGCCGGAGGCTTGTAAGGTTGCCGATGCGGCCACCACGGCAATAATAACCAGCATGACATCTACAGGTGGTTTACCCGGCTGGAGATGGAAAACGAAAACCAGAATGACCAGGCCGATACCGCCTAATAAACCCAGCGCGATACCGCCCTTTCTGGCACCATAAAACAAACATATTAATATTATGAGAAGTTGTATACTAAATAACATTTTATTTACCCTCGCGAAAAACCCAGTCAATTTTTTGAAAAATGGATCTGTGCCACATTCTTTTTTGCCAGAATAAGCATCAAAAAATGGTCAGTATTCGATATGTCCGTATTTGCGATTAATGTTCAAATGTCTTGCTAGAATTTTTTTTAAAGTTATGGCGATATTTGGTTTTTTCTGTGGCTTTGATCAGAGGAGAGAATCCTCAGGCGATGGGAAGCAGAGCTGAACATGGAGAGCCGCGGTTGACGCTGTAATTTATCTATTTTGCGTTTTCCGCTATTACATGAACCACCGACAGAATGAGTGAGTGGGTTATTTATGTGATCACGGTCACGCCATTTCATGATGTGATGAAGTCGGCGTGCGGATACTTTTATTTGCTCACAAAAATGTACGGTGTCCATGGTACGTAGCATGGTCTCCATTGCTACCAGTCTAGATTTTGTATGTCTGGTTAATTTCAGACTAATCCTTTATGGGTAAAAATACACACTCTGCGAGTTAGATAATACTTAATTAACTTTTGTTAGCGATTTTGAAATTAAAAACAGTGTGATGTTTGTCAATATTAAAATAATACATTTAACATGCCGGATACAAATATATTTGATCTAACGCAAATTTATAATTTTGCAGTGTCAGCTGGTGAAATAGGGATTTTTCATTATTTTAATAATTGTTACTTTCAAATAACAAATAATCCCAAGTGTATTTATTGGCAATATTGTTTAAGCAATGAGTAGTGTTCAGCCTGCACGCGATAACGATAAACAGGTCTGCCGGTCACGCCATAATGGATGCTGGTAAATAAGATGTGACAATTGACGAGCCAGATAAGGTATTTACGGCAAGAGACGCGCGAGATATTGACCTCGTTAGCCAGCTCATCCGTGGAGAACTCCTGATCCTGGTGCTCATCAATCCACTGGCACAACGTGCGTAACGTTTGTGGCGTTAATCCTTTGGGTAAGCGCCGCGTTTCTTGTTCATTGGAGGAGCTGCCGTGAATCAACTGGTCAAGCTCAGACTGTTCATAGTACTGATGCTTTTCCATCTCAGTTTTTTTCTGTAGCCAGCCGGTGAGCGCCTCTTCAAACCGGGACGCCTGGAAAGGTTTGATCAAGTAGTCAACGACGCCGTAGTGAAGTGAATCTTTAATGGTGGTGGCATCGGCTGCAGAAGAGATGACGATGACATCGCACTTGCAACCTTCACTGTGCAGAACCGGTAGCAGGTCCAGGCCGTTTTCTTTTTGCATATAAATATCTAGCAAAATCAGATCGATATGATGACCGCTATGAAAGATTATCTCTTTTGCTTTCTCCAGCGTGGAGGCTGTGCCGCAGCAGTGAAAACCGGAGAGTTGCGCGACATAACGACGGTTTAATTCCGCTACCATTGCATCGTCATCGACAATTAAGACATTGATCATCTGCTGGCCCTCTCACCATTCCACGGTAACTGTACAAAAAATTGGGTGAAGATCCCAGGTTCAGACTCGACGGATATATTGCCGCCAACGTTTTCAACCTGTTGTTTAACAAGCGCTAAACCTACGCCCCGTTCGGTTCCTTTTGACGAAACGCCCTTCTCAAAGATGTGCTCAATGTTTTCGGGGGCGATCCCCGGACCATCGTCATTCACTTCGCAATGCAACCAGCCGTGTCGATAATGCAAGGATACGCTGATCTCACCACCAGGTTCTTGACCTAGCGCCTCCAGGGCGTTTTCAATCAGATTCCCCAGAACGGTAATCAGCACCGCCACCTGATCTTCGTTGTTATTCTCCGGTAGCTGGCTTTCATTGCTGATGACCAGGCTATGGCCTAAATCAGATGTGCGATTAATCTTACTGAGTAAAAATCCTGCGATCACCGGAGATTTTATTTTTCCTAACAGTGAGCCAATTTCTTCCTGATAATTGTTCGCGGTCTTTAGGATGTAATTTTCAAGCTGCTTATAACTTTTCAGATGCAATAATCCCAGAATCACGTGCAATTTATTCATGAATTCGTGGGATCGTTCACGAAGTGCATCGGCATAGTTGACCATACCGTCCAGGCGTTGCATTAACTTTCGGACTTCAGTCTTATCTCTGAAGGTTGAAATGGCGCCGATGATTTTACCGTTGCTGAGTACCGGGACCGTGTTAATTAAGAGTAGCCGATCCTTCACCATGATCTCTTCATCGCGGCGCGGCGTTCCGTCATGTAGTACTTGTGAAAAATCGACCACTTGTGACCACGCATGGCTGAGCGTGGAGAGTTGGGCATCATCTTGTGATTTGTGATAATCCAGCAGCTCCTGCGCAGCTTGGTTAATCGGCGTCACTTCACCGCACTCGTCAACGGCAATGACACCTTCCTTTATAGAGTGCAGCATCGCCTGGCGTTGTTCGAACAGATTGGAGATTTCATAAGGTTCCAGACCAAACAGAATGCGCTTGAGGACCTTAACGAATATCCATGTACCGAGCAGCCCAACCAGCACGCCAAATAAGATTGACCAGATGATGCTGCCGCGGCTGTTATTGATCTGTTCAGCAACTCTGCTTAGCTCAAGACCGATCGCCACCACGCCAATTTGCTGGTGATGTTCGTCGTATATAGGGGTGAATACCCGTAGGGCTTTAGCCAGAAATCCGCGATTAATGGCGACATTCTCTTTACCTTGCAGGGCCAGCAAAATGTCATCGCCTTTAAATGGCTGGCCGATTCGCTGTGCTTCGGGATGGGAGTAACGAATGCTTTGCATATCGGTGACGACGATGAACAAAAAATCGTTGCTCTTATTCACCGCCTGGGCAATCGCCTGAATACCGCTTTCCTCGGGCTTTTTCATTAGTCCCTGGCGGATCTCCGGAGAGTTGGCCAACGTTCGCGCGACGGCAAGCGCTTTACTCGCTAACGCATCGCGCGTCATGTTGCTAATTTGCGAGAAATAAATCAGATGAACGACAAGCAGCACGGAGAAGAGAACTGCACTAACCATGAGGATCACGGTGGTGCCAAGCTTCATCGGGCGTTTGCGTATAGCAGTACGTTGCAGTGAGTGTCTCATCACGGTCCTGAAATCACGGTTTGTGCGGGTATTATCGCCTGATGGGGGGCGTAATTCAAAGGTGGTAGGGATTATGGAGCTTAAGTTGTCAGCCCTTCTTCTTTATATAGCGTAGAGTGAATTTCTTTCTATATAGAAGTTTTCATACCGGTTCTCTCCTTTTTCAGGGACGCTGACAGATAATTTGCTTACGATTGTGGATAACTCTGTGCGTAAATGGGTATAAGGCGGGGTTTTGCTGTGGAATGCAGCAGTCAGTCATTTTTCTGCAATT
>NZ_JAOWED010000018.1:0-30498 GCF_030334285.1 Citrobacter sp. Cf087
TTTCTGGTTGCCCCTGTGGCGTCCAGCTCAGGCTGGTTACATGGCCTTCAGCGCGGAGTACCTTCACCAGTCGCCCGGCCGGGCTGTATTCATAATGCGTACTCTCTCCCGCGGCATCCGTCTCTTCCGCCAGTCGGTAAGCCTCATCATAGCGGTACTGCGTCGTTTTACCTGAACAGTCCTGCGCACTGCTGACCTGCCCGCGTGCATTATAAGTCAACCGTTGCACACCGCCTTTCTCATCCGTGAACGCCGTAACCTGTCCCCAGGCATCACGCTGGTAGTAACAGCACTGTCCCAGCGCATCAATCACCGCGCATAGCCCAAAATGCTCATCATAAAAATACTGATACGTGCTCCCGTCAGGCCCGGTGACTTGTGCAGGCAGCGCCCGCTCTTCGTGCCAGCGGGTACATACCGTTCCCCCCAGGGGATCGGTCTCTGCCGTCAGATTACCTGCATTATCATAGTGATATTCCCTGACGGCCCCGGAGGGATCAACAGTACGGGACAGAAGATCGTTTTCATTCCATTCATAGCACCAGTGTTGTCCGGCTTCATCGGTATATTTTTCCACCAGATAGCGGTCATTCCACTCATGCCGGTGAGTCAGCCCTCCGCCGTGAGTCACGGTGGTCACACGCTGCGTCATGTCATAGTCAATCCGAGCATTTTCACCACTGGTGGCGTCATACTCCACCACCCGCCAGCCATCACTGAATGGCTGCCACCGATAGCGATAATATGCGCCGCCCGGCATCCGGTGTCCGCTCATCAGCGTTTCGGCTGTATAATCAAACTCGCGCAGACACACCCCGTCCGCATCCGTTACGCGACATAGATGCCCCTGGGAAGTATAGTCGTAGCGCATCAGCAACCGCTGTACGGGTTCACCGGTGTGGCTGTCAGTGGAGGCTGTTTGTTCTGCGATCCGGGTCGGACGTTGTGGGAATTGCGAATTCTGGTAGTGCAGTACTATCCTCAGGCTTTCTTCGGTATCCGTAATGGCGTGCAGACGATCCTGTTCGTCATAATGGAGTTGCAGCCCATTACCGTATTCATCGGACAGCATCAGCAGTCGCAGATGTTCCGGCTTTGACGGATGTGGAACATAGAGTCGCCACTCAGAACCATCCAGATTACCAATAACGATCAACCCCTGCTCATTCTGCGCAAACAATAATCCTTCATCAGGACTGAAACCTGCCTCTCCCGGCTCCGGGCAGATAAAACGGAGTTCCCGCCCGCCTTCATCATAAAAGCAGGTGTATTCAGCCTCCCTGACAACACGGGTTTCAAAGGCTGTCCGCCAGCCCCGGCCAAACAGGCCATCATCCCTGTTACGGCTGTTATAGATACGCTGCCAGCGTAGCGGAAAGCGGGCGGGAAGCTCAAAGTCCAGATCCTCATCCCCGCTGAGAACCTTGGCACCTGTCGCAGCATGCACCGGATTCCACAACGCATGTATGGACTCACCGACCTTGCTGGCAAGCATTGCTGCCGCCATTCCCATAAACATACAGGGAAGTTCTTTCAGTAACTTAGTGGGTTTACAGGTGAGCAGCGACAGCACCAGCAGGGCGGCTTCCACGCCCGGTACTTTGCCATTATGGATCGGGCGAACAACCACCGATTTACCGCCGATAATCACATTGGGTGACACCGCCGTTGATACCGTTCCTCCACAGGTGGTTCTGTCTCCGGCGCGTACAGCCGGTAAATCGTTGATGCTGACCTGGGATGATCCTTCAGCCAGATACTGTATTGGTTGCGGGGGATGTTTATGACAGTCAACAACATCATTCGGCGCTTCCACCACCCCACCAGATGGCCCCGCCACTACGGGATTAAACATCTGCCCCAAAAAAGCTTCGCCGTAGCTGAACAGGTTACCCACCATATTCAGTACCTTCATGCCCGTGGACATCCGGGCTTCTGCCTCCTCCTGCCGCTTTTTCTCTTCAGCCTCGAGTTTTTCGCGTGCTGCATTTTCTGCTTCAGTCATCAGGCGTCCCGCTGCACGGGCAGCGGGTAAATCATTGGTCTGCACATTCTCAGAACCCGTGGCAATTTTTCCCTGTGGCGACGGAGGTGAAATAAAATTCGCCGCGCCCTGCGCGATATCTTCAACCAGGTCGCCTGCGCCGGATATTGTGACGGTCAGTCCTCCGACAAGTCCCGCAGCCGTACAGGTTCCGGCTGCGGCAGCCGTCGCAGCCATTGTTGCGGCTGAAACTCCGGCAGCCGTCGCAGCCGCTGCTGCCAGCGGTGCAGCACAGGCAATAACCACAGCCCCAACAGCCACACAAACAGCCGCTTCGAAAAAACCACCCAGCACATCAGCCAGAATACTAGTATGAATGATATCGTCGCCCTGCCGGGCGGCATGAGCTAAATTCCCCATCGAAAAATGCCTCCTGCGCGACGTCAGTCCATAGCCAGTGTATTTTTAACCTGCTGCCAGAAGAGCTCTTCCTCTTTTCCGAAGAGATTCAGCGCAGTACAGGTCAGCATCAGCAAGCGACGTTCCGGCAGCAAAACGGCCGCCTGCCGCTGATAGCAGGTATGTGGCTCACGCAGATATGTCGCCGTTATTTCCCGCGCCGGGCAGTCAGGTAACAGGGGCAGTGTGATGATATCCGGAGGCATCTGATGGTAGTTTTCAATCTGCGCGCTGACCTGCGCCCACTGATATTCCAGTTCCTCATCAAATGTCCTGTCTCCGGCAATATAAGCACGGGTGATAACCAGCGACGCATGAGTTCGGGTATTGCGGATCACCTGCATGGTGCAGTCAAGCCACCCTTCCCCGGCAAGCGTCAGATGACCTTCATTCATTCGGTAAACGTCATTCATTTCCCGCCTCCTGGCTTCTCAGGGAACAGTTTGTCGATAACACTGGTTACATTCTTTTTATGATTGTCCCCTACTACACCAATTTTGGGTGCGTCCCCCCCAGGATTCAGGCCGAGAATAGCTGACCCCGTGGTAATGAGACTGTTTTTTTCCGCGACAATATTGAATGCAGTACCTTTCAGGTTAATAACCCCTCCGGCGTGCAGTTCCAGTGCGCTGTTGCCGCACTCCAGGCGTATCATTGTCCCTGAGCCAATCACCACACTTCCGGCACTTTGCACAACCCTGTCCCCGCCGTTGAAACAGGTAACATCGGTCTTTACATTCACATTCTGAAACTGTCTGATGTTTATCGCCTGATGCCCGTCAATTTTTACATCTTCATCGGCAGTAATAACCTTCAGCCGGTTATTACCTACCGTCAGGCTTTGATTTCGGGTGATGGTCGTACACTGATCATTGAGCACCTCGGTCTTCATGTCTTTCTGCGCGTGCATCGACAACAGCTCATTTCCCGTCTTGTCCTCGAACATCAGTTCGTTATAGCCGCTGCCTTTATAGGTTTTTGAACGGATGGTCATCTGCGTCTTCGTTCCCGGTAGCCCCCCCGGCGGCGGGTTATCCGCATGGTACGTTCTGCCCATGATTATCGGCTGGTCCGGGTCGCCATTCAGGAAGTCCACTATCACCTCCTGGCCCACACGTGGTATTGCCAGGTTGCCGAACCCCGGCCCCGCCCACGCCTGTACCACCCGTATCCAGCACGAACTGTCCTGGTTCGCCGGGTTGTATCTGTCCCAGTTGAACTTCACCCGTACCCGGCCATGCTCGTCACAGAAGATTTCCTCTCCCTCCGGCCCCGTCACCACCGCTGACTGCGGGCCGTCGACCGACGGTTTTGGTAATGGCTGCGGCCGCCATGTCCGGTCTGCCGGTATCACTACAAAGTGGTTTTCAATGGTTGTGCCCGCATGGCGCTGCCCCGGCACAGCCTGCGGCTGACTGCCGCGCAATTCGCTTATCACCACCTGCCACTCCCGGTTCAGGCTGCCCTGCGGGTGCCCCGTCAGCCGGATACGCCGCCCCGGCCATATCTCCGGGGAACGGCTTTTTCCCCGTGCTATTTCCGCACTGTTACGCCAGCCTTCCGTCTGCCAGCGGGCAAAATTCTTACCGTGCTCTCCCTTAAAGCGTCCCGGATAATCAAACACCTCATACTGCGTGCGCTGGTAATCCAGATTTTCCCCCTCGTGCTCAAAGCGCCCCGCCCAGCCGGGGCGTTTGAAGGTGTAGTCTTTGGCTATCACGGAAGAGGGGCGTATCTGCGCGCTGTGGCGAAACTGGCTGATACAGGGGGTGCTGACTTCGGTGCGCGTGTTCGGGTTCCAGGGGATGTCAAAGGCTTCCGGCAGGAAGCGGACCGTGTCGCACAGCACCAGGCTCTGGTCATCGCTTTTCACAGCATGTTCTTCGTAAAAAAAGATGCCCTCTTCCGCCGCCATCCGTGCCAGAAAATCATAATCCGTTTCGCCATACTGTACGCAGAACTCACGCACCGGATGCGGTTCGCTGAACAGCGGACTCCACTCCGTCACGCCGTTTTCCTGCACTATCGTGCCCAGGATGCTTTTGATGTCTTCGTTCTGGAAAATGCGGGAGTTTTTTCTCAGCCCCGCTCGCCACAACGCCGGGCGCACTTTCATTCTGTACAGCGTCTGGTGGCTGTCGTTTTCACCCTGCTCAAAAAAAGTCACCAGACCTTTAACCCGGCGCTTTATCTCCGTGCCCTGCCAGATTTTCAGGTGCACCGTTTTTTCCAGTACCTGGGCGAAGTCGATAGTGGGAAGTTGCTGGCTGACCAGCGAGATATCGAGGGAAAACAGCATGGAGAGCGACTGGTTCAGGTGAAAAGAAACCACCGCCAGCGCATCCGGCGGCAGACCATCCACCTCCAGTGTGAAACGTAATCCTGTTGACATAAGTGCCTCCCGGATGAACAGAAAAAATAAACCATGCCGGACTGCGTCGGTGGCAGTACAGCGTTACGCTTGCGTGCAGGCACGCTACCGCCGAAGTTTCCGGCGTCCGCCATCTCCCGTAAAAACGTAACCCCTTACTGACACTGATTTTTATTTCCGGCACAACCAAAAACAGCATCCTGCCCGTAAGGGCGGGATGCTGTGAACACACATTTATGCTTCCAGCGGCGCACGCCAGTCATCGGCACCAGAGGTGCCGGACTTGACGTGTTCCCATTCGATTTTGCGGTAGGCCAGTTTTACCGCCAGCAGTTGCGTGAACTCACGCTGCGTCGGGTCCTGGCAGTGCGGCATATGCAGATTCATATCCACAATGGTCGCGTCAGTCAGACGGGTGGTGAAGTAGTGTTCCTGCTTGCCTTCGATGCTGGTACGCCACCAATGCATTTCCACTTTCGGTAGCATTTCACCGGACGCCAGCGCGTTGTACATCAGCGGGACGGCTTTGTTCAGCGCCACGGTAAAGATGAACGGTTTGTGGGCACGCTGGCCGCTTGGCTGACCGGACTGCGGATCGGTCGGGACAGTCACATTGTGCAGAAACTCCTGCACCAGCATTTCATCTTCGTGGCCCTGCACGTAGATGTTGCCAACAGAATCTGCGGTAAAGGCACCCGCAGTAATGTTCCCCTGGGTCTGCCCCGCAATTGAGATGTAACACGGTGTAGGCATTTGTAAACTCCTTGTTGATTATCGATGACGACTTACAGGCTCCTGCCGGTTTTCTCCGACAGGCTGAAATGCGCAGAGCACGAATTAATCAGTTTGTGCAATGCCACATCTTTTTTAATAAGAAAAATTTATCCATTTTAATACTGTGCAAATGTACAACCAGTTTTATATTATACGTACAGATAGCCATGTAAAAATACCAATATGTATTGGCACACACCCAACATCAATTCCACTCAGGCAATAATGAATCATGAATAATATTATATTCTCTTTCTTTTATTGATTTAACAAAGCTATTAACATGTTTTTCCTTTTATTCCATCTGCAAAGATAAACACCACAAATACCTCTCCCAAAAACACATTCACCACACACATACACTCAATACAAAAACACTTAAAAATCATCAATTTAAACAACAAATAAAATATTCAATACTTATCAAAAACACAATTAAACATAGCGAGCAGCCCCCTGAAATTAATCAGATACGGGAAGAATACTCCTCTCTTTCATTCGAAAAAAGTGCTTTTCAAATTATTTCACCCGAGTAGAATGCTCCCCCATAGCTGTTTATAACTGAAACATATCGTCGCTTCACAGTCTGTACGGAGAGACCGGATACGTAACACAACCTGATGGATTATTTTTATGAGTAAAAATTACAGCAGCAGCGTTGCACCCAAAGAACGCATTAATATTTCTTATGTACCAAAAACTGATGGCGAGCCTTCCGAGGTGGAATTGCCCCTTAATATGCTGATTGTGGGCGATACCGGCAACACGCAGGAAACCGCACCGCTGGATGAGCGTCAGATGGTTTCCATCGACAAACATTCCTTTAACTCTGTCATGGCCGAGGCCGCTATCAGCCTTAATTTTGCCGTCCCGGCAAAGCTGAAGGACGACGCAAAAGCGGATGAAGAGATGAATATTTCCCTGGAGATTAAATCCCTGAACGATTTTTCGCCGGACAGCGTCGCAAGGCAGGTTCCGGAGGTGAAAAAGTTGCTGGTACTGCGCGAAGCGCTGACCGCCCTGAAGGGGCCATTGGGCAATCTTCCAGCATTCCGCGCACAGATTCAGGCGCTGCTGGAAAATGAAGAAACCCGCGAACAACTGCTCCGGGAAATCAGCCAGGCGGAAGGTAAGTAGCCAGCGGTTTCGTTCAGTTAGGGGATTCATAAGATGGCCGCGTGCAAGCGCAAAGAAGAGACCGGAGTTTCCCTGTTATCTGATGAGGCCATTAAACAGGCGTTCCTCTGGTTGCCCTTTTTATCAGGTACCGCGCACGACACAAATCATGGTGCAGTGGATGCCTTAGTCACCAGACTCGATCGCCGTAATGGCTATCTGATGGACGGGATCATCCATAAGGGTGATTTCCGGCAGACGATGTCAAGCTGGCGAACCCCCCCCGGTAACGGTGGCACTGCCCGCAGAAATACCGATCAACAGAAGGATTTTCAGTATGTCTTTACACGAAGAGGAACTCGTTTCCGGTAGCAGGGCGCAGGAGTGCCATACCCCGTCATTGCTTGATGAAATCATGGCGCAGACCCGTATCCAGCCCGGCGCTGACGGTTATGACATTGCCCGCCAGGGCGTAACGGCGTTCATTGCCAGTATTCTGCAATCCAGCACACCTGCTGAACCCGTTAACAAACTGGCTGTGGACGGCATGATTGCGGATATTGATACCCGTATCAGCCGCCAGATGGATGCCATTATTCACGCCCCGGCATTCCAGCAGGTGGAATCCTTCTGGCGTTCAATGAAGACCCTTGTTGATCGCGTTGATTTCCGTGAAAA
Source organism: Citrobacter sp. Cf087 (assembly GCF_030334285.1). NCBI lineage: Bacteria > Pseudomonadati > Pseudomonadota > Gammaproteobacteria > Enterobacterales > Enterobacteriaceae > Citrobacter > Citrobacter sp. Cf087. Next base: position 7,383 of record NZ_JAOWED010000018.1, read on the forward strand.
TATTGAAGTTAATATCCTCCACGTCACAAAAAGCGAATTGCTCGAAGATTTTGAATTTGCCCCTGAAATTACCCAGTCCGGCTTCTACAAACACGTTTACGCCTCCGGATTCGGGCAGTTTGGCGGTGAACCCATTGCAGCCATATTAGGCGCTTATGAGTTCAAAAATACGGCACCGGACATGAAACTGCTGAACTATGTCAGTGCAGTCGGCGCGATGTCCCACGCCCCGTTCCTTTCTTCTGTATCGCCGGAGTTTATGGGACTGAATTCCTGGACCGAGCTGCCGAATATTAAAGATCTCTATGCCATCTTTGAAAGCCCGGCCTATACCAAATGGCGCGCCCTGCGTGACTCCGAAGATTCCCGTTATTTAGGACTGACTGCACCGCGTTTTCTGCTCAGACAGCCCTATTCCGCCACTGAGAATCCGGTCAAAAGCTTCAACTACGCCGAAGATGTCAGTCGCGATCACGAACATTATCTCTGGGGCAATACCGCATGGATGCTGGCCAGCAATGTCGCCGACAGCTTCGCAAAATACCGCTGGGCGCCCAACATCATCGGGCCGCAAAGTGGCGGGGCGGTGAAGGATCTGCCGGTACATTTATATGAGGCAATGGGGCAAATTCAGGCCAAAATTCCCACGGAGGTACTGATCACCGACCGCCGTGAATTTGAACTGGCCGAAGAGGGTTTTATCACCCTGACCATGCGTAAAAACAGCGATAATGCGGCATTTTTCTCGGCAAACTCCGTGCAAAAGCCCAAACATTTTCCTGGTAAAGATGCGGAAACCAACTACAAGCTGGGAACGCAGTTACCCTATCTGTTCATTATCAGCCGTCTCGCCCACTACATCAAAGTATTGCAGCGTGAACAGCTTGGTTCGTGGAAAGAAAGAAGCGATCTGGAGCGTGAACTGAACGTCTGGATTCGCCAGTATGTGGCAGACCAGGAAAATCCACCAGCGGATGTTCGCAGCCGTAAACCCCTGCGCGGCGCACGGGTTGAGGTGTATGAGGTGGATGGTGAACCGGGCTGGTACCGGGCAGCCATCTTCGCTCGCCCCCATTTTAAATATATGGGGGCGTCGTTTGAACTGTCTCTGGTCGGGCGGTTAGATAAGTGATACCGGAGCGCGAAAGGCCTGCCGGAACGCTGTTTGAGCGTATGGAATCCCCTCCGGTCAGAAACTGGCGGGGAGGCAGCAATATGGATGCGTTCAGGCAGTCCATTCGCCAGAGCCTGCGACATATTCTGAACACCCGCTCCGGCAGTTGCCGGGGCACCCCGGACTTGGGCATTGAAGAGCCGGAAGGGGCAGACAATTATCGCAGCGCCATGAGCCTGGCCATCGTGCAGTGCATTGAGCGCTATGAACCCCGAATTTCACACACTGAGGTCCGGGCGTTGCTTCCACAGACGACCGGCCCGCAGGATATGACCTTTCATATCACCGCCTGGGTGACATTCAACGATATCGACGACGTGCTTGAGTTTGATATGGCACCGGACGGCAGCCAGCATTACCGGGTGGTTTAACAGAATGGAATTTGAAGAACGCTATTACCAGCAGGAACTGGATTATCTGCGGCAGCTAAGTAAACTGCTGGCGACCGAAAAGCCGCATCTCGCCCGTTTTCTGTCCGAAAAAGGAGCTGACCCGGATATTGAACGCCTGCTGGAAGGCGTGGCTTTCCTGACCGGCAGCCTGCGCCAGAAAATCGAGGATGAATTCCCCGAACTGACGCACGGGTTAATCCGGATGCTGTGGCCTAACTACCTGCGTCCGGTTCCGTCGATGACGCTGATCGAATATACGCCGGACATGGATAAAACCTCTGTGCCGGTACGGATCCCCCGTAATGAGCAATTCATAACAGGTGCAGGGATTGCCGGGGGGGAGCAGGTACTCTCCATTAACGCAGGTGCAGAACCGGATGTGGCGCCTCCCTGCACGTTTACGCTCTGCCGGGATATCTGGTTACTCCCCGTCCAGGTGGGTAGCGTTGAGGATCACAGCACGCCCCGTAATGGTATCATCGACATAACGTTTACCGTCGCACCAGGCACCGATTTCGCGACCCTGGATTTGAATAAGCTGCGCTTCTGGCTGGGCAACGATGATAACTATACCCGCTACCAGCTTTATTTATGGTTCTGCGAATACCTTCAGAGCGCGGAGCTGGTTATCGGTGACCAGACCATCTGGCTTCCTGAGTTTATGCTCAAAGCCGTGGGTTTTCAGCCGCAAGATGCCATGCTGCCCTGGCCCGGCAATGTCCACAGCGGCTACCGTATCCTCCAGGAATATTTCTGCTACACTGACAGTTTCCTATTTTTCGACGCCTGCGGTATTCCGGCGCTACCCGTCGGGTTACTGGCGAACAGTTTTACCCTGCGGCTGCGTTTTTCGCGCCCTTTACCCGCAGATATCCGGTTGCGTCGCGACTCCCTGCGTTTGTATTGCGCACCCGCCATCAATCTTTTCTTTCACCACGCCGAAGTCATTTCGCTGGACAACAGGCAGGCGGATTATCCCCTGATACCCAGTCGCCATTATCCGGATCATTACGATATTTTTTCCGTCAACAGCGTGGTGAGTCAGACGCAGGATATGTTCAGGAAAAAAGATACGGGACGTCCAGTGACAACACAGGCCGCACGCCAGTGGCCTGCCTTTGAGAGTTTCAATCACCAGATGGAATACAGCCGTAAACGCGAGGTGGTGTACTGGCAGCACCGGACAAAAACTTCGCTGTTTCACCGGGGATTTAATCATGCGCTGGCCTTTATCCACGCCGACGGCAGCGCCCCGGAGGCTTCGCTGCTCGACAGTGAGGTGGTTTCCGTCTCGCTAACCTGCACTAACCGTGAGCTACCGGTACAGCTCCGACCCGGCGATATTACCGGAACCACGGGTAAAAACGCGGCGGTGGCGTCATTTCGTAATATCACCCACCCCACACAACCGCTCTGGCCGGTTATCGATGGCAGCCTGCACTGGTCGCTGCTTTCCGCCATGAACCTGAACTATCTGTCATTGCTGGATACCGACGCCCTGAAGCAGGTGGTAGCCAACTTTGACCGGCACGCCATTCACCATCCGCAGATGGCCCGGTTGTCGCAGCAAAAGCTGGACGCCATTGAACGGCTGGAAACAAAACCGGTTGATCGCCTGTTTACCGGCCTCCCCGTGCGCGGGCTGGCTTCCACTCTATACCTGCATCCGGAGCCGTTTGCCTGCGAAGGAGAGATGTACCTGCTGGGCTCGGTGCTATCGCATTTTCTGTCGCTGTACGCCAGCATCAATTCGTTCCACATGCTGACCGTCATTAACACGGAAAGCCAGGAGACATGGAAATGGGCGGAAAGAACCGGACAGCATCCCCTCATCTGAATCCGAGCGACGGGTCAGTAAACAGCGAACAACGTGAGTTGCCGGACAGGCTCTTTCGAGATGCCTGCGCCTGTAACTTTTTTGCACTATCGGAATTGTTACACCGGCTGGCCTCCGGGTGTGATGAGACGCCAGAATTATCGCTGGATACCGATCCGGCGCAGGAAAGCATACGCTTCCGGGCAGATGCCAGCCTGGGTTTTCCGGTCAGCGATATCAGCGCGCTGGAGCAGGACACCTCCGGATTATTCCGGATGAGCACCACCTTTATGGGGTTGCAGGGCAGTCAGTCCCCCCTTCCCGGCTATTACCTTGATCATCTCGCCTGGAAATCGGCGCATGAACAAAGTCCAGTAGGGGACTTTCTGGATATGTTCAGCCACCGCCTGACGCAGTTTGTCTGGCATATCTGGCGCAAGTACCGTTACCACATCAGTTTTCGCAACGGAGGCGTGGATGCGTTCTCACAGCGGATGTATTCCCTGGTTGGCCTGGGCTCGCGGCAACTGCGCGACAGGCTGGCAATTAACCACAGCAAGATGCTGGCCTACGCCGGGATACTGGCCAATCCGGGACGCTCGCCGGAAATTGTTTGCGCGCTTGTAGCCCATTGCTTTGATCTGTCTGATGTGACGCTGCAAAACTGGCAGCGGCGGATGGTGGAGATTGAGCCGGATCAGTATAACAGCCTGGGATGCCACACCCTCAAAAACGGGGCAGAAATAGCAGGGCGATCGGTGCTGGGCCAGTTTGTACTGGGCACAAGGGTTCCCGATCTCTGTGGAAAATTTCAGTTAAGCATTAGCAACCTGAGCCGTAAGCAGTTTCTCTCGTTCCTGCCGTCAGGGGAAAACTTTCTGCCGCTGGCGATGTTTGTCGCCTTCGTCCTGCGCGATCAGCTTGCCTGGGATCTTTGTCTGGGGCTGGCCCCGGAGCAGGTGAGCGCAATGCGGCTGGGTGATAACAAAAGCGCGCTACTGGGCTGGACCAGTTTTCTCGGTGATCCAGGAGAGCGTCCTTCAGTCGCTATCCGGGTCCGGGAGTAAAAATAACCATCATGGAGCAGAATATGGCGGAAGAAAAAGAGCGGCAGCAGACGCTTTCACTGCATGTTGTTAATGGCAGCGAACTGGAAAGCGGACGGGCCGCACGGTGCCTGTTTACACAGGATGGCGATGTGGGTCATGCCAGCGAATGTCGCTGGTCCGTTCAGGACAGACACCAGGATATTCCTGCGCGGGCATTCAGCATCAGTCTGCATGACGGCGCGTTCTGTCTGCATCCGCTGGCCGCGCCGCTGTGGCTGAACCAGGCCAAAGTGGCTGCGGCATCAGATCTGGTACAGTTACGCCAAGGGGATGAGATCCAGACCGGGCATCTGATACTCCGGGTTCATCTGAACCGGGGTGAAATGTGGCACTACGATGAAGAGATGGCCACGCCTGAAACCATCGTGACAAACCATGACATGCTCACGGATACCCTGTTATCCACGAACGGTACACCGGAATATCCGGGAATGCCTCAGCGTCACCAGCTTGCCGATACCGTGGTTAACGGCTTTTCCGTCGATCCGCTCCAGGCGTTACAGTCCGAAAGGCTGACCACAGGAAATGATCCGCTTGCGGGGATCGCCCCCGTCCGACCTTCCGCGCCATTGTCCGATCCGGCCGTTAGTGGCGGGATCAACACGCCATTTATGGATCTGCCGTCCATGTATGCCTCCCCGCTGGCCCCGGAAGAAGACATTTCCCCGGCTGAAATGGCGCAGCGGCATCTTGCCGTTACTCCGTTGCTGCGCGGGCTGGGTGGGTCGCTTACCGTTCATAACACAGCGGATGCCGACGATTTTCTGGAAGAGGCTGGGCGAACATTACAGGCGACGGTTAAGGGGTTGCTTGAGTTACAGCAACACCGCAACAGCCTGTCAGACAAACACCTGCGCCCGCTGGAAGATAACCCGCTGCGCCTGAATATGGATTATGCCACCGCGCTGGATGTGCTGTTTGCCGAAGGCAAAAGCCCGGTGCATCTTGCCGCGCCTGCGGCCGTCAGCGAAAGCCTGCGCAATATCCGCCATCACGAAGAGGCCAACCGCGCCGCCATTGTGGAGTCGCTACGCGTTCTGCTGGAGGCGTTCTCGCCGCAGAGCCTGATGCGCCGCTTTGTCCAGTACCGCCGCAGTCACGAACTGCGTAAGCCACTGGATGATGCCGGGGCCTGGCAGATGTACTGCGACTACTACGATGAGCTGGCCTCCAGCCGTCAGCAGGGTTTTGAGATGCTGTTTAACGAGGTTTATGCCCAGGTCTATGACCGGGTGCTGCGTGAAAAACAGCGGGAGCCGCAGGCATGACAGGGCGTTTTTTCCGCGTCTGCGCGATGGTGATGTTTTTTACCCTCGCCCTGAGCGGTTGTGAGACTGCCAAAAAACTCGGCAAGGTGATCAGCAACCCGGATATTCAAGTGGGCGATCTGAAATCGCAGCCATCAGAAATCACCATAACCCTACTGACGGAGCCGGACGCCAACCTCAACGCAGACGGCGAAGCCGCGCCTGTGGATGTGCAACTGGTGTACCTGAGCGATGACTCGAAGTTACAGGCTACTGATTACGATCAGATTGCCACCACACCGCTACCGGACGTGCTGGGGAAAAATTATCTCGATCACCAGGATTTCAGCTTGTTGCCGGACACCATTAAAACTCTGCCGCCAGCCAAACTGGATGAGAAAACGCAGTTTGTTGGCGTGATCGCCTACTTTTCTGACGATCAGACCACCGAATGGAAGCAGATCGAGCCGGTGGAAGGCACAGGCCACAGCTACCGCCTGCTAGTGCATATCCGGCAGAGCAGTATTGAAATGAAAAAAGAGGATGACTAACGATGGCAACCACACGCAACAAAGTGATGTGGCAGGAAGGGATGCTGATGCGTCCTCATCATTTCCAGCAGCAGCAACGCTATAACGATTATCTGAATAGTCAGCGTTTCCGGGCCATGCACGATTTGTCCTGGGGATTTACGGAATTGTCCCTTAACAGTGAACTACTGGCGCAGGGCAAAATCATGATCGACAGCGCGTCAGGAATCTTGCCGGATGGCACCGTATTCTCTATCCCGGATCAGGATGCGCTGCCCGATCCGCTGCATCCGGAGAGTCTTCTGGATGAAGAAAGCCGTATTGTTTATCTGGCATTGCCCGTCGCCAGCGATGTGAGAAATGAAATCAGCGGCGGACAGCGTACCGGGCGTTACCGCCTTCATTGCGCCGACGTCCGGGATTTACATACTGAAGGCGGCGACGCCCGGACGCTGACGCTGGGGCAACTGACGCCCCGCATTATGAGCGGGGCTGAAGATCTGAGCGCATATATCACACTCCCCCTGTGCCGGATTTCTGATCGCCATGCAGACGGCTCCCTGACGCTGGATAAAAACTTTATTCCTTCCTGCCAGAACATTTATGCCAGTGAGCGGCTGCGCGAATTCCTCATAAAAGTTCAGGGAGATATTGTTAACCGGACCAGCGATCTGGCTGCGCGTATTGGTTCTCCGGCACAGAGCGGCATTGCGGATGTCGCTGAATTTATGATGCTGCAATTACTTAACCGCAACCAGACACGCTTTACCCATCGAGCTCACAGACCGCAGCTCCACCCGGAAGAGTTTTATCTCGATCTGGCCGGACTGCTGGGCGAGCTGATGACCTTTACAGAGTCGTCCCGCCTGCCCTGCTCGCTTGACGTCTATGATCAGCGCGATCTTACGAAAACCTTCAAAACACTGCTGCCGGAAGTAGAGCGGGCATTGCGCACAGTACTGTCGCCCAGGGCGATCAGTCTGCCTCTCCATCTGCGCGACGGGATCTGGCAGGCCGATATCCATGACGCCACGTTGCTACAGTCAGCATCCTTCGTACTGGCAGTGGCAGCAAAAATGGAGACGATGCCGCTTCAGCGCCAGTTTGTGCAGCAGTCAAAAATTTCCTCGCCGGAAAAAATCCGCAATATGGTCAGCATACAGATCCCCGGTATACCGCTACGCACGCTAGCAGTGGCCCCTCGCCAGCTCCCGTACCATAGCGGTTACAGCTATTTCGAACTGGACAGGAGCGGCACGGCCTGGACGGATGTGGTGACTGCGGGCGCGATTGCCCTGCATGTGTCCGGCACCTTCCCGGATCTGAACATGCAACTGTGGGCGATAAGAGGATAAGGCAATGGATGAGATCTCACTGCCCCTGCCCGGATATGAAGGCGAAAGCCAGCGCCAGTACCAGCTTGCGCTTCGCGGCAACAGCCTCAACCCGATGATCGACGCCGCCACGCCGTTGCTCGGTATGGTGATGCGCGTGGCCGGGATGAACAGCAACGCCATGCCGGAGCACCTGTTCGCACAGGTGGTGACGGACGTACAGGCAGTGGAGCAGTTACTCCAGGAGCAGGGCTATGAGCCGGGCGTGATTGTGTCGTTTCGCTATATCCTCTGCACCTTTATTGACGAGGCTGCGCTGGGCAACGGCTGGTCCAACAAGAATGAGTGGATCAAACAATCATTACTGGTGCATTTCCACAACGAAGCCTGGGGCGGTGAGAAGGTCTTCATCCTTTTGGAGCGTCTGATGCGCGAGCCAAAACGCTATCAGGATCTGCTGGAGTTTTTATACCTCTGCTTTTCGCTGGGATTTCGCGGGCGCTACAAAGTGGCGGTGCAGGATCAGGGCGAGTTTGAGCAGATATACCGCCGTCTGTACCACGTCCTGCATAAACTGCGCGGCGACGCCCCCTTCCCGCTCCTGCACCTGGACAGAAAAATCCAGGGCGGGCGTTACCAGCTCATCAGACGGCTGACCATTAAGCATGTGTTGCTGGGCGGCATTGTCATGCTGGCGCTGTTTTATCTCTTTTACCTGCTGCGCCTGGACAGCCAGACGCAGGATATCCTCCACCAGTTAAACCGGCTGCTTGCCAGGTAAGGACACCCATGATCCAGATTGACTTATCCACGCTGGTAAAACGACTCAATCCGTTCGCAAAACAGGCGCTGGAGATGGCGGCATCGGAGTGTATGAGCCAGCAGGCAGCGGAAATCACCGTCAGCCATGTGCTGATTCAGATGCTGGCTATTCCGCGTAGCGACTTAAGGGTGATTACTGAACGCGCTGGCATTGAGGTGGAGGCATTACGCCAGACGCTGACGGTGGAAAATTATGCCAGTACCCGATCAGCGGACAGCTACCCGTCCTTTTCGCCGATGCTGGTTGAGTGGCTGAAAGAATCCTGGCTGCTGGCCTCCGCCGAAATGCAGCAAAACGAGTTGCGCGGAGGAGTGTTATTGCTCGCCCTGCTGCACTCACCGTTGCGTTATGTGCTGCCCGCCACTGCACAGCTTCTGACCACCATTAACCGCGACCAGCTACAGCTGGATTTTGCCGGATGGACGAAGGAATCTGCCGAATCCGTGGTGTTCACAGAGGGGCAGTCCGGCCAGCACGCCGCTATTGCCGGAGAGGAAAGCCTGCTGGGCCGTTACGCGAAAAATATGACCGAAGATGCCCGTAACGGCAGGCTCGATCCGGTACTCTGCCGTGATAACGAAATCGACCTGATGATTGATATTCTCTGCCGTCGCCGTAAAAACAATCCGGTGGTGGTGGGGGAGGCTGGCGTCGGGAAAAGCGCCTTAATTGAAGGGCTGGCGCTGCGCATCATTGCAGGACAGGTGCCGGATAAGCTGCGCGATACTGAGATTATGACTCTGGACTTAGGGGCGCTACAGGCGGGAGCCTCGGTCAAGGGCGAGTTTGAAAAACGCTTCAAGGGGCTGATGGCGGAAGTCATTCAGTCACCGAAGTCGGTTATCCTGTTTATCGACGAAGCCCACACGCTGATTGGCGCGGGCAACCAGCAGGGCGGGCTGGATATCTCCAATCTGCTTAAACCAGCGCTGGCGCGTGGCGAGCTGAAAACCATCGCCGCCACCACCTGGAGCGAGTACAAAAAATATTTCGAAAAAGACGCCGCCCTGTCGCGCCGCTTCCAGTTGGTGAAAGTGAGCGAACCGAATGCCGCTGAAGCCACCATTATCCTGCGCGGTCTGTCGGCGGTGTATGAGCAGTCCCACAGCGTGCTGATTGACGACGACGCCTTACAGGCAGCGTCTACGCTCAGCGAACGCTACCTTTCCGGGCGTCAGTTGCCGGACAAGGCCATCGACGTACTGGACACGGCCTGCGCCCGCGTGGCGATTAACCTCTCCTCGCCGCCAAAACAGATTTCAGCGTTAACCACGCAGTGCCGCCAGTGCGAAGCGGAAATTCGCCAGCTTGAGCGCGAGATCCGCATCGGCCTACGGTCGGATACCACGCGGCTGGATGACGTTTACGCGCAGTATGAAGTCGCGCAGACGGAGCTTCAGGCGCTGGATGCCGCATGGCGTCAGCAGCAGGCACTGGTGCAGGAGATTATTGCGCTGCGTAAGGGGCTGCTCGAAGAAGCTGGCGCTGCCGACAACGGAGAAATTGCGGATGCAACTGACAGTGATGGCCTGACGGCAAATGAATCCGTGACAGAGCAGCCGGAAACCGAAATCACTCTGGCTGAACGCCTGGCGCAACTGACCACTGAACTCGACGCCCTGCACAACACGCAGTTGCTGGTTTCCCCGCACGTCGATAAAAAACAGATTGCCGCCGTCATCGCCGAATGGACCGGCGTGCCGCTTAACCGCCTGTCGCAGAATGAAATGTCGGTCATCACCGACCTGCCACAGTGGATCGGCGATACCATCAAGGGCCAGGATTTAGCTATTAAGCATCTGCATAAACACCTGCTGACGGCGCGCGCCGACCTGCGCCGTCCGGGCCGTCCGCTGGGGGCATTCCTGCTGGCCGGCCCCAGTGGTGTGGGCAAAACCGAAACCGTGCTGCAACTGGCAGAACTGCTTTACGGCGGACGCCAGTACCTCACCACCATCAATATGTCAGAGTTCCAGGAGAAGCATACCGTTTCACGGCTGATTGGTTCGCCTCCGGGCTATGTCGGCTACGGTGAGGGCGGCGTGCTGACCGAAGCGATCCGCCAGAAACCGTATTCCGTTGTTTTGCTGGATGAAGTGGAGAAAGCCCACCCGGACGTACTCAACCTGTTCTATCAGGCGTTTGATAAAGGCGAGATGGCAGACGGCGAAGGGCGCGTGATTGACTGTAAAAATATCGTCTTTTTCCTCACCTCCAACCTGGGTTATCAGGTGATTGTTGAATATGCCGACAATCCGGACGAGATGCACGACGCGCTGTATCCAGTGCTGGCTGACTTCTTCAAACCGGCTCTGCTGGCGCGGATGGAAGTTGTGCCCTATCTGCCACTGTCGCGCGACACGCTCGCCACCATCATAGCCGGAAAACTGGCGCGCCTCGATAACGTGCTGCGTACCCGCTTTAACGCGGAGGTGGTGATTGCACCAGTTGTCACCGACGAAATCATGCAGCGGGTCACCCGCGCCGAAAACGGCGCACGCATGCTGGAGTCGGTGATTGACGGCGAAATGCTCCCGCCGCTCTCCCTGCTGCTGCTACAGAAAATGGCCGCGAATGCGGTGATTACGCGGATAAGCCTCGGCGTGACGGACGGGGCGTTTACCGCCGATATCGAAGAAGAGATGTCCGCCAGCAATAACGTACCGGAGGATACCGCCCTGTGAGTCACGCGCACGTTTTCCGGTATATCGCGCTGTTGGCTGCACTGGTCGCCAGCGCCGCACAGGCCACTGCGCAACCGGAACAGGCTGTTCCCGGTATCGCCCTGACCCTCGTTGCGGCGACGGCAGCGGACATGCAGGCCGTTACCGCTACGGATGCGCAGGCCACGGTAAGCGCCATGAACTCCTGCCGCACGGAGCCTGCGGCGCTGGAGCGTCTTGATTGCTATGACCGTATTCTTGCGCCGGAGCAGTCGGAAGGGTTTACCCATGCGCTGGCGAAAGCCCGCTATGAAGGCGAAGCCTGGAAACGGGCTTTCACCCAGGAAAAGCAGCGCACGGACAGTTCCACCACGCTGATGATGACCGAAAGCCCAGGCGAACGCCCGACGGTGATTATCACCACCCCGGCAATTGGCCACGTGCCGCCGCGTCCGGTGCTGATGTTCAGTTGCGTGGATAACATCACCCGGATGCAGGTGGCTCTGACGCATCCCCGGACGGAAAATGATCTCGATGTGGTACTGAAAGCCGACGATCGGCAGTTCCATTCACACTGGTTTATCCGCGAGAACGGCTACCTGCTGGAAGCCAGCCGGGGCCTGTCCGGCATTGACGAAATTAAACAACTGTTTGGCGCCAGGACGCTGACAATTGACACCGGCTCCGACAGCACCGCCGGAAAACTGACCTTTAACATTGACGGGCTGGTGAAAACCATCGCCCCGCTGCGCGATGCCTGTCACTGGGCGGGAGAATAACAATATGGATTTGCGTAACCCCGACGTGTGGATATCGCACCTGCTGGAAAACCTGCCGGAAGCAAAACTGGCCTGCGCGCTGAAAGAGGATAACCCCGCATGGGAGTATATCGACGGTGCCATGCTTAAACTCGGCTCACTTGCCCACGACCAGCTTGATATCCCGGAAATCCAGCGCCGTGGGCTTGAACTTCTGGCCTCAGAAAGCAAGGATTTTCGCCTGCTGGCACACCTGTTGCGTACCCTGCAACATGCGGGCAACCCGTTGCTGGCACTACGCCTGCTGGCGCTGTACGTGGAGCACTACTGGGTGGTGGCCGCGCCACAAAACCCGGCACATAAACAACGTTTCGCCGCCCAGGTGCTGAAACGCTTTGAGTCCGGCGCGGACAGTTTTGCTGAAGGTGCAGATACCTTACAGCGCGACAGCCTGCTGGCGGAACTGGCCAGACTGGCGCAGTGCTGGCAGGAGCACAATATTCCGGCGCTGGCGCAGGCGGTGGATGACCTCTCCTCCCTGTACCGCCGGGCATATCGCGGGACACAAGCCGTGCAACCTGTCGCGCCTGCTTCATCTAGCCGTTCGTCTCCGGCTGACGCCGCGCCGGTATCGTCGCCTGCGGCTGTACCCGTAAATCCGGCCCCGACCATCGATATTGACGGCCACGATGATAAAGCCTGGCGCGACACGCTGCTGAAAGTGGCCGCCATTCTCTGTGAACGTTCACCTGGCTCGCCGCAGGGCTACCGGCTGCGCCGCCATGCGTTGTGGCACAACATTACCAGCGTACCCCAGGCCGAAAGCGATGGACGCACGCCGCTGGCGGCAGTCTCTGCTGATATGGCGGCGGACTACCAGGCGCGGCTTGCCAGCGCCGATATGGCGCTCTGGCAGCAGGTGGAAAAAAGCCTGCTGCTGGCCCCGTACTGGCTGGACGGTCATTATCTGTCGGCGCAGACCGCGCAACGCCTGGGGTATACCGATGCAGCGGAGGCTATCCGCGATGAAGTCACCCGTTTCCTGGCGCGGCTCCCCCGGCTTGCCACTCTGCTGTTTAACGACCTGACGCCGTATATCAGCGAACCGACAAAACAGTGGCTAGTGGCCGCTCAGGACAGCCACAACCAGGCCACGTCTGTGACGCAGACCAGCGAGGAGCACCTGGCCGCCCGAGAGTGTTTTGCCGGGCTGGGGCTGGAAGCCGCGCTGCACTATCTGGAAGCCTTGCCGGAAGGTTCTCCCCGCGACCAGTTTCACCGCCAGTATTTCGGCGTGCAACTGATGGAAGAGGCCGGAATGGAAAAACTGGCGCAACAGCAGTACCGGATGTTGTTCAGGCTTGGGTTACAGATGAGGCTGGCCGACTGGGAACCCTCCCTGCTGGAACAGCTCGAAAGCAAATTCACGGCAGAACAGTAAGAGATAACAGGAGCTTTTGTGAGATTACCGACACCCCGACTTTTCAGCGGGCTGCGATCCGCCCTCAGACCGGCGATGCCCCGGTTTAAGGTTTCCGCCCTCTGGCTGCTGGTGCTGGCGTGGATTTTTCTGCTGGTGTGGATCTGGTGGAAAGGCCCGGCGTGGACGATCTACGACGAGTACTGGCTGAAACCGCTGGCGAACCGCTGGCTGGCAACCGCTGCCTGGGGGCTGATTGCCCTGGCCTGGCTCACCGTCAGGGTGATGAAACGTTTACAACAGCTTGAGCGGCAGCAGAAACAGCAGCGCGAAGAGACGCTTGATCCACTCAGTATCGAACTGAACGCCCAGCAGCGCTACCTCGACCGCTGGCTGCTGCGCCTGCAACGCCATCTCGACAGCCGCTGTTACCTGTGGCAGTTGCCATGGTATATGGTTATCGGCCCTGCCGGGAGCGGAAAAACCGCGCTGCTGTGTGAAGGATTCCCGTCCGACATTATTTATACCCCGGAAGCGGTGCGGGGAGTGGAACGGCGCCTGTATATCACGCCGCACGTCGGTAAACAGGCCGTTATATTCGATGCGGACGGCATCCTCTGCGAACAGCCGGATGCGGACGTGCTGCACCGCCGCCTTTGGGAGCACTGGCTAGGCTGGCTGGTACAAAAACGCGCCCGCCAGCCGCTCAATGGCCTGATCCTGACACTGGATCTGCCTGATCTGCTGACCGCCGACAAGCGCCGCCGCGAACACTTAGTACAAATCCTGCGCAGCCGGTTACAGGATATCCGCCAGCATCTTCACTGCCAGCTACCGGTTTATGTAGTGCTGACCCGGCTGGATTTACTGCACGGTTTTGCTGCCCTGTTCCGGTCACTGGACAGGCGCGATCGTGATGCCATCCTCGGTGTAACCTTCACCCGCCGCGCCCATGAAAATGACGACTGGCGTACAGAACTGAATGCTTTCTGGCAGACCTGGGGAGAACAGCTCAATAATGCCCTGCCGGCGCTAATGCTAACCCCCGGGTCCCGTAGTTCCCTGTTCAGTTTTGTCCGCCAGATGCAGGGCTGTCGTGAACCGCTGACGTCCCTGTTGGACGGACTGCTGGACGGAGAGAACATGGACGTCATGCTGCGCGGTGTGTACCTCACCTCTTCCCTGCAACGCGGGCAGATGGATGACATTTTTATGCAGTCTGCCGCCCGCCAGTTCCGGCTGGGCAGCAGCCCGATGGCCGCCTGGCCGCTGGTAGATACCGCTCCGTATTTCACCCGTAATTTATTTGTGCAGAGCTTACTGGCTGAACCTAACCTGGCCAGCGAAAGCCGAATCTGGCTGATGCAATCACACCGCAGGTTGTCAGTTTTCTTCGCTACGGGCGGCATCGCCGCCCTGCTGCTGATTGCAGGCTGGCATCATTATTACAACAGCAACTGGCAGTCCGGCGTCACCGTACTGAAACAGGCCAAAGCTTTTATGGACGTACCGCCGCCGCAGGGTATGGATGACTACGGCAACCTGCAACTGCCGTTACTAAACCCGGTGCGTGACGCCACCCTGGCCTACGGCGACTGGGGCGATCGCAGCCGTTTTGCCGATCTCGGTCTGTATCAGGGCAGAAACATCGGCCCCTATGTGGAGCAGACCTACCTGCAACTGCTGGCGCAGCGCTACCTGCCCTCCCTCTTTAACGGCCTGGTTAAGGAGATGAACGCCGCGCCGCCGGAAAGCGAAGAAAAACTCGCGGTGTTGCGCGTGATTAGAATGCTGGAGGACAAAAGCGGACGTAACAATGAAGTCGTGAAGCAGTATATGGCAAAACGCTGGAGCAACAAGTTCCACGGACAGCGGGATATTCAGGCACAACTGATGGCGCATCTGGACTACGCGCTGAATCACATTGACTGGCACGCAGAGCGTCAGGCGGGCGATAATGATGCTATCAGCCGCTGGACGCCGTATGACAAACTCGTCACTGATGCCCAGCATGAACTCAGCAAACTACCGGTTTACCAGCGCGTGTACCAGAGCCTGAAAACGCGGGCGCTGGGTGTCCTGCCTGCCGACCTGAATCTGCGCGACCAGGTCGGTGCGACCTTCGACCAGGTGTTTACCTCCGCCGATGACAATAAACTCATTGTTCCACAGTTCCTCACCCGCTACGGCCTGCAAAATTATTTTGTCAAGCAGCGCGATGAACTGGTCGAACTGACCGCGCTGGACTCCTGGGTACTGAACCTCACCCACACCGTGCATTACAGCGACGCCGACCGGGCAGAAATCCAGCGCCAGTTGACCGAACAGTATCTCAGCGACTACACCGCCACCTGGCGCGCCGGAATGGATAACCTCAACGTGCGCGACTATGAGTCCATTGCACAACTGACCGGCGCGCTGGAGCAAATCATCAGCGGCGACCAGCCGCTTCAGCGCGCGCTGACGGCATTGCGCGACAACACCCGACCTGCCGTACTCTCCGAAAAGCTGGATGACAAAGCGCTCGGGGAAGCGATGGACGAGCCGGATTATCGGCTGCTGACGCGGCTGGGGCATGAGTTCGCCCCGGAAAACAGCGCGCTGACGGTGGCAAAGGATAAAGAAAGCACCCTGCAGGCGGTTTACCAGCAACTGACCGAACTGCACCGTTACCTGCTGGCGATACAGAACGCGCCGGTGCCGGGGAAATCCGCGCTGAAAGCTGTGCAGTTACGGCTCGACCAGAATAGCAGCGACCCGATTTTTACCACCCGGCAGATGGCGAAAACCCTGCCCGCGACGCTTAACCGCTGGGTGGGCAAACTGGCAGACCAGGCCTGGCATGTGGTGATGGTGGAAGCCGTTCACTACATGGAAGTGGACTGGCGCGACAACGTGGTGAAACCGTTCAACGAACAACTGGCGAATAACTATCCGTTCAACCCGCGCGCGTCACAGGATGCGTCGCTGGATGTGTTTGAACGCTTCTTCAAACCGGACGGCGTGCTGGATACGTTCTACCAGCAGAACCTAAAACTGTTTATGGAGAATGACCTGAGCCTGGAGGACGGAGACAACAGCGTGATTATCCGCGAGGATATTCGTGATCAACTGGATACCGCGCAGGAAATTCGCGAGGCATTTTTCAGCAGACAAAATGGCCTGGGCGCACAGTTTGCCGTAGAAACCGTGTCGCTTTCCGGTAATAAACGGCGCAGCGTGCTGAACCTGGACGGCCAGCTTGTGGACTACAGCCAGGGACGCAGCTACACCGCCCATCTGGTATGGCCAAACAGCATGCGTGAAGGCAACGAAAGCAAACTGACGCTTATCGGTACCAGTGGCAGTGCGCCGCGCAGCATCAGCTTCAGCGGGCCGTGGGCACAGTTCCGGTTGTTTGGCGCAGGACAGTTAACTGGCGTACAGGACGGCATCTTCTGCGTGCGCTTTAATGTGGACGGCGGCGCAATGGTCTACCGGGTACATACCGATACCGAAGACAACCCGTTTACCGGCGGGTTGTTCAGCCAGTTCCGGTTGCCGGATACGTTGTACTGAGGAGGCAGAGATGAGTCACGATGCACTTACGCAGACCATTGTTACCGGCAGCGACCCGCGCGGCCTGCCGGAGTTCAGCGCCCTGCGGGAGGAGATCAACAAGGCCAGCCATCCGTCGCAGCCGGAGCTTAACTGGAAACTGGTGGAGTCGCTGGCGCTGACCGTCTTCAGGGCCAACGGCGTGGATTTACATACCGCGACGTACTACACCCTGGCGCGTACCCGCACACAGGGGCTGACCGGGTTCTGCGAAGGAGCCGAATTACTGGCTGCGATGGTAAGCCATGACTGGGATAAATTCTGGCCGCAGGATAATCATGCCCGTACCGGGATGCTGGACTGGTTCAATACCCGTACCGGCAATATTCTGCGCCAGCAAATGTCCTTCTCGGATGCCGACCTGCCGGTACTGTACCGCACGGAACGGGCGTTACAGCTTATCTGCGACAAGCTCCAGCAGGTGGAGCTAAAGCAGAAGCCGCATGTGGAAAATTTGCTTTATTTTGTGCAGAACACACGCAAACGCTTTGAACCACAGCCAAAACGTCAGGCGGGTGAGCAATCGCAGACAACGGTACGAACTCTGGTCTATGCCCCGGAAGGCGCTCCGGCAGCGGCGGAAGTCACCCCTCCCCTGCCTGACCTTCCTGACATCAGGGTGGAAGTTCACCAGGACAGCACGAACGATGCGGAGCCGACCGTCAGAGCCACACCCGGTTATAGCGTCAGGAGCTTTATGGCGGGTGTTGTCTGTATGGCGGCTATCACTGCCGTACTGTGGTGGTGGCAGGTATACCCAATGCAGCAGCAACTGGCGCAGGTCAGGGATACCGCACAGGGTGCCGCCACCGTCTGGCTGACCACCCCGGACCTGGACAGCTACGGGCAACGGCTGCAACAGATTTCAGATGCGTCTCCACTACAGCCGCTGGAGACCGGTACGCTGATGACGCGCACGGCGGACAGCCGCTGGCCGGAGAGCCTGCAACAGCAGCAGGCAACCGCGCAGTGGAACACCGTCCTGAAAACCCACGCGCAGAGCAGCCCGCAAATGAAAGGATGGCAGCAGGCGCGCCAGAATCTGCGGGAATTTGCTGACCTGATGATGCAACGCGAGACCGAACAAAAGGGCTTCACGCTGTCCTATATCAAAACGGTGACCTGGCAGGCCGAGCGGTTGCTGAATCAGGAAACGCCACTGGAATATTTGTTGACGCAATACCAGGATGCTCGCGCCCGGAAACAAAATACAGATGCACTGGAAAAAGAGATTAATGAACGACTGGATGGCGTATTAAGCCGCTGGCTGTTGCTGAAGAACAATACACTGCCAGAGACGGCTACTGACACAACACCGGAAAATAACACCGTACAAAATTAAAGGGGATTAACATGGCAAATCTTGTTTATTTAACATTGAACGGAGAAAAACAGGGGCTGATCTCATCAGGCTGCTCTTCATTGGCTTCCATCGGTAATAAAGCACAAATTACACACATAGATCAGATTATGGTATTGGCACTGGATCACGGTGTTACCCGTGATCAAAACGTTAATCATCTTGCTCTGTCCATCAGGAAACCTGTCGATAAATCGACTCCTTTACTGAACAGTGCCATTACTGAAAACGAAATTCTGACCTGTGACTTTGAGTTTTACCGTACAAACCGATTTGGTATCAATGAGCTGTATTATAAGATGAAACTGATCAAAGCTCGTATTTCAGGTATTCACTTGACGGTCCCGCATACAATTACTGACAGTCGCGGACAACCGGAAGAGATCATCTCGTTTATTTATGAAACATTTACTCAGGAGCATTGTGTTGCAGGAACCAGCGCACTCAGTGTCTGGGACATGCGTCTCTTTTGAAAAAGGAAAGAGTTAAAATATGACCACTCTCAGGAACCATGAAAATGAAATAAATTCAGTCGAAGATTCCGTACTGACAAACAGTGATACATGCTCCACGCCGGGAATGACAGAATCATTAATACTACAAAACATGGGCAATAGCATGATGCCCGGCCATTATATTTATTGCGCAAGCGAATATGATGACATTGTACGTCGAATTATAAGAATACTGATATCTCCTGATACCGCTATAGGTTTTCTGGAAGGTATAAAATCTGTTCCAGTTGATTTATTTTATCTTGGTAGAGCGTACCTGGACACGGAGAACCGATACAGAAATGAAAACGAACATTACCGGCTTGCATTGTTAATAAAAAGAGGTTTATCTGATGAAGATTTAATTAGCAATCTAATTCATTTAATATTTGAAGAATTACTCATACACACACCTGAAAACACACAAAACAAAATATTCAGCCGGATCGGAGGGACTATGCTTGGCCGGATGGCAACCAATTCTCTCGTGTCAAGAAGGATTGCCAATATTGTTATGAAAAATATTATTAATGCAGCATCATCAGTACACTCAAGGTCTATTTTAGCAAAAAAAACATCTCTCACTGGTATAATAATAGGTAACATTTTATTAATAGGTGGAATGGCTGAAAGGGCTGCTTATACCGCGCAGGCATTGAAAGAAGATTGCCCTGAAATTTATAATAAGCTAAGACCTAAAGACTTAGATTTACTGTACTTCTTTGTGGAGTCTCTGATGGAACCAGTTGTAGATGCAATCAACATAAGAAGGACCGATGGTCAGGCTGCTTTTGAGAGAATCATGGAGATGGTTGCGGATGAACTCAAAAAAAAGTAACAGATTTAAAAAAATTATTAACTCCATCATCCTGGACTGCTTTGCACTCATTTATGGATTTGTTTTTTGGTTATGTCTTTACTGGTTTCTACGTTTTGATACATGGGTTGATCGCATTATTTACATCTTAATAACAATATTAATAACAAAATATCTAACAGTGCCTTTAACAAAATTATTAATTTCATTTACCCGTTCAAATGATGAATGAATTTCGACATAGCGGAAAATTGTGCTGGTTATCACAAATATTTATCCGTGACTATCAGCACAAGGCCGGAAGTTAAACAGTAGCACTATGATTTACTGTACCTGTTTACCAGATCGCTGACCACCATCTGGCAGGTTCTTTGTTCCAGACTGACAATTTGCTGCTCCGTAACATCTGTTTTCTCACTGGTTTTTACATCCATGTTTGCTTTTGCATCCGTTTTTACGATCAACGGAACGGCCATTGACTCGAAATTGGCAGGAGAGTATGTCGCCCATTCTCCGGTAGCGACATCCACCAACGCAAACCGGATCAAATAGCGCAGTGATGATCCTGACAGTTTTTCACCGGCATATTTTTTCCAGACCATCTCTTTTGTCACAGAATTATATTTCCCCGTTTCCAGTTCATCCCAGTAAACCACAATGGCTTTCTGTCTGCCCTTTGCCGCAATATATCTCATCGCCTGCATATAGTTGGCATTGATAACACTGTTCCGGTTTGTTGTAAAATCGTCAGTTGTGGTTGGATCAGACTGTGTTTCCTTTACCGATGTAACTGGCTGAACAGGGCGTTTCTTCTTCGTCACCGGAATACCGGAGAATGTGGATACCTGATAGTAGCGCTGCATTTCCTTTTGCATCATCTCATCAGGCGCACGCGAGCCTGACTTTACCAGAACAACGGCAGAATTCAGGGGGATGTCAAACTGTCCCTTCGCTTCTTCAACCGCATTCTGAATATCTTCCTCGGTGATCTCCAGCGTCAGCTCATTACCAAAAACGTCCTGATCGGTGAGTTGCGATGTGGAAGAGATTTGCTCCTGGTGAGATGCACCTGTTTTGGTTTTCCGGGCATCAATGGAGGATGTTTTTGCACACCCGGTTAACAGAAAGGAGCCTGAAATGAAAAGCAACAATAATAATCCTGGTCTGGTATTCATGCATAACATCCTCATTAACGTATCAGTTTCATTTAGTCCAGAAAGCAGGTGTTTATTATACCGCTATTTACGGACGGCATAGAAAAAATAATTCATCCACAGAACAGATAAATAATCGCAAGAATCATTCGCAACATGAATAAAGATTAACGCCCAGGCATCCGAAAAGTAACAATAAATAATTGCTTAAATATAATTTTAAAGTACATAAAAATAAAATCATTAGCTATTACGGCAACCAAGAATATAACTACAGAACCCTGTTATTCATTATTGTAATAACAGTAACAAAATAAATCAATATTAATAATTCTGTCACAAATAATGCAAAAACAATCGCCACTCGTAAACTAAATGGCGAAACACTGAAAATACTAATATGTAATAATCACATTAAGAAATAAAGCAAAGTCACTTGTCATTAAAAATTACAGCCATCACCTGTTGATATATCCCCCCCGGTTAATGGAGAATGTAATTATATATTCCATCCTTCGTAACACCAGAAATTCATCAATACCAGTCTGGGTTACAATAAATGAAGCGGTTGATATTATCAATAACCGCACTAAAAGCACCGTTAAATTTAGTCATCTCTACCATTTTGCCCTTTACGGATATATCACACTATAAGTATATTTCCAGTATCCTGTCATACGCCGGCAAGTCAGTGTGACAAAAGATAATATTATTCAGACAACAAAATTGATACCAAAAATATGGTTTCCCGGATTTATTATCTGAGCAGCAACTGTATTATGAGCAATGATAACCTGATTGTAAAAACAGAAGGTAATTATGTTCCCGCACCGCATTTTATTATGTGGCATATCGTTGCGGGGATTGAAATATGTCGCGGTCCAAAATTTCTGGCGCGGGAGCTTAAACTTCCACCACCACTTACCGGACAGTACGATATCCATTACGGTGTACTGGTTCAGGATGACAATAATATACTGTATTAGGTTTTTGAATCGTCACAGATAATCTAGACACTTCCGGGCCGTTGATAATATTGTTTTTCATATTCCGTCGGTGGCATCTGATCACTCGAACCATGCCGACGCTTACTGTTATAAAACATTTCGATGTAATCAAAAATATCGCTGCGTGCTTCTTCTCGTGTTCCGTAGATCTTTTTCTTTATCCGTTCACGCTTCAGTAGCTGGAAAAAGCTTTCTGCAACTGCGTTGTCGTGACAGTTACCACGATGGCTCATACTGCCCTCCAGACCGTGTGATTTCAGGAACGACTGCCACTCATGGCTTGTGTACTGACTACCTTGGTCAGAATGAACCAGCACCTGTTTTTGGGGATTACGTCGCCACACGGCCATCAAAAGTGCATTCAGAACAATATCTTTTGTCATCCACAGGTCAACAACTATGGCCAGATACAGCCAGCCTTCGTGGGTTCGGATGTAAGTTATGTCCGTTACCCAACGTTCATCCGGAGCTTCCGGGTTGAACTGTCGCTGGAGCCTGTTGGGTGTCACGATACTGACTTCACCTTTACGCGCTCGTGGGCTTCGATATCCGACCAGAGCCTTTATCCCGGCACGCTTCATCAGCCTCCAGACCCGGTTAATCCCACATTGTTGCCCGCTATCTCGCAGGTCGAAATGGATCTTGCGATAGCCATAAAGCCAGAACTGTTTGATTTGTCCTGTCAGTCTGACTGCTCTCTGTTGGTGGAAGAGTCCGGCCCGTATTTCTTTATCCAGGCATAAAGACTGTGGGTAGTGATATCGAGACGTGTTGCGACACTGGAAACAGAATAGCCACGATCAACAACCTGTTTGATTGCTTCAATTTTAAACTCTTCAGGATAACGCTTACTGCTCATGTGCACCTCCCTTTAAGCCATTTTAAATGACTCCGAGGTGTCTGTTAAACCTGTGGCGATTCACTTATTATCTTTTGCTTCCCCGGAATGCCGGAGGAAAACATAAGACGAAAAAAAACCGCAAGTCTTTATATGACTTGCGGTTTCTCAACTTATAAGGACGTATGAAATCATCCTTAAACAATAAGTGGCGGAACGGACGGGACTCGAACCCGCGACCCCCTGCGTGACAGGCAGGTATTCTAACCAACTGAACTACCGCTCCACCGAATTTCTTTGTCACTACCCGGATTCTTCATCCCGGTTTACTGCAATTTGATGCCTGGCAGTTCCCTACTCTCGCATGGGGAGACCCCACACTACCATCGGCGCTACGGCGTTTCACTTCTGAGTTCGGCATGGGGTCAGGTGGGACCACCGCGCTACAGCCGCCAGGCAAATTCTGTTACTAACCCGCTTTTCGCCGGTTAATCTAATCTGTATCAAGCTGAATGTCGTCTCTTCGCCAAAACATCTTCGGCGTTGTAAGGTTAAGCCTCACGGTTCATTAGTATCGGTTAGC
>NZ_JAOWED010000019.1:0-84818 GCF_030334285.1 Citrobacter sp. Cf087
GCGGTAGTTCAGTTGGTTAGAATACCTGCCTGTCACGCAGGGGGTCGCGGGTTCGAGTCCCGTCCGTTCCGCCACTTATTAGAAAATTAAGCCTGCTACTAAGCAGGCTTAATGATAAAAAATTTAGGGGCGTAGCTCAGTTGGTAGAGCACCGGTCTCCAAAACCGGGTGTCGCGAGTTCGAGTCTCTCCGCCCCTGCCAGAAACAATCCTTAGCATTCTTGCTAAGGATTTTTTTTATCTGCAATTTGCGCAGTGCCTTCCAGTTGTTTTATTCTCGGCATCCTTGCCCATATTTTCTTTAATCTTCCAGAATATTCGTGCTCAGCAAGTCGCAAATCAGTGCATGTTTATCGCTGTTTTGCAGCCAAACTGCATATAACGGGCGCGAAAGGGTTGTACTGTCAGTAACCGTATGGAGATCGCTTTTACCTTTAGCCCAACTGACCGGAAGCCAGCTAAAGCCTCTAAGGACTGAAAGTTGCTGCCTGGCCAATTCTGCCGAACTGGTGGTGAGTACCGGCACTTCATCTCCCGCAATCAATCCCGCTTCGTGTTGCTGAAAGTCAGGTCCCCATTCCAGACGCAGATAATTCAGTTCATCCTTGGTTTGCGAAGGAGAGCTGCAATAGAGCGCCAGCGTGAAATATCCCAACAGTTGGCTGCTAAATTCGTCCATTTTGGGCGTTTCGGTAGTAATCAGTAGATCAAGCTGTCGTTCATGGAGCTGTTTTACTAACGACTGTCGCTGAGCGATCCTCGCTTCAAACTGCAGGCTGGATTGCGGCTCCTGGGATTGGTACAAACGCCCCAACCAGCCATTAAGCATGCATTCCCAGAGGGATGCGCTGGCACCAATAGAAAACTCGTTATGCCGCGAGGTATTCGCAACCTCCTTACGTGCGGCTTGCCACGTATTCATCAGCGTTTCAGCGTAAGGCAGTAATTTTTCACCTGCAGCGGTTAAACGGATATTGTTTCTGTGTCGGGTGAACAGGTTTACACCCAATTGATTTTCCAGTTGTCTGATCCGGAAACTAACCGCTGATTGGGTCAGATAGAGCGCTTCAGCAGCCCTGCCAAAGTGGCGTGTCCGGCTAACTTCCAGGAAAGTTTTTAACAATTCCGTATCCACAACTCGCTCCATAAAATTATTTGTCGTTATGATTTAAATCTTTTGTTTGACGCTCTGTCAAGCGTAACTAATACTCCGCGCCATAAATAGCTCGGCCAAAGAATTAGGAGCGTGCAGGATGGCGGAAAGCTTTACGACGACTAATCGATATTTCGATAATAAATATTATCCCCGCGGATTCTCCCGTCATGGTGATTTCACCATTAAAGAAGCACAACTGCTTGAGCGTCACGGTTATGCTTTCAACGAGCTGGATCTGGGCAAGCGTGAGCCGGTAACGGAAGAAGAAAAACTGTTTGTTGCGGTATGCCGTGGTGAGCGCGAACCGGTTACCGAAGCTGAACGTGTGTGGTCCAAATACATGACGCGCATTAAGCGTCCAAAACGCTTCCACACGCTGTCAGGCGGGAAACCTCAGGTGGAAGGTGCGGAAGACTACACCGAATCTGATGATTAATAAAAAAGGGCGAAAGCCCTTTTTTTATGCCAGTAGTTTTTGCAAATGAATGAGTAATCTGTCTATCGCCCGATACCCAACAGCCTCCTGTAAGTGCTGGCGAGAGATATGGTCAGATTGTTCTATATCCGCGATCGTTCGAGCAACCTTTATCAGGCGTAACCAGGCGCGGATAGATAATCCGAGATGCGCGAGCGTTTCTTCAAGCCACTGTGCATCGTCGCTGCGCAGTGGACAGTATTTATGGATATCCTGACTGTCCAGATGCGCGTTTAACTTATTTTGTCGTCGATACTGACGATCTCGCGCTGCCATAACACGTTGCTTCACCGTTGCGCTATCTTCCCCTTTTACCTGGTTCTGGCTGAGTATCCCGGGCGGTGGCAAAGGGATTTCGAGAGAGAGATCGAAGCGGTCAAGAAATGGACCTGATAATCGATTGAGGTAGCGTAGCGTCTGCTCTGGGGTACAGCGGTTATGGTTCCCCTGATAATGGCCTGTTGGGCTGGGATTCATGGCGGCTATGAGTTGAAAGCGAGCGGGATAGGTGATTTTTGCTCTGGTGCGGGATAGATGTATCTGTCCGGACTCAATGGGTTCGCGCAGTGCATCCAGTGTGCGCCGCTCAAACTCGGGTAGTTCATCCAGAAATAGTATGCCGTTATGCGCCAGAGAGATCTCGCCTGGCGCAGGAATAGAGCCTCCACCGACCATGGCGGTTAATGAAGCACTGTGATGCGGAGAGCGAAAAGGGCGTTGTTTCCACTGTTTCTGTAGCGTGTCGGAATTGACCAGACTAAGAATCGCGGCGCTTTCCAGTGCCTCATCGTTACTCAGTGGCGGAAGCAATCCTCTCAGGCGACTGGCCAGCATAGTCTTACCCGTACCCGGAGGGCCGATGAGTATGAGGTTATGACCGCCAGCTGCGGTAAGCTCCAGCCCGCGTTTACCCTGTTCCTGGCCGATAACATCGCTCAGATCATCTGCTAATGCGCAGGGGATAAAATCTGCTGATGATGGTCTGTCTAAATCATGCTTACCTTCGAGGAATGCGCATACTGCCTGTAGATGATCGGCTATGAGGCACCCTTCACCCTGTATTAGTCCAACTTCAGCTGCATTCTCTTTTGCGACAATAATTCTCCTGCCTGCGCGAATGGCTTCGGTTGCACTTGATATCGCACCGGGAACGCCGCGTAACGCACCTGTAAGCGCTAATTCGCCTACCAGCTCATATGTATCGAGATTATGGGTAGTAAGCTGCTCAGAAGCGGCCAGAAGCGCAACTGCGATAGGTAAATCATATCGTCCCCCTTCTTTTGGGAGATCGGCTGGCGCGAGGTTTATGGTTATCTTTTTTGCCGGGAATTCATAACCGCTATTAATTACCGCACTGCGAACCCGATCGCGGGCCTCTTTTACCGTTGTTTCGGGTAATCCCACCATGGTTAAACCAGGCAAACCATTGCTGATATGTACCTCGATGGTAATGGCTGGCGCATTCACGCCCAACGCAGCGCGTGTGTGAACAATCGATAGTGACATAAGCCCTCCTGATGAAAGCATTATGTCGCAATACATCGCTGCAAGATTTCACATAATTACGGTTTTTAGAGGCTTATTCCCGTGTTTTTATGTGGCTCAACACTGATTACATTAAGTCTGGAATAGCGCTCGCAAACGCTTTTGCATGGCGTTTTTAGTAGGGAGTGGGTTGCCGAGAATCACCTGAAACGTGAAATATTTTCACCTTTGATTTTCTGTTTAAAAAACAACGATATTTATCTAAACCGTTAACGTCGTCAGAAAAACGAATAAAAAAATATCTTGTGTCATTTGCAAATTCTATGGTAACTCTTTAGGTATTCCTTCGAACAAGATGCAAGAAAATACAAAAATGACAGCCCTTCTACGAGTGATTAGCCTGGTCGTGATTAGCGTGGTGGTGATTATTATCCCACCGTGCGGGGCTGCACTTGGACGAGGAAAGGCTTAGAAAACAAGCCTTAACGAACTAAGACCCCCGCACCGAAAGGTCCGGGGGTTTTTTTTGACCTTAAAAACATACACGAGGAGCAGAAAGTGAACGGTAGCATAAAATTCTGTTTCTCAAGATTTACGGCGGGGATGTAACTATGAATGGGGCACAGTGGGTGGTACATGCGTTGCGTGCACAAGGGGTTCAAACCGTCTTTGGTTATCCTGGTGGCGCAATTATGCCGGTTTACGATGCGTTATATGACGGCGGCGTAGAACACCTGTTGTGCCGACACGAGCAGGGCGCGGCAATGGCAGCAATTGGCTATGCCCGTGCGACCGGTAAAACCGGCGTGTGTATCGCCACTTCCGGACCTGGTGCTACCAACCTGATCACGGGCCTTGCCGATGCGCTGTTAGATTCAGTTCCTGTGGTGGCGATCACCGGCCAGGTGGCATCATCTTTCATCGGAACGGATGCGTTCCAGGAAGTGGACGTTCTGGGTATGTCTCTGTCCTGCACCAAACACAGTTTCCTGGTGCAGTCACTGGAAGAGCTGCCGCGCATCATGGCTGAAGCTTTTGCTGTGGCGAATTCCGGTCGTCCGGGGCCGGTTCTGGTTGATATCCCGAAAGACATCCAATTGGCCAGCGGTACGCTGGAGCCGTATTTTACGACAGTCAAAAACGTAGAGGTTTTCCCGCACGCTGACGTTGAGCAGGCGCGTAAAATGCTGGCACAAGCGCAGAAACCTATCCTGTACGTAGGTGGCGGCGTTGGTATGGCGCAGGCGGTCCCGGCCCTGCGTGAATTTATCGCGGTAACCCAAATGCCGGTCGCCTGCACGTTGAAGGGGCTGGGCGCAGTAGAGGCTGACTACCCATACTATTTGGGTATGTTGGGAATGCACGGCACTAAAGCGGCAAATTTCGCGGTGCAAGAATGTGATTTACTGATTGCAGTGGGCGCGCGTTTTGATGACCGGGTAACCGGCAAGCTGAATACCTTCGCACCAAACGCCAGCGTGATCCACATGGATATCGACCCTGCGGAAATGAACAAGCTGCGCCAGGCGCACGTAGCATTGCAGGGTGATTTAAATTCTCTGCTGCCGGCATTGCAGCAATCGCTGAAGATTGACGCATGGCGTCAGCATAGTGCTGAACTGCGCACAGAGCATACCTGGCGCTATGATCATCCCGGTGAGGCTATCTACGCGCCACTGTTGTTGAAGCAGTTGTCCGATCGCAAACCCGCGGACAGCGTAGTGACAACGGATGTTGGCCAGCATCAGATGTGGTCGGCGCAGCATATGACCTACACCCGCCCGGAAAATTTTATCACCTCGAGCGGCCTGGGCACGATGGGCTTTGGCTTGCCAGCAGCGGTTGGCGCGCAGGTTGCTCGCCCGAACGATACGGTAATCTGTATCTCCGGTGACGGTTCCTTCATGATGAATGTACAGGAGCTCGGCACCGTAAAACGCAAGCAGTTGCCGCTGAAGATAGTTTTACTCGACAACCAGCGGTTAGGCATGGTGCGACAATGGCAGCAGCTGTTTTTCCAGGAACGTTATAGCGAAACCACCCTTACCGATAACCCCGATTTCCTCATGTTGGCCAGTGCCTTCGGCATCCCAGGTCAACACATCACCCGTAAAGACCAGGTTGAAGCGGCACTCGACACCATGCTGAACAGCGAGGGGCCATACCTGCTTCATGTCTCAATCGACGAACTTGAGAATGTCTGGCCTCTGGTACCGCCAGGTGCCAGTAACTCAGAAATGCTGGAGAAATTATCATGATGCAACATCAGGTCGCCGTTGAGGCTCGGTTCAATCCGGAAACGTTAGAACGTGTTTTACGCGTGGTACGCCATCGCGGTTTTCAGGTGTGCTCCATGAATATGGAAGCCGCCAGCGATGCGCAAAATATAAATATCGAATTGACCGTTGCCAGCCCCCGGTCGGTCGACTTACTGTTTAGTCAGTTAAGTAAACTGGTAGACGTTGCACATGTTGCTATCTGCCAGAGCACAACCACATCACAACAAATCCGCGCCTGAGCGCAAAAGGAAGAAAAATGACGACGAAAAAAGCTGATTACATTTGGTCTAATGGCGAGATGATTCGTTGGGAAGACGCTAAGGTTCACGTGATGTCCCACGCGCTGCACTACGGTACTTCTGTATTTGAAGGCATCCGTTGCTACGATTCTCACAAAGGGCCGGTGGTGTTCCGTCATCGCGAACATATGCAGCGTCTGCGTGATTCAGCCAAGATCTATCGTTTTCCGGTTTCTCAGAGCGTTGATGAGTTGATGGAAGCTTGCCGTGAGGTGATTCGTAAAAACAATCTGACCAGCGCCTATATCCGTCCGCTGGTGTTTGTTGGCGACGTGGGGATGGGCGTTAACCCGCCAGCGGGATACACCACTGACGTGATCATCGCTGCGTTCCCGTGGGGCGCTTACCTTGGTGCTGAAGCGCTGGAACAGGGGATCGACGCGATGGTTTCTTCCTGGAACCGCGTTGCGCCGAACACCATCCCTACAGCGGCTAAAGCGGGCGGTAACTATCTGTCTTCGCTGCTGGTGGGTAGTGAAGCGCGTCGTCATGGCTATCAGGAAGGCATTGCCCTGGATGTGAATGGTTACATTTCTGAAGGCGCGGGTGAAAACCTGTTTGAAGTAAAAGACGGCATTCTGTTTACCCCGCCGTTTACCTCTTCTGCACTGCCGGGTATCACCCGTGACGCGATCATTAAGCTGGCGAAAGATCTCGATATCGAAGTGCGTGAGCAGGTGCTGTCCCGTGAATCGCTGTACCTGGCCGACGAAGTGTTCATGTCCGGTACCGCGGCCGAAATCACCCCAGTACGCAGCGTCGATGGTATCCAGGTGGGCGAAGGCCGCTGCGGTCCGGTCACCAAACGCATCCAGCAGGCCTTCTTTGGCCTCTTCACTGGTGAAACGGAAGATAAATACGGCTGGTTGGATCAGGTTAATCAATAAACATAAATTTGGGACGGCACGCACCGTCCCAATTATTAGACAGACGGGAGTTAATCAAGCATGCCTAAGTATCGTTCTGCTACCACCACCCACGGCCGCAATATGGCGGGTGCCCGCGCACTGTGGCGCGCCACCGGGATGACCGATGATGATTTCGGTAAACCGATTATCGCTGTGGTGAACTCTTTTACCCAGTTTGTGCCGGGTCACGTCCACCTGCGCGATCTCGGTAAACTGGTTGCCGAACAAATCGAAGCCTCAGGCGGCGTGGCGAAAGAGTTCAACACCATTGCTGTGGATGATGGTATCGCCATGGGGCACGGTGGCATGCTGTATTCACTGCCGTCGCGCGAGCTGATTGCTGACTCCGTTGAGTACATGGTTAACGCCCACTGCGCCGATGCGATGGTCTGTATCTCTAACTGCGACAAAATCACCCCTGGGATGTTAATGGCCTCTTTGCGCCTGAATATTCCGGTGATCTTTGTTTCCGGCGGTCCGATGGAAGCCGGGAAAACCAAGCTCTCTGACCAAATCATCAAGCTCGACCTGGTTGATGCGATGAT
This sequence comes from Citrobacter sp. Cf087, assembly GCF_030334285.1. Lineage (NCBI taxonomy): Bacteria > Pseudomonadati > Pseudomonadota > Gammaproteobacteria > Enterobacterales > Enterobacteriaceae > Citrobacter > Citrobacter sp. Cf087. The sequence continues at coordinate 7,147 of NZ_JAOWED010000019.1, forward strand.
TCAGGGCGCTGACCCGAAAGTCTCCGACTCACAAAGCGAGCAGGTTGAACGTTCCGCCTGTCCAACCTGCGGCTCCTGCTCCGGCATGTTCACCGCCAACTCAATGAACTGCCTGACCGAAGCGCTGGGCCTGTCGCAGCCGGGTAACGGTTCGCTGCTGGCGACTCACGCCGACCGTAAAACGCTGTTCCTTAACGCGGGTAAACGCATCGTTGAGCTGACTAAACGCTACTATGAGCAGGATGATGCCTCCGCCCTGCCGCGCAACATTGCCAGTAAAGCGGCGTTTGAGAACGCCATGACGCTGGATATCGCCATGGGCGGCTCCACCAACACCGTTCTGCACCTGCTGGCGGCCGCACAGGAAGCGGAAATCGACTTCACCATGAGTGATATCGACAAGCTGTCCCGCAAAGTCCCACAGCTGTGTAAAGTGGCGCCGAGCACGCAGAAATACCATATGGAAGACGTGCACCGCGCAGGCGGCGTACTGGGTATTTTAGGCGAACTGGATCGTGCCGGACTGCTGAACCGCGACGTGAAAAACGTGCTGGGTCTGACTCTGCCGCAAACGCTTGATCGGTATGACGTGATGTTGACCAAAGACGACGCGGTGAAAAAAATGTTCCGCGCCGGACCGGCGGGCATCCGTACCACCCAGGCGTTCTCGCAGGACTGCCGTTGGGATACGCTGGATGACAACCGCGCTGAAGGCTGCATCCGCTCGCTGGAACATGCTTACAGCAAAGACGGCGGTCTGGCAGTCCTGTACGGTAACTTTGCGGAAAACGGCTGTATCGTAAAAACTGCAGGCGTGGATGACAGTATCCTGAAATTCACCGGCCCGGCAAAAGTTTATGAAAGCCAGGACGATGCGGTTGAAGCAATCCTCGGCGGTAAAGTGGTGGCTGGCGACGTGGTTGTCATTCGCTACGAAGGGCCGAAAGGCGGGCCAGGCATGCAGGAAATGCTCTACCCAACCACCTTCCTTAAATCGATGGGCCTCGGCAAGGCTTGTGCGCTGATTACCGATGGTCGTTTCTCCGGCGGTACTTCGGGGCTTTCAATCGGTCACGTTTCTCCGGAAGCGGCCAGCGGCGGTAATATCGCGATTATCGAAGATGGTGACATGATTGCCATCGATATCCCGAATCGTGGCATTCAACTGCAACTGAGTGATGCGGAAATCGCTGCGCGCCGTGAAGCGCAGGAAGCTCGCGGTGACAAAGCCTGGACGCCAAAAGATCGTCAACGTCAGGTCTCCTTTGCACTGCGCGCCTATGCCAGCCTGGCAACCAGTGCCGACAAAGGTGCGGTGCGCGATAAGTCGAAGCTCGGGGGATAATGACCATGGCGGATTCACAACCTCTATCCGGTGCTCCTGAGGGCGCTGAGTATCTCAGAGCGGTACTGCGTGCGCCGGTATACGAAGCGGCACAGGTAACGCCGCTACAGAAAATGGAAAAGCTTTCTTCGCGCCTCGATAACGTCATTCTGGTGAAGCGCGAAGACCGTCAACCCGTTCACAGCTTCAAGCTACGCGGTGCCTATGCCATGATGGCGGGCTTGACCGAAGAGCAAAAAGCGCATGGGGTCATCACCGCATCGGCGGGTAATCATGCTCAGGGTGTCGCGTTCTCTTCTGCGCGCTTAGGCGTGAAGGCGCTGATTGTCATGCCAACGGCTACCGCCGATATCAAAGTCGATGCCGTTCGCGGCTTCGGCGGAGAAGTGCTGCTGCACGGCGCGAATTTTGATGAAGCCAAAGCCAAAGCGATTGAACTGTCACAGCAGCAGGGTTTTACCTGGGTTCCACCGTTTGATCATCCGATGGTGATTGCCGGGCAGGGCACGCTGGCGCTGGAGCTGCTCCAGCAGGACGCTCATCTCGATCGCGTATTCGTGCCTGTTGGTGGTGGCGGATTAGCGGCAGGTGTTGCGGTGCTGATTAAACAGCTGATGCCGCAAATCAAAGTGATTGCCGTGGAAGCGGAAGATTCGGCCTGCCTGAAAGCGGCGCTGGATGCTGGTCATCCGGTGGATCTGCCGCGTGTGGGTCTCTTTGCCGAAGGCGTAGCGGTGAAACGTATTGGCGATGAAACCTTCCGTCTGTGCCAGGAATATCTCGACGATATTATCACTGTCGATAGCGATGCTATTTGTGCGGCAATGAAAGACCTGTTCGAGGATGTACGTGCGGTGGCTGAGCCTTCCGGGGCGCTGGCGCTGGCGGGGATGAAAAAATACATCGCCCAGCACAATATTCGCGGTGAACGTCTGGCGCATGTTCTTTCCGGCGCTAACGTTAACTTCCACGGCCTGCGCTACGTTTCCGAACGTTGCGAGCTGGGCGAACAGCGTGAAGCGTTGCTGGCGGTGACGATTCCGGAAGAGAAGGGCAGCTTCCTGAAGTTCTGCCAGCTGCTGGGAGGGCGTTCGGTGACCGAGTTCAATTATCGCTTTGCTGACGCCAAAGATGCCTGCATCTTCGTGGGCGTGCGGCTGAGCCGCGGCGTTGAGGAGCGTAAGGAAATCCTTAGCCTACTCAAAGATGGCGGTTACAGCGTGGTGGATCTGTCAGACGATGAAATGGCCAAGTTGCATGTGCGCTATATGGTCGGTGGCCGTCCTTCTAAGCCGTTGCAAGAGCGCCTTTATAGCTTTGAGTTCCCGGAATCGCCGGGCGCGCTGCTGAAGTTCCTCTACACCCTGGGAACGCACTGGAATATCTCGCTATTCCACTACCGTAGCCACGGTACCGACTACGGCCGTGTACTGGCGGCGTTTGAGCTGGGCGATAACGAACCGGACTTCGAAACCCGGCTCAATGAACTGGGCTATGAGTGCCACGACGAGACCCATAACCCGGCGTTCAGGTTCTTCCTGGCGGGTTAACAACAGCCATTAAAAAAGGGTTCATGTAAAAACATGAACCCTTTTTGCTACTGTATCAGCAGATTACAGCGTGATAACGTCGAATTCGACTTCGGTGTTCACGTCAGCGTCGTAGTCCACGCCGTCGAGACCAAAACCGAACAGGTTCAGGAATTCCTGCTTGTAGCCTGCATAATCGGTTTCTTGCGCCAGGTTTTCGGTGGTGATCAGCGGCCACAGGTCGCGACATGCCTGCTGAATGTCATCACGCAGTTCCCAGTCATCCATACGGATACGCTGGTTGTCATCAAGCGCCACTTTGTCACCGTACAGGCTGGTGGTCATCAGACGGTTGATTTGCTCGATACAACCTTCATGAATCCCCTGTGCTTTCATCAGCTTGAAGACCATGGAGATGTACAGCGGCATCACTGGAATGGCGGAAGACGCCTGGGTGATTACGGATTTCAGTACGGCAACGTTCGCAGAGCCGTGCAGCGGAGCCAGCTGGTTACGCAGTTCGCCCGCGGCGCGATCGAGATCTTCTTTCGCTTTGCCCAGCGCGCCGTGCCAGTAGATTGGCCAGGTCAGGTCGGTACCGATGTAGGAGTAGGCTACGGTTTTCACGCCGTCAGCCAGCACGCCAGCTTCGCTCAGCGCGCCCATCCACAGTTCCCAGTCTTCTCCGCCCATTACGGTAACGGTGTTCTGAACTTCTTCTTCGGTTGCCGGCTCAATGCTGGCGGTGATGATCTGATCTTTGTTGGTATCGATCGCTTTAGAGGTGTAAACCTCACCGATTGGCTTCAGCGCAGAACGGACGATTTCACCGGTTTTCGGCATTTTACGCACTGGGGACGCCAGTGAGTAAACCACCAGGTCAATCTGACCCAGGTCTTCTTTTATCAGTTTGATCACTTCATCACGGCATTCGTCAGAGAACGCATCGCCGTTGATGCTTTTGGAGTACAGACCTTCACGCTTAGCGGCTTCATCGAAGGCGGCAGAGTTATACCAGCCTGCGGAACCCGGTTTGGTATCCGTGCCCGGTTTTTCGAAAAATACGCCGATAGTGGCGGCTCCGCTGCCAAAGGCGGCAGAAATTCTGGAAGCCAGACCGTAACCGGTGGAAGCACCGATCACCAGCACGCGGGACGGGCCGTTCTCGATTTTCCCGTTCTGCTTAACATACTCGATCTGCTTTTCCACGTTGACTTTGCAGCCAGTCGGATGGGTCGTTGTACAGATGAATCCACGAATTTTTGGTTTGATTATCATAATGATGGCTAATTAAGTTTGTATTTTCGCTGTCAAGTGCGCAATGACACCGTCTGTTCTGGCCTGCTTAACGCGATGGTTAACAAGCCCCCCACTACAATGGATCACGACATTATACAGAAAAGGAGCGCCAATACTGAATCTACCACTGATTTTAGGCCTGACGCTGGCGCTAGTCGGCAGATTTACGTTCCAGAACAATCTTCCAGAACGCGTCGATCAGCGGTTCATGCAGCCGCTTTTTCGGCGCGCAGACGCCGAGTTCGAACGGCGTTTTCTCGTCGCTGCGTTCTAAAATCATCACGCGGTTACGTACCGGCTCCGGGCTGTTTTCCAGCACCACTTCCGGCAGCAGCGCCACGCCGCAGCCCAGCGCCACCATTGAGACCATCGCTTCATGACCGCCTACCGTAGCGTAAATCGATGGGTTGCTGATTTTGTGACGGCGGAACCACAGCTCAATGCGGCGGCGGACCGGCCCCTGGTCGGCCATGATAAACGGCACCGTCGACCAGTCGGGTTTCTCGACGGAAACCTGATTACGCACCGGGCAGGGCAGCGCCGGGGCGATCAGCACCACCGTCAGATTCTCCAGCATCGAGAACGCCACCGCGCCGGGTAGTGTCTCGGGCTTACCGGCAATCGCCAGATCGGCTTCACCAGTGACCACTTTGTCCATCGCATCGGCGGCGTCGCCGGTGGTGAGCTTAATTTCCACCGATGGATGCTCGGCGCGGAAACGATCGAGAATGGGTGGCAGATGGCTGTATGCCGCAGTTACCGAACAGAAAATATGCAGTTCGCCTGACAGCGACGGCCCTTGTTGATCGAGGGTGTGGCGCAGTTGCTGGTATTGCAGCAGCGTCTGTTGGGCGAATACGCGCAGCTCTTCGCCCGCTTCGGTCAGCGTGACCGTGCGGTTATCGCGCACAAACAGCGGCTGGCCGAGATCTTCTTCCAGGCGCTGAATCTGGCGCGAAAGCGTGGAGGGGCTGACGTGCATTGCCCGTGCGCTGCGGCCAAAGTGGCGACTTTCAGCCAAATGCAGGAACATTTTCAGATCGCGTAAATCCACAGACGAACCTCCGATTTTCTACGTTGCATAAATTGCAATGTGATGTTGTGAATATATCAATTTCCGCAATAAATTTCCTGTTGTAATGTGGATTCAATCTCGCAAATACAAATCTGCGAACCGAATAATAAGCACCACAACACAACATCACGGAGTACACCATCATGGCTAACTACTTTAATACACTGAACCTGCGCCAGCAGCTGGCACAGCTGGGTAAATGTCGCTTTATGGGCCGCGACGAATTCGCCGATGGTGCGAGCTACCTTCAGGGTAAAAAAGTGGTCATCGTCGGCTGTGGCGCTCAGGGTCTGAACCAGGGCCTGAACATGCGTGACTCCGGTCTGGATATCTCCTACGCACTGCGTAAAGAAGCCATTGCTGAGAAGCGTGCTTCCTGGCGTAAAGCGACCGAAAACGGCTTCAAAGTGGGTACCTACGAAGAGCTGATCCCGCAGGCGGACCTGGTCGTTAACCTGACCCCGGACAAACAGCACTCCGACGTGGTGCGCTCCGTACAGCCGCTGATGAAAGATGGCGCGGCGCTGGGCTACTCCCACGGCTTCAACATCGTCGAAGTGGGCGAGCAGATCCGTAAAGACATCACCGTTGTGATGGTGGCACCGAAGTGCCCGGGTACTGAAGTTCGTGAAGAGTACAAACGTGGCTTCGGTGTACCGACCCTGATCGCCGTTCACCCGGAAAACGATCCGAAAGGAGAAGGCATGGCGATTGCTAAAGCCTGGGCTGCGGCCACCGGTGGTCACCGTGCGGGCGTGCTGGAGTCCTCCTTCGTTGCGGAAGTGAAATCTGATCTGATGGGTGAGCAGACTATCCTGTGCGGTATGCTGCAGGCAGGTTCTCTGCTGTGCTTCGATAAGCTGGTGGAAGAAGGTACTGACCCGGCATATGCTGAAAAACTGATTCAGTTCGGCTGGGAAACCATCACCGAAGCGCTGAAGCAGGGCGGCATCACCCTGATGATGGACCGTCTGTCTAACCCGGCGAAACTGCGTGCTTACGCGCTGTCCGAACAGCTGAAAGAGATTATGGCGCCGCTGTTCCAGAAACACATGGACGACATCATTTCCGGCGAATTCTCTTCCGGCATGATGGCTGACTGGGCTAACGACGATAAGAAACTGCTGACCTGGCGTGAAGAGACCGGTAAAACCGCGTTCGAAACCGCCCCGCAGTTTGAAGGTAAAATCGGTGAGCAGGAGTACTTCGATAAAGGCGTTCTAATGATTGCGATGGTGAAAGCGGGCGTTGAGCTGGCATTCGAAACCATGGTTGATTCCGGCATCATCGAAGAATCTGCTTACTACGAATCACTGCATGAACTGCCGCTGATCGCCAATACCATCGCCCGTAAGCGTCTGTACGAAATGAACGTGGTTATCTCCGATACCGCAGAATACGGCAACTACCTGTTCTCTTACGCTTGCGTACCGCTGCTGAAAGAGTTCATGACCACCCTGCAGACCGGCGACCTGGGCAAAGCGATTGCCGAAGGCGCGGTAGACAACGCGCAGCTGCGCGACGTGAACGATGCGATTCGCAGCCACGCTATCGAGAAAGTGGGCCAGAAACTGCGTGGCTATATGACCGATATGAAACGCATTGCCGTTGCTGGCTAAATAGGATGTCGGGTGGCGCTTGCGCTTACCCGACCTACGCACAGCAGATGTAGGCCGGATAAGGCGTAGCCGCCATCCGGCAAAAAAAGTCCGGTGTTTAACACCGGGCTTTCTATTAGTTACGGTACAGCACTTTAATGATGTGGTAACCAAACTGAGTGTGCAGCGGGCCGGTTGGCTCCAGCACAGGGCAGGAAAAGACCACTTTGTCGAACGCCGGAACCATCTGGCCCTGACGGAATTCACCTAAATCACCGCCGCGTTTGCCTGATGGACAGATAGAGTGTTTCTTCGCCAATTTGCCGAAGTCGGCGCCGTTTTTAATCTGTTCCAGAAGATCCAGTGCCAGTTTCTCTTCTTTAACAAGGATATGCACTGCTGCTGCTGTTTTTGCCATGATCGTGCCTTGAGTGGGGTGGTTAAGGCTGGCTATACTACCACGCTGTTATTCTCCCCTCCCGACTTTCATGAGTGACCCTTTATGCGTTTGAACCCCGGACAACAACAAGCCGTCGAATTCGTCACCGGACCTTGCCTGGTGCTGGCGGGAGCGGGTTCCGGCAAGACGCGTGTTATCACCAACAAAATCGCCCATCTGATCCGTGAATGTGGTTATCAGGCACGCCATATTGCGGCCGTGACCTTTACCAATAAGGCTGCGCGCGAGATGAAAGAGCGCGTGGCGCAAACGCTGGGTCGTAAAGAGGCGCGTGGGTTGATGATCTCCACCTTCCACACCCTGGGACTGGATATCATTAAGCGTGAATATGCGGCGCTGGGGATGAAGTCGAACTTCTCGTTGTTTGACGATACTGACCAGGTGGCCTTGCTTAAGGAACTGACCGAAGGGCTAATCGAAGACGATAAGCTTATCCTCCAGCAGTTGATCTCGACGATCTCCAACTGGAAAAACGATCTGATGACTCCGGCACAGGCGGCAGCCAGCGCCAAGGGCGAGCGCGATCGTATTTTTGCCCACTGCTATGGTCTGTATGACGCGCATATGAAGGCGTGTAACGTCCTCGATTTTGACGATCTGATCCTGCTTCCCACGCTGCTGCTACAGCGCAATGAAGAAGTGCGTGAGCGCTGGCAAAACAGAATCCGCTACCTGCTGGTGGATGAATATCAGGATACCAACACCAGCCAGTACGAGCTGGTGAAGTTGCTGGTAGGTAAACGCGCGCGCTTTACCGTCGTGGGCGATGACGATCAGTCGATCTACTCCTGGCGCGGCGCCCGTCCACAGAACCTGGTACTGTTAAGCAAAGATTTTCCGGCTTTGCAGGTGGTGAAGCTGGAGCAAAACTACCGTTCATCAGGTCGCATCCTGAAGGCGGCGAACATCCTTATTGCGAACAATCCACACGTCTTTGAAAAGCGACTCTTTTCCGAGTTGGGTTACGGTGCTGAACTGAAGGTACTGAGTGCCAATAATGAAGAGCACGAAGCGGAACGCGTGACCGGGGAATTAATTGCCCATCATTTTGTGAACAAGACGCAGTATAAAGACTACGCCATCCTGTATCGCGGTAATCATCAGTCGCGCGTGTTCGAAAAGTTTCTAATGCAGAACCGTATCCCGTACAAAATTTCCGGCGGAACGTCGTTCTTCTCGCGTCCGGAGATTAAAGATCTGCTGGCTTATCTGCGCGTGCTGAGCAACCCGGATGACGATAGCGCATTTTTGCGGATCGTAAACACGCCAAAACGTGAAATCGGCCCGGCCACGCTGCAAAAGTTGGGGGAATGGGCGATGACACGTAATAAAAGCCTGTTTACCGCCAGCTTTGATATGGGGCTTAGCCAGACACTGACCGGGCGCGGGTATGATTCTCTGACTCGCTTTACGCACTGGCTGGGGGTAATTCAGCGTCTGGCGGAGCGTGAGCCGGTTGCCGCTGTGCGCGATCTTATCCACGGTATTGATTACGAATCCTGGCTGTATGAAACCTCGCCGAGCCCGAAAGCGGCTGAAATGCGTATGAAAAACGTCAATACGCTGTTCAGTTGGATGACGGAGATGCTGGAAGGCAGTGAGCTGGAAGAGCCAATGACCCTGACCCAGGTTGTTACCCGCTTTACCCTACGCGACATGATGGAACGTGGAGAGAGTGAAGAAGAGCTGGATCAGGTGCAATTGATGACACTGCATGCCTCAAAAGGGCTGGAGTTTCCATACGTGTTTATGGTGGGAATGGAAGAAGGATTTTTGCCGCACCAGAGCAGTATCGATGAAGACAATATCGACGAAGAACGTCGTCTGGCTTATGTAGGGATTACGCGTGCACAAAAAGAGCTCATCTTCACGCTATGTAAAGAGCGTCGTCAGTACGGTGAGCTGGTGCGTCCGGAACCGAGTCGTTTCCTTCTGGAGCTGCCACAGGATGACGTTATCTGGGAGCAAGAGCGAAAAGTGGTGAGCGCAGAGGAACGGATGCAAAAAGGTCAGGCCAGCATCGCTAATATTCGGGCAATGATGGCGAAAGCTAAAGCGAAGTAGGTATTTTATGGGCCGGATATGTGTAAGCACTATCCGGCAACCAACATCTAATGAACGTCCAGCGGCCAATGGACATAGCTTTGCCACTGGCTTTCCTGATCGATTAACTCTTTACCCAGCGGATGATGTTCCAGCCAGCCTTCTGGTAGAGTGACCGTCAGGTGCTCGTTTCTTGCATCCAGTTGAATTTCCGGCACAAGATCGTCACGGCGACGACTGGCGAAAATGATCGCCAGGCGTAGCAAACGACAAAGATGCTCCGCGATGCGCGGTGGCACTGCGTTTTGCTGGTGGAGCGAAGAGAGATCGACGGGATTGGTCTGGTTGAGTAACAGCGTCGCTAGCAGTTTCTTTTGCGCAGGTGTAAAACCCGGAAGATCGAGATTGCGCACCAGATAAGCGGCATGCTGTGGTGCCTGTTTAAAATCAACGCTTAGGCCAATTTCATGCAACTGACAGGCACTAATCAGTAGTTCGCGGCTAATCGGTTCAAGATGCCACTTTTTTTCTACCTGATCGAGAAATTTAGTCGCTAAATTGGCAACACGATGTGCTTGCTCTGTATCGACCATAAAGCGGCGCTGGATATTGCGTAATGTGCGGCTACGAATATCCTGATCCACCGCCAGATGCAGCATACCGTAGACCAGACCTTCACGTAATGCGCCGCCGGCCAGGGTCATGCATTGAATGTTTAGTTCGGTGAAAATAGCAATCAGAATGGCCAGCCCGCTGGGGAAAACCAGCGCACGTTCCAGCGTTAACCCTTCGATTTCCAGCTCTTCCAGACGACCGCAGTGAATGGCACGCTGCTTAAGCTGCTGAAGTTTGGCCAGCGTAATGCGCTCATCCATGCCCTGCGCCATCATGATTTCCTGCAACGCCTGGACGGTGCCAGAGGCACCAACGCAAACTTTCCAGCCATGAAAACGCAGTTTGTCGGCGACCGGGCGCAGAACTTCGCGAGCGGCTTTCTCGGCCTCGTCAAAGTTTTCCTGTGCCAGATTACGATCGGTAAAATAGCGTTCGAGCCAGGTGACGCAGCCCATTGACAGGCTGAACAGGGAAGTGGTTTGCGCGCCAGAACCTGTAACCAACTCTGTGCTGGCCCCGCCAATGTCGACGACCAGACGCTGATCTGCGCCGCCGGTAGTGTGGGCCACACCTTGATAAATCAGGCGCGCTTCTTCTTCACCGCTAATCACCTGGACAGGGCAGCCGAGGATCTCTTGCGCTTTAGCAATAAACACATCGGCATTTACGGCGATGCGTAATGTTGCCGTGGCGACCACGCGGATTTGTGGATGCGGGATATCCTGCAGACGTTCTGCAAACAGGCGCAAACATTGCCAGCCGCGCTCCATTGCTTCAACAGAGAGCTCGTTGTCACCGTTGAGTCCAGCAGCCAGACGCACTTTGCGTTTGATACGAGTGAGCGTCTGGATGCTTCCTGCCACCTCGCGTACAACCAGCATATGAAAACTATTTGATCCGAGATCGATTGCCGCATACAGCGAAGTAGAATTCATACACTTCATCCTTCAACCTGTATCTGTGTTGGCTGCGTTCTCTCACCCGAATCACTTACTAAAGTAGGTTCATCAGGATTCGTTTTCTTGCCGCCTTGATACAGGCTGAATGATTTTGTGTATGGCATAACTTTTCTTAACCTGAACGACGACGATTACGCGGAGCACCACCGGTACGGCGTGGGCCATTGCCTGTGCGCGGGCGCGTTAAGCGCAAAGGCTTCGGCAGATCGGTCATCAGCGCATCCGGGTTATATTTGCTGACCGGAATCGAGTGGCCGATATAGGTCTCAATTGCGGGTAAATTCAGCGCGTACTCTTCACAAGCGAGGCTGATAGAGTGACCGCTTGCACCAGCACGACCGGTACGACCAATACGGTGAACGTAATCTTCACAGTCATCCGGCAGGTCATAGTTAAATACGTGCGTTACGGCTGGGATATGCAGACCACGTGCAGCAACATCCGTCGCAACGAGAATGTCGATATCGCCACGGGTGAATTCATCGAGGATTCGCAGACGTTTTTTCTGCGCCACGTCACCGGTCAGCAGACCGACACGATGGCCGTCTGCAGCAAGGCTGCCCCAGATATCTTCACAACGATGCTTGGTGTTAGCAAAAACAATGGCGCGATCTGGCCACTCTTCTTCAATCAGCGTTTGCAGCAAACGCATTTTCTCTTCGTTGGAGGGGTAGAAGAGCTCTTCTTTAATGCGATGGCCAGTTTTCTGTTCCGGTTCGACTTCAACGTACTCAGCGTTATTCATTTGTTCGAACGCCAGTTCGCGAACGCGATAAGAGAGGGTTGCAGAAAACAGCATATTCAGACGTTGGGTGGTTGGCGGCATACGACGGAACAGCCAACGGATATCTTTAATAAAGCCCAGATCGTACATACGATCGGCTTCATCCAGCACCACGACCTGAATCGCGCCCAGATTAATGTGGTTCTGTTTTGCATAGTCGATAAGACGACCGGTCGTGCCGATAAGAATATCGACGCCGCTTTCCAGCACTTTCAGCTGTTTATCGTAACCGTCGCCGCCATACGCCAGGCCTAATTTCAGACCAGTGGTCTGTGCCAGCGGCTCGGCATCGGCGTGGATCTGCACGGCTAACTCACGCGTTGGCGCCATAATTAACGCACGCGGTTGGTTCACCTTGCGATCGGCAATCGCGGGATGAGAGAGAAGATAATGAAACGTTGACGTCAGGAACGCCATCGTTTTTCCGGTACCGGTTTGCGCCTGCCCGGCAACATCACGACCAGCCAGCGTTAGCGGCAGCGCGAGGGCCTGAATGGGCGTGCAGTTATGAAAGCCTTTGTTTTCAAGGGCTTCTATCACCTTTGGGTGCAGGGCGAAGTCGGAAAACTTCTGTTCTGTTAAATGTGTTTTGCTCATAGTGTGGTAGAATATCAGCTTACTATTGCTTTACGAAAGCGTATCCGGTGAAATAAAGTCAACCTTTAGTTGGTTAATGCTACATCAACACGTCGTTGATTAATGCTACACCAATGCACCAGGCTTATTCCTGTGGAGTTATTATGAGCGATAAAATTATTCACCTGACTGACGACAGTTTTGACACGGATGTACTCAAAGCGGACGGAGCAATCCTCGTTGATTTCTGGGCAGAGTGGTGCGGTCCGTGCAAAATGATCGCTCCGATTCTGGATGAAATCGCTGACGAATATCAGGGCAAACTGACGGTTGCTAAATTGAACATTGACCAAAACCCAGGCACCGCGCCGAAGTATGGTATCCGTGGCATCCCGACCCTGTTGCTGTTTAAAAACGGCGAAGTTGCGGCGACAAAAGTCGGCGCGCTGTCCAAAGGTCAGTTGAAAGAATTCCTCGACGCTAATTTAGCGTAAGGAAGTCTCATGATCGGGCGACCATACTTCGAAATGATTCGGATGACTGGACGCCCGACTTGAGTCGTGCTAAGTTAGTGTTGACTTCGTATTAAACATACCTTATTAAGTTTGAATCTAGTTATATCCAATACTTCCCGTTGTTTCTCGCGCGAGAAGTGGACAGATTCCTGGCTTGTCACTCAATCCGTCTTGTCGTTTCAGTTCTGCGTACTTTCCTGTGACCAGACAGCGAACAGACATGAGTTGATGGCCGTAAACAGGCATGGATGACCCTGCCATACCATTCACAACATTAAGTTCGAGATTTACCCCAAGTTTAAGAACTCACACCATTATGAATCTTACCGAATTAAAGAATACGCCGGTTTCTGAGCTGATCACTCTCGGCGAAAATATGGGCCTTGAAAACCTGGCTCGTATGCGCAAGCAGGACATTATTTTTGCCATCCTGAAGCAGCACGCAAAGAGTGGCGAAGATATCTTTGGTGACGGTGTGCTGGAGATATTGCAGGATGGATTTGGTTTCCTCCGCTCTGCAGACAGCTCCTACCTCGCCGGTCCTGATGACATCTACGTTTCTCCCAGCCAAATCCGCCGTTTCAACCTCCGCACTGGTGATACCATTTCTGGTAAGATTCGCCCGCCGAAAGAAGGTGAACGCTACTTTGCGCTGTTGAAAGTTAACGAAGTTAACTACGACAAACCAGAAAACGCCCGTAACAAAATCCTCTTTGAGAACTTAACGCCGCTGCACGCAAACTCTCGTCTGCGTATGGAGCGTGGTAACGGTTCTACTGAAGATTTAACGGCACGTGTACTGGATTTGGCATCGCCGATCGGTCGTGGCCAACGTGGTCTGATTGTTGCTCCGCCGAAAGCGGGTAAAACCATGCTGCTGCAGAACATCGCGCAGAGCATTGCATACAATCATCCTGACTGCGTGTTGATGGTGCTGCTGATTGACGAACGTCCGGAAGAAGTTACCGAGATGCAGCGTCTGGTGAAAGGTGAAGTGGTTGCGTCTACTTTTGACGAACCAGCCTCCCGCCACGTTCAGGTTGCGGAAATGGTTATCGAGAAGGCGAAACGTCTGGTTGAACACAAGAAAGACGTTATCATTCTGCTTGACTCCATCACCCGTCTGGCACGTGCATATAACACCGTGGTTCCTGCTTCCGGTAAAGTACTGACCGGTGGTGTGGACGCCAACGCCCTGCATCGTCCGAAGCGTTTCTTTGGTGCTGCACGTAACGTGGAAGAGGGCGGTAGCCTGACCATCATCGCGACTGCGCTGATTGATACCGGCTCTAAAATGGATGAAGTTATCTATGAAGAGTTTAAAGGTACCGGCAACATGGAACTGCACCTCTCTCGTAAGATTGCTGAAAAACGCGTCTTCCCGGCTATCGACTACAACCGTTCCGGTACCCGTAAAGAAGAGTTGCTCACCACCCAGGAAGAGCTGCAGAAAATGTGGATCCTGCGTAAAATCATCCATCCGATGGGTGAAATCGACGCCATGGAGTTCCTCATTAACAAGCTGGCGATGACCAAGACCAATGACGACTTCTTCGATATGATGAAGCGTTCCTGATTCAGGCATCATCTGAAAACGCCACGTTTTTACGTGGCGTTTTGCTTTTGTGGATGTAATCTTAACGACACAATAATAATAATCCGGTATGACATACCGCCTGGTGACGAAGGGTTGTAATTCGTATTTTGTGGTTAATAATCATACAGAACCACCTGATATGGAATCGGGTTTCTCTTCTGAATAATCGCCCGGATGGTTATACTTCATATATTGATATTCTCTGAGAGCATGTATAGTGAATTTACTGACAGCAAGTACTGATCTCATCAGTATTTTTTTATTCACAACGCTGTTTCTTTTCTTTGCCCGCAAGGTTGCGAAAAAGATTGGATTGGTGGATAAACCCAACTTCCGTAAACGTCATCAGGGACTGATTCCGCTGGTTGGGGGGATTTCGGTTTACGCAGGCATTTGCTTTACCTTCCTCATCGCCGATTATTATATCCCGCATGCGACTCTCTACCTGGCTTGTGCCGGTGTACTGGTGTTTATTGGTGCGCTGGACGACCGCTTTGATATCAGTGTAAAAATCCGCGCGACCATCCAGGCCCTTATTGGCATCATTATGATGTCAGTGGGCAAACTCTATCTGCTAAGCCTTGGCTATATTTTCGGCCCCTGGGAGATGGTGCTCGGTCCTTTTGGTTATTTCCTGACCCTGTTTGCCGTTTGGGCGGCGATTAACGCCTTCAATATGGTCGATGGGATCGATGGTCTGCTCGGTGGGCTATCCAGCGTCTCATTCGCAGCGATGGGGCTTATTCTGTGGTTCGATGGCCAGACAAGCCTGGCAATCTGGTGTTTTGCCATGATCGCCGCCATTCTGCCTTACATCCTACTGAACCTGGGGATTCTCGGACGCCGCTATAAAGTCTTTATGGGGGATGCAGGAAGTACGTTGATTGGCTTCACGGTGATTTGGATTCTGCTGGAGACTACCCAGGGGCCAACGCATCCTATTAGCCCGGTCACGGCTCTGTGGATTATTGCCATTCCGTTAATGGATATGGTGGCAATTATGTATCGCCGTTTACGTAAAGGCATGAGCCCTTTCTCCCCGGATCGCCAACATATTCACCATTTAATCATGCGCGCCGGGTTTACTTCCCGACAGGCTTTTGTCCTGATTACGCTGGCTGCTGCGATCCTGGCTTCTATCGGCGTGTTGGCTGAATATTCTCGTATTGTCCCGGAATGGGTGATGTTGGTGCTCTTTTTACTGGCGTTTGTCCTGTACGACATCTGTATAAAACGCGCCTGGAAGGTGGCGAGATTTATCAAACGCTGGAAGCGCAAGTTGCGTAGAAACCGTGACAGTAAACCAAACTTAACCAAATAAATTGAGGGTACGATGACACAACCATTACCGGGGGAACATGCCATGAGCGCTGAAAATGAACTGGACATCCGTGGGTTGTTTCGTACTTTGTGGACAGGGAAGGTGTGGATCGTCGGTATGGCTCTCGCCTTCGCGTTAGTCGCTCTCGCCTATACGTTCTTTGCTCGTCAGGAGTGGAGTGCGACGGCGATTTCAGACAGGCCAACGGTCAATATGTTGGGCGGCTATTACTCTCAGCAGCAGTTTTTGCGTAACCTGGACATCAAGGCCAGTCTTGCATCTGCGGATCAACCGTCAGTGATGGATGAAGCCTATAAAGAATTTATTATGCAGCTTGCCTCATGGGATACGCGCCGTGAATTCTGGCAGCAGACAGATTACTACAAGCAACGTATGGTGGGTAACAGCAAAGCCGATGCGGCGATGCTGGATGAACTGATCAATAACATTCAGTTTATGCCTGGCGATGCGGTTCGTAATACCAACGACAGCGTGAAGCTGATTGCCGAGACGGCGCCTGATGCCAACAATTTGCTGCGTCAGTACGTGGCGTTTGCCAGCCAGCGCGCAGCGCGTCATCTGAATGATGAGTTGAAGGGCGCCTGGGCTGCACGCACCGTGCAGATGAAGGCGCAGGTTAAACGTCAGGAGGAAGTGGCGAAATCGATCTTCTCTCGCCGTGTTCACAACATTGAGCAGGCGCTCAAAATTGCGGAACAGCATAATATTTCGCGTACTTCTACGGATGTTCCTGCTGAGGAATTACCGGATTCTGAACTGTTCTTGCTTGGACGTCCTATGCTGCAGGCGCGACTCGAGAACCTGCAATCTGTTGGTCCTGATTTCGATCTGGACTACTTCCAAAACCGGGCCATGCTTAACACACTGAACGTTGGGCCAACGCTGGATCCGCGTTTTCAGACCTATCGTTATTTGCGTACGCCGGAAGAACCGGTAAAACGTGACAGCCCTCGTCGTGCTTTCCTGATGATTATGTGGGGCATCGTTGGGGCTCTGATCGGTGCTGGTGTCGCGTTAACCCGCCGCCGCACGATCTAGCAATATCGTTGCAGTGAGGGGCTGGGCCCTCACTGCCAATCCGAAGAGAATCGATGTGAAAGTACTGACTGTATTTGGCACGCGACCGGAGGCCATAAAAATGGCACCTCTGGTTCATGCGTTGGCAAAAGATCCTGATTTTGAGGCAAAAGTTTGCGTCACGGCGCAGCATCGGGAGATGCTCGATCAGGTGTTGAACCTCTTTTCCATTGTACCTGACTACGATCTCAACATTATGCAGCCAGGTCAGGGACTAACAGAAATCACCTGCCGAATACTGGAAGGATTAAAGCCAATTCTGGCTGATTTTAAACCTGATGTGGTGTTGGTTCATGGTGATACCACAACGACCATTGCCACGAGTCTGGCTGCGTTCTATCAGCGCATCCCGGTGGGGCATGTAGAGGCTGGTTTACGTACTGGTGATCTCTATTCTCCCTGGCCGGAAGAGGCGAACCGTACGCTGACCGGGCGTCTGGCTATGTATCATTTTGCGCCAACAGAAAACTCGCGCCAAAATTTGTTACGGGAAGCTATTCCCGAAAATCGTATTTTCGTCACAGGCAATACGGTGATTGATGCGTTGATCTGGGTTCGCGACCGCGTACTGGCGAACGATAAATTGCGTGCTGAATTAGCAGAGCATTATCCTTTCCTGAGCTCTGATAAAAAAATGATACTGGTGACCGGTCATCGTCGGGAAAGCTTCGGTCGCGGTTTTGAACGCATTTGCCATGCGCTGGCGGAAATTGCTGCGGCCAATCAGAACGTGCAGATTGTTTATCCGGTTCACCTGAATCCTAACGTCAGCGAACCGGTGAATCGCATTCTGGGTCACGTTGAAAACGTCATCCTGATTGAACCGCAGGATTACATGCCGTTTGTCTGGCTGATGAATCATGCCTGGCTGATCCTGACCGACTCCGGTGGGATTCAGGAAGAAGCCCCATCTTTGGGGAAACCGGTACTGGTGATGCGCGAAACGACGGAACGTCCGGAAGCGATTACTGCAGGTACAGTACGTCTGGTAGGGACAGACCCGCAGCGTATTGTCGAAGAAGTCACGCGTTTGCTGCATGACGATAATGAATATCAGACCATGAGCCGCGCCCATAATCCGTATGGTGACGGGCAGGCATGTGGCCGCATTTTACACGCGTTAAAAAATAATCGGATATCGCTATGAGTTTTACGACCATTTCTGTCATTGGGCTGGGTTATATCGGACTGCCGACGGCGGCTGCCTTTGCTTCCCGTCAAAAGCATGTGATTGGCGTAGATGTAAATCAACACGCGGTGGATACCATTAATCGCGGTGAAATTCATATCGTTGAGCCAGATTTGGGCGCCGTGGTGAAAACGGCGGTCGAAAATGGATTTCTGCGTGCGACCACAACCCCTGTAGATGCGGATGCCTTTCTGATTGCTGTGCCTACTCCGTTTAAGGGGGAGCACGAACCCGATATGGTCTACGTTGAAGCCGCAGCCAAGTCTCTTGCACCGGTGTTGAAAAAAGGCGCGTTGGTGATCCTTGAATCGACGTCGCCTGTCGGGGCTACCGAACAGATGGCCACATGGCTGGCTGAAATGCGTCCTGATTTGACTTTCCCGCAGCAGGTCGGTGAACAGGCTGACGTTAACATTGCTTATTGTCCAGAACGTGTGCTGCCGGGCCAGGTGATGGTTGAACTGATTAAAAACGACCGCGTGATTGGGGGCATGACCTCCGTCTGTTCCGCACGCGCCAGTGAGCTGTACAACATCTTCCTTGAAGGGGAATGTGTCGTGACCAACGCCCGCACTGCGGAAATGTGCAAGCTGACTGAAAATAGCTTCCGCGACGTCAATATCGCCTTCGCTAATGAGTTGTCGCTGATTTGCGCCGATCAGGGGATCAACGTCTGGGAACTGATTCGCCTGGCAAATCGCCATCCGCGCGTGAATATTTTGCAGCCGGGTCCGGGTGTTGGCGGGCACTGTATCGCAGTTGATCCGTGGTTTATCGTGGCGCAGAACCCGCAGCAGGCGAAATTGATTCGCACCGCGCGTGAGGTAAACGACGGTAAGCCTCATTGGGTGGTCGATCGGGTAAAAGCAGCCGTGGCCGACTGTCTGGCGGATACCAATAAACGGGCCAGCGAAGTGAAAATTGCCTGTTTTGGTCTGGCATTTAAACCGAATATTGATGATTTACGTGAAAGCCCGGCGATGGGAATTGCGCAAAGTATCGCGCATTGGCACAAAGGCGAAACATTGGTGGTGGAACCGAATATCCATCAACTGCCGAAAAAACTGGACGGTCTGTGCCAACTGGCAACGCTGGGCGATGCCCTGGAAAGCGCCGATGTACTGGTCTTGCTGGTCGACCACAATGAATTTAAAGCCATTAAAGGCGATGCGGTTCACCAGCAATATGTCGTTGATACCAAAGGGGTCTGGCGGTGAAAATCCGCGCCAGTATTGAGCCGCTTAGCTGGGAAAATACGTTCTTTGGCGTGCATAGCGCCATTGTGCGTTTTGACCAACACGCGTCGGTTCTGACTGCGGATGCGTTGCAGCCCTGGTCGCGGGTACAGGCAAAAATACCTGCCGCCAATACCCAAGCATTAGATGCCCTGCAACAAATGGGCTTCTCACTGGTTGAAGGTGAAGTAGATTTTGTGCTGCCAGTGACGTGTGCGCATGGTGACCCCGGTGCGCAGGTCGCACAAACTACGGATATCCCTGCATTACGCCATCTGGCAGGACAGGCGTTCGCGCAAAGTCGTTTTCGCGCCCCGTGGTATGCCGCAGATGCCAGCGCGCGTTTTTATGCGCAGTGGATTGAAAACGCGGTGCTGGGGACGTTCGATCATCAATGCCTCGTTTTTCGTACACCAACAGGTGAGATTCGTGGCTATGTCTCGCTGCGTGAACTGAATGCGACCGAGGCGCGAATTGGCCTGCTAGCCGGGCGTGGGGCGGGAGCAGAACTGATGCAGGCCGCGCTTTGCTGGGCGCAGGCTCACGGTAAAACAGCACTGCGTGTGGCGACCCAAATGGGCAATACCGCCGCGCTTAAACGTTATATACACAGTGGTGCGAATGTGGAAAGCACCGCGTATTGGTTATACAGGTGACACGATGATTCCATTTAACGCACCGCCGGTGGTGGGCACTGAACTCGATTACATGCAGTCTGCGATGAACAGCGGCAAACTGTGTGGCGATGGCGGTTTTACCCGTCGCTGCCAGCAGTGGCTGGAACAGCATTTTGGCAGCGAGAAAGTATTGCTGACGCCTTCATGCACCGCATCGCTTGAGATGGCGGCATTGCTGCTGGATATCCAGCCTGGCGATGAAGTCATTATGCCAAGCTATACGTTTGTCTCCACGGCCAATGCTTTCGTGCTGCGAGGCGCGAAAATTGTCTTTGTTGATATCCGCCCGGATACCATGAATATTGACGAAACGCTGATTGAAGCGGCGATCACCGACAAAACCCGCGCTATTGTGCCGGTGCATTACGCAGGCGTGGCCTGCGAAATGGATACTATTATGGCGCTGGCGACCAAACATAACCTGTTTGTGGTGGAAGATGCGGCCCAGGGCGTTATGTCGACTTACAAAGGTCGGGCGCTGGGGACGATTGGTCACATCGGTTGCTTTAGCTTTCATGAGACCAAAAATTATACCGCAGGTGGTGAAGGCGGCGCGACGCTGATTAATGATAAAAAATTAGTCGAACGTGCAGAGATCATCCGTGAAAAAGGGACAAACCGCAGCCAGTTTTTCCGTGGCCAGGTAGATAAATATACCTGGCGTGATATCGGCTCCAGCTATTTGATGTCCGATCTACAGGCCGCCTATCTGTGGGCGCAACTGGAAGCGGCGGACCGCATTAACCAGCAGCGTCTGGCGCTGTGGCAGAACTACTATGATGCTCTTGAACCGCTGGCGCGTGCCGGACGTATCGAGCTGCCTTCTGTACCGGAAGACTGCGTGCAAAACGCCCATATGTTTTACATCAAGCTGCGCGATATCGACGATCGCACGGCGTTGATTAACTTCCTGAAAGAAGCTGAAATTATGGCGGTGTTCCACTATATCCCGCTGCATGATTGCCCGGCTGGCGACAAATTCGGCGTATTTGCCGGTGTTGATCGTTACACCACCAAAGAGAGCGAGCGTTTGCTGCGTTTACCGCTGTTCTACAACCTGTCGCCGGTCAACCAGCGAACGGTAATTTCGACCTTACTCAACTACTTCGCCTGAAATGTCGCTTGCTAAAGCGTCCTTATGGACGGCAGCCAGTACGCTGGTAAAAATTGGTGCGGGTTTGCTGGTCGTGAAGCTGCTGGCGGTGTCGTTTGGCCCGGCAGGCGTGGGGCAGGCGGGTAACTTCCGCCAGATGGTCACCGTGCTTGGTGTCCTGGCGGGGGCCGGCATTTTCAACGGCGTCACGAAATATGTTGCGCAGCACCATGACGATCCGAACCGGCTCCGCAAGGTCGTCGGTACATCTTCCGCGATGGTGCTGGGATTCTCTACGCTGATGGCGGTGATTTTTCTGCTGGCGGCCGCACCAATCAGTCAGGGATTGTTTGGTCATACTCATTATCAGGGGCTGGTAAGACTGGTTGCGCTGGTGCAGATGGGCATTGCCTGGGCGAATCTGCTGCTGGCGTTGATGAAGGGGTTTCGCGATGCGGCGGGTAACGCGCTGTCGCTGATTGTGGGTAGTCTGGTGGGCGTAGTGGCTTATTATGGCTGTTATCGCCTGGGAGGGTATGAAGGCGCTTTGCTGGGTCTGGCGTTAGTGCCCGCGTTGGTCGTTATCCCTGCCGCTATTATGCTGATTAAGCGCGGGGCGATTCCTCTGCATTACCTGAAACCCTCGTGGGATAACGGTCTGGCTGGACAGCTAAGCAAGTTTACGCTGATGGCGCTGATTACCTCCGTAACGTTGCCTGTGGCATACGTGATGATGCGAAACCTGCTGGCGGCGCAGTACAGTTGGGATGATGTGGGGATTTGGCAGGGGGTAAGCAGTATCTCTGATGCTTATCTGCAATTCATTACCGCTTCATTCAGCGTTTACTTGCTGCCGACGTTGTCGCGACTGACTGAAAAGCGCGACATTACGCGCGAGGTGGTTAAGTCGCTGAAGTTCGTGTTACCAGCAGTTGCCGCCGCGAGCTTTACCGTTTGGCTACTGCGTGACTTTGCTATCTGGCTGCTTTTCTCCGCAAAATTCACCGCCATGCGCGATCTGTTTGCCTGGCAACTGGTTGGCGATGTCCTAAAAGTTGGGGCGTATGTCTTTGGGTATCTGGTGATCGCGAAAGCATCACTGCGGTTTTATATTTTGGCTGAAATTAGCCAGTTCATGTTATTGACGGTGTTTGCTCACTGGCTGATCCCTGCACATGGTTCGCTGGGAGCGGCACAGGCTTATATGGCAACGTACATCGTCTATTTTTCTCTTTGTTGTGGCGTGTTTTTACTCTGGCGTAGGCGGGCATGACTGTACTGATTCACGTTCTGGGATCGGATATCCCTCACCATAACCAAACCGTGCTGCGGTTTTTCAACGACTCGCTTGCCGCGACGAGCGAGCACGCGCGCACGTTTATGGTTGCCGGTCAGGATGCGGGATTCAGTGAGAGCTGCCCGGCGTTATCGCTGAGTTTCTACAGCGGGAAAAAAGCGTTAGCCGAAGCAGTTATTGCGAAAGCAAAAGCGAATCGCCAACAGCGATTCTTCTTCCACGGTCAGTTCAACACCAGCCTGTGGTTGGCGCTGCTGAGCGGGGGAATTAAACCGACGCAGTTTTACTGGCATATCTGGGGTGCTGATTTATACGAAGTCTCCAGTGGGCTGAAATTCCGCCTGTTTTACCCGATTCGCCGCATGGCGCAGAACCGCGTGGGCTGCGTATTTGCCACGCGGGGTGATTTACGTTATTTCGCCGAGCAACATCCGCATGTACGGGGTGAGTTGCTCTATTTCCCAACGCGAATGGATCCTTCACTCAATAACATGAGCAATGATTGTCAGCGCAGCGGCAAGATGACGGTGCTGGTTGGCAACTCTGGCGATCGCAGCAATGAGCATGTTGCCGCGCTGCGTGCTGTCCATCAGCAGTTCGGCGACACGGTGAACGTGATTGTACCGATGGGTTACCCCGCCAATAATGAGGCCTATATCGACGAGGTTCGCCAGGCCGGTATGGCATTATTTAGCGCTGATAATCTGCAGATTTTAAGTGAAAAGCTGGAATTTGATGCCTATCTAACATTATTGCGGCAATGCGATTTGGGTTACTTTATTTTTGCCCGACAGCAGGGGATCGGTACCCTGTGTTTGCTGATCCAGGCGGGTATCCCGTGCGTGCTCAACCGTGAAAATCCCTTCTGGCAGGATATGGTGGAACAGAATCTTCCGGTGTTATTTACCACGGATGATCTCAATGAAGGCGTCGTACGTGAAGCGCAGCGCCAGTTGGCATCGGTAGATAAAAACACGATTACCTTCTTTAGCCCGAATTATCTGCAGCCGTGGTATAACGCGCTGCGCATTGCTTCAGGAGAAACCGTATGAGCCTGATGCAATTCAGCGGTCTGCTGGTAGTCTGGCTGCTCTCCACCTTGTTTATCGCCACGCTGACCTGGTTTGAGTTCCGCCGCGTACGTTTTAACTTCAATGTTTTCTTCTCATTGTTGTTCTTGCTGACGTTCTTCTTCGGATTCCCGTTAACCAGCATCCTGGTGTTCCGCTTTGATGTGGCAGTGGCTCCGCCGGAGATCCTGCTGCAGGCCTTGCTGTCAGCAGCCTGTTTCTATGCCGTCTACTACGTGACGTATAAAACGCGATTGCGTAAGCGAGTAGAGGGTAAGCCGCGCAGGCCGCTGTTTACCATCAATCGCGTTGAAGCCCATTTGACCTGGGTTATCCTGATGGCGATTGCGCTGGTGAGCGTGGGCGTCTTCTTTATGCACAATGGATTCCTGCTGTTCAGACTGCAATCCTATAGCCAGATTTTTTCCAGCGAAGTCTCTGGAGTCGCTCTGAAGCGTTTCTTCTACTTCTTCATTCCGGCCATGCTGGTGGTTTATTTCCTGCGTCAGGACAGCAAAGCGTGGTTGTTCTTCCTGGTGAGCACCGTCGCGTTTGGTTTGCTGACCTATATGATTGTGGGCGGGACGCGCGCCAATATCATAATCGCGTTTGCCATCTTCTTGTTTATCGGCATTATTCGCGGCTGGATTTCGCTGTGGATGTTGGTCGCCGCAGGCGTGCTGGGTATTGTCGGGATGTTCTGGCTGGCCTTGAAGCGCTACGGAATGAGCGTTAGCGGCGATGAGGCGTTCTATACGTTCCTGTACCTTACGCGCGACACCTTCTCGCCGTGGGAGAACCTGGCGCTGTTGCTGCAGAATTACCACAATATTGAGTTCCAGGGGCTGGCGCCGATTGTTCGTGACTTCTATGTCTTTATCCCTTCCTGGCTGTGGCCTGGGCGGCCGAGTATTGTACTCAACTCAGCGAACTACTTTACCTGGGAAGTGTTGAACAACCACTCGGGACTGGCGATTTCGCCGACGTTAATTGGTTCACTGGTGGTGATGGGCGGGGCGCTTTTTATACCATTAGGCGCGATTGTCGTTGGACTCATTATCAAGTGGTTCGACTGGCTGTATGAGCTAGGTAACCAAGAAACCAATCGCTATAAGGCGGCGATTTTGCACAGTTTCTGTTTTGGCGCCATTTTCAATATGATCGTGTTGGCACGTGAAGGGCTGGATTCGTTTGTCTCGCGAGTGGTCTTTTTCCTCGTGATTTTTGGCGTTTGCCTACTGATGGCAAAACTGCTGTTTTGGCTATTCGATAGCGCAGGACTCATCCATAAACGAATCAAGTCGCTGCCCCGGACACAAATTGAAGGATCGTAATGACAGATAACATAACTGCGCCGCTGTATTCGCTGCGCGGATTACAACTGATTGGCTGGCGCGATATGCAACATGCGCTGAATTACCTGTTTGCCGAAGGACACCTCAGGTCAGGAACGCTGGTGGCTATCAACGCTGAGAAAATGCTGACAGCAGAAGATAATCCTGAAGTGAGGGAGCTGATCAACGCCGCGGAGTTCAAATATGCGGATGGGATTAGCGTGGTGCGTTCGGTGCGCAAAAAATTCCCACAGGCGCAGGTTTCACGTGTGGCCGGTGCTGACCTTTGGGAAGCGCTGATGGCGCGAGCCGGGCAAAACGGAACGCCTGTTTTCCTGGTTGGTGGCAAGCCTGACGTTCTGGCGCAAACAGAGGCAAAACTACGTGCACAGTGGCGTGTGAACATTGTGGGTAGCCAGGATGGTTATTTTACCCCAGAGCAGCGTCAGGCGTTATTTGAGCGTATTCACGCCAGCGGCGCGCAAATTGTGACGGTGGCGATGGGTTCGCCGAAACAAGAGATCTTTATGCGTGATTGCCGCAAGACTCACCCTGACGCGCTGTATATGGGCGTGGGTGGCACCTACGACGTCTTTACCGGTCACGTTAAGCGTGCGCCTAAAATCTGGCAAAATCTGGGACTGGAGTGGCTGTATCGCTTATTGTCGCAACCGAGCCGTATTACTCGACAACTTCGCTTATTACGCTATCTACGCTGGCACTATACCGGCAACCTCTGACGCCCTCTCTCCTCTGATAAGTAGCGTGATCTGCTAATTACGCTACTTATTCACAACATAATCGCTGCTTTCTCGCACAATATATTCATTTTTTGAATGCTTTAATTGCCATTTAAGCGATTTTAGGAAACCATTCGCAACAATCATTTCAGTGCCGTGGAGTTTTGACGCCAACTGCTAAGCGGTCGGTGTCGTATAGCCTGTTATGACATAACAAGATGTACCCATAACGAGAACCGGTAATACCGGACAGCATGCAAACACAACAAGAGGATTTATGGCCGAGAACAAACCTGAGCTACAGCGTGGGCTGGAGGCTCGTCACATCGAATTAATTGCCCTCGGGGGCACTATTGGCGTCGGGCTGTTTATGGGGGCCGCCAGTACCCTGAAATGGGCGGGACCTTCGGTTCTGCTGGCGTATATCGTCGCCGGGCTGTTCGTATTTTTCATTATGCGTTCTATGGGGGAGATGTTATTCCTCGAGCCGGTTGCCGGTTCATTCGCTGTTTACGCTCACCGTTATATGAGCCCCTTCTTTGGCTATCTCACCGCCTGGTCATACTGGTTTATGTGGATGGCGGTGGGGATCTCAGAGATTACCGCCATCGGGGTGTACGTCCAGTTCTGGTTCCCGGAAATGGCGCAATGGATACCCGCACTGATCGCGGTCGGACTGGTTGCATTGGCGAACCTCGCCGCAGTTCGCTTGTATGGTGAAATTGAGTTCTGGTTTGCCATGATCAAAGTGACCACCATCATTGTGATGATCGTCATTGGGTTAGGGGTGATTTTCTTCGGTTTTGGTAATGGCGGTCAGGCGATCGGCTTTGGCAACCTGACCGAACACGGCGGTTTCTTTGCCGGCGGTTGGAAGGGCTTCCTGACAGCATTGTGTATTGTCGTGGCTTCTTACCAGGGCGTGGAGCTGATTGGCATTACTGCAGGTGAAGCGAAGAACCCACAGGTCACGCTACGTAGCGCGGTAGGTAAAGTGCTGTGGCGTATCCTGATTTTCTACGTTGGTGCGATTTTTGTTATCGTCACTATTTTCCCGTGGAACGAGATTGGCAGCAACGGCAGTCCGTTTGTTCTCACCTTTGCCAAGATTGGTATTACCGCCGCGGCGGGGATTATTAACTTTGTGGTCCTGACGGCGGCGCTGTCGGGTTGTAACAGTGGCATGTACAGCTGTGGGCGTATGCTCTACGCGCTGGCCAAGAATCGCCAGCTCCCCGCCGCTGTTGGGAAAGTTTCTCGCCATGGCGTACCGGTTGCCGGCGTGGCCATTTCTATCGCGATCCTGCTGATTGGTTCGTGCCTGAACTACATCATTCCCAATCCGCAGCGCGTGTTTGTTTATGTCTATAGCGCCAGCGTGTTGCCGGGGATGGTGCCGTGGTTTGTGATCCTGATAAGTCAGCTGCGTTTCCGTCAGGCGCATAAAGCGGCGATTGCCAGTCATCCATTCCGCTCCATTCTGTTCCCTTGGGCGAATTATTTGACGATGGCGTTCCTGATTTGCGTATTAATTGGCATGTACTTTAATGAAGATACCCGAATGTCGCTTTTTGTTGGCATGGGTTTCTTGTTGGCCGTGACGTTCATTTATAAGGTTTTTGGTCTGAATCGTCATGGCACAGCCCATAAATTGCGGGAATAAGCGACAAAACGCACAAACCATGACCAAACGATAATTTATTTTAAAAAAGCACTAGACAGAAGACCGAGACCTCCGTAATATCCAGCCCCGCAACGGCGCTAAGCGCCCGTAGCTCAGCTGGATAGAGCGCTGCCCTCCGGAGGCAGAGGTCTCAGGTTCGAATCCTGTCGGGCGCACCATTTAGTAGGGTGCCAGAGCTGCGGTGGTTTTAATACCGCGTAAAAGATTTGCAGTGGTGGCTATAGCTCAGTTGGTAGAGCCCTGGATTGTGATTCCAGTTGTCGTGGGTTCGAATCCCATTAGCCACCCCATTAATTTAAAGTTGTGAAATGCGAAGGTGGCGGAATTGGTAGACGCGCTAGCTTCAGGTGTTAGTGTCCTTAGGATGTGGGGGTTCGAGTCCCCCCCCTCGCACCACGACTTAAAGAATTGAACTAAAAATTCAAAAAGCAGTAAAACGGCGAGTAGCGCAGCTTGGTAGCGCAACTGGTTTGGGACCAGTGGGTCGGAGGTTCGAATCCTCTCTCGCCGACCAATTTTGAACCCCGCTTCGGCGGGGTTTTTTGTTTTCTGATTTTCCCTTCTCAGCCTTTATTCCCGCGAATTACCTGATGTCTTAAAAAGTCCGAATACCTGGTTTTTGCAGTGCAATCGTGGCATGCCTTGTGCAATAATATGCGGGTAGATGCTCATTCCATCTCTTATGTTCGCCCTCTGGCCTCATAAACTCAGGAATGATGCAGAGCCATTTACGGTGCTTATCGTCCACAGACAGATGTCGCGTAGCCTCATCAAACACCATGGACATAACGTTGAGTGAAGCACCCATTTATGTTGTCATACAGACCTGTTTAACGCCTGCTCCTTACCGAGTGGGCGTTTTTTTATGCATACACAAAATCCTTCGAGCTGTTTCTCGAATGATTTTGTGTATACGAGATGAAAAATATGTAGGCCCGGTAAGCGAAAGCGCCACCGGGCATTCAGGAGTTACTGCGGGGGATTGTTGTTCTGCAACGTCAACATCAGGCCATCACGACGCATGGTGGCGGCTTCTTCCGGTTGATGCAGTCTGTCCAGCGCGTCAGCAAGCCAGGCGTAGTCATAGGCATCCGGGCGCTGTTTGAGAGCGGCACGGAAGGCGAGCGTGGCTTCCTGCCATTCCCCATGCTTCATTAACGACTGACCCAGCGTACTCCACAGCAACGGGCGATCGCCCACGGCTTTAATCTGCTGGCGCAGCACTTTTTCTATCTGTTCCGGATTATTGGTTTTCAGACGCGGGATTGGCAGCACCAGGCGGTCATCGTACTGACGTTTCAAACCATCAATGATGACCTGCTGCGCCGTATCGTGATCGTCACACTCAATCAGATGTTCAGCCATTGCTACCTGCAAAGCAACCTGATGACGGGTTTTACGGTTCTGGTTTTTCCACCATGCACGCAGCCCCTCGCTGCCCTGATCGGCACGGACCTGATCCATCAAGCCAACCCATGCCTGTTGTTCCAGCATAGCGCGGTGCTCGTCATCACCCACATGCGCTTTTGCCATGGATGGGATGATATCCAGCAAGGAACTCCATGCGCCGGTGCGAATGTAGGCCTGCTCAGCCAGACGCAGCACTTCCGGATGACGTGGCGTTACTTCCAGCAGTTTGTCTATGCTGTGGCGTGCGGCGTGATTTTCATTACGCGCCAGTTGCAGGCGAACGCGAGCGATTTCTACCGGGATCGTATCATTTCCCGCCAGTTCGGCAGCACGCTCAAGGTGTTGGTTGGCGCGAGCTTCGTCACCGCGCTGCTGAGCCGCTTCTGCCGCCAGCAGGTAATTCACTACTGGCTGTTCTGCATGATCGGCATTTTTCGACATCAGCTTCTCAACCTGCTGATAGTCACCTTCTGCCAGTTTGAGCAGCGCCTGTTCGGTCTGCTTACGGGCGCGACGACGTTTACGACCCACAAACCACCCACGGGTATGTGCGCCGGTGCGGAAAATTCGGCGCAACAGCCATTCAATCGCAAACAGGACGACCATGGCGACGATCAGGATGATCACCAGGCCCGTCACGCTGGTTTCGATATTGTAGTTATCCGTCTGGATCAGCACATAGCCCTGATGACCGGCTATCATCGGACCGACGACGATCCCGGCGATCAACAGCACAAAGAGCAACAATACTTTTAGCATCATTATTCTCCTTGCGGCGCGGTTGCCGGAGCGTCTGTCGAAGGCGCTGGCGCTGCTGCTACCGGTGCTGTGGCAGGTTGCGCCAGTAAATTACGTACGCGGGTCTGCATTAACTTGTCGAGAATAGCCTGACTCTGCAGCGTTTCTGGGACATCCATACTGATGCTTTGCTGGCTCAGTTGGTCTACTTCTTCAAGGAACGCTTTGGTCGCTGCATCGTCGGTGTCGTAGTAAGCACGCACCCATGTGGAGACATTTTCCAGCGCCTGGCGGTATGTCTCTTCCTGATGACGCGGCACGGCCTGTGCAGCTACTAACAGGCGGGAACGGATATTTTCACGTAAGTAAACGTCCTGGTTCGGTGCCAGCAGCGGTACGGCAGTTTCATCACGACGGCGCACGGTGATAAAGCTGTCCATAAAGTTCTGCCAGCTTTTTTGCAGATTGACGCGCCATTCGCTAATCGAGCTGGAAAGCTCGCTGCTGTCCGAGTCCATCGGTGAATCGTCGGTGTCGTTGTCGGCCAAACGCAGGTTATCGATCTGATTAGAGAGTTGATTCACTTTCAGGATAATGCCGTCATAGTCGACCTGAGTCACCGCGGAGAGGCTCGCGATATCGTCAGTAATCGCACGTCGCGCGGTAATTAAGCTCGGGTCGTTCATATCTGCCAGACTGGCATCGGCGCTTTTCAGCAGCGCCGCGGCGGTAGTGACGTCCTGATCGCTCCATAATTTGCGACCAGCCAGTTTCACCAGGAAATCAGCCTGCGCCAGCAGCCATGTTCCAGCATCGCTGCCGGAGATGGTGGCGACTTTTTGCTGGACTTCATCAAGCTGTTTGACCAGCGCGGCCTGCTGGCGAGTGGCTTCATCCAGCTGCGTTGCCTGCTGTTTAATAATGCCTTCCAGCTCAGCTTTTTGGCTTTCCTGCGCTTTTTGCAGTGCCGTCAGCTGGTTCGCCAGCGCATCGCTGGTTGCCGTTTGTGTTGTTGCCTGTTGTTTCCCCCAGCCGTACAGCCCAACGCCTGCTGCCAGCGCAATAGCAATCGCCACAGCGCTCAGAATCAGCGCGGTGCTGTTCTTACTCTTTTTTTCAGTATTAACTGGCTGTGACGTGGTTTCCACGGCCTCCCTGGTCTCTTCAACCACGGCGGAGGATTTTTCTTGTTCCGTCATTATGGCATCCCATTATGAGAGTTATTGTAATGCGCGTAGTAGCGCATCGTTGTCGGCGTTATCAGCGACCTTAATATCTTGCCAGCCCAGTTCCCGGGCGAGGTGCGCCAGACGCTCACTGACGACCAGCAGCCGACAGCGTAGTAACCAGTGCTCACGATACCACTGTGGAATGAGCGTCCAGAGTTGTTGTAGCATCTCTCCGCTAGTGACAACCACCGTGGTTACGCCACGGGATTGCCAGCGCATCGCTTCTTCTGCACCATCGTAATATTTTGCACTGCGTTGATAACATTCACAAAAATCGACATCGGCTCCGCGTGCCGTCAGGGTTTCACCTATCAGCTCACGGCCACCGTTGCCGCGTAATATAAGCGCGCGTTTTCCCGCAATATTTTGTAATTCAGGTAATTGTAGCAAGACTTCGCTAATTTCCCGATCCAGAGGGTAGTGAATATTGAAGCCGCTAACAGTATGCAGCGCCAGCGCCGTTGTACGGCCAATGGCAAAATACCGCGGAAGGGATGGCCAGCTTTTCTCTTGCTGCTGAAGCTCGGCATCTGCAAAGGTAACGGCGTGCTGCGAGAGGGCGAAGACCAGATCGTTCTCCGTCAGCGCCGACAGTCGGGAAGCAAGCGTCGCCAGTTCCCGACCAGGTGAAAACTCGATGAGCGGAAAACTCCAGGCCACCTGCCCCAGTGTGCGCAGACGGCTCACTAACTCTTCCCCAGCGGGAGACGGGCGGGTGACCAGAATACTCATGCGGGTGCTTCTCCGTTATAAACTTCAGCCAGAATGGCGCGCGCACCGTTCTCCAGCAGTTCTTCTGCCAGAGAGATGCCCATCTGTTCGGCATCCTGTGTGGCGCCGCGACGTTCTCCGCATACCATCTGTGAACCGTCTGGCGCGCCGACCAGCGCACGTAGCCAAATCTCACCGTCGATGATTTCGGCATAGCTACCAATAGGTACCTGACATCCCCCTTCCAGGCGGGTGTTCATGGCGCGTTCTGCTTTGACGCGTAGCGCCGTCTCTTCATGGTTGAGCGGCGCTAACAGCGCCTGAGTGCGCATATCATCCAGTCGACATTCTATGCCTACTGCGCCTTGTCCGACAGCGGGCAGGGAGACTTCCGGCGGCAGAGCGGTACGGACTCGCGACTCAAGACCTAAACGTTTTAATCCAGCGACCGCCAGAATAATGGCGTCATAATCGCCGTTATCCAGTTTGCTGAGGCGCGTGCCTACGTTGCCGCGCAGCGAACGGATGACGAGATCCGGGCGACGCTTCGCCAACTGGCACTGGCGACGCAAACTGGATGTCCCAACGATGCTGCCTGCGGGGAGTTCATCCAGCGTGTTGTACTTATTTGAGACGAAAGCATCACGCGGATCCTCTCGCTCGCAAATGGTGACCAGTCCAAGACCGTCAGGGAATTCAACCGGCACATCCTTCATGGAATGCACGGCGATATCGGCGCGTTTTTCCAGCAGCGCGACTTCCAGCTCTTTAACAAACAACCCTTTCCCTCCGACTTTCGCCAGCGGGGTATCAAGGATCACATCGCCACGGGTTACCATAGGAACCAGTTCCACGATCAGACCTGGGTGGTTTGCCATTAAGGCGTCTTTGACATAATGTGCCTGCCAGAGCGCAAGGGGGCTTTGGCGTGTGGCAATTCTCAAAACATTGTCTAACATGCTTGTTACCGTCATTATCAATCATTGACCATCCTAACATCCTTATCAAAGGGATGTCAGCGTTACGCTCAAACGTAAGTGAGAGGAAAAGGCGCTGCATCATCACTGTCAGTGAATAATGACGAGAAAAACCTCCCGACCGTATGAAGGAATTTACACGTAACGAACGGTGCTACACTGGTATGTAGCGCATCTTTCTTTACGGTCAATGAGCAAGGTGTTAAATTGATCACGTTTTAGACCATTTTTTCATCTGTAACTAATAAAAGTGCAGGGGAAAAAGGTAACGGTTATTTTTGACATACGGTTTATCCGGACTGATGACGAGGGTGGTGAGCGTTTGCGCCGCTGCTATCGACGCCATGACGGATGCAACATCAGGCGATACGTCTTGTACCTCTATATTGAGACTCTGAAACAGAGACTGGATGCCATAAATCAACTGCGTGTGGATCGCGCGCTTGCTGCCATGGGACCTGCTTTCCAGCAGGTATACAGTCTGCTGCCGACATTATTGCACTACCACCATCCGCTGATGCCGGGTTACCTTGATGGTAACGTTCCCAAGGGCATATGCCTTTACACGCCTGATGAAACCCAACGCCACTACCTGAACGAGCTGGAACTGTACCGCGGTATGTCGCCGCAGGACCCGCCGAAGGGCGAACTGCCGATCACCGGCGTTTACTCAATGGGCAGTACCTCTTCGGTAGGGCAAAGCTGTTCGTCTGACCTTGATATCTGGGTCTGCCATCAATCCTGGCTGGATAGCGAAGAGCGCCAACTGCTGCAGCGTAAATGTAGCCTGCTGGAAAGCTGGGCGGCCTCGTTGGGCGTGGAAGTCAGTTTCTTCCTGATTGACGAAAACCGTTTCCGTCACAATGAAAGCGGCAGTCTGGGTGGTGAGGACTGTGGCTCGACGCAGCATATCCTGTTGCTGGATGAATTCTATCGCACCGCTGTGCGCCTCGCGGGTAAACGTATTCTGTGGAATATGGTGCCGGGCGACGAAGAAGAGCACTACGACGATTACGTCATGACGCTCTACGCACAGGGGGTGTTAACGCCAAATGAATGGCTGGATCTCGGCGGACTCAGTTCGCTTTCCGCCGAAGAGTACTTTGGCGCCAGCCTCTGGCAGTTGTACAAGAGTATCGACTCCCCGTACAAAGCGGTGCTGAAAACGCTGTTGCTGGAAGCCTATTCCTGGGAATATCCCAACCCACGCCTGTTGGCGAAAGACATTAAACAGCGCTTGCATGACGGCGAGATCGTCTCTTTTGGTCTCGACCCTTACTGCATGATGCTGGAGCGCGTTACCGAGTACCTCACGGCGATCGAAGATCCGACGCGCCTGGATTTAGTACGTCGATGTTTCTACTTAAAAGTGTGCGAGAAACTGAGCCGTGAGCGCGCCTGCGTGGGCTGGCGTCGTGAAGTATTAAGTCAGTTAGTGAAAGAGTGGGGCTGGGATGACACCCGTCTGACCATGCTGGATAACCGCGCTAACTGGAAGATTGACCAGGTACGTGAAGCGCATAACGAACTGCTCGATGCGATGATGCAGAGCTATCGTAACCTGATCCGCTTTGCGCGGCGCAATAACCTCAGCGTCAGCGCCAGCCCGCAGGATATCGGTGTGCTGACCCGTAAGCTGTATGCTGCGTTTGAAGCGTTGCCGGGTAAGGTCACGCTGGTGAACCCGCAGATATCTCCGGATCTCTCGGAACCGAATCTGACCTTTATCCATGTACCGCCGGGTCGTGCCAACCGTTCGGGTTGGTATCTCTACAACCGCGCGCCTAACATGGACTCGATCATCAGCCATCAGCCGCTGGAATATAACCGCTATCTCAACAAGCTGGTGGCGTGGGCCTGGTTCAATGGCCTGCTGACCTCGCGTACGCATTTGTTTATTAAGGGCAACGGCATTGTTGATTTGCCGAAGCTGCAGGAAATGGTCGCCGACGTGTCGCACCACTTCCCTCTGCGACTGCCTGCGCCAACGCCGAAAGCGCTCTATAGCCCATGCGAAATTCGCCATCTGGCGATTATCGTTAACCTCGAATATGACCCGACGGCAGCGTTTCGCAATCAGGTGGTGCATTTTGATTTCCGTAAGCTGGACGTCTTCAGTTTTGGTGAAGAGCAAAAATGCCTGGTGGGTAGCGTAGACCTGCTGTACCGCAACTCGTGGAATGAAGTACGTACGCTGCACTTCAACGGCGAGCAGGCGATGATTGAAGCGTTAAAAACGATTCTGGGCAAAATGCACCAGGATGCCGCGCCGCCAGATAGCGTCGAGGTTTTCTGCTATAGCCAGCATCTGCGCGGTTTAATTCGCACCCGCGTTCAGCAACTGGTGTCTGAGTGCATCGAACTACGCCTCTCCAGCACCCGTCAGGAAACCGGACGTTTCAAAGCGCTGCGTGTTTCCGGCCAGACGTGGGGGCTGTTCTTCGAACGCCTGAACGTCTCGGTACAGAAGCTGGAAAACGCGATTGAATTCTATGGCGCGATTTCACATAACAAACTGCACGGGCTTTCCGTCCAGGTTGAGACCAACCATGTGAAACTCCCGTCGGTGGTGGACGGATTTGCCAGTGAAGGGATCATTCAGTTCTTTTTCGAAGAAACGGGTGATGAGCAGGGCTTTAATATCTACATTCTGGACGAAAGCAATCGGGCTGAGGTGTATCACCACTGCGAAGGTAGTAAAGAGGAACTGGTACGCGACGTCAGCCGTTTCTACTCATCGTCGCACGATCGTTTTACCTACGGCTCCAGCTTCATCAACTTTAACCTGCCGCAGTTCTATCAGATTGTGAAAACCGACGGGCGCGCGCAGGTGATTCCGTTCCGCACCCAGCCGATTAGCGCTGTTCCGCCCGTTAATCAGGACAACGACGCGCCGCAGTTGCAGCAGTATTTCTCTTAAGCATAGTGCCGGATGGCGGTGTAAACACCTTATCCGGCCTCCAAATGCGCGAGATACCCAGGCAGGATAAGCGAAGCGCATCCGGCAATCACACTTAGTGGAAGCTCACCTCTTCACCTGCCTGCTGCGTTGCCGCCTGTTCCAGCAGATCCCAGAACGTTTCGCCGCTTCGGTCGCAGATCCACTCGTCGCCTTTCAGGTCAAAATGGTAGCCGCCCTGTTTGGTCGCCAGCCATACCTGGTGCAGCGGCTCCTGACGGTTAATGATAATTTTGCTGCCGTTTTCGAAACTGATGGTCAGAACGCCGCCGTTGATCTCACAATCAATATCGCTGTCGCCATCCCAGTCATCCAGACGTTCTTCAATGGTCATCCACAGGGTGTCAGCAAGGCGATGAAATTCACTGTCGTTCATTTTCTTATCCTATTTTTCTTGATGCCCGCAGTATAACGTGGAATAAATCGCGATGCAGTTTTTAGCCAAACTCTTGCTTTTACGCCTTCTCCTGCGATGATAGAAAACAGAAAGCATGAACTTTACAGGCCATCAATAATGAAAAACGTGTTAAAGCCACTCGCTGTCATTTTTACTCTGTTCAGCCTGACGGGCTGTGGGCTAAAAGGCCCGCTCTATTTCCCGCCAGCTGATAAAACCGCGCCGCCTCCGACCAAGAGCGTTCAGCCGCAATCGCAATCCACCACGCCTGAGAAAAACGATCGTGGGATTAGTGATGGGCCTTCTCAGGTGAATTACTAACGGCAGGAATAGATTTTACATTTCTGTACCCGCGTGAACGGAGTGAATGATGCAATTCTCTAAAATGCATGGCCTTGGCAACGATTTTATGGTCGTCGACGCGGTAACGCAGAATGTCTTTTTCTCACCAGAGCTGATCCGCCGCCTGGCCGACAGACATCTCGGCGTTGGATTTGATCAACTGCTGGTGGTTGAACCTCCGTATGATCCGGAGCTGGATTTCCACTACCGTATTTTTAATGCCGACGGCAGTGAAGTGTCACAGTGCGGCAATGGCGCCCGCTGTTTTGCCCGTTTTGTTCGCCTGAAAGGGCTGACCAATAAGCGCGATATTCGCGTCAGTACCGCGAATGGTCGTATGGTATTAACCGTAACCGACGACGAGCTGGTGCGGGTGAATATGGGCGAACCCAATTTTGAACCCTCGCAGGTTCCTTTTCGCGCTAATAAAGCAGAGAAGACCTATATTATGCGCGTGGCCGAACAGACAGTATTGTGCGGCGTGGTTTCAATGGGGAACCCGCACTGCGTGATTCAGGTTGATGATGTTGATACGGCCACGGTAGAAACACTGGGACCGGTTCTGGAAAGCCATGAACGCTTCCCTGAACGCGCCAACATCGGATTTATGCAGGTGGTAAAACGCGAGCATATCCGACTGCGCGTCTATGAGCGCGGTGCGGGTGAAACGCAGGCCTGCGGCAGCGGTGCATGCGCCGCCGTTGCAGTCGGTATCCAGCAGGGGCTGCTGGCAGAAGAAGTGAGGGTGGAATTACCGGGCGGTCGACTTGATATCGCCTGGAAAGGTCCGGGTCATCCGCTGTATATGACTGGCCCGGCGGCACATGTCTACGACGGATTTATTCACTTATGAAGCAACCAGGGGAAGAACTACAGGAAACGCTCATGGAGCTCGACGATCGGGCGGTCGTCGATTATCTGCAACGTAATCCTGAGTTTTTTATCCGTAATGCCCAGGCTGTTGAAGCGATGCGAGTTCCGCACCCAGTGCGGGGCACGGTCTCTTTAGTGGAATGGCATATGGCGCGGGCGCGTAATCATATTAACGTGCTGGAAGAGAACATGGCGCTGTTGATGGAACAGGCCAACGCCAATGAAAGCCTGTTCTATCGTCTGTTAAATCTGCAAGGACGTCTGGTGGCGGCCAGCAGCCTTGACGATATGCTGATGCGATTTCATCGCTGGGCGCGTGAGTTAGGGCTGGCAGGAGCGACGGTTCGTCTGTTCCCGGATCGCTGGCGACTAGGCGCGCCCTCAAAATTCACCCATCTGGCATTAAGCCGTCAGGCTTTTGAACCGTTGCGTATCCAGCGTTTGGGCCAGTCGCAGCACTATCTTGGGCCGCTCAATGGTCCTGAATTGCTGGTCATGATGCCGGAGGCGAAAGCCATAGGCTCAGTCGCGATGTCGATGCTCGGGCAGGATGGATCCCTTGGCGTGATGCTGTTTAGCAGTCGTGATGTTAATCATTACCAGCAGGGGCAAGGCACGCAATTGCTGCAGGAAATCTCGCTGATGTTGCCGGAGCTGCTGGAGCGCTGGATTGAACGCGTATGACCGATTCACCCCTTTCTCAGGATGTGGCGCGCTTTTTGCGCTATCTGGGCGTTGAGCGTCAGCTTAGCCCGATCACCTTGCTTAATTATCAGCGTCAGCTTGATGCCATCATTGCGTTAGCTGGAGAGACCGGTCTGCAAAGCTGGCAACAATGTGATGCGCTCATGGTCCGCAGTTTTGCTGTTCGCAGCCGTCGTAAAGGATTGGGGCCGGCGAGTCTGGCGCTGCGTCTCTCCGCGTTACGCAGTTTCTTCGACTGGCTGGTTAATCAGGGCGAACTGAAAGCCAATCCGGCAAAAAGCGTTTCCGCGCCGAAAGCACCGCGTCATCTGCCTAAAAATATCGATGTCGACGACGTTAATCGTCTGCTGGATATCGATCTCAACGACCCCCTTGCCGTGCGTGATAGAGCGATGCTGGAAGTGATGTACGGCGCGGGTCTGCGTTTATCTGAACTGGTTGGGCTGGATATTAAACATCTCGATCTCGACACCGGCGAAGTGTGGGTGATGGGTAAGGGCAGTAAAGAGCGTCGCCTGCCGATTGGCCGCAATGCGGTGGCGTGGATTGAGCACTGGCTGGATCTGCGCGGACTCTTTGGCTGCGATGACGATGCGCTATTTCTGTCCAAACTGGGCAAACGCATCTCGGCGCGTAACGTGCAGAAACGCTTTGCTGAATGGGGTATCAAGCAGGGGCTGAACAGCCACGTACATCCCCACAAATTACGCCACTCCTTTGCGACGCATATGCTGGAGTCGAGCGGCGATCTGCGCGGAGTGCAGGAGTTATTGGGTCATGCCAATCTCTCCACAACTCAAATCTATACCCATCTTGATTTTCAACACCTGGCTTCAGTGTACGATGCGGCGCATCCGCGCGCCAAACGGGGGAAATAATGCGTTTTTACCGGCCTTTGGGGCGCATTTCTGCGCTCACCTTTGACCTTGATGACACCCTTTACGATAACCGTCCCGTTATCACACGCACCGAGCAGGAAGCGCTCGCGTTTGTACAAAATTACCATCCGGCGTTGAATTCGCTGCAAAATAGCGACCTACAGCGCTTGCGTCAGGCCGTTCGCGACGCCGAGCCGGAAATCTATCACGATGTTACCCAATGGCGTCACCGGGCCGTAGAACGCGCTATGCTGGAGGCGGGTTTGTCAGCGGCAGAAGCCAGAATGGGGGCGAATGCGGCGATGATGAATTTTGCCAAATGGCGTAGCCGCATTGAAGTCCCACAGACGACGCATGACACGCTGAAAGCGCTGGCTCGCAAATGGCCGCTGGTGGCGATCACCAACGGTAACGCGCAGCCGGAACTGTTTGGCCTGGGTGATTACTTTGAGTTTGTGCTGCGCGCCGGCCCCGACGGACGATCAAAACCGTTCAGCGACATGTACACGCTGGCGGCGGAAAAACTGAAAATGCCTGTAGGTGAGATCCTACATGTGGGTGATGACCTGACGACAGACGTCGCGGGCGCCATCCGTTGTGGTATGCAGGCCTGCTGGATCAAACCGGAAAATGCCGACCTGATGCACACCGCAGACAGTCGTTTGCTGCCGCATATCGAAATTTCACAGTTGGCATCTCTGACCTCGCTGATATAATCACCAACAACTCTGTATAAATTCCCAGGGGTCCGGCTGGGCCCTGTTGATTCCGGCGGTGCCAATGGACGTTTCTTACCTGCTCGATAGCCTCAATGACGAACAGCGCCAGGCTGTGGCCGCGCCACGCAGCAACATGTTGGTTCTGGCAGGCGCGGGGAGTGGTAAAACGCGCGTGCTGGTGCACCGTATCGCCTGGTTACTGACGGTAGAGAACAACTCGCCGTATTCGATTATGGCGGTAACCTTTACCAATAAAGCGGCGGCGGAAATGCGCCACCGTATTGGTCAGATCATGGGAACCAGCCAGGGCGGTATGTGGGTGGGGACGTTCCACGGTCTGGCGCACCGTCTGCTGCGCGCGCACCATATGGATGCCAACCTGCCGCAGGATTTCCAGATCCTCGACAGCGAAGACCAACTGCGTCTGCTTAAGCGCCTGATCAAGGCGATGAACCTGGATGAGAAGCAGTGGCCGCCGCGTCAGGCGATGTGGTTTATTAATAGTCAGAAAGACGAAGGGCTGCGCCCGCACCATCTGCAGAGCTATGGCAACCCGGTTGAGCAAACCTGGCAGAAAGTGTATCAGGCTTACCAGGAAGCGTGTGATCGCGCCGGGCTGGTGGATTTCGCCGAGCTGCTACTGCGCGCCCATGAACTGTGGCTCAACAAGCCGCATATCCTGCAGCACTATCGCGAACGCTTTACCAATATCCTGGTGGACGAATTTCAGGATACCAACAACATTCAATACGCCTGGATCCGCCTGCTGGCGGGCGATACCGGTAAAGTGATGATCGTGGGTGATGACGACCAGTCGATCTACGGCTGGCGCGGGGCGCAGGTGGAAAACATCCAGCGCTTCCTCACCGATTTCCCTGGCGCAGAAACCATTCGTCTGGAGCAGAATTACCGCTCGACCAACAATATCCTCAGCGCAGCTAACGCCCTGATTGAGAACAACAACGGGCGTCTGGGTAAAAAGCTGTGGACCGACGGTGTCGACGGTGAACCGATCTCGCTTTACTGCGCGTTCAACGAACTTGATGAAGCGCGTTTTGTGGTTAACCGCATCAAGACCTGGCAGGACAACGGTGGCGCGCTTGAACAATGCGCTATTCTGTACCGCAGCAACGCCCAGTCGCGCGTACTGGAAGAGGCGTTGTTACAGGCCAGCATGCCGTATCGGATTTATGGCGGGATGCGCTTCTTCGAACGCCAGGAAATCAAAGATGCGCTCTCTTACCTGCGCCTGATCGCTAATCGCAATGACGACGCCGCATTTGAGCGCGTGGTGAATACACCGACCCGCGGGATTGGCGATCGTACTTTAGATGTGGTGCGTCAGACCTCCCGTGACCGCCAGCTAACGTTGTGGCAGGCTTGTCGTGAGCTGTTGCAGGAAAAAGCCCTCGCGGGGCGCGCTGCCAGCGCCTTACAGCGTTTTATGGAGCTGATTGACGCCCTGGCACAGGAGACCGCCGATATGCCGCTGCACGTGCAAACTGACCGGGTGATTAAAGACTCCGGCCTGCGCATGATGTACGAGCAGGAAAAAGGCGAGAAGGGCCAGACGCGTATCGAAAACTTAGACGAACTGGTGACGGCAACGCGCCAGTTTAGCTACAACGAGGAAGATGAAGACTTAATGCCGTTGCAGGCGTTCCTGTCTCACGCCGCGCTGGAGGCGGGCGAAGGGCAGGCGGATACCTGGCAGGATGCGGTTCAGCTGATGACCCTGCACTCGGCGAAAGGTCTGGAGTTCCCGCAGGTGTTTATCGTCGGCATGGAAGAAGGCATGTTCCCCAGCCAGATGTCGCTGGACGAAGGCGGACGTCTCGAAGAGGAACGCCGCCTGGCCTACGTCGGCGTGACCCGCGCGATGCAAAAGCTGACGCTGACCTACGCCGAAACGCGTCGTCTGTACGGCAAAGAGGTTTACCATCGCCCGTCGCGCTTTATTGGTGAACTGCCGGAAGCGTGTGTTGAAGAGGTACGTCTGCGCGCCACGGTCAGCCGCCCGGTAAGCCATC
This sequence comes from Citrobacter sp. Cf087, assembly GCF_030334285.1. Lineage (NCBI taxonomy): Bacteria > Pseudomonadati > Pseudomonadota > Gammaproteobacteria > Enterobacterales > Enterobacteriaceae > Citrobacter > Citrobacter sp. Cf087. Next base: position 48,248 of record NZ_JAOWED010000019.1, read on the forward strand.
AGCGAATGGGCACGCCAATGGCGGAAAACGATACCGGCTATAAGCTTGGCCAGCGCGTACGCCATGCCAAGTTTGGCGAGGGCACCATTGTCAATCTGGAAGGCAGCGGCGAGCACAGTCGTTTGCAGGTCGCGTTCCAGGGGCAGGGGATCAAATGGCTGGTGGCGGCCTATGCCCGACTGGAAACGGTATAACTTTCAGAAAAATATCATTATTTTGTAACGATCTGCTAGCCTTACTGATGAGCAGGTAATTTATCCAGGCTAGCGTTTCGTTGCGTGTTGACGTCAAAATTTTGCTGGCGTAACATGCGCGCACGATTACGCTAAGAGGACATTCGCCTTGGACACACCCAGTAGATACTGGCTCATTATCCTGTCATCCAGGATCAACTCCTAAGGCTATCCCTTTTTGCTGATAGCCTTCGCGGTTGTCAGCGACCTTCTGTTTTTCCCGTCGCGCTGAGTCAGGCTGTTTAATGGTCTGAAACCCAATTTGTTTCTGTGTGCCCTCCGAACTGTCCGATAATTTTTTGCATTGGGAGTCCCGGTCATGCTGAGCGCATTTCAACTGGAAAACAATCGTTTAACTCGCCTTGAGGCAGACGAGATCGAGCACCTGGCCAGTTCGGTTTGGGTCGATTTAGTCGAGCCGGATGACGAAGAACGAAACCGTGTGCAAAAGGACTTGGGCCAGAATCTGGCTACGCGCCCTGAACTGGAAGACATCGAAGCATCCGCGCGTTTTTTTGAAGACGAAGACGGTCTGCACATTCACTCCTTCTTCTTTTATGAAGATGCCGACGATCACGCGGGTAACTCAACCGTCGCATTTACTATTCGCGAAGGCCGTCTGTTTACCCTGCGTGAGCGCGAATTGCCGGCCTTTCGCCTGTACCGCATGCGTGCGCGTAACCAGGCTATGGTGGATGGCAATGCCTACGAGCTGTTGCTCGACCTGTTCGAAACCAAAATTGAACAGCTGGCGGATGAGATCGAAAACATCTACAGCGACCTGGAAAAACTCAGCCGTGTGATCATGGAAGGGCGTCAGGGCGATGAATATGACGAAGCGCTGTCGACGCTGGCGGAACTGGAAGATATCGGCTGGAAGGTACGCTTGTGTCTGATGGATACCCAACGCGCACTGAACTTCCTGGTGCGTAAAGCGCGGTTGCCGGGCAGTCAGCTGGAGCAGGCGCGTGAGATCCTGCGCGATATCGAATCTCTGCTGCCGCACAATGAATCGCTGTTCCAGAAGGTTAACTTCCTGATGCAGGCGGCGATGGGTTTTATCAACATCGAGCAGAACCGCATCATCAAGATCTTCTCAGTGGTTTCTGTGGTGTTCCTGCCGCCGACGCTGGTGGCGTCCAGCTATGGGATGAACTTTGAGTTCATGCCGGAACTGCACTGGAGCTTTGGTTATCCTGGGGCGATTGTCTTTATGATGCTCGCCGGTCTGGCGCCGTATCTGTACTTTAAGCGCAAGAACTGGCTGTAATGGCGGTGACTTATCCGGCCTACGGTGATGTGTTTTTGTAGGCCGGATAAGCGAAGCGCCATCCGGCAATCCCCTAGCTCCGACGAACCCGTCGTTGCGTATAAATCGCATCCATTACGAAAATCGCCAGCGCGACCCAGATAAACGCGAAAGTGACCATCTTGTCCGCACCCGGTACTTCACCGTAGAACGTTACCGCCAGCAGGAACATCAGCGTAGGGCCAATGTACTGGAAAAAACCCAGCGTCGACAGACGCAGGCGGGTTGCCGCGCCGGTAAAGCACAGCAGCGGTATGGTGGTCACGACACCCGCAGCAATCAGCAGCAGATTGAGCGACATCGGGTTTTGCCCCATATGGCTGGTTGGGCTGTCCGCAATGCCAAACAGATAGATGGCTGCAACGGGTAAAAGCCACAGGGTTTCGATCAGCATGCCGGTTTGTGCTTCGACCGCAATCTTCTTGCGCACCAGGCCATAGAACGCAAAGCTGAACGCCAGTCCCAGCGCGATGATTGGCAGCGATCCGAAGGTCCACAGCTGTACCAGCACGCCGCATGCGGCTAACAGTACCGCCAGCCACTGCATGCGACGAAAGCGTTCGCCGAGGAAAAGCATTCCCAGCACAATATTCACCAGCGGGTTAATAAAATAGCCGAGGCTGGCTTCCAGCATATGGTGATTATTGACCGCCCAAATGAACAGCAGCCAGTTTCCGCCGATGAGCACCGCCGAGAGCGCCAGCAGGAAGATCTTCTTTGGCGTTTGGAGCAGCGTTTTGACACCCGACCATTGGCGGCTGATGCTCATCAGCACCACCATGAAGAAAAATGACCAGATGACACGGTGCGTCAAGATCTCATCCGCCGGGACATAGTAAATCAGCTTGAAGTAGGCAGGTGCGATACCCCAAATAAAATAAGCAGCAAGAGCGAGTAACACGCCCTGCCGCGTTTGTTTAGCATCCATCGGGAAAACTCATTGCAGAAATGTAACAGCAGTTTACCTTTTTTTGGCTGCTTACCCCACCATATAAGTGGCGGTTGCGCTGGCAATATAAAGCTGTTCTTCGTTATGCAGTTCCACGCGTGCCACGGCGACTTTATTACCCGCCCGCAGCAGGCTGCTGGTGGCGGTAAAGCGATTCCCTCTCCCTGGACGCAGGTAATCAACGCGCAAATCGATGGTTCCCATGCGTGACATCCGCTGACGCAGTTCGTCCTCACTGATCGTCTCATGGCGGGTTAGCGTACTGCCAACGCACACCAGTCCGGCGGCGACGTCCAGCGCCGAGGCGATCACGCCGCCATGCAAAATGCTTTGCGCCCAGTTGCCGACCATCATCGGTTGATTATTAAAGGCTAATTGAGCAAATTCTTTCTCATAGCGTTCAAGCTCCAGTCCCAGCGCCCGGTTAAACGGCATATGATAGACAAACATTTCACCCACTAACTTCAGCGCTTCCTCAGCAGTAAGTACGGCAGACATATGATCCCTACATCTTAATAGTTAATGAAATGTTGATATTATGCTTATTATTTGTTGTTTTCTACTTTAGGACGGGATAACTAACGAGGAACTCGCTAAGTATGTAGAATACTTGCCAGATAATTATACAATTCATCAATATTTTGGTTCAGGAGAACAGTACCGATGCGGGCGATTCTGGGATGGTTACTACCAGCAGTCATGCTGCCGTTGACCGCGTATGCGCAGGAAGCGACAGTGAAAGAGATTCATGATGCACCGGCGGTTCGTGGCAGTATTATCGCCAACATGCTGCAGGAACATGACAACCCTTTCACGCTTTATCCTTATGACACTAACTATCTTATCTACACTAATACCAGCGACATGAACAAAGAGGCGATCAGCAGCTATAGCTGGTCCGAAAATGCGCGCAAAGATGAGGTTAAGTTTCAGCTAAGCCTGGCGTTTCCGCTGTGGCGCGGGATATTAGGCCCAAATTCGGTACTCGGCGGCTCCTATACCCAGAAATCCTGGTGGCAGCTTTCTAACAGTGAAGAGTCTTCACCGTTTCGCGAAACCAACTACGAACCGCAATTGTTCCTCGGTTTCGCCACAGACTACCGCTTTGCCGGTTGGACGCTTCGTGATGTCGAAATGGGCTATAACCATGATTCCAACGGTCGTTCCGATCCGACCTCGCGTAGCTGGAACCGTCTTTATACTCGTCTGATGGCTGAAAACGGTAACTGGCTGGTGGAAGTTAAGCCGTGGTACGTCATCGGCAGCACTGATGATAACCCGGATATCACAAAATATATGGGCTACTATCAGCTCAAACTGGGTTATCACCTCGGTGACGCCGTCTTAAGTGCGAAAGGTCAGTACAACTGGAATACCGGTTACGGCGGCGCTGAGTTGGGTGTCAGTTACCCCATTACGAAGCATGTACGTCTTTACACCCAGGTTTACAGCGGTTACGGCGAATCGCTGATTGACTATAACTTCAATCAGACCCGTGTTGGTGTGGGCGTGATGCTCAACGATATCTTCTGATAAGTATTGAGAGTATTTTAATCATTGCAGTTTCTCTCTCAGGCGCTGAAAATAGCGCCTGTTTTTATTTCAGGCTAATGGGGTTAATGTGGCGCAGGCGGAAGTGTTGAATCTGGAAATGGGCGCTAAACAGGTTTTGCAAGAAACCTTTGGCTACCAACAGTTTCGCCCTGGTCAGGAAGAAATCATTGATACCGTGCTCTCTGGTCGCGACTGCCTGGTCGTTATGCCGACCGGCGGCGGTAAATCCCTGTGCTATCAAATTCCCGCATTATTGCTAAACGGACTCACCGTTGTTGTTTCTCCGCTGATTTCCTTGATGAAGGATCAGGTCGATCAACTGCTGGCCAACGGCGTGGCGGCGGCGTGCCTTAACTCTACTCAAAGTCGTGAGCAGCAGCTTGAGGTGATGGCAGGCTGTCGTACAGGACAGATTCGCTTACTGTACATTGCGCCCGAACGCCTGATGCTGGATAACTTCCTTGAGCATCTGGCGCACTGGAATCCGGTGCTGCTGGCGGTTGATGAAGCGCACTGTATTTCGCAGTGGGGGCATGATTTCCGCCCCGAATACGCGGCGCTGGGCCAGTTGCGCCAACGTTTCCCAACCCTGCCGTTTGTGGCGCTGACCGCGACTGCGGATGAGACAACCCGGCTGGACATTGTGCGTCTGCTGGGACTCAACGACCCGTTAATTCAGATCAGCAGCTTTGACCGCCCGAACATTCGCTACATGTTGATGGAGAAATTTAAGCCGCTCGATCAGCTGATGCGCTATGTGCAAGAGCAGCGCGGCAAGTCTGGCATTATCTACTGTAACAGTCGCGCTAAAGTCGAGGACACCGCCGCGCGTCTGCAAAGCCGTGGCATCAGCGCCGGGGCTTATCATGCTGGGCTGGAAAATGCCGTACGCGCCGAGGTGCAGGAGAAATTCCAGCGCGACGACCTGCAAATCGTGGTGGCGACCGTGGCGTTCGGTATGGGGATCAACAAACCTAACGTACGCTTCGTGGTGCATTTCGACATTCCGCGCAATATCGAATCCTATTACCAGGAAACCGGCCGCGCCGGGCGTGATGGCCTACCGGCAGAAGCGATGCTGTTTTACGATCCGGCTGATATGGCATGGCTACGCCGTTGCCTCGAAGAGAAACCCGCTGGGCAACTGCTGGATATCGAACGGCATAAGCTCAATGCGATGGGGGCGTTTGCCGAGGCGCAAACCTGTCGTCGCCTGGTGCTGCTGAACTATTTTGGCGAAGGGCGTCAGGAGCCGTGTGGTAACTGCGACATCTGCCTCGATCCGCCAAAGCAGTACGACGGACTCATGGATGCGCGTAAAGCGCTGTCGACGATTTACCGTGTTAACCAACGCTTCGGCATGGGGTACGTCGTGGAAGTGCTGCGCGGAGCGAATAACCAGCGTATTCGCGAACTGGCTCATGACAAACTGCCGGTCTATGGCATTGGTCGCGAGCAAAGCCACGAACACTGGGTGAGCGTTATTCGCCAGCTTATTCACCTGGGCCTGGTGACGCAGAATATTGCTCATCACTCCGCGTTACAGTTAACCGAAGCCGCGCGTCCGGTCCTGCGCGGTGAAGTTCCACTACAGCTTGCCGTGCCGCGTATTGTGGCGCTGAAACCGCGCGCGATGCAGAAATCCTTCGGCGGCAACTATGACCGCAAACTGTTCGCCAAATTGCGTAAGCTGCGTAAAGCCATTGCCGATGAAGAGAACATCCCACCGTACGTGGTGTTCAACGACGCCACGCTGATTGAAATGGCCGAACAAACGCCGGTTTCACCGAGTGAAATGCTGAGCGTCAACGGCGTGGGAATGCGTAAACTTGAACGTTTTGGCAAAGAGTTTATGGCGCTTATCCGCGCACACGTTGATGGTGATGACGAAGAGTAGTCAGCAGGGCAAAAAAGTGCCAGGATGGTGACTCACTGAACTATTCCCCCGCGAGTCATTTTTATGTTAACGCTATTTTTCACCGTTGCGTTGGTGCATATCGTTGCGCTGATGAGCCCCGGTCCCGATTTCTTTTTTGTTTCTCAAACTGCGGTTAGCCGTTCGCGCAAAGAGGCGATGATGGGCGTGCTGGGTATTACCTGCGGCGTCATGGTCTGGGCTGGCGTGGCACTGCTCGGCCTGCATCTGATTATCGAAAAAATGGCCTGGCTGCACACCATTATTATGGTAGGTGGGGGTCTGTATCTGTGCTGGATGGGTTATCAGATGCTGCGCGGCGCGTTTAAAAAACAGGATGTTGCAGCTCCCACTCCGCAGGTTGAGCTGGCGCAGAGCGGACGCAGCTTCTTGAAAGGCCTGCTGACCAATCTGGCGAACCCTAAAGCCATTATCTATTTTGGCTCCGTCTTCTCGTTATTTGTTGGCGACAACGTCGGAACGGGAGCGCGTTGGGGGATTTTTGCCCTGATTATTGTGGAAACGCTGGCGTGGTTTACCGTGGTTGCCAGCCTGTTTGCGCTGCCGAAGATGCGTCGTGGCTATCAGCGCCTGGCGAAGTGGATTGATGGTTTTGCCGGGGCGCTGTTCGCGGGTTTCGGCATCCACCTGATTATTTCGCGCTAAGTTTGTTACCCGCCTGGGAGTCCCAGGCGGAGTACGGTTTATTGCGCAAGCTTCTGTAATTCATCCTTCGAAAGGCCGGTCATTTCCATAATCGCATCGGTATCAAGACCTCGCTTGAGCATTGCTTTTGCTACATCAGTGAGGGCAATGCGTTTGCCCTCTTCACGGCCTATCTGCTTTAGTTGATCCGCCATTGTCATCAGTTTGTCTCCATGCTGCGGCACACGCTGTGCCAGCTTATACAGTAATGTCTGAACATCTTGTGTATTCCCTGCTTGCACCATGTAGTTTACCAGCACGGTTATTTGTTGTCCGCTCATCTTCTCCAGCATAAACAGGCGGGTAAGTTTATCCAGCAGCTGTGCCATGTCGCGCTGGCGAATATGCTTTTGCACTAATGTCAGCGCCGCCATACTGCGATGCTGCATGATTTCATCATCTGGAATAACCGTCACATCCACCAACGGAAACGGTGTGCTGTAAAGTTGAAGGGCGGTTCCCGAATCCTCAAAGTGATCCAGCCAGTTCATTGAGCCTTGCCATGGGCTTTGCTTGCCATGGTAAAAGAGCACTGGAATCACCAGCGGTAGAGTGTCGTTTCCAGCCTCAAGATGACGTTGCATCGCGGCGATAGCGTAGCGCATCAGGCGAAATGACATATGCTTGTCAGGTGAGCTTTGATGCTCAATAAGCACATGTACATAGCCTTGTCCGCTGGTGGTTTCCAGTGAGTAGAGAATATCGCTGAAATAGGGGCGCAGATCGTCCTCCACAAAACTGCCTGATTCCAGACGGAGCGTTTCCAGTTTGCAGATTTTGATTAACGAGGGAGGAAGATGAAGTTCGATAAAGTCCCGCGCGGTTTCCACGCGGGAGAGGAAGGTCTTAAATACTGCGTCATGGGGTGTCGTTGCTTCCGCCATCGTCCATCATCCGTGAGAAGTGAGAGTGGCGGCATTCTTACACTGGTATTCAACACCTAACAGCGCAGAATAAAAGACTTTTCCTCCTTTGCGGCTAAGTACGGAAAGTCATATTCAGACGTTCATACTGTTAGCATTTCTTTGCGAGTGCCGTTCCATTGGCTAGGCATGCCTTGCCGATGCCAGCAGGGCGCCTATCAGCATAAACAGCGAGCCGAACACTTTGTTCAGCGCCTTCATTTGCTTTGGCCCTTTAATCCAGCCAGCAATGCGCGTGGCCAGCGTTGCGTAACCGATCATCACAATGATATCGACTACAATGGTCGTAACGCCAAGCACCACGTACTGCATCAGTTGCGGTTCCTGCGGCAGGATAAACTGCGGGAACAGGGCGGCAAGAAAAACAATGCTCTTGGGGTTGGTCAGATTCACAAAGACCGCGCGTTTGAACAGGCGGCTGCGTGATTGTGTATTCGCCATGGTGTTCAGATCGATAGCGCCCGCAGCCCGCCATTGTTGAATACCCAGCCAAATCAGATAGGCCGCTCCCGCCCACTTCAGCACCTCAAATGCGATCACCGAACGTGAAAATAGCGTTCCCAGCCCCACGCCTACCAAAACGATATGAATGCCCAGCCCGGTCTGTAAACCCGCAATCGACGCGCTGGCACCGCGATAACCATGGCTGATGGCGGTGGTCATAGTGTTGATTGCGCCAGAGCCTGGAGACAAGCTCAAAATAATAGAGGTCAGCAGGTAGGCGAACCACCATTCAAAGGTCATGAGAAACTCCCGGATTGTCTATTTTTATGCCACAATACGCTACTGCCGTTAGGTTGTATCAGCGACGGCGAAAAAAACGATTTTACTTGGTCAGCGAGGCTGGATACCCGATGTTTCAGCAGCAAAAGGACTGGGAAACAAGAGAAAACGCGTTTGCTGCTTTTTCCATGGGGCCACTGACAGATTTCTGGCGTCAGCGGGAAGAAGCGGAATTTACGGGTGTGGATGATATCCCCGTACATTTTGTGCGTTTTCATGCAGAAAAAAACGATCGCGTCATCGTCGTCTGTCCTGGACGCATTGAAAGCTATGTGAAATACGCTGAACTGGCGTATGACCTGTTTCATTCTGGTTTTGACGTGCTCATTATCGATCACCGTGGTCAGGGGCGTTCCGGGCGAATGCTTTCGGATCCACATCGCGGTCATGTCGATAACTTTAATGACTATGTCGACGATTTAACCGCCTTCTGGCAGCAGGAGGTGCTACCCGGCCCGTGGAGAAAACGCTATATCCTGGCGCATTCAATGGGCGGGGCGATTGCCACGTTATTCCTGCAGCGCCACCCGAATCAGTGTGATGCCATCGCGCTTTGTGCACCGATGTTTGGTATTGTGATGCGCTTTCCCGACTGGATGGTGCGCCACATTCTGGACTGGGCTGAAGGGCATCCGCGGATTCGCGAAGGCTATGCGATGGGAACCGGGCGCTGGCGGGCGCTGCCGTTCGGTATGAATGCGTTAACCCATAGTCGACAGCGCTATCGGCGCAATCTACGCTTCTATGCTGATGAGCCGCGGTTGCGCGTTGGCGGTCCCACCTATCACTGGGTACGCGAAGGGATTCTGGCTGGTGAACAGGTTTTGGCTGGCGCGGGAGACGACGCGACGCCGACGCTGCTTATTCAGGCTGAAGAAGAACGTGTAGTGGATAACCGCATGCACGATCGTTTTTGTGAACTCCGCGCCGCAGCGGGCCATCCTGTAGAAGGAGGTCAGCCGCTTGTCATAAAAGGCGCGTACCATGAGATCCTTTTTGAAAAGGACGCCATGCGCTCAGTCGCGCTTAACGCTATTGTCGAATTTTTCGACAAACATAACTCATCCAGCGGAACCCGCTTTGCCTAGAGGTTGAATTTTCTTATGTATCAGGTTGTTGCGTCTGATTTAGACGGTACGCTGCTTTCCCCCGACCATACTCTGTCCCCTTATGCCAAAGAGACGCTGAAGTTATTGACCGCTCGCGGCGTTAACTTCGTGTTTGCGACTGGCCGTCATCATGTTGATGTGGGGCAAATTCGCGATAACCTCGGCATTAAAACCTACATGATCACGTCCAACGGCGCGCGGGTGCATGATTCTGACGGGAATCTGGTTTTTTCCCATAACCTGGATCGCGACATTGCCAGCGACCTGTTTGGCGTAGTGAATGCAAATCCGGACATCGTGACCAACGTTTATCGCGATGATGAATGGTTTATGAATCGCCATCGTCCGGACGAAATGCGATTCTTCAAAGAAGCAGTGTTTAACTATTCCCTGTTTGAACCTGCATTACTGGAGCCTGAAGGTGTCAGCAAAGTGTTCTTCACCACCGACTCTCACGAAAGACTGCTACCGCTGGAGCAGGCGATTAACGCCCGCTGGGGCGATCGCGTCAACGTCAGCTTCTCTACGCTTACCTGTCTGGAAGTCATGGCGGGCGGCGTGTCGAAAGGTCATGCGCTGGAAGCGGTAGCGAAAGCGATGGGCTACAGCCTGAAAGACTGCATCGCTTTTGGCGATGGGATGAACGATGCGGAAATGCTCTCCATGGCGGGCAAAGGCTGCATCATGGGCAATGCCCACCAGCGCCTGAAGGATCTGCATCCGGAGCTGGAAGTCATTGGTCTTAATGCTGACGATGCCGTGCCGCACTACCTGCGCGATCTCTTTTTAAAGTGATTGTTCTTTAGTTGACCAGTTGTCAACTAAACTCTCCGCTACAATGGACGTTCCCTGTTCTAAGAGACATCCATTGTGGCGCTACTCATCATTACCACTATTTTGTGGGCCTTTTCCTTCAGCCTGTTTGGCGAGTACCTTGCCGGTCATGTCGATAGCTATTTTGCGGTGCTGGTGCGCGTTGGACTCGCGGCGCTGGTGTTCCTGCCGTTCTTACGTACCCGCGGGCACAGCGTAAAAACGATCGCGCTATATATGCTGGTGGGGGCCATGCAGCTTGGCATTATGTATATGCTGAGTTTTCACGCCTACCTGTACCTGACGGTTTCAGAGCTGTTGCTTTTCACCGTGCTGACGCCGCTCTACATCACGCTGATTTATGACCTGATGAGCGGGCGCCGTTTGCGTTGGAGCTACGCTTTCAGTGCGTTACTGGCGGTGATTGGCGCGGGGATTATTCGTTACGATCAGGTAACCAGCCACTTCTGGACTGGCCTGCTGCTGGTGCAGCTTTCCAACATTAGTTTTGCCATCGGTATGGTGGGCTACAAGCGTCTGATGGAAACCCGCCCAATGCCACAGCATAACGCTTTTGCCTGGTTTTATATGGGGGCCTTTATGGTGGCTGTCGTGGCCTGGTTCATGCTGGGCAATGCGCAGAAAATGCCTACCACTACGCTACAGTGGGGTATCCTGGTCTTTCTTGGCGTGGCAGCGTCCGGCATTGGTTACTTTATGTGGAACTACGGCGCGACCCAGGTGGATGCCGGTACGCTGGGCATCATGAACAATATGCATGTGCCGGCCGGGCTGTTGGTCAACCTGGCTATCTGGCATCAACAGCCTCACTGGCCAAGCTTCATCATTGGCGCGGCTGTGATAGTGGCCTCACTGTGGGTACATCGAAAGTGGGTCGTTCCGCATTCCGCACAAACGGCAGATGATCGCAGGCGTGATTCCGCGCTGAGCGAATAAACGCTTCAGTGACCGGCTGTCGCTGCTCGCCATCACGCACGGCGGCGTACAGTCGGCTCCACAATCCATCACCCAGGGTTTTAGTCACTACTAAACCCTGGCGTTCAAAACTCTCCACCACCCAGTGCGGTAACGCCGCGATACCCATTCTGGCTGCAACCATCTGAATCAGCAGCAGGGTGTTATCCACGCTCTTCAGCGACGGACTAACACCCGCAGGCTGCAGGAAATGCCGCCATACATCCAGTCGACTCCGTTGCACTGGGTAAATGAGCAGCGTCTCGCTGGCCAAATCTTCCGGCGTGATTTGCGTTTTGCTGGCCAACGGATGGTCCGGCGCCAGTACCAGGCGGACTTCAAAATCAAACATCGGTGAGTAGTGCAATCCGCTGCGCGGCAGGATGTCGGAGGTTAATACCAGATCCAGCTCATCCTGCTGTAGCGCTGGTTGCGGATCGAACGTCACGCCGGATTTAAAGTCCATCTCCACCTGTGGCCAGTTGGCACGAAAATTCTCCAGCGCGGGCGCCAGCCATTGAATACAACTGTGACATTCAATTGCGATTCGCAGCCGGGTTTGCTGCGGTTCGTTGCAAGCCTGCAGCGCACGACCAATTTGCGGCAACACCTGATTGGCTAACTGCAGCAGGATTTCTCCCTGCGGCGTAAAGCGCAGAGGCTGGCTTTTACGGATAAAAAGTCGAAAGCCAAGGCGCTGCTCCAGATCGCTGAACTGGTGAGAAAGGGCGGATTGGGTCTGATGCAACGTCGCCGCGGCGGCTGCCAGCGAACCGCTATTCCGCAACGCCTGGAGCGTTTTCAGGTGTTTAATCTCGATCATGAAAGTCCTTCACTTCGGCATGAACAAATTGCGCTTGAGGAATATACAGTAACCGCCAATTATGGATGTGTAAACATCTGGACGGCTAAAATCCTTCGTCTTTTAAATTTATGGTGCGTTGGCTTAGTTTCCCCACCCCAGTCACTTACTTCAGTAAGCTCCTGGGGATGAGTAAACTTGCCGCCTTCCCTAAATTCAAAATCCATAGGATTTACATATAATTAGAGGAAGAAAAATGACAATATTGAATCACACCCTCGGTTTCCCTCGCGTTGGCCTGCGTCGCGAGTTGAAGAAAGCGCAAGAAAGCTACTGGGCGGGAAATTCCTCCCGTGAAGAATTGCTGGCCGTTGGCCGCGAGCTGCGTGCCCGCCATTGGGAGCAGCAGAAGCAGGCGGGTGTTGACCTGCTGCCGGTAGGTGATTTTGCCTGGTACGATCACGTGCTGACTACCAGCCTGCTGCTCGGCAACGTTCCGGCTCGTCATCAGAATAAAGACGGCTCGGTCGATATCGATACCTTATTCCGTATTGGCCGTGGCCGCGCACCGACCGGTGAGCCAGCGGCGGCGGCAGAAATGACCAAATGGTTTAATACCAACTATCACTACATGGTGCCAGAGTTCACCAAAGGTCAGCAGTTCAAACTGACCTGGACGCAACTGCTGGATGAAGTAGACGAAGCGCTGGCGCTCGGGCACAAGGTGAAACCTGTGCTGCTGGGGCCGGTAACTTACCTGTGGCTGGGGAAAGTGAAGGGCGAACAGTTTGACCGCCTGAGTCTGTTGAACGACATTCTGCCGGTTTACCAGCAGGTGTTGTCTGAGCTGGCAAAACGGGGTATTGAGTGGGTGCAGATTGACGAACCTGCTCTGGTGCTGGAATTACCGCAAGCGTGGCTGGACGCTTTCAAACCAGCTTATGATGCCTTGCGGGGCCAGGTGAAGCTGTTACTGACCACCTACTTCGAAGGCGTAACGCCAAACCTGGATACCATTACCGCGCTGCCGGTGCAGGGACTGCACGTTGACTTCGTGCACGGTAAAGATGATGTCGCCGAGCTGCACAAACGTCTGCCTGCCGACTGGCTGCTGTCAGCGGGCCTGGTGAACGGGCGCAACGTCTGGCGCGCCGATCTCAGCGAAAAATACGCGCAAATTAAAGATATCGTCGGGAAACGTGACCTGTGGGTGGCTTCTTCCTGCTCCCTGCTGCACAGCCCCATCGATCTCAGCGTGGAAACCCGCCTTGATGCAGAGGTGAAGAGCTGGTTTGCCTTCGCCCTGCAAAAATGCGGCGAGCTGGCGCTGCTGCGTGATGCGTTGAACAGCGGTGATACGGCGGCAATTGTCGAATGGAGCGCACCGATTCAGGCTCGTCGTCACTCTACTCGTGTCCACAACGCCGCAGTGGAAAAACGTCTGGCGGCAATCACCGCCCAGGACAGCCAGCGCGCCAACGCTTATCCGGTTCGTGCCGAGGCGCAACGTGCCCGCTTTAATCTGCCGGCATGGCCGACCACGACTATCGGCTCATTCCCGCAAACCACCGAAATTCGCGGTCTGCGTCTGGACTTCAAAAAGGGCAACCTGGATGCCGGTAACTACCGCACCGGTATTGCGGAACATATCAAACAGGCGATCGCCGAACAGGAGCGTCTGGGGCTCGACGTGCTGGTACACGGTGAAGCCGAACGTAACGACATGGTGGAATACTTTGGTGAGCATCTGGACGGGTTCGTCTTTACCCAGAACGGTTGGGTGCAGAGCTATGGCTCCCGTTGCGTGAAGCCACCGGTAGTCATTGGCGACGTCAGCCGCCCGGAAGCGATCACCGTGGAGTGGGCGAAGTATGCCCAGTCACTGACCGACAAACCGGTAAAAGGTATGCTGACCGGTCCGGTGACCATTCTTTGCTGGTCATTCCCGCGTGAAGACGTGACGCGTGAAACCATCGCGAAGCAGATTGCGCTGGCGTTGCGTGATGAAGTTGCGGATCTGGAAGCAGCGGGGATCGGCATTATCCAGATTGATGAGCCGGCACTGCGTGAAGGTTTACCGCTGCGTCGCAGCGACTGGGCGGCATATCTGGAATGGGGCGTGGAGGCTTTCCGCATTAACGCGGCGGTGGCGAAGGATGAAACCCAGATCCACACCCACATGTGTTACTGCGAGTTCAACGACATCATGGACTCCATTGCGGCGCTGGACGCAGACGTGATCACTATTGAGACTTCACGTTCTGATATGGAGCTGCTGGAGTCGTTCGAAGAGTTCGACTATCCGAACGAAATAGGGCCGGGCGTCTACGACATTCACTCGCCGAACGTCCCGAGCGTGGAGTGGATTGAAGCTCTGCTGAAGAAAGCCGAGCAGCGTATTCCGGCTGAGCGTCTGTGGGTGAACCCGGACTGCGGTCTGAAAACGCGCGGTTGGCCGGAAACCCGTGCCGCGCTGGCAAACATGGTTAAAGCGGCGCAGAATCTGCGTCAGGCGTAAAAACAAAACGGAGGCTGATGCCTCCGTTTTGTTTATTGGTTTGCCTGGCGGGAATTATTTCTTCCCACCGTATTGCGCGAACCACTCCAGCATTCTCTGCCAGCCGTCTTTCGCGGACTCTTCGTGATAGCTCGGGCGATAATCGGCGTTGAAGGCATGTCCGGCATCGGGATAGACCACGATTTCCGCTTTCGCATTGGCGGCGCGTAGCGCCTGACGCATTGTTTCAACGGTATCTTGCGGAATGCTGGTATCCTGGGCGCCATAAAGTCCCAAAACGGGGGCGTTAAGATCGGTTGCGATATCAACGGGATGTTTCGGCGAGTTGAGGGTTTTATCACCCACCAGTTTGCCATACCACGCCACCGCCGCTTTTAACTGCGGATTATGTGCGGCATACAGCCAGGTGATGCGTCCACCCCAGCAAAATCCGGTGATCATCAGTTGGTGCGCATCTCCCCCGTTGCGGGAGGCCCAACTGGCGACGTGGTCCAGATCGGCCAGTACCTGAGAGTCAGGCACTTTGGCGACAAGGCCGCTGAGCAACGTGGGGATATCGGCAAAGTCATTGGGATCGCCTTCGCGAAAATAGAGTTCTGGTGCGATAGCCAGATACCCTTCCAGAGCCAGACGGCGGCAAACGTCACGAATGTGCTCATGAATACCAAAAATCTCCTGCACGACAATGACCACGGGAAGCAGTCCATCGGTTTGTTTTGGTCGTGCGTGATACGCTGGCATATCATCGCCTTGTGAAGGTATGGACGTTACACCGGCGATAATTTCGTTATCCGGAGTGTGAACCGTGGTAGACGTCGGTGGAGATACAGCAGGTGCAAAGCCAGATTGTCGTGTTGTCATGGTATTCTCCGTACCCTTAAATATTCAGCCAAAAAGCGCATTGTTAACTATAGACACATGCAACGAACCACATTGCCTTAAACGGGCTATCTTTTGTGCAGGGCTTCCTTACATCGCATCATTTATGTGATACGCATCACTTTTTGATGGTAATTGAATGCAATTGATTTACATCATAGTGATGACTGTCACGAAAATATGTTCATGCCTTCGGTAAAGTGTGTTTTTGCTTCTTCTGACAAAACCGATTCACAGAGGAGTTTTTATGTCTAAGTCTGATGTTTTTCATCTCGGCCTCACTAAGAGCGACTTACAAGGGGCTACGCTTGCTATCGTCCCTGGCGACCCGGAGCGGGTGGAAAAGATCGCCGCGCTGATGGATAAGCCGGTTAAGCTGGCATCTCATCGCGAGTTCACTACCTGGCGTGCTGAGCTGGATGGTAAAGCCGTGATCGTTTGCTCTACCGGTATCGGCGGCCCGTCAACCTCTATTGCCGTTGAAGAACTGGCACAACTGGGCATTCGTACCTTCCTGCGTATCGGTACGACTGGCGCTATCCAACCGCATATCAATGTAGGTGATGTCCTGGTCACCACGGCGTCTGTCCGTCTGGACGGCGCAAGCCTGCACTTCGCGCCAATGGAGTTCCCGGCCGTTGCGGACTTCGAGTGCACCACCGCGCTGGTGGAAGCGGCGAAATCTATCGGCGCCACTACCCACGTGGGCGTTACCGCATCTTCTGACACCTTCTACCCGGGCCAGGAACGTTACGACACCTTCTCTGGTCGCGTCGTGAGCCGTTTCAAAGGCTCGATGGAAGAGTGGCAGTCTATGGGCGTTATGAACTACGAAATGGAATCTGCCACGCTGCTGACCATGTGCGCAAGCCAGGGTCTGCGTGCCGGTATGGTCGCGGGTGTTATCGTGAACCGTACTCAGCAAGAGATCCCTAATGCGGAAACGATGAAACAAACAGAAAGCCATGCGGTAAAAATCGTGGTGGAAGCTGCGCGTCGTTTACTGTAATTCTCCCGTCTATTCAAAAAGGCCGACGCGTTCGGCCTTTTTATTTTGCGTAGTACCTCGCAGGAAATTCCTTTTAAACTGGACGTTTATACAGCACAATTCTATTTTGTGCGGGTAAGTCGTTGCTGTAAGGGGGCGTTGTGGATATTTCAATTATGATGAGTGCCGTGTTGGCGTTAGCCGCAGGGCTGCTGGTTGGGTGGCTGGCAACAAAAGCGCACGCCGACAGGATCCGTGCCGATCTCATCGAAGAACGACGTGAACTGGATATCGCGCTAAGTGCCGCCCGGCAACAACTCTCACAGGAAGCCCACTGGCGTGATGAGTGCGAACTGCTTAATAACGAATTGCGCAGCCTGCACAGTATCAACACCTCTCTGGAAGCTGATCTCCGTGAAGTCACTACCCGGCTGGAAGCAACGCAACAGCATGCGGAAGATAAGATCCGTCAGATGATCAACAGCGAACAGCGCCTGAGCGAGCAGTTTGAAAATCTGGCGAACCGTATATTCGAGCACAGCAATCGCCGCGTAGATGAGCAAAATCGCCAAAGCCTGAACAGCCTGCTGGCACCGCTTCGCGAACAATTGGACGGATTTCGACGCCAGGTTCAGGACAGCTTTGGTAAAGAGGCACAGGAACGTCATACTCTGGCGCACGAAATTCGTAATCTCCAGCAACTGAATGCGCAGATGGCACAGGAAGCGGTAAACCTGACGCGGGCATTAAAAGGCGATAACAAAACGCAGGGTAACTGGGGCGAGGTCGTACTCACGCGGGTGCTTGAGGCTTCCGGTCTGCGCGAAGGCTATGAATACGAAACCCAGGTCAGCATCGAAAACGACGCCCGTTCGCGGATGCAGCCAGATGTTATTGTCCGATTACCGCAGGGCAAAGATGTGGTGATTGATGCGAAAATGACGCTGGTCGCCTATGAACGCTATTTTAACGCTGAAGATGAATTCACCCGCGAGAGCGCGTTGCAGGAGCACATCGCCTCGGTGCGCAACCACATTCGTCTGCTGGGCCGCAAAGACTATCAGCAGCTTCCGGGGCTGCGTACGCTTGACTATGTGCTGATGTTTATCCCCGTTGAGCCCGCTTTTTTGCTGGCGTTAGACAGACAGCCCGAACTGATTACCGAAGCGCTTAGAAATAACATTATGCTGGTGAGTCCTACCACGCTGTTGGTGGCATTGCGCACGATCGCCAACCTGTGGCGCTACGAGCATCAGAGTCGTAATGCGCAACAAATTGCCGATCGGGCCAGCAAACTTTATGACAAGATGCGGTTGTTTGTGGATGATATGTCGGCAATAGGTCAAAGCCTGGACAAAGCCCAGGATAATTACCGACAGGCGATGAAAAAACTCTCTTCCGGTCGTGGAAACGTCCTGTCGCAGGCAGAAGCGTTTCGCAGTTTAGGTGTAGAAATTAAGCGCGAGATTAATCCTGAGCTGGCTGAGCAAGCCACTACGCAGGATGAAGAATACCGCTTGCGCTCGGTCCCTGAGACGCAACAAGATGCATCTTGCCCCGATGGTGAAGCGGTAAATCAGCAATCAAACTAGTCCATTTGGGGTAGTTGAACCCGGCAGAAGGGTAGGGCAAATTGGCCCAATCTGTTACACTTCTCGAACATTTTTTGGATGAGCAGGCACTGAGATGGTGGATAATTCACAAGAAACGACGCACTTTGGCTTTCAGACCGTCGCTAAAGAGCAGAAAGCTGACATGGTGGCCCACGTTTTTCATTCTGTGGCCTCTAAATATGACGTTATGAATGACTTAATGTCATTCGGCATTCATCGTTTGTGGAAGCGCTTCACCATTGACTGCAGTGGCGTGCGTCGCGGGCAAACCGTTCTCGATTTAGCAGGCGGTACCGGCGATCTGACGGCGAAATTCTCTCGCATGGTAGGCGAAACCGGCAAAGTTGTGCTGGCGGATATCAATGACTCAATGCTCAAAATGGGTCGCGAAAAGCTGCGCAATATTGGTGTGGTGGGTAACGTTGAGTACGTTCAGGCGAATGCGGAAGCACTACCTTTCCCTGACAACACGTTTGACTGCATCACCATCTCTTTCGGTCTGCGCAACGTTACGGATAAAGACAAAGCATTACGCTCCATGTACCGCGTATTGAAGCCGGGCGGACGTCTACTGGTGCTGGAATTCTCCAAGCCGATTATCGAACCGTTGAGCAAAGCCTACGACGCGTACTCTTTCCATGTTCTGCCGCGTATAGGTTCAATGGTAGCAAGCGATGCGGACAGCTATCGCTATCTGGCGGAATCCATCCGCATGCATCCCGATCAGGACACCTTAAAAGCAATGATGCAAGATGCCGGGTTCGAAAGCGTTGATTACTACAACCTGACAGCAGGTGTCGTTGCGCTGCATCGTGGATACAAGTTCTGACAGGAGAGTGGGGATGCCTTTAAAACCCTTAGTGACCGCAGGCGTTGAAAATCTGCTCAACACCTTTCTGTACCGCTCTCCTGCGCTCAAGTCAGCCAGAACGCGTTTACAGGGCAAAGTGCTACGTGTTGATCTCAAAGGATTTTCAACATCGTTAGTCCTGGTGTTTAGTGAGCGCCAGGTCGATGTGCTGGGGGCGTGGGAAGGCGAAGCCGATTGCACCGTAATCACATATGCCAGTGTGTTACCGAAATTGCGTGACAGACAGCAACTCACCACGCTTATCCGCAGCGGTGAACTGGAAGTCCAGGGTGATATCCAGGTAGTACAGAACTTTGTTGCGCTTGCCGATCTGGCCGAGTTGGATCCTGCAGAACTGTTAGCACCCTATACTGGCGATATCGTCGCGGAAGGGGTCAGCAAAGTCTTGCGTGGTGGAGCGAAGTTCCTGTGCCATAACTTTCAGCGCCAGCAGCGCTATGTCGCCGAAGCGATCACCGAAGAGTGGCGCATGGCTCCTGGCCCACTAGAGGTTGCATGGTTTGCTGAAGAAACGGCAGCCGTTGAGCGCGCGGTTGAATCTCTGGCCAAACGGCTGGAAAAACTGGAGGCCAAATGACGCCAGGTGAAGTACGGCGCCTTTATTTCATCATTCGCACTTTTTTAAGCTACGGTCTTGATGAACTCATCCCCAAAATGCGAATCACGCTGCCGCTTAGGTTGTGGCGATACTCGTTGTTCTGGATGCCCAACCGACATAAAGACAAACCGCTGGGAGAAAGGCTGAGACTGGCTTTACAGGAACTCGGCCCGGTGTGGATCAAGTTTGGGCAGATGCTCTCCACCCGTCGTGACCTTTTCCCTCCGCACATCGCCGATCAGCTTGCGCTATTGCAGGATCGTGTTGCCCCGTTTGATGGGCTTAGAGCGAAAAAACAAATCGAAGAGGCCATGGGCGGGCTGCCCGTCGAGGAATGGTTTGATGATTTTGAAATCACGCCGCTGGCATCTGCGTCTGTTGCTCAGGTTCACACTGCGCGATTGAAATCGAATGGCAAAGAGGTGGTGATCAAAGTTATTCGCCCGGACATACTGCCGGTCATCAAAGCGGATTTAAAACTGATCTACCGCCTGGCTCGTTGGGTTCCTCGTCTGCTGCCAGATGGGCGTCGCCTGCGACCAACAGAAGTCGTCCGTGAATATGAAAAAACGTTGATTGATGAGCTAAATCTGCTGCGCGAATCGGCGAACGCCATTCAGCTACGACGTAATTTTGAAGATAGCCCGATGCTGTACATCCCGGAAGTGTATTCCGACTATTGCAGTCAGAACATGATGGTGATGGAGCGCATTTACGGTATCCCGGTTTCAGATGTCACCACGCTTGAGAAGAACGGCACCAATATGAAGTTGCTGGCTGAACGTGGTGTTCAGGTCTTCTTTACTCAGGTATTCCGCGACAGCTTTTTCCATGCGGATATGCACCCTGGGAACATTTTTGTCAGTTATGAGCACCCTGAAAACCCGAAATACATTGGTATTGATTGTGGGATTGTGGGCTCTTTAAACAAAGAAGATAAACGTTACCTGGCTGAAAACTTCATTGCGTTCTTTAACCGCGATTACCGCAAAGTTGCTGAACTGCACGTGGATTCTGGTTGGGTTCCACCGGATACCAACGTTGAAGAGTTTGAATTTGCCATTCGTACCGTGTGCGAGCCGATTTTTGAAAAACCGCTGGCGGAGATTTCCTTTGGTCATGTGCTGTTGAATTTGTTCAACACTGCGCGCCGCTTCAATATGGAAGTCCAGCCTCAACTGGTATTGCTACAGAAGACGCTGCTGTACGTTGAGGGGGTCGGACGACAGCTCTACCCGCAGTTAGATTTGTGGAAAACGGCTAAGCCATTCCTCGAATCCTGGATTAAAGATCAGGTCGGTATTCCGGCGCTCGTTAGGGCATTTAAAGAAAAAGCACCGTTCTGGGTCGAAAAAATGCCAGAAATACCTGAACTGGTGTATGACAGTTTGCGCCAGGGCAAATATTTACAGCACAGTGTTGATAAGATTGCCCGCGAGCTTCACGCGAATCATGTACGCCAGGGACAATCCCGTTATTTATTGGGCATTGGCGCAACATTGTTGCTAAGTGGAACATTCCTGCTGGTAAGCCGCCCTGAGTGGGGGCTTATGCCGGGCTGGTTGATGGCAGGCGGTGTCTTAGCCTGGTTAATCGGCTGGCGCAAAATGCGCTGAATTTTTCATCGCCCAAGGCAGGCCGTGTAACGTATACTACGGCCTTATTAATTCATCATCTATGACAGAGGAACATGTATGGGTGGTATCAGTATTTGGCAGTTGTTGATCATTGCCGTCATCGTTGTACTGCTATTTGGCACCAAGAAACTCGGCTCCATCGGTTCCGATCTTGGCGCATCGATTAAAGGCTTCAAAAAAGCGATGGGTGATGATGAGCCTAAGCAAGATAAAACCAGCCAGGACGCTGATTTTACAGCTAAATCCATCACCGATAAGCAGGGCGAAGTGAAAAAGGAAGACGCCAAAAGCCAAGATAAAGAGCAGGTATAATCCGTGTTTGATATCGGTTTTAGCGAACTGTTATTGGTGTTCGTGATCGGCCTCATTGTCCTGGGGCCGCAACGATTACCCGTAGCGGTAAAAACGGTTGCTGGCTGGGTGCGTGCTTTACGTTCCCTGGCAACTACTGTTCAGAATGAACTGACCCAGGAGCTTAAGCTTCAGGAGTTTCAGGACAGCCTGAAGAAAGTAGAGAAAGCGAGCCTGACAAATCTGACCCCGGAGCTGAAAGCGTCAATGGATGAGCTGCGTGAAGCGGCGGAATCGATGAAGCGTTCTTACAGCGTGCACGATCCTGAGAAAGCGAGCGATGAAGCGCACACTATCCATAATCCGGTGGTGAAAGAAGGTGAAGCGCAGCGAGAAGGGGTCACCCCTGCCGCCGCTGAAAATCAGGCCAGTTCGCCGGAGCAAAAACCGGAATCCACGGGTGCTAAAACGCCAGAGCCGACGGAAAACACTTCCGCTACGTTGATGGATGCAGAAAAGAAAGCTGCCGCACCTGTTGTCGAATCCTCACCCTCGTCGAGTGATAAACCGTAAACATGTCTGTAGAAGATACCCAACCGCTCATCACGCATCTTATTGAGCTGCGTAAGCGACTCCTGAACTGCATTATTGCGGTAATCGTGATCTTTCTGGCGTTGGTTTATTTTGCCAACGACATTTACCATATGGTTGCAGCGCCTCTGATTAAACAGATGCCGCAGGGTGCAACGATGATCGCCACCGATGTGGCTTCGCCGTTCTTTACGCCAATCAAGTTGACCTTCATGGTGTCGCTGATCCTGTCAGCGCCAGTGATCCTCTACCAGGTATGGGCATTCATTGCGCCTGCTTTGTACAAACATGAACGTCGCCTGGTTGTGCCGCTGCTGGTCTCCAGTTCGTTGCTGTTCTACATCGGCATGGCATTCGCCTATTTTGTTGTCTTCCCGTTGGCGTTTGGTTTTCTGGCTAACACGGCTCCGCAAGGCGTACAGGTATCAACGGACATTGCCAGCTATCTCAGTTTCGTCATGGCGCTGTTTATGGCTTTCGGGGTCTCTTTTGAGGTCCCTGTCGCCATTGTGCTGCTATGCTGGATGGGCATTACGACGCCAGACGATTTACGCAAGAAGCGTCCTTACGTTGTGGTTGGGGCATTTGTCGTCGGGATGTTACTGACCCCGCCAGATGTCTTCTCGCAAACGTTGTTGGCGATACCGATGTACTGCCTGTTTGAAGTGGGCGTTTTCTTCTCTCGTTTCTATGTCGGCAAGCGACGTACGCGAGATGAGGACAACGAGGCCGAAGAAGCAAAAGAAGCCGAAGCCACCGAGAAAACAGAAGAGTAAATTCAACCGCCCGTCAGGGCGGTTGTCATATGGGAGGTAGCATGTTTGACATTGGCGTTAATTTAACCAGTTCACAATTTGCAAAAGACAGGGATGATGTTGTGGCGCGCGCCTTTGCTGCGGGCGTAAACGGTATGCTTCTGACCGGAACAAACCTGCACGAAAGCCAGCAGGCGCTAAAGTTGGCACAGCATTATCCGCATTGCTGGTCCACGGCTGGCGTGCACCCGCATGACAGCAGCCAATGGCAATCCTCAACGGAAGACGAGATTATCGCGCTGGCAAACCAGTCTGAGGTGGTCGCTATTGGCGAGTGCGGTCTGGATTTCAATCGCAATTTCTCCACGCCGCAGGAGCAGGAACGTGCTTTTGAGGCGCAACTGCGCATTGCTGCTGAACTGCAGATGCCGATTTTCATGCATTGTCGGGATGCCCATGAGCGTTTTCTGACGTTGCTGGAGCCGTGGCTGGATAGCCTCCCAGGCGCGGTGCTGCACTGTTTTACCGGAACGCGGCAGGAGATGCAGGACTGCGTGGACCGGGGACTTTATATCGGTATCACCGGCTGGGTCTGTGATGAGCGCCGGGGGATGGAACTGCGGGAACTGCTGCCGTTTATTCCGGTGGAAAGGCTGCTGATTGAAACCGATGCGCCTTACCTACTCCCTCGCGACTTAACGCCTAAACCGACGTCACGGCGCAATGAACCGGCGCACCTGCCACATATTCTTGAGCGTATTGCCCACTGGCGCGGGGAAAATCCTCAATGGCTGTCAGCAACCATTGATGCTAACGTCCGAACACTGTTCGAAGTGACCTTCTAAACGGCTTAAATTTTTCGAAAGCCGGTATTTTTCACACTCTGCTTAACCTCTTTATTCAACAGGTTAAGCAGTAGCATGGAACGTGCTTCGCCATCCGGTTCGGTGAAGATCGCTTTTAGCCCCTCAAACGCCCCTTCAGTAATAATCACGCTGTCCCCTGGCTGAGGAGTTTGCGGGTCAACAATTCCTTCAGGCTTGTAGATAGAAAGCTGGTGAATAACGGGAGAAGGAACTGTCGCAGGCGTCGCGCCAAAACGGACGAAATGGCTGACACCACGCGTGGCATTGATAGTGGTGGTGTGGATCACTTCCGGGTCGAACTCGACAAACATGTAATTAGGGAATAGTGGTTCACTGACTGTGGTACGTTTACCGCGCACTATTTTTTCCAGGGTGATCATAGGCGTCAGGCAGTTCACCGCCTGCCTTTCCAGGTGTTCCTGGGCTCGCTGAAGTTGCCCACGTTTGCAGTACAGTAAATACCAGGATTGCATAATAACTCTTATCCGCTTGTTCTGAGCGCCAGCATAGCAAAAGCCATGCGTTAAGTTAATTATACCCGCCTCAACGCAGGCTGAAACCCAATGGGTATATACTCCCAGGGCTTATATGTATCGCCAGAGTTCACGCTAATTTAACAAAAATACAGCATCACAATGATGAACGCCGTATAATGAAGCGCTTACGAAGAGGCCACAATGGACGCCATGAAATATCACGATTTACGCGACTTCCTGACGCTGCTTGAACAGCAGGGCGAACTCAAACGCATTTCGCTTGAGGTGGATCCCCACCTGGAAATTACTGAAATTGCCGATCGCACTCTGCGTGCCGGTGGGCCTGCGTTACTGTTTGAGAATCCGAAAGGCTATTCAATGCCGGTGCTGTGTAACCTGTTTGGCACACCAAAGCGTGTTGCGATGGGAATGGGACAAGAAGATGTCTCGGCGCTACGAGAAGTCGGTAAACTGTTGGCGTTTTTGAAAGAGCCAGAGCCACCGAAAGGATTCCGCGATCTGTTTGATAAGCTGCCGCAGTTTAAGCAGGTGTTGAACATGCCGACTAAGCGGTTGCGCGGTGCGCCTTGTCAGCAAAAAATCTACTCCGGCGATGACGTTGATTTAAACCGCATTCCGATTATGACCTGCTGGCCGGAAGATGCCGCGCCGCTGATTACCTGGGGACTCACCGTCACGCGTGGTCCGCATAAAGAGCGGCAGAATCTGGGCATCTATCGCCAGCAGCTGATTGGTAAAAACAAGCTTATTATGCGCTGGTTGTCCCATCGCGGCGGCGCGCTTGATTATCAGGAGTGGTGCGCGGCGCATCCTGGTGAACGTTTCCCGGTTTCAGTGGCGTTGGGGGCAGATCCTGCGACCATTCTGGGGGCTGTGACACCCGTTCCTGATACATTATCCGAGTACGCATTTGCCGGGCTGTTGCGCGGTACCAAGACCGAAGTGGTCAAATGTATTTCCAACGACCTGGAAGTGCCTGCCAGCGCAGAAATCGTACTGGAAGGGTACATCGAACCGGGCGAGCTGGCTCCAGAAGGGCCCTATGGCGATCATACCGGCTACTACAACGAAGTAGATAATTTCCCGGTCTTTACCGTCACCCACATTACCCAGCGTGAAGATGCTATTTATCACTCTACCTATACCGGACGTCCGCCTGATGAGCCAGCAGTGCTCGGCGTGGCGCTGAACGAAGTATTCGTTCCTATTCTGCAAAAGCAGTTCCCGGAAATCGTCGATTTTTACCTGCCTCCGGAAGGCTGTTCATATCGTCTGGCCGTGGTGACGATGAAAAAACAGTACGCAGGCCATGCCAAACGCGTCATGATGGGTGTTTGGTCGTTTTTGCGTCAGTTCATGTACACCAAATTTGTTATTGTCTGCGATGATGACGTTAACGCGCGCGACTGGAATGATGTAATTTGGGCTATTACTACCCGTATGGACCCCGCCCGGGATACGGTACTGGTAGAGAATACGCCAATTGATTACCTGGACTTTGCCTCGCCGGTTTCCGGCCTTGGTTCAAAAATGGGGCTGGATGCCACAAATAAATGGCCGGGCGAAACCCAACGCGAATGGGGACGTCCGATTAAAAAAGATCCTGAAGTGATTGCGCGTATTGACGCAATTTGGGATGAACTGGCCATCTTTAATGACGGCAAAAGCGCCTGAGGCGCGATCGTTTTGCCTATTGATCCGACAGAGAGAGCGCATGACAACCTTAAGCTGTAAAGTGACCTCGGTAGAAGCTATAACTGACACCGTATATCGCGTTCGTTTAGTGCCAGACGCGGCGTTTTCCTTTCGTGCTGGCCAGTATTTAATGGTCGTTATGGACGAAAGGGATAAGCGTCCGTTCTCCATGGCATCAACGCCGGACGAGCAAGGATTCATTGAGCTGCACGTTGGCGCCTCTGAGCTAAATCTTTACGCCATGGCCGTGATGGACCGTATTCTGAAAGACCGGGAAATCAAGGTCGATATTCCGCATGGCGAAGCCTGGCTGCGTGATGAAGACGAGCGCCCGCTGATCCTGATTGCCGGAGGTACAGGGTTCTCTTACGTGCGTTCTATTTTGCTTACCGCGCTGGCACGCAATCCCAACCGCGATATCACTATTTACTGGGGCGGGCGCGAAGAGAAGCATCTCTACGATCTCTCAGAGCTGGAAGCATTGTCGGTGAATCACCCGAACCTGCGTGTTGAGCCGGTGGTAGAGCAGCCTGAAGACGGCTGGCGTGGTCGTACGGGAACCGTGTTAACGGCAGTATTGCAGGATTACGGTACTCTGGCGGAACACGATATCTACATTGCCGGTCGTTTTGAGATGGCAAAAATCGCGCGCGACCTGTTCTGTAATGAGCGTCAGGCACGTGAAGATCGCCTGTTTGGCGACGCGTTCGCGTTCATTTAAGCGCTGTGCGCCGGAGTCCTTCCGGCGCATCCATCACCAACCTTACTTCTTCTAACAGGGTGCAAGCCCGGTCTCACTGCTCCTCTTTTCAGCACATTTTTAGTAAACATGTTTTTCCTGTCTATTAACCATAAAACTGATTTTTTGTGACGGGTCTCATTTTGTTTAGTAAACAAAATGGGCAAGCTGTATCGCATCACATTGCTGGACATCAACGAGGGAAAACCATGAGGCTCGGACTGGATATCGGCGGGACTAAAATTGAAGCGGTGGTGATTGATAACGCGGGTGAAATTGTTTACCGCGAGCGATGTGCGACACCAAAGCAGAGTTACGGTGATTTTTTCCAGGCCGTGACGGAGATGATTTCTAAGGCCAGACTGGCCGTTAATCAGTCTTTATCGGTTGGTGTTGGAGTGCCTGGCGCGGTGGATAGCGAAGGTTTGATTAAGAATTCGAACATCCTGGTGTTGAATCAGCAGGCTTTTGCTCAAGACCTTGAGCGAGCGTTAGGAATACCCGTGCCTGTTACTAATGATGCCAACTGCTTTACCCTGTCGGAAGCGATGGACGGTAGCGGACACGGGCATAGCGTGGTATTTGGCGTGATCCTCGGTACCGGTTGCGGCGGTGGACTATGCATCGATAACCGTTTGATCTCTGGGCCTAACGCCTGTGCAGGAGAGTGGGGACATAATGCATTGCCGCGCTACCACGAATCTCGGGATGGGGCTGAAGTGACATGCTATTGCGGACAGGTGAACTGTATTGAGAGCTTTATTTCCGGCAGCGGCCTGGAGCGTCAGTATATGAGTCACACCGCACAACATGCAGATGTGCCACATATTATGCAGCGGGTAGAATCGGGTGATGCAGATGCCTGTTTGTTATGGGAACGCTATTGCGATCAACTGGCGCGCGCGTTGGCGGGGGTGGTGAATACGCTCGATCCCGATGTTATCGTGCTGGGCGGTGGGGTATCCAATATCACTTTACTGTACTCAGGCTTGCAGGCGCGAGTGGCGCAGTACGTATTTGGTAAACAGTGCCGTACGCCGATCGTTCAGGCCCGACACGGTGACAGCAGCGGCGTACGCGGCGCGGCCTGGCTGGGGGCGCAAAAGGCCAGCGTAAATCAATGAGAGTGACATGACGAAACCTGTACGTATCAGGGACATTGCCGAAGCTTGTGGTGTCTCGGTTGGCGCGGTTTCCCGCGCCTTGAAAGGGCAGCCAGGGCTACGTGAAGATACCCGGCTGCGCATTATTTCTGTGGCGCAGCAGCAGGGTTATGATTTTTCTCGCCTGCGTGCAGACAAGATCAAACGCGTCCTGTTTTTGCTGCACCGCCAGCACAATATCAGCCGGGCATTGCCGTTTTATTCTCAACTGCTGCTGGGGATAGAAGATAACTGTCGTGACCATGGTATTGCGCTGAGCTTTCTCTCCATTGGTCCAGGCGATGCAGTGAGTGAGCAGGTGATGTTGCACCAGCCTGATGCGCTGATCTGCGCGGGATTTTTTGAGCCTGAATTACTTGGCTTGCTGCAACAGATGAAACTGCCGTTGGTGCTGGTGGATCTCTGGGCGCCGGGCCTGCCTTGCGTGAACCCGGACAATACCCAGGGCGGTTATCTGGCCACGCAACATCTGATTGCGCAAGGGCGCAGCCGTATCGCTTTTCTTGCCAGTTCACTTGCGCACTACAGCATCCGTCAGCGCGAGAAGGGCTACCGTCAGGCATTGTATGAAGCCCGTTTGCTGATGCCGCCAGAGTATGAAGCCATTGCGCCGCCACTGCTGGATACCGAGCAATCTTTGGTGGAGGCGATTAATGAATTGCTCAGCCTGCCAGAGCCGCCCGACGCTATTTTTGCCTATAACGACGCGGCAGCGCTGGTTGTTCAACGGGTGTGTGCGCAGCAGGGTATACGTATCCCGGAAGATCTTGCGTTGGTGGGGTTTGATGATATTGATGCTGCGGCCTGGTCACATCCACCACTCACCACCATTGCGGTTGATAAACAACAATTGGGGCGTGAAGCGCTGCGTTTATTGCTGGAAGAAAATCAGGAAGAGAATCTGCTGTTGCCGGTGCAGTTAGTGGTGCGTGGTAGTTCAGGGAAATAAAAAACCCGCCCCTGACAGGCGGGAAGAACGGCAACTAAACCTTTCCCCGTCATAATTCACACTGCCTCTTTGTTGGCTGCCTTTGCTCACCCCGGTCACATAGTTATCTATGCTCCCGGGGATTCGCTCAGTTGCCGCCGCGATGCAGCGCGAATTATTTAGGGGAATTTATCTTTGATTAAACTCGCTCAAATACCGTCGCGATGCCCTGACCTAACCCGATACACATCGTCGCCAGACCAAACTGCACGTCTTTACGTTCCATCAGGTTGAGCAGGGTGGTGCTGATACGCGCCCCGGAGCATCCCAGTGGGTGGCCCAGAGCGATCGCGCCGCCGTTGAGGTTGATCTTCTCGTCTATCTGCTCCATCAGTCCCAGATCTTTAATGCACGGCAGGATCTGAGCGGCAAAGGCTTCGTTCATTTCAAACAAGCCGATGTCGCTGGTGGAGAGTCCCGCTTTTTTCAGCGCCAGCTTTGAGGCCGGAACCGGACCGTAACCCATGATGGAAGGGTCGCAGCCGACTACCGCCATCGAACGAATACGGGCACGCGGCGTCAGACCCAGTTCACGGGCGCGACTTTCACTCATGACCAGCATCGCCGCTGCGCCGTCGGAGAGCGCGGAGGAGGTACCGGCAGTGACCGTTCCACTAACCGGATCGAACGCTGGGCGCAGGGTGGAGAGCGCTTCAACGGTTGTCTCCGGGCGGATAACCTCATCGTAGTTAAACTGCTTCAGCACGCCGTCGGCATCATGACCGCCGGTCGGGATGATTTCGTTTTTAAATGCGCCAGACTGTGTTGCAGCCCAGGCGCGAGCATGTGAACGTGCGGCGAAAGCATCCTGCATTTCACGGCTGATGCCGTGCATGCGGGAGAGCATTTCTGCGGTCAGACCCATCATCCCCGCCGCTTTTGCTACGTTGCGGCTCATGCCCGGATGGAAATCAACGCCGTGGCTCATTGGTACATGGCCCATATGCTCCACGCCACCAATCAGGCACGCCTGAGCATCGCCGGTCATGATCATACGTGCCGCGTCGTGCAGCGCCTGCATTGATGAACCGCACAGGCGGTTCACGGTGACCGCCGGAACGGAGTGCGGAATTTCCGCCAGCAGCGCGGCGTTACGGGCGATGTTGAAACCCTGCTCCAGCGTTTGCTGCACACAGCCCCAGTAAATGTCATCCAGCGCGGTTGGATCCAGTGCCGGATTACGCGCCAGCAGGCTACGCATTAAGTGTGCGGAGAGATCTTCTGCCCGCACGTTACGAAACGCCCCCCCTTTTGAACGGCCCATCGGGGT
Source organism: Citrobacter sp. Cf087 (assembly GCF_030334285.1). Lineage (NCBI taxonomy): Bacteria > Pseudomonadati > Pseudomonadota > Gammaproteobacteria > Enterobacterales > Enterobacteriaceae > Citrobacter > Citrobacter sp. Cf087. Next base: position 78,277 of record NZ_JAOWED010000019.1, read on the forward strand.
ACGGATCGCATCAACAATTACAACCTGTTCCATTGTGACTCCTTAAGCCGTTTTCAGGCTGCCAACCGGGCGGGCAGGCTCAACCTGGGGATAATACGGTTCGTTATGGCGCGCCTTATCATGCAGACCAGCAGGAACTTCATACAGCGCTCCGAGGTGCTGATACTGCTGGGCCATATCGAGATACTTTGCGCTGCCGAGCGTATCCAGCCAGCGGAACGCGCCGCCGTGGAACGGAGGGAAGCCCAGGCCATACACCAGCGCCATATCGGCTTCTGCCGGGCTGGCGATAATGCCTTCTTCCAGGCACCGTACCACTTCGTTGACCATTGGGATCATCATGCGAGCGATAATCTCTTCATCACTGAATTCGCGTTTCGGCTGGCTGACTTCTGCCAGCAGATCATCAACGGTGGCATCCTCTTCTTTTTTCGGCTTGCCCTTGTTGTCTTCTTTATAACGCCAGAATCCAAGACCGTTTTTCTGTCCGAAACGGTTAGCATCAAACAGGGCGTCTATCGCGTCGCGATAATCTTTCTGCATACGCTGAGGGAAGCCTGCGGACATCACTGCCTGCGCGTGATGTGCGGTATCAATTCCCACCACGTCCAGCAGATAAGCCGGGCCCATCGGCCAGCCAAACTGTTTTTCCATGACTTTATCGACTTTGCGGAAATCCGCCCCATCGCGCAGCAGCTGGCTGAAACCGGCAAAATACGGGAACAGCACGCGGTTCACGAAGAAACCGGGGCAGTCGTTGACCACAATTGGCGTTTTGCCCATCTGGCTTGCCCATGCGACAACTTTGGCGATGGTTTCATCCGAGCTTTTCTCGCCGCGAATGATCTCAACCAGTGGCATGCGGTGTACTGGGTTAAAGAAGTGCATCCCACAGAAGTTTTCCGGGCGCTTGAGCGCGCTGGCCAGCTCGTTGATTGGGATGGTCGAGGTATTCGACGCCAGTACGGTGTCCGGGCGTACCTGATCTTCGGTTTCCGCCAGTACCGCTTTTTTCACTTTCGGGTTTTCCACGACCGCTTCAACCACCACGTCCACACGCTCAAAACCGCTATAGTCGAGGGTTGGATGAATAGTGGAAATCACGCCCGCCATTTTCAGACCGTCAATTTTGCCGCGCTCAAGCTGTTTGTTCAGCAGTTTGGCCGCTTCGGTCATGCCCAGCGTTAATGATTTGTCGTTGATATCTTTCATGACAACCGGCACGCCTTTCCAGGCTGACTGGTAAGCGATGCCGCCGCCCATAATGCCTGCACCCAGCACTGCCGCTTGCTTTGGTGCTTCAATATTTTTGGTGAGCTTTTTGGCTTTGGCTTTCACGAACTGATCGTTAAGGAAGATCCCAACCAGCGCGCGAGCTTCACTGGTGTGCGCCAGTGGCACAAAGCTTTTATTTTCCAGATTCAGCGCTTCTTCACGGCCAAAACGAGCCGCTGCTTCAATGGTTTTTACCGCGGTAATCGGTGCGGGATAATGCTTACCTGCCGTCTGCGCCACCATGCCTTTGGCGATGGTAAAGCTCATAGCCGCTTCAATTTTGCTGAGTTTCAACGGCTCCAGCTTAGGCTGACGTTTGGCTTTCCAGTCGAGGTCGCCGTTAATCGCCTGACGTAATACCGCGATCGCGCCATCAAGCAGTTTGTCTTGCTTCACTACGCCATCGACCAGACCGATTTTTAGCGCCTGCTCAGCACCAACGTCTTTACCTGCCGCAATAATTTCCAGCGCGCTGTCCGCACCCAGCATACGTGGCATACGCACAGAGCCGCCAAAGCCCGGCATAATGCCCAGCTTGGTTTCCGGCAGACCAATGCGCAGGTCCGGCGTTGCCAGACGATAATCGGTTGCCAGGACACACTCGCAGCCACCGCCCAACGCATAGCCATTTACCGCTGAGAGGGTCGGAACAGGTAGATCTTCGAGGCGGTTAAAGACGCTGTTGGCAAAATGCAGCCACTGGCTCAGTTGCTCTTCAGGCACGAGGAACAGTGAAAGGAATTCGGTGATATCGGCACCAACAATAAAGGCTGCTTTGTTAGAGCGCAGCAGCAGCCCTTTTAAATTCGGTTGTTTTTCCAGCACATCAAGCGCATGGCCCAGGCTGGCAACGGTGGCCGTGTCGAGTTTATTGACCGAACCAGGGGCATCGAACACCAGTTCGGCGATGCCATCTTCCAGCCAGTCGAGGTACAGGGTGTCGCCTTTGTAAAGCATGTCAGTCTCCTGAATCCGCAAGGTGATCTGGTCATACCAGATGAATCGAAGTGTGTGTTTTATGTTAATAAAATGCAAATGAATGATTAAAGAAATGACGATTCGATCACGCTCGGCAGAAATCACGCACTCACAAAGCGATGTGCTAAGATGCGGAGACTTGAGGTCAAAAAAACAGAAGGGTAGAAAATGGAATCACTGGCCGCACTCTATAAAAATCATATCGTTACCTTACAAGAACGGACGCGCGACGCGCTGGAGCGCTTCAAGCTGGATGCGTTACTTATTCACTCAGGCGAACTTGTTAACGTCTTTCTCGACGATCATCCGTATCCGTTTAAGGTCAATCCGCAATTCAAAGCCTGGGTGCCTGTCACGCAGGTTCCTAACTGCTGGTTGCTGGTGGATGGCGTAAACAAGCCGAAACTGTGGTTCTACCTGCCGGTCGATTACTGGCACAACGTTGAGCCGCTGCCTACCTCTTTCTGGACGGAAGAAATCGAGATCATCGCGCTGCCGAAAGCGGATGGTATCGGTAGCCAACTGCCTGCTGCTCGCGGCAATATCGGTTACATTGGCCCGGTTCCGGAACGTGCCCTGCAACTGGACATCGCGGCCAGCAACATCAACCCGAAAGGGGTGATCGACTACCTGCATTATTACCGTGCCTATAAAACGGACTACGAACTGGCCTGTATGCGCGAAGCGCAGAAAATGGCAGTAAATGGACACCGTGCAGCAGAAGAAGCGTTCCGTTCCGGAATGAGCGAGTTTGATATCAACCTCGCTTACCTGACTGCCACCGGTCACCGCGACACCGACGTGCCATACAGCAACATCGTGGCGCTTAACGAGCATGCTTCGGTTCTTCATTACACCAAGCTGGATCATCAGGCGCCGTCTGAAATCCGCAGCTTCCTGCTCGACGCTGGCGCAGAATACAACGGCTATGCGGCAGACCTGACGCGTACCTGGTCGGCGAAAAACGACAACGACTATGCGCATCTGGTGAAAGACGTTAACGACGAAGAGCTGGCGCTGATTGCCACCATGAAAGCAGGTGCCAGCTACGTGGATTACCACATTCAGTTCCATCAGCGCATCGCGAAGCTGCTGCGTAAGCATCAAATCATCACCGATATGAGTGAAGAGGCGATGGTAGAAAACGATCTTACTGGGCCGTTTATGCCACACGGCATTGGTCACCAGTTGGGCCTGCAGGTACATGATGTCGCTGGCTTTATGCAGGATGACAGTGGTACCCATCTGGCCGCGCCGTCGAAGTATCCTTACCTGCGTTGCACCCGCGTATTGCAACCGGGCATGGTTCTGACCATCGAACCGGGCATTTACTTCATTGAATCTCTGCTGGCGCCGTGGCGTGAAGGGCAGTTCAGCAAACACTTCAACTGGCAGAAAATTGAAGCCCTGAAACCGTTCGGCGGTATTCGTATTGAAGACAACGTGGTGGTCCACGAAAACAATATCGAAAACATGACTCGGGATTTGAAACTGGCGTAATGGACAGTTGGTTAATCCCTGCGGGGCCGGTTAGCGTCGTCGAAGAGATCAAAAAAAGCCGCTTCATTACGCTGCTCGCCCATACGGACGGCGTAGAAGCGGCAAAAGCGTTTGTTGAGTCAGTCAAAGCGGAACACCCGGACGCCCGCCACCATTGCGTGGCGTGGGTGGCGGGTGCGCCCAATGACTCGCAGCAGCTAGGATTTTCAGACGATGGCGAACCGGCGGGTACGGCAGGTAAACCGATGCTCGCACAGCTGATGGGGAGCGGTGTCGGTGAGATTACCGCTGTAGTCGTGCGCTACTACGGCGGTATCCTTCTCGGTACTGGAGGATTGGTAAAAGCCTACGGCGGCGGTGTGAATCAGGCGTTGCGCCAGTTAACGACACAGCGCAAGACGCCATTAACCGAATATACTTTGCAGTGTGAGTACGGTCAACTGGCAGGCATTGAAGCTTTGCTGGGGCAGTTTGACGGTAAAGTCGTTGCCAGTGATTACCAGGCTTTTGTTCGACTCAGGGTGGCGCTTCCTTTTGCCAAAGTGGATGAGTTTTCGGCAAAACTGGCGGATTTTAGTCGTGGTTCATTGCAATTGTTAGCGATTGAAGAATAATCCCCACCTCATTTTAAAGAACTAAGGAAGCGGCAGAGATGCATTTTCGCGCCATCACCCGAATCGTTGGACTACTGGTCATCTTATTCTCGGGGACAATGATTATCCCTGGACTGGTAGCGCTCATCTACCGTGACGGGGCAGGGCGTGCATTCACCCAAACTTTCTTCGTTGCTTTGGCGATCGGCTCCATGCTGTGGTGGCCAAACCGTAAAGAGAAGGGCGAGCTGAAATCGCGCGAAGGATTTCTGATTGTCGTTTTGTTCTGGACCGTTCTGGGCAGCGTGGGTGCGCTACCGTTCATCTTTGCGGAAAGCCCAAACCTGACGATAACCGACGCTTTTTTTGAATCCTTTTCCGGATTGACCACCACCGGTGCAACGACGTTGGTGGGGCTGGATTCATTGCCACACGCGATTCTCTTTTATCGCCAGATGCTGCAATGGTTCGGCGGGATGGGGATCATCGTGCTGGCGGTGGCTATCCTGCCTATTCTTGGCGTGGGTGGGATGCAGCTTTATCGGGCAGAAATGCCGGGGCCGCTGAAAGATAATAAGATGCGCCCGCGTATTGCCGAAACGGCGAAAACGCTGTGGCTTATCTATGTATTACTGACGGTGGCGTGCGCGCTGGCGCTATGGTTTGCCGGGATGCCCGCGTTTGACGCCATTGGGCACAGTTTTGCCACGATTGCCATCGGTGGTTTTTCCACACACGATGCCAGCGTGGGGTATTTCGACAGTCCCACGATTAATACGATTATTGCTATCTTCTTGCTGATCTCCGGTTGTAACTACGGTCTGCACTTCTCTTTATTAAGCGGGCGTAGTCTGAAGGTTTACTGGCGCGATCCGGAATTCCGCATGTTCATCGGCGTGCAGTTGACGCTGGTGGCTGTCTGTACGTTGGTGCTGTGGATACACAATACCTATGGCTCGGCGCTCACGACGATTAACCAGGCCTTTTTCCAGGTGGTATCGATGGCGACGACTGCCGGATTTACCACGGACAGTATTGCCCGCTGGCCGCTGTTCCTGCCGGTGCTGTTGCTGTGTTCTGCTTTTATCGGCGGCTGTGCCGGGTCGACGGGGGGGGGCTTGAAGGTGATTCGTATCCTGCTGCTGTTTAAGCAAGGCAACCGCGAATTGAAACGACTGGTTCATCCGAATGCGGTTTACAGTATCAAACTGGGTAACCGTGCGTTGCCGGAGCGAATTCTTGAAGCCGTATGGGGATTCTTCTCTGCCTATGCGTTGGTCTTTATTATCAGTATGCTGGCGATTATTGCGACCGGCGTTGATGACTTCTCCGCGTTTGCCTCTGTTGTGGCAACGTTGAATAACCTGGGGCCTGGACTGGGGGTTGTTGCCGACAACTTTGCCAGTATGAACCCTGTGGCGAAGTGGATCCTGATTGCCAATATGCTGTTTGGTCGTCTGGAGGTCTTTACTCTGCTGGTGCTCTTTACCCCTACCTTCTGGCGTGAATAATGGAGTAACACGTGAAAACACTGATTCTTTTTTCTTCCCGGGACGGACAAACGCGTGAAATCGCTGAATATCTGGCTTCTGAACTCAAAGAGCTGGGCGTTTGGGCAGATGTTGTTAATTTGCATCGTACCGCGGAGCCGGACTGGCAAAATTATGACAGCGTGGTGATTGGCGCTTCGATTCGCTATGGTCATTACCATGCTGCTTTTCAGGAGTTTGTGAAAAAGCATGCCACACGGCTGAATTCGATGCCGAGTGCGTTCTACTCCGTAAACCTCGTTGCCCGTAAACCGGAGAAACGTACGCCGCAAACCAACAGCTATGCGCGTAAGTTCCTGATGAGTTCTCCGTGGCGACCAGATCACAGTGCAGTCATTGCGGGTGCTTTGCTGTATCCCCGCTATCGCTGGTATGACCGCGTTATGATCCAACTGATAATGAAGATGTCAGGCGGTGAAACGGATACGAATAAAGAAGTGGTGTATACCGATTGGGAACAGGTTGCGAGATTCGCGCGGGAAATAGCCCAATTAACCAACAAAACGTCGTTAAAATAAACGTAAAGAATAAAAAATACGCACTCGGAAGATTATTTTAAATTTCCCCTTGTCAGCCTGAAATAACTCCCTATAATGCGCCTCCACTGACACGGAACAACGGATTACAAGCCGCCGGGTCAGCGGGG
>NZ_JAOWED010000020.1:0-125837 GCF_030334285.1 Citrobacter sp. Cf087
TATCTTCGAGTGCCCACACAGATTGTCTGATAAATTGTTAAAGAGCAGTTGCGACGCGCTTTAGCGCTCTGTCGCGAGGTCCCGTATATTACGTTTTCCTCATTCAGAGTCAAGCATTTATTTTTGCTTTTCTCTACGAGATTCTCAGGAGAACCCCGCTGACCCGGCGGCTTGTAATCCGTTGTTCCGTGTCAGTGGAGGCGCATTATAGGGAGTTATTTCGGGCTGACAAGGGGAAATTTAAAATAATCTTCCGAGTGCGTATTTTTTCATCAAAACCACTTAAACTGACAGTTTTTCGAGCGTTTTAAAGCCATAGCGCTGTAGCACGGGCAATAGTTGTTCGGCTTCTGTCGTCATTGCCATACAAAATGCAACGTTCTCATCGGTTGATTTCGCATCTGGCGCTTCATGTTCTAATAACCAGGCCGTGCGGCGCGCAATCGCGGCACCAGAATCCACCAGCCGCGTCCCCTCGGGCAGGACCTGTAAAAGCTCTTCCTGTAATAGAGGGAAATGAGTGCAACCGAGCACTACCGTATCGGGTGGTTCCGACATCCGCAGCCACGGACGCAGAATACGCCGCAGCTCTTCCAGAGAGACCGTTTCGCCGTGCAGCTTCGCTTCCGCCAGTTCCACCAACTCAGCAGAACCCAACATTGCAATTTGGCATTCGTTAGCAAACCGCGCAATCAGCTCATGGGTATACGAGCGCTTCACCGTTGCACGCGTAGCCAGCAGTCCCACAACGCCATTCGCCGTGAGTCGCGCCGCCGGTTTAATAGCAGGAACGACGCCTACAACCGGGAAGGCAAACTTCTCACGTAACGCAGGAAGCGACACCGTGCTTGCTGTATTACATGCGATTACCGCAAGAGAAAGGGGATAGCGCTGCTGGACAGCAGTCACAATCTCAACAACACGCTCGACGATAAACTCCTCGCTCTTCTCTCCATAAGGAAAGGCGACGTTGTCGAAAGCGTAGATATAGTGGAGATCCGGCAGAAGACGCCGGATCTCGTCATAGACCGACAACCCACCGACGCCGGAATCAAACACCAGCACGGTGGGACGGGGATCAGAAGGTGTAGCTGCCAGACAAGGTGTATTCCCGTCCTGCAGTTGCGTAGCCATAAACTGTCTCGTAATCTTTATCGAACAGGTTGGCGATTTTACCACGAACTGTCAGCTGTGAGGTGATTGGATATGACACGGCAAGATCCCACAGGCTAACTCCTCCCATTTTTACCGGCTGGTAGGTTACGTAGTCCGTGTCATAACGCGTTCCCAGGTAGTGATACGTCAGGCCCCAGTCAAAATCATAGACCTGCCAGTCAAGCTGGTATTTCACCTGCTGTTTAGAACGTCGTGCGAGCGGCTTGTCCGTAATTGCATTGCGCGAATCGACATAATCGTAGCTCAACGTATGTGCCAGCGGTCCGGTATCAAAGTTTGCGGTCGCTTCAACGCCTTTAATGCGTACTTTACCTTCGTTAAAGTATTTCTCGGTATGTGGGTCATAATCGATCATGTCATCGATATCGTTACGATACCCTGAAACTCGCCAGTTCACACCCGCCGTTAAGCCTTCAAACGCCCCTTCCCATTGCTTACTTTGTTCAGGATCCAGGTTCGAATTGCCGTAATAACCATGCAACTGCCCGAGATTAGGTGCTTTGTAAGATGTACCGTAGGACGCAATAAAGCGATAGCCTTCAATAAACTCCCATCCGGCGCTGGTTTGCCATGTGCCATGACGTCCAAACTCGGAGTTATCATCACTGCGCGCAGCACCTTCGAAAGTGAAATCACCCAGTTGCTGTAATCCCGTCAAGTAGAGGCCGGTATTTCGCTGGTCGTAACCGTCCGTGACATACCCGGTGCCAGGCTCCGTAGTTTGCTTTTGCCAGTCGACACCAGCGCCCACATTACCATGACCAACCACTATGCTGTTTGACCACTGCACATTATATTGCTTCATCTCATCCAGTGTGGCCGAGGAATCATAGCGGCCATAATCCGGATCATAGTTGTAGTCTTTGCTATGGCTATAGCTCGAAACCAGCTGCGACTGGATAAGCTCGCCATTAAAACGCAGTCCGGCATCCCAGCTTTGGCTGTAGAGTTTTCGGGTATCGAGGAGCGGCGAGCCAGGAGAGTAATATGAGTCGTAATTCGTGCGGTTATCATAACCATAACCGCGAACAAACCCGCTCCATGTATCGGAAAAGTTGTGTTCCAGCGCGCCATACAGCGTTTTACTTAAAAAACCGTCTTTATCGGGCTGAGCCTGAGAGCCGGTGCTGCCGTATGCTACAACATCAAAGCCTTTGGTATAGGCATAATCGCCCATCAGCGTGACGCGCGTATTTTCGCCGAGCTGTTGTTGGGTTGAGACATCGTAATTCTGGTAGCCATTGCTTCCCACGCCAGCGGTCAGTTCCGTCCCCGGCTTTTCGCGCGTGGTAATGATATTCACCACGCCGCCAATCGCATCAGAACCATAAACCGCCGAACGCGGCCCTCGAATGTATTCGATACGCTGCACTAACGAGACCGGGAACTGGCTGAGATCGGCTGCGCCGCTAACCCCTGCCAGGTTCAGGCGCACGCCGTCAATCAGCACCAGAACATGGCTGGCGTTGGTGCCGCGAATAGAGATAGACGAGTTTTGTCCCATACCACCGTATTGAGCGATATCGACGCCAGGCAGGCGACGAAGCACATCATTCACGGAGGTAGATTGCCAGCGATCGATATCCTGACGCGTAACAACGGTAATAGGAGCGAGTACTGCGCTACGAGGCTGCTGAAAACGGTTGGCAGTGACGACGAGAGTATCCGGGCGAGTGTCCTGTGCCCAACCAGAAAATGCCGTGACGGACAGCGCCGTGCACAGCAATGATTTTTTGATCATTGTAAAGCATCCACAATTTAAGAAGGATGCCGCAGGTCCCACCGATAGTACGCGATGATGAAAACCAGATGCGACGTTAGCCGGCAGGTCTTCGGGCTTGGAGGCGACTTAAAGAGACGATGACTTCCCGCGGCAATCCGCAGTGTCTGCACCAGGTGCGCTCATCTCTTACCTTCCTTACCGCTGCGCGTCAGCTCCAGATTTACACTGGATTCCCTTTTAACTCACAGGACCGGAAAACGGATGCTACAGTTTGTTACAACCTGGTGTCCAGACCGCGTATCACATTATCGGAAATCATCAATGACTGGACATCTGTTGAGCAATCCCTACAATCCCCGCGTACTTTTATTTTTCAGGACGCATCATGACCCCCGAACACCTTCCGACAGAACAGTACGACGCCCAGTTAGCTGAGAAAGTAGTGCGTCTGCAGAGCTTAATGACGCCATTTTATGCACAGGCTCCGGAAGTGTTTCGCTCACCGGTCAGCCATTACCGTATGCGCGCCGAATTCCGCCTGTGGCATGACGGTGATGACCTGTACCACATCATGTTCGACAGCCAGACCAAAAACCGTATTCGCGTCGACAGCTTCCCGGCTGCCAGCGAGCTCATCAACACGCTAATGACGGCAATGATCGACGGCGTTCGCAACAACCACGTCCTGCGCCACAAACTGTTTCAGATTGATTACCTCACAACCCTGAGCGATCAGGCGGTGGTTTCGATGCTGTACCATAAAAAGCTGGATGATGAATGGCGTAAGGAAGCCGAAGCGCTGCGAGATGCGCTGCGGGCGCAAAACCTGAACGTGCATTTGATTGGTCGGGCTACCAAAACCAAAATTGAGCTGGACCAGGACTACATTGACGAACGCTTGCCGGTTGCAGGTAAAGAGATTATCTACCGCCAGGTTGAGAACAGCTTCACCCAGCCAAACGCCGCCATGAATATTCAGATGTTAGAGTGGGCGATTGATGTCACCAGGGGCTCAAAAGGCGACCTGCTGGAGCTGTATTGCGGCAATGGCAATTTCTCGTTAGCCCTGGCGCAAAACTTCAACCGCGTACTGGCCACTGAAATCGCCAAACCGTCCGTGGCTGCTGCACAGTACAACATCGCGGCTAACCATATTGATAACGTACAAATTATCCGCATGGCGGCCGAAGAGTTTACACAGGCGATGAACGGTGTTCGCGAGTTCAACCGTTTGCAGGGAATCGATCTGAAGAGTTACCAGTGTGAAACTATCTTCGTTGACCCACCGCGCAGCGGTCTGGACAGCGAAACGGAGAAAATGGTGCAGGCGTATCCGCGCATTCTGTACATCTCCTGCAATCCGGAGACGCTGTGTAAGAACCTGGAAACGTTAAGCCAGACGCACAATGTTTCACGTCTGGCGCTATTCGATCAGTTCCCGTATACGCACCATATGGAGTGCGGAGTACTGTTAACGAAGAAGTAAGACTGAACGGAAGCCGGATAAGCACTACCGGTTCAGATTGCCGGATAGCGGCTTTGCCTTATCCGGCCTACAGCGACAACTATTACTCCACAATTTCCTGTTTACGGTTACGCACTTTAAAGCCGATCCAGAACACCAGAATCACCGACAGCACCGCCGGGAAGAAGTTAGAGCCAATATCCGGATATTCAGCGCGTACCACGGTGCTGTACAGCAGAACACCGAGAATAAAACAGGCGGCGGCCAGGCCCGGCAATCCCACAGGCATGGTGCGGTTCTGATAGCGTTGATGCAAACAATAAACCGTCAGCACCAGCGAAATAATCGGGAATACGGAGAATGGCACAATGGAGCTAAACAGCGCCGCAAATGTACCATTGATCGATAAGCCAGCAACCAGCGCCAGCAGCAGCGTACCTTTATCTTGACCTGACTGTTTCATTGCTTGTCCTTCTCGTTACTCGGAGTGGTGCGTCATCTTCTCTTGTTCACGGCGGTACCAATAAAATGCGCCTTTCGCGATCATGCGCAGTTGCAATACCAGCCGCTCTTCTAGCTGTCGACGCTGTTCAGCGCCAACATCCAGTGCTTCTGCCCCGGCGCTAAAAACAATGGTTACCATGGCTTCGGCTTGCGCTTCAGTAAACGCACGAGGCATATGGTTTTCGAGTTCCAGATAGTCCGCAAGTTCCGCAATGAAGTGCTGAATTTCACGTGCGACCGCTGCACGAAACGCTGCGGATGTCCCCGAACGCTCGCGCAATAATAAACGGAAGGCGTTGGGATTGTTGCCGATGAACTCCATAAATGTTGAGACCGAGGTGCGGATCACACTCCCGCCCTTCGCGATACGCTGGCGCGCCTGGCGCATCAATTGACGCAGCATCAGACCGCTTTCGTCCACCATCGTCAGGCCGAGTTCATCCACATCGCGGAAATGGCGATAAAACGAGGTTGGCGCAATGCCCGCTTCACGAGCAACTTCGCGTAAACTGAGGCTGGCAAAACTACGCTCAGCGCTCAGTTGACTAAATGCGGCTTCTACCAGCGAACGCCGGGTTTTTTCTTTTTGTTGCGCTCTAACGCCCATCACGATGTCTGAATCCTTCCACATACCTTGCTGGCACTATACCAGAGATTAGGCGGTTGGCATGGCTTTGTGAATGATTGTTTACGCGCAGTTTGTGCTTCGACTTCGCAAAAAAGCACAACGATAATTGGGTTATCCTGACAACGATGTTACTATTCTGTTGCTTTTATGTATAAGAACAGGTAAGCCTGACCATGTCACATTCCTACGATTACGATGCAATAGTAATAGGTTCCGGTCCCGGCGGCGAAGGCGCTGCAATGGGTCTGGTTAAGCAAGGAGCGCGCGTCGCGGTGATTGAGCGCTATCATAACGTCGGCGGAGGCTGTACCCACTGGGGCACCATCCCGTCGAAAGCCCTCCGCCACGCCGTCAGCCGCATTATTGAATTCAATCAGAACCCACTGTACAGCGACCACTCCCGACTCCTTCGTTCTTCTTTTGCCGATATTCTCAACCACGCTGATAACGTTATTAATCAGCAAACGCGTATGCGGCAAGGATTTTACGAGCGCAATCACTGCGAAATTTTGCAGGGGAATGCCCGTTTTGTTGATGAACACACGATCGCCCTCGAATGTCACGACGGTACGGTGGAAACGCTGACTGCGGATAAGTTTGTTATTGCCTGCGGTTCGCGTCCTTATCGCCCTGTTGATGTCGACTTTTCGCATCCCCGGGTTTACGACAGCGACTCTATCCTGAGCCTACACCACGAACCCCGCCATGTGCTGATTTATGGCGCGGGGGTCATTGGCTGTGAATATGCGTCGATCTTCCGTGGAATGGATGTCAAAGTTGATTTAATCAACACCCGCGATCGTCTGCTGGCATTCCTCGATCAAGAGATGTCCGACTCGCTCTCTTACCACTTCTGGAACAGCGGTGTGGTCATTCGCCACAACGAAGAGTATGAGAAGATTGAAGGCTGCGATGACGGCGTCATCATGCACCTGAAATCCGGTAAGAAACTGAAGGCAGACTGCCTGTTGTACGCCAATGGCCGTACCGGTAATACCGATTCGCTGGCGCTGGAAAACATTGGTCTGAAAACCGACAGCCGTGGGCAGCTCAAAGTGAATAGCATGTACCAGACGGCGTTGCCGCATGTGTATGCCGTAGGGGATGTGATCGGTTATCCGAGCCTGGCATCGGCGGCCTACGACCAGGGACGCATTGCCGCCCAGGCGTTGGTAAAAGGCGAAGCCACCGCACATCTGATTGAAGATATCCCGACCGGGATTTATACCATTCCAGAAATCAGCTCCGTTGGTAAAACCGAACAGCAACTCACGGCAATGAAAGTTCCATACGAGGTTGGCCGCGCCCAGTTTAAGCATCTGGCACGTGCGCAAATCGTGGGTATGAGTGTCGGAACGCTGAAGATCCTGTTCCATCGCGAAACCAAAGAGATTCTGGGGATCCACTGCTTTGGGGAGCGCGCGGCCGAAATTATTCACATCGGGCAAGCGATAATGGAGCAAAAAGGTGGTGGTAACACTATCGAGTACTTCGTTAACACCACCTTTAACTACCCAACCATGGCAGAAGCCTATCGGGTAGCAGCGCTAAATGGCTTAAACCGCCTGTTTTAACGCACTGTCGAAATGGCCATCCATTGATCCACGGATGGCCTCTGCCAACTGTTCATAACGGCTGCGCAGCGGCGAACCAGGACGGTACACCAGACCAATCGTACGACGCGGTTCGGGTTTAATGCCTGGCAGATAAACGACACCATCACGCTTACGCTCCGGCGGAACAGCCAGCGCAGGCAGTAAGGTAATACCGCTTCCTGCCGCCACCATGTTACGCAGCGTTTCCAGACTGGTTGCCCGAAAATGGGTATCTTCATCAGCACCCGCTTCAAAGCAGAAGCCCATTGCCTGATCGCGCAGGCAGTGGCCATCTTCCAGCATCAGCAGTTTTTCACCCGCCAGATCGGACATCGGTACACAGTCACGGTTTGCCCACGGATGATCTTCATAGATCGCCAGCAGCATAGGCTCATCAAATAGCGGTACTTCGATGAACGCCTCACTCTCTTTCACCAGCGCCAGAATGACGCAGTCGAGCTTGCCGCTATCCAGTTGCGCTAACAGCTGATGTGTCTGCGCTTCATGGAGATACATTTCCAGTTTTGGGAAGGTCTGGTGCAACATCGGAATAATATGCGGCAGCAGGTATGGCCCCACCGTTGGGATCAAACCAATATGCAGCGGGCCAGACATTGTCTCGCCTTGTTGGCTTGCCATCTCCTTGAGCACTTTGACCTCGCGCAGCACGGTGCGCGCCTGATCCACCAGCAGCAAACCAGCCTGGGTGAACAGCACCTTGCGACTCGTACGCTCCAACAACATGACGCCAAGCTCATCTTCCAGCTTGCGGATCTGCCCGCTCAGCGTTGGTTGGCTAACGTGACAGGAGTCTGCCGCTCGTCGGAAGTGACGATGTTCGGCTAGCGCTACCAGGTATTCAAGATCACGAATATTCATTATTCATCCTCCATCGCCACGATAGTTCGTAGCGATAGGTAGCATAGCAACGAACGATTATCCCTATCAAGCTTTCTGTTTAATAATGCACCACAGAAACGGAACGGTACCCCTTTAACCCTTGAAGCTACTGTCCGTTTTGAGAGTTTCTCTCATACTCGAAATAACTAAAGCCAACGTGAACTTTTGCGGACCTTGTGTCCGCATTTTTTTTGCATAAAAAAGCCCGGCGTGACGCCAGGCTCGAATGATTACCCATCAATTTATGCCAGACGCGCCTTCGCGTAGTCGATCGCCTGTGCAACCTGCTGGGGTGACACGCCGCCTTTCGCCGCACGCTTGTCCAGGCACGATTGCAACGAGAGGATCGGGTAAACGTCATCGCCAATCACCTGGCTAAACTTTTGTAAGTCAGCAAGCGACAGCGCCTCCAGCGGTTTGCCCTGTCGAATCGCCTCGACCACCGTTTCACCTACGATATGGTGCGCTTCGCGGAACGGGACACCTTTCGCCACCAGATAATCCGCCAGTTCAGTGGCGTTAGCATAGCCCTGCTGCGCCGCTTCCTGACAACGCGGACGTTTCACCTGGATACCATCCAGCACCAGCGCGGCCATATGCAGACAGTCCAGCCAGGTGTCGAGCGCGTCGAACAGCCCTTCTTTGTCTTCCTGCATATCTTTATTGTATGCCAGCGGGAGGCCTTTTAACGTCATCATCATGCCGGTCAGCGCACCCTGCACGCGACCGCATTTACCTCTGATCAGCTCCAGCGCATCCGGATTTTTCTTCTGCGGCATCAAAGATGAACCCGAAGTCACACGATCGGACAGCTCGACAAAGCCCGCTTCGCCGGTGTTAAAGAAAATCAGGTCTTCAGCAAAACGCGACAGGTGTACCATGCCGATAGAGGCGTCTGAGAGTAACTCCAGAACGTGGTCACGGTCAGAAACGCTGTCCAGACTGTTGCGCGTAGCCGAGGCAAAGCCCAACCAACCCGCCAGCTGCTCGCGATCGATTTCATACGCCGTACCCGCCAGCGCGCCGCAGCCTAACGGACTGACGTCCAGGCGTTTGAGCGCATCCTGCAGGCGGCTCTCGTCACGCGCCAACATTTCAACATAGGCCAGACACCAGTGAGCAAACGTCACCGGCTGCGCACGTTGCAGGTGGGTGTAACCCGGCATGACGGCGTCCTGGTTATTCTCCGCCGTCACCACCAGCGCAGTTTGCAACTGACGATTGGCCGATAGTAATTCGATAACCGTGTCTTTGCACCACAGCTTGAGATCGGTCGCGACCTGGTCGTTACGGCTACGTCCGGTATGCAGTTTTTTACCAAGCTGGCCGACTTTATCAATCAGCTTACCTTCCACCCAACTGTGAATATCTTCGGCATCGCTTTGCAGAATCTGCTGAGGATTCGCACGAACCTCTTCCAGCAGATTATTCAGCGCCTCTTCCAACCGCAGCTGTTCATCAGCAGTCAGTACACCGACCGTTACCAACGCTTTGGACCAGGCCACAGAGCCAACAATATCCTGTTCTGCCAGGCGGTAGTCAAAACGCAATGAGTCGTTGAACTGTTTGAACCGCTGATCTGCTGCCTGTGTAAAACGCCCACCCCAAAGTGCCATAACGAATTTCCTTAATATGATATTTTTGCCCGGTGGCGCTGCGCTTACCGGGCCTACAAAACCCACGTAGGCCGGATAAGGCGAAGCCGCCATCCGGCACATTAGTAGTTAAGCCAGAATACGCGTACCAATTGGCGTGCCGTTAAACAGCGCCGGGAGTTGCTCTGCATGACGCCAGGAGGCGATATCCACCGGTCGACCCAGCGTACGCGCGGCATCCAGCGCCGCATTCACCTTCACGATCATGCCATCGGTAATAATGCCCTGTTCAATCAACTGTTCCGCTTTCGCTGCAGTCATTTCGGCAATACGCTGGCCTTTGCCATCCAGAATACCGCTCACATCAGAGAGCAGGATCAGATCCGCACCCAGCGTTGCCGCCAGCGCCGTTGCCGCCTGATCGGCATTCACGTTCATCAGCAGCCCATCATCAGTGACGCCAATAGAGCTCACTACCGGCAGAAAGCCGCTTTCCAGCAGCGTGTTAATCAGCTTAGGCGAACCCGGCTGCGCCAGTCCAACATGACCCAGTTCTTTATCGAGCGGCGTCACTTTTACGCTGTCGCCATCGCCAAGATACAGACCCACAGACGCGATGTGATGCTTTTTCGCCCAGGCCAGCAAGGTTTTATTCGCCGTTCCTGCCAGAGCACCGGTAATAATGTCAATTTGATCGGCAGGCGTGACGCGCAGACCATTTTTCTTTTTCACCGGCAGATTCAGCTGCTTCATTAGCTCGTCAACCACACAGCCGCCACCGTGCACAATGACCAGCGGACGCTGGTGCGACTCACGATAATTCACCAGTGCGGTAAACAAGCGCTCCAGCGCCTCTTCGCTATCCAGTAAAACGCCGCCCAACTTGATAATTAATGGATTCATTGTTGCACCCTAAATAAGAGACTGCGTTTGGGCAAAGCCAAAACGAATATTTGCGCACTGCATCGCCTGTGCCGCCGCGCCTTTCAATAAGTTGTCTTCCGTCGCCACGACGATCAGGTGTTCACCCTGTACGGCAAACCCGATATCGCAGAACGGTAATCCAACCACATTCTTCAGCGCCGGAACCCCTTTGTCATACAGACGCACCAGCGGTTTATCGCCATACGCCTGTTGCAGCGCCTGAGCCACCTGAGCATGGGTTACGCCCGCCTTAAGGCGGCAAGTGATAGTTTCCAGAATTCCGCGCGGGAAGTTACCCAGATGCGGGGTGAAAATCACTTCTGTCCCCAGATGAGTGGCGATTTCCGGCTGATGACGATGGGTAAACACGCCATACGGCTGCAGGCTCACCTCACAAAAGCTGTTGGAGATAGCCGCTTTACGCCCCGCACCGCTCACGCCGCTGGTCGCATTAATTACCGGCCACTGGCTGAGATCCAGCAGCCCGGCATCAATCAACGGTTTCAGCGAAAGCTGCGCCGCCGTCGGGTAACAACCTGGCACAGCAATCAGATTCGCTTCTTTCAGTTTGTCCGCGTTCCACTCCGCCAGCCCATAAACGGCCTGCTCCAGCAGCTCAGGATGCTGATGCGTAAAGCCATAATATTTTTCATAGAACGCGCCGTCGTTTACGCGAAACGCGCCCGAAAGGTCAAACACCACGCAACCGGCCTGCAAAAACTGCGGAGCCAGGTCATGACTCACCTCATGAGCCGTTGCGAGGAACACAACATCCACCCCTGCGCTAAACTCGCTGATATCTGACATTGGCTGCAACGGTAAATCGACAATGCCTTTCAACTGCGGATGCAAATCGGAGATTAATTTTCCTGCATCATTGCTTTGCGCTGAGACGGTCAAAGCGGTTATGGTCATATCAGGATGGCGATTTACATAGGTCACAAGCTCTGCGCCGGCATAGCCACTGGCGCCCACAATCAGCGTATTCAACATCGGGGCAGCTCACCTTCTTAGATTCTGTTGCCAGGTATAAGCCTTTATCACCTCACCTTACACTTGGTGGGTTTTATTACGCTCAACGTTAATGTATTTTTATTCACAAATACTGCATGAATATTGATACTATCATGACCCGAGGTGTGTCAACAATGAAAAACAATTTACCGCCATTTATCGAGATTTACCGCGCTCTGATTGCCACGCCATCGATCAGTGCCACCGAAGAAGCACTCGATCAAAGCAATGCAGGTTTAATCACTCTGCTGGCGGGCTGGTTTAAAGATTTAGGCTTCAATGTGGAGGTCCAACCGGTTCCCGATACGCGAAATAAATTCAATATGCTGGCGAGCATTGGACAGGGCGCTGGCGGCCTGTTGTTGGCGGGCCATACCGATACCGTACCCTTTGACGACGGACGCTGGACCCGCGATCCGTTCACTCTAACCGAGCATGACAATAAGCTGTATGGTTTGGGTACGGCGGATATGAAAGGCTTCTTCGCCTTTATCCTCGACGCGTTGCGTGATGTCGACGTCACGAAACTGAAAAAACCCCTGTACATTCTGGCCACTGCTGACGAAGAGACCAGCATGGCGGGAGCTCGCTACTTCTCTGAAACTACCGCTCTGCGCCCGGACTGCGCGATCATTGGCGAACCCACATCCCTGCAACCGGTGCGCGCGCACAAAGGCCATATCTCTAATGCGATACGCATTCTGGGACAGTCGGGTCATTCAAGCGATCCGGCGCGTGGCGTTAATGCGATTGAACTGATGCATGATGCCATCGGCCATATCATGCATCTGCGCGATGACCTGAAAGCGCGCTATCACCATGATGCCTTTACCGTCCCGTATCCAACGTTAAATTTGGGCCACATCCACGGCGGTGACGCCGCCAACCGAATCTGCGCCTGCTGCGAACTGCATATGGATATTCGCCCGCTACCGGGTATGACGCTAAACGATCTCAATGGGTTACTTAACGAAGCGCTGGCCCCTGTCAGCGAACGTTGGCCGGGTCGCCTGACCGTATCGGAACTGCATCCGCCGATTCCCGGCTATGAGTGCCCACCTGACCATCAACTGGTAGAGGTGGTTGAGAAACTGCTGGGCGCACAGACTGAAGTGGTGAACTATTGCACCGAAGCGCCGTTTATCCAGACGCTTTGCCCAACGCTGGTGTTGGGTCCAGGCTCCATTAATCAGGCGCATCAGCCGGATGAGTATCTGGAAACGCGCTTTATTAAGCCAACCCGCGAATTAATCACTCAGGTTGTGCACCATTTCTGCTGGCATTAACTGCTTGTCACCCCGCTAATCCCTTAGTGGTAAGCGGGGCGATTTTTTAACATTTCCATAAGCAACGCTTATTTGATTGGATGTGAATTAAATAACGTAAATTCACGGCATTTATTCGTTTGCTGAACCGATTTCGCAGCAATTGACGTCACGTGTTTTACGTGGCTTTATAAAAGACGGCTAAAAAGTTAAGTCCGCAAGATTTTGCGTGATAGTCAGGCGCGAAAGATACAGGACATATTCAAAATAGATGGGGTGTCTGGGTTAATATGAACGAACAATATTCCGCGTTGCGTAGTAATGTCAGTATGCTCGGCAAAGTGCTGGGAGAGACCATCAAGGATGCGTTGGGAGAGAACATTCTTGATCGCGTAGAAACAATTCGAAAGCTGTCCAAATCATCTCGCGCTGGCAATGAAATTAATCGCCAGGAATTGCTCACCACACTGCAAAATCTGTCTAACGACGAGCTGCTGCCGGTTGCCCGCGCATTTAGCCAGTTCCTGAACCTGGCCAACACCGCCGAGCAGCACCACAGCATTTCGCCAAAAGGCGAAGCCGCCAGCAACCCGGAAGTGATTGCTCGCACTCTGCGTAAACTGAAAGAGCAGCCCAACCTCAATGACGCCACCATCAAGAAAGCCGTAGAATCACTCTCTCTGGAGCTGGTACTCACCGCCCACCCGACCGAGATCACTCGTCGTACGCTGATCCATAAAATGGGTGAAGTGAACGCCTGCCTCAAGCAGCTTGATAACAAAGACCTCGTCGATTATGAACGCAACCAACTGATGCGCCGTCTGCGTCAGCTCATTGCTCAGTCCTGGCATACGGATGAAATCCGCAAACTGCGCCCAAGCCCGGTTGATGAAGCTAAATGGGGATTCGCGGTTGTTGAAAACAGCCTGTGGGAAGGTGTGCCGAACTACCTGCGCGAGCTGAATGAACAACTGGAAGAGCATCTTGGATATAAGCTGCCGGTTGATTTTGTCCCGGTTCGATTTACCTCCTGGATGGGCGGCGACCGTGACGGCAACCCGAACGTAACGGCGGATATCACCCGTCACGTGCTATTGCTCAGCCGCTGGAAAGCGACAGACCTGTTCCTGAAAGACATCCAGTTTCTGATTTCTGAGCTGTCGATGGTGGATGCCACGCCGGAGCTGATGGCGCTGGTAGGCGAAGAAGGCGCAGCTGAACCATACCGCTATCTGATGAAAACCCTGCGTTCTCGTCTGATGGCGACCCAGGCCTGGCTTGAAGCCCGTCTGAAAGGCGAGAAATTGCCGAAACCTGCGGGACTTCTCACCCAAAACGAACAGCTCTGGGACCCGCTTTACGCGTGCTACCAGTCTCTACAGGCCTGTGGTATGGGCATTATCGCCAATGGCGAATTGCTCGACACCCTTAGGCGCGTGAAGTGTTTCGGCGTGCCGCTGGTGCGTATTGATATTCGTCAGGAAAGCACCCGCCATACTGAAGCCCTGGGCGAGCTGACTCGTTATCTGGGCATTGGCGACTACGAAAACTGGTCAGAAGCGGATAAACAAGCGTTCCTGATCCGCGAACTGAATTCCAAGCGTCCGCTCCTGCCGCGTAACTGGGAGCCGAGCAATGACACCCGTGAAGTGCTCGACACCTGTCAGGTCATTGCCGAAGCCCCGTATGGCTCCATTGCCGCCTATGTTATCTCGATGGCGAAAACGCCGTCGGATGTGCTGGCCGTGCATCTGCTGCTGAAAGAAGCCGGAATTGGTTTTGCTATGCCGGTCGCTCCGCTATTTGAAACGCTGGACGACCTCAACAATGCCGATGACGTCATGTCCCAGCTTCTGAATATCGACTGGTACCGCGGCTTTATCCAGGGCAAACAGATGGTCATGATCGGCTACTCTGATTCCGCAAAAGACGCGGGCGTGATGGCAGCGTCCTGGGCGCAATACCAGGCTCAGGACGCGCTGATCAAAACCTGCGAAAAAGCCGGTATCGAACTGACGCTGTTCCACGGTCGCGGTGGATCCATTGGTCGCGGCGGCGCGCCTGCGCATGCGGCGCTGCTCTCTCAACCACCAGGCAGTCTGAAAGGCGGTCTGCGCGTGACAGAACAAGGGGAGATGATCCGCTTTAAGTACGGCCTGCCGGAAGTGACCATCAGCAGCCTGTCGCTGTATACCGGAGCAATTCTGGAGGCCAACCTGTTACCACCGCCAGAACCGAAGGATAACTGGCGTCATATCATGGATGAGCTTTCCGATATTTCCTGCGAGCTATACCGTGGATATGTGCGTGAAAACAAAGACTTCGTCCCTTATTTCCGCTCAGCCACACCGGAGCAGGAACTGGGTAAATTGCCGCTCGGTTCACGTCCGGCAAAACGTCGTCCGACCGGCGGCGTTGAGTCTCTGCGTGCTATACCGTGGATCTTTGCCTGGACGCAGAACCGTCTGATGCTCCCGGCCTGGCTTGGTGCTGGTACCGCGCTGCAAAAAGTGGTTGAAGATGGTAAGCAAAGCGAACTCGAAGCGATGTGCCGCGACTGGCCATTCTTCTCCACACGCCTTGGCATGCTGGAAATGGTTTTCGCGAAAGCAGACCTGTGGCTGGCAGAGTATTACGATCAGCGCCTGGTCAAAAAAGAGCTGTGGCCGCTGGGTGAAGAGCTACGCCAACGCCTGGCAGCAGATATCGATGTCGTACTGGCGATTGCCAACGACTCACATTTGATGGCCGACCTGCCGTGGATTGCCGAGTCCATTCAGTTAAGGAATGTTTATACTGACCCGCTGAACGTCTTACAGGCAGAATTGTTACACCGCTCACGCCAGGCCGAAGAGCAAGGCCATGAACCGGATCCACGCGTTGAACAAGCGCTGATGGTGACTATCGCTGGTGTTGCAGCCGGTATGCGCAATACAGGCTAACGCCCCCTCCCGCTGTCGCCTTCGTGCTATTGTACGAAGGCGACAGTAAAAACAGCTGTTACAACCACTTCATTTTCAATATATTCCCGCCTGAACATATTCACTACGTGAATATTACAACAGCAAAACACGATCCTGAGATCGTGATGCTTCAGTTCCTCTTAATGTTTAGTCGCTACTCTTGGCGCTACGATTAAAGACAGGCTCACATTATGCAATCCTTACAACTCCAGTCTAAACCCGCCTTTAGCTGGAAAGCCCTGGGTTGGGCGCTCCTCTATTTTTGGTTTTTTTCCTCATTACTACAGGCCGTTATCTATTTTAGCGGCTATAGCGGATCTACCGGCCTACGCGACTCCCTGCTGTTCAGCTCGCTGTGGTTGATCCCGGTATTCTTATTTCCAAACGGTATCCGCATTATTGCTGCCGTCATTGGCGTAATTCTATGGGCGGCCTCGCTGGCAGCTCTGAGCTATTACGTCATTTACGGGCAAGAGTTCTCGCAAAGCGTTCTGTACGTAATGTTTGAAACCAATGCGAACGAAGCCAGCGAGTACCTGAGTCAATACTTCAGCCTGAAGATCGTCTTAATTGCGCTGGCATATACAGCAATGGCAATTCTGCTATGGACACGTCTGCGTCCGGTACATATTCCATCACCCTGGCGCTATCTGGTGTCGTTTGCACTGTTATACGGATTGATTCTGCATCCGATGACAGTGAACACATTTATCAAACATAAGCCGTTTGAAAAAACGTTGGATGGCCTTGCTTCACGTATGGAGCCCGCCGCGCCGTGGCAATTCATCTCCGGGTATTATCAATATCGTCAGCAGTTGACCTCGCTCAATAGCCTGCTGAATGAGAACAATGCCCTGCCGCCGCTGGCTAACTTTAAAGACAGCTCAGGTGACGCACCGCGTACATTGGTGCTGGTGATTGGCGAATCAACGCAACGTGGCCGCATGAGCCTGTATGGCTACCCGCGTGAAACGACGCCAGAACTGGATGCGCTGCATAAATCCGATCCTAACTTCACCGTATTCAATAATGTCGTGACTTCCCGTCCGTACACCATTGAAATCCTGCAGCAGGCGCTGACCTTCGCTAACGAGAAGAACCCGGATCTGTATCTGACTCAGCCGTCCCTGATGAACATGATGAAACAGGCGGGTTATAAAACCTTCTGGATCACTAATCAGCAGACGATGACCGCCCGCAACACCATGCTGACGGTGTTCTCTAAGCAGACGGATAAACAGTTCTATATGAACCAGCAGCGTACGCAAAGTGCGCGCGAATATGACAGCAACGTGCTGGCGCCATTTAAAGAAGTACTGGCCGACCCGGCACCGAAAAAGTTCATCATCGTGCATCTGCTGGGTACGCATATTAAGTACAAATTCCGCTATCCGGATGGCCAGGGTAAGTTCGACAATAATATCGACCATGTTCCCGCAGGTCTGAGTAACGATGAGCTGGAAGCCTACAACGATTACGACAGCGCGAATGTTTACAACGATCATATTATTGCCAGCCTGATCAAAGACTATAAAGCGACCGATCCGAACGGCTTCCTGCTGTACTTCTCCGATCATGGCGAAGAGGTTTACGATACGCCACCGCACAAAACGCAGGGTCGTAATGAAGACAACCCAACGCGCCATATGTACACGGTGCCGTTCCTGTTGTGGACTTCGGAAAAATGGCAGGCCGCGCACCCGCGTGACTTCTCACAGGATGTGAATCGTAAATACAGCAGCTCAGAGCTTATCCACACATGGTCTGACTTAGCGGGCTTCACCTACGATGGCTTCGATCCAACTCGCGCCATTACCAGTCCTCAGTTCAAAGAGACAACCCGCTGGATTGGCAATCCGTACAAGAAAAATGCCCTGATAGATTACGATTCCCTGCCTTACGGCGATCAAATCGGTAATCAATAACCGTCTGCCGGATGCGCTACGCTTATCCGGCCTACAGCTCGCAAAGACTTGTAGGCCGGATATGGCATTAGCCGCCATCCGGCAATAATCACTTGAGGGCGATTGTTTTCAACGTTACTGTTTCCCTGTCTGCTGCCTGCAAGGGATTAACATGTATCACGACGTCAGCCATCTTCTCTCCCGCCTGATTAACGGCCCCACGCCGCTGCGGCAGATTTATTTCGCCAGCACCAATAGCACAACGCCGGAACTGGCGTATCAGGTCGATTTTCCCCGGCTGGAAATTGTGCTGGAAGGTGAATTTGCGGATTCTGGCATCGATAAGGTGCTTACCCCCGGCGATGTCTTGTTTGTTCCGGCTGGCGGCTGGAATATTCCGCAGTGGGTCACACCAGTCACCACACTCAGCATCCTGTTCGGCAAACAACAACTGGGTTTCAGCGTCGTGCAGTGGGACGGCAAGCAATATCAAAACCTTACCCACCAGCACGTCGCTC
This sequence comes from Citrobacter sp. Cf087, assembly GCF_030334285.1. Taxonomy (NCBI): domain Bacteria; kingdom Pseudomonadati; phylum Pseudomonadota; class Gammaproteobacteria; order Enterobacterales; family Enterobacteriaceae; genus Citrobacter; species Citrobacter sp. Cf087. The sequence continues at coordinate 18,175 of NZ_JAOWED010000020.1, forward strand.
GGCGTGGGCCGCGTATTGGCTCTTTTCTGCTGCAAACGCTCCATGAGATGCAAATGCAGCCGCAGGAGCAGCAAACGGCCAGGCTAATCGTTGCGAGCTTGCTGAGCCACTGTCGCGATCTGCTCGGCAGCCAGATCCAAACCGCATCACGTAGTCAGGCGCTTTTCGACGCCATTCGCGGCTATATTGACGAACGCTACGCTTCGCCACTCACCCGTGAATCCGTCGCACAGGCGTTTTACATTTCACCTAATTACCTCTCCCACCTGTTTCAAAAAACGGGCGCTATCGGTTTTAACGAATACCTGAACCACACGCGACTGGAACACGCAAAAACGCTGTTAAAGGGTTACGAGCTGAAGATCAAAGACGTGGCGCACACCTGTGGGTTTATTGACAGCAACTACTTCTGCCGCCTGTTTCGCAAGAATACTGAACGTTCGCCGTCAGAGTATCGTCGGCAGTATCACAGCCAGTTGACGGAGAAAAAAACTGACCAGTTATAATCGCATACTGGGACAGAAAACGGAGACAAAGGTAATATTTACTGGATTTTTGTATTATCAAAAAACATATACCATCACATATCACTTACATGTGAGGTATCTCTCACTTTTATAGACATATTACATTTATCCAGCTTTTGACAGATTTGTCAGATAGCACCGCGTGACGAAACACTCTTATCCTGTGCATAGCAAAGCAACCCGGCAACGGGCAGCTAACGGAAAACGTAGAGGGTGTTTTTGTATGGAACTTTATCTTGATACCGCCAACGTCGCGGAAGTCGAACGTCTGGCCCGCATCTTCCCTATCGCGGGCGTCACCACCAACCCAAGCATTGTGGCAGCAAGCAAAGAATCCATCTGGGATGTGCTGCCACGCCTGCAGAACGCCATTGGCAAAGAGGGCATTCTGTTTGCCCAGACCATGAGCCGGGATGCGCAGGGCATGGTGGAAGAAGCTAAACGCCTGAGCAATGCGGTGCCCGGTCTGGTAGTGAAAATCCCGGTGACATCCGAAGGTCTGGCCGCGATCAAGATGCTGAAAAAAGAGGGTATCACCACGCTGGGAACCGCCGTTTACAGTGCTTCTCAGGGGCTACTGGCTGCGCTGGCAGGAGCGAAATATATCGCGCCTTACGTTAACCGTATCGACGCGCAGGGCGGCGACGGGATTCGCACAGTACAGGAACTGCAAACATTGCTGGAACTGCATGCACCGAACAGCATGGTACTGGCGGCCAGCTTTAAAACTCCACGTCAGGCGCTGGATTGCTTGCTGGCAGGATGTGAAGCAATCACCCTGCCATTAGACGTAGCGCAACAAATGCTCAATACCCCTGCGGTAGAGTCAGCAATAGAGAAGTTTGAGCAGGACTGGAACAACGCATTTGGTCACATCAACCTGTGAGGGAAATAAAGTATGGATCGCATTATTCAATCACCTGGTAAGTACATCCAGGGTGCCGATGTTATTACCCGTCTTGGCAGCTACCTCAAACCACTGGCAGAGCGCTGGCTGGTCGTTGGAGACAAGTTTGTCTTAGGCTTTGCCCAGGGGGCACTGGAAAAAAGCTTCCAGGATGCCGGACTGGCGCTGGAAATTGCACCGTTTGGCGGCGAATGTTCACAAAACGAAATCGACCGTCTGCGCGTCGTAGCGGAAAAAGCGCAGTGTGCGGCAGTACTTGGTATTGGTGGCGGTAAAACGCTGGATACCGCCAAAGCGCTGGCGCACTTTATGGGCGTGCCTGTCGCCATTGCGCCAACCATCGCCTCTACCGATGCGCCGTGCAGCGCGCTGTCCGTCATTTACACCGATGCCGGTGAATTCGATCGCTATCTGCTGCTGCCCAATAACCCGGACAGGGTCATTGTTGATACCAAAATTGTCGCGGGCGCACCGGCGCGTCTGTTAGCTGCGGGTATTGGCGATGCGCTGGCGACCTGGTTCGAAGCGCGTGCCTGTTCACGCAGCGGCGCAACCACAATGGCGGGCGGTCAGTGTACTCAGGCGGCGCTGGCGCTGGCAGAGCTGTGCTTTAATACGCTGATCGAAGAAGGTGAAAAAGCGATGCTGGCTGCAGAGCAGCACGTGGTTACACCAGCACTGGAGCGCATTATTGAAGCCAACACCTATCTGAGTGGCGTCGGTTTTGAAAGCGGTGGTCTGGCAGCGGCTCACGCCATTCATAACGGTCTGACCGCAATCCCGGATGCACATCATTATTACCACGGCGAGAAAGTGGCTTTCGGTACGCTGACGCAGTTGGTGCTGGAAAACGCGCCGGTCGATGAAATTGAAACCGTTGCCGCGCTGTGCCATTCCGTTGGCTTGCCGATTACCCTGGCGCAACTGGATATCAAACAGGATATTCAGGCGAAAATGCGCATTGTGGCTGAGGCAGCCTGTGCCGAAGGCGAAACCATCCACAACATGCCTGGCGGCGCAACGCCGGACCAGGTGTATGCCGCCCTGCTTGTGGCTGACCAGTACGGTCAACGTTACCTGCAAGAGTGGGAATAAAAGCTGTTTGCCGGATGAGTAAGATGTTTTAGCGTTGCCATCCGGCAGTTTTGTTCCTGCCGCTATGTTCTTTTATGTTCTTTTATGTTCTTTTCATCGCATGTTGCCAGCATGAGATGTGTGTTTTATAGTGCGCTTTTCCTTCAAACGAAGCGTGACTATGCAATCATCAGACAGAAGAATGAGCATTTACGCCATTCTGCAGCAGGACAAGAAAGTCGTCGTTAACGAACTCGCAGAAAAATTTGGCGTCACCAAGATGACCATTCGCCGCGACCTCTCCTTCTTTGAAAAACAAGGGATTGTCAAAACAACCTACGGCGGCGCTTACCTGACCAGCGGTGCCAGCGTAGAGCCCAGCTTCCAGCTAAAATCCGTGCAAATGGTCGATGATAAGCATCTGATAGGCCAGAAAGCCGCCGAACTGGTCGAAGACGGCGACACGATTATTATAGATTGCGGCACCACGCTGCTGGCCTTTGCACAATTCCTGTTTGATAAAAAAATCATGGTGATCACCAACTCTATTCCAGTGGTTAACCTGCTTAAAGGAAGGCGGGGGATAAAACTGATTGTTGCGCCTGGCGAATATGAAGATGATACGCAGGGGATGATTTCATCCTGCACGTCTAATTTTTTCAATAATATTCATGCCGATAAGGTCTTCCTCAGCACCCAGGGCATCAACGAAGCTGGCGAGCTCACCGTTCCCAAACTGCCGGATGCTCACGTCAAACAAGCTTTGCTACGCGCCGGACGACAAAAAATTCTGCTGGCAGATAAAAGCAAGTTTGGGCAGACATTTCTTGCCGGGCATGGTCGTATTGCTGATTTTAACTACATCATCAGTCAAAGCGGTGTACCCGATACCCTTACCGCACAACTTAACGGACATGTTCAGCTACTGTTAGCTGATACCCCTTCCTGAGTTCCCCCCCTCTTAAACGCACATCTTTCTGTGCGTTTCTGTCCTCTTTAAATGTTCTTTTTATATTTTTATGTGATCAAAGGAACAAAATAGATCATAAGCAGATTGACAATCGAACACCTCAGGCGTGGAATACGAAAACCCCTTCCCACATTGAGGTCTTTATGAACGGATTACTCAGTTTTAAACCCACCAACAACGATTGCGATTTTGCCAGGATTGCGAAAAAGCAGGATCAGATGTTCCACCGTACCGCGACGTTATGCCCGGAACGCGCAGAAATCATTACCGAATCGTTTAAACGTTCAGAAGGCAAACCGATCGTTATTCGCCGGGCGTTGGCGCTGGCCGACATTCTGGCAAACATGACCATTTACATTGAGCCGGATATGTTGATCGTCGGCAACCAGGCCAGCGCCAACTTCGCTGCGCCAGTATTTCCGGAGTTCTCTTTCAACTGGGTGATTGATGAACTCGACGAATTTGACAAGCGGTCCGGCGACAGCTTCCAGGTATGTGAAGAAACCAAAGCACGTCTGCGTGTATTGCAAGACTACTGGCAGGGTAAAACCCATCAGGATGAAGTATTAACCAACCTACCGCAAATTAACCGCCTGGCGGAAAAGCAGGGCGTATTGCACCGTGGTGGTATCAGCATGTCCGGTGATGGTCACATCATTCCAAACCATGATTTCGTACTCGAAGTCGGTTACGGCGGCATGCGCGATATCGCCAAACAACATCTGGCAGAAGATCAACACCTGACCGAAGAACAGACCGATTTCTACCAGGCCGTCATCATCACCATGGACGCCGCCCTGAACTACTGCAAACGCTTCTCTTTGCTGGCCAAAGAAGAGGCGGCAAAAACCAGCGATACTAAACGTCGCGACGAGTTGCTGGCAATGAGCGATATGTTCGCCCACTTGATGGAAGGCAAAGCGCAGAGCTTTTGGGAAGCGGTAGAAACAGTCTATCTAACCCATTTACTGATGATGATCGAAAGCAACGGCCACTCGTTCTCCTTTGGCCGTTTTGACCAGTACGTCTGGTCGTTCTACGAAGCGGATATTCACTCAGGAAAAATCAGTAAAGAGAAGGCGCTGGAGATCCTGACCCACTTCTTCATCATGACCAACAGCCTCAACAAAGTACGCCCGTGGGGCCACACTCAGTATAGCGGCGGTTACCCACTTTATTCCAACCTGATGGTCGGAGGCATGAAGCCGGACGGCACTGACGGCACCAACGATCTCTCTTATTTATCGCTGGAAGCGATGGCGTTAACCGGCCTGCCAGAACCAAACTTAAGCGTACGTTTCTCTAAAGATACCCCACATTCACTGATGCAGGATTCGGCAAAACTGATCCGCAAGGGCTTTGGCATGCCGTCCATTTTCTGTGATGAAGTGGTGATCCCTGCAATGATGACGCTTGGTCTGACGGAAGAGGTCGCCCGTGAATATGCCTCAATGGGCTGCGTGGAAACCGCTATTCCTGGCCGTTGGGGCCACCGCGCTACCGGTATGACCTACGTTAACTTCGGCAAAATTCTTGAACTGGTGATGAACAACGGCTGCTGCCCGGCGACCGGCGTGCAGCTGGTAAAAGTGAACGGCAAAGAAGGCCGCGAAATTAACTATGCGTCTTATGATGAAGTGTGGGCTGCGTGGAATCAGTTGCTGGAGTTCTACTCCGACCTGGCGGTGGACTGCGATCTGGTGTGCGATCGTGCACTGAAACATCACGATGCCGACGCTTTCGCTTCCGCGACCATTAACTGCTCTCTGGAGCGCGGTAAAACGCTGAAAAACGGCGGCGCAGAGTACGACTTTGTCAGTTCCTCCAATATCGGGCCTTCGGTAGTTGGTGACAGCCTCGCTGCGGTGAAGAAGTTGGTCTTTGATGACCAGGTGCTAACACTCAAGCAACTGCGTGATGCCATGGACAGCAACTTTGAAGGCATTGAAGGCGCACGCGTACGCAAGCTATGCCGCAACGCGCCGAAGTTTGGCAACGATATCGACTACGTTGATTACATTGTCGCCGACGTGTTCGAGTCCTATCTGAAGCTGCTGCCGAAGTACAAAACCGATCGCTACGGCAAAGGACCGAAAGGCTGCGGTTACACCATGTCCACGTCCAACATCACCTCCTACGTCCCGAACGGCTTTGACGTTGGCGCAACGCCAGATGGTCGCCTGGCGACTCTGCCATTAAACGAAGGTGCATCACCGTGCCTCGGCGCGGATAAAGAAGGGCCAACGGCGGTGATCAACTCCGTGGCGAAGCTGCCAAACCAGAAAATCGCCGGTGGCCAGTTGCTGAACATGAAATTCACGCCGAGCGCACTGGAAGGCGACGATAACCTGGAGAAATTTACCCATTTCATGGAAGCCAGCCGGATGAAGAATATCTTCCACAACCAGTTCAACATCATCGATTCAAATATTCTGCGAGCAGCGAAAGCGCACCCGGAAGATTATCCGAACCTAATGGTGCGCGTGGCGGGTTATTGCGCTTTGTTTTCGACGCTGATGCCGGAAGCGCAGGACGCGATTATCGCCCGTACAGAACTGGCATGGTGAGGAGAACGTTAATATGAGAACAGGCCTGATCTCCCGCATTCAGCATTATTCCACCAAGGATGGCCCTGGAATACGCAGCACCGTCTTTATGCAGCAGTGTAATTTACGCTGTCAGTGGTGTGCGAATCCGGAAACCATCAGGCCTGGTTTCAACGTTTTCTGGTTTAAAGAGCGCTGCCGCCAGTGCGGGACCTGCGTACAAGCGGCGGCAAACAGCGCGATTACCCTCGCACAACCCGGCAACGGGGTGAATATCGACCGGAAAAAGTGCACCAATCTGCTGGATATCGTCGACATGTGCCCCTATGACGGCTACGAGAAAGTCGGCCAAGAGATGACATCTCACCAACTGGCAGACCTGCTGCTGCGCGACAAAGCGTTTTACGATGAAAGCCACGGCGGCGTCACCTTTTCCGGCGGTGAGCCGGCGCTTCAGGCTGAGTTTGTCAGGGAAACCGCCCTGCTGTTGAAGGCGGAAGGGATACATGTCTGCCTGGATACCGCCGGTTATATTCGCTGGGAAAAACTCCGCCCTCTGGTTGAAGCCGTCGATCTTGTTTCCTACGATTTTAAAGTCTTTGATGCAGAAACCCATCTCAGTTGTACAGGTGTTGATAACCGGTTGATCCTGGAGAATGCCAAAGCGATCGCGGCAATGGGCAAGCCGATCCTGGCACGCATGGTGATCGTACCAACACGTAATGATGATCCAGCCGATATCCGTAAACGCCTCGATTTTATCCGCACACTCGGTAGCGCGGTGCAGCAGGTCGATATTCTCGAGTATCACATTTATGGCATCGGTAAATATCAAAAACTAGGCATTCCTTATTTATTAAAAGACATTCCCGCTTGCCAACACGAGATGACGGAACAAATTAAACAATATGCCGAAGAGATTGGCCTGAGGGCCACCATTGGCGGTTAAAGGACGAACATGCTTAATTTTATTATTACCGAAACCTATACAGAAATGAGCATGCTGGCGGCAAAACGCGTTGCCGCGGCATTGATAAATAAACCCGACCTGGTTATGGCTATTCCAACGGGTGGAACGCCAGTAGGCATGCTGGCAGAAATGAGTCGCATGGCGAAAAATGGTGACGCTGACTTTACAAAAACATTCGCCTTCAATATCGATGAATATATTCCGCTACGTAACACAGACCCACAAAGTTATTACTATTTCCTGCAACAACACCTTTATCAGTACGCAAATATCCCCGCCGAAAATACTTTTGTTCCCGATGTTCTGGCCGCCAATTTAACCGCAGAATGCGCCCGCTATGAGCAAACTATCGTTGATCACGGCGACTTTGATATGACCATCCTCGGCATCGGTCACGACGGCCATATCGGTTTTAACGAGCCGCATGCTACTCATAGCCCAGTATGTCATGTCATTAATCTCAACGTGGATACTATCGAAGCCAACGCCCGATTCTTTGCACGACAGGAGGACGTGCCGCAGCAGGCGATTACACTCGGCATGGGAACCATTCTGAGAAGCAAAGAGATAGTCCTGATTGCTAACGGCAAATCAAAATCCTCAGTGATTAAACAGCTTCACGACTGCACCCGCATTGACCCGCAATTTCCAGCGTCGTTTCTGTTAATGCACCCAAATGTGACGGTAATTTGCGATCGCGAGGCGGCATCACAGCTTCATATTTAATTTTCCGGAGGCGCGTATGATTATTCAGAGTGAACGGGTATGGCTTTACGGGAGTTTTTTTCCAGCGCACATTACCGTTGCGAACGGAAAAATTATTGATATTAACGTCGGACTAATCGCCGACGCCGATTATGATTTTGGTCTGCGTCGAATTGTTCCTGGCTTTATTGATATGCACGCACATGGCGGATGGAACTACGACACAAACGAAGATGACGCCGCTGGCCTGCGCCGCTGGCTCTCGCATTTACCGCAGGAAGGCGTCACAGCTTTTTGCCCAACAACGGTCACTGACGATCACCCAATTCTGCTTGCAGCACTACGCAATATTGCTCATGTTATGCACCACCCATCGGCTGGCGCGGAGATCCTCGGTATTCATCTTGAAGGGCCTTTCCTGAATCCTCTGTATCGTGGCGCACAGCCCGAAAAGGCCATTCGTCAGGCCAGCCTTACCGATTTCGCCGCTTACGAACAGGCAGCAGAGGGGCAAATTATCGCTGTCACTCTGGCACCGGAGATGGACCCGGGCCACACTCTAACCCGCTACTGCAAAGAGAAGAACATCATCGTCAGTATGGGGCATTCCGATGCTTCCTTTGAACAGGCACTGGAAGCCACGGGCAACGGCGCAAGCAGCGTCACCCACGTTTACAACGGGATGGCGAAATATGTTAACCGCGAGCCAGGTTTATTGGGGGCCGCCTGGCAGCTGGATGGGCTGTATGGCGAATTGATTGCCGATGGTATTTTTGTCAGCCTGGTTTCAGCGGCACATTTATTCCATGCCAAAAATGATGACTATATCATTATGATCAGCGACTCAATGAAAGCCAAAGGTGAAGCACCTGGCCGCTACATGTTTGGCGGAGAGCCGATGATTCTTGGTGAAGACGGTGCCACACGGCGAGAAAACGGCGTACTGGTCGGGAGCACACTTCAATTGAATCGCGGCCTGTATAATATGGTCGAGAGGGCGATGGTTCCCTTTAGCTCTGCGTTAAAATCCTGCACAATTAATCCCGCTCGCCTTCTCGGAATAGACGATCGTAAAGGGAAATTACAGCGCGGATACGACGCCGATATTGTCGTACTGGAAGATAATTACCAGGTCAATACCACTTTCTGTAAAGGAGAAATCACCTGGTCAATTAATTAATTGGTATTATATTTACCTATTTCTATTCAGCGGTTGTTAAATAACGACCGCCAAATTTTATTTATATTTTATAAAGGAAGCTAATTTATTATTTTAATAAAATGAGATACAAACCACATTAATCGCATTTATATTCACTTAAAAATAACGCACAAAATAATAACTATACACCCGCCACATTTACCTCCCATCGCAAACATTATTAACCATTCAGAATATATATTTCTGATCTGATGATTTCTATCTGCTTATAGGGAATGCCATGAATATTTTGGGTTATTTGCAAAAAGTGGGCCGTGCATTAATGGTGCCAGTAGCAACGTTACCAGCGGCCGCTATTTTAATGGGTATCGGATACTGGATCGATCCAACGGGTTGGGGAAGTGCCAACGCGCTGGCCGCCTTATTTATTCAATCTGGCTCCGCTATCATCGACAATATGGGAGTGCTGTTTGCTGTCGGTGTGGCGTATGGAATGTCAAAAGATAAAGATGGTGCTGCGGCGCTGGCGGGGTTTGTCGGCTTTCTTGTATTAACGACCCTCTGTTCACCCGCCGCCGTGGCGATGATCCAGCAAATCCCACTGGAGCAGGTGCCAGCGGCCTTTGCTAAGATTAAAAACCAGTTTATTGGCATCATGGTTGGCGTCATCTCTGCTGAACTGTATAACCGCTTTGGCAGCGTCGAACTGCCAAAAGCTCTTTCGTTCTTCAGCGGACGCCGTCTCGTCCCCATCATCACCTCTTTCGTGATGATTATTGTCGCTTTTATCATGATGTTTATCTGGCCTGTCGTTTTCAGCGGCCTGGTGGGTTTTGGCGAACATATTCAAAAGCTCGGTTCAGTTGGTGCGGGGATCTACGCATTCTTTAATCGATTGCTGATTCCTGTGGGCTTGCACCATGCACTAAATTCTGTGTTTTGGTTTGATGTTGCCGGGATTAACGATATCCCCAATTTTCTCGGCGGCGCACAATCAATTGAAACGGGAAAAGGCATTGTCGGCATCACGGGGCGTTATCAGGCGGGTTTCTTTCCGATCATGATGTTTGGTCTGCCGGGCGCTGCGCTGGCGATTTATCAATGCGCACGTCCTGAGAACAAAGCAAAAGTCATGGGGATCATGATGGCTGGCGCGTTCGCCTCATTTTTCACAGGCATCACTGAGCCGCTGGAATTTTCCTTCATGTTTGTCGCGCCGATGCTGTACGTCATTCACGCGTTGCTATCAGGGATTGCCGTTTTTGTCGCGGCCAGCCTGCACTGGATTGCCGGTTTTGGCTTCAGCGCTGGCCTGGTAGACATGGTGCTTTCTTCACGTAATCCGCTCGCCGTGCAATGGTATTTTCTCATACCTTTGGGACTGGTATTTTTCGTTATCTACTATCTGATGTTTCGTTTCACCATCATCAAATTTGATCTGCTCACCCCTGGGCGCGAGCTGGCCGTTGCCGGGAGTTGTGCCGATGGTCAGGACACCAATATCAGTAGCCCTAAAGATCAAAATGTGAGTGAACTGGCGCGTCAGTACATCGCGGCTATTGGTGGCTCAGAAAACCTGACCGGCATTGACGCCTGTATCACTCGCCTACGGCTGAGTGTCAACGATTCCTCACTAGTCAATGACGCCCTGGCAAAACGATTGGGTGCTACGGGGGTTATCCGTCTGAACCAAACCAGCGTGCAAATCATCGTCGGATTCGTCGCAGAAAAAATCGCCAACGCGATGAAAACTATAGGCTATGTAGAAGCAGCCAGAGCCGTTGCCGCCGCTCCCACTTCGGTTAAACCACAGATGACAAAGCATACTGCCGTCATCACTGAACTGGTCGCTCCGGTAAGCGGTAAGGTCGTCATGCTGGAACACGTGCCGGATGAAGCCTTCGCCAGTAAAGCTGTTGGGGATGGTGTTGCTATACTCCCGACAGGCAGCACGGTTGTTTCACCCGCAGCAGGCACTATCGTAAAAATCTTTAACACTAACCATGCGTTCTGCCTGACAACGAACACGGGCGCGGAGATCATCGTCCATATGGGGCTAGATACTGTTGCGCTTAACGGGCAGGGATTCTGTCGTCTGGTAGAAGAAGGGAGTGATGTTGTCGCAGGCCAACCGATACTGGAAATGGATCTCGATTTCCTGAATGCCAGCGTCCGCTCAATGTTAAGCCCGGTGGTATGCAGCAATATTGAAGATTTTACGGAGATAGAATTCAGGATGCCAGACGGTAACGTCATTGCGGGACAGACCCCGCTCTACATCATCAAGGGATAAATGACAAAATCAGCGACTGCCTTTGGCAGTCGCTGATTTATTGACTTACAGCAGGTCGAAACGATCCAGGTTCATCACTTTCACCCATGCGGCCACGAAATCTCTCACGAACTTCTCGTGGGCATCGCTGCAGGCATAAACTTCAGCCACTGCGCGCAGTACAGAGTTAGAACCAAATACCAGATCGGCGCGGGTTGCGGTGTATTTTACTTCGCCGCTCAGACGGTCACGACCTTCAAACAGTTCTTGTGACTCATCAACCGCCTTCCACTCATGGCGCATATCCAGCAGATTGACGAAGAAGTCAGTGCTGAGTACGCCTGGACGATCGGTAAAGACACCGTGCTGGCTACCATCAAAGTTGGTGCCCAGTACGCGCATACCTCCCACCAGCACGGTCATTTCCGGTGCGGTTAGCGTCAGCTGCTGTGCTTTATCGATCAGCAGCGACTCGGTGGTCGATACGTCAGGACGGGCGCGGTAGTTACGGAAGCCATCGGCGATTGGCTCAAGCAGTTCAAACATCTCAATATCCGTTTGATCCTGGCGCGCATCCACGCGGCCCGGCGCAAAAGGTACCTTAATGCTGACGCCCGCAGCGCTAGCCGCCTGCTCGATACCAACAACCCCGGCCAGCACGATAATATCGGCCAACGAGGCGGTATGGGCAGACTTATAAATCCCTTCCAGCACAGGCAGAACGCGTGCTGCGGTGGCATTCACATCCCAGCCTCGCTGTGGATCCAGCGCCAGACGCGCACCGTTAGCGCCGCCACGTTTATCCCCACCGCGGAAAGTCGATGCCGACGCCCACGCTACCGATACCAGTTCGCCCACGGACAGCCCGGAAGCGGCAATGGTCGCTTTCAGCTTCAGGATATCTTCTTCGCTTGGGTTGAAGAACGCATGCGGCAGCGGGTCTTGCCAAATCAGATCTTCTTTTGGCACTTCCGGCCCGATGTAACGCGCTTTCGGCCCCATATCACGGTGCGTCAGTTTAAACCACGCACGGGCAAACGCTTCGTTGAACGCCTGTGGATCGTTCAGGAAACGGCGGGAGATTTTCTCGAACTCAGGATCGAAACGCAGCGTCAGGTCGGTAACCAGCATGGTTGGCTTGCGTTTTTTCGACGGATCAAACGGATCGGGGATAATCTCCGGTGCGTCAACCGCTTCAAACTGAATAGCGCCTGCCGGGCTGCGAGTTTGCACCCACTCATATTTGAACAGGTTCTCGAAGAAATAGTTGCTCCACTGGGTTGGCGTCTGCGTCCAGACCACTTCCAGACCGGATGTAATGGCATCCGCGCCCGCGCCGCTGCCGTAGCTGCTGGCCCAGCCCAGGCCCTGTGCTTCAATCGGTGCGGATTCAGGATCGGCGCCTACGTGCGAAGCCGGTGCAGCGCCGTGGGTTTTGCCCAACGTATGACCGCCGCCAATCAGCGCTACGGTTTCTTCGTCGTTCATTCCCATATTACCGAAGGTCGCGCGAATAGCTGCTGCCGCAGAAAGCGGTTCGCCGCTATGGTCTGGCCCTTCCGGGTTCACATAGATAAGGCCCATTTCGGTTGCGCCCAACGGCGCTTTGGCCAATTCTTCCGGGTGACGGTGAGTCAGCCAGGCTTTTTCATCACCCCAGTTTACGTCGAGATCCGGTTCCCAGACATCTTCACGACCAGCACCAAAGCCGAAGGTGCGGAAGCCTGAGTTTTCCAGCGCCACGTTACCCGCGAGGATAAACAGGTCGGCCCAGGAAATTTTCTGGCCGTATTTCTGCTTGATTGGCCACAGCAGACGACGCGCTTTATCAAGGCTTACGTTGTCCGGCCAGGAGTTCAGTGGTGCAAAACGCTGCTGTCCGCGACCCGCGCCACCGCGTCCATCGATGGAGCGATAGGTCCCTGCACCGTGCCATGCCATGCGGATAAACAATCCAGCATAGGTTCCCCAGTCAGCGGGCCACCACGGTTGAGATTCGGACAGAAGGGCTCTGAGATCCCCTTTCAGGGCAGAATAGTCGAGTTTGCTAAACTCTTTGCGGTAGTCGAAGTCCTCACCCAGCGGGTTAGAACGGTTGGAATGTTGGTTTAAAAGATCAACGCGCAGTTGATTTGGCCACCAGTCGCGGTTGTTCGTTCCTGCTCCCGCGCTCTGGTCGTGACCGCCCTGATGAAAAGGACACTTACCGGCAGTTGATGCGTTTTGGCTATCGTCGGACATGCTCATCTATATGCTCCCTTTACAGTGTTCTGACTACGATATACACCACCAGAGATAAGATATAGTCGAAATAACCCACAGATTCGATAGCTAATTCCTTTTATATTTTACGTTACAGAGATGTAGATCAAAATGATCAACAAAAAGCCCTCCGTAGAGGGCTGGGCATCTGTTTAGTTCGGTCTTACACCCAGTGTGTGACAAATAGCGTAGCTCATCTCGGCACGATTAAGGGTATAGAAGTGAAAATCTTTCACCCCTTCGCGGCTGAGAATCTTCACCATGTCCATAGCGATATTAGCGCCCACCAGCTTGCGGGTTTCCGCGTCATCATCCAGACCATCAAACATGGTCGACATCCACGCCGGAATGCGGACGTTGGTCATGTCGGCAAATTTTTTCGCCTGCTTAAAGTTGGAGACTGGCAGGATACCCGGAATAATTTCCACGTCGATTCCCGCAGACACACAGCGATCACGAAAGCGCAGATAGCTTTCTACATCGAAGAAGAACTGGGTAATCGCACGGTTCGCACCGGCATCAACCTTACGCTTCAGGTTCAGCAGATCGGCCTGAGCGCTCTTCGCTTCCGGGTGCACTTCCGGGTAAGCCGCAACGGAGATATCAAAGTCTGCAACGTCTTTCAGTAGCGTCACCAGGTCAGAAGCATACATATCCGGTTTACCGCTTCCCGGCGGCAGGTCACCGCGCAGGGCAACAATATGACGAATACCGTTGTTCCAGTAGTCCTGAGCAATAGTCCGCAGCTCATCGCGGGTTGCATCAATACAGGTCAGGTGCGGAGCCGCTTCAAGGCCAGTGCGATCCTTAATGCCTTTAATAATGCTGTGCGTACGGTCGCGCTCACCAGAGTTTGCACCGTAAGTGACTGAAACAAACTTCGGCTTCAGGCTGCTCAGGCGATCGATGGAGTTCCACAGGGTTTGCTCCATTTCACTGGTGCGCGGCGGGAAAAACTCAAATGAAACGTTAATCTGACCGGCAACTTCTGCCAGGCTCTGATTCAGGGCTTCCCGCTGGTTGGCGTGAAAAAAGCTCATACCTTACCTCATCAATCTTTTGTCGTTATATGTTGTGTTGTGAACTGCTATACGTTTAGACGTCTAGATGTAAAAATGACGGAAAAGCATGCTGGCGTCAACACAAAAATCATCGCTAAAGGTGAGGAATACTCAGCCAACGTGAAAAAAATTCACATCAGTCTGAATTGATGAGGGATTGCGCCATGACCGTCTGCAGCCATGCTAATTGTTTTACGTTTTCAGGCAGCATCAGCAACCCCGTGCTAATACGCAATTCGGTATCGGTAAGCGGCAGGAATATCACCCCTCGACGTTGGATAGCGGAAAAGGAGGCCGGAAGCAGGCTCAAACCTTCACCCTGCGCGATCCGCGCCAACAACACATCATGTTCCAGCGGTTCTTCAATACAGGCAGGAGAGTAACCGGCATGACTAAAAATATGTCGGGTGTAATCAAAAAAGGCGGGGTTACGTTCACGTTTGAACCAGAACAGTGGTCGGTGGCTCAGCGACATTAACGAGAGCGAAGGCAGCGCCGCCTCTGGCCAGAGCGCGGGTAAGGCGACGATCAACGATTCTTGCCAGCCGAGCGGTGTGACGCTAAGCCCCGAAGTCTCAAGCGGTAACGCCACCAGCGCGGCATCCAGCTTTCCACGACGCACCAGACGCGCGAGTTCAGGCGAACCATGACGGACAATATGTCGCTTCTGCACATGCGTAGTCAGCTGTGACTCAAGCGCCGCAAAAACGCCCTGTTCAAACGCTGTACTTAGCCCTAAGCGCAGAGATGGCTCCCTGATTTGCGTTAATTGACTCAACGCAGTGTAGGTTTTGTCCTGAAGATCAAGCAGCGGGCGCACCATTTCAAGTACGCGCTGGCCGTCCTCCGTCAGCGTTAATCCACGGGTATGACGGACAAACAGCGTGACCCCCAGGCGCTCTTCAAGCTGGCGAATGTGGCGGCTCAACGGCGGTTGCGACATGAACAAGCGCTGCGCAGCCCGGCTCATATTGTTCTCTTCCGCTACTACGGAAAAGTAACGCAGCAGGCGAATATCCAGAGAGTGTAATGGCGATGTTGTCATACCGAAAAGGTATCACGGAAACGGTATTATCCAAATCATTCTACACCCCCTATTCTCTCGCCATACGCCACACCAACGAGGGAAAAATCATGGAATCAGAACGTTTTATTACCGGCCAGAAAATGTTGCAACAGGTAGATGGTAAAGGGGGAGAGGCCGTCGTTGAGAGCCTGAAGGATATCGCGCCGGATTTTGCCCGCTACCTGCTGGAATTTCCGTTTGGCGACATCTATGCACGTCCAGGTCTGGACCTGCGCAGCCGAGAAATTGCCACTGTCGCCGCGTTAACGGCAATGGGCAATGCCGCCCCGCAGTTGAAAGTACATATTGGCGCGGCATTACACGTTGGTTTAACGCAGGATGAGATCGTTGAAGTGATTATGCAGATGGCCGTATATGCCGGCTTCCCTGCCGCACTCAATGGTTTGTTCGCCGCGAAAGAGGTGTTTGCCTCTCACAGAGGCTAAAACAACAGGCCAGCGGATTGTCTGCTGGCCTGAGCTCACTATGGTTTCACATCTGCCACACGCATGCCTTTAAGCTGCTCATCCGTCAGCGTATTTCCCGCCTTGAAATAGTCAACGACAGCATTAGAGACATAGTAACCTCCGGAGGTATTTCGCGTTTTTCCTTCGGTAAATGCCGTAAAACCATCACCGCCGTCTGCCAGGAAGCTATTGGTGGCTATGTGATAAACCGTGGCATCCTCAATCGGTTTACCGTTTAACGTTAGTACAGTGACGCGCTGACCGACTGGTTTACTGCTGTCATACTTCATCTCCAGTCCTTTGGACACCTGCAATACACCGTTGCTTAAACCCGCGCCGTGCTCCATCAGGCTACGCAACTGTTTACCGGTGAGATCCATTGTTGCCAGCTCGTTGGGGAACGGGAAGGTGCTAATGACTGCACCAATCGTGATAGCACCTGCTGGGATTTCATTACGGATACCGCCCGAATTAGTGAGCGCTAATTGAGTATCTTTACCTGCCGCCACCAGCAACGCATCCGCCGCCAGATTGCCCAACGAAGAAGATTCACCGTAAGCACGCGTCAGCTCAACCGGGGAGTTTGCAACCGTCTGTTGTACCACCTTATCAAGCTTTTTATTCCAGCCATCAATGACCTGTTTCGTCTGCGGGTCTGGCTGCCACTCATCAGCATAAATGGTCTTCAGCTCGAAGTTCTTCACGGTAAATTGATGCGGTTTCTGCTGATAATCCAGCACCAGTTTACCCACATCAATACCGCCGCTGTCGGTAGAAAGAATCAGAGTGTTACCGACTTTAATCGGCTCCGGCGTGCCCACATGCGCATGGCCGGTAATCAGGATATCCAGCCCCTTTACCTGACCTGCGGTCTGGATGTCTTTATCCAATGCACGGCGCACATCTGTACTTCCCTGACTAGACTGACGCGCTGGCGTACCTTCATGGATCAGCGCCACAGTGAGATCGACTTTACCTTTAAGCTCATCGATATAGCGTTGCAACCACTTCACTTCATCCCGCGCTTCAATACCGACACGTGTCGCAGCAGAAACCGTATCATCAAAAGCAAACACGCCGTGCAGGCCAATCACACCAATCTTCACGCCATCTTTTTCAATAATGGTGTAAGGCTTATCCCAGAACATTTTGCTGCTGTTCTGATAAAAGATATTACCCTGCACGATGGGGAATTTCGCCTGACTCAGTTGTAGTAGCGTGTTATCCCAACCGTGATCGAATTCATGATTACCCATGGTGACAGCATCAAAATTCATGGTGTTCATGATATCGATAATCGCCTTACCCTTGGTCAGGCTGCTGATATACGGCCCGGTAAAATAATCACCGGCATCAAAAAACCAGGTGGCGCTATTTTTCGTTTTTTCCTGCTTCACCATCGTCGTGATATTAGCCCAACCACCAATATCACGCGTGCCATTAGCAATCCATGGGACTTTATAAGGTTCAACGTGGGCGTGAAGATCATTGGTATAGATAATCGTGACATCTTTGGCACTCGCCCAAAGCGGCAACGATACCAGAACACCAACAGCAAGCATTTTTAACTTCATAATCAATCCCTTTCAGTCATATAAAGAATCGCTACGTTACGTTCTGAAAGGTTTTTTTATGTGAGAAAACTCACATCCACTGGTGATAGTCGCGGGTCAAAATCAACGACCATTAAAAATCGTTGGTAATACGATGACGTCACTGTTCACCATCAATTGCTGTAAGTCCTTCGGCTGTAAAAATCTGGGGCTGGCGAGCTCACCAGATTACAGCTGGCCCGAGTATCGGTTGGGTTATGCTGCGCTGCATTGCCGGGCATGCGGCAGCTATCCCCCGCTGTTTAATGAGGAACAGTTTGGTGGGTGGTTGTCAGCATATTTAACGGATTTTGCCGCCCAAAGCGGTCATTTTTGCCCACGATGTTATCAGCGGGAAACCATCCTCTATGGGCATAATCCTCAGGGCAGCCAACGCGTTCAGTGCCGGAGCTGCAAACAAGTCTGGACACCAAAGCAGCAGCCGCTCACCACCATTGTTCCACCAGAACAAATAGCGACGGTTCCCTTAATCGTCCCTTTTCAGGGAGCCTGCACCGACCAGAAACTTTATGTATTACTCAGTTTTGACGCTATTCGCGGCAATATTTTGCATATTTCCAGTAATTTCACGCCCCATCTCGTAGGGGATACATTACGATACCGCTGGCGTAACAACGTTGAACCTACGGTCATTCATGACGATATCGTTGAACGAGTAAGACAGAGGGAAACCCTGTTTTTACGCCGCAGCCAGTTTGATGAAATCCAGTACGGCAGTGCCATGCTCAAACGAAATGCCAACGGCGCAGTTTTACGCCCGGTCATTACCGCGCACGGACATTTCCGCATACTGAGCCATCTCTGGCCTGAGGTAAAAAAGCACATTATTGCCCACGAATGTTTTCTGCGCGGCGCGGCGATTACCGCATGGGCGCAGCAATATCGCGATCATCACGCTTCGCTTTGGTTTATTGATGAAGAGATCAATAGCGATAAGTGCACACTGCCCTGGCGATTGCTGGGTAAAACCTGGCAGGGGTGGTGGCAAAACCAGTGGCAAATTTGGCAACAAGGCGACACACGCAAAATGGTGTGTCTGTTAACGGAGGGTCAGGTTGAAAAAGGGGCGTCAATCACACTGGCGGCAGGCCACCATTTTCTCGCCTGGTTACAGCAGCAGGCGGAGTTTCGGGATAGCGCCCGTTACTCGGCTCATTCGGTGTTTCAGACGATAAGGACGCTGACGGAGCAATACAACACCCTGATCACCCAGCGCGATTTGCCCGGTGGCGCTACCGCTTACCGGGCCTACGCTTCATGCCATATGTAGGCCGGATAAGCATAAGCGCCATCCGGCAACACAAACTACAGCAACTGCGCCAGACGGTTGATGTCAGACTGAATCGCCCCAGCGGTGACGTCACGGCCCGCGCCCGGTCCACGGATCACCAGCGGGTTATCGCGATACCAGCGGCTCTCTATAGCGAACACGTTATCGCACGGCAGCAGCGCTGCCAGCGGATGCTCCGGACGTACCGCTTCAACCCCAACGCGTGCTTTACCGTTAGCGTCAAAACGCGCCACGTAGCGCAGCACCAGACCCATTTCACGCGCCGCTTCCAGACGCTGCACCATCTGCTCGTTCAGTTCATCGCCATTCTCAAAGAAATGGTCAATAGAGCCTTCTTCACAATGCGCAGGCACCAGCGATTCCACGCGAACCTGGTCCGGTTCGATGTCGTAACCCGCTTCACGCGCCAGAATCACCAGCTTACGCATCACATCTTTGCCGGAAAGATCTACGCGCGGATCGGGTTCAGTCAGACCCTGTTGCCATGCCTGATCCACCAGATCGGTGAATGGGACCGTGCCATCAAATTGCAGGAACAACCACGATAACGTGCCGGAGAAGATCCCGCTGATCGACAAAATGGTATCGCCACTATCAATCAGATCGCGCACGGTATGGTTGATCGGCAAACCTGCACCCACGGTGGCGTTATATAACCAGTGGCGACCCGTTTTTTCGAAAGCGTCATGAATCTGGCGGTAATTATTACTGCTGCTCGCCCCGGCCAGTTTGTTGGCGCTGATGACGTGGAAACCATGGCTGGCAAAATCCAGATACTGATCCGCCAGTTGCTCGCTCGCGGTCACATCCAGCACCACTAAATCATCATACGGGTGAGCACGCATCCACAGGAATAGAGACTCTTCATCCTGCTCTACCGCCTCGTCATCAAAGAAAGCTAACGCGCGGCTGGCATCCAGCCCTTCGTAATTCAGCAGGCTACGACGGCTATCAACCACACCCGCCAGCACAAACTCTAATCCGGTACGCGCCGAGAGCGTGCTCTGCTCGCGAGCGAACAGCTCCAGCCAGCGCGACCCAATGTTACCTTTGCCGAACAACACCAGACCAATGCGTTTTTCAGCACGGAAGATTGACTGATGCAGACCCTGAATCAGGCTCTCCGTTGGCCCAGTACGCAGTACCGCGACCAGGCTGATGCCCTCTTCCGACTGCCAGGTGAATTCAACCGGCTGACCTTTCAACTGTTGCCAGAAACGGTGGCAGTGCAGCGGATTACGGGTGACGCCCGCCCCGACCATCGCCACCAGCGCCAGCCCCTGGCGCAGACGCAGCTCGCCTGGCAGGCCAGCTTCATCCAGAATTTTCAGCGCGCTGTCAGCGACTTCGGAGGTGTAGCAAAATTGCAATAGCTGGCGGTCAGGATGCACGCCCACTGCCAGCGGACGCACCTGGCTACGTTTTAAAACCTGGTCAATCTCTTTATAAGCCAGCTTAAAATCCTGGCCAGTCGGAACCAGAAACTCGATCAGGCAGACGTCATCATGACTGGTCACAATACGCGCCCCGGTACCGGAGGCCAGTACTCGCTCAATACGCGTTGAACCCTGCTCTGGAGTATAGCTACAACGCAACTGGAGATCGATATCGCTACCGGAAACCGGCTGTAAGGTACGGGCATGGAGAACCGGTGCCGCCAGACGCGCCAGCTCGCTGGCTTCATCCAGACGCAACAGCGGCAGCAAACAGGCGTCTTTTACTTTACGCGGATCCGCGCTGTAAACCCCGGCGACATCGCTCCAGATGGTTACTCGGGAAACGCCCGCCAACGCACCAACCTGCGTCGCCGAGTAGTCAGAACCGTTACGCCCCAGTAGCACTGTTTCACCGGCATTGCTGCGGCTAATAAAGCCGGTAACCACCAGGCGTTTACCAGGATGCTGCGCCAACAGTTGCTGCAGTAATGGGTAAGAAAGACCTTCATCTACCTGCGGCTGGGCACCGCGTTCAGCACGTAAAAAATCGCGCGCATCCAGCCACGCTGACTCCAGCCCCTGTTGATTAAGGACGGCAGACATCAAACGCGCGGACCATACCTCACCATGCCCAACAACCTCAGCATAGACGGCATCGTTCACGCCGCTGTCGAGTAACCCGGCCAGGCGTTCCAGATCGTGAATAAACGCGCCAATCAGTCCATCCGCCACCTCGGGAGGTAACAAACCGCTGATAAGCTCACTTTGATAGCGACGTAACGCCTGTTGAACCTGATGCGCAGAAAGGCGATCGGTCTGGCTTAATTTCAGCCAGCTAATCAACTGGTTAGTGGTACTGCCTGCGGCTGAAACAACCATCATGTCATCAGGCTGCGAGTAATCCGCCATAATGCCTGCGACACGCAGATAACATTTCACGTCTGCCAGACTACTACCACCAAATTTGTGCAGTTGACGACCCTTCGCCCCTGCCTGCGCAATCACACTCATGTTTACCCCTTGTTTGCAGCCCGGAAGCCATTTTCCAGGTCGGCAATTAAATCTTCGCCATCTTCAATACCGGTGGAGATACGCAGCAGCGTTTCGGAAATTCCGGCAGCAGCACGCGCTTCTGGTGCCATGCCCGCGTGTGTCATGGTTGCGGCGTGGGAGATCAGACTTTCAACGCCCCCTAACGATTCCGCCAGCGTAAACAATGACAACCCGCCGAGGAAACGGCGCAGCGTTTGCTCATCGCCATCCAGTTCAAAACTTAACATCGCGCCAAAGCCTTTTTGCTGACGCGCAGCAATCTCATGGCCCTGATTATCCGGCAATGACGGGTGATACAATTTTTTCACCAGCGGCTGAGTTTGCAGATAATCGACTATCGCCTGAGCATTACGTTGCGCCACCTCCATACGAGGAGACAAAGTACGCAGGCCGCGCAACAGCAGATAACTATCAAACGCGCCGCCGGTCACACCAATATTATTCGCCCACCATGCCAGTTCAGTGACCGTTTCCGGATCTTTGGCTATAACCACACCAGCCACCACGTCTGAGTGACCGTTTAAATATTTCGTGCATGAATGCAACACCAGATCGGCGCCTAATGCCAGTGGATTTTGCAGTGCCGGGCTTAAAAAAGTGTTGTCCACCACGCTGACCGCGCCAGCCTCGCGCGCCAGCCGGCAGATTTTCGCAATATCCACCACGCGCAGCAGCGGGTTGCTTGGGCTTTCTACCAGCACCAGCTTCGGTTTTTCCGTCAATGCGGCCTGCAATGCCTGCTCATCTCCTTGATCAACAAACAGGACGCGGTAACAGCCACGCTTTGCCAGACTGTCAAACAGTCGGTAGCTCCCGCCGTAGCAGTCGTGCGGTGCAACCAGCAGATCGCCAGGCTTAAGGAAGACAGTGGTCACCAAATGAATCGCCGACATGCCAGTATTGGTCAGTACAGCACCTGCACCACCTTCCAGTTCCGCCAGCGCACGTTGAACGACATCACGCGTTGGGTTGCCGCGACGCGAATAGTCATGAGCACGAGGTTCATTAAATCCGGTAAAGTTATAGGTGCTGGAGAGGTGAATCGGCGGGACAACGCAACCGTACTGTTCGTCGTCATTTAACCCGCTACGCACTGCGATGGTGGCCTGTTTACGCGTCATATTGAGAAGATCCTGGCTGAGTCGGTGAAAAGTCAGGCACCAGAGTAATCATTGTTACTATAGCCGTCAATACATCTGGACATCTAAACTTCTTTGCGTATAGATTGAGCAAACTGGAAATAGCCGTTAAAATTATATGCATTAGCGTACATCTGCGTCGGCTACTTCGTGTCAGGGCCGCGCCACTACGATAAACTACGCGCAATTATGGTCCGGGCTCAGGTTCTGGCCTCAATATTAATGACAAAGAGGATTAGGTATCTCATGGCTGAATGGAGCGGCGAATATATCAGCCCATACGCTGAGCACGGTAAGAAGAGTGAGCAAGTCAAAAAAATTACGGTTTCCATTCCTCTGAAGGTGTTAAAAATCCTTACCGATGAACGCACGCGTCGTCAGGTGAACAACCTGCGCCACGCCACCAACAGTGAACTGCTGTGTGAAGCGTTTCTGCATGCTTTTACCGGGCAACCATTACCCAACGATGAAGACCTGCGTAAAGAGCGCAGTGATGAAATCCCGGAAGAAGCAAAGGTAATCATGCGTGAACTGGGTATCAACCCGGAAACGTGGGAATACTGATTGTTAGAACAGATGAGAAAAGGCGGGATTGCTCCCGCCGATTCTCGCTATGTTACTTACTGATACCATTAAGTTTATTCAATGTTTCTTCCATTTTGAGCGTTTCCGTACGGTTTAATGGATAGAAATAAATCAGAATGACCGCCGCCAAAAACAGGCATAGTGCCGGCAAGAGATTCGCCATCGTATAAATATTTTCCTGCACAATGCTGGTTTGCACAGCGCCACCTGTTGACGATGATTGATAACCAATGATGGCCAACATAAAGCCGCCAATGGCCCCTGCACACGCCTGACCAACCTTGCGGGCAAAGAAGTTCACACCATAGACGGTACCATCCTCGCGATCGCCGGTGACATACTGGTGATAATCACAAACATCGGTCATAAACGCCCAAATCATCAGGTTGAATAGTCCGGCCCCCAACGTCGCCAGGAACAGGAAAACCAAATAGACTTTCGCGTCGGTAATGTGGATGAAGTACATAATCAAATACATCGCTACTGCAAAGAGTAGCGCGCCGACGCTGGCCTCTTTTTTACCAAACCGCTTCGTGAGCCAGGATGCCGATGGTGCCAGCAAAACCAGGGAACCAAAGGTAAACAGCAACGCGACTGACATCGCCTCTTTATTGTGGAAATAGTCATTAAACAGGTAAGTCATATTGGTACCGGACAATCCCTGATTAATCACAATCAGCAAATCCACAACCACTAAAACAATCAGCGCCTTATTGCGTGCCAGTCCCTTCAGCAACACCGAAACGGGCATGCTCTCTTTTCTCTCCACGCGCACGCGTTCGGTCGTTAACTGACAGGTCAAGGATAAAAAGATAAAGCCCAGCACTGCGCAACCAATGGAAATCCAGAAGAAGTGTTGCCCGGAAATCACCTGGCTTCCGTCCACCAGGGTGGTGTACATCAGGATCGGAATGAAAAAGCCAGTTGCCCCACCGCCGATAGCTGACCCAACGCTGCGCCAGGTTGACAGCGAGACACGATCATCCGGATTCGAGCTAATCGCCGCAGACATAGCGCCGTACGGAATACTCACGGTCGATAACAGCGAACCGTAAATGAAATAGGAGCAACAGATGTAGATAATTTTCGCCGTATAAGAAAAATCATTTACAAACGGCAGAAACAGGACAACTGCAATGATGCAAAATGGATACTTCATGCGACGCACCCACGGGTTAAAACGTCCATGTACCGTCAATTTAGAGGTATCGCATAAGCGCCCTACACCAACATCAACGAACGCATCAAAGAGTTTGGTCACAAAATAGAGTGAGCCAACAATAACGCCGGAAATACCGAGGACGTTAGTGTAATAAATCATTAAAAAACTATTAACTAAGCCAAGAATAAAACAGGTTCCGAGGTCACCACATAAATAACCAATTTTATCTCGAATTCCGAAAGGTCTGACGGCAGTGGTTTCATTATTTCCGATAATAGTTCCATCATTAAACATGATGTCAACTCCTTAGACATATTATTCACACAAACTATGCTTATCGATGTAATCAGTCGATATGAAAGCTATTACCGGTTAGAAGTTATAACCAAGACCGACACGATAACGGGTCTGACGATCGTCTGTCGTTGTTGTGTTATAACCCGAGGAAACGTTACCAACCTCAACAAATGGAACCCAGGAGCCTAGTTTATACGCCACGCGGAAGTTATATTCATAATCATCTTCCCGGTTGTTATATAAATCTTCGCTATCGGCAATTTTATAAATACCATTTAACTCAAACATCCAGTCATTGACGTTATAACCAAGCCAAGCTTCCGGACGATAGACCATGCGGTCATCTTTGCCGTCAGTGTTTCTGCGCATGTACTCCTGACGATAGCGGAACGCGGTCCACCAGCTGTCGTTAATGTTGTACTGCACGCGGATATAAGGTTTATAAATCGTGATGTTATCGCCCGTTTCGATCGCAATACCTGGCTGCCAGATAAGATCCCGCCAGGTAAACTGGTAGCTTGCAGTATACTCGTTGCCATTACTTTCCATATTATTCCACGCATCATTAGATTGCGTATCTTCGGAACGTGAAATGGCTTCGACTGCGACACCAAAACCAGTCGCAAAACGGTGAGACATATAAACACGATCGTAATTACGCCCATCGTCATAATATTCATGCCGGTAATCAACATAACCCGCTTGTGCGGCCGCAGAGAATAATGGAATCAGTAATAACGCAGATTTAAATTTCATGACAATCCCTCTTCACACTCAACAACGGAAATTCCCCATCTCGTCCCGTCCATTAATGGGAAACGATGAAGGATTAAGAATAATTTTATATTTCCACGAAAGTGTATTTTAGAAAGAAAGCAGAAACCTTTGGTATTTTGCCAACAATTGGCATGAGTGGCAGAAATCAGAAGATAAAAATGACGCAGATCACTACTAGAAACATTTTACCTAAAAAATAAAAACACTGTTTCATTTATTAAACAAAAAACACCATTCAACACATCAATATAAATTTTAGTCTTCAAGCGCAGATACAAAAAAAGCGCCATAAGGCGCTTTTTTTCTGACAGCTGAAACTTACTTGCTGCCTGGGATGCTGAAACGCTTGTTGAAGCGATCAACACGGCCACCGGTAGCAACATCACGCTGCTTGCCAGTATAGAACGGGTGGCACTTGCTGCACACGTCGAGGTTCAGATCGTGACCGACAGTAGAGCGGATTTTAATGACGTTACCGCAAGAGCAGTTTGCAGTAATTTCTTCGTATTTCGGGTGAATATCTTTTTTCATGGGAAAACCTCGGTTTAAGGCCGCGTCGCTCTTCCAGCCCTAACGCCAGACACCACGCGATGTTAATAGTATAGGTCAGTGATACAAATTTGTATCAAAGGCGGCGAATCATACAGAAATTAACCTGCTCATGCAAACTGATCCGCATTCTACCCTCCACTAATGTGTATACTAACCCGCCAGATTTCAAGTCAGGATGATTCAATGCCCGTTGCGCACGTTGCCTTACCTGTTCCGCTACCTCGCACCTTTGACTACCTCCTGCCGGAAGGCTTGAGCGCCAAAGCCGGGTGTCGTGTACGCGTGCCTTTTGGCAAGCAGCAGGAGCGCGTGGGTATCGTCCTGTCCGTCAGCGAGCACAGTGAACTACCGCGGAGCGAATTGAAAGCCGTTCTCGAAGTGCTGGACAGCGAACCGGTCTACTCGACCTCTGTCTGGCGTCTGCTGTTGTGGGCGGCGGATTATTATCATCATCCTATCGGTGACGTACTGTTTCACGCTCTGCCAATTTTACTGCGCCAGGGACGTCCGGCGACAAACGCGCCCATGTGGTACTGGTTTGCCACTGAAGAAGGCCAGGTTATTGACCTCAACAGCCTGAAGCGCTCTCCCAAGCAGCAGCAGGCGCTGGCTGCGCTACGCCAGGGAAAAATCTGGCGCGACCAGGTGGCTGAACTGGAATTTAATGACGCCGCATTACAGGCACTGCGGAAAAAAGGGCTGTGCGAGCTGGCGAGCGAAACGCCAGGCTTTAGCGACTGGCGTACGCACTACGCGGTTTCCGGTGAGCGTCTGCGGCTGAATACCGAACAGGCCACCGCCGTCGGGGCGATCCACAGTGCATCTGACAGTTTTAGCGCCTGGCTATTAGCGGGCGTGACGGGATCGGGTAAAACAGAGGTCTATTTAAGCGTACTGGAAAATGTGCTCGCCCAGGGCAAACAGGCGCTGGTAATGGTGCCGGAGATTGGCCTGACGCCGCAAACTATTGCCCGTTTTCGCGAACGCTTCAATGTGCCGGTCGAAGTTCTGCACTCGGGTTTAAATGACAGTGAACGTCTTTCGGCATGGCTGAAGGCGAAAAATGGTGAAGCGGCAATTGTTATCGGCACGCGCTCGTCGCTGTTCACGCCGTTTAAAAATCTGGGCGTGATTGTCATCGACGAAGAGCACGACAGCTCTTATAAACAGCAGGAAGGCTGGCGTTATCATGCGCGCGACCTCGCGGTTTATCGCGCCCATAGCGAACAAATTCCTATCATTCTCGGCTCAGCCACCCCAGCGTTGGAAACGCTGTGCAATGTGCGGCAGAAAAAATACCGCATGTTGCGCCTGACGCGCCGTGCCGGGAATGCACGCCCAGCCACTCAGCACGTGCTGGATCTCAAAGGTCAGCAGGTACAGGCCGGGCTCGCCCCTGCGCTTATCGCCCGTATGCGCCAGCATCTGCAGGCGGATAACCAGGTGATCCTGTTTTTAAACCGCCGGGGTTTTGCGCCTGCCCTGCTGTGCCACGACTGTGGCTGGATTGCTGAATGCCCGCGCTGCGATCACTACTACACGCTGCATCAGGCGCAACACCATCTGCGCTGCCATCACTGCGACAGTCAGCGTCCGATACCGCGTCAATGCCCTTCCTGCGGCTCAACGCACATGGTTCCGGTAGGACTCGGCACCGAACAGCTTGAGCAGGCTCTGGTGCCTTTTTTCCCCGGCGTGCCAATCTCACGCATCGATCGCGACACTACCAGCCGCAAAGGCTCGCTGGAGCAGCATCTGGCGGAAGTGCATCGCGGCGGCGCGCGAATCCTGATCGGCACGCAAATGCTGGCGAAAGGCCACCATTTCCCGGACGTCACCCTGGTGGCGTTGCTGGACGTTGACGGCGCGCTGTTCTCCGCAGATTTCCGGTCGGCAGAACGCTTCGCCCAGCTCTACACGCAGGTTTCCGGGCGTGCCGGTCGCGCCGGGAAGCAGGGCGAAGTGGTACTGCAAACGCACCACCCTGAACATCCGCTGCTGCAAACCTTGCTGTATAAAGGGTATGACGCCTTTGCCGAGCAGGCGCTGGCAGAGCGACAAACGCTCCAGCTTCCCCCATGGACCAGCCATGTGATCGTGCGGGCAGAAGATCACAACAACCAGCATGCGCCGATGTTCTTACAGCAGTTACGAAATCTGATTCAGGCCAGTCCGCTGGCCGATGAAAAACTGTGGGTGTTAGGCCCAGTTCCCGCCCTGGCGCCCAAACGTGGCGGTCGCTATCGCTGGCAAATTTTGTTGCAGCACCCGTCGCGAATTCGCCTGCAGCATATCGTCAGCGGAACGCTGGCGCTGATTAATACGTTACCCGATGCACGTAAGGTTAAATGGGTGCTGGATGTCGATCCCATCGAGGGATAATCCCTCACGATGCGAGGCGGATCGTAAAATTAAATATCCATCACACTTTTTATGAAAATTCTGTAACCGCTTCCATTCACTATCTGATAAAAATGTTTCAGATGAAGGCTATTCAAGGACGAGTCTGTGCCAGCAGCTCTCTGGCGAGGAGAAAGAGTGAAACCGAATAAGCAGGTTGCCGCCGCTACGATGAAAGATGTTGCTCTGAAGGCGAAAGTCTCAACGGCAACCGTATCCCGCGCATTAATGAACCCAGACAAAGTCTCGCAGTCAACCCGTAACAAGGTTGAGCAGGCAGCGCTTGAAGTGGGATATTTACCCCAATCAATGGGGCGTAACGTTAAGCGTAATGAATCGCGTACCATTCTGGTGATTGTGCCGGATATCTGCGATCCGTTTTTTAGCGAAGTGATTCGTGGCATCGAAGTCACCGCCGCAGAACAGGGATATCTGGTGCTTATCGGCGATTGCGCGCACCAGAACCAGCAGGAAAAAACCTTCCTTAACCTCATAATTACCAAGCAGATCGATGGCATGGTGCTGCTCAGCTCGCGCCTGCCGTTTGATGCCAGCGTGGAAGAGCAACGCAACTTGCCACCGATGGTTATGTCCAACGAGTTCGCGCCAGAGCTGGAACTGCCCACCGTGCACATTGATAACCTCACCGCCGCCTTCAACGCGATGAACTATCTGCTGGAACTGGGGCATAAACGCATTGGCTGTATCGCTGGGCCCGAAGATATGCCGCTGTGCCATTATCGTCTGCAAGGTTACGTTCAGGCACTACGTCGCAGCGGAATTACTGTCGATCCGCATTTCATCGCGCGCGGTGACTTTACCTATGAAGCGGGAGCCAATGCGCTTAAACAGCTCTTGGCGCTACCACAGCCGCCTACCGCGGTCTTTTGTCACAGCGATGTCATGGCGCTTGGCGCCCTCTCTTACGCCAAACGTCAGGGTCTGAAGGTGCCCGACGATTTATCGATTATCGGCTTCGATAACATTTCGCTCGCGGAATTTTGTGATCCACCCCTGACAACCGTCGCACAGCCGCGTTTCGATATCGGACGTGAAGCTATGCTGTTACTGCTCGATCAATTACAAGGACAGAACGTCAGCAGTGGCTCACGATTACTGGACTGCGAGCTTATTATTCGGGGCACTACCCGGGCACTGACGTAAAGTAAAGTGCTTTCGGACTCCCCTGTCTGGTCAAAGGCCCGCCGCTTAAGTAACATGGCGGGCTGACGAACGAATAAATACAGCGAAACGATAGTGGCACAACGAGATTATGTACGTCGCGGCCAACCGGCACCTTCGCGGCGCAAGAAGAGCACATCACGGAAAAAACAACGCAATACGCCTGCGGTATCGCCCGCAATGGTTGCTATTGCTGCAGCCGTACTCGTGACCTTTATCGGTGGTCTGTACTTCATTACGCATCACAAGAAAGAAGAGTCCGAAACGCTGCAAAACCAGAAAGTCACCGGTAATGGCATCCCGCCAAAACCGGAAGAGCGCTGGCGATACATTAAAGAGCTGGAAAGCCGTCAGCCTGGCGTACGTGCGCCTACCGAACCGTCTGCCGGCGGCGAGGTGCTGAACGCCGATCAGCTAACCAATGAGCAGCGCCAGCTATTGGCGCAAATGCAGGCTGATATGCGTCAACAGCCAACGCAGCTCAACGAAGTGCCGTGGAACGAACAAACGCCTGAACAACGCCAGCAAACGCTGCAGCGCCAGCGTCAGGTACAGCAACAGCAATGGGCCAACACGCAGCAGCAGGCTCAACAGCCGCGCACGCAACCACGGGTAGCGGAACAGCCTTACCAGCAGCCGCAAACGCGTACGGCGCAAACCGCGCCGGTACAGCAGCCGAAAGCACAGCCAAAACCGGCGGCGCAACAGCCGTATCAGGATTTGCTGCAAACGCCTGCGCATACCACCGCCGCTCAGCCGAAAACGCAACCGGCCGCGCCAATAACGAATGAAACGCAGCCGCCAAAACAGACGGCGGAGAAAAAAGATGAACGCCGCTGGATGGTTCAGTGCGGGTCATTTAAAGGCGCTGAGCAGGCAGAAACCGTGCGCGCGCAGCTGGCCTTTGAAGGGTTCAACTCGCGTATTACCACCAATAACGGCTGGAATCGCGTGGTCATTGGTCCGGTCAAAGGCAAAGAGAATGCCGACAACACCATCAGCCGCCTGAAGGTTGCTGGTCACACAAACTGCATTCGACTCGCCACTGGGGGTTGAAACCCCCAAAATCCCCCCCATCTATACTTGCATTACGCCCCGCATACTGTGCGGGGCCTGTACATTGCATTTGTAACCAAGGGGTCTGCTCGTGACAACAATAGTAAGCGTACGCCGTAACGGCCATGTGGTAATCGCCGGTGATGGTCAGGCCACACTGGGTAACACCGTAATGAAAGGCAACGTGAAGAAAGTCCGCCGTCTTTACAACGACAAAGTCATCGCGGGCTTTGCGGGCGGTACTGCGGATGCATTCACGCTGTTTGAACTGTTTGAACGCAAGCTGGAAATGCACCAGGGTCACCTAGTGAAGGCTGCCGTTGAACTGGCAAAAGACTGGCGTACAGACCGTATGCTGCGCAAACTCGAAGCGCTGCTGGCCGTCGCAGATGAAACGGCATCGCTCATCATCACCGGTAACGGCGACGTCATCCAGCCAGAAAACGATCTGATTGCCATCGGCTCCGGCGGTCCCTACGCCCAGGCTGCTGCACGCGCTCTGCTGGAAAACACCGAGCTTGGCGCACGCGAGATTGCTGAGAAAGCGTTGGATATTGCAGGGGATATCTGCATTTATACCAACCACTTCCATACCATCGAAGAATTGAACTCCAAAGCGTAAGGATCCCCCATGTCTGAAATGACCCCACGCGAAATTGTCAGCGAACTGAACAAACACATCATCGGCCAGGATAACGCTAAGCGTTCCGTGGCGATTGCCCTGCGTAACCGCTGGCGTCGTATGCAGCTCAACGAAGAGTTGCGTCATGAAGTCACGCCGAAAAACATTCTGATGATTGGCCCGACCGGCGTCGGTAAAACCGAAATCGCCCGTCGCCTGGCAAAACTGGCCAACGCGCCGTTCATCAAAGTTGAAGCAACCAAATTCACCGAAGTTGGCTATGTTGGTAAAGAAGTTGACTCGATCATCCGCGATTTGACCGATGCTGCCATTAAGATGGTCCGCGTTCAGGCAATCGAGAAAAACCGCTTCCGTGCCGAAGAGATGGCGGAAGAGCGCATTCTCGACGTGCTGATCCCACCGGCTAAAAATAACTGGGGACAGTCAGAGCAGCCGCAGGAACCTTCTGCAGCGCGTCAGGCGTTCCGTAAAAAACTGCGTGAAGGCCAACTGGATGATAAAGAGATCGAAATCGATCTCGCGGCCGCACCGATGGGCGTTGAAATCATGGCGCCTCCGGGAATGGAAGAGATGACCAGCCAGCTGCAGTCCATGTTCCAGAACCTGGGCGGTCAGAAGCAAAAACCGCGTAAGCTGAAAATCAAAGACGCGATGAAACTGCTGATTGAAGAAGAAGCGGCCAAACTGGTGAACCCGGAAGAGCTGAAACAAGAAGCTATCGACGCCGTTGAGCAGCACGGGATCGTGTTTATCGACGAAATCGACAAAATCTGTAAGCGCGGTGAATCCTCCGGCCCGGACGTGTCCCGCGAAGGCGTACAGCGCGACCTGCTGCCGCTGGTTGAAGGCTGCACGGTGTCCACCAAGCACGGCATGGTGAAAACCGATCACATCCTGTTTATCGCCTCTGGCGCATTCCAGGTGGCGAAACCGTCCGACCTGATCCCAGAACTGCAGGGTCGTCTGCCGATTCGTGTGGAGCTGCAGGCGCTGACCACCAGCGATTTTGAGCGTATCCTTACCGAACCGAATGCCTCCATCACCGTCCAGTACAAAGCGCTGATGGCGACTGAAGGTGTGGACATCAACTTCACTGAATCCGGTATTAAACGCATTGCCGAAGCGGCCTGGCAGGTCAACGAAACCACCGAAAACATCGGTGCACGTCGTCTGCATACCGTTCTGGAACGTCTGATGGAAGATATTTCCTATGATGCGAGCGATTTGAACGGCCAAAGCATCACAATTGATGCCGAATATGTGAGCAAACATCTGGATGCGCTGGTCGCAGATGAAGATCTGAGCCGTTTTATCCTATAATCGCGTTCAATGCATTTTCATCACTGTTGATGGGGCTGATAAAGCCCCATTTTTATTGGCGCTAAATATGACTGAACAACAACAAATTAGCCGCTCACAAGCCTGGCTGGAAAGTTTACGACCTAAGACCTTACCGCTCGCCTTCGCGGCGATCATCGTCGGTACGGCATTAGCATGGTGGCAAGGATACTTCAATCCGCTGGTTGCTCTGCTGGCATTGATTACGGCGGGATTGCTGCAAATTCTGTCCAATCTCGCTAACGACTATGGCGATGCCGTCAAAGGCAGCGACAAGCCCGACCGCATAGGACCGCTGCGCGGTATGCAAAAAGGGGTCATCACCCAACAGCAGATGAAGCGGGCGCTGATCGTCACCGTGGTCTTGATCTGCCTGTCCGGTCTGGCCCTGGTTGCTGTGGCCTGTCACACGCTGGCAGATTTTGTCGGCTTCCTGGTGCTCGGCGGCCTGTCGATCATCGCCGCAATCACCTACACCGTAGGCAATCGCCCTTACGGATATATCGGTCTGGGCGATATTTCCGTGCTGGTGTTCTTCGGCTGGCTGAGCGTTATGGGAAGCTGGTATCTGCAGGCGCATACGTTGATTCCGGCGCTCATTCTGCCTGCTACCGCCTGCGGCCTGCTGGCAACTGCCGTGCTCAACGTCAACAATCTGCGCGATATCAACAGCGACAGAGAGAACGGCAAGAACACGCTGGTCGTGCGTTTAGGCGCTGTCAATGCCCGCCGCTACCACGCCTGTCTGCTGATGGGCACGCTGGTCTGTCTGGCCCTGTTTAACCTATTCTCACTGCAAAGCCTGTGGGGATGGCTGTTTATCCTCGCCGCTCCGCTGCTGATTAAACAGGCGCGATACGTGATGCGTGAGATGGATCCTGCGGCAATGCGCCCAATGCTGGAACGCACCGTGAAAGCGGCATTGTTAACTAACCTGCTGTTTGTCGTTGGAATTTTCTTAAGTCAGTGGTCTCTTTAACTGACAAATATCAATTAACAATTGATGATTTTGCCAACAGTACACATAGCGCGATATACTAAAAATTCTCGCAGCAACTGAACGTTGAGCCTATGAAATACGATACATCCGAGCTTTGTGACATCTATCAGGAAGATGTCAACGTCGTGGAACCACTGTTCTCTAACTTTGGAGGACGGTCGTCGTTTGGCGGACAAATCATCACGGTAAAATGTTTCGAAGACAACGGGTTGCTGTACGATCTGCTCGAACAAAACGGCCGTGGTCGCATTCTGCTGGTCGATGGCGGCGGTTCTGTCCGTCGTGCGCTGGTCGATGCCGAACTGGCTCGACTGGCCGTACAGAATGAATGGGAAGGTCTGGTCATCTACGGCTCAGTCCGTCAGGTAGACGATCTGGAAGAACTGGATATCGGCATTCAGGCGATTGCCGCCATTCCGGTCGGTGCCGCAGGGGAAGGTATTGGAGAAAGCGATGTACGCGTCAACTTTGGCGGCGTAACGTTCTTCTCTGGAGACCACCTGTACGCCGACAACACCGGGATAATCCTCTCCGAAGACCCGCTCGATATCGAGTAAAGAAAACACCGCAATTCGGTGTGATGCCAGTCGGTTAAACAACTGACTGGCTTTTTTTTTGCCACACCACCCTTCCGATTCCCCCATCCAGCGCATTGACGAAGAAAAAACTCTCTCTATACCTAATGATGAATCCCATCACTCTCATCACGAGGTCATCATGCATATCGATCTGACAGGTAAAAAAGCGCTGGTCACCGGAGCCAGTCGTGGATTAGGGCGCGCCATTGCACTGTCGCTGGCGAAAGCCGGTGCTGATGTTGTTATAACCTATGAAAAATCTGCGGAGAAAGCCCAGGCCGTTGCCGATGAAATTACAGCACTTGGCCGCCATGGTGAGGCGATTCAGGCAAACAGTGCAGACGCTCAGGCGATTCAGAATGCCGTAAACCGCACGGTACAGTCACTCGGAGGACTGGATATCCTGGTCAACAACGCAGGGATCGCACGCGGCGGCCCGCTGGAGTCGCTGTCACTGGAAGACATCGACGCATTGATTAACGTGAACATCCGTGGCGTGGTAGTTGCCATACAGGCCGCGCTACCGCATCTCCCTGAAGGTGGGCGAATCATCAATATTGGCAGTTGTCTTGCCAACCGCGTCGCCCAGCCGGGGATTGCCGTCTACGCGATGACTAAATCAGCGCTCAACTCGCTAACCCGTGGCCTGGCTCGTGATCTCGGCCCACGAGGCATTACCGTTAATCTTGTCCATCCCGGCCCAACGGACAGTGATATGAACCCGGCAGATGGCGAGCAGGCAGAATCCCAACGACAGCTTATTGCGACAGGGCATTACGGAACACCGGAGGATGTTGCAGCGGCGGTGACGTTTCTGGTAAGCCCAGCGGCTGGGCAGATTTCCGGCACCGGTCTGGACGTAGATGGGGGTTTGAATGCCTGAAATTAACGTTGTGTTGCGGTAAAACGATTGTATTGCCGGATGACGGCTTACGCCTTATCCGGCCTACACAGGAACGATTACGCAATAGATTTCGTGTTGTAGCAAGGCGGCAAACGAAGGTATCCCCAGGAGCGTAGTAACTACGTGACTGGGGTAACTGAGCGCAGCCAACGCAGCTACGGCACGAAAGATGAAGCGTAATTAGACTTCTTCCATACGACCCAGCAGGGCATGCAGACGATCCTGCCAGCCATTCTGCTGTTCTTTCAGGTTGTTGTTCTCACGCTCCAGCTCTTCACGCTGCTGCTGTGCAGTCTGAACTTCCTGCGACAGTGAGTTGTTCTTTTCTTTCAGCTCTTCGATTTCCATCTGTAACAACGTGATGGTATCAATCGCCTGCTGTACTTTTGCTTCCAGTTTCTCAAACACTTCTAATGACATCGTCATACCTCTCCTGAATTGCAAGGCGTTGATGGATAAAAATCCTCGTCCCGATAACCGGCGACGCCTTAATAAAAACGAGCGCACTCTACTTAACACCGATTGTATGAAGCCGCGTCATCGCTGTCCAGCGGCATCCCGCGCAGATTGCGGTTTGCAACACTTTTAGTCTTTCTCCTGGTGACATGACTGTCATAACTCTTAAGTGTTAACAGATTGATCAGTGAAATGATTCAGCTCACACTATTTTTGTATAACAAATACCGCACAATGGCGCGAAAACGCTCATTTTGTTGATGCAGTACACACATTTTAATTTCGATATTTCTCGTTTTTGAGCGTTAACGATAAATTAACAGTGTGCCTACCGGCTCCGGGGATGTCAGTGACCTTCTCGCACACAATAAACATTAAACTCTCTTCAGGATCCGATTATGAGTCAAACCTCAACCTTAAAAGGCCAGTGCATTGCTGAATTCCTCGGTACCGGGTTGTTGATTTTCTTCGGTGTGGGCTGTGTCGCTGCACTCAAAGTAGCTGGTGCTACTTTTGGTCAGTGGGAAATCAGTATCATCTGGGGTCTGGGGGTAGCGATGGCTATCTATCTGACCGCAGGTGTTTCTGGTGCACACCTGAATCCCGCGGTAACCATCGCACTCTGGCTGTTCGCCTGTTTTGATAAACGCAAAGTTGTCCCTTTTATTATTTCGCAAATTGCCGGCGCCTTTTGCGCAGCGGCATTGGTTTACGGGCTTTATTACAATCTTTTCATCGATTTTGAACAAACCAACCATATCGTGCGTGGCACTACCGAAAGCCTGGGTCTGGCGGGTACTTTCTCCACCTATCCGAATCCGCATATCAATTTTGTGCAGGCCTTCGCGGTTGAAATGGTCATTACCGCTATTCTAATGGGGCTGATTCTGGCTCTGACCGACGATGGTAACGGTGTACCTCGTGGTCCGCTGGCACCGCTGCTGATTGGCTTATTAATTGCCGTTATTGGTGCTTCCATGGGTCCGCTGACAGGTTTTGCGATGAACCCGGCACGTGACTTCGGACCGAAACTCTTCGCCTGGATGGCCGGATGGGGTGAGATTGCCTTCACAGGTGGTCGCGATATCCCTTACTTCCTGGTTCCGGTATTTGGCCCGATTACCGGCGCGATTTTGGGCGCATGGGCATATCGCAAACTGATTGGTCGCCATTTACCGTGCGATGTCTGCGTGATTGAAGAAAAAGACGCGGCGGCCAACACTCAACAAAAAGCTTCGCTGTAATGTG
Organism: Citrobacter sp. Cf087; assembly: GCF_030334285.1. NCBI lineage: Bacteria > Pseudomonadati > Pseudomonadota > Gammaproteobacteria > Enterobacterales > Enterobacteriaceae > Citrobacter > Citrobacter sp. Cf087. The sequence continues at coordinate 54,874 of NZ_JAOWED010000020.1, forward strand.
ACTACGGGACAAAAATTATGACTGAAAAAAAATATATCGTTGCGCTCGACCAGGGCACCACCAGCTCCCGCGCGGTCGTAATGGACCACGATGCGAATATCGTTGCCGTTTCACAGCGCGAATTCGAGCAAATCTACCCGAAAGCAGGTTGGGTAGAACACGACCCAATGGAAATTTGGGCAACCCAAAGCTCTACGCTGGTTGAAGTTCTGGCGAAAGCCGATATCAGTTCCGATGAAATTGCAGCGATCGGTATTACCAACCAGCGTGAAACCACCATCGTCTGGGAGCGTGAGACCGGTAAACCAATCTACAACGCCATTGTGTGGCAGTGTCGTCGTACCGCAGATATCTGCGAAAAGCTTAAGCGCGATGGCATGGAAGAATACATCCGTAACAACACCGGCCTGGTGATTGACCCGTACTTCTCGGGCACCAAGGTGAAATGGATCCTCGACCACGTTGAAGGCTCGCGTGAACGCGCTCGTCGCGGCGAACTGCTGTTTGGTACCGTGGATACCTGGCTTATCTGGAAAATGACGCAGGGACGCGTACACGTCACGGATTACACCAACGCTTCACGTACCATGCTGTTCAACATCCACTCCCTGGACTGGGATGACACGATGCTGGATGCGCTGGATATTCCGCGCGCCATGCTGCCAGAAGTGCGTCGCTCTTCTGAAGTGTACGGTCAGACCAACATTGGTGGTAAAGGCGGCATTCGTATTCCTATCTCCGGTATCGCCGGTGACCAGCAGGCAGCTCTGTTTGGCCAGCTGTGCGTAAAGGAAGGGATGGCGAAAAACACTTACGGTACCGGCTGCTTCATGCTGATGAATACCGGTGAGAAAGCCGTTAAGTCCGAAAACGGACTGCTGACCACCATCGCCTGCGGACCGACCGGGGAAGTGAACTACGCGCTGGAAGGTGCGGTATTTATGGCTGGCGCATCCATTCAGTGGCTGCGCGATGAAATGAAACTCATCAGCGATGCATTCGACTCTGAGTATTTCGCCACCAAAGTGAAAGACACCAACGGCGTGTACGTCGTTCCGGCATTTACTGGCCTGGGTGCACCGTACTGGGACCCGTATGCACGTGGCGCCATCTTCGGCCTGACCCGTGGCGTAAACTCCAACCACATCATCCGCGCAACGCTTGAGTCTATCGCTTATCAGACGCGTGATGTTCTGGAAGCGATGCAGGCTGACTCCGGTATTCGTCTGCACGCCCTGCGCGTTGACGGCGGTGCGGTCGCCAACAACTTCCTGATGCAGTTCCAGTCTGACATTCTGGGCACCCGCGTAGAGCGTCCGGAAGTTCGCGAAGTCACCGCATTAGGTGCAGCGTACCTGGCTGGCCTGGCAGTAGGCTTCTGGCAGAATCTGGATGAGTTGCAGGAGAAAGCGGTCATCGAGCGTGAATTCCGTCCAGGCATCGAAACCACCGAGCGTAACTTCCGTTACAGTGGCTGGAAAAAAGCGGTCAAACGCGCCATGGCATGGGAAGATCACGACGAGTAATACGTCATTGCCGGATGGCTACTTTGGCTTATCCGGCAAAATCTTCGTGCGGGGGCAACCCCGCACACACATCAATAATCTCGCCCCCTCCCCTGTGCTACACTTCGCGCCATTCCTTTCAGCTACGAGTTTGCAATGAGACGAGAACTTGCCATTGAATTTTCACGCGTGACCGAAGCGGCCGCGCTGGCTGGCTATAAATGGCTGGGCCGCGGCGATAAAAATACCGCTGACGGCGCGGCGGTGAACGCCATGCGTATTATGCTCAACCAGGTCAACATCGACGGCACCATCGTGATTGGCGAGGGTGAGATTGATGAAGCGCCGATGCTGTTTATCGGTGAAAAAGTCGGGACCGGTCTTGGCGATGCGGTCGACATCGCCGTCGATCCTATTGAAGGCACACGCATGACGGCAATGGGTCAGGCAAACGCGCTGGCCGTACTGGCTGTGGGCGATAAAGGCTGCTTCCTGAATGCGCCAGATATGTACATGGAAAAGCTGATTGTCGGCCCAGGCGCAAAAGGGTCTATCGACCTGAACCTGTCGCTGGAAGCCAACCTGCATAACGTTGCCGCTGCACTCAATAAACCGCTGAGTGAGCTGACCGTAACCATTCTGGCCAAACCACGCCATGATGAAACGATCGCCGAAATGCAAAAACTGGGCGTGCGCGTCTTCGCTATTCCAGACGGCGACGTTGCGGCCTCCATTCTGACCTGCATGCCAGACAGTGAAGTTGACGTGCTGTACGGCATTGGCGGCGCACCTGAAGGTGTGGTTTCCGCAGCTGTGATCCGCGCGCTGGACGGCGACATGCAGGGCCGTTTGCTGGCGCGTCATGACGTCAAAGGCGACAGCGAAGAAAACCGTCGCATTGGCGAACAAGAACTGGCTCGTTGCACCGCCATGGGCATTGAAGCGGGCAAAGCGCTGCGCCTCGATGAAATGGCACGTAGCGACAACGTCATTTTCTCCGCCACCGGCATTACCAAAGGCGATTTGCTGGAAGGGATTAGCCGTAAAGGTAATATCGCGACCACCGAAACGCTGCTGATCCGCGGCAAATCACGTACGATCCGTCGCATTCAGTCGATTCACTACCTCGATCGTAAAGATCCCGATGTGCAGGCGCACATCCTGTAATTGATTTGATCAATAGAGCCTTCCAGCCCATATGGGCTGGAAATCTTTCGTCCAACGAACGAAGATAAGGCAATCAAAACAGACAGGAGAAAACCATGGCAGATTGGGTAACAGGCAAAGTCACAAAGGTGCAAAACTGGACCGATGCCCTGTTTAGTTTGACCGTGCGAGCTCCAGTTCTTCCTTTCACTGCAGGTCAGTTCACTAAACTTGGCCTTGAGATCGACGGCGAACGCGTCCAGCGCGCCTATTCTTACGTAAATGCCCCTGATAACCCCGATTTAGAGTTTTATCTGGTGACAGTTCCCGACGGCAAACTCAGCCCTCGTCTGGCAGCACTGAAGCCTGGCGATGAAGTGCAGGTGGTGAGTGAAGCTGCTGGTTTCTTCGTGCTGGATGAAGTCCCCGATTGCGAAACGCTATGGATGCTGGCGACCGGCACGGCTATCGGCCCATATTTGTCGATTCTGCAGTTAGGCAAGGACCTGGATCGCTTTAAAAATCTGGTGCTGGTCCACGCCGCGCGCTATGCCGCCGATTTGAGCTATCTACCGTTGATGCAGGCGTTGGAAAAACGCTACGAAGGTAAATTACGCATCCAGACGGTTGTCAGCCGTGAAACAGCCGCAGATTCGCTGACCGGACGTGTACCGGCGTTGATTGAAAGCGGTGAGCTAGAAAAAGCAGTCGGGTTGCCAATGGATAAAGAAACCAGCCATGTGATGCTGTGCGGAAACCCGCAAATGGTACGCGACACGCAGCAGTTGCTGAAAGAGACCCGGCAAATGACCAAACACCTGCGCCGTCGACCGGGCCATATGACCGCAGAGCACTACTGGTAAGAACGTTTTAATGCCCGGTAAACACCCGGGCATTTTGCCGGATGGCGCTTATCCGGCCTACGAGTCAGCTCTGTACTTTACGTCCTGCGTATCCTTACCATATTTATTTGCGTCCTGGGTGCCAATGAACGCCCCCAGATCGATAAGCATACCAACCAGAATCAACGTTGGAACAAAGCGGCCTACCGCCCATTGCCAGACGCCGGGTAATATCGCCCAATTTCCGGCCAGCAGCATCCACGCCAGGATCATCAACAGCGCCCACGCTCCGGAGCGCCCCCGGTCATGCAGACGTTTTACCGTCACTGCCGCCGTTGGCCATAGCAGACACACCAGACAAAAAGCCGCGGTCTGAATATCGAGTAATTGTTTGCTCGCCAGCGAAAACAGAACCAGCATGCTGACGATCCATAGGCCAATCCAAATCCAGAAATCACGGCGCCCGATGCGCCCTTTAAATGAGAATAACCACTGCTGTATGGTCATGTAAGTTCCTTTATTATTACCTTCCAGAACAGTTTACCCTTTTGACAAGCTCGACGGTTACCGTTTTAATCGTGAGCAATGAGAATGAAAGGTACGATTGATGAAGCAAGGATTTACACTGTTTTTATTATTGTTTTCAGCCTTAACCGCGAGCACTGCGGTACTGGCGGAAGAGCCGTCGACGGCAACCACGGCCCCCTATTTACTGGCGGGCGCGCCGACCTTTGACCTGTCGATTAGCCAGTTTCGTGAAAACTTTAATACGCAGAATCCGAAGCTTATTCTGAATGAGTTCCGTGCCATCGACAGCAGTCGCGATCGAGCAAATCTCACCCGCGCAGCCAGTAAAATCAATGAAAACCTGTATGCGTCTTCCGCTCTTGAACGCGGCACCCTTAAAATCAAAAGCATGCAGATAACCTGGTTACCCATTCAGGGGCCAGAACAAAAGGCAGCCAAAGCGAAAGCGCTGGAATACATGACCGCCGTCATCCGCACCGTCGCACCGCTACTGACGAAGGAACAGAGCCAGAAAAAGCTGCAAAAACTGCTCGCCGCAGGCAAAGGTAAGCGCTATTACGCTGAAACAGAAGGCGCAATTCGCTATGTTGTTGCTGACAACGGTGAAAAAGGACTGACCTTCGCTGTTGAACCGATTAAGCTGGTACTATCAGAAAGTCTTGAGAAGGCGAATTGATGACAAAAAGCAAAGCCTTTCAGGGGATGAATCTCTATACTGTTTCACAGACCATGCTGCCCTCACGGGCGGCCATATTCCTTAATTCGCTGACAAGCGTGGAGAAATGAAATGCGACATCCTTTAGTGATGGGTAACTGGAAACTGAACGGCAGCCGCCACATGGTAAACGAACTGGTTGCTAACCTGCGTAAAGAACTGGCTGGCGTTGCTGGCTGTGCAGTAGCGATTGCTCCGCCGGAAATGTATATCGACCTGGCGAAACACGCCGCTGCCGGTAGCCACATCATTCTGGGCGCGCAGAACGTTGACCTGAACCTGTCTGGCGCATTCACTGGTGAAACAAGTGCTGAAATGCTGAAAGACATCGGCGCGCAGTACATCATTATCGGTCACTCTGAGCGTCGTACTTACCACAAAGAATCTGACGAGCTGATCGCTAAAAAATTCGCCGTGCTGAAAGAGCAGGGTCTGACTCCAGTTCTGTGCATCGGTGAAACCGAAGCAGAAAACGAAGCGGGCAAAACTGAAGAAGTTTGTGCACGTCAGATCGACGCGGTTCTGAAAACTCAGGGCGCAGCAGCATTCGAAGGCGTCGTTATCGCTTACGAACCAGTATGGGCTATCGGTACCGGCAAATCTGCAACTCCTGCTCAGGCTCAGGCTGTTCACAAATTTATTCGTGAACACATTGCTAAAGCTGACGCGAAAATCGCTGAGCAAGTTATCATCCAGTACGGCGGTTCTGTAAACGCAGCTAACGCGGCAGAACTGTTCGCTCAGCCGGACATCGACGGTGCGCTGGTTGGTGGTGCTTCTCTGAAAGCAGACGCCTTCGCAGTCATCGTTAAAGCAGCAGAAGCCGCTAAACAGGCTTAAGTTGTTAAGGCGGGAGGAGCCCTCCTCCCGCTGTATTAACTACCAGTATCCCAACCAGTGCCACCAGAAGGCGCCGGTCACACCCCAAATGGTCAGGTTGACCACACTCATCACCAGCCCCGTTTTCCACCACTCCGCCAACGTGACATAGCCCGAACCAAAGATAATAGGCGCAGTACCCGTGCCATAGTGCGTGAGCGACATCATCAAGGAGGAGGAGAAACCGAGCATTAAACCAAGCAGCGCTGGCGGCGCGCCGAGGCCTAAGCCTGCGGCAAAGAACGCAGCGAACATAGCCGTAATATGCGCAGTTGTGCTGGCGAAAAAGTAGTGCGAGTAGACGTAAAGCAGGATCAACAACAGCGTCGCAACACTCCAGTGCACGCCAAGATGGTCGATTGCGCTACCCACGCTGGTTGCCAGCCATCCTACCAATCCCAGTTTGCTGAGAAAATCCGCCATCATCACCAGCGCGGCAAACCAGACTATCGTATCCCATGCCCCGCGGCATTTAAGAATGTCATCCCAGCTCAATACACCCGCCATCAATAGAATCGACAATCCAATTAACGCGGCGCTAGTGGGGTTTACGCTCCAGGCACTGCCCATCAGCATTGCTGGAACACCCGCCCATAGATAGAGCAGCAAAATGAACACCCCCAGGGTGATTTTCTCTGCCAAAGAAAGTGGACCCAGCGCATCCAGTTTTTGCCGCGCAAACTGCGGCGCATTTGGCGTGCGCGTGATAGCTGGCGGATAGAGCCACCAGATTACAATCGGCATGACAACCAGTGATACCAGTGCGGGAAGAAGCGCCGCAATAGCCCACATTCCCCAGGTCATGTTCAGCACGCCATCCGTCCCCTTTGTCAAAAAACTGACGATTAACGGATTAGGTGCGGTCGCGGTGATGAACATTGCCGAGCTGATCGGGTTAATGTTGTAGTTCACCAGCGCGAGATAACGGCCCGTTGAGCCATTCTCGGCATGGCCTGGCTGCGAGCCGAGGCTCTCCGCAATCGCCCGCATTACCGGGTGGATAATGCCACCACCACGCGCGGTATTGCTTGGCGTTACGGGTGCAATTAGCGTTTCCGCAAGGGTTAATGCCCACGCAATACCCAGCGTTCTTTTACCAAATAGCGCAATAAACCCGTAGCCAATACGCGCGCCCAGGCCGGTCTTTAACAGACTTTGCGACAGCATAATGGATAAACCAATCAGCCAGATTAGCTGGTTAGAAAAACCACTCAATGCATCGTTCAATGCCGCCGAGGGTTTGCCTGGGTTAGTAACGCCTGTCATCGCCACCAGCATAATCGCCACAATCGCAATTGCGCCAATGGGCATAGCTTTACCGATAATCGCGGCGATCGTACCAATAAACAGTGCCAGCAGGTGCCATGCTTGCGGGGTTACGTCAGGAGGACACGGGATAACAAACCAGATGGTCAGCGTAATCACAAGCGAGATGATGGCAGGCCAGCGGCGGATGGGGGTCAAACTGTCCATGAATCAATCCTTGAGTTTCCAGTGCGCAAATCTGCGCTCAGGCATTAACCGATATTGCCGCGCATAATACAATTCACTCACTCACAAAACATAAAATTAACATTTTGATACAGCTACAGTTTTCCCAACACCGTAAACCAGGCGTAATCCAGCGGCAGAAGAATCAAATACGTTGCCGCCGCCAGTGCGATACACAGCAGCATCCCTGCCCTTGCAGGTACTTTCCCGAGCGCCATCGCCACCACGATCGGTGAAGCCTGATACGGCAACAGTGGTGTGGAATAACCCAGCACCTGGATCATAATCACCGACAGCAGCGGGAATCCCGTCGCATCGGCAAAGCTTTGCGCCAACGTGGTATACAGCGCCGGAACACCGTTCGCCGTCATAATAAAATTAAGCGCCGTGGTAATACCGGTCAGCGCGAGGAAACTGGTAAACGGCTTTTCCGCATCCAGCGGCATCACCTGTAACAGCGCTTCGCCAACGGCGCTACCAATACCTGTCTGCGTGACGGTGATCGCCAGCCCCAGAATACCCGCCACATAAATACAGGTACGAATGTTGACCCCAGTGGAAAACTCGTCGCCATTGATAAAGCCAACCCGTGGGAGCAATGTGATAACTGCCGCCGCCAGCCCGGTCCACGCGGGGCCAATGCCGTGCCAGCTTTCGCTTACCCAAAGAAGCAACACCACCGCTAACATCCAGGCCAGACGTTTTTCATCTCCACTCATCGGTTCCGACGGCGTGAGATCGCGTGGCGCATGGGGCTTGCCAGGGAACAGCCAGCAGATAAGCACGATGAGAACCGCGCCTTTAAGCCAACCCAGAACCGGCGTATGCAGCAGCAAATAGGGAAGATAATTGAGGTGGATGCCGTAAGAGCCTTCCGCCGCGCCGCTCATCACCAGATTCGGTACGTTTGCGGGTAAAATCGTCGCAGAAAGCTGGAATGTCCCAAACCCAACGGCCAGTGCCAGACCATACCAGGCGCGCGTACCATCGTTAATTCCAGCTCGTTTCGCCATCGCTGCGACAATCGGCATCAGCAGCGCAATGCGGCCCATGTTGGATGGCATTACAAACGCCAGCGCGTAACTCAACAGCACCACGCTCGCCACCATTAACGGCCAGGAGTCGGTCAACCGTGATGACAGCGCCCTCGCCGCCCTGTCCGCCAGCCCCGTTTTACGAATCGCGATACCCAGCACAAAGCCGCTAAACACCAACCAGAATGCGGAGGACGCAAAGCCGCCAAAGATCACATCCGGTGGCGCGATTTTGGCGACCATCGCCACGGCAAAGAACAGCAGCGCCGTTATAAACTCCGGCAGCAGCGACGTAGCCCAGAGCAGAATGGTGATGCCAACCACCAGAGAGGGGATAAACAGAGGGTGTGTAAGCCAGAGCGACATGCCTGTCTCCTGTTGTTTTTTTCAACAAGAATACGGGGACAGGCATGCGGAGTAAACGCCAGATTAGGTGGGGTTAACGCAGAATATCACATTGATGATCCTGAATTTCCTCAGCGGAGGCGAGATTCAGCGCCAGCAGATTGCGCTGAGTAGCCAGCAGAACAAAGGATTCATCGCTCTGACGCACCATCGCCAACGCATAGCTGCCCATATGCTCACGTGCATCCGGCACCTCTTCTGCCAGCATCATAAATGGGCTGCGTTGTGCCAGTTCATTTTCCGTGACGCGACGCGCCAGATATTCATGACCGCGCAGCCCACCTGGTAGAGGTAGCCAGCGGGTGCTGATTTTCGCCAGGTTGTCATCCAGCTGTTTTCTGACATCGGTTCGCAGGCAGGAGATATGAATATGCAGGTGATTTTGAGTACGCCCGCTACGTGAGTTAATGGTCAGAGAGACTGCTTTGTCAGGGATTTCCTGGCCGTATTTTTGGCTCATAAAGCTACGCGCCTGCCAGGCCAGCCAGAAAAAGTTCGGCGTGCCTGATTTCAACAGCAGTGGGCTTTCCGTACCGTTAATGCGATAAGTGGGCATCAACAAATATTGCAAAGGGCCGTTACGGTCTTTGAACACCACATATCCGGCATCCGTCTTCACTTCTGCGCATGGTGCAGGATCCTGCTGCTGCAACTGGTGCGGTAAGCATTGTTGAAGGACGATCTGGCGTAATGCGTCCGGGTTGCCGGTGAATTTCCAGTACCCGATGCCTGCAGCGGCGGCGACCACAATCACCGCCAGTAAAAGATAGCCTGCTTTTTTCATTACGCGTTTCCTGTATCCCATTGAAGGGCAAGAGTAACGCAAAACCATGACAAATAAAAAACCCGGTCGCGTTAGGCCACCGGGTCGGTAAATCACAGACTTATTTAGCGTTTGCTGATCTGGTCGAACGTACCGCCATTAGAGAAGTGCTCTTTCTGCGCTTTTGTCCAGCCGCCAAACTCTTCGTCGATGGTGAACAGCTTCAGCTTCGGAAATGCATTTTCGTATTTCTTCGCAACGTCTGTATCACGTGGACGATAGTAATTTTTCGCTGCAATTTCCTGGCCTTCCGGAGAGTAGAGATACTTCAGGTAAGCTTCCGCCACCGCTTTGGTGTCTTTCTTTTCCACCACTTTATCGACCACGGAAACGGTCGGCTCCGCGAGAATAGATTCACTCGGCGTCACTATCTCGAATTTGTCTTTACCCAGCTCGTTCGTTGCCAGCAGCGCTTCGTTTTCCCAGGCGATCAGCACATCACCGATACCACGTTCAACGAAAGTATTGGTTGAGCCACGTGCACCAGAATCGAGCACCTCAACGTTTTTATACAGGGCCTTAACAAAGTCTTGTGCCTTGGCCTGATCGTTGTTGTTGTGGTGCAGGGCATAGCCCCATGCCGCCAGATAGTTCCAGCGTGCGCCGCCTGAGCTTTTCGGGTTTGGTGTAATCACTGACACGCCCGGTTTGATCAAATCGTTCCAGTCATGAATTTGTTTGGGGTTGCCTTTGCGGACCAGGAAGACAATGGTGGAGGTGTAAGGCGCGGAGTTATCCGGCAAGCGCTTAATCCAGTTTTTATCAATTCGACCACGTTCAGCAATGGCATCCACGTCATATGCCAGTGCCAACGTCACGACATCGGCTTCAATACCGTTGATGACAGAGGTCGCCTGTTTACCAGAGCCGCCGTGTGACTGGCGGATCACGACGTTATCGCCCGTTTCCTGCTTCCAGTGCGCGCTGAAGGCTTTATTGTACTGCTCGTACAGTTCACGTGTTGGATCGTACGATACGTTAAGTAACTGAATATCCTTTGCCAGAACGCTGGTCGATGCCAGCAATAATGTTAACCCTACGCCCCATTTGTTCATCGCCCAGCTCTCTTATGTGATGTTGTGATGAGCAAAGCGTGCCAGAAAGGCATCCAAACATTAAAGAATAAAAAAAGATTTGCTATAACTTCGGGGAATAAATGAGGAAGGTTGTGCCGGATGACGACTTACGCCTTATCCGGCCTACAAGAGTACACTCTGTAGGCCCGGTAAGCGAAGCGCCACCGGGCAACAAAAAACAATCAGTACAGTTTTTTCGCGCAGTCCAGCCAGTCACCTTTGAATGGACGCTTCATGTTCTCGATAGCATCGATGATATCGTGGTGAACCAGTTGCTCGTTCTGAATACCGACACAGCGACCGCCATGACCTGCCAGCAGCAGTTCAATAGCATATGCGCCCATACGGGATGCCAGGATACGATCGTAAGGAACCGGGGAACCACCACGCTGAATGTGACCCAACACGGTCGAACGCGTTTCGCGGCCCGTTTCCTTCTCGATGTAATGCGCCAGTTCGTCAACGTCACACATGTGTTCAGTGATCGCTACGATTGCGTGTTTTTTACCTTTCGCGATGCCCGCTTTGATTTCAGCAACCAAATCGTCGCGACTGAATTCCACTTCCGGAACCACTACGAACTCACAACCACCGGCAATTGCAGCCGCCAGGGTCAGATCGCCACAGTAGCGGCCCATCACTTCAACGATGGAAATACGCTGGTGAGAAGAAGAGGTATCACGCAGACGGTCAATCGCTTCTACTACAGTACCCAGAGCGGTGAAGTAACCGATGGTGTAGTCGGTGCCCTTGATATCGTTGTCGATAGTGCCCGGCAGACCGATGCACGGGAAGCCCATTTCAGTCAGGCGTTTTGCACCCATGTAAGAACCGTCACCGCCGATAACAACCAGCGCATCAATGCCACGCTTTTTCAGGTTTTCGATAGCCACCGCACGCACGTTTTCGTCGCGGAATTCCGGGAAGCGAGCTGAACCGAGGAAAGTACCGCCACGGTTGATCATGTCGGATACGCTGTAGCGGTCAAGCTGGACCATACGGTCTTCATACAAACCCAGGTAGCCATCATGGATCCCCATGACTTCCAGCCCTTCCGTCAACGCTGCACGTACAACACCACGGATTGCTGCGTTCATGCCCGGCGCATCACCGCCGCTTGTCAACACACCGATTTTCTTAATCATGACTACCTCTGAACTTTGGAATGCAAAATGAAATCTGCTGCCGGAAGTCGATTCCGCATATCGAAACGATCCAACGAATATGCAGATAGTATAACAATCACTTCCTGCTGAATTGATTCAGGTCAGGCCAAATGGTGGTAATTTATACACAAAATGCTGGCCCGGTTCACTTTTTACAACGAATTATGAAAGCTCAAACACCTTGCCTTCCTTGGGTACGACTGAACAGGGATCCTGATGAATGATGACATCCGATCCCGGGAAACGCCGTAAAATTGCCTGCTCAACCTGTTCAGCCACTAAATGCGCCTGAACGAGCGGCAGATTATCTTCCATTTCCAAATGAATCTGAATAAAGCGGGTCGGCCCTGACTGCCGCGTGCGAAGATCGTGAGCGCCGCTGACCCCAGGCCATGACGTCACGATATCAATAATTTCCTGACGTTCCTCATCGGGTAAAGCGCGATCCAGCAAAGATTGCACTGCCTCATACCCCATGCGTAATGCGCTATATAAAATATAGATGCCAATCCCGAGCGCAAACAAGGCATCCGCACGATGCCAGCCGTACCATGCCAGCCCGAGCGCAATGAGAATCGCACCGTTCATCATAACATCAGACTGATAATGAAGCATATCTGCCCGAACGGCCTGACTTTGCGTACGCTTCACTACCCAGCGCTGAAACGAGACCAGAATGATTGTACACACTAACGCAATGATGGTGACAACCACCCCAACGCCGGGATCTTTCATCGGCGTCGGTTGGATGAGATGCTGAATCCCGGTCAGGAATAAAAACAGCGCCGAACCGGAAATAAACATGCTTTGCGCCAGCGCCGCCAGTGATTCCGCTTTTCCGTGTCCGAACGTATGTTCATCATCGGCCGGTTGCAGCGAATAGCGCACCACCAACAGGTTGGTTAACGACGCCGCGATGTCCACCAGAGAATCCACCAGTGCAGCCAGAATACTGACCGATCCGGTGTACCACCACGCAAAAATTTTGATCAAAAGTAACAGCGATGCCATCACGGTCGCCGCGATTGCCGCCCGGCTCACCAGCCGCCCATAGGTATGATTCATAAACACTCCAGCCAGAATATGCCGCTAGTATAACGGATGAAGTAAAACAGTCAGGCAATAACCGAGTGACAAATTTTGGGCAAAAAAAACCCCCACATCATGTGGGGGAAGACAGGGATGGTGTCTATGGCAAGGAAAACAGGGTTACTACTGGGAACGTGAGTTGCTACTACTCAATAAATTCAACGATGAGCTTTTTTTCCAGTGCGCTACGTCGCGCAATTGCTCCATTCGTTGTTCATGTTTCTCATTTAAAACCGCTTGCTGCTCGGGCGTTAACAGGCGATACATCTGGTTGCGGATCCTGGCTATTTCAACCTGGCGGGCAACCTGTTCTTGCGCCATTCTTTCTGCCTGAGCGCGCACTGCGCTTTCATCAAATTTCTCTGCGGTGACAAGGCGATGCATTGTCTCCATTTCGCTAACATTAACAGGAGGCTGTTCGTGTCTTGCCTGCTGCATTAAATCTCGCATCTGTTGACGTTGATGTTCGGTTAAACTGATACCGTCAAACATGTGGCTCTGAACGCTACGTTGCGATGAGCCTTCACCCAGGTGCCAGTGATCGCCTGTGACGACTTCAGCTGCATGGCTAAATGTACTGAGTGCCAGCGTTGAGGCCATGACGGCAGCGCTAACTTTGCCCATCACTTGCTCCCAAAATCTTTTCTGTCGCGATTCAACGAGAGACAGTTTACGATTCGGGCTGCAAACATGCGTCAGGGGGTGTAAAACAACGTAAAGTCATAGATTAGCGACGCCTGATGACGTAATTTCTGCCTCGGAGGTACGTAAACAATGAATAAAATCCTGTTAGTTGATGATGACCGAGAGCTGACTTCCCTGTTAAAGGAGTTGCTCGAAATGGAAGGTTTCGATGTGCTGGTTGCCTATGATGGGGAACAGGCGCTTGAGCTTCTGGATGACAGCATCGATTTACTTTTGCTCGACGTCATGATGCCGAAGAAAAACGGCATTGATACGCTGAAAGCACTTCGTCAGACACACCAGACACCCGTAATCATGCTGACCGCTCGCGGCAGCGAATTGGATCGCGTACTTGGCCTTGAGCTGGGCGCGGACGACTATTTACCCAAACCGTTTAACGACCGTGAACTGGTCGCGCGCATCCGCGCTATTCTGCGTCGCTCACACTGGAGCGAACAGCAGCAGAACAGCGATAACGGCTCGCCGACTCTGGAAGTAGATGCGTTAAGCCTTAATCCGGGTCGCCAGGAAGCCAGCTTTGACGGGCAAATTCTGGAGTTAACCGGCACCGAATTCACCCTGCTTTATTTGCTGGCACAGCATCTCGGTCAGGTGGTTTCGCGTGAGCACCTGAGCCAGGAAGTGCTGGGTAAACGCCTGACGCCTTTCGATCGCGCTATCGATATGCATATCTCGAACCTGCGTCGTAAGCTGCCAGAGCGTAAAGACGGACACCCGTGGTTTAAAACCCTGCGTGGTCGCGGCTACCTGATGGTTTCCGCTTCATGATAGGGAGCTTAACCGCGCGCATCTTTGCCATCTTCTGGTTGACGCTGGCACTGGTGTTGATGTTGGTACTGATGTTACCCAAGCTCGACTCACGCCAGATGACCGAGCTACTGGACAGCGAGCAGCGCCAGGGGTTAATGATTGAGCAACACGTTGAAGCTGAACTGGCGAACGATCCACCCAACGATTTGATGTGGTGGCGTCGCTTGTTTCGGGCGATAGACAAGTGGGCGCCACCAGGACAGCGGTTATTACTTGTTACGACGGAAGGACGCGTGATCGGCGCAGAACGCAATGAAATGCAGATCATTCGTAACTTTATTGGTCAGGCCGATAACGCCGACCATCCGCAAAAGAAAAAATACGGTCGCGTTGAGATGGTGGGGCCTTTCTCCGTCAGAGACGGTGAAGATAACTACCAACTGTATCTCATTCGACCAGCCAGCAGCTCACAATCTGACTTTATCAACCTGCTGTTTGACCGACCGCTGTTATTGCTGATCGTCACCATGTTAGTCAGCTCTCCGCTATTGCTCTGGCTTGCCTGGAGTCTGGCGAAACCAGCGCGTAAGTTGAAAAACGCTGCGGATGAAGTGGCCCAGGGCAACCTGCGTCAACATCCGGAGCTGGAAGCCGGTCCGCAGGAGTTTCTGGCGGCAGGTGCCAGCTTTAACCAGATGGTGACGGCGCTGGAACGGATGATGACCACGCAGCAACGTCTGCTGTCGGACATCTCTCACGAGCTGAGAACACCGCTAACGCGTCTGCAACTGGGTACCGCTCTGCTGCGCCGTCGTAGCGGTGAGAGCAAAGAGCTGGAGCGCATTGAAACAGAAGCACACCGACTAGACAGCATGATCAACGACCTGCTGGTGATGTCACGTAATCAGCAGAAAAACGCGCTGGTCAGTGAAACGGTGAAAGCTAATCAGCTGTGGGGCGAAGTGCTGGATAACGCCGCCTTTGAAGCTGAGCAGATGGGTAAATCGCTCACGGTGAATTTCCCGCCGGGCCCGTGGCCGCTGTACGGTAACCCAAATGCGTTGGAAAGTGCGCTGGAAAACATTGTGCGCAATGCCCTGCGCTATTCACATACGAAGATTGAAGTTGGCTTCGCGGTGGATATCGACGGGATTACCATCACCGTGGACGACGATGGCCCAGGTGTAAGCCCTGAAGACAGAGAACAGATTTTCCGTCCGTTCTATCGTACCGATGAGGCGCGCGATCGCGAGTCTGGCGGAACAGGTCTGGGTCTGGCGATTGTTGAAACCGCAATCCAGCAGCATCGTGGCTGGGTGAAGGCCGAAGACAGCCCGCTGGGTGGTTTACGGCTGGTAATTTGGTTACCGTTGTATAAGCGTTCCTGAGTCTCTCTGTGTTGCCGGATGGCGGCGTAATGCCTCATCCGGCCTCCACGGACAGGGGGAATTATTTCCCCCACAAACGGCGGGAATTGTCTTCGATCTTGCCGCTTAAACGACGCTTTTGCATCGTTCTGGTCCAACTTTTTGACAACCCGGCAGCCGACAGTAAACGGTGATATTGCGAATCATCAAACGGCATATGCCAGGCGATAGCAATTGCCTCCCGCACGCTGACGTCGCTCACGCGTGACGCCAGGATCAACGGCGCGTCTGCAGATACCAGCCCTGCCGCGACGACGCTGCACAGCCAGCCCGTCTTACCTGCATCCTGCATCTGGCAGGCCATATCGCTGATGCCAAAATGGAAATTCAACTTAAAGCACGGCGAGCGCGGCTGCGTGACCTGAATCAACGCTTCTCCCCACTGGAAAATATCGCCAATATACACATTCTCTTCAGTCAGCCCCTCAGTAGAGAGGTTCTCACCAAACGCGGGCGCGACAAATAGCTCCGCCTGCTCCGGAAACGCTTGTCTCCAGTGCTGATAGTGTTCACGCGGATAGTGACACAGCGCGCGATCCGGCCCGCCATGAATTTTCGCTTCCGCCTGTTCATCTCCCGTCAGCCCCAGTTCGGTCAGCATCAGCTCACCGTCAATCTGGACTTTAGCAATCGCGCTGGGACGGCTTCCCGTGTAGTCCCGAACTTTGCCCGTAAAAACATCGACCGGATATCGCATCTGTTCCCTCTCCCGATAAATTTCCCCCATTACACCACATTTATTTTACCCCAGTCGCTCAAAATGAGAGCACGGTTCACATGAAACTTAGGGACACATGCTATCAATGTAAGCTGGTTTTGAAACATCATTTCAAATAAGGAGTCGACAACGTGACTGGTCAATCGCAATTTGCTGGCGTCTGGTGTCCTTCCATTACGCCAATGGACAATGACGGTAAGATCGATCTCAACGGTCTAAACCAGCATCTCAAACGCCTTACCGAGGCCAAAATCGATGTGATTTTGCTGATGGGCAGCATCGGGGAATTTGCTTCCTTTACGCTCGAAGAAAGGCTGTTGCTGATCCGTGAGGCCCGCGCCATGAGCTCGCTGAAGATGGTCGCCAACGTCTCATCCACCTGCCAGAATGATGTATTGTTGATGGCGCAGGAAGCGTATCTCTCAGGTTACGATGCCGTGATGATCCTGCCGCCCTACTACTACGGACAAACGGCGAAACAGCTGCTGAGTTACTTCCGCCAGTTGGGGCAGAAACTCAGCGGCAAATGGTTTGCCTATAACTTCCCGGCACGCACCGGCTGCGATTTAACCCCAGAGCTGGTTGCCTCCCTCGCCGCTGAGTTCCCGAATTTCGCTGGTATCAAAGACACCGTCGACTGCCAGTCTCATACTCGCAGTATGATTCAGACCACCCGCGCCGTGCGGGAGGATTTTGCCGTGCTGTCCGGCTACGACGAATACTATATTCCCAACCTGTTGGCAGGTGGCGCAGGGATTATTTCAGGGTTGAACAACGTCATGCCGGAACTGTTTGTCAGCGCGCGGGAAGCGTTTAAGCAGGGCGACCTGGCAGCGCTTCGCGATATTCAGGACCAGATTGGCACCTACATGTCCATCTATGCCATCGGCGAAGATTTTGTCACCACCATCAAAACCGTGGTATCGCGTAAGTTTGGCTATTGCTCCGGCGTGTCACGTAATGCCGGTGGAGAGTTGAACGAGAGTGAGTGTAGAACAATCGATGAGGTGTTTGTCGTCAAAGGGTAAATAATTAAGCCGGATGGTGCAGACCATCCGGCTTAAGAGACTTACTTCACGGTGCCACGAAGATCAATTTCTGCCGCCCTTGCTTTGGCCCTTTTCGACCAGATAGACGTGATAATCGGCACCAGAATGGAGGTCACAATCACCGACGTGGCGACCAGGGAAGTTGCTGCCGGTGCCATCGGTTTAAATGCCGGAACCATTTCAGCAATCAGCACAGGCGTAGCAACCGCCGCCCCCGCAGAACTGGAAGCCGCAATCCCCGCCGTACCATCGCCACCACCAATCAGTTTATCGGCGATAATCAATGGAATACCAGTGATGATAATCACTGCCACGCCCAGCAGAATACCCAGCACGCCGGTCTGAGCAATCACGCTCAAATCAATGGTGTTACCTAATGCGAAGGCAAAGAACGGGATCAGCGTCTGCACGGCCTTACTGAAGAATTCCCGCAGCTCAGGATCCAGATTACCCAGCGCAAAACCAATCAGGAACGGCAATACTGCGCCAACAAATACGTGCGGTTCAAACGACGCGATCCCGGCAGTTCCCAGAATCACCATGGTCATCAGCGGGCCAGACTCCAGCGACATCAGGACAAACGCCCCAGCCTCTTCTTTGGTGCCGTACTGCTGCATAATCGAGGCATACAACCCGCCGTTGGTCATATCCATCGCGGCCACCAGCGCCAGCGTAGACAACCCAGCGAAGAATCCGACCTCTACGCCATGTTCCGGCAGAATGCGTGAGGCAATCGCTGCAACCACCCACGCCACCAGAATCTTGGTTATGACTAACGTACCTGATTTACGCAGCACGGTGCCGGTGGCGCTTAGCTTGATCGACGCCCCCATGCAAAAGAACCAGACCGCCAGGATAGGTACCGTACCGGTGATCATACCGTTGGTAAAGGAGCCGAAGTATTTCCCGGCGCCGGGGGAAAAGGTGTGACACAACGCGCCCAGGAAAAGCGGCACCAGCATCATACCGCCTGGGATTTTCTCTATCGTACGTTTGATCTGCATTTCCATCACCTGTAGACATAAAAATGGGGCAATTTTTATGGGCGATTGCATCTTGCTTTGAGATGCGCCCGTCTTGATGAAAAGAAGATAGACATTCATAGAGACTATAAAAGTGATCCCACTCGCATAATAAAACCTCGTTTCAATTTAAGTGGATCATTGTTTTTATATTGAGTTTGATCACAAAAAAACCCCACAAGCATCGCTTGCAGGGCTTCGTTAAAGCATAGAATTTATTTTTTTGCTGCGAAACGCGCGGCAGCTTCGTCCCAGTTCACGACGTTCCAGAACTCTTTGATGTAGTCCGGGCGACGGTTCTGGAATTTCAGGTAGTAAGCGTGTTCCCAAACATCCAGGCCCACGATTGGGAAACCGGAAGCGCCAGAGATAGCTTCACCCATCAGCGGGGAATCCTGGTTGGCGGTGGAAACAACAGCCAGTTTGTCACCTTTCAGCACCAGCCACGCCCAGCCGGAGCCAAAGCGGGTTGCCGCTGCTTTTTCAAATTCAGCTTTGAAGTTGTCAACGGAGCCAAAGTCACGTTCGATAGCCGCTTTCAGGTCACCCTGCAGCGTAGTACCGGTTTTCAGGCCTTTCCAGAACAGGCTGTGGTTAGCGTGACCGCCCGCGTTGTTACGCAGTACGGTTTTCTTGTCTGCTGGCAGTTGATCCAGTTTGGTGATCAGCTCTTCAGCGGACAGGCTGGCGAATTCTGGCAGGCTTTCCAGCGCAGCGTTCGCGTTGTTTACGTAAGCCTGGTGGTGTTTGGTATGGTGGATTTCCATCGTCTGCTTATCGAAGTGCGGTTCAAGGGCATCATAAGCGTACGGCAGGGATGGCAGTGTATAACTCATAATCATCTCCAGTATTGTCGGGCGGCCTGTGTTAACGCCGCGTAAGCAGTTGGGTCATTATAGTTAATTAAATGATATTGAAAATGATTATCAATGCCGTACTTTTTACAAGGTTTTAATAGCGCATGTTGATTGCTAAAGATGTGAACCGAATCACCCAGTTAACGTGATGATTGCCAACATGCGCAAAATGGCGGCAATCGTTAAAAGGTTAACACCCTGCGTAATTTTTAAACTCGTTTGGTCGGAGGGGTCATTACCGACGATAAAAAATAACGAGGATTAAGTCATGAGTAACGCGATTACGATGGGTATCTTTTGGCATTTGATAGGCGCAGCCAGTGCCGCCTGTTTCTATGCCCCGTTCAAACAAGTCAAACATTGGTCATGGGAAACGATGTGGTCGGTTGGCGGGATCGTCTCTTGGCTTATCCTGCCATGGACCATTAGCGCCATGTTGCTTCCCAATTTCTGGGCCTACTTCAGTTCTTTCAGCCTCTCTACGCTGGCTCCGGTGTTTCTGTTCGGCGCGATGTGGGGGATTGGCAATATCAACTATGGTCTGACCATGCGCTATCTCGGTATGTCGATGGGGATCGGCATTGCAATTGGGATTACGTTGATTGTCGGCACGCTGATGACCCCAATTATCAACGGCAACTTTGATGTGCTGATCAATACTTCCGGCGGACGCATGACGCTGCTTGGCGTACTGGTCGCGCTGATTGGCGTCGGTATTGTGACTCGGGCCGGTCAGTTAAAAGAACGCAAAATGGGCATCAAAGCGGAAGAGTTCAACCTGAAAAAAGGGCTGGTTCTGGCGGTCATGTGCGGCATTTTCTCCGCCGGGATGTCATTTGCGATGAACGCCGCTAAACCAATGCACGATGCCGCCGCCGCGCTGGGTGTCGATCCATTGTATGTCGCCCTGCCCAGCTACGTGGTTATCATGGGCGGCGGCGCGTTAGTCAACCTGGGCTTTTGCTTCATTCGTCTGGCAAAAGTGAAAAACTTGTCGATAAAAGCCGACTTCTCGTTAGCCAAACCACTGATTATCACCAACGTGCTGCTGTCTGCGCTTGGTGGCCTGATGTGGTATTTGCAATTCTTCTTCTACGCCTGGGGCCACGCGCGTATTCCGGCTCAATATGATTATGTAAGCTGGATGCTGCACATGAGCTTCTATGTTCTGTGCGGCGGGATTGTCGGGCTGGTGCTGAAAGAGTGGAAAAACGCGGGTCGCCGTCCGGTCAGTGTGCTAAGCCTTGGCTGCGTGGTGATCATTGTCGCGGCAAACATTGTGGGTCTGGGAATGGCCAGCTAATCATGTTGGGTGCTGAGATGACGCCACTGGCTGGGCGTCATCCCGGTTTCCCGCGTGAACACCACCGAAAAGTAGTTACTGTCCTCAAAGCCACAGCGCATGGAAATCTCACTGATCATTAACCGGCTATGCTTGAGCAGATACTGAGCATGGCAGACCCGCACCTGGCGGAGATACTGGTTGATGGTCATCCCGGTCTGGCTGCGAAACTGCTGGCGCAAAACGCGCTCGCTGCACCGTTCGCGCTCGCAAAACTTATTCAGTTCGAACGCATGCTCATGACTACCGGCTAACGCGGTGATCAGTTTATCCAGCAGCGTTTCGCTCGACGTCGCCGGGAGCGTATCCGTTGCATAACGATGCCGCTTAAGGTGGGTCACCAGTTGCCCGAACAGCAGCTCAGCCATGGTAAAAGCCTGCGCATCACGTTGATTACTTTCATGCTCAAGCTGGCTTATCACCTGTCTGACCTGGCTCATGCCAACGCTACCGAGTCGCCAGTGCGGGTGCCTTGGCGCACCATCAAATCCGGGGATCGCCCCTTGCCAGTCAACATTCAGCGTCAACCGCTCCGGGCAGTAGATGATATTTTGCAGCACAAGGTCGTTAACGGAAGTGTAGGAGTGTTTATCTTCGGTGCGAATGTAAAACAGATCGCCACGGGTTATCCGGTACGGGCGATCGTTCAGGACATGCAGGCCATTACCGCGCCAGACCAGAACCAGCTCGCAAAACTCATGGGTATGCTCAGCAAAGACATCCTGCGGATAACGATCGGCTACGGCGACAGCCTGCTGCTCATGCGCAAAAAAGTCTGATTTCAGAAGGACCAGATGGTTCGCCATCACAATATTCCCTGCCGGGTGGCGGCTACGTGTCACGTAATCTGTAGGCCGGATAAGGCGTAGCCGCCATCCGGCGTTAAGGGACATGATTATCTGAGATTCGGCGATAAAAAACGTTGATAGCTTTCGCGTTACTGGAGGCTGCTTGCCACAACGAGATCGCGCCCCTGGCGAATATCGCGTGGCGACCACTTGAACTCACGGCGAAAAAGCGTCGAAAAGTGGTTACTGTCGCCGAATCCGCAGAGATAAGCGATGTCTGTCACGCTATCATCACTGTGACGAAGCAGATGCCGAGCCTTGATCAGCCGCAAGCGGTTAAGGTAGCGCTGCGGCGTCAATCCGGTTTGCTGTTTGAGCTGGCGATGCAGAGTACGCAAAGAGAGGGAAAACTTCTCGGCCAGCGCCTCCCAACATACCTCGTCGGCAAAGTTATCTTCCAGCCACGCCATCAGGAGGTTAAGCCGCGCGTCGTTATCGGTCGCTGCTTCCATCAGGCTGCTTTTACGCAGCAGCACCAGCAACTGCATAAACAGGATCTCGCGATTTGCCGCCGTTGGTGTATCCATCCCCTCACCGAGCGCTTCCATCTGCCCCACCAGTTGTCGAACCTGCTGCAACACACCCTGATTCACCCGCCAGTGCGAAGGATACTGCCCATTCTGTTCCTGAGGTAAAAGCTGATTCAGCCCAGCCAGAAATTGAAACGCATCCGGGGAGCGATACAACACATTGGTCAGGCACAGATTGTCAGTATGTTCATATAAATGCCGGTCATGATCGCGAACGAAACACACCGTACCGCCGCTGATGGTGTAAGGCTGTCCGTTGAACACATGGATCCCCGTTCCATGTTCGACCACCACAATTTCATGAAAATCATGATGATGTTCTGGAAACGCAGGTTGAGGAAGCCGCGGTTCAATAGCCACTGGCGCTTTACCTGTCGGAAAAAAATCCACGCAATGCAATATCGTCATGATGACATCCTTCCCGATCAAATGAACATGGCTGAATAGTAATTAAGGGTTATCACCCTCACCTTAAATTTTTGACGCCAAAGTGCGTAAACACGGTCAATTCTTCAAGAAATGGCGGGAAAGATCGGGAATTGCGGAAGACGTCACATCCGCTAAAACCGACCCTATTAATAGAAATTGTGAACAGCATCACGTTCACCTTTGCCATGTTGCCAGCCGCTAATTGTGGCTGTCACTGTCAAGAAGGTACGCGTTATCTGGGGTTCTTAGACTGAATGCAATAAAACTCAGAAGGACCTCGCTATGACTTTTCGCCATTGTGTCGCAGTCGATCTCGGCGCATCCAGTGGGCGCGTAATGCTGGCGCGTTACGACAGTGAACACCGCACCCTGACGCTGCGTGAAATCCACCGCTTCGTGAACTGCCTGCAAAAAACAGACGGTTTTGACACCTGGGACATCGACAGCCTGGAAAACGATATTCGTCTTGGCCTGAAAAAAGTCTGCGATGAAGGCATTCGGATAGACAGCATCGGCATTGATACCTGGGGCGTGGATTACGTTCTGATCGATAACGTCGGTCGACGTGTCGGTCTGCCGGTCTCTTACCGTGACAGCCGCACGACCGGCATTATGGCGCAAGCGATGGCGCAGCCGGGTAAAGGTGAAATTTACCGCCGTAGCGGCATTCAGTTTCTGCCCTTTAACACCCTGTATCAGTTGCGTGCGCTGGTTGAACAACAGCCAGAACTGCTCCCGCAGGTGGCCCATGCCCTGCTGATCCCCGACTACTTCAGCTTTCGCCTGACCGGCAAAATGAACTGGGAATACACCAATGCCACCACCACCCAGTTAGTCAATATTAATACCGACGACTGGGATGACACTCTGCTGGCGTGGACCGGAGCAGACAAAGCCTGGTTTGGTCGTCCGACGCATCCGGGGAACGTAATTGGTCACTGGATTTGCCCGCAGAAAAATCAAATTCCGGTCGTAGCCGTCGCCAGTCACGACACGGCCAGCGCGGTCATTGCTTCTCCGCTGGCCGACAAAAACAGCGCCTATCTCTCTTCCGGGACCTGGTCGCTGATGGGCTTTGAGAGCAGAACGCCGTATACCAACGATGCGGCACTGGCGGCGAATATCACCAACGAAGGCGGCGCGGAAGGGCGCTACCGTGTCCTGAAAAATATTATGGGGCTGTGGCTGCTCCAGCGCGTATTAAAAGAGCGCCAGATTTCCGACCTGCCAACGCTTATCAGCCAAACGCAAGCGCTGCCGGCTTGTCAATTCCTGATAAACCCGAACGACGATCGCTTTATCAACCCCGACGATATGAGTGCAGAAATTCAGGCAGCATGCCGTGAATCAGGCCAACCCGTACCCCTGCAAAACGCCGAACTGGCGCGCTGTATCTTCGACAGCCTGGCGTTGCTGTACGCCGACATCCTGCAAGAGCTGGCACAACTGCGTGGTGCAGCATTTAGCCAACTGCACATTGTCGGTGGCGGCTGCCAGAACACCTTACTGAACCAGTTGTGCGCGGATGCCTGCGGTATTCGCGTGATGTCCGGGCCAATTGAGGCCTCCACGCTCGGCAATATTGGCATCCAGCTGATGACGCTGGACGAGCTGAACAACGTTGATGATTTCCGTCAGGTGGTGCGCGCTAACTACGAACTGACCACCTTCATTCCCAATCCTGAAAGTGAAATTGCCCGCTACCAGGCGCAGTTTCAATCACTACGACAGACAAAGGAGCTTTGCGCATGACCACTCAACTTGAACAAGCCTGGGAACTGGCAAAACTGCGTTTCGCCGCGGTAGGCATTGATGTCGAGGCGGCCTTACGCCAGCTCGATCGTCTGCCGATCTCCATGCACTGCTGGCAGGGCGATGATGTCGCCGGTTTCGAAAATCCGGAAGGTTCGCTCACTGGCGGTATTCAGGCTACCGGTAACTATCCGGGTAAAGCGCGTAACGCCACCGAACTGCGGGCCGATCTGGAGCAGGCGCTGAGCCTGATTCCGGGTCCAAAACGTCTGAATTTGCACGCGATCTATCTGGAATCTGATACGCCGGTTGCCCGCGATCAAATCAAACCTGAGCACTTTAAAAACTGGGTGGAGTGGGCGAAAGCGAACCAGTTAGGACTGGATTTCAACCCATCCTGCTTCTCACACCCGCTGAGCGCCGACGGTTTCACGCTGGCCCACGCCGATGACACCATTCGCCAGTTCTGGATCGATCACTGCAAAGCCAGCCGTCGCGTCTCGGCGTATTTTGGCGAGCAGTTGGGTACGCCATCAGTGATGAACATCTGGATCCCGGATGGCATGAAAGACATCACTGTTGATCGTTTAGCGCCGCGCCAACGTCTGCTGGACGCGCTGGACGAAGTGATCAGCGAGAAACTAGACCCGGCGCACCATATCGATGCCGTCGAAAGCAAGCTGTTTGGCATCGGTGCGGAAAGCTACACCGTGGGCTCTAACGAGTTCTACATGGGTTACGCCACCAGTCGCCAGACGGCGCTGTGTCTGGATGCGGGTCACTTCCATCCGACCGAAGTGATTTCCGACAAAATCTCCGCCGCCATGCTGTACGTGCCGCGCCTGCTGCTGCATGTCAGCCGCCCAGTGCGTTGGGACAGCGATCACGTGGTGCTGCTAGATGATGAAACGCAGGCGATTGCCAGCGAGATCGTGCGCCACAACCTGTTTGACCGCGTACACATCGGCCTCGACTTCTTCGACGCCTCCATTAACCGCATCGCCGCGTGGGTGATCGGTACCCGCAATATGAAAAAAGCCCTGCTGCGCGCGCTGTTAGAACCGACCGAGCAACTGCGCCAGCTCGAAGCCAGCGGCGACTACACCGCACGCCTGGCCCTGCTGGAAGAGCAAAAATCGCTGCCGTGGCAGGCCGTCTGGGAGATGTATTGCCAGCGTCACGACACGCCTGCGGGCAGCCAGTGGCTGGACAGCGTGCGCACTTATGAAAAAGAGATTTTGAGCAAACGTAGCTAACCGTGACACCTGGCTTGTAGGCCGGATAAGACGCCCCGCGTCGCCATCCGGCAATGAATGAAACACGATTGCCGGATGGTGCTTCGCTTATCCGGCCTATGTAAGACCCGATAACGTTCGGGCAATAAACAGGAACACCGAACATGCAAAACATTACTACTTCCTGGTTCGTCCAGGGGATGATCAAAGCCACTTCTGATGCGTGGCTGAAAGGCTGGGACGAGCGTAACGGCGGTAACCTGACGCTGCGTCTTGATGAAGCAGATATCGCGCCATTTAGCGCCGATTTCCACGAAAAACCACGCTATATCGCGCTGAGTCAGCCGATGCCGCTGCTGGCGAATACGCCGTTTATCGTCACCGGTTCGGGGAAATTTTTCCGCAACGTCCAGCTCGATCCAGCAGCCAATTTGGGCGTGGTAAAAATCGACAGCGACGGTGCGGGCTACCACATCCTCTGGGGCCTGACTCACGAGGCCGTACCGACCTCTGAACTGCCGGCTCACTTCCTCTCTCACTGCGAACGCATTAAAGCGACGAACGGTAAAGACCGCGTGATCATGCACTGCCATGCCACCAACCTGATCGCTCTGACCTACGTGCTGGAAAACAACACCGCGCTGATTACCCGCAAGCTGTGGGAAGGCAGCACCGAGTGCCTGGTGGTGTTCCCGGATGGCGTTGGCATTCTGCCGTGGATGGTGCCAGGTACAGATGAAATTGGTCAGGCGACCGCCGAGGAAATGCAGAAACACTCGCTGGTACTGTGGCCATTCCACGGCGTGTTCGGCAGTGGACCCACCCTCGACGAAGCGTTCGGTTTGATCGATACCGCAGAGAAATCCGCTGAAGTTTTAGTCAAAATCTATTCGATGGGCGGTATGAAGCAGACCATTACGCGTGAAGAGCTGATCGCACTTGGCAAACGCTTCGGCGTGACGCCGCTGGCCAGCGCCATAGAGCTGTACTGATACCTCCCCACTCAACGCCGGATGCAGCTTCGCCTTATCCGGCCTACATGACGGTGCGCATTTCACCGTAGGCCCGATAAGCGTAGCGCCATCGGGCACCAGGGAATTTTTTTAAGGAGAATAGTGATGAGCTTTATGTTGGCACTGCCAAAAATTAGCCTGCATGGCGCCGGCGCGATTGCCGATATGGCGAACCTCGTGGCGAATAAACAATGGGGCAAAGCGCTGATCGTCACCGATGGTCAACTGGTAAAGCTGGGCCTGCTGGATAGCCTGTTTGCCGCGCTGGATGAACATCAGATGTCTTACCACCTGTTTGATGAGGTGTTTCCAAACCCGACGGAAGAGCTGGTGCAGAAAGGTTTCGCGGCGTATCAGGACGCCAAATGTGACTACATTATTGCCTTCGGTGGCGGTAGCCCGATCGATACCGCTAAAGCGGTGAAGATCCTGACCGCCAACCCCGGCCCTTCTACTGCTTACTCCGGCGTAGGCAAAGTTAAAAATGCGGGTGTACCGCTGGTCGCCATCAATACCACCGCCGGTACGGCAGCAGAGATGACCAGCAACGCGGTCATTATCGACTCTGCTCGTAAGGTCAAAGAGGTGATCATCGACCCGAATATCATCCCGGATATCGCCGTGGATGACGCCAGCGTCATGCTGGACATCCCGGCATCCGTCACCGCCGCAACCGGTATGGACGCCTTAACCCACGCGGTGGAAGCCTATGTTTCCGTTGGTGCGCATCCGCTCACCGACGCTAACGCGCTGGAAGCGATTCGCCTGATCAACCTGTGGCTACCAAAAGCGGTCGACGACGGTCATAATCTCGACGCTCGTGAGCAAATGGCGTTTGGTCAGTATCTGGCGGGGATGGCCTTTAACAGCGCTGGTCTCGGTCTGGTGCATGCGCTGGCGCACCAGCCGGGCGCAACCCATAATCTGCCACACGGCGTCTGCAACGCCATCCTGCTGCCGGTAATCGAAAACTTTAACCGTCCAAACGCCGTGGCGCGCTTTGCCCGCGTAGCGCAGGCGATGGGCGTCGATACCCGTGACATGAGCGATGAAGCGGCAAGTATGGAGGCCATCAACGCGATTCGTGCACTCAGCAAGCGTGTCGGTATTCCTGCGGGCTTTAGTTCACTTGGCGTGACGAAAGAGGATATTGAGGGCTGGCTGGATAAAGCGTTGGCCGATCCGTGTGCGCCGTGCAACCCGCGCACCGCCAGCCGCGACGAGGTCCGCGAGCTGTATCTGGAGGCGTTATGATTCGCAAGGCCTTTATAATGCAGGTGAATGCCGACGCGCACGTTGAGTACCAGCGTCGGCACAATCCCATCTGGCCAGAACTGGAAGCGGTGCTGAAAGCACACGGCGCCCATCACTACGCGATTTATCTCGATCAGGCGCGCAATCTGCTGTTCGCCACCGTTGAGATTGAGTCCGAAGAACGCTGGAATGCCATTGCCAGCACCGACGTTTGCCAACGTTGGTGGAAGCATATGCGCGACGTAATGCCGACCAACCCAGACAACAGTCCGGTCAGCGCAGAGCTAAAAGAAGTGTTTTATTTGCAGTAGTCTTGTAGGCCGGATAAGGCGCTAACGCGCCGCATCCGGCACAACGCAACATAACAGTTAGTTCTGCTCAGAAACCAGAATCGCCTGGGTGTCAGGCTCCAGCGCTTTAAAGATATGCGCCTGGTCAGCGGGGTAACAAATATAGTCGCCCTCGCCTAACTCCTCCGGTGCTTCCGTCAATCCCACCATCGCCTTACCCTGCGTCACGATGATGTGTTCAACCGATCCCGGCGGATGCGGCTGTGAAATCCGATCCGCACCCGGCTGCGTCAGCAGCAGATAGATATCCCGCCGTGCCCCCGGTGGGCAGGCGGCCAGTAAAATGGCCTGATAGTGGGCCTGCTCAGCCACAACTTTTGTTCCTTCGCCGCGGCGAATCACCTGCGTTTTTTGTTCCTGCGGCTCCAGCAGGCGCGCAAAGGGAATATCCAACGCCACACACAGCGACCAGAGCGTTTCCAGGCTAGGATTGCCATTGCCCGCTTCCAATTGCGAGAGTGTCGATTTTGCAATCCCTGCGCGACGGGCAATCTCTGCCAATGACAAACCGGTGCGCTGACGTTCACGCACCAGGCTTTTCGCGATCATACTGATGGGCTGGGTCATTCACGACTCCATGTTCTTTATATCGAACGAATCGTTCGACTTGTAATATTGACTGGTCGCGTTCATTATAATGGAAATTCGTTCGATATGGCTAAAATGGTATGAAACATTATTTTTCCAGTCTCAAAGGCGACACAATAAAAGCAATATTTTTAGTCTGTCTGGCCGTCGGCGTAGTCGGCATGTCATACGGCTCGCTGGCAATGGCCTACGGCTTCCCGCTGTGGGTACCGTTTGTGCTCTCTATTACCGTGCTGGCGGGTGCATCCGAGTTTATGTTTATCGGCATCGTCGCCAGCGGCGGTAACCCACTGGCGGCTGCGGCTGCCGGTTTACTGGTCAACGCCCGACACATCCCGTTTGGCGTCACGGTGCGCGATCTTGTGGGCTCCCGGGCTGCGAGTTTCCTCGGCTGTCATATCATGAACGACGAAAGCGTAGTATTCGGCCTGTCGCAAAAAACACCCGAACAACGTAAAGCAGCCTATTGGCTGTGCGGTCTGGGCGTCGCTATTTTCTGGCCTGTTGGCACACTGATCGGCGCGGGCGTCGGCAAACTGCTCCCCGCCCCGGAAACCATCGGTCTGGATGCCGTCTTCCCTGCAATTTTATTGGCCTTAGTGGTCCCGGCCTTTAAAAACCGCACCACACTGATTCGCGCCTGTAGCGGTGCCGGGTTGTCGCTTGCCGCCATCCCCTTTGCGCCGGTCGGTTTACCGGTTTTGCTCTCACTGTTTGGCTTACTGACGAGGAAAAAATAATGGGCAACATGACGCTGTTTATCGTCGGTATCGCCATCTTATCTCTGGGAACCTATTTAATGCGTTTAGGCGGAGCGAAGCTTGGGAGTCGTTTAGCGTTCTCGGAACGCTCGCAGGCGCTGCTTTCCGACGCCGCAACGGTATTACTGTTCTCCGTTGCGCTGGCGACCACCTTTTACGAAGGCGAACACTTTGCCGGTATGGCGCGGGTTCTTGGGGTTGGCTTCGCGGTATTTCTCGCCTGGCGCAAGCTGCCGCTAATCGTGGTGATCGTTGCCGCCGCGGTGGTGACCGCATTGCTGAGAATAGCGGGCATAAACTAAAAAAGCGCCTCAAGGGCGCTCTTTCGACAGTACTGAGGTATCTTATTTCAGCAGTTCAGCAGTCATGTGCACGCGGTTGCCGGTGTAAGCCTGAGTGATTTTATAATCGCTGGCGCCTGCACGTTCAGCCTGGGCGGCAATTTTTGCTTCAGCACTTTCCAGCGTAGAACCGGTTGCGGTAACTGTCTGAGCAGCGAAAGAACCGAAAGAAGTAGCCAGAGCGATAACTGCGACAAAAGTTTTGATGCTTTTCATGATATAAACCCTTTAACTTAGTTGTTTGAGTAAGGCACCGTGCCTTGATGTGATAAATAATAGCCCTCACATCGCACAACTAAAAGCGGAAGGATTTGCCAGTCTTATTCAAAATAATTGAATGCTTGTTATTCAGCTATCAGACGCTCGGGGTGTGTATAAATCGTCGCCCTGCCCGGTTTGCAAAAGCCCACCAGCGTCAGGTTGCAGCGCTCGGCAACTTCTACCGCCAGCGTTGTCGCTGCAGAAACAGCAAACAGGATCTCCACGCCGCACATCGCCGACTTCTGCACCATCTCGTAGCTGGCGCGGCTGGAGACTAATACCGCGCCCTGTTGCCAGGTTTCCCCTTCGATTGCGCGTCGCCCCAGCAGTTTATCCAGCGCAACATGACGCCCAACATCTTCATGCCCGCCCGCCAGATGACCTGACGGCTGTACCCAGGCAGCCGCGTGCGTGCAGCCTGTCAGTTGCCCCACGGGTTGAAAATTATTGAGATGGCGTAAAGCGTGATCGAGATTCGCCAGATCGAATGTCTGGGTAAACGGCAGCGGCTGGACTGGCTTGCCAATGTCATTGAGCTGCTCCACGCCACAAACGCCGCAACCGGTGCGACCGGCCAGCGCGCGACGACGTTCCTTCAGCCCCATAAATCGGCGACTGGACAGCTCAACCTGCACTTCTAATCCGTTACAGGAAGGAACCACTTCCATTGCGTAGATATCCTGCGGGCGCTCAATAATGCCTTCAGAAAGTGAAAAGCCCATCGCAAAGTGCTCAAGATCTTTCGGTGACGCCATCATCACCACGTGCGAAATCCCGTTGTAAACCAGCGCAACCGGTACTTCTTCAGCGACGACATCCGGCTGAGGATGTTGCAAATCCTCGCGTTTCCAGAGGGTCAACTGGCGCGATCCTGTCAAAGTCGTCACATTTTTGATGTTTTCTCGAATAATCTTATTCACTTTCTTTTAACCATATTGGAACACGCATACCAACATTGTGGTATTCTTTACAAACCCCTCCTGGAGGGAGGGAAATTCACCCAATTCTGGACCTTTGCGGTCCCGTCCGCAAAGAAAAATAACAACCACTTCCCTCACGCTCGAGTAACGGAAAAGTGAAGGGAACGTGACAATGTCGAAAAAGGAGCAAACCATGCAGGTCAGCAGAAGGCAGTTCTTTAAGATCTGCGCTGGCGGTATGGCAGGCACCACGGCAGCGGCACTGGGTTTTGCACCCGGCGTAGCGCTCGCGGAAACACGGCAATATAAACTGCTGCGTACCCGCGAAACCCGTAACACCTGCACTTACTGTTCCGTTGGCTGTGGACTGTTAATGTACAGTCTCGGTGACGGAGCAAAAAACGCCAAAGCATCCATCTTCCATATCGAAGGGGACCCGGATCACCCGGTGAACCGTGGCGCGTTGTGCCCGAAAGGGGCAGGACTTGTGGACTTCATCCACTCCGAAAGTCGCCTGAAATTCCCGGAATACCGCGCACCAGGCTCTGATAAGTGGCAACAGATTAGCTGGGATGAGGCATTTGACCGCATCGCTAAGCTGATGAAAGAAGACCGCGACGCAAACTACGTTGCACAAAACGCCGAAGGCGTAACCGTTAACCGCTGGCTTTCCACTGGGATGCTGTGTGCTTCCGCTTCCAGTAACGAAACCGGCTATTTAACGCAAAAATTCTCCCGCGCGCTCGGTATGCTCGCGGTCGACAACCAGGCACGCGTCTGACACGGACCAACGGTAGCAAGTCTTGCTCCAACATTTGGTCGCGGTGCGATGACCAACCACTGGGTCGACATTAAAAACGCCAACCTCGTTGTGGTGATGGGCGGTAACGCCGCTGAAGCCCACCCGGTCGGATTCCGCTGGGCGATGGAAGCTAAAATTCACAACGGCGCGAAGCTGATTGTGATCGATCCGCGCTTTACGCGAACCGCAGCGGTGGCTGATTTCTATGCGCCGATTCGTTCCGGTACTGACATTGCTTTCCTGTCAGGCGTCTTGCTGTACCTGCTGAACAACGAAAAATTCAACCGCGAATACACTGAGGCCTATACCAACGCCAGCCTGATCGTGCGTGAGGATTACGGTTTCGAAGATGGCCTGTTCACTGGCTACGATGCGGACAAACGCAAGTATGACAAAACCAGCTGGAACTACGAACTGGATGAAAAAGGCTTCGCCAAACGCGATGTCACCCTGCAACACCCGCGCTGCGTGTGGAATCTGCTGAAACAGCACGTCTCCCGCTATACGCCGGACGTTGTAGAAAATATCTGCGGTACGCCAAAGGCTGACTTCCTGAAGGTCTGTGAGTACATCGCAGAAACCAGTGCCAAAGATAAAACCGCGTCGTTCTTGTACGCCCTTGGCTGGACACAACACTCCGTAGGTGCGCAGAACATCCGTACCATGGCGATGATCCAGTTGCTGCTTGGCAACATGGGGATGGCCGGCGGCGGTGTTAACGCCCTGCGCGGTCACTCCAACATTCAGGGTCTGACCGACTTAGGCCTGCTGTCACAAAGCCTGCCGGGCTATATGACGCTGCCGAGCGAAAAACAGACTGACCTGCAAACCTACCTTGCCGCCAACACGCCAAAACCGTTGCTGGAAGGTCAGGTGAACTACTGGGGCAACTACCCGAAATTCTTCGTCTCAATGATGAAAGCCTTCTTTGGCGATAAAGCGACAGCGGAAAACAGCTGGGGCTTCGACTTGCTGCCGAAGTGGGATAAAGGGTACGACGTGCTGCAGTACTTCGAGATGATGAACCAGGGCAAAGTGAATGGCTATATCTGCCAGGGCTTTAACCCAGTCGCGTCATTCCCGAATAAAAACAAGGTCGTGGCTTCACTGTCCAAACTGAAATTCCTGGTCACCATCGACCCGCTCAACACCGAAACGTCTACCTTCTGGCAGAACCACGGTGAGTCGAACGATGTGGACCCGTCGAAAATCCAGACCGAAGTATTCCGTCTGCCGTCCACCTGCTTCGCCGAAGAGAACGGTTCTATCGTTAACTCCGGTCGCTGGCTGCAGTGGCACTGGAAAGGCGCGGATGCCCCGGGGATTGCCGTTACCGATGGTGAAATCCTCGCCGGTATCTTCCTGCGCATGCGCAAGATGTATGCCGAGCAGGGTGGCGCGAACCCGGAACAGGTGCTGAGCATGACCTGGAACTACTCCACACCACACGAACCGGCTTCGGAAGAAGTGGCGATGGAGAGCAACGGTAAAGCGTTGGCCGACATTATCGACCCGGCAACAGGTGCAGTCATCGTTAAGAAAGGCCAACAGCTTAGCTCGTTCGCCCAACTGCGTGACGACGGCACCACTTCCAGCGGCTGTTGGATTTTTGCCGGTAGCTGGACGCCGGAAGGCAACCAGATGGCACGTCGCGATAACGCCGACCCATCAGGCCTTGGCAACACGCTGGGCTGGGCATGGGCGTGGCCGCTCAACCGACGCATTCTGTATAACCGCGCGTCTGCTGACCCGCAGGGGAATCCGTGGGATCCAAAACGTCAGATCCTGAAATGGGATGGGGCGAAATGGAGCGGGATGGATATTCCGGACTACAGCGCCGCCGCACCTGGCAGCAACGTTGGGCCGTTCATCATGCAGCCGGAAGGGATGGGACGCCTGTTTGCTATCGATAAGATGGCGGAAGGTCCGTTCCCGGAACACTACGAGCCGTTTGAAACGCCGCTGGGAACTAACCCGCTGCACCCGAACGTCATCTCTAACCCTGCCGCGCGCATCTTTAAAGGTGACGCGGAAGCACTGGGTAAAGCAGATAAATTCCCGTACGTCGGTACGACCTATCGTCTGACCGAGCACTTCCACTACTGGACCAAGCATGCGCTGCTCAATGCCATCGCACAGCCGGAACAGTTTGTGGAAATTGGCGAGAAGCTGGCGAATAAGCTCGGTATCTCTCATGGCGATACCGTCAAAGTCTCCTCTAACCGCGGCTACATTAAAGCCAAAGCAGTGGTGACTAAACGTATTCGCACGCTGAAGGCCAACGGTCAGGATATCGACACCATCGGTATTCCGATTCACTGGGGCTACGAAGGTGTGGCGAAAAAAGGCTTTATCGCTAACACGTTAACGCCATTCGTCGGTGATGCGAACACGCAGACGCCGGAATTTAAGTCCTTCCTCGTGAACGTGGAAAAGGTGTAACGGAGACGACCTATGGCTTATCAATCGCAAGACATCATTCGTCGTTCCGCCACTAACGGTTTCACCCCCGCGCCTCAGGCGCGGGATCACCAGGAAGAGGTGGCGAAGCTTATCGACGTCACCACCTGTATCGGCTGTAAAGCGTGTCAGGTGGCCTGTTCTGAATGGAACGACATCCGTGATGAAGTGGGCAACAACGTTGGGGTGTACGACAACCCGGCTGATTTGACCGCTAAATCCTGGACGGTAATGCGCTTCTCGGAAGTGGAACAGAACGACAAACTGGAGTGGCTTATCCGCAAGGATGGCTGTATGCACTGCGCCGATCCGGGCTGCCTGAAGGCGTGTCCGGCTGAAGGCGCAATCATTCAGTATGCCAACGGTATCGTCGACTTCCAGTCCGAGCAGTGTATCGGCTGTGGCTACTGTATCGCAGGCTGTCCGTTCGACGTGCCGCGCCTCAACCCGGAAGACAATCGCGTCTACAAATGTACGCTGTGCGTTGACCGTGTCGTGGTCGGGCAAGAACCGGCCTGCGTGAAAACCTGCCCAACCGGCGCGATTCATTTCGGTACTAAAGAGTCGATGAAAACGCTGGCAGGCGAGCGTGTGGCGGAGCTGAAAACGCGTGGTTACGAAAACGCGGGTCTGTACGATCCGGCAGGCGTTGGCGGTACGCACGTCATGTACGTATTGCACCATGCTGACAAGCCGAATCTGTATCATGGCCTGCCGGAGAACCCGGAAATCAGCGCCACCGTGAAATTCTGGAAAGGCATCTGGAAACCTCTCGCAGCCGTCGGCTTTGCAGCGACATTTGCGGCCAGTATCTTCCACTACGTCGGTGTAGGCCCGAACCGCGCGGAAGAGGAAGAAGACAACCTGCATGAAGAAAAAGACGAGGTGCGCAAATGAAACGACGTGACACCATCGTGCGCTACACGGCGCCGGAACGCATCAACCACTGGATCACTGCCTTCTGCTTCATTCTGGCGGCAGTGAGCGGGATGGGCTTTCTCTTCCCGTCTTTTAACTGGCTGATGCACATCATGGGCACTCCGCAACTGGCGCGAATTGTGCACCCGTTTGTCGGCGTGATCATGTTTGCCTCGTTTATCATCATGTTTTTCCGTTACTGGCACCACAATCTAATCAATCGGGATGATATCTTTTGGGCGAAGAATATTCGTAAGATTGTCGTCAACGAGGAAGTAGGTGACACGGGACGTTATAACTTCGGCCAGAAATGCGTATTCTGGGCGGCGATTATCTTCCTGGTCCTGTTGCTGGTGAGCGGAGTGGTCATCTGGCGTCCGTATTTTGCACCTGCTTTCTCAATCCCGGTGATCCGATTCGCGTTAATGCTGCATTCATTTGCCGCAGTAGCGCTAATTGTGGTTATCATGGTGCACATTTACGCCGCCCTTTGGGTGAAAGGCACCATTACCGCGATGGTGGAAGGATGGGTTACCAGCTCATGGGCGAAGAAACATCACCCGCGCTGGTACCGTGAAGTCCGCCAGAAACAGGAAAAGTCATCTGAATGAGTATTCGCATAATCCCGCAAGATGAGCTGGAGAAGAGCGAGAAACGCACGGCGGATATGATTCCGCCGTTATTATTCCCCAGACTCAAAAATTTGTATAACCGCCGTGCTGAGCGCCTGCGCGAGTTGGCCGAGAACAACCCGCTGGGCGACTACCTGCGCTTTGCCGCGCTGATCGCCCACGCGCAGGAAGTGGTGCTGTACGACCATCCGCTGCAGATGGATCTGACCGCGCGCATCAAAGAAGCGAACGATCAGGGCAAACCGCCGCTGGATATCCACGTCCTGCCACGCGACAAGCACTGGCAAAAGCTGCTGCAGTCGTTGATTGCTGAGCTGAAGCCAGAGATGAGCGGTCCCGCGTTAGCGGTGATCGAGAATCTGGAAAAAGCCTCAGAGCAAGAACTGGAGCTGATGGCCAGCGCGCTGTTTGCCTCTGATTTTGCCTCCGTCAGCAGCGACAAAGCACCGTTCATTTGGGCTGCCCTGTCGCTCTACTGGGCGCAGATGGCAAGCCTGATCCCCGGCAAAGCCCGTGCGGAATACGGTGAACAGCGTCAGTACTGCCCGGTGTGTGGTTCAATGCCGGTCTCCAGCATGGTGCAAATCGGTACCACCCAGGGTCTGCGTTATCTGCACTGCAACCTGTGCGAAACCGAGTGGCACGTGGTGCGCGTGAAGTGCAGCAACTGCGAGCAGAGCCGTGATTTGAACTACTGGTCACTGGATAACGAACAGGCGGCAATCAAAGCTGAAAGCTGCGGCGACTGCGGGACTTACCTGAAGATTCTCTATCAGGAAAAAGACCCGAAAGTCGAAGCCGTGGCCGACGATCTCGCCTCACTGATGCTGGACGCGCACATGGAGCAAGAGGGCTTTGCCCGCAGCTCCATCAACCCGTTCCTGTTCCCGGGTGAAGGGGAGTAAGTTCTTCGCACTACCGGGCGGCGTAAGTCGCCCGGGTTATAATGTATACGGTGTGACCACACCGGATAGGCCTGCAAAATCCTTAGTATTTCGCGTAACCAGCGTAAGACGATGAATCTGTGCTGTTGCCAAAATAATGGCATCCGGCAATTTCATCCCATATTCCTGTCTGATACTCACGCTTCGTTCAGCAATATCCTGTGAAACGCCGATCACGTTAAAAGCACCTAGCGCAACACGAGTACGGGCTTCCTGATGGTATTTTTTTGCACCCACCATCACCTCCATCCATGTAATGAGGCTGATTGCATTCTGCGGCGGCCATGTTTCTATCGCTAGTTTTGCTTCATTTCTCCCACTAAACAGATCGATGAGGATGTTGGTATCAAAAAGCGCGGATCCTTTGACCATTACCATTCCTCACGGAGTTTACGCTGGTATTCAACACCATCTTCCTCACAGCCTTGCCACAGCCCAAGAGCACGTGAAATTGTGGTTTCAGCCTGATCCTGCCTCTCAAGATACTGTTCAACGGCCTCCCGTAAAAGTTCTGCTCGCGGCAGGTTGCGCTGCACCTTGAGATCATCAAGACGTTTAATCACTTCATCTGATAAATCGAGTAAAATTCTGCCCATATCCATCCCAGCCATCATACTCATATATACCTCCAGTATATCATCAGCGATTAATTTCCACACAACATACACCTGAAAAAAGCAAGAAAATAGCCTCCACGCGAACGATTTTTACTTTTGCGAGCCGCTTTCCAAAATCATACCCATCCCTATTTTTCCCATTTTCATTCTTAGTAATCCAGGTTATAAACCTGTATATCCATACAGATAAGAGTATTTAAAAATGGCACTGGAAAGCGGGATTGCGCAGTTAGTTGAGGCATTTATCGCGGCGGGACGCCCTTCTTCCCGTGAGCAGAATATTGATGACCGGAGAGCGGCCTATATTGCCAGTACGGCGCTGGCCGGAGAAACTGAAACCCGCGTACAGGTTGAAGATATTGAACTCGACGCCATAGCATTTCGCGTTATTTCGCCGCGGGGCAGCACGGGAAATCTCCCCTGCGTTATCTATTATCACGGCGGTTGCTTTGTCAGCGGTGGATTTGCCACACATGATAACCAGCTAAGGCAACTCGCCTGGTACAGCGGCTGTCGGGTCATTGCGGTGCAGTATCGCCTCGCACCAGAGCATACCTTCCCGGCAGCACATAACGATGCTGAAACCGGGGCCAATATCATCTGGAAGTATGCCCAGAAACTGGGAGTAGACCGGGACAACATTACGCTTGCTGGCGACAGCGCAGGTGGACACCTGGCGCTGGTCACCGCACTACGCCTGAAAGCTGCCAGGCAATGGCAACCTGCACAGCTTATGCTGATCTACCCGATGCTGGACGCAACTGCCAGCTTTGCGAGCTATGACCATAATGGACGGGATTACATTATCACCCGCGATACACTGCTTTCGGGCTACGAAATGTATATGCCGAAAACCGATCCATTACATCCCGAAGTCAGCCCACTCTGGCGCAAAGACTTCAACGGTTTACCGCCCACGCACATCATTACTGCCGAATTCGACCCACTGCGAGATGAGGGTGAAGCCCTGTATCAACGGTTCCTGGAGCAAGGCGTGGAGTGCTCTTGCCAACGCTATCTCGGCGTTATCCACGGTTTTTTCCAGTTGGCAGGGGTGAGCCCGGCGGCACGAAATGTGATGCGAGATGTGGCCTGGCGGCTTGGCCAATAAGGATGTTCATGAGTTCTGAAATTAAGGAAGGTACCCGTCAATACAATCATCGACAGCATGCGATTTTTATCAAAATACGGATTATGGCATTTTCATAATCCGCATTTTACATCAGCAAATGAACCCAACATTACATTTTAGCCAGAGGACCTACTCTTCCTCGTTACCGCCTTCTTCATATGCGCCAAACGGTTTCGCAGGTAGCACAATGTAAGTACCTTCAAACACGACGCCCGGTGTGTCATCGCCAAACACCCCGACCTGCATCTGAACTCGCGCCTTGCGACCTCTTGCCAGGCGGTCGAGGTCACCGCTCAACGACCCCAGATCGGCAATAGCAGTTGGTTTCCCGGTGATCGGCCTGCTGTATCGGATATGCGCGTCGGCCAGGATTATTGTCCCACCCAGATGACGCTCGCGCAGCATCAGCCAGATAAGTCCCCAGCCCGTTAGCGTAGCAAGTGAAAACAGGCTACCGGCAAACAGGGTATGGTGCGGATTCTGATTGCCTGTCTCGGGCATCGTGGTGATAAATTTCTGCCCAGTGTACTGCTGAATGCGTACGCCCATTTTCTCACTCAATGGAATATGTTCGTACCAGGCTTGTTGTAGCTGTCCGCACCAGTCCCCGCGATGGAGAATATCGTCCAGCGTCGCAATGGGCTTAATCATCAAAAAGTGGCGCACCGGCGTGGTTTGCGGTGTGGTGATTTCCCCCTGGCTCACAAAACCGAGCTTGGCGAAAAATTCGACCGCATCTTCACGGGCACTACAGGTTACGCGTTTGACCCCTTCCTGACGCGCCACAGACTCCAGAGTCATCGCCATCAGCGTGCCCAACCCTTTCTCTTGCACGGAAGGGTCTACTGCCATAAAGCGTATGGAAGCTTCGTTATCCGCATTGATATACAGACGCCCTACCGCAACCAGATTCCCCTCTTCGTCCACCACCATCTGGTGATGCGCCATCGCGTCCCAGGCATCCCGTTCGGAGCCTTTTGGCTGGTGCAATGGTTTACGCAGCATCTCCCAGCGAAACTGGTAGTAACGCTCCAATTCTTCTTCTGTTTGCGGTACTCGAAGGTGATACATAGTCGTATTCTCTCTTGTTGTCCGCGGCCATACCGGTAGCTGGTTCATACTTGTAACCAGAACGTCACCGGGCCATCATTAACCAGTGAAACCTGCATATCCGCAGCGAATCGACCGGTTTGCGTATTCATTTCCTGTTGGCGGCAACGCTCAACAAAGTATTCATACAGCGCTTCTGCATGCTCGGGCGCTGCGCCTTTCGAAAACCCCGGGCGCATGCCACGCTCGGTATCTGCCGCCAGCGTAAACTGTGAAACCACCAGCACGCTGCCGCCTGACTGCTGCACGTTGAGGTTCATTTTACCTTCGGCATCGCTAAAGATTCGATAACCGAGTACACGCTCGCACAGGCGATTCGCTTTCTGTTCGTCATCATCCCTTTCGACACCTAACAGGACCAAAAGTCCTGGGCCAATTTCACCCGTCACCTCGCCCTCCACGGTGACGCTGGCACGGGTTACGCGCTGAATTAATGCAATCATGGTTGCTCTGCTTCTTCTTTTTCTGCGGCTTGTTTAAGTTTGCGGTATTCCCCGAGAGTGACAGTTATTTCCGCGCCTAGCAAGACGATACACCAGGTCCAGTATACCCAGACAAATAAAATGGGGATCACCGCCAGAACACCGTAAATGAGCTGATAAGACGGGAACATCGTGATATAGAGCGCAAATCCTTTCTTTCCGGCTTCGAACAACACAGCAGCCACAAAGGCACCAATAACCGCATCACGGTTGGGTACACGCGTAGTCGGTACGATGCTGTAAAGCAGCCAGAACGAGAGCCAGGAAAGTACCAGCGGGAAAATACGCAGGACGTTATCAATCACCGTGTTGAGATCGCTGGCCCAGCGCAATGACAACAGATAAGAGCTGATCGCCAGACTGGCCCCCGCCAACAGCGGCCCCAGCGTTAAAATCATCCAGTAGACGGCGAAAGAGTAAACTTTAGGGCGAGTACGCTTACTGCGCCAGATAGTATTCAACGCATTATCAATGGCATACATCAACAATAACGCTGTGACAATCAGCCCGCATGCCCCGACTGCCGTCATTTTGTTCGAGTTGGCGACAAACTGTTCGATATAACGTTGAATGACGTCTCCCGTCGCCGGGATAAAGTTTGCGAAAATAAAATGACGTAACTGGACACTGACGTCGGAAAACATCGGAAATGCGGCGAAAAGCGCAAATACGACGGCAATAAGCGGCACTAATGAGAGCAATGAAACGTAGGCAAGATTCCCTGCCAGCGTCGTCATGTTGTCCTCATCAATCCGCTGCCATAATAGCTTCAGCCAGTCTCGTACGGGACGCGTATGATGCCTGGCTTGCTGCTGAACATTTTTTAGCATAACAACGTCGCGAAATAGTCAGGAATGGTCTTTTTATCGACGACCTGGATACTGGTGATCCCTAACCGGTTAGCCCCTTCAATATTATCGGCGTTATCGTCAAAAAAGACCGCATCGTGCGCAGAAAAACCTTCAGACTGCAGGACGTGCTGGTAAATCCGCGCTTCCGGTTTACGCATGCCCAGGTCCTGGGAAAGGTAAATATGGTCAGCAGCCTGACGGATCTCGGGATATTCATCCGGCCAAAACGTGGTGTGCAGGCGGTTAGTATTCGACAAGACGACCACCCGATGCCCCTGCTCACGCAGCTTTTGCATGATGTCGATGACCTCAGGGCGCAAGGCGACAAAAACGGCCTGCCAGCCGTGAGAGAACTGCTCGTAACTTAGCGGCAGCGCCATCTCATGACATAGCGCCTCGGCAAAGGCTTCATCCGTTATTTCACCTCGCTCGTGCTGGTGAAAAGCCTCCCCCATGGTGAAACTTTGCTTTAGCGAAGCCAACGGTACACGACTTAGATCGCTCCATGTGCCCAACACGCGGTTGAAGTCGATATCGACAATCACATTACCCAAATCAAAGATATAGAGCATGCCCTTCTCCTTATTCGCCGTGGATGAATAACTGTAGCGGGAAAGGAGAAGTTTGACTATGCGAGAGTGATGGCTACGAAGTTATCGGGCCATCATTGGGAAGAATTACACGGCCAGAGCATCATCCTGTGAAGGACTCACCTGCACAATTTCAACCTGCTGTGACTGGAGTAAATTGTGCAATGCCGGACCTGGGTATTCATCAGTAAACAGCGCAGTCACCTGAGACACGTTACCAATTTCTACCGCGGCAGAAGCCGTATATTTCGTATGATCCGCTGCCAGCAGAATGTGTCTTGAATGGGACATCATCGTTTTCACTACGCTGGCTTCATTGACATCAAACTCCAGCAGCGCGCCATCACTTTCGATCGCGCCAACGCTGGTAACCAGATAGTCAGCCCGAAAATCAGCCACAAATGCTGAAGCAGAAGGGCCAATGATGCCGCTGTTGTGCGGGCGTAACGTTCCACCTGGTACCATAACTTCAAAACGTGGGTTGTTATACAGAATGTGCGCCACGCGTAGGCTGTTGGTAATAATGCGCAAATGATTATGGTTTAACAGCGCGCGGGCCACCTGCTCAACGGTGGTGCCAATGGTAATAAATACCGTTGATCCATCGGGAATGTAGTCAGCCACCGCTTCCGCGATGGCCTTCTTCTCTTCCGTCCAGGAAACTTCACGCTGCTCAAACGCCGTATTCACCACGCTGGAGGCTCTGCCCGCGCCACCATGATGACGCGTAATTAATCCCTGCTCGCTGAGTTTACGAATATCACGACGCACAGTTTGCGTGGACACGTCCAGCAGGCTCGCCAGCTCGTCGATATTCATATAACCGCGCTCGCTAATCAGCATAAGCAGTTGATCGTGTCGCGGATTACCGGTCAGTTCGGTAAGACTCATGAAATTTCCTCGAAAAACCATTGCCCTGGCATTTTATACAAAAAGTGACAGAAAAGATCGGGTTTGATCACAGTCAGGGATTCCGGCCCTTCCTCCCGGGCGAGTGCATTTTAACGCAGCAACCCCACTGGCAAACCTGACGGCCTCTTCTGGAGCATCGCCACCCGCCAGGCTGAATGCGAGCGCACCGTGAAAAACATCCCCAGCTCCCGTAGTATCCACAACATCGACTTTAAATCCAGATTGATGCTGCAACGTATTATTTTTTATCCAGTCACAGCCTTCGCTCCCTCGTGTCACATAGACATGACCATTTGTGAGCGTTTTTGCTTTTTTAAGTCCAGCTTCAGAATCATTTATCCCGGTTAAACGCGCCAGACCCGGTTCAGAGAACGCCGCATGATCGCTCAACGCCACCAGCTCGCTGATATCTTGTGGCGTGACGTCACCATCCAGTACCGTCATCACTCCCGCCCGACGCGCCAGCGTGAACGCCTGCCTGGCGCCTTCGTGCCAGCGAACATCCGCCAACACCACATCCCACTGGGAAAAATCGATCTCATTCAGCCAGGCAGCATCCGGCAGTAAATCCGGGCTGGGATAGTTAACGATAATCCGTTCTCCTTGCGCATCAACCATAATTGCCGATTGCGAAGACTTTGCCCCCGCATAGCGCCAGGTGTAACGGGTGTTTACCCCCAGGGATTCCAGCTCCGCCAGCAGGCTATTTCCGGTGTCGTCATCGCCCACACGGCCAACAAAGTCCACCTGCGCGCCCAGCTTCGCTGCAGCCACTGCGGCCGTTGCAGCAGGCCCGCCGCCCACTTCCGTATAACGCTTCGCCACATACTTACCTCCTTCGGTCGGTAAACCTTCCACGTAATAGATGCGATCCATCACGGCAATACCTACACAAGCAATACGAATCATGGTCATTCCTTAGGCGTTTCAAGATGGGATCATTTTAATTTCACAAAATGTTTAAAAAGTGACGGCTGTCAATTTTTTGACCATAAATTACAAATACGATCAAAAACAGACAAAAACAAACGACCTTAAATGACAAAAAATGACATCCACGTCTCAGGAGAACGTTATGGCAGTTATAGCATTTATCGGATTAGGTCAGATGGGTTCACCCATGGCGAGCAACTTGCTGAAGCAGGGTCATCAACTCAGCGTCTTTGACGTTAACCCGGATGCCGTTCAGCGCCTGGTGGAAAAAGGAGCTCAACCTGCCAGTAGCCCGGCTCAGGCAGTAAAAGGGGCAGAATTTGTCATCACAATGCTGCCAAACGGCGATCTGGTGCGCAGCGTACTGTTCGGTGAGCAGGGTATCTGCGAAAACCTCTCCCCGCAGGCATTAGTAATTGATATGTCGACTATTCACCCACTGCAAACCGACAAACTGATCGCCGATATGCGTGACAAAGGCTTCGACATGATGGATTGCCCGGTTGGACGTACCTCCGATC
This sequence comes from Citrobacter sp. Cf087, assembly GCF_030334285.1. Taxonomy (NCBI): domain Bacteria; kingdom Pseudomonadati; phylum Pseudomonadota; class Gammaproteobacteria; order Enterobacterales; family Enterobacteriaceae; genus Citrobacter; species Citrobacter sp. Cf087. Next base: position 98,629 of record NZ_JAOWED010000020.1, read on the forward strand.
ACGCTATCGCAGGAACGCTGTTGCTGCTGGCAGGTGGAACGGCACAGCAGGTAGAACGCGCCACACCGGTTCTGATGGCGATGGGTAATGAATTGATCAACGCAGGCGGTCCCGGCATGGGCATTCGCGTCAAGCTCATCAACAACTACATGAGCATCGCGTTAAACGCCTTGTCTGCTGAAGCCGCCGTGTTGTGCGAAGCGCTCGGCCTCTCCTTCGATGTGGCCTTGCAAGTCATGAGCGGCACTCCCGCCGGGAAAGGCCACTTCACTACCTCCTGGCCGAACAAAGTGCTGAAAGGCGATCTTTCCCCGGCTTTTATGATCGATTTAGCTCACAAGGATCTTGGCATCGCGCTGGACGTTGCCAACCAACTACATGTGCCGATGCCGCTCGGTGCCGCCTCCCGCGAAGTCTATAACCAGGCACGCGCCGCTGGCCGTGGCCGGGAAGACTGGACGGCCATTCTTGAACAGGTTCGCGCATCCGCCGGGCTAAATAAACACACAGATAAGTAAGGACTGAACAATGACGAAGTACACCCTGAAAGATATCACCCGAGCTTCCGGCGGTTTTGCCATGCTGGCGGTCGATCAGCGCGAAGCCATGCGCTTAATGTTTGCCGCTGCGGGTGCAAAATCCCCGGTCAATGACAGCGTGCTGACCGATTTCAAAGTCAATGCGGCAAAGATCCTGTCCCCCTATGCCTCCGCCATTCTGGTCGATCAGCAGTTCTGCTACCGCCAGGTTGTAGAGCAAAACGCGGTAGCCAAAAGCTGCGCCATGATTGTGGCCGCTGATGAGTTTATTCCGGGTAACGGAATTCCGGTCGATAGCGTAGTGATTGATAAAAAAATCAACCCGCAGGCTGTGAAGCAAGATGGCGCCAAGGCTCTCAAATTGCTGGTGCTGTGGCGTAGCGATGAAGATGCCCAACAGCGCCTGGACATGGTGAAAGAATTTAATGAGCTATGCCATTCCAATGGACTGCTGAGCATCATCGAGCCGGTTGTTCGCCCACCGCGTCGTGGCGATAAGTTCTGCCGTGAACAGGCCATCATCGATGCCGCGAAAGAGCTGGGCGACAGCGGTGCCGATCTCTACAAGGTCGAAATGCCGCTGTACGGCAAAGGAACCCAACAGGAATTGCTTAGCGCCTCTCAGCGCCTGAATGAAAACATCAACATGCCGTGGGTCATTCTCTCCTCTGGTGTGGATGAAAAACTGTTCCCACGCGCGGTCAGCGTAGCAATGACCGCAGGCGCATCCGGCTTCCTGGCCGGGCGTGCGGTCTGGTCATCCGTCGTGGGTCTGCCGGATACCGAACTGATGCTGCGTGATGTTTCCGCACCGAAGTTGAAGCGTCTGGGCGATATCGTCGACGAAATGATGGCCCGCCGCTAATAGAGGATCAAAGCATGAAATGGTTTAACACCTTAAGCCACAACCGCTGGCTGGAACAAGAAACCGATCGCATCTTTAACTTTGGTAAGAACGCGGCGGTGCCCACCGGGTTTGGTTGGTTAGGAAACAGTGGTCAGGTCAGAGCGGATATGGGAACGCATCTGTGGATCACCGCCCGCATGCTGCACGTCTATTCCGTTGCCGCCTCCATGGGTCGCCCAGGTGCATATCAACTCGTCGACCACGGCATTAAGGCGCTGAACGGCGCGCTACGCGACACACGCTACGGCGGTTGGTACGCCTGCGTCAATGACGAAGGCGTGATGGATGCCTCCAAGCAGGGTTATCAGCATTTCTTCGTTTTACTTGGCGCGGCAAGCGCGGTCACTACCGGTCATCCACAGGCCAGACAATTGCTGGATGACGCCATCGAGGTGATTGAGAAGTACTTCTGGAGCGAAGACGAACAAATGTGCCTGGAGTCCTGGGACGAAGCCTTCAGCCAGACAGAAGATTATCGCGGCGGCAACGCTAACATGCACGCGGTCGAGGCTTTCCTGATCGTGTATGACGTTACTCATGACCGTAAATGGCTCGATCGCGCACTGCGTATCGCTTCGGTGATTATTCACGACGTGGCCCGTAGCGAGGAGTACCGCGTCAATGAACACTTCGATTCACAGTGGAACCCAATCCGCGATTACAACAAGGACAACCCAGCTCACCGTTTCCGCGCCTACGGTGGCACGCCGGGTCACTGGATCGAGTGGGGCCGCCTGATGCTGCATCTGCATGCTGCGCTGGAAGCTCGCTTTGAAACGCCTCCTGCCTGGCTGCTGGAAGATGCAAAAGGACTTTTCCACGCCACTATCCGCGACGCCTGGGCACCGGACGGCGCAGACGGTTTTGTCTATTCGGTGGATTGGGACGGCAAACCGATCGTTCGCGAAAGAGTGCGCTGGCCGATAGTCGAAGCGATGGGTACCGCCTACGCCCTGTACACCCTCACAGGCGACAGCCAGTACGAAGCCTGGTACCAGAAATGGTGGGATTACTGCATCACCTACCTGATGGATTACGAGACCGGTTCATGGTGGCAGGAGCTGGACACCGATAACAAGGTGACCACCAAAGTCTGGGACGGCAAGCAGGATATTTATCACCTGCTGCACTGCCTGGTGATCCCACGTCTGCCGCTGGCTCCTGGCCTTGCTCCGGCTGTTGCCGCCGGTCTGCTGGATATCAACGCTAAATAAGTAACAAGGTGGGCTGCCATGCATAGCGGTGGAAAAACCATTCATCTTCAGGCCGGACACTACCAGGCGAAAATCGTCACGGTTGGCGCTGGGCTAGCAGAATTGACGCACCGTGGGCGTCATATCGTTATTCCCCACAAACCGGAAGAAATGCCGCTGGCACACTTGGGGAAAGTGTTAATCCCCTGGCCAAACCGCGTTGTAGACGGCAGCTATCACTATAACGGCAAGGATTACCAGCTTGCCGTTAACGACTCAGTGTCACATACCGCCATTCATGGGTTACTGGCCTGGCGGGACTGGCAGATTAACCAGCAGTCGGCATCGGAAGTGTCGCTGACGATTTTTCTGCCGCCTTCTTATGGTTATCCCTTCGCGCTGGTTTCAGAGGTGATTTACCGACTGGAGGCAACCCGTGGACTGCACGTTTTTATCCGCACACAGAATGTGGGTGACGAAATCGCGCCGTATGGCGCGGGAGCACATCCCTATTTGACCTGCAATCTGCAACCCATTGATGACTGTGAATTAACACTCCCGATGAGTGAAGAAACATGTGATGAACGATATTTCACCACGCCGCAACGCATTGCACAGACCGCTATCGATCATACGTTCAGGACTATGCCACCTGACGCTGAGTGGGAAGTCAGGATGACCAGCCCATCGCAAAACATGTCCACTTTTTTACGCAGCCACCAGCCCTGGTTGCAAGTGTATACCGGCGAAAAATTAGCACGGCGTGGCCTGGCGGTTGAACCGATGACCTGCCCGCCAGACGCCTTTAACTCCGGAATTAGCCTGATTCATCTCGCGCCCGGAGAACAACATCAGATGCATTTTTTAATCGGCAGTGAATAACAGATTTCCGACAAATTACCGAATTACCCTATTTTTACGGAGACGACAATGAATTCGCTACAACAACGGTCAACCGCCATAGAACTCACATCATTACCTGATGGATTTGCTTTAACGTACCACCAGCGCCTGATTTTACGCCACAGCACAGAAACGCCCTGCCTGTGGGTCGGCGCTGGCGTTGCCGACATTGACATGTTTCGCGGCAACTTCAGCATTAAAGACAGGCTCAATGAGAAGATTGCTCTAACTGGCGCCACGGTAAGCGAGTCCCCAGACGGCTGGCGGGTGCATTTCAGCCGCGGTGATACCATCAACGCCACGCTGCATATTTCCACCGATGAACAGGGTCGCCTGAAGCTGGATCTGCACAACGGCGATCTCAACCATAACCGCATCTGGCTGCGTCTGGCCGCCAGGGCGGACGATCATATTTACGGCTGCGGCGAACAGTTCTCTTATTTCGACTTACGCGGTAAGCCGTTCCCGCTGTGGACCAGTGAACAGGGCGTGGGCCGAAACAAAAACAGCTATGTCACCTGGCAAGCCGACTGTAAAGAGAACGCCGGTGGCGACTACTACTGGACCTTCTTCCCACAGCCGACCTTCGTCAGCACGCAGAAGTACTACTGCCACGTTGATAACAGTTGCTATATGAATTTCGACTTCAGCGCGCCGGAGTATCACGAACTGGCGCTGTGGGAGGACAAAACCACCCTGCGCTTTGAGTGCGCTGATACCTACATCTCTCTGCTGGAAAAACTGACTGCGCTGCTAGGACGCCAGCCGGAGCTGCCGGACTGGATCTACGATGGCGTCACGCTCGGTATTCAGGGCGGTACTGAGGTTTGCCAGAGCAAACTGGACACCATGCGTAACGCAGGCGTGAAAGTAAACGGCATCTGGGCGCAGGACTGGTCCGGGATCCGCATGACCTCCTTTGGCAAGCGCGTGATGTGGAACTGGAAATGGAACAGCGACAATTATCCGCAGTTGGATAGCCGTATTAAGCAGTGGAAAGAAGAAGGCGTGCAGTTCCTCTCCTACATCAACCCGTATGTTGCCAGCGATAAAGATCTCTGTGCCGAAGCGGCCAAACACGGTTATCTGGCGAAAGATGCATCCGGCGGCGATTACCTCGTAGAGTTTGGCGAGTTTTACGGCGGCGTGGTCGATCTGACCAACCCGGAAGCCTACGACTGGTTCAAAGAGGTCATCAAGAAAAACATGATCGAACTGGGCTGCGGCGGCTGGATGGCAGATTTTGGCGAATACCTGCCGACAGATACGTATCTGCACAACGGCGTCAGCGCCGAGATCATGCACAACGCCTGGCCCGCACTGTGGGCGAAATGTAACTACGAAGCGCTACAGGAGACCGGCAAACTCGGCAAGATCCTGTTCTTTATGCGTGCGGGTTACACCGGCAGCCAGAAATACTCCACCATGATGTGGGCGGGCGATCAGAACGTGGACTGGAGCCTTGACGACGGTCTGGCTTCCGTCGTTCCTGCAGCGCTGTCGCTGGCGATGACCGGTCACGGTCTGCACCACAGCGATATCGGCGGCTACACCACCCTGTTTGACATGAAACGCAGCAAAGAACTGCTGCTGCGCTGGTGTGACTTCAGCGCCTTCACGCCGATGATGCGTACCCACGAGGGTAACCGCCCAGGCGATAACTGGCAGTTTGATGGTGATGCTGAAACCATCGCCCACTTTGCACGAATGACCGCCGTGTTTACCACCCTGAAACCGTATCTCAAACAGGCCGTCGCGCAAAACAGCGCTACCGGTCTGCCGGTGATGCGCCCGCTGTTCCTGCATTACGAAGACGATGCGCGTACCTATACCCTGAAATATCAGTATCTGCTGGGACAAGATCTTTTGGTCGCGCCGGTTCACGAGCAAGGCAAGTCCGACTGGACCCTGTATCTGCCGGAAGATAGCTGGATAAATGTCTGGACCGGGGAAACCTATCAGGGCGGTGAAATTACCGTGGATGCGCCGATTGGCAAGCCTCCGGTGTTTTATCGCGCGAAGAGTGAATGGGCGTCACTGTTTGCCACTTTACGCAACATCTAATACGGCTCGCCCGTGGGGAGACTCACGGGCACATGGAGAATAATAATGAGTCAGACTTCTTCTAATCCGGCAACCCTACGCTTGCCGTTCAAAGAAAAACTCGCCTATGGGATGGGTGATTTAGGTTCCAATATCCTGCTGGACATAGGTACGCTCTATTTACTCAAGTTTTATACCGATGTTCTTGGTTTACCTGGAACTTATGGCGGTATCATTTTCCTTATCGCCAAGTTTTTTACCGCGTTTACCGATATGGGGACTGGGATTATGCTCGACTCGCGCCGCAAAATCGGCCCGAAAGGCAAATTCCGCCCGTTCGTTCTGTATGCCGCATTTCCAGTGACGCTGCTGGCGATTGCGAACTTTGTCGGTACACCATTTGAAGTCACCGGTAAAACGGTGATGGCAACGGTACTGTTTATGCTGTACGGACTGTTCTTCAGTATGATGAACTGCTCTTACGGTGCGATGGTCCCCGCGATCACCAAAAACCCGGACGAACGCGCCTCGCTGGCTGCCTGGCGACAGGGCGGAGCCACTCTTGGCCTGCTGCTGTGCACCGTCGGTTTTGTGCCAGTAATGAACCTGATCGAAGGCAACTCACAGTTGGGCTATATCTTCGCTGCCACCTTATTCTCTCTGTTCGGCTTGCTGTTTATGTGGCTGTGCTATGCCGGGGTTAAAGAACGCTACGTGGAGGTGAAACCCGTTGATGCCGCGCAAAAACCGGGATTGCTGCAATCCTTCCGCGCCATCGCAGGTAATCGCCCGCTGTTTATTCTGTGCGTTGCCAACCTTTGCACACTTGGCGCGTTTAACGTCAAGCTGGCGATTCAGGTCTATTACACCCAGTACGTACTGAACGACCCGATCCTCCTTTCCTGGATGGGCTTTTTCAGCATGGGCTGTATCTTCATCGGCGTCTTCTTGATGCCGGGAATGGTCAGACGTTTCGGCAAGAAAAAGGTCTACATCGGCGGTTTGTTGATTTGGGTCGCGGGCGATCTGCTGAACTACTTCTTTGGCGGCGGTTCCGTCAGCTTTGTCGCTTTCTCGTGCCTGGCGTTCTTCGGCTCAGCATTCGTCAACAGCCTGAACTGGGCGCTGGTCTCCGACACGGTGGAATATGGCGAATGGCGTACCGGCGTACGTTCAGAAGGAACGGTATACACCGGCTTCACCTTCTTTCGTAAAGTGTCACAAGCGCTGGCAGGATTCTTCCCCGGCTGGATGCTGACGCAAATCGGCTACGTCCCCAACGTGGTGCAATCTGCCAGTACGGTCGAAGGGTTGCGTCAGCTGATCTTTATTTATCCCTGCGCGTTGGCGGTGATCACCATTGTAGCTATGGGCTGTTTCTACAACCTTAACGAGAAGATGTATGTCCGCATCGTTGAAGAGATAGAAGCGCGTAAACAAACCGTTTGATAATAATAATGAATAGCGCTCTACGGGGCGCTATTGAGGAGCGATTATGTCTTTTCATGATCCGCTAACGCTAAAACTGAGCCTGCGTGAAAAATTCGCCTACGGAGTGGGTGACTTCGGCTCAAATTTGATGCTGTGTATCGGCACGCTGTATCTGCTTAAATTTTATACCGATGAACTAGGGATGCCGGCCTGGTACGGTGGGATTATCTTTTTAGTAGCGAAGTTCTTCACCGCCTTCACCGATATTCTGACCGGCGTGTTGCTGGACTCAAGGCGTAATATTGGCGCAAAGGGGAAATTCAGACCCTTTATTTTGTATGCGTCATTTCCTGTCGCCGTCGTCGCCAGCGCGCAATTTTTAGCGACAGGCTTTACGCTAACGGTGAAAACGGGGCTGGCAACGGTGTTGTTCATGCTGTTCGGCCTGTTCTATAGCCTGATGAACTGTTCCTACGGCGCGATGGTGCCTGCAATTACTAAGAATCCACATGAACGCGCTCAGCTCGCCGCCTGGCGTCAGGGCGGCGCTACCGTAGGCCTGTTACTGTGTACCGTTGGCTTTATGCCAATTCAGGCTCTATTTGTCAGTTCGCCTTCGCTGGGTTATCTGATTGCCGCACTGCTCTTCTCTGTCTGCGGACTGTTCAGTATGTGGTGGTGCTTTAGCGGTGTGAAGGAACGCTATATCGAAATCGTACCGGATCACCATAAACCCAGTATTCTCAAATCGTTCTGCGCCATTTTCCGTAACCCTCCACTATTGGTGCTATGTGTTGCCAACTTGTGCACGCTGGCGGCATTCAACATTAAGCTGGCGATTCAGGTGTATTACACCCAGTACGTGCTGAACGATATACATCTGCTGTCGTGGATGGGTTTCTTCAGCATGGGATGCATTCTGGTTGGGGTACTGCTGGTTCCCACAGCTGTAAAACGCTTCGGTAAAAAACAGGTTTACCTCGGCGGTCTGGCGCTATGGGCAATCGGCGATGTACTGAACTTTTTCTGGGGCAGCACGTCATTTTTATTCGTGATGTTTTCTTGCATGGCCTTCTTCGGAACCGCTTTTGTTAACAGCCTGAACTGGGCGCTGGTTCCGGATACGGTCGATTATGGCGAATGGAAGACGGGGATCCGTGCGGAAGGCTCGGTATATACGGGTTATACCTTTTCGCGCAAAATTTCCGCGGCGCTCGCAGGCTTCCTGCCTGGGATTATGCTGACACAAATCGGTTATATCCCCAACATAGCCCAGAGCGATGCTACCCTGCTCGGTTTGCGTCAACTCATCTTTCTCTGGCCTTGCGGACTTGCAATTATTGCAGCACTCACAATGGGCTTCTTTTATAAACTCAACGAAACACGTTTTGCTTTTATTATTGAGGAAATCAGCCAACGGAAGAAAAACAACATCCAACCGGACCCTATTACCAATAAAAAGAATACCTCTGCTGTAAACGTATAAAAATAATAGCCGCCTATTCCATCCCAATGGATGGCGGCCTCCCTACGCTTAAAAAATGGATTTATCATGAAAAAATTAACGACAATAATTTTCTTATCCTCTGTGGTATCAACCTCTGCTTTCGCTGGAGCCTATGTAGAAAACCGCGAAGCATATAACCTGGCGTCCGATCAAATAGAGGTCATGATGCGCGTCGGCTATAACTCTGATATGGGCGCTGGTATCATGCTCACCAACACCTACACGATGCAACGCAAGGATGAGCTAAAACACGGCTATAACGAAATAGAGGGCTGGTATCCGTTATTTAAACCGACAGATAAATTAACAATCCAACCTGGCGGGCTAATAAACGATAAGAGTATTGGTTCTGGCGGTGCTGTTTATCTGGATGTTAACTATAAATTTACACCATGGTTTAATCTTACCGTGCGTAATCGATATAATCATAATAACTACAGTTCAACCGACCTGAACGGTGACCTGGATAATAATGATACCTATGAAATAGGTAACTACTGGAACTTTGCCATTACTGATAAATTTTCCTATACCTTTGAACCGCACTATTTTATGCGAGTCAATGACTTCAATAGCAGCAACGGAAAAGATCATCACTGGGAAATTACCAATACCTTTAAATATCGGATCAATGAACACTGGTTGCCCTACCTGGAATTACGCTGGTTAGATCGCAATGTTGAACCTTATCATCGCGAACAAAACCAGATTCGTGTTGGGGCAAAGTATTTCTTCTGATACTGCTGATGATAAAAAAAGCCGCTGATAATCAGCGGCTTTTTTATGCTTACCTGAGAAAGAGCGTTAATTACTCTTCTTTCGCGCCACGCATTGCACGGCGACGATCGTTTTCAGTCAGGTGACGCTTACGAATACGGATAGAGGTTGGAGTAACTTCTACCAGTTCGTCGTCATCGATGAATTCCAGAGCCTGCTCCAGAGTCATCTTAACCGGCGGAACCAGAACCGTTGCTTCGTCAGTACCGGACGCACGCATGTTGGTCAGTTTCTTACCGGTCAGGCAGTTTACAGTCAGGTCGTTAGAGCGGCTGTGAATACCGATGATCTGGCCTTCGTAAACTTCAGCACCGTGACCCAGGAACAGCTTACCGCGGTCCTGCAGGCTGAACAGTGCGAACGCAACTGCTTTACCCTGGCCGTTGGAGATCAGTACGCCGTTCTGACGCTGACCCACATCACCCGCACGAACATCGTCGTAGTGGCTGAAGGTGGAGTACAGCAGACCGGTACCGGAAGTCATGGTCATGAATTCTGAACGGAAGCCGATCAGACCACGGCTTGGGATCACGTAGTCAAGACGTACGCGGCCTTTGCCATCTGGATTCATGTTTTTCAGGTCGCCTTTACGCTCACCCAGAGCCTGCATGACAGAACCCTGATGCTGCTCTTCGACGTCCAACGTTACGTTTTCGAACGGCTCTTGTTTACGGCCATCGATTTCGCGGAAGATAACTTTCGGACGGGAAACCGCCATTTCGAAACCTTCACGACGCATGTTTTCAATCAGAACAGACAGGTGCAGCTCACCACGACCGGATACGCGGAACGCATCCGCATCTTCGGTTTCTTCAACGCGCAGCGCAACGTTGTGCACCAGCTCTTTGTTCAGGCGGTCAAGGATCTGACGAGAGGTAACATATTTACCTTCTTTACCACAGAACGGAGAGGTGTTTACGCAGAAGAACATGGTTACGGTCGGTTCATCAACGGACAGAGCCGGCAGCGCTTCGACGTTCTGCGGATCGCAGATGGTGTCGGAGATGTTCAGTTCGCCCAGACCGGTAATCGCGATGATATCGCCGGCTTCGGCAATATCGCTCTCGATACGTTCCAGACCCAGATGGGTCAGAACTTTACCGACTTTACCGTTACGGGTTTTACCTTCGCTATCAATGATAGTGATCTGCTGGTTCGGTTTAACTTTACCGCGTTTAATACGGCCGATGCCGATTACGCCAACGTAGTTGTTGTAGTCCAGCTGAGAGATTTGCATCTGCAGCGGGCCATCAAGGTCTACGTTCGGAGCCGGTACACGATCAACGATGGTCTGATACAGCGGAGTCATGTCTTCAGCCATATCTTCGTGATCCAGACCTGCGATACCGTTCAGCGCGGAAGCGTAAACGATCGGGAAGTCCAGCTGTTCGTCGGTAGCGTCGAGGTTAACGAACAGGTCGAATACCTGATCAACAACCCAGTCAGGACGCGCGCCAGGACGGTCAACTTTGTTGATAACAACAATTGGCTTCAGGCCATGGGCAAAGGCTTTTTTGGTCACGAAGCGCGTCTGCGGCATCGGACCATCCATTGCATCCACCACCAGCAGCACGGAGTCGACCATGGACATTACACGTTCAACTTCACCACCGAAGTCGGCGTGCCCCGGGGTATCAACGATGTTGATGCGGTAGTCATTCCATTTGATAGCGGTGTTTTTAGCGAGGATGGTAATCCCACGCTCTTTCTCCAAATCGTTGGAGTCCATCACGCGCTCTTGGGTTTCAGCACGTGCATCGAACGTACCGGATTGTTGGAGCAGCTTGTCTACCAGGGTCGTTTTACCATGGTCTACGTGCGCGATGATGGCGATGTTACGCAAATTTTCGATCACAACTTTGCCTCAGGCATTTTAGAAATAGCGCGTTATTGTACACGGATTAATCGCAGTACAAAACAGGATCACAAACATCCTCCGCAAACAAGTATTGCAGAGTTTCTTTGTGATCACATTCACGGAGCGTTAAAAGGGGTAATCTGACATGCTTTGCACCAATATGGTGCTTAATGTTCACATTAAAGCACTATAATGGTGCAATACAACCTTCATGGTGCAGCCCCTTTGCACGATAGTGCGCATGATAACGCCTTTTAGGGGCAATTTAAAAGTTGGCACAGATTTCGCTTTATATTTTTTACGGCGACACGGCCAATTTTTTGCAGAATTGAAGACTTCGTTACCACGACGACCATGACCAATCCGGGAGAGTAAGTATGTCCGCTGAACACGTTTTGACGATGCTGAACGAACACGAAGTGAAGTTTGTTGATTTGCGCTTCACTGATACCAAAGGTAAAGAACAGCACGTCACTATTCCTGCTCATCAGGTAAATGCCGAATTCTTTGAAGAAGGCAAAATGTTTGACGGCTCCTCAATCGGTGGCTGGAAAGGCATTAACGAATCAGACATGGTTCTGATGCCAGATGCGTCTACTGCACTCATCGACCCGTTCTATGAAGAGTCCACTCTGATCATCCGTTGCGATATCCTGGAACCTGGTACACTGCAGGGCTATGACCGCGACCCGCGCTCCATCGCAAAACGCGCTGAAGAGTATCTGCGTTCTACCGGCATCGCAGACACCGTTCTGTTCGGGCCAGAGCCAGAATTCTTCCTGTTTGACGACATCCGTTTCGGCGCGTCTATTTCCGGTTCCCATGTGGCAATCGATGACATCGAAGGCGCATGGAACTCCTCCACCAAATACGAAGGTGGTAACAAAGGTCACCGTCCTGGTGTGAAAGGCGGTTACTTCCCGGTTCCTCCGGTAGATTCTTCTCAGGACATCCGTTCTACCATGTGTCTGATCATGGAAGAGATGGGCCTGGTTGTTGAAGCGCATCACCACGAAGTGGCGACCGCTGGCCAGAACGAAATCGCGACCCGCTTTAACACTATGACCAAAAAAGCGGACGAAATTCAGATCTACAAATACGTCGTGCACAACGTTGCGCACCGTTTCGGTAAAACCGCGACCTTTATGCCAAAACCGATGTTCGGTGATAACGGTTCCGGTATGCACTGCCACATGTCCCTGTCCAAGAACGGCGTAAACCTGTTCTCTGGCGACAAATATGCGGGTCTGTCTGAGCAGGCGCTGTTCTACATCGGCGGTGTAATCAAGCACGCTAAAGCGATCAACGCCCTGGCTAACCCGACCACCAACTCCTATAAGCGTCTGGTCCCAGGCTACGAAGCGCCGGTAATGCTGGCTTACTCTGCGCGTAACCGTTCTGCTTCCATCCGTATTCCGGTGGTTGCTTCTCCGAAAGCGCGTCGTATTGAAGTGCGTTTCCCGGACCCGGCTGCTAACCCATACCTGTGCTTCGCAGCACTGCTGATGGCCGGTCTTGACGGCATCAAGAACAAGATCCACCCGGGCGAAGCCATGGACAAAAACCTGTACGACCTGCCGCCAGAAGAAGCGAAAGAGATCCCACAGGTTGCTGGTTCTCTGGAAGAAGCACTGAAAGAACTGGATCTGGACCGTGAGTTCCTGACTGCAGGCGGCGTGTTCACCAATGAAGCGATCGATGCGTATATTACGCTGCGTCGCGAAGAAGATGACCGTGTGCGTATGACTCCGCACCCGGTAGAGTTTGAGCTGTACTACAGCGTTTAATCGTTTGAGTTGCCGTGGAACTTTTAGCCTGCTCAGGCAGGCTTGAGATCGATGGCGAATGATAGGACGCCTGATGGCGCAAGCTTATCAGGCCTACCGGTAACATCACCTTGTAGGCCGGATAAAGCAAAGCCGCCATCCGGCATCTGCGTTTGCCAGTCATCTGTAGCCCATCCCAGGATGGGCTTTTTTCTCCACTAACAACCTGCTTTCTCGCGCTTTTTTGATGTAAAAAGCTATAATGCACTAAATTGGTGCAACACTTTTCAGGAGACTGCTGAATGGCAACCGGCACGCTGCCCGATGCTGGGCAGATCCTCAATTCTTTAATCAACAGCATTTTGCTCGTCGACGATGAGCTGGCGGTACATTACGCCAATCCGGCGGCACAGCAGCTGCTCGCCCAAAGCTCCCGCAAACTGTTTGGTACACCGCTTCCCGATCTGTTGAGTTATTTCTCCTTAAACATCGGACTGATGCGAGAGAGCCTGGAAGCAGGCCAGGGCTTTACGGATAACGAAGTGACGCTGGTGATAGACAGCCACTCACATATCCTGTCAGTGACCGCTCAGAGGCTGCCTGATGGCCTTATCCTGCTGGAGATGGCGCCAATGGATAACCAGCGCCGTCTGAGTCAGGAGCAGCTCCAGCACGCCCAGCAGATTGCCGCCCGCGATCTGGTGCGCGGTCTGGCGCACGAAATCAAGAACCCTTTAGGTGGATTACGCGGCGCAGCGCAGCTACTCAGCAAAGCGCTTCCGGACCCGGCGCTGACCGAATATACCAAAGTCATTATTGAGCAGGCCGACCGCCTGCGTAATCTGGTCGACCGTCTGCTGGGACCACAACAGCCTGGCATGCATGTCACGGAAAGTATTCACAAGGTGGCGGAGCGCGTGGTGGCGCTGGTCTCAATGGAGCTCCCGGAAAACGTCACGCTGATTCGTGATTACGACCCGAGTCTGCCCGAATTACTGCACGACCCGGACCAGATCGAGCAGGTTCTGTTAAACATCGTGCGCAATGCTTTGCAGGCGCTGGGAGCGGAAGGCGGTGAGATCATTCTGCGTACCCGCACCGCGTTTCAGCTCACGCTGCACGGTGTACGTTATCGCCTGGCGGCACGGATTGATGTTGAGGACAACGGTCCGGGTATTCCCTCGCATTTGCAGGACACGCTGTTCTACCCAATGGTCAGCGGTCGCGAAGGCGGTACTGGGCTTGGATTATCCATCGCCCGCAATTTAATTGATCAACATTCCGGCAAAATTGAATTTACCAGTTGGCCGGGTCATACCGAGTTCTCGGTTTACCTGCCTATCAGGAAATAAGGTGACGTTTATGCAACGAGGAATAGTCTGGGTCGTTGATGACGATAGTTCCATCCGTTGGGTGCTTGAACGTGCGCTCGCAGGGGCAGGGCTAAGCTGTACCACATTTGAAAGTGGTAAAGAGGTGCTGGACGCGCTGGCCAGCAAAACGCCTGACGTACTGTTATCGGATATTCGCATGCCGGGCATGGACGGTCTGACGCTGTTAAAACAGATTAAACAGCGGCATCCGATGCTTCCGGTCATCATAATGACCGCGCACTCCGATCTGGATGCTGCCGTCAGCGCCTATCAGCAAGGGGCGTTTGATTATCTGCCCAAACCTTTTGATATTGATGAAGCCGTGGCGCTGGTCGAACGTGCCATCAGCCATTATCAGGAACAGCAGCAGCCGCGCAATGTTCAGATCAACGGCCCAACAACCGACATCATCGGCGAAGCGCCGGCAATGCAGGACGTCTTTCGCATTATTGGCCGCCTGTCCCGATCGTCAATCAGCGTATTGATTAACGGGGAGTCCGGGACCGGTAAAGAGCTGGTCGCCCATGCGCTGCACCGTCATAGCCCGCGCGTCAAAGCGCCGTTTATCGCCCTGAACATGGCGGCAATCCCAAAAGATTTGATCGAATCTGAGCTGTTTGGTCACGAGAAAGGCGCGTTTACCGGGGCGAATACCATTCGTCAGGGGCGCTTTGAACAGGCTGACGGCGGTACGCTGTTCCTCGATGAAATTGGCGATATGCCGCTGGACGTGCAAACGCGTTTATTGCGCGTATTAGCCGATGGACAGTTTTACCGCGTTGGCGGCTATGCGCCCGTGAAGGTGGACGTACGTATTATCGCCGCCACGCACCAGAATCTGGAACTACGCGTACAGGAAGGCAAATTCCGCGAGGACTTATTCCATCGTCTGAACGTCATCCGCGTGCATTTGCCGCCACTGCGTGAACGTCGGGAAGATATCCCACGTCTGGCGCGCCATTTCCTGCAGGAAGCCGCGCACGAACTGGGGGTTGAAGCCAAACAATTACACCCGGAGACCGAGGCGGCGCTGACCCGTTTGGCCTGGCCGGGTAACGTGCGTCAGCTTGAGAACACCTGCCGCTGGTTAACCGTCATGGCCGCCGGCCAGGAAGTACTGATTCAGGACTTACCAGCCGAGCTGTTTGAAACCACCGTGCCTGACGCACCGTCCCATATGCAGCCAGACAGCTGGGCAACCCTGTTGGCACAGTGGGCAGACCGGGCCTTGCGTTCCGGTCATCAAAACCTGCTTTCTGAGGCTCAACCGGAAATGGAGCGCACGCTGTTGACCACCGCGCTACGTCATACCCAGGGGCACAAACAGGAAGCCGCACGCCTGCTTGGCTGGGGCCGTAATACCTTGACGCGTAAGTTAAAAGAACTCGGAATGGAGTGACGATTCGTCACTGTGTAAAGATTGATAATTGAGCGCAAATTGCTGCTATTTTGCGCTTTACTGTTCCGATGAGTTAAGTATGATCGTGCCCGGCAAACGGGGGAAGTCATCATGCTGGAATCAATGATTAATCTACTGTCGAGCGGTGCGGTCGAAAGCCATACGCCACAAACTGCGGTTGCCGCAGTGCTGTGTGCGGCGCTGGTTGGGCTGTTCAGCTGAAGGCGCGCCGGATGGCGCTAACGCTTATCCGGCCTACAGATTATTGCGACGTGTAGGCCCGGTAAGCGTAGCGCCACCGGGCAACCCGGTTAAATGACGCGGGAGAACTGCTGCATGCGTGCTTTCTGCCGCAGATAGGCATCAAAGCACATGCAAATATTACGGATCAACAGGCGCCCCTTCGGCGTAACCTGAATCCCCTTCTCATCCACATCCACCAGCCCATCTTTCGCCAGCGGTGCCAGCAGTTTCAGGTCTTCGGCAAAATAGTCAGCGAAGTTCAGAGCCCATTGCTGTTCCACAGCGGCATAGTCGAGGCGGAAGTTACAGATCAGGAGCTTAATAACATCACGACGAATGCAGTCATCGCGGGTCAGGGCAATTCCGCGCCACAGTGCGTCCCCCTGCTCGTCTACCTGCTGATAATAGCGCTTCAGCTCTTTCTGGTTCTGCGCATAGTTGTCACCAATCATACTAATGGCTGACACGCCCATTCCCAGCAGATCGGTATCACCCTGGGTGGTATAACCCTGGAAATTACGATGCAGCACACCCTTGCGTTGAGCAATCGCCAGCTCATCATCCGGCCGAGCAAAGTGATCCATACCAATGAACTGATAACCGGTTTCGGTCAGTGAAGAAATGGTTTCCTGCAGGATATCCAGCTTCTGCTGCGCGCTGGGCAGGTCGGCGTCTTTAATCTTGCGCTGAGCGGCAAACAGCGTCGGCAGGTGCGCGTAGTTGAAGACGCTCAGTCGGTCTGGATTCAGCTCAGCAACGCGTTTCAGGGTAAAGGCGAAACTTTCCGGCGTCTGTTTTGGCAAACCATAAATCAGATCGATATTCGTTGAGGTAAAGCCAATCTCACGCGCATGATTCAGCAGCGCAAAGATAAACTCCTCATCCTGCTCACGGTTCACCAGGCGCTGAACTTCTTTATTGAAGTCCTGCACCCCCATGCTCAGGCGGTTAAAACCTTCAGCGCGTAAATGATCGAGCACATCCAGCTCAATTTCACGCGGATCCACTTCGATCGAGATTTCGGCGTCGTCGTTAAAGTTAAAGTTGCCACGCAGCAGCGACATCAAACGGCTGATTTGCGCTTTATTCAGATACGTTGGCGTGCCGCCGCCCCAGTGCAGTTGACTGACATGACGTCCGGCAAACAGCGGTGCGCGATGAATAATTTCTTGTTCTAAGACATCGAGGTATTGATCGGCTTTATGCTGCTGGCGAGTCACGACCTTGTTACAGCCACAGAAATAACACAGCTTGTGGCAGAACGGGATGTGAACGTACAGCGAGAGAGGACGCTCAGGATAACGCGCCACGGCCTTTAGAAATGCTTCTGTGCCGTAGTCTTCAGAAAACTCCAGCGCGGTCGGGTACGAGGTATATCGTGGCCCGGAATAGTTATATTTCTGGATCAGGGCCAGGTCCCAGTCTATTAACTGCTCTGACATGCTCACTCCTTCCGATGGCGTCTCTGGCGGGTACGGCGTACCGACTTAACCCCAGTACGGGTGATAAGTCGGTTGCGCAGCCACTTCTGTCGCCGCGACAACCGCTGTAGTTTAACGAATAACCACACCAGATAACATATAACCGGAAGGGTTATAAGCAGGACGGGAAGACCCACGGTGTAAAACCGTTAGTTGCCGCCTTTCAGCAGGCGCATCATGTCTTCCTGCTTTTCTTCTTCTTCTTCCTCTTCTTCCTCGTCATCGTAAGAAAGACCCAGCTTTTGCATCAGCTCATCAATGCGGTCCAGCTTGGCATCAACCCAGGACTGATCTTCCGCGCTCAGGGTCTCTCCTGCTTCAAGACGCTCCAGCAGCGCATCCAGGCGCTCATCCGTTTCCAGTAAATCCAACTCAGCCTGTGGTGAAAGCATAGGTTTCTCACTCTTCGGTTTGTGCTGTTTGGTGACTTTTTCGGTCACGCCCAATGGAATGGGGGTTTTGCTGCCAATACGAGGATCTTTTTGCTTATTTTGGTTTCCGCCACCAGATGCGCCTTCGCTACCGGACGCACGGCTACCTGCCGCATGACCACGGTGTTTTTTCTGGCGCTTACGGTCGCGAGCTTCCTGGTTAATTTCTTCGCGTGTTTTACGACGCGCTTTTGCAGGACCTTTACCGCGTGGTGTAGAAGTTGGTTTCATCATGATTCGTCTTTGGCTGTTTTATTCAGTATATAATTGCGCCGGAATCTAGCAGAAATAAAGAAAAAAGGCGACAGAGTAATCTGTCGCCTTTTTTCCTGACTCTCAACCCTTACGGGCTCTACAATCCCTGTTGGCTATCAACACACCCTGTTTTTCCCTTAGCCTCTAACATTCCGTGTTGTTTCCATTTCCTTTTACTAACGTCTCCGGACGTTTGTCTTCCTGACAATCCTGTGTCTTCGCCTCCTGGCGCTCCTGACCCTCATCCTGAGTCGTCTATCCTGTCAGCTTCCTCGCTATGGATGCTACTTTACCGTTTTGGTTTAAACGTACAAGTAACCTGGGTAACAATTTCTGATTTTAAGAATAGCGCCCAAATGTAACTCTATGATTTATTTTATTTCTGTCATTTTTTACTCTGTCATCTCGTATAGAAACTGTCGGCAATGTCTCACAAAGTGCGTGGTTTTTACTCACACAGCCCACTCGTCGAAAAACCAGCCTTTTGCTGGGGTTCAGGTATAATCGCTGCAAAGCCCTGATTGATGGAGAGGACTGCTTTGACTAACTTGAATTATCAACAGACGCACTTTGTGATGAGTGCGCCTGATATTCGCCACTTACCTTCCGACACGGGTATAGAAGTGGCTTTTGCTGGCCGTTCCAACGCAGGCAAATCCAGTGCGCTAAATACCCTGACGAATCAAAAGGGTCTGGCGCGTACATCTAAAACGCCAGGTCGTACTCAGCTCATCAACCTGTTTGAAGTCGTTGACGGCAAACGCCTGGTCGATTTGCCAGGATACGGTTATGCCGAAGTTCCAGAAGAGATGAAGCGTAAATGGCAGCGCGCGCTGGCTGAATATCTGGAAAAACGTCAGAGCCTGCAAGGTCTGGTGGTACTGATGGATATTCGTCACCCGTTAAAAGATCTCGATCAACAGATGATCCTGTGGGCGGTTGAGAGCAACGTTCAGGTTCTGGTACTGCTGACTAAAGCAGATAAGCTGGCCAGCGGTGCACGCAAAGCGCAGTTGAATATGGTACGCGAAGCCGTACTGGCATTTAACGGTGATGTGCAGGTAGAAGCATTTTCATCGCTGAAAAAGCTGGGTGTGGACAAACTGCGGCAAAAACTGGATAGCTGGTTTAGTGAACTGGCACCGGTTGAAGAGATGCAGGACGGGGAATAACCCACCGTATTGCCGGATGGCGCCGCTGCGCGTCTTATCCGGCCTACAGCATGTACAAAACTTTTCTTTCGCACAATAAAAAACGCCCCAGTCATTACTGACTGGGGCGGCTAAAATATTCAGCCAAATCCGATTACGTGAAGTAAAAGGTCTGAAAGATAGAACATCTTACCTCTGTACCCTACGAGAATAACTTTACTCTTTTTTGAGCAGCTCAGAAAGCACTTTTTGTAATTTTTTTTCATTCCTTACATAGGGAATTCTAATGGACATCACAAAAAGTTCTCTCTTATGTTGCTTAGTTACGAAAAAGAGCCGTTATTCAGTAAACCCTTAGTGCGCCTGATCCCAGTTTTCGCCACTACCGACTTCCACCAGCAACGGCACGTCAATCTGGGTCTCGTTTTCCATCAGTTGGTGGATCTTTTTAGAGACGCTCTCGAGGTCATCTTTATGCACTTCAAACACCAGTTCATCGTGTACCTGCATGATCATACGCACACGCGGTTGCTCGGTTTGCAGCCATCTGTCCACCGCAATCATCGCTCGTTTGATAATGTCTGCGGCAGTACCCTGCATCGGGGCGTTAATTGCCGCGCGTTCTGCACCTGCACGACGAGCACCATTACTGGATTTAATATCCGGTAAATAGAGACGGCGACCTTCCAGCGTTTCTACATAACCCTGCTCTTTCGCCTGCGCGCGGGTGCGTTCCATATATTCCAACACGCCAGGGTAGCGTTCGAAGTAGAGATCCATGTACTTCTGTGCTTCTTTACGCGGAATATTCAACTGGCGCGCCAGACCAAAAGCGCTCATCCCGTAGATCAAACCGAAGTTGATGGCTTTCGCGCTGCGGCGTTGCTCGCTGGTCACAGAATCAAGCGGTAAACCAAAGACTTCTGCCGCCGTTGCGCGGTGAATATCTTTCCCTTCGGCAAACGCGGTAAGCAGACCTTTATCACGTGAAAGGTGCGCCATGATACGCAGTTCAATCTGTGAGTAGTCCGCAGAGACAATCACGTAGTCTTCTGGCGCAATGAACGCCTGACGAATACGACGACCTTCGTCATTACGTACCGGGATGTTTTGCAGGTTCGGATCCGTTGAAGACAAGCGACCCGTTGCGGTAACTGCCTGATGATAGGAAGTGTGCACGCGCCCGGTCTTCTTGTTAATCATCAACGGAAGCTTATCCGTATAGGTCGACTTCAGTTTTGCTAACCCACGATATTCCAGGATAACTTTCGGCAACGGATAATCCAGCGCGAGCTCTTCCAGCACCTCTTCTGACGTTGATGGTGCGCCACCAGGGGTTTTCTTCAGCGGCTTAATACCCTGCTTTTCAAACAGGATGGTTTGCAGTTGCTTGGTGGAAGAGAGGTTAAACGCTTCTCCGGCGATCTCGTGTGCTTTTTGCTCCAGCTCGTTCAAACGCAGCGTCAGTTCTTCTGAATGCTTGTGCAGAACAGCCGGATCGATTTTCACACCGTTGCGCTCAACACGAGACAAAACTGGCACCAGCGGCATATCGATATTTTCAAAGACGTTCAGTGGCCCTTTATGCTGCTGTAATTCTGGCCACATTTTCAGATGCAGCTGTAGCGTAACGTCGGCGTCTTCCGCAGCGTAACGCCCGGCTTCTTCCAATGCTATCTGGTTAAAGGTCAGCTGGTTTTTGCCTTTTCCAGCGATCTCTTCAAAGGTGATAGTTTTATGTTTAAGCCAGCGGTCCGACAGGCTGTCCATATCGTGTCGGCCAGCGACGCTGTTAAGAATGTAGGATTCAAGCATGGTGTCAAAGGTGATGCCGCGCAGCTCGATGCCATAGTTCGCCAGGATACCACGATCGTACTTCAGGTTCTGCCCGACTTTGTGCGCGTTCTCATCTTCCAGCAGCGGCTTCAGCAGCTCCAGCGCGCGATCGCGAGCTATTTGATCGGGGGCATCCAGGTAATCGTGGGCAACAGGAACATATGCCGCCACACCCGGTTCAATGGCAAAAGACAGGCCAACCAGATTCGCGGAAATATTGTCCAGGCTGTCAGTTTCAGTATCGAAGGCAAAGACAGGTGCTTTTTTCAGCTTCGCGATCCACTCTTCCAGCGTCGCTTCGTCCAGAATCGTCACATAGTTATCATACGAAAGAACCGTAGCCGGCTCCTCAGGCGTTTCATCGACGACAATAGTTTCTTGCGGTTTTGCCGCCGGCTTCGTCCCTTTCGCCTGTAGCCATTTACCCGCTTCAACGTCAGTAACCCAACGTTTGAATTCATACTGTTTAAACAGGCCAAGCAGTTCTTCCGCTGCCGGTTGACGGACTTCCAGCTGCTCGCAGGTCAACTCCAGCTCAACATCCGTTTTGATAGTAGCCAATTGATAAGAGAGGTACGCCACCTCTTTATTCTGCTCAAGTTTGCCCGCCATGGTTTTCGCACCACGGAATGTCAGCCCTGCAATTTTGTCTGATTCAGCATAGAGAGTATCCAGCCCACCCAGCCCCTGCAGCAGAGCCTGCGCAGTTTTTTCACCTACGCCTGGAACGCCAGGGATGTTATCTGAGGAATCCCCCATCAGCGCCAGGAAATCGATGATCAGTTCCGGCGGGACACCGTATTTATTTACCACCTCATCCGGGCCGAGGATCGTATTGGTCATGGTGTTGATAAGGGTGATATTCGGCGTCACCAACTGAGCCATATCTTTATCACCAGTGCTAATCAGCACCGGACGACCCACCTTCTCTGCTTCCCGCGCCAGCGTACCGATGACATCATCCGCCTCCACGCCAGAAACCGCCAGCAATGGCAGCCCCATCGCTTTTACCATCGCATGCAGAGGTTCAATCTGCGCACGCAGATCGTCCGGCATGGGTGGGCGGTGCGACTTATAGTGTTCGAATAACTCATCACGGAAGGTTTTACCCTTGGCGTCGAATACCACCGCCGCGTGGGTCGGCTGATATTGCAAAATCAAGCTACGCAGCATGTTGAGGACACCGTACATCGCGCCCGTAGGTTCTCCTGCGCTGTTAGTCAGCGGTGGGAACGCGTGGTATGCGCGATACAGGTAAGATGAGCCATCTACAAGGATAAGTGGGTTTTCTGGGATCTGAACCATAATGTCCGTGCCTGTTTATCAGATTATGGGTAAAGGATGCCACAGACAGGATGAAAACATGAGTTTTTCGCCGCATTTGTCGAAAAACTTTTGTAGATCTTCTGCTTTGCTCGCAAAGACATCTGTGGATAACTTTGTGAATAAATAATTTACAGCTCTTTAAATATAACAAGGCAATTACTGCCTCATAATATTTTTATATGTATTTCAATAAATTAAATAAATACACAGCATTTTATTCCATTTTTACAGCTTATATCCTGATGTGGATAGATATTCCTCTTTTTTCTATTGAGGGAAGATCCATCATTTGGTTCGTTTTCTGATAAAATCAGCCCCTTGCGCCTCTTTCGCGCACTGTCTATGGCTAACCTTTTGAATAATTTAATTATGACGAGAATACTCGCTGCGATAACGCTGTTGCTGAGTATCGTATTGACCATATTGGTCACGATTTTTTGTTCTGTGCCGATCATCCTTGCCGGGGTTGTGAAACTCCTTTTGCCTATTCCTGTCGTCTGGCGCAAGGTTTCTGTCTTCTGTAATTTCATGATGTACTGCTGGTGTGAAGGTCTGGCGCTACTGCTGCACCTTAATCCACGGCTAAAGTGGGATGTTGAAGGACTGGAAGGTCTTAGCAAGAAAAACTGGTATCTGCTCATTTGTAATCATTACAGCTGGGCCGATATCGTTGTGCTTTGCGTTCTGTTCCGTAAGCACATCCCGATGAATAAATATTTCCTCAAGCAGCAGTTGGCCTGGGTACCCTTTATTGGCCTGGCCTGCTGGGCGCTGGATATGCCGTTTATGAAACGCTATTCACGTGGCTATCTGCTTCGCCATCCGGAACGCCGTGGTAAAGATGTCGAAACAACGCGTCGTTCCTGCGAGAAATTTCGCGTACACCCGACAACCATTGTGAATTTTGTCGAAGGTTCGCGCTTTACCAAAGATAAACGTGAGCAAACCCGCTCGCCCTATCAAAACCTGCTCCCACCTAAGGCGGCCGGTATTGCAATGGCATTGAATGTACTGGGTTCACAGTTCGATAAAATGTTGAACGTCACGTTGTGCTATCCGGAAAACAGCAGTCGACCGTTCTACGACATGCTGAGCGGTAAGTTAACGCGGATTGTCGTGCGGGTGAATCTGGAGCCAATTCATGAAGAGTTGCACGGTGATTACGTGAACGATAAGGGATTCAAGCGTCGGTTTCAGCTCTGGCTAAATACGCTATGGAGTGAGAAAGACGCGCAGCTCGACGCGATTAAAGCCTCAAATAAAAAAGCCGGTCAGTGACCGGCTTTTGCTTTTATTTCTGACCAACCAGGTACTTCACGGTATCCGCATACTGTTGTACGAAGATATCCATGCTACTGGTATCCATACCCTGCGGGTTGATCTGATATTTGCCATTCACGAACATCGCCGGAACGCCCTGCAGCTGTAAATCAGCCGCCGCTTTTTCCTGCTGTGCCACGAGTGATTTCACCACGAAGCTGTTCCATGCCGCATCATAATCTTCGCCTTTAATACCTGCGTCGACAAACACTTTACGGATATCAGCGACAGACTGAACGGTCTGGGTTTTCTGAACGCCTTCAAACAGCGGAACGGTGACCTGATCTTCAACACCCAGCGCCATTGCAACCGCCCATGCCTGCGTCAGATCTTTACCCAAAGGCCCGAGAAACTCGACGTGGTATTTGGTCATCTTGGTGCCTTCCGGCAGCTTTTTCTTCACATTATCAGATACGTGAAGCACTTCTTCAAACTGGTAGCAGTGCGGGCAGTAGAAGGAGAAAAACTCCAACACTTGCGGTTCACCCGCAACTGGCTTTTCCAGAGTGATGTATTGTTTGCCATCCTGGAACTGCGCTGCAGATGCGCTAAAAGCTAAGACCATACCAGCCAGCGCCAGCCATATTTTTTTCATGTTCAAGTTTCTCCGGTTAATACATTGGCGTTAATTGTAAGGGGGGCTCTTGCAGAATTTTTGCCTGCTCAATAAAGGTCGCGGTCTGACGATGCCAGTAATCTTCCCCGGTTAACCACGGGAAGTTTTTTGGAAATGCAGGGTCAGCCCAACGTCGAATTAGCCAGGCAAGATAATAAACTAAACGCATAGCGCGTAAAGGTTCTATCAGTCCGATTTCAGAGATGTCGAACTCACTAAACTCTTCATAAGCCTCGATAATGGTTTCAAGCTGCATACGTTGTTCAGCTTTATCGCCATTGAGGAGCATCCATAAATCCTGAATAGCCGGACCGTTGCGGGCATCATCTAAATCGACAAACATCGGGCCATCGCGCCACAGAATATTACCGGCATGACAATCACCGTGCAGGCGTAACGTGGTAAAACGCGTATGCCAGCGTTCGGTAACGATCGCGATAAGCGCATCCGTTGCTTTCAGGAAGGCCGCTTTTTGCCCTGATGGGATTAGCTGTGCGTGTTCAAAAACTTTACGTGGCTCAGTCAGGTATTCTTCAAGGCCGATCGTTGGGCGGAAGGCAAAAGTACGCTTGCATCCGGTCTGGTGCATACGCCCGAGATAGCGCCCCACCGCCTCCATCTGATCGATGTTGTCGGCTTCAAACTGGCGTCCACCGACGCTGGGGAAGATCGCATAATGGAAACCCTGATGGCTTAATAGCGTTTGGCCGCTGAATACCAGCGGAGCAGCTACCGGGACTTCATCGCTTACCAGTTCCAGAGCAAACTGGTGCTCTTCCTGGATCTGATCGACAGACCAACGTTCAGGGCGATAAAACTTAACGACAAAGCGTCGACGGTCTTCGTCCTGGAATTGATAGACACGGTTTTCATAGCTGTTAAGCGGGGTAAGCCCGGAGTCCACCCGGATCCCCTGCTCAAACAGTGCATCCATGATGGTATCCGGGTGTAGCGTCTGGAAATTAAAAGCGTTGTCGTTCATCCCATCATCCGGAAAATACTACGAATGATTCAGGATATCATTTCGCAGCGCTTTCGGTGGCGGCGATTACAAGCTTTTACTCTTTAATTACGCCACGTGCGCGGAGTAGTGCAGTTTTAAAATCTTCTTCATAATCTTTCTGAATACCTGGAATGACCGCATCTTTCGCCGAGTCACGCATTTTCAGGTGATAGATCAGAATGTCATCAGTTAAATCCGCCAGTTCGCCGTCAAAACCTGACTCTTGCGCCAGTTTCTGTAAAAATTGCATCAGGTTAAGATCGGGTTCCTTCTGCCAGGCAGGCTGGAGGAGTTCAATAACTTCATTCAGACGTTTACATTTCATGGTTGTGCTCCTTAGGCTCAATACAGATACGTTAGCAGGGTCAATCCCACATTAAAAGAGGCGATATTAGTGATTCTGGATAGTGCAATAACAGGGGTTGTGCTGGCTGGCGGTAAGGCCAGACGGATGGGCGGAACCGATAAAGGTCTGCTTGAGCTGGACGGTAAACCTCTTTGGCGACATGTGGCCGACATTCTCGCTTTGCAGGTCGAAACCGTGGTGGTTAATGCCAATCGCCACAGGGATATATACCAGCAAAGCGGCCTGAAAGTTATTCCCGATTCATTGGCCGATTTCCCTGGCCCACTGGCCGGGATGCTATCGGTATTCCTGCAGCAAACGGGGGAATGGTTTTTGTTCTGCCCGTGCGATATGCCTTATATTCCTCACGATCTGGTCGCTCGTTTAAAAGAGCAGCGCAAAGCAGCACCGGTTGTCTGGGTGCATGATGGCGAAAGAGATCACCCAACCATTGCGCTGATGCACCGCTCTATGCAGCCTTTACTGCAGGATTATCTTCAGTCCGGTGAACGACGCGTTATGGTCTTTATGCGTTTGGCAGGCGGTCATGCTGTCGATTTCAGCGATCATAAAGATGCGTTCGTAAACGTGAACACCCCCGAAGAGCTCGCAAAATGGCAGGAAAAATCATGATCCCATTACTCGCCATTGCGGCATGGAGCGGCACGGGAAAAACCACGCTGCTCAAAAAGTTGATCCCGGAACTACGTGCCAGAGGTATACGTCCCGGATTGATTAAGCATACTCATCACAAGATGGATGTCGACAAGCCCGGTAAAGATAGCTATGAGTTACGCAAAGCTGGTGCAGCACAAACTCTGGTCGCCAGCCAGCAACGTTGGGCATTAATGGTAGAAACACCGGAAGAGCCCGAACTGGATTTAGCGTATCTGGTAAGCCGGATGGACGCTTCAACGTTGGATATGGTGTTGGTTGAGGGATTTAAGCATGAACCTGTCGCTAAGATCCTACTTTTCCGCGAAGGCTGCGGGCATAGTCCTGAGGAATTGGTGATGGATGACTATGTTATAGCGGTTGCCAGTGACGTCCCGCTGGCGGCGGATGTTCCATTGTTAGATATCAACAACATACAGCAAGTAGCTGATTTTGTTACGCAATGGGCCAGAAGATAACTGCGGTGTCGTGATCTGCCTGATGCGCTGCGCTTATCAGGCCTGCACAATACGTTCAGCCCGGCGGTTTTACCCCGCACACACGCAAAAAAGCCCATCCGTCAGGATGGGCTTCTTCACTTTATTTGATGCCTGGCAGTTCCCTACTCTCGCATGGGGAGACCCCACACTACCATCGGCGCTACGGCGTTTCACTTCTGAGTTCGGCATGGGGTCAGGTGGGACCACCGCGCTACAGCCGCCAGGCAAATTCTGTTATTAACCCGCTTTTCGCCGGTTAATGTAATCTGTTTCAAGCTGAATGTCGTCTCTTCGCCAAAACATCTTCGGCGTTGTAAGGTTAAGCCTCACGGTTCATTAGTATCGGTTAGC
>NZ_JAOWED010000021.1:0-32870 GCF_030334285.1 Citrobacter sp. Cf087
AATTGCAGAAAAATGACTGACTGCTGCATTCCACAGCAAAACCCCGCCTTATACCCATTTACGCACAGAGTTATCCACAAACCACACGATCGTTTCTATGATCCTCTCGTTATATCAGCCTCTTTCAACAGAAAAAGAAGAGGTCAAAATCGAAAATTAAAAATTCGCGAGCGTTGCGCAAACGTTTTCGTTACAATGCCCCCGCACAACAAGGATGCCCCGTAAGGGGCGTTAGCTGAGTTTTTAGCCAAGAATTCACCTAACGCTCTCTGTAATAGTCAAATCCA
Source organism: Citrobacter sp. Cf087 (assembly GCF_030334285.1). Classification (NCBI taxonomy): domain Bacteria; kingdom Pseudomonadati; phylum Pseudomonadota; class Gammaproteobacteria; order Enterobacterales; family Enterobacteriaceae; genus Citrobacter; species Citrobacter sp. Cf087. The sequence goes on from NZ_JAOWED010000021.1 coordinate 288, forward strand.
GGGGATTTACCATGCAACAACGTCGTCCAGTCCGCCGCGCTCTGCTCAGTGTTTCTGACAAGGCCGGTATCATCGAATTCGCTCAGGCACTTTCCGCACGTGGTGTGGAGCTGCTGTCTACAGGTGGCACTGCGCGCCTGTTAGCGGAGAAAGGTCTGCCAGTGACCGAAGTTTCCGATTACACCGGCTTCCCGGAAATGATGGATGGACGCGTGAAGACCCTGCATCCGAAGGTCCACGGCGGCATCCTCGGTCGTCGCGGCCAGGATGATGCCATTATGGAACAACACCACATTGCTCCTATCGATATGGTGGTTGTTAACCTGTATCCATTCGCCCAGACCGTCGCCCGCGAAGGCTGTTCTCTGGAAGATGCAGTAGAGAACATTGATATTGGCGGCCCGACCATGGTGCGCTCCGCTGCCAAGAACCATAAAGATGTAGCTATCGTTGTGAAGAGCAGCGACTACGACGCCATTATTAAAGAGATGGATGCCAACGACGGTTCTCTGACCCTCGACACCCGTTTCGATCTCGCGATTAAAGCCTTCGAACACACCGCCGCTTACGACAGCATGATCGCCAACTACTTCGGCAGCATGGTTCCGGCTTACCACGGTGAAAGCAAAGAAGCCGCCGGTCGCTTCCCACGTACGCTGAACCTGAACTTCATTAAGAAGCAGGATATGCGCTACGGCGAGAACAGCCACCAGCAGGCAGCCTTCTATATAGAAGAGAATGTTAAAGAAGCTTCCGTTGCCACCGCGCAGCAGGTACAGGGCAAAGCACTTTCCTACAACAACATCGCCGATACCGATGCGGCGCTGGAGTGCGTGAAAGAATTCAACGAGCCAGCCTGTGTGATCGTCAAACACGCGAACCCGTGTGGTGTAGCAGTAAGTACCTCTATTCTTGACGCTTACGACCGCGCCTATAAAACCGACCCGACCTCCGCGTTCGGCGGCATCATCGCCTTTAACCGCGAGCTGGATGCTGAAACCGCGCAGGCGATCATTTCCCGCCAGTTCGTGGAAGTGATCATCGCCCCATCCGCCACCGAAGAAGCACTGAAAATTACCGCTGCCAAGCAGAACGTTCGCGTGCTGGTCTGCGGCCAATGGGCACAGCGCGTTCCGGGCCTGGACTTTAAACGCGTTAACGGCGGTCTGCTGGTTCAGGACCGTGACCTGGGTATGGTGAGCGAAGTTGAACTGCGCGTAGTGACCAAACGCCAGCCGACCGAGCAGGAACTGCGCGATGCGCTGTTCTGCTGGAAAGTGGCGAAGTTCGTGAAATCCAACGCCATTGTTTATGCCAAAGAGAACATGACTATTGGCATAGGCGCAGGCCAGATGAGCCGCGTGTACTCCGCGAAAATCGCCGGGATCAAAGCGGCCGACGAAGGCCTGGAAGTGAAAGGTTCTGCAATGGCTTCTGACGCTTTCTTCCCGTTCCGCGACGGGATTGATGCCGCTGCTGCCGCCGGTGTGACCTGCGTGATCCAGCCGGGTGGTTCTATTCGCGATGACGAAGTGATTGCCGCCGCCAATGAACACGGCATTGCGATGGTATTTACCGATATGCGCCACTTCCGCCATTAATCCACGGAGCAGACGATGAAAGTATTAGTGATTGGCAACGGCGGGCGCGAGCACGCCCTGGCGTGGAAAGCGGCACAGTCGCCTAAAGTCGAAACGGTATTTGTCGCCCCGGGCAATGCGGGCACCGCGCTGGAACCCACGCTGCAAAACGTGGCCATCGGCGTAACGGATATCCCGGCGCTGCTGAGCTTTGCCCAGAACGAGAAGATTGATCTGACCATCGTTGGTCCGGAAGCGCCGCTGGTGATTGGTGTGGTTGACGCTTTCCGCGCCGCCGGTCTGAAAATCTTCGGCCCAACCGAAGGCGCCGCGCAGCTGGAAGGCTCTAAAGCCTTCACCAAAGATTTTCTTGCGCGCCATCAGATCCCGACGGCGGAGTACCAGAACTTCACCGAAGTCGAACCTGCGCTGGCTTACCTGCGCGAGAAAGGCGCGCCGATCGTTATCAAAGCCGACGGCCTGGCCGCCGGGAAAGGCGTTATCGTGGCGATGACGCTGGAGGAAGCCGAAGCCGCGGTGCATGACATGCTGGCCGGTAACGCGTTTGGCGACGCGGGCCACCGCATCGTGATTGAAGAGTTCCTCGACGGTGAAGAAGCGAGCTTTATTGTCATGGTCGACGGTGAGCACGTGCTGCCGATGGCCACCAGCCAGGACCACAAGCGCGTGGGCAATGGCGACACCGGCCCGAACACCGGCGGGATGGGTGCCTACTCCCCTGCTCCGGTAGTAACTGACGAAGTCCACCAGCGCACCATGGAACGCATCATCTGGCCAACCGTAAAAGGCATGGCGGCGGAAGGTAACACCTACACCGGTTTCCTTTATGCGGGTCTGATGATCGACAAACAGGGCAACCCGAAGGTTATCGAGTTCAACTGCCGCTTCGGCGATCCGGAAACCCAGCCGATCATGCTGCGCATGAAGTCCGATCTGGTGGAGCTGTGCCTCGCCGCCTGTGACGGCAAGTTGGATGAGAAAACCTCCGAGTGGGACGAACGCGCCTCGCTGGGTGTGGTCATTGCCGCCGGAGGTTATCCGGGTAATTACAATACCGGCGATGAGATCCACGGTCTGCCGCTGGAAGACGTCGCTGACGGTAAAGTGTTCCACGCGGGCACCAAACTGTCTGCAGACGATCGCGTGCTGACCAACGGTGGTCGCGTGCTGTGCGCCACCGCGCTGGGCAACACCGTGGCTGAAGCGCAGAAACGCGCTTACGCCCTGATGACCGACATCCGCTGGGATGGCAGCTTCAACCGTAACGACATCGGCTGGCGTGCCATTGAACGCGAGCAACGCTAACGCGAAATTTTCGCCAGCAGCGTTTTACGCGTAATGCCTAACTGACGGGCGGCTTCCGTTTTATTGCCGCCCGTTTTTTCAAGCGCCGCCAGAATCACCTCCTTTTCGACATCCACCAGCGGTTGGATCTCGCCACTGAATTCCGTTTTTATCGGCGTCGCGGCAATCGCCATCGGCAGTTCACGTTCGGAAATATATTCCCCCGTCAGCAGCACCACCGAGCGCTCAATCGCATTTTCCAGCTCACGAATATTGCCCGGCCAGTCGTAGTGGATCAGCAGATCCATCGCCTGCGGAGTAAAGCCTTTCACCGCTTTACGGTTACGCGCGGCAAAACGCTGGAGAAAATGTTCGGCTAACAGCGGAATATCTTCCCGGCGCTGGCACAGCGCTGGCATTTCAATGGTGACGACGTTCAGACGATAGTAGAGATCCTGACGAAAGCGCCCGGCGCTGACTTCCTCTGCTAGATCGCGATGCGTAGCGGCTATCAGCCGGACATCAACCGCAATGGTCTGATTGCTACCAACTCGCTGCACTTCTCGCTCCTGGATAGCCCGCAGCAAACGCACCTGCATCAGCGGTGAGATATCGCCAATTTCATCAAGAAATAACGTGCCACCATCGGCTTCCACAAAGCGCCCTTCCCGGCGTTTATCCGCCCCGGTAAACGCCCCTTTCTCGTGACCAAACAGCTCGGACTCCAGCAGCGATTCATTAAGCGCCGCGCAGTTGAGCGTCACCAGCGGCTTATCGCGACGGGCGCTGCTGGCATGCAGCGCCCGGGCCACCAACTCTTTCCCCGTGCCGGAGTCTCCGTGAATGAGCACTGTCGCATCTGAGGGCGCAACCATCGCGATTTCATTGAGCAACTTCTGCATCGCCGGACTGCTGCCAATCATGCCAAACTGCGCAGCCGACGCCGATGGCAGTTCAGCGCCCATTTCCCGCGTATGCGCCAGCGCCTTTTCCAGCGTCTCCTGCAGACGGTCAAAATCCAGCGGCTTGATTAAGTAGTCCAGCGCCCCGGTTTTAAGCGCCTCAACGGCGGTCTCTACGCTGGAGAACGCCGTCATGATCAAGACCGGAATCGCCGGATTCAGCGCTTTAATCTCTTTCAGCGTTGCGATGCCGTCCATCTCCGCCATGCGTACATCACACAGCACTAAATCAAATACGCGTTCGCGCACCTGTTCCAGCGCAGCTCGCCCGCTATAGGCCAGCGCGACCTCATAACCCCAGCCGCGCAGCAGCGCCTGTAAAATGGTGCAGTGGCTGATATCGTCATCTACTACCAGAATATTGATTTTTCCGCGCGTCATCCTTGTTAATCCTGTTGTTTCGCTTTGGTCGGCAGCCAAAGAGTAAAGGTCGCACCTTTGCCCTCAACGCTTGCCACCTGAATGGTGCCACCATGCTGTTCGATAATGTTCTGCACTACCGCCAGTCCGAGGCCGGTTCCGTCAGCTTTGGTTGTAAAGTAAGGCGTAAAAATGGCCTCCAGCTGTTCCGCTGCAATTCCCTTCCCGCTATCGGTAACCACAATTTTAACGCGATCGCCGCTGCTTTCATTCGCTTCAACCGTGATCGTGCCCTGACAACCAATCGCATGAATGGCGTTCAGATACAGATTCAACAAAACCTGAGTCAGTCGGTCAGGATCGGCCTGGATAGCGGGCAGCGTAGAATTGGCCGAAAAGCGGAGCTGGATTTCCCTGCTTGCCGCATCCTGACCCACCAGGTGTAATGAGTGGGTGATAACCTCATTGAGATCCACCTGTTGCAGCGTCAGATGTGCAGGCTTCACCAGCTCCAGCAGCTCGCTCACCACCCGATTTAAACGATCCGCCTCTTTTGCCATCACCTGTGCCAGCTCATGCGACTCGCCTCCTGCCGGGGTTCGCTCGGCAAAATACTTCGCCAGACCTTTGATCGATGAAAGCGGGTTACGAATTTCATGCGCCACTCCAGCCGCAAGATGCCCGAGCGCTAACAGTTTTTCTTTACGCTTCATCGCATCCTGAAGTTCTTTGTACGAACGCTGATAGCGCTGATACCAGAAGAACGTCAGTACGGTGGCCAGCAACACAGCCGCCAGCGCACAGAGGACTATCAGTGTGTTACGCCACTCTCTTGCCTGAGTCGCTGTCAGATCGCTGGCATCAAAGGCGATAAATATGGTTTGCGCTGGGGTGATAAGCTGCCCGTCATTGCTGGCACAGCGCGCCATGCCGTGGCGTCCTGGACCATACATCGGCTGAAACTGGCGATAAATTTCCAGGGCCGGCGTTTTTTCACCATCCCTCGCTGGAATTTCAATATTCCGCCAGCTTTCTTGCTCCCCAGGACTAAGCTGTCGCAGGACATCCGGTGAATAGAGCGTTTTTCCGACCATCGCGGAATTGCTGTGAGTAATAATGACACCATGCTCATCGACGACGGCAAACCATAGCACGCCTGGTTGTACGGCCATTTCCTCCAGGAGCGTCTGCTGCTGGGCATGATGCATGCGCATCCCCATGCCTACACGCGTACCAGACTCCAGAGCGCGAATGAGCACGCTGCCTTTTTCCAGTAGCGTTTGCCGCGCGGCGCCACTTTCCCGCCCATAGTCCCGAATAGTCATAATCGAAAACCAACCGACCAAAATCAGGATTGCCGCCAGCAAGAGTCGGCTCAACCACTTTGCCACCGTATCCTTATAAAGACGCATACGCTCTCCCTTCACCCCACTTGTTCCTTTCATCGTTGCAGGTATACAGCAGAAATCATGCCATTTTTTCCCCCTGATAACCCTGCCCTCAGACACAAACAGCTGAAAGTACCGGGTAAAAATGACTCGCCAGAACGCGCCTGCGAGTCATTTTTACTCGTTTCCCTGCAAAGACGGCGGGTACAACGCCCGCAGGACTGGGATTGCCGCTTTGGCACGGAAGATGCAAAAGGGAATGTAAGCTAACCAACAGGAGAACGAACGATGAAACGGAACAACAAACTGGCACTGATTGCACTTTCTCTTATCGCACTGGGCTCCACCCCGGTACTGGCGCAGAATCACTGGGGATATGGTGATGGAATGCAGCAACGGGGCGGTACCCCAATGACCGCTGAGCAGCAGGCTGCCGCACAGAAAATCTATGATGATTACTACTCCCAGACCAGCGCGTTGCGCCAACAGCTGACATCCAAACGTTATGAGTACAATGCACTATTAACGGCCAGCTCGCCGGACACGGCAAAAATTAATGCCGTTGCAAAAGAGATGGAAGCGTTGAATCAGTCTCTGGACGAGCAGCGCGTTAAACGCGATGTCGCAATGGCGCAGGCTGGCGTGCCACGTGGCGCGGGAATGGGCTACGGCGGATGCGGCGGTGGCAGTAACCATCGCGGCGGCGGCCATATGGGAATGGGTCACTGGTAAAAGACTTAATGCCTGATGACGCCATACGGTTCAGGCCTGCTGACTACCTGTCTTCAGGTTTTCAGAAAGTTTTGGCTGTAGGCTGCCAGTGACAAAAATCTTCATTGGCGACTAGCAGTATCTGCGACCCTTCGGGCGCTTCCAGCCATGCCACACTCACCTCCACGGATGAATGTTTCTGGCGGCGCTCGATATGGTTTATCGCCCACGACTCCAGGTCTGGCTTCAGCGTTTCACCTTCACAGGTTGTGACCGTGTTATCCGCATGCCAACGTCCCTGACGCAATATCACCCGTCCCTGACGCAGCGCATCGCTGGTCTGGCGAATTTGATCGGCGCGATAGCGGTAAAGCGCGATTTGATCGCTGGAAAGCTGCTGCTTTTGCCCGTCGACTTCACGCTGCATGAAGCTCAGTTCGCCCCGGTCATCGAAGCGTATACGGACATGTTCAGCCGGTTTACTGTAAACGTTGAGTTCTATGAGAGAGAGCGAATCACCCTGCCAGCGGTATTCACTGGTAGTGGTTTCGCCTTTTCGCCACGGACTAAATACCGAGAGCAAGTGAACATCGTCACCGGAGTCTTTACGCCAAATGCGTACCGCCCCCTGATCGCCAACATAGCCGCTGGCCGTGAACGGAGGAAGCTCAGAATGGCTACCGCAGGCAGACAGTAACAGAACACCTGAAAGCCAAAGCGTATGACGCCAGATGGACAAAAGGGGCGAAACCGCCCCTTCGTTAAAACTGTTCACTGCCACGCGAATTACTTAACCGCGTCTTTCAGTGCTTTACCAGAAACAAATGCCGGTACGTTAGCTGCGGCAATTTTGATTTCTTTACCGGTCTGCGGGTTGCGGCCAGTGCGCTCAGCACGGTGGTTCACTTTGAAGGTACCGAAACCAACCAGTTGTACAGCATCGCCTTCTTTCAGAGACTCAGTAATAGCAGCCAGAGTGGATTCCAGAGCAGCTTTAGCCTGTGTTTTAGACAGTTCTGCTTTGTCTGCAATTACATCAATCAGTTGAGTCTTGTTCATAAGTTATCCTTACAATGTGTTTATCGCTTGCTAAGCATCGAGTGCGACGGAAATGCCAGAAAAGCACTCTCCTGCATACACGCACCGATAGCCACTTTTTTTCGCCCCCCAAATGTAGACCAGACCGGGGGCGGATGGGAAGCCTTCAGGCACGACAAATCAGGCGTTAAATCACGTTTTGTGGTGTCATTGCTGAAAATTTATACCAATATTGCTCTCGCCAGCCTCGCGCAGGTCTGCACGCAGCCCTTTTATCAGCTCAATATCGCGTTCTTCACAGTCGGCTAAAAGTCGGAAAATTTCCCACTGAATATCCCATTCTTGCTCAACGGCAGGGTTCTCTTTGAGCTCTTCATCGGTCATTTCGCGACCAGCCTGAGTCATTTCCAGCATCGCAACCGTCGTAATCGAAGCCTTACTAACTTCGATTGCATGCTCCAGCGTTTCACCGCTAAGACGCGAATGCATCAGTTCGCTTAATGCCACACAAGCATCAATCGCCGGATAAACACCGTACAGATCGTAATCGTCTGCAGAAGGAATGGCCTCTTCAAACTTTTCCAGCTGGCTGTCGAAATTGATTTTCGCGTCTTTAACCGTCAGCGCTTCCCAAATCAGATCCAGAATTCGGCGGTAAATCTGTCCATCACCAAATTCAGTTTGCTTGCAGAACATGGCGTAATTCGGGTACATGCGTTCGCACAGACAGGCCATAAATGTGACGTGCTGCCAGCTTTCCAGCTTCTCCAGACGCAGGTGAATCGGATTTTGTAACATGATGAGTTCTCAAATACGGAAATTAGCCGCAGTTTACCCGATATGGGGCGCTTTTGCTGCAAGCCGCGTAAAAGCCGGGCGTTCGGATGCCACCGCATCTGCCCAGCGCGTTGGTTCCGGCAGACGATAGCCGTTCATACAGCGTTGTACCCACGCCAGTGCGCTGTCCATACTCACGCGGTGGCCCGTAGAGATAAACAACGGGTTACAGCGCGCTTTGCTGCGCCAGACCCATGCCAGCTGTTCGCCTTTATCCAGCAATGGCACTAGCGCACCGGGTTCAGCAGCGAGCGGTTCAAACTTGCCACACAGCCGTTTTTTCGCCACACCGATCGTTGGGACGTCCACCTGCAGGCCAAAATGGCTGGCCACGCCCAGACGGCGCGGGTGCGAAATGCCGTGCCCGTCAACGAACAGCAGATCTGGCTTGTGCGAGAGCAGTTGCCAGGCGGCCATCAGCGCGGGGGTTTCACGAAAGGAGAGAAAACCGGGAATGTAGGGCATGGTAGTGGCGATACGCGCCACCTTATATTCAACCAGTTCAAGCGTGGGATACTTCAGTAAGACCATCGCGGCTCGCGTCACTTCGCCACCCTGCTCAAACCCAACGTCCGCCCCGCCGATCAGATCCGGCGGATCGTTCTTCAGACGATCCTCGCGGATCAATGAAGAGGCCAGTTCAAGCTGCTGCGCGCGTAATGACGCGAGATCCATAATGACTCCTTAGCGGTGGTACTGTTCGGACAACCGATGTACCGCCTCCACAAAGACACCCGCATGTTCTGGCGGGACGTCCTGATGAATGCCGTGGCCCAGGTTAAAGACATGCCCTTCGCCCTGACCGAATCCGGCCAGAATTGTCGCCACCTCTTCTTCGATGCGGGCTGGCGGTGCATACAGCATGGACGGATCCATATTGCCCTGTAGCGCCACTTTATGACCTACACGACGACGCGCATCGGCAATGTCAGTGGTCCAGTCGAGACCTAACGCATCACAGCCGGTTTCCGCCATCGCTTCCAGCCACTGACCACCACCTTTGGTAAACAGGGTCACAGGTACGCGACGACCTTCGTTCTCGCGTAGCAGGCCATCGACGATTTTGTGCATGTAGTACAGGGAGAACTGCTGATAGTCGCGACCGGTCAGCACACCGCCCCAGGTATCGAAAATCATCACCGACTGCGCGCCCGCTTTGATCTGCGCGTTCAGGTACAGCGTGACGCTCTTCGCCAGCTTATCAAGCAGCAGATGCAGCGCTTTAGAGTCGGCATACATCATCTTTTTAATCACGGTGAAGGCTTTGCTGCTGCCGCCTTCAACCATGTAGGTCGCCAGCGTCCACGGGCTACCGGAGAAGCCGATCAGCGGCACTTCGCCTTTCAGTTCACGGCGGATAGTGCGCACCGCGTTCATCACGTATCCAAGCCCATCTTCCGGGTCCGGGATCGGCAGTTTGTCGACGTCAGCCTTGCTGGTAATCGGGGAGGTGAAGCGTGGACCTTCTCCTGCTTCAAAATACAGCCCGAGTCCCATCGCATCCGGGATCGTCAGGATATCGGAGAAGAGGATCGCGGCATCAAGTTTATAGCGACGCAGCGGCTGCAGCGTAACTTCGCAGGCCAGCTCGGCATTTTTGCACAGCGCCATAAAATCGCCCGCTTCGGCACGGGTAGCTTTGTATTCCGGTAGATAACGGCCTGCCTGGCGCATCATCCATACCGGAGTGACATCAACGGGCTGGCGCAGCAGCGCACGCAGATAACGATCGTTCTTCAGTTCGGTCATTTTTGCAGTTCCTTATTGCGTCAGTCCATCAGTGTATCACCACTCGCTCTTTACTCGTACTCAGCCCGACACATTGCCACAGTATCTTCAATCAATCGACGCGCGACAGTACCCGGCGGGGGCAAGAGCGGTAAATCGTCATAGCGATACCAGTTCGCTTCCAGCAGCTCTTTCGGGTCGATGACGATTTCGCCGCTATCATACTCCGCCATAAATGCGGTCATCAAAGACTGTGGGAACGGCCACGGCTGAGAAGTGACATAGCGCAGGTTTTTCACCTTAATGCCGCTCTCTTCCATGACTTCACGCGCCACCGCCTGCTCGAGGGTTTCGCCCACTTCGACAAAACCTGCCAGCACGGTATGCACGCCGTTGCGATGGCGAACATGTTGGGCGAGCAGGATGGAATCATCTCGGCGAATTGCGACGATTATACAGGGAGCAATTTGCGGGTAATAACGTTCGCGGCAGTGACTACAGAGCATCGCCCACTCCGTTTTACTCGGGTGCATGGGATGGCCGCAGTAACCGCAGAATTTATGCGAGCGGTAAAACTCCGCCAGCTGTACGCCTCGTCCGGCCAGTTGAAACAGGCCAACGTCCTGGTCAATGACCTGGCGCACCGACCCCATATCGTGTCGACGCTGCTGCTGAACCAGCCAGACAGTTTCCCCTTCCCACTCGCCTATTGGCAGCGCGCGCTGACCAATCAGATCAAAACGGGCTGCGTCGCCATAAGGTAGCTCGCCATGAGGTAACCATAACTTTTGCTCATGACTGACAATCCACCAGCCGCTATCTAATTTTTCAATTATACGATCCATATCTCTTGCGCAACCTTTGCTTCACAGGCATGTTGTTTACATTATTTTTACATTTACGGGTGAGCAGTTCCTAAACACCATCTTGCGGAGTCAATCATGCTAAACCAGCTGGAAAGCCTGACGGAGCACGTCGGAGGAAGTAATAAACTGGTTGATCGCTGGCTACATGTACGTAAGCACCTGCTCGTGGCTTACTACAATCTGGTTGGCATTAAGCCTGGCAAAGAATCGTACATGCGACTCAATGAAAAGGCGCTGGATGATTTTTGTCAGAGCCTGGTCGATTACCTCTCCACCGGACACTTCAGTATTTATGAACGTATTCTCCATAAATTGGAAGGGAACGGGCAGCTTTTAAAAGCCACAAAAATTTGGCCGCTGCTGGAAGCCAATACGCAGTTGATCATGGACTACTATGACTCCAGCCTGGAAACTGCGATTGATCATGATAACTTCCTTGAGTTTCAAAAGGTTTTATCGGATCTCGGCGAGGCGCTGGAAGCCCGGTTCGTGCTCGAAGATAAGCTGATCATGCTGGTATTTGATGCGATGCACGAGAGTGGCACTCTCAAACGTCCTGCTTGAGATTTGTCGCATTAACGCGTAGTTTACATTCATTACCTCTAAGATAGAGGTTACTTCTTGTCGGAGTGCTTATTTTCCACAACAGCATGAGTGGAAAAGGCTGAGACCGTTAATTCGGGATCCGCGGAACCTGATCAGGTTAAGACCTGCGAAGGGAACAAGAGTCAATCTACAACCGTTCGCCTTTGGGCGATCGCCTCTCTTGCTTCATCCGTCGTCTGACAAGCCACGTCCTTACTTTTTTGGAATGAGCTATGTCTGCCACTACTAAACCATCACGCCGCGAACAGCGCGCGCAAGCCCAACACTTTATCGATACCCTGGAAGGGACCGCCTTCCCTAACTCAAAACGCATTTATATTACCGGTTCGCAGCCGGATATCCGCATTCCGATGCGCGAAATCCAGCTTAGCCCGACGCTGATTGGCGGCAGCAAAGACAACCCGCAATTTGAAGACAACGAAGCCGTGCCGGTGTACGACACCTCCGGGCCGTATGGCGATCCTGACGTGGCGATTAACGTCCAGCAGGGTCTGGCGAAACTGCGCCAGCCGTGGATTGCGGCGCGTAACGACAGCGAAGAATTAGACGACCGCAGCTCCGCTTACACCAAAGAGCGCCTGGCCGACGATGGCCTGGACGAGCTGCGTTTCAGCGGCCTGCTGACGCCAAAGCGCGCCAAAGCCGGTAAGCGCGTGACCCAGCTGCACTACGCCCGTCAGGGGATCGTCACGCCGGAGATGGAGTTTATCGCCATCCGTGAAAATATGGGCCGCGAGCGTATTCGTAGTGAAGTGCTGCGCCACCAGCATCCGGGGATGAACTTTGGCGCTCGTCTGCCGGAAAATATCACCCCGGAATTCGTGCGTGATGAAGTCGCTGCGGGCCGGGCGATTATTCCCGCCAACATCAACCACCCGGAATCCGAGCCGATGATCATCGGCCGCAACTTCCTGGTGAAGGTGAATGCCAACATCGGTAACTCGGCGGTCACTTCCTCTATCGAAGAAGAGGTAGAAAAACTGGTGTGGTCGACCCGCTGGGGCGCAGATACGGTGATGGACCTCTCCACCGGTCGCTATATTCACGAAACCCGCGAGTGGATCCTGCGTAACAGCCCGGTGCCGATCGGCACCGTACCGATCTACCAGGCGTTGGAGAAGGTCAACGGGATCGCCGAAGATCTCACCTGGGAAGCGTTCCGCGATACGTTGCTGGAACAGGCCGAACAGGGCGTCGACTACTTCACCATTCATGCTGGCGTGCTGCTGCGCTACGTGCCGATGACCGCTAAACGCCTGACCGGAATTGTCTCACGCGGCGGTTCAATTATGGCGAAATGGTGCCTCTCACATCACAAAGAGAACTTTCTGTTCGAACATTTCCGCGAGATCTGCGAAATCTGTGCCGCCTACGACGTTTCCCTGTCACTGGGCGACGGTCTACGCCCTGGCTCGATTCAGGATGCCAACGACGAAGCGCAGTTCGCCGAGCTGCATACGCTGGGCGAGCTGACCAAAATCGCCTGGGAATACGACGTACAGGTGATGATTGAAGGCCCGGGCCACGTGCCGATGCATATGATTCAGCGCAACATGACCGAAGAGCTGGAGAGCTGCCACGAGGCACCGTTCTACACCTTAGGGCCGTTGACCACCGATATCGCACCGGGCTATGACCACTTCACCTCCGGCATTGGCGCGGCAATGATCGGCTGGTTCGGCTGTGCGATGCTGTGCTACGTGACGCCGAAAGAGCACCTCGGCCTGCCGAACAAAGAAGATGTGAAGCAGGGGCTGATCACCTACAAAATCGCCGCCCACGCCGCGGATTTAGCCAAAGGGCATCCGGGCGCGCAGATCCGCGATAACGCCATGTCGAAAGCGCGCTTCGAATTCCGCTGGGAAGATCAGTTTAACCTCGCGCTCGACCCGTTTACCGCCCGTGCCTATCACGATGAAACCCTGCCGCAAGAGTCCGGCAAGGTCGCCCACTTCTGTTCCATGTGCGGGCCGAAATTCTGCTCAATGAAAATCAGCCAGGAAGTACGCGACTACGCCGCTGCGCAAACCATTGAAGTGGGGATGGCGGATATGTCGGAAAACTTCCGCGCCAAAGGCGGCGAAATTTACCTCAAACGGGAGGAAGCCTGATGTATCAGCCTGATTTCCCAACCGTACCGTTCCGACTCGGACTTTACCCGGTAGTGAACAGCGTTGCATGGATTGAACGTCTGCTGGAGGCGGGCGTACGCACAATCCAGCTGCGTATCAAAGATAAACGCGATGAAGAGGTGGAAGCCGACGTTATCGCCGCCATCGCGCTGGGGCGTCGCTATGACGCCCGCCTGTTTATTAACGATTACTGGCGGCTGGCGATTAAGCACAACGCCTACGGCGTGCATCTGGGCCAGGAAGACCTCGAAACCACCGACCTGAAGGCGATTCAGGCGGCGGGCTTACGCCTGGGGGTTTCCACTCACGATGATATGGAGATTGATGTCGCGCTCGCTGCTAAGCCTTCTTATATCGCACTCGGCCACGTTTTCCCCACGCAAACCAAGCAGATGCCTTCCGCTCCGCAGGGGCTGACGCAGCTGGCAAGTCATATTGAACGACTGGCCGATTACCCGACCGTCGCCATTGGCGGCATCAGCCTGGAACGTGCGCCCGCGGTGCTGGCAACCGGCGTCGGCAGCATTGCCGTGGTCAGCGCCATTACCCAGGCGGCTGACTGGCAGGCAGCCACGGCGCAGCTGCTCGACATAGCGGGAGTCGGCGATGAATGACCGCGACTTTATGCGTTACAGCCGGCAGATCCTGCTCGGCGATATCGCTATTGAGGGCCAACAAAAGCTGCTCGACAGCCATGTGCTGATTATCGGTTTAGGCGGGTTAGGTTCGCCTGCCGCGCTGTATCTGGCGGGAGCAGGTATCGGCAAACTGACGCTGGTAGACGATGACGACATTCATTTGAGCAATCTGCAGCGCCAGATCCTGTTTACCACTGATGATATCGCGCGTTCAAAATCGCAGATTGCCCAGCAGCGCCTGACGCGGCTCAACCCAGATATCGAACTGGTATCGCTCCAGCAGCGACTGAAAGGCGATGCGCTCCGGCATGCGGTAGCGCGTGCCGACGTGGTGCTCGACTGTACCGACAACATGGCCACGCGTCAGGAAATTAACGCCGCCTGCGTGTCGCTGAATACACCTTTGGTTACCGCCAGCGCCGTCGGTTTCGGCGGCCAGTTGATGGTGCTCACGCCACCGTGGGAGCAAGGTTGTTACCGCTGCCTGTGGCCGGATGATGTAGAGCCTGAACGCAACTGCCGTACCGCCGGTATCGTCGGCCCGGTTGTCGGCGTGATGGGCACCTTGCAGGCGCTGGAAGCCATCAAACTGCTTAGCGGCATTGCGACGCCCAGCGGCGAGTTACGCCTGTTTGACGGTAAAACCAGCCAGTGGCGCAGCCTTGCGCTGCGTCGGGCCAATGGCTGCCCGGTATGTGGAGGGCAACATGCAGATTCAGTTCAATGATGAGCCGATGCAGTGCGCCGAGGGACAAACCGTCAGCGGGCTGCTCACCGAGCTTAATCAGCTTAAACCGGGCGCGGCGCTGGCGCTCAATCAGCAGATCCTGCCGCGCGAGCAGTGGCAGCAGCAAATCGTGCAGGAAGGCGACCAGATCCTGCTTTTTCAGGTTATTGCAGGGGGTTGATATGTTACGTATTGCCGACAAAACGTTTGGTTCACATCTGTTCACCGGTACCGGAAAATTTGCCTCATCGCAGCTGATGGTCGAGGCGATTCGCGCCTCCGGCAGCCAGCTGGTCACGCTGGCCATGAAGCGCGTGGATTTGCGCCAGCATAACGATGCCATTCTGGCCCCGCTTATCGACGCGGGCGTGACGCTGCTGCCTAACACCTCCGGAGCGAAAACCGCTGAAGAGGCGATTTTCGCCGCCCAACTGGCGCGTGAAGCGTTGGGCACAAACTGGCTGAAATTAGAAATCCACCCAGATGCCCGCTGGCTATTGCCGGATCCGATTGAAACACTAAAAGCTGCCGAAGCGCTGGTGAAACAGGGCTTTGTGGTGCTGCCCTACTGCGGTGCGGACCCGGTACTGTGCAAGCGGCTGGAAGACGTGGGCTGCGCGGCGGTGATGCCGCTCGGCGCACCTATCGGCTCTAACCAGGGGCTGGAAACCAAAGCGATGCTGGAGATTATTATCCAACAGGCCACTGTGCCAGTGGTGGTCGACGCCGGGATCGGCGTGCCCAGCCATGCGACGCAGGCGCTGGAAATGGGCGCTGACGCGGTGTTGGTCAACACGGCGATTGCCGTGGCGGACGATCCGGTGATGATGGCCACCGCTTTCCGTCTGGCGGTTGAAGCGGGCCTTCTGGCGCGCCAGGCCGTCCCCGGCAGCAAAAGCTCGCTCGCGCAGGCCACCAGCCCGTTGACGGGATTTCTGGAGGCACTGGCATGAATACCTTCAGCGACCGCTGGCGACAGCTGGACTGGGACGACATCCGCCTGCGCATCAACGGTAAAACCGCCGCTGACGTGGAGCGCGCCCTCAACGCTTCGCATCTTAGTCGCGACGATCTGATGGCATTGCTCTCTCCTGCCGCCGCCGATTATCTGGAGCCGCTTGCGCAACGGGCGCAAAAGCTCACCCGTCAGCGTTTTGGCAACACGGTGAGCTTTTACGTGCCGTTGTATCTCTCCAACCTTTGTGCCAACGACTGCACCTACTGCGGTTTTTCGATGAGCAACCGTATCAAACGCAAAACGCTGGACGAAGATGAGATACAACGTGAGTGTGCGGCTATCCGTGAGCTGGGCTTTGAGCATCTGCTACTGGTCACCGGTGAACATCAGGCCAAAGTGGGGATGGATTACTTTCGTCGCCATTTGCCTGTCATTCGCCGACAGTTTGCCTCTTTACAGATGGAAGTACAGCCGCTGTCAGAGGCTGAATATGCGGAGCTGAAGACGCTGGGACTGGATGGCGTGATGGTGTATCAGGAGAGCTATCATGAGGCGATTTACGCCCGCCACCATCTGAAGGGGAAAAAGCAGGATTTCTTCTGGCGACTGGAAACGCCGGACCGGCTGGGCCGCGCAGGGATCGACAAAATCGGTCTTGGCGCGTTGATTGGTTTGTCCGACAGCTGGCGGGTTGACTGCTATATGGTAGCTGAACATCTGCTGTGGATGCAGCAGCATTACTGGCAGAGCCGCTACTCTATCTCCTTCCCTCGCCTGCGCCCATGCACCGGAGGCGTTGAGCCTGCATCGATCATGGATGAGCGACAGCTGGTCCAGACCATTTGCGCGTTTCGTTTACTCGCACCAGAAATTGAGCTGTCGCTCTCCACCCGCGAATCGCCATGGTTTCGTGACCATGTGATCCCGTTGGCAATCAACAACGTCAGCGCCTTCTCAAAAACCCAGCCCGGTGGTTATGCCGATAACCACCCCGAACTGGAACAGTTCTCCCCGCACGACGATCGTCGCCCGGAAGCCGTTGCTGAAGCACTGATGGCGCAGGGATTACAGCCCGTGTGGAAAGACTGGGACAGCTATCTGGGACGCGCGGCACAGATGCCCTAAGCCCAACGCTATCGCATAAACAAAAAAACCCGCTTTCGCGGGTTTTTTCTTCACTGGTGCTTAACTGCTCGGGCTCTGGCCTTCATCGCTATCGTAAGCCTTCGTGAAATTATCGGCGTTTACAGCGCGACAACGTTAACAGCAGACGGGCCTTTAGCGCCATTCTCCACGGAGAACTCCACCTTTTGACCTTCGTCTAACGTTTTAAAATCGTTACTCTGGATAGCGGAAAAATGCACAAACACATCCTTGCTACCGTCCTGAGGAGTGATAAAGCCGAAGCCTTTATCAGAGTTAAACCATTTTACTAAACCAGTCATTTTGTTAGACATAGATACTTCCTTTCATGTTTTTGAGCCGCTTATGCAGCGAAGATGGCCTGTTTTGCAGAAATTAACTTATGGGGCACTTAGGGAGGAGGCTCATGAAGAAGAGTATCTGAGGATAACGCTTGAACTGAGAACTGCTTTACTAAAACTGCTTGCATAAGGTCTGTGTTCCAAACCGATGCCGCTATAGTAGACCTACTTCTAATCATTAAGCAAGCATTAATTTTTTTAATACCCACTGAGTGATGCAATGTTGAACCAACGCGGCTAAGCATCCTGGATAACAGCTTGATCTACAATGAACAAAAGCCCCGACTATTGCAGTCAGGGCTTTACGTTACTACACACTTCAAATTTAACATTAATAAACTTAACGATTTAATACTGCTGATGGTACTACTTTAAAATGTACACGTTTACTACAGATAATATTGGATATTGATACTAACTAAAGCTTTCCTCTATTTACCGTTAAACACATTCCACCCGCTTGATAATAGAACTCAAGGCTGGTGACCTAAACAAGTACACTTCCCCTCGCGACATATACTCTTTGATGCGTTGCCTTATTTCCCTCGTGATAACCAAAAAAGCAGAAATCACGAACAATTACTATTAAATCATGGCGTTACATCGTCGCGTTTTACTGATTTTTTGCGATTAGATATATCAACTACGTGGCCTGAAAGCATTGTCGAGGTGAAAAAAT
The DNA here is from genome assembly GCF_030334285.1 of Citrobacter sp. Cf087. Lineage (NCBI taxonomy): Bacteria > Pseudomonadati > Pseudomonadota > Gammaproteobacteria > Enterobacterales > Enterobacteriaceae > Citrobacter > Citrobacter sp. Cf087. The sequence goes on from NZ_JAOWED010000021.1 coordinate 18,287, forward strand.
AGCGTTTTCAGCATCGACTATCCCATACAAAAATACTTCGTGGCCTTTATCGCAAACCCCAATCAAGCTCTACTAACACTTACTACGTTAACAGCAAACTACAATTTCTCCGCTGTTAAGTATTAACATACGGGTTTAAAAAACGCTGTCAATACTGTTTTTTATAACATGTCTTTATTGACAGTAATTATATATTCCAGCATGTGATAAGCGAGTCAAAAAGCCGCTGGTCCCGGTCCAGATCGCAGGGTTTGGCCTCTTTTTGTAACCGGTTTCAGAAAAAGCGGTTTTCTTTGTGATGCCTTGCACACAATCGTTGCAAAGCAGTTGTTGCTATAGCTGGCTCGCGATAATTATCAACTCACACATGTTGATCGAGACTACTTATGAAAAACATCGTTTTATGCTGTGCCGCCGGAATGTCCACCAGCATGCTGGTGCAAAGGATGAAAGATGCCGCCCAGAAAAAAGGCGTCGACGTTACTATCAAAGCCGTCCCGGTGGCCGAGTTTGAAGAGAATATCGCTACAGCGGATATCGTTTTGCTCGGTCCACAGGTTAAGTATGAACAGGCCAAGCTACAGGCGATCGCCGACCCACTAGGCAAAAAGGTCGCCGTTATCGACATGATGGATTACGGCATGATGAAAGGCGATGCGGTACTGGACAAGGCGCTGAAACTACTGGAGTGATGGTATGGAAGAGTTAGAAACGATCATCATGGAGTTATTGGTAAACGCTGGCGCTGCACGCAGCCAGGCCCTGACGGCATTGCAACTGGCGCGTAAAGGTGATTTCTCCGGTGCAGAACAAGCGATGACGGAATCACGCGAGTACGTTAAACAAGCGCATAAAATCCAGACCCAGCTGATCGGGATTGACGAAGGAACCGGCAAGCTACCGGTTAATCTCATCACCGTCCATTCGCAGGATCACCTGATGAACGCGATGGTGATTCAGGATTTGGCGGGAGATATGATTGAGCTTTATCGGCGGTTACCGCCGGTAAATTAATGACACTGCCGGATGGCTTCGTAGCCTCGTAGACCTGATAAGCGTCATCAGAAATAAACCTGGACATAAAAAAACCCGCCGAAGCGGGTTTTTTATTATGGTCGGCAACGATTAATCGTTGTCAGAACCGCCCAGGCCTGCGTTCAGCAGTTCTGCCAGGCTGGCAGACGCATCTTCAGCAGTCACCTGCGGTGCAGCTGGCAGTTCGCCCGCTGCGCGACGGCGCATACGATCCTGGTGGTACGCGTAACCGGTACCTGCCGGGATCAGACGACCCACGATTACGTTCTCTTTCAGACCGCGCAGTTCATCACGTTTACCTGCAACAGCGGCTTCGGTCAGGACACGCGTGGTTTCCTGGAACGATGCTGCAGAGATGAAGGACTCGGTTGCCAGAGACGCTTTGGTGATACCCAGCAGATCGCGGGAGAACGTTGCACCCACTTTGCCGTTCGCTTCCAGCTCGCGGTTAGCGATCTTGACGCGGGAGTATTCAACCTGCTCGCCTTCCAGGAAGTCGGAGCTACCAGCGCTTTCGATGGTGGCTTTACGCAGCATCTGACGAACGATAACTTCGATGTGTTTATCGTTAATCTTAACACCCTGCAGACGGTATACGTCCTGAACTTCGTTAACAATGTAACGAGTTACAGCATGCACACCACGCAGACGCAGGATGTCGTGCGGCGCTTCCGGACCGTCGGAAACCACGTCACCACGTTCTACACGTTCACCTTCGAACACGTTGAGCTGACGCCATTTCGGAATCATCTCTTCGTACGGCTCGCTACCGTCTACCGGGGTGATAACCAGACGACGTTTACCTTTGGTTTCTTTACCGAAGGAAATGATACCGCTGATTTCAGCCAGGATTGCCGGCTCTTTCGGACGACGTGCTTCGAACAGATCCGCAACGCGTGGCAGACCACCGGTGATGTCCTTGGTACCGCCGGATTCCTGAGGAACACGGGCCAGGGTGTCACCAGAACTGATCTGAACGCCATCTTCCAGCTGAACAATCGCTTTACCCGGCAGGAAGTACTGAGCAGGCATATCGGTGCCTGGGATCAGAACGTCGTTGCCCTGAGCATCAACAATTTTCAGTGCCGGACGCAGGTCTTTACCACCCGCAGTACGCTCTGCAGAATCCAGAACCACCAGAGAAGACAGACCGGTCAGCTCGTCGGTCTGACGAGTAATGGTCTGGCCGTCGATCATGTCAGTGAAGCGGACAAAACCACTCACTTCGGTGATAACCGGCATGGTGTGCGGATCCCAGTTTGCTACGGTTTCGCCGCCAGCAACCTGTTCGCCATCACCTTTCGCCATAACGGAGCCGTAAGGCACTTTATAGCTTTCTTTGGTACGGCCGAATTCGTCGATCAGTTTCAGTTCGGTGTTACGTGAGGTGATAACCAGTTTACCGCTGGAGTTCACAACCGACTTCGCGTTGCTCAGACGGATGCTACCTTTGTTTTTCACCTGGATGCTGGATTCAGCAGCCGCACGAGATGCCGCACCACCGATGTGGAACGTACGCATCGTCAGCTGTGTACCCGGTTCACCGATGGACTGTGCCGCGATAACGCCGATTGCTTCACCTTTGTTGATGATGTGGCCACGCGCCAGGTCACGACCGTAGCAGTGCGCACATACACCAAAGTCGGTGTCACAAGATACAACAGAACGGACTTTGACGGAGTCAACGGAGTTCTCTTCCAGCAGGTCACACCACTGTTCGTGCAGCAGCGTGTTGCGTGGAACCAGAATATCCGCCGTACCCGGCTTCAGAACGTCTTCAGCAGTTACACGACCCAGAACGCGATCGCGCAGCGGCTCTTTAACATCACCACCCTCGATAACCGGGGTCATGGTGATGCCTTCCAGAGTGCCGCAATCGTCTTCAGTAACAACCAGGTCCTGCGCAACGTCGACCAGACGACGAGTCAGATAACCGGAGTTCGCTGTTTTCAGTGCGGTATCCGCCAGACCTTTACGCGCACCGTGAGTAGAGATGAAGTACTGGAGTACGTTCAGACCTTCACGGAAGTTCGCGGTGATTGGCGTTTCGATGATGGAGCCATCTGGCTTCGCCATCAGACCACGCATACCGGCCAGCTGACGAATCTGTGCTGCAGAACCACGCGCACCGGAGTCGGCCATCATGTAGATGCTGTTGAAGGAAACCTGCTGCTCTTCTACGCCGTCACGGTTAATAACGGTTTCGGTTTGCAGGTTATCCATCATCGCTTTGGATACACGATCGTTCGCCGCAGCCCAGATATCGATAACTTTGTTATAGCGTTCGCCCGCGGTTACCAGACCAGACTGGAACTGCTCCTGGATCTCAGCAACTTCAGCTTCCGCTTCAGAGATGATCTCGTGTTTCTTCTCCGGGATGACCATGTCATCAATACCAACAGATGCACCTGAACGCGCTGCATAAGCAAAGCCGGTGTACATTGTCTGGTCAGCGAAGATAACAGTCGGCTTCAGGCCCAGAATGCGGTAACAGGTGTTCAGCATTTTGGAGATAGCTTTCTTGCCCAGCGCCTGGTTGACGATGGAGAAAGGCAGACCTTTCGGTACGATCATCCACAGAATGGCGCGACCAACGGTCGTGTCTTTCAGACTGGTGTGCGCAACGAATTCGCCGTTTTCATCTTTTTCGTATTCAGTGATACGCACTTTAACGCGCGCATGCAGAGAGGCCAGACCTGCGCGATAGATACGCTCAGCTTCTTTCGGGCCAGTCAGCACCATGCCTTCGCCTTTGGCGTTAACACAGTCACGGGTCATGTAGTACAGACCCAATACAACGTCCTGAGACGGAACGATGATAGGTTCGCCGTTCGCCGGAGACAGGATGTTGTTGGTAGACATCATCAGCGCACGCGCTTCGAGCTGGGCTTCCAGCGTCAGCGGTACGTGAACAGCCATCTGGTCACCATCGAAGTCGGCGTTATATGCCGCACAAACCAGCGGGTGAAGCTGGATAGCTTTACCTTCGATCAGTACAGGTTCAAATGCCTGGATACCCAGACGGTGCAGTGTTGGTGCACGGTTCAGCAGTACCGGGTGTTCGCGGATAACTTCGTCCAGGATATCCCAAACGACAGCTTCTTCACGCTCAACCATTTTCTTAGCGGCTTTGATGGTGGTGGCCAGGCCACGCAGTTCCAGCTTGCCGTAGATGAACGGTTTGAACAGTTCCAGTGCCATTTTCTTCGGCAGGCCGCACTGATGCAGACGCAGGTATGGACCTACGGTGATTACAGAACGACCGGAGTAGTCAACACGCTTACCGAGCAGGTTCTGACGGAAACGACCCTGCTTACCTTTGATCATGTCGGCCAAAGATTTCAGAGGACGTTTGTTAGAACCGGTGATCGCACGACCGCGACGACCGTTATCCAGCAGGGCGTCAACCGCTTCCTGCAGCATACGTTTTTCGTTGCGTACGATGATGTCCGGCGCAGCCAGATCCAGCAGACGCTTCAGACGGTTGTTACGGTTGATAACGCGACGATACAGATCGTTCAGATCCGACGTTGCGAAACGACCACCATCCAGCGGAACCAGCGGACGCAGATCTGGCGGCAGAACCGGCAGAACGGTCAGGATCATCCACTCTGGCTTGTTGCCAGACTGTACGAAGGCTTCCAGCAGTTTGATACGCTTGGTTAGCTTCTTACGCTTGGTTTCGGAGTTGGTTTCGTTCAGCTCTTCGCGCAGAGTTTCACACTCTTGCTCCAGATCCATGCTCTTCAGCAGGGCCTGGATTGCTTCCGCACCCATCTTCGCGTCGAATTCGTCACCGAACTCTTCCAGCGCGTCCAGATACTGCTCTTCAGTCAGGATCTGTTGACGTTCCAGGTTAGTCATACCGCCTTCGATAACCACATAAGATTCGAAGTACAGTACGCGTTCGATATCGCGCAGCGGCATATCAAGCAGCAGACCGATACGGGACGGCAGAGATTTCAGGAACCAGATGTGAGCAGTCGGAGACGCCAGCTCGATGTGGCCCATACGCTCACGGCGTACTTTAGTCTGGGTCACTTCAACGCCGCACTTCTCACAGATCACACCACGGTGTTTCAGGCGCTTGTACTTACCGCACAGGCACTCGTAGTCTTTTACCGGCCCAAAGATACGGGCGCAGAAAAGGCCGTCACGTTCAGGTTTGAACGTACGGTAGTTGATGGTTTCCGGCTTCTTAACTTCACCGAAAGACCATGAACGGATCATGTCTGGCGAGGCCAGAGCAATTTTGATCGCATCAAACTCTTCGGTTTTAGTCTGCGCTTTCAGAAACTTTAATAAATCTTTCACGGATTTGCTCCCGTCGGAGTTAGCACAATCTGGCGCTGGCTGTTACGCCAGCACCAGTGACCTGTTTGATCGAGAGTTACTCGTCTTCCAGCTCGATGTTGATACCCAGCGAACGAATCTCTTTCAACAGTACGTTGAAGGATTCCGGCATGCCTGGTTCCATCTGATGGTTGCCGTCCACGATGTTTTTATACATCTTAGTACGACCGTTCACGTCATCAGACTTAACGGTGAGCATTTCCTGCAGGGTGTATGCTGCGCCATATGCTTCCAGCGCCCACACTTCCATCTCCCCGAAGCGCTGACCACCGAACTGCGCCTTACCACCCAGCGGCTGCTGAGTAACCAGGCTGTAAGAACCGGTAGAACGCGCATGCATCTTGTCATCAACCAGGTGGTTCAGTTTCAGCATGTACATGTAGCCAACGGTAACCTGGCGCTCGAACTGCTCACCGGTACGACCGTCGAACAGTGTGATCTGACCGGAAGTCGGCAGGCCACCCAGCTGTAACAGTTCCTTGATTTCAGACTCTTTCGCACCGTCGAATACCGGCGTTGCGATCGGCATACCTTTTTTCAGGTTTTCAGCCAGACGCAGAACTTCTTCATCACTGAAGGTATTCAGGTCAACTTTCTGACGAACATCTGAACCCAGATCGTAAGCACGCTGGATGAATTCGCGCAGTTTCGCGACTTCCTGTTGCTGTTTCAGCATGGCGTTGATCTTATCGCCGATACCTTTTGCAGCCATACCCAGGTGGGTTTCAAGGATCTGACCGATGTTCATACGCGATGGTACGCCCAGCGGGTTCAGTACGATATCTACCGGCGTACCGTTAGCATCGTGTGGCATATCTTCGATCGGGTTGATCTTAGAGATTACACCCTTGTTACCGTGACGACCTGCCATCTTATCACCAGGCTGGATCCGACGTTTAACCGCCAGATAAACCTTAACAATCTTCAGCACGCCCGGTGCCAGATCATCGCCCTGAGTGATTTTACGGCGCTTCGCTTCGAGTTTTTTCTCGAATTCGTGTTTCAGTTCGTCGTACTGCTCAGCCAGTTGTTCCAGCTGATTCTGTTTTTCTTCGTCGGTCAGGCCGAGTTCTAACCAGCGGTCACGCGGCAGTTTGTCGAGCTTCTCAGCTTCAACACCACCAGAAACCAGCACAGCGTAGATACGGCTGAACAGGCCAGCTTCGAGGATCTGCAGTTCTTCAGACAGGTCTTTTTTCGCCTGCTTCAGCTGCATCTCTTCGATTTCCAGCGCACGTTTGTCTTTTTCTACGCCATCGCGAGTAAAGACCTGAACGTCGATAATCGTACCGGAAACACCGTTTGGCACGCGCAGAGAAGAGTCTTTAACGTCAGACGCTTTCTCACCGAAGATCGCACGCAGCAGCTTCTCTTCTGGCGTCAGTTGGGTTTCACCTTTCGGCGTTACCTTACCAACCAGAATATCGCCACCGGTCACTTCCGCACCGATATAAACGATACCGGATTCATCCAGTTTGGAGAGCGCAGCTTCACCCACGTTCGGGATGTCAGCGGTGATCTCTTCTGGCCCCAGCTTGGTGTCACGGGACACACATGCCAGTTCCTGAATATGGATGGTGGTGAAACGGTCTTCCTGGACAACACGCTCGGATACGAGAATGGAGTCTTCGAAGTTGTAACCATTCCATGGCATGAATGCCACGCGCATGTTCTGGCCCAGCGCCAGTTCACCGAGGTCGGTGGACGGACCGTCTGCCAGCACATCACCACGTTCAACCGGCTCGCCCAGAGATACGCAAGGCATCTGGTTGATACAGGTGTTCTGGTTAGAACGGGTGTATTTGGTCAGGTTATAAATGTCGATACCTGCTTCGCCCGGGTACATCTCGTCTTCGTTAACTTTGATAACGATACGGGAAGCATCCACGTACTGAACAGTACCGCCACGTTTAGCAACTGCAGTAACACCGGAGTCAACGGCAACAGCACGTTCCATACCGGTACCAACCAGCGGCTTATCAGCGCGCAGAGTCGGAACCGCCTGACGTTGCATGTTCGCACCCATCAATGCACGGTTGGCGTCATCGTGTTCCAGGAACGGGATCAGGGACGCACCGACGGATACCACCTGCTGGGTGGATACGTCCATGTAGTCAACCTGATCACGGCTGAACAAGCTGGATTCGCCTTTGCTACGGCAGGTAACCAGATCTTCTACAAAGTGGCCTTCGTCATCCAGGTTGGAGTTCGCCTGAGCGATAACGTAGTTGCCTTCTTCGATAGCAGACAGGTAATGAATTTCGTCAGTTACAACACCGTCGGTCACTTTACGGTACGGAGTCTCGAGGAAGCCGTATTCGTTAGTCTGTGCATACACGGACAGGGAGTTGATCAGACCGATGTTCGGACCTTCAGGCGTTTCGATTGGACATACGCGACCGTAGTGAGTCGGGTGTACGTCTCGAACTTCGAAGCCTGCGCGTTCACGGGTCAGACCGCCTGGGCCGAGTGCAGAGATACGACGTTTGTGCGTAATCTCAGACAGCGGGTTGTTCTGGTCCATAAACTGAGACAGCTGGCTGGAACCAAAGAACTCTTTCACTGCTGCAGAAATCGGCTTGGCGTTGATCATATCCTGAGGCATCAGGGTATCCAGATCGCCCAGAGACAGACGCTCTTTCACCGCACGCTCAACACGTACCAGGCCAACGCGGAACTGGTTTTCCGCCATTTCGCCTACGGAACGGATACGACGGTTGCCGAGGTGGTCGATATCATCGACTTCGCCTTTACCGTTACGGATATCGATGAGCTTCTTCATCACTTCGATGATGTCGTCTTTGCTCAGGATACCGGAACCTTCGATTTCGTCGCGCAGCAGAGAACGGTTGAACTTCATACGACCGACCGCAGACAGGTCATAGCGGTCTTCGGAGAAGAACAGGTTCTCGAACAGGCTTTCAGCAGCTTCACGAGTCGGCGGCTCACCAGGACGCATCATGCGGTAGATTTCTACCAGTGCGCTCAGACGATCGTTGGTTGGGTCGACGCGTACAGTTTCAGAAATGTACGGACCGTGGTCCAGATCGTTAGTGAACAGCGTTTCGATACGCTTGTGACCAGACTGGCTCAGCTTAGCCAGCAGATCCAGGCTCAGCTCCATGTTAGCTGCGCAGATCAGCTCGCCAGTAGATTCGTCAACGTAGTCTTTAGCCGCAACTTTACCAGCAATGTATTCAACCGGAACTTCGATATGTTTGATATCGTCTTTTTCCAGTTGGCGAATGTGGCGCGCAGTGATGCGACGGCCTTTTTCGACGTAGACTTTACCGTTAGCTTCAATGTCAAAGGAGGCGGTTTCACCACGCAGGCGTTCCGGCACCAGTTCCATCTGCAGCTTGTTGTCACGAATTTCGAAAACAACTTTTTCAAAGAACAGGTCAAGGATCTGCTCAGTGGTGTAGTTCAGTGCACGCAGAATAATGGTCGCAGGCAGTTTACGGCGACGGTCAATACGTACGAACAGGTTGTCCTTCGGATCGAATTCGAAGTCCAGCCAGGAACCACGGTAAGGGATGATGCGCGCGTTATACAGCACTTTACCCGAAGAGTGGGTTTTACCTTTGTCGGAGTCAAAGAAGACGCCAGGACTACGGTGCAGCTGAGAAACGATAACACGCTCAGTACCATTGATTACAAAGGTACCGTTGTCAGTCATGAGCGGAATTTCGCCCATGTAGACTTCTTGTTCTTTAATGTCTTTTACGGTGCCTTCCGGCGCTTCGCGCTCGTAGATCACCAGACGCAGTTTTACGCGCAGCGGTGCGGAATAGGTCACGCCACGGATCTGACATTCCTGAACGTCAAACACCGGTTCGCCAAGGCGGTAGCTGACGTATTGCAGCTCGGAATTACCGCTGTAGCTCTGAATCGGGAAAACGGAACGGAAAGCTGCTTCCAGACCATACTGCCCTTCAGGATCTTGCTCGATGAACTTCTGAAACGAGTCAAGCTGGATAGAAAGGAGATAAGGTATGTCCAACACTTGTGGACGTTTACCAAAATCCTTACGAATACGTTTTTTCTCGGTATAGGAGTAAACCATTAGGGTTCCTCAGCTCGCTGACAAGTCGACCCATCTGTCCGACGAAGGGACAGTTTGTGCAACACTATTTTGTTGACCGGAAAATCGAATACTTTCCGCAATGCCTGTTGCTATCACGCTTAAACCATTTCATTGCGATTTACACAGAACTGATGCTCTGTCGCAGTATATTAAGACGTCGATAGAAACAAGCATTGAAAGGCACAGCAGTAGTCAAACAGTGTGAAATGCTACTGGCGCCTTACAGCGCAAAAAGGCTGGTGACTAAAAAGTCACCAGCCATCAGCCTAATTTCTTAGGCTGCAACCAGAAAAGTTGGCTTATTTAACTTCAACTTCAGCGCCAGCTTCTTCCAGAGATTTTTTCAGTGCTTCTGCGTCGTCTTTGCTGATGCCTTCTTTCAGGGCAGCCGGAGCAGATTCTACCAGGTCTTTAGCTTCTTTCAGACCCAGGCCAGTTGCGCCACGTACTGCTTTGATAACAGCAACTTTGTTAGCGCCAGCAGCTTTCAGAATTACGTCGAATTCAGTTTTTTCTTCAGCAGCTTCAGCCGGGCCAGCAGCTACAGCTACAGCAGCAGCAGCGGAAACACCGAATTTTTCTTCCATTGCAGAGATCAGTTCTACAACGTCCATTACGGACATAGCGGATACTGCTTCAATGATTTGATCTTTAGTGATAGACATTTAAATTGTTCCTGAAAATCAGAATAAGTTTATACGTAAGCAGATGCTTGAGAAAAATAACTGCGATTAAGCAGCTTCTTTCGCATCGCGTACAGCAGCCAGAGTACGAACCAGTTTGCCAGCCGAAGCTTCTTTCATGGTTGCCATCAGGCGTGCAATTGCTTCTTCGTAGGTCGGCAGAGTTGCCAGGCGATCGATTTGCGATGCCGGGATCAATTCACCTTCAAAGGCTGCGGCTTTGACCTCAAATTTTGCATTCGCTTTCGCGAACTCTTTGAACAGACGAGCAGCAGCGCCCGGGTGTTCCATAGAGTATGCAATCAGGGTCGGACCAACAAACGTGTCTTTCAGGCACTCGAACTGAGTACCTTCAACGACGCGGCGCAGCAGGGTGTTACGAACAACACGCATGTATACGCCAGCTTCACGACCTGCTTTACGCAGTTCAGTCATTTTATCTACAGTTACGCCACGGGAATCCGCAACTACTGCAGACAGCGCGCCTTTGGCTACTTCGCTGACTTCAGCAACAATCGCTTGTTTGTCTTGAAGATTTAAAGCCATTAGCTTTGCTCCTGGATGTTTGCCGGAACTCATGTTCCGGAACTCACTTCACTCTCCCCAACGGAGAGAGCGTCTAAATACGGTGAGCAGAAACAAGCCAGAGTATCAGAAATAATCTTAGCGTTCTGTCACCGTCTACGCAGGGCATTAAGTTTCTTACGAAACACCTGCGGTCTTCGACGGAGGCCTGGATAGGCCAGGCTCCAACGAACAAATCTTGTCTATCTGTCGCTATTCAATCTGTGCCGGCGTTGACTGCCTTCGTTCACACCAGTCACATAGTTAACTATGCTCCTGGCGATTCACTCAGTTGTCGCCTTGCCACAGCCTGAATATCTCGGATATACGTCTGCAATTAGCAGAAACGTGGGGGTAAGATTGTAGACAAAATCACCGCCCACGTAAAGGCGAATATTAGTTCGCCACAGTCGCAGTCAGACCGGACTGATCAACGGCAACACCAGCACCCATGGTGGTGGAGATGCTAACTTTCTTGATGTACACGCCTTTAGCCTGAGTCGGTTTCGCTTTTTTCAGCGCAACCAGCAGAGATTCCAGGTTTTCTTTCAGTTTGTCAGCGTCAAAATCCACTTTACCGATGGTAGTGTGAATGATGCCGTTTTTGTCGTTACGGTAACGAACCTGACCTGCTTTAGCGTTCTTAACCGCTTCAGCAACGTTAGGGGTTACAGTACCAACTTTCGGGTTTGGCATCAGGCCGCGCGGACCCAGAACCTGACCCAGCTGGCCAACAACGCGCATTGCATCCGGGGAAGCAATAACAACGTCAAAGTTCATTTCGCCTTTCTTGATCTGGTCAGCCAGATCTTCCATACCTACCAGCTCAGCGCCTGCAGCTTTAGCAGCTTCAGCGTTTGCGCCCTGGGCAAATACGGCTACGCGAACGGAACGGCCAGTACCGTGCGGCAGTACAGTTGCACCACGTACGTTCTGGTCAGATTTACGAGCATCGATACCGAGGTTAACGGCAACGTCTACGCTTTCTACGAATTTAGCAGTGGCCAGCTCTTTCAGCAGAGCAATAGCTTCGTTGATGTCGTACTGTTTAGTTGCATCAACTTTGTCACGGATCACGCGCATACGCTTGGTCAGTTTAGCCATTTCTTAGTCCTCCACTACCAGGCCCATGGAACGTGCAGTACCTTCAATGGAGCGAGTCATCGCTTCAATGTCGGAACCAGTCATGTCGGCAGCTTTGGTCTGCGCGATTTCCTGCAGCTGAGCGCGGGAAATTTTACCCACTTTGTCTTTGTTCGGTTTACCGGAACCAGACTTGATACCAGCCGCTTTCTTCAGCAGAACTGCTGCCGGAGGCGTTTTGGTAACGAAAGTGAAAGAACGGTCAGCGTAAACGGTGATAACAACCGGGATCGGCAGACCTTTTTCCATGGAATCAGTTTTTGCGTTGAACGCTTTGCAGAATTCCATGATGTTCACGCCTTGTTGACCCAGTGCTGGACCTACCGGCGGACTCGGGTTAGCCATACCAGCTGCAACTTGCAGCTTGACATAGGCCTGGACTTTCTTAGCCATTCTAAATTCCTCTAGTTGGGTTATAGCGCCTCAAGGAGGCTCCCCGTGATTAAATTCGTTTTACGGACAGGGTCCATAAAAACAAAAGGCGCGAAATTGTATTCCAATCTCGCGCCTTGTGCAACGATTAAATCGCCGCTTTTTTGATCGCTGTTTAGGCTTTTTCTACCTGGGCAAAGTCCAGTTCTACCGGGGTCGCACGACCAAAGATAGAAACAGAGACTTTCAGGCGGGACTTCTCGTAGTCCACTTCTTCAACCACGCCGTTAAAGTCAGCAAACGGGCCGTCACTAACGCGAACCATTTCACCTGGCTCAAACATCGTTTTCGGACGCGGTTTATCGCCAACCTGCTGCAGACGGTTCATGATCGCATCAACTTCTTTGTCGCTGATCGGCGCCGGACGGTCAGATGTACCGCCGATAAAGCCCATCACACGCGGCACGCTACGCACCAGGTGCCAGCTTGCGTCATTCATCACCATCTGGACCAGTACATAGCCCGGGAAGAATTTACGTTCGCTCTTGCGACGCTGGCCACCACGGATTTCGACCACTTCTTCGGTCGGCACCATGACTTCGCCAAACAGCTCTTCCATATTTTGTAACTTGATATATTCGCGCAGCGACGTGGCTACGCGGCCTTCAAAACCGGAAAACGCCTGAACGACGTACCAGCGCTTTTTAGGGGCTTCAGACATCTTAGAACCTCAGGCCAGTGATAAAGGATACCAGGCGAACCAGAATACCATCCAGTCCCCACAGGATCAGTGACATTACTGCGGTAACCGCAGCCACAATTAATGTGGTGTGCAATGTTTCCTGGCGAGTTGGCCAAATGACCTTACGGACTTCGGTTCTCGCTTCACGGGCAAAAGCAACGGTCGCTTTACCTTTTGTTGTCAACAGCGCGACACCACCCGCTGCGGCAATCAGAATCACTACGGCCAGCGCACGCAGCGGCAGCATCATGTCACGATAGAGGTAGTTGCCAACGATAGCTACAAGCAGCAATACAGCGACAACAACCCACTTCATCGCTTCCAGGCCGCGCCCGCTTCCTTGAGCTTCGGTATTCGCACTCATAAACCAACCTGTCAGAAGTATTCTACAAACATTTTCACCCCGCGTAAGCGAGGCGATCCAAACCGAAATGCTCTGGTGCGTTTCGGACTAAACGCCCTCTTCAGAGCCTGTCTCAGCAATGATTATGACAAAAAAAATCACTGATGAGCCAGGTTCTGGTGTGAAAGCGTGCAAAAAGGGCATCAAATGATGCCCTTTTATTGCGCATTGCGTCAAATGTTATTCGGCAATTAGCTCATTACTTTGGCAACAACGCCCGCACCAACAGTACGGCCGCCTTCACGGATTGCGAAACGCAGACCGTCGTCCATCGCGATTGGGTGGATCAGGGTAACAACCATTTTGATGTTGTCGCCCGGCATTACCATCTCTACGCCTTCCGGCAGTTCGATGGTACCAGTCACGTCAGTAGTACGGAAGTAGAACTGCGGACGGTAGCCTTTGAAGAACGGAGTATGACGGCCGCCTTCGTCTTTGGACAGAATGTACACTTCAGATTCGAACTTGGTGTGCGGCTTGATAGAGCCCGGCTTAGCCAGTACCTGACCACGTTCGATTTCTTCACGTTTGATACCACGCAGCAGAACACCAACGTTCTCACCAGCACGGCCTTCGTCCAGCAGTTTGCGGAACATTTCAACGCCAGTACAGGTAGACTTAGCAGTCTCTTTGATACCAACGATTTCAACTTCTTCACCAACTTTGATGATACCGCGCTCTACACGACCGGTAACAACGGTACCACGACCGGAGATGGAGAATACGTCTTCGATAGGCAGCAGGAACGGCTTGTCAATCGCACGCTCTGGTTCTGGGATGTAAGAATCCAGGAAGCCAGCCAGTTCGATGATTTTCGCTTCCCACTCTGCTTCGCCTTCCAGCGCTTTCAGAGCAGAACCACGAACGATCGGAGTGTCGTCGCCCGGGAAATCGTACTGAGACAGAAGTTCACGAACTTCCATTTCTACCAGTTCCAGCAGCTCTTCGTCATCAACCATGTCGCATTTGTTCAGGAACACGATGATGTACGGAACGCCTACCTGACGACCCAGCAGGATGTGCTCACGAGTCTGCGGCATCGGGCCGTCAGTCGCAGCAACAACCAGGATCGCGCCGTCCATCTGCGCAGCACCGGTGATCATGTTTTTAACATAGTCGGCGTGGCCCGGGCAGTCTACGTGTGCGTAGTGGCGAGTCGGGGTGTCATATTCAACGTGAGAAGTGTTGATGGTGATACCACG
>NZ_JAOWED010000022.1:0-1070860 GCF_030334285.1 Citrobacter sp. Cf087
AAGTGAGACAACGGAGCCGTTTACGGCGATGGCCCGAAGGGCGAGCGTAGCGAGTCATCCTGCACGCCCCACCAGTGTAAAAAGGCGCCCTAAAGGCGCCTTTTTGCTATGCGCAGAATCAACGATTCGAACCTGCTTGCCTGATGCGCTTCGCTTATCAGTCCTACAGACGACACTATTCACGTAGGCCGGATAAGACGTCAGTCGCCATCCGGCATTCATCACACGCAATTATTGTGACTTTCTTACGCCAATCCGCTATCTTGTTTAGCATATAAAACAAATCTAACCGAATACGGCGTGCGTCACGCTTTTAATCGGTTATTTCGTTAAGCTAGTAAAACGAGAAAGCAAGATGAGCGTGATGTTTGATCCAGAAGCAGCAATTTATCCGTTTCCGCCGAAGCCAGCCCCGCTGAGTGTGGATGAAAAGCAATTTTATCGTGAAAAAATCAAGCGCCTGTTGAAAGAGCGTGATGCCGTTATGGTCGCGCACTATTACACCGATCCTGAAATTCAGCAATTGGCCGAAGAGACCGGTGGCTGTATTTCTGATTCTCTGGAGATGGCGCGGTTCGGCTCAAAACATTCTGCCTCTACGCTGTTGGTTGCAGGAGTGAGGTTTATGGGGGAAACCGCCAAAATCCTCAGCCCGGAAAAGACCATCCTGATGCCGACCTTACAGGCGGAATGTTCATTAGATCTGGGTTGTCCGATTGATGCTTTCAGCGCGTTTTGCGATGCGCATCCTGATCGTACCGTGGTGGTTTACGCCAATACCTCCGCTGCCGTTAAAGCGCGGGCGGACTGGGTTGTCACGTCCAGTATCGCGGTAGAACTTATTGAGCACCTTGATAGTATAGGTGAAAAAATCATCTGGGCTCCGGACAGACATCTGGGCAACTACGTGCAAAAACAGACCGGTGCAGACGTTCTTTGTTGGCAGGGGGCCTGTATCGTCCACGACGAATTTAAAACTCAGGCTTTAACACGCATGAAGGGGCTTTATCCTGATGCTGCGGTGTTGGTGCACCCGGAGTCCCCTCAGTCTATCGTTGATATGGCCGATGCGGTTGGCTCAACCAGCCAGTTAATCAACGCAGCTAAATCGTTACCGCATCAACAACTGATTGTGGCGACTGACCGGGGCATTTTTTACAAAATGCAGCAGGCCGTTCCGGATAAAGAATTGCTTGAAGCGCCGACGGCTGGCGAGGGGGCAACCTGTCGCAGCTGTGCGCATTGTCCGTGGATGGCGATGAACGGCCTCAAGGCGATTGCTGAGGGCCTGGAACAAGGCGGAGCGGCTCATGAGATACATGTTGATGCTGCGCTGCGAGAAGGGGCGTTGTTGCCGTTAAACCGCATGTTGGAATTTGCGGCTACACTTCGAGCTTAATTAATTTTTTTGCTCTGGGGGAAAAGATGGACTTTTTTAGCACGCAGAACATTCTGGTACATATTCCGATCGGCGCTGGCGGTTACGATCTGTCGTGGATCGAAGCTGTGGGGACGATCGCCGGGTTGCTGTGTATTGGTCTGGCGAGTCTTGAGAAAATAAGCAATTACTTCTTCGGCCTGATAAACGTCACGCTGTTTGCGATTATCTTCTTTCAGATCCAGCTCTATGCAAGCCTGTTGCTGCAAGTTTTCTTCTTTGCCGCCAACATCTACGGCTGGTATGCCTGGTCCAGGCAAACTAACCAGCATGAAGCGGAACTGAAAATTCGCTGGCTGCCGTTACCAAAAGCGATCGGCTGGCTGGCGGCTTGCGTGGTAGCGATCGGTCTGATGTCGGTCTATATCGATCCGGTCTTTGCATTCCTGACCCGCATTGCGGTGAACATTATGCAGGCATTAGGATTACAGGTTGTTGTGCCTGAGTTGCAACCCGATGCATTCCCGTTCTGGGACTCCTGCATGATGGTGTTGTCGATTGCGGCGATGATCCTGATGACGCGCAAATACGTCGAAAACTGGCTGCTGTGGGTGATCATTAACGTAATAAGCGTAGTGATTTTCGCCCTACAAGGCGTATATGCCATGTCGCTGGAGTATATGATCCTGACGGTTATCGCCCTGAATGGTAGCAGGATGTGGATTAACAGCGCGCGTGAGCGGGGTTCCCGCGCGCTGTCCCATTAATGGTGATGATGTGAATGGCCGGACACGCCTTGGTACAGGTGGCAGTCCGGCCCATTGCACGGCTGATACTCCATCTGGATCGTCGCGTGTTCAATCTGGTAGTGGTGGATAAGGAAATGCTGAATACGTTCCAGCAGGGCATCATGATCGTGCGGCGG
Source organism: Citrobacter sp. Cf087 (assembly GCF_030334285.1). NCBI lineage: Bacteria > Pseudomonadati > Pseudomonadota > Gammaproteobacteria > Enterobacterales > Enterobacteriaceae > Citrobacter > Citrobacter sp. Cf087. The sequence continues at coordinate 2,304 of NZ_JAOWED010000022.1, forward strand.
GATCACCTGCACATGCAGCGTCATTACCGGTTTTTCACCCACCATCCAGACATGGACATGGTGTACATTGCGGACTTCGGGGATATCCCGGCTGAGATGGCGCTGCAGTGCGGCAATATCCAGCGTCAGCGGGGCACCTTCCAGTAATTCATTAACGCTATCCTTTAACAGTCGCCAGGCGCTGCGCAGTACCAGCACGGAAACCAGAATCGAGAGAATCGGGTCCGCAGGCGTCCAGCCCGTCCAGATAATAATAAGCGCAGCGATGATCGCCCCGACCGAGCCGAGTAAATCGCCCATCACATGTAGTGCCGCGGCGCGGACGTTCAGGTTTTTCTCCTCACTGCCGCGGTGTAGAACCCAAAAAGCCAGCACGTTGGCGAGTAAACCCGCGACAGCTATAACCATCATCATGCCGCCTGCCACGGGGCGGGGCGTATGGAAGCGCTCAATGGCTTCCCAGACGATTAAAATGGTGATCACGACCAATGCGATGGCATTAACAAACGCGGCCAGTGTCGTGAGCCTCAGCCAGCCGAAGGTGTGTCGTATTGTGGGCGGTCGATGGGAAAACCGGACGGCCAGCAGCGCGAAAAGGAGCGCTGCGGCATCAGTGAGCATATGCCCGGCATCAGCCAGCAAGGCCAGTGAACCTGAAAGTATTCCACCTACCACTTCAACCAACATAAATCCGGCTGTAATGCAGAATGCAAACATCAAGCGGCGGGCATTATTGTCCTTGGGTTGCTCAGAGGAATTATGAGTATGCGAGTGCGCCATTATGCCATCCCTTTGTTATTCTCATCTTTACTGTATGCCATCATACCGTTTTTGGGATGATAAAATTAAAAAGGAGAGCTATTGCTCTCCCGTTATTAGCTTTATTTTCAGCGTTACTGCGTAGTGCCATCAGTTTTTGTCTCGGCATCATTATTAATGCCGTTTCCGGTCTCAACCTTCTTATTCACATCAGGGCAGCGACCGTCCTTACACATGGTGTTCTTGTGCATCTCGTCTTTGGTCATCCCTTCATGGTTCATTGATGAACCGTTCGGGTGCAGCATTGTGCCACCCGAATTCACGTTACTGTTGTCGACGTTATTTGGTGCCACGTTTTCGCGTGCGTCTGGGGCGACCTGACCGGCATCCGCCGAGGAATTTGCCTGGCCGTTATTGGACTGCGTATTGGTTTCAGCAGCCAGCGCCGCGCCGCTGGCGAGGCTGAGTGTAGCGGTAAGAAAGAGTGAAGCCAGCTTTGTCATATGCATAATATGCTCCTGTTATGGTCGATATGTCGGATAACGTCTTCCAACAGTGCATGTGCCAGTTACATCATCAATATGTGGTTAATAGTTTTGCCTGAGAAATTAAACCCAGCATAGAATCTTGAAATTTCTGAAAATTAAAGCTGTTACAGTTATAAATTGTAGGTTGGATCTCGTTTTTCGCTACTTTATTGTGTTTTTTTGGCCAATTCCAGGATTAATCCGTCCAAAGTGTAAAACCCCGTTTACACTTTATGACTGAAGATATAGATTGGAGGGATTGCATTCATTTATATAAGTATGGCAACGCTGGAATAATCATGAATTATCAGAACGACGATTTACGCATTAAAGAGATCAACGAGTTATTACCGCCAGTCGCATTGCTGGAAAAATTCCCCGCTACTGAAAATGCCGCAAACACGGTGGCTCATGCCCGTAAGGCGATTCATAAAATTCTGAAAGGGAGCGATGATCGCCTGTTAGTGGTGATTGGGCCGTGCTCTATTCATGAACCGGCAGCCGCTAAAGAGTACGCCGCCCGCCTGCTGGCGCTGCGCGAAGAGTTAAAAGGCGAGCTTGAAATTGTCATGCGCGTCTATTTTGAAAAACCGCGAACCACCGTCGGCTGGAAAGGGCTTATCAACGATCCGCACATGGACAACAGCTTCCAAATCAACGATGGGCTGCGCATTGCACGTAAATTGCTGCTGGATATCAACGATAGCGGATTGCCGGCTGCGGGTGAGTTCCTCGATATGATCACGCCGCAATACCTCGCCGACTTGATGAGTTGGGGCGCGATTGGGGCTCGTACCACTGAGTCTCAAGTACACCGCGAGCTGGCATCAGGTCTGTCTTGCCCGGTTGGTTTTAAAAACGGTACCGATGGCACGATCAAAGTTGCGATTGATGCAATCAACGCAGCAGGGGCGCCACACTGCTTCCTGTCTGTGACCAAATGGGGTCATTCAGCGATCGTGAATACCAGCGGTAACGGCGATTGCCATATTATTTTGCGCGGCGGCAAAGAACCTAACTACAGCGCTCAGCACGTTGCCGACGTGAAAGAAGGTCTGATCAAAGCAGGGCTCTCTGCACAAGTGATGATCGACTTTAGCCATGCCAACTCCTGCAAGCAGTTCAAAAAGCAGATGGATGTTGCGAAAGACGTTTGCGGACAAGTCGCTGGTGGAGAAAAAGCGATTATTGGCGTGATGATCGAAAGCCATCTGGTCGAGGGTAATCAGAACCCGGATAGCGGCGAGCCGCTGACCTACGGTAAGAGCATCACTGACGCCTGCATTGGCTGGGAAGACACCGATGCGGTGCTGCGCCAGTTGGCGGATGCGGTAAAAGCGCGTCGCGGTTAAAACGTTAGCCTTCCAGAAAAATAAAAAAGCGCGGATAATCCGCGCTTTTTTATGTGTCGCGAAGAAATTACTTCGCTTTACCCTGGTTCGCAACGGCCGCAGCTTTTGCGGCGATCTCGTCAGCGTTACCCAGATAGTAGTGTTTGATCGGTTTGAAGTTTTCGTCGAACTCATATACCAGCGGTACGCCGGTCGGAATGTTCAGTTCAAGGATCTCATCTTCGCCCATGTTATCCAGGTATTTAACCAGCGCACGCAGAGAGTTACCGTGAGCGGCGATAATCACACGCTCACCGCTTTTCATGCGCGGCAGAATGGTTTCGTTCCAGTAGGGGATAACGCGATCGATGGTCAGCGCCAGGCTTTCGGTAACCGGTAACTCTTTGTCGGTCAGCTTCGCATAACGCGGATCGTGACCCGGATAACGCTCGTCATCTTTGGTCAGTTCCGGTGGCGTTACCGCAAAGCCGCGACGCCATTGTTTAACCTGCTCGTCACCGTATTTTTCAGCGGTTTCAGCTTTGTTCAGACCCTGCAGCGCGCCGTAATGACGTTCGTTCAGTTTCCAGGATTTCTCAACTGGCAGCCAGGCCTGATCCAGTTCGTCCAGTACGTTCCACAGGGTGTGAATGGCACGTTTCAGCACAGAGGTATAAGCAAAATCGAAGCTGTAGCCTTCCTCTTTCAGCAGTTTACCTGCCGCTTTTGCTTCGCCCACACCTTTCTCGGACAGATCAACGTCATACCAACCGGTAAAACGGTTCTCGTTGTTCCACTGACTTTCACCGTGACGTACCAGAACCAGCTTAGTTACAGCCATACACTCACTCCTATAAATCATATTTAATGATAATAATTCTCATTATATTGCCGTAATGCGTCAGCGGCAATCCTTACGCATAACCATAGCGAAAATAGCGCCACAGTGTAAGGTTCTTGTGAACTCAAGGTTGCGATTTTGTCTTTGAACGGTGGGGATTTGAGCGGTTCTACTGTGATAAACAAGCAACAGGCCCGATACGTTACGTCATCGGGCCTGGGAGGGGGGAACAATTAAGCTGGAATAAACCGGTATTCCGTCACGCTGGCGTACTCTTCGCCAGGACGCAGGAAGCAGTCTGGCTGCGGCCATTCCGGATGGTTCGGGCTGTCCGGCAGGAACTCGCTTTCCAGTGCCAGACCTTGCCAGTCGGCGTAGGCATCAGGACCACGGGATGGCGTACCGCCGAGGAAATTCCCGGAATAAAACTGTAATGCCGGGGCGGAGGTGTAGACCTCCATCTGCAGTTTTTCATCCTGGGACCACAGTCGAGCGACCGGCGTATGCGTATTGCCCTGTGCCTGGAGCAGGAAGGCGTGATCGTAACCTTTTACCTTGCGCTGATCGTCATCGGCAAGAAATTCACTGCTGATGATCTTAGGCGTACGGAAATCGAAAGTGCTACCAGCGACGGATTTCAGTCCGTCGTGCGGGATGCCCATTTCATCAACCGGCAAGTACTCGTCGGCGAGGATTTGCAGCTTGTGTTGGCGCACATCCGTTTTGTCACCGTCGAGGTTGAAATAAACGTGATTCGTCAGATTCACCGGGCAGGGCTTATCGACCGTGGCGCGGTAGGTTATCGAAATACGATTATCGTCAGTCAGGCGATACTGCACGGTAGCGCAAAGATGGCCAGGGAAGCCCTGATCGCCATCGTCAGACGTTAAGGCGAACAGCACCTGGCGGTCATTTTGATTGACTATCTGCCAGCGACGTTTGTCAAAACCGTCCGGCCCGCCGTGCAGCTGGTTGTCGCCCTGACTTGGTATTAATTCAACGGTTTCGCCAGCAAATGTATAGCGGCTGTTGGCGATACGGTTAGCGTAGCGACCAATCGAGGCCCCCAGAAATGCAGCCTGTCCCGGGTATTGTTCCGGGCTGGCACAACCGAGTAATGCTTCGCGCACGCTATCATCGCTGAGCGGAATACGCGCAGAGAGTAGGGTCGCGCCCCAGTCCATCAGCGTGACCACCATCCCTGCGTCATTGCGCAGGGTGAGCAGGCGAAACGGCTGACCGTCCGGAGCCTGCACGGGGATTTCGTTTAACATTGTCCGGCTCCTTGAGAAGGTTTGCAGACGTAGAATGTTTCTTTAATTCCAGTTTTTGCTTCGTACTGCTCAGCTACAGCTTGCTGTACGGCTGGCACCAAATCTTGCGGGATCAGCGCCACTATACAGCCGCCGAAGCCGCCGCCGGTCATGCGTACACCGCCTTTATCGCCAATGGTCGCTTTGACAATCTCAACCAGCGTATCAATTTGCGGCACGGTAATTTCAAAGTCATCGCGCATTGAGGCGTGAGATTCCGCCATCAGTTGGCCCATACGCAGCAGGTCGCCTTTTTCCAGCGCCTGTGCTGCTTCAACGGTACGCGCATTTTCCGTGATCACGTGGCGAACGCGTTTGGCGACGATCGGATCCAATTCGTGGGCGACGGCGTTAAACGCTTCAAGGTTAACATCACGCAGCGCTGGCTGCTGGAAGAAACGCGCGCCGGTTTCACACTGTTCGCGACGGGTGTTGTATTCGCTACCGACCAGCGTACGTTTAAAGTTACTGTTGATGATCACCACCGCTACGCCCTCAGGCATAGAAACTGCTTTGGTGCCAAGCGTTCGGCAGTCGATCAGTAGCGCATGATCTTTCTTACCAAGTGCCGAGATCAACTGATCCATAATGCCGCAGTTACAGCCGACAAACTGGTTTTCAGCTTCCTGACCGTTCAGGGCTATCTGCGCGCCGTCGAGCGGCAGATGATAGAGCTGCTGGAATACCGTACCCACAGCGACTTCCAGCGAGGCAGAAGAACTTAACCCCGCGCCCTGTGGGACGTTACCGCTGATCACCAGATCAGCGCCGCCAAAGGTGTTATTGCGCTTTTGCAGATGTTTCACTACGCCACGCACGTAGTTTGACCACTGCTGGCTGTCGTGGGCGATAATCGGCGCATCAAGCGAGAACTCATCAATCTGATTGTCGTAATCAGCGGCGATCACGCGGACTTTTCGATCGTCGCGTGCCGCACAACTGATAACGGTTTGATAGTCGATGGCGCAAGGCAGAACGAAGCCGTCGTTATAATCGGTATGCTCGCCGATCAGGTTTACACGACCCGGTGCCTGAATAGTATGGGTGGCAGGGTAGCCAAATGTTTCTGCAAACAGAGATTGTGTTTTTTCTTTCAGACTCATTATTTAAACTCCGGATTCGCGAAAATGGATGTCGCTGACCGCACGCAGTCGTTCAGCCGCTTGTTCTGCCGTCAGGTCGCGCTGGGTTTCTGCCAGCATTTCATATCCGACCATAAATTTACGCACAGTCGCGGAACGCAGCAGCGGCGGATAAAAGTGTGCATGCAACTGCCAGTGTTGGTTTTCTTCACCGTTAAACGGTGCGCCGTGCCAGCCCATGGAGTAGGGGAATGAACACTGGAACAGATTGTCATAACGACTGGTCAGTTTTTTCAACGCCAGCGCCAGGTCAGCCCGCTGTTCGTCGCTCAAATCGGTAATACGCAGCACATGCGCTTTCGGCAGCAGCAGCGTTTCGAACGGCCACGCGGCCCAGTAAGGTACAACCGCCAGCCAGTGCTCGGTTTCAACAACCGTACGGCTGCCATCCGCCAGTTCTCGCTGGACGTAATCAACGAGCATTGGCGCGCCTTGTTCGGCGAAGTACGCTTTCTGCAGGCGATCTTCACGTTCGGCTTCGTTAGGCAAAAAGCTGTTGGCCCAAATTTGTCCGTGTGGGTGTGGGTTCGAGCACCCCATCGCTGCGCCTTTATTCTCAAATACCTGCACCCAGGGATAGGTTTTCCCTAAGTCTTCGGTCTGCTCCTGCCACGTTTTTACGATTTCTGTCAGTGCAGGGACGCTGAGTTCCGGCAACGTTTTGCTGTGATCGGGTGAGAAGCAAATCACGCGGCTGGTACCGCGCGCGCTCTGGCAGTGCATCAACGGATCGTGACTGTCCGGCGCGTCGGGGGTATCGGACATCAGCGCCGCAAAGTCATTGGTAAAGACATAGGTCCCGGTGTAATCCGGGTTTTTGTCGCCGGTAACGCGCGTATTGCCAGCGCACAGGAAGCAGTCCGGGTCATGTGCAGGTAGTACCTGCTTAGACGGAGTTTCCTGCGCCCCTTGCCACGGGCGTTTGGCGCGATGCGGTGATACGAGGATCCACTGCCCGGTGAGCGGGTTAAAACGGCGGTGTGGATGATCGACAGGATTGAATTGCGTCATGATTGGTCCTTAATCCGAATATCCCTGTGGGTGGCGTGACTGCCAGTGCCAGGTATCTTGTGCCATTTCATCCAATGTGCGGGTCACGCGCCAGTTGAGCTCGCGATCGGCTTTGCTGGCATCAGCCCAGTAGGCTGGAAGATCGCCTTCACGGCGCGGGGCGAAGTGGTAATTCACCGGTTTACCACAGGCTTTGCTGAAGGCGTGGACCACGTCCAGCACGCTGCTGCCGATGCCTGCACCGAGGTTATAAATATGCACACCCTGAATGCCTGCCAGTTTTTCCATGGCGGCAACGTGGCCGTCGGCGAGATCCATCACATGGATGTAGTCGCGTACGCCGGTGCCATCTTCAGTAGGGTAGTCATTGCCAAATATGGCAAGAGACTCGCGGCGGCCAACGGCAACCTGCGCGATGTAAGGCATCAGGTTGTTTGGAATACCTTGCGGATCTTCCCCCATATCTCCTGACGGATGAGCGCCAACAGGGTTAAAGTAGCGCAGCAGGGCAATGCTCCAGTCGGGCTGAGCTTTTTGCAGATCGGTCAGGATCTGTTCCACCATCAGCTTGCTTTTGCCGTACGGACTTTGTGGCGTGCCGGTGGGGAAGCTTTCAACGTAAGGAATTTGCGGCTGATCGCCATAGACGGTCGCGGAGGAGCTGAAAATAAAGTTTTTCACGTTGGCTGCGCGCATTGCATTCACCAGACGCAGAGTGCCGTTGACGTTGTTGTCATAGTACTCCAGCGGCTTGGCAACGGATTCTCCAACGGCTTTTAAACCGGCAAAATGGATGACCGTATCAATGGCATGATCGTGCAGAATTTCGGTTATCAGCGCTTCGTTACGGATGTCTCCTTCCACGAAGGTCGGATGCTTGCCGCCTAAACGCTCAATGACGGGCAGTACGCTGCGCTTGCTGTTGCAGAGATTATCCAGGATCACCACCTCGTGACCGTTTTTCAGCAACTGCACGCAAGTGTGGCTTCCAATGTAACCGCTACCACCTGTAACCAATACTCTCATAATTCGCTCCGTTAAGCCTATGGTATGCAATAACCATAGCATAACAAAGATGCGAAAAGTGTGACACGGAATAAATTAGTGGAATCGTTTACACTCCAGGATTTTCACTCGACGCTGCTAGTTAATTTATTATAAATCATTATGTTAGGTTGTTATTACAGCGATTGTCTGAAAAAAAAGCAGAAAAAAGGGCGTGATAAACGCCCTGGCATGAAAATTAACGCAGAGAAGTTTGTCGATAGCCGTAGATATCTCCCTCGGGTACAAACTCTAGCCGATGGGTAATGCAGGCCGGGGCATCTTCGGCGTGATGAGAGACGAACAAAAGCTGAGTTTCGCCTTCACCGATCAGGACATCCACAAACCGACGGATCAGTTGGCGGTTGAGCGGATCTAATCCTTGCAAGGGTTCATCGAGGATCAGCAATGTAGGATGTTTCACCAGAGCACGAACAATCAATGCCAGCCGCTGTTGTCCCCAGGAAAGACTATGAAATGGCGCATCCGCGGTACGTTTATCGATGCCAAGAATATCCAGCCACTGCTGTACCAGCTTGTGCTGCCTGTCGGAGACGGCCTGATAAATGCCGATTGAATCGAAATAACCGGAGAGAATAACGTTGCGAACTGTTGTACTTACCCGGTAATCCAAATGCAGGCTGCTGCTGACATAGCCAATGTGTTTTTTGATATCCCAGATAGTTTCACCGCTGCCCCGGCGTCGGCCAAACAGGGTCAGGTCGTTGCTATATCCCTGGGGATGATCGCCGGTGATTAAACTGAGCAGGGTTGATTTCCCCGCACCGTTGGGGCCGACGATTTGCCAGTGTTCCCCCGGATTTACCCGCCAGCTCAGATGATGCAGGATAGGGCGATCGTTATACGAGACGGTGCCATCGTTAAGCACAATGCGCGGCTCGTTATCTGACAATGTGTGGCGTACTGAAGGCTCATCCGGCTCGGGTAACTGGATGCCTTCCAGCCGCTCGCTATGGGCAAGCTGAGCGATTAATGCCTGTTGCAGAAGGTCGATTTTTGCGCCGGTTTCCGTCAGTGTGCAATCGGCAAGCACGCCGGCAAACTGCACGAATTCGGGAATTTCATCAAAGCGATTAAGCACCAGTACCAGCGTTAAACCGGCCTGGTGTAGCTCATCGAGCAGTTCTGCTAACTGGCGGCGGGACGCGACGTCCAGCCCGTCAAAGGGTTCATCAAGGATCAGCAAATCTGGCGTGGACATTAATGCCTGGCAGAGCAGAGTTTTGCGTGTTTCACCGGTGGAAAGGTATTTGAAACGCCTGTTGAGTAGGGCTGAAATGCCAAACTGCTGCGCCAGCGCAGCGCAGCGGGCGGGATCGTTGACCTCATCCTGAATGATTTCTGCGGTGGTGCGCCCTGTGTCGTCTTCACCGGGACTAAGAAGATCGGTGTTGTTCCGCTGCCACTCGTCGCTGACCAGCTTTTGGAGCTGCTCAAAGGAGAGTCGGGTAATACGTGTGAACTGGCAGCGGCGTTCGCCTTTCAGGAGCGGCAACTCGCCCGCCAGCGCGCGGGCCAGCGCAGATTTCCCGCTACCATTAGAGCCAACAAACGCCCAGCTATCACCCGCGTTTAACGTCAACGCATCTAACTGGAGCGTTTTTGTGTCGCTAAGACGAAACATGCCTTGCGAAATTTGCAACGATGACATTTTGTATCCCATTATTTGCAGCGATGAATAACAGGGATACGTGTTCTTCAGGCTGATGTCAATTAACTCAGCACAGTGTGGCGATAATCACTCTGTCCGCATTAAAATATGCTGTGACGTTAGCGCCTTCAGTTAATGTGTGGGTCTGATCTATCGGCAACGTCGCGCAGAGCGTCTGGCCATCTGGCAACGTCATCAGCACTTCACACTGTTCCGCACCGCGTTCAATATGGCTAATCGTGCCCTGCAACTGGTTATCGGCAGCCTGAGCGATGGCGTCGTCCTGAGTGATTCCCACCCACGGCGCTTTCAGCAAAATCAGTACTTCTTTGCCTTCCTCAAGACCCAGACGCTCGCCGCTTTGCGCAGTGATTGCCACTTTCAGGCGCGTTTCGCCATCGGCCAGCAGGACGTCAACATGCTGCTGGACCTGATCGTGGTCGCGAGCGGTAATGGTGCCAAACCACTGGTTACGGGCGCTGGTTTGCAGTGAAAAACGCGAGATAGCTGCCAGCAGGCTGTTGAGCGGTAGCGCATCGTCATCGCTCAACACATCAAAAGCTTTTTGTTGGATTTGCGCCAGTAAATCATATAACTGGATTAAACGTTGGCCATAGCGCGTTAACACCGCGCCACCGCCGCCTTTACCGCCTGTGGCACGTTCAACCAGCGTCTGCTCGCTGAGCTGGTTCATTTCGTTAATCGCATCCCAGGCGCTTTTGTAGCTGATACCTGCATCCTTCGCGCCCTGACTGATGGAACCGGAAAGCGCAATGTGCTTAAGCAGAGAAATGCGACGGGGGTCAGCAAACAGTTTTTGCTGAAGTTTCAGCGTAAGAAGGATTTCGGCCTGCATCACAAGCTCCTGGCAAAAAAGGGTATTGTGACGGAAAACCGCGCCTGAGCAAAGCCGACCGCACAAAAGGGGAGTGCTTTTCTGCGTTATGTGGTTAGAATACAACTAAGGACTATATCTGGAGTTGACCATGTTAGAGTTATTGAAAAGTCTGGTATTCGCCGTAATCATGGTACCTGTGGTAATGGCCATCATTCTGGGTCTGATTTACGGACTGGGTGAAGTGTTCAACATTTTCTCCGGTATCGGTCAAAAAGACCAGTCCAGACAGAATCATTGATTCCCCAAACGCCCGCTCAGTCGGGCGTTTATATTTTTTGCCTTCCTACTCGTTTTCTCTCGCTACAGTTTCTCAAGATCCTACTTTCCCTGCCGATATTTTCTTTGTGTAACCTCTAATTGGTATCAATAACCACTGGGAAAATCCTGGTTTAATCGTTATATTTGCGCCTACATAACGAAACGCAAAGGAGTTACAGATGGCACGTACATGGTTACGCTTGTTTGCAGGGGCAACACTTTCTCTTACTGTTGCCGGACATGCGCTGGCGGATGAAGGAAAGATTACCGTTTTCGCAGCGGCTTCGCTGACCAACGCGATGCAGGACATTGCAACGCAATATAAAAAAGAGAAGAACGTTGATGTTGTCTCCTCTTTTGCTTCTTCTTCCACACTGGCGCGTCAGATTGAAGCAGGCGCACCGGCCGATCTGTTTATTTCTGCCGATCAGAAATGGATGGACTACGCGGTAGACAAGAAGTCGATTGATAACGCAACGCGTGAAACGCTGTTGGGTAACAGCCTGGTGGTGGTTGCGCCGAAAGCCAGCGCACAGAAAGATTTCACCATCGACAGCAAAACCAACTGGACCAGTCTGTTGAACGGTGGACGCCTGGCTGTTGGCGATCCGGAACATGTTCCGGCAGGCATTTATGCCAAAGAAGCGCTGCAAAAACTGGGTGCATGGGATACCCTGGCCCCGAAACTGGCTCCTGCTGAAGACGTGCGCGGTGCGCTGGCGCTGGTAGAGCGTAACGAAGCGCCGCTGGGGATCGTCTATGGTTCTGACGCCGTCGCCAGCAAGGGCGTAAAAGTTGTGGCGACCTTCCCGGAAGATTCGCACAAAAAAGTGGAATACCCTATCGCGATTGTTGATGGGCACAAAAACGCAACGGTTAGCGCGTTCTATGATTACCTGAAAGGACCGCAGGCTGCTGAAATCTTTAAACGTTATGGATTTACGACCAAGTAATGATACTGACCGATCCTGAATGGCAGGCCGTTATACTGAGCCTGAAAGTTTCTTCCCTGGCCGTGTTGTTTAGTCTGCCATTTGGGATCTTCTTTGCCTGGCTACTGGTGCGATGCAAGTTCCCAGGCAAAGCGCTGCTCGACAGCGTACTGCATTTGCCGCTGGTTCTGCCGCCTGTGGTGGTGGGGTATCTGCTGTTGGTCTCTATGGGACGGCGCGGATTCATTGGCGAATGGCTGTACGACTGGTTTGGCATCACTTTTGCCTTTAGCTGGCGTGGGGCGGTGCTGGCCGCTGCGGTGATGTCCTTCCCGCTCATGGTGCGGGCTATTCGTCTGGCGCTGGAAGGTGTCGACGTCAAGCTGGAGCAGGCGGCCCGCACGCTGGGAGCCGGACGCTGGCGCGTATTTATGACCATTACGTTACCGCTGATGCTGCCCGGTATTATTGTTGGTACGGTGCTGGCGTTTGCGCGTTCCCTTGGGGAATTTGGTGCAACCATTACCTTTGTTTCCAATATTCCTGGTGAAACCCGCACCATTCCTTCGGCGATGTATACTCTGATCCAAACTCCCGGCGGCGAAAGCGCGGCGGCGAGGTTATGTATCATTTCCATTGTGTTGGCGCTGATTTCGCTGCTGATTTCTGAATGGCTGGCGCGTATTAGCCGTGAGCGGACGGGGCGATAATCATGCTTGAACTTAATTTCTCTCAGACGCTGGGGACGCATTGTCTGACGCTCAACGAAACGCTGCCAGCGAGCGGCATCACCGCTATTTTTGGCGTTTCCGGTGCGGGCAAAACCTCACTGATTAACGCCATCAGTGGTCTGACGCAGCCGCAGTCCGGGCGCATCGTGCTCAACGGTCGGGTGTTAAACGACGTCGAGAACGGTATCTGTTTAACGCCGGAAAAACGCCGGGTGGGCTATGTTTTCCAGGATGCGCGCCTGTTCCCGCACTATAAAGTGCGCGGCAACCTGCGTTACGGAATGGCGAAAAGCATGGCCGGACAGTTTGATAAGCTGGTGGCGTTGTTGGGCATTGAACCGCTGCTTGACCGTCTGCCAGGCGGTCTTTCTGGCGGTGAAAAGCAGCGTGTCGCCATCGGTCGGGCGCTGCTGACCGCGCCTGAGTTATTGCTGCTTGATGAGCCGTTAGCCTCTCTGGATATACCGCGTAAACGCGAACTGCTGCCTTATCTGCAACGCCTGGCGCGGGAAATTAATATTCCGATGCTGTACGTCAGCCACTCGCTTGATGAGATTTTGCACCTGGCAGATAAAGTGATGGTGCTGGAAAACGGGCAGGTCAAAGCGTTTGGTTCGTTGGAAGATGTCTGGGGCAGCAGCGTGATGCACCCCTGGCTGCCTAAGGAACAGCAAAGCAGTATTCTGAAAGTCAGCGTGCTGGAACATCATCCACACTACGCGATGACCGCGCTGGCGCTTGGCGATCAGCATCTGTGGGTCAACAAGCTGGAGCAACCGCTGCAAACCGCGCTGCGTATTCGTATTCAGGCCTCTGATGTTTCATTGGTACTGCAACCGCCGCAACAGACCAGTATTCGTAATGTTCTCCGGGCAAAAGTCGCGCACTGCTATGACGACAACGGTCAGGTGGAAGTTCAGCTTGAGGTGGGCGGTAAGACGCTGTGGGCGAAGATCAGCCCATGGGCCAGGGATGAACTGGGTATCAAACCTGGCCTGTGGCTGTACGCGCAAATTAAGAGCGTATCGATTACCGCCTGATTACAGCAGGTGAGAGTAGATAAATTTCGCGATGCTGTCGGTGGTGTTATCACCAATCACGATGTTGGCGCGTGCTTTGACCGCGTCATCCGCGTTGCCCATGGCTACGCCGGTGCCTGCGGCTTCCAGCATGCTGATATCGTTAAAGTTATCGCCAAAGGCAATCACGTTTTCCATTGACCCGCCCTGTGCTTCTATCCACTGGGTCAAGCGTCGTCCTTTACTGTTGCCTTTACGGGCAATGTCGACCTGATCGTGCCAGGACCATTCACACTCCAGCCCCAGATGTTGCTCGACATACCGGCCAAACTGCTGCAGTTTCGGAATATCTTCGTCGGTCAGAGCAAATTTCCAGACGGCGTTAACGTCATGCGCTGCCTGCGCCAGCGAAGGAACCTGGGTGAAGGTCGGGCGCTGTTCCGGCGGCAGCGTTTGTGCCCAGTTAGCGGTACGCACTACATGCCCGGTCGGGCGCTCATACAGCATGGCCTCATCCACATACATCAGCCCGTGGATCTGATGTTCATCCAGCATTTCGATCAGCTGTAATGCCTGGTCTACCGGAAGGGGATCGGATTCCAGCACCTTTTTTGCTTGATAATCATACAAATAGGTACCGTTACAGCAAATTGCAGGTGTATCCAGCGCCAGTGCCTGATAAAAAGGATGAATAGCAACGTGATGGCGACCTGTGACAATGATAAGTTGGTAGCCTGCTTCTCTGGCGCGCGAGAGCGCTTCGAGAGAGGATGGCAGCAAGGTTTTTTTCGGGGTCAAGAGGGTACCGTCTAAATCCAGGGCAATCACGCGTGCGGTCATAGGTTTATCCAGATTAAGGTTGAGAATTATGTCTGTTGGAATGGTACACCGAGACGGGAGCCGGACAAAATTCTGAGCCTTAATTAAGCATTCACCGTTAAAAGCGTCTACCTTAGGCGTGTGTCAGGCAATTGCAGCCACCTGCCAAAAAGCAAAGGAGTATTCATGAAGCAAACCGTTTATACCGCCAGCCCTGAAAGTCAGCAAATCCACGTCTGGAGCCTGAATCACGATGGTTCTCTGACGCTGACACAGGTGGTTGATGTGCCGGGTCAGGTACAGCCGATGGTCGTCAGCCCGGATAAGCGTTACCTCTATGTTGGCGTGCGCCCGGAGTTTCGCGTGTTGGCTTATCGTATTGCGCCTGATGACGGTGCGCTGACCTTCGCGGCAGAGTCTGCGCTGCCGGGTAGCCCGACGCATATTTCTACCGATCATCAGGGACGTTTCGTGTTTGTGGGTTCTTATAACGCTGGCAGCGTGAGCGTCACGCGTCTGGAAGATGGTCTGCCGGTGGAACTGGTTGACGTGGTTGAGGGTCTGGATGGTTGCCACTCAGCCAACATCTCTCCGGATAACCGTACCCTGTGGGTTCCGGCGTTGAAACAGGATCGTATCTGCCTGTTTGACGTAAGCGATGATGGCCATCTGGTCGCGCAGGAACCGGCTGAAGTGACTACCGTGGAAGGCGCGGGCCCGCGTCATATGGCGTTCCATCCGAATAAGCAATATGCCTACTGTGTGAACGAACTGAACAGCTCTGTTGATGTATGGGAGCTGAAAGATCCGTACGGCAAAATTGAGTGTGTGCAGACGCTGGATATGATGCCTGCAGATTTCGCTGATACCCGTTGGGCAGCAGATATTCATATCACACCTGATGGGCGTCATCTGTATGCCTGTGATCGCACCGCCAGCCTGATTACGGTCTTTAGCGTGTCTGAAGACGGTAGCGTACTGACTAAAGAGGGTTTCCAGCCTACCGAAACTCAGCCACGTGGTTTTAATATCGATCACAGCGGAAAATACCTGATTGCCGCCGGGCAAAAATCGCACCATATCGCGGTGTATAAGATTGCAGGCGAACAAGGACTGTTGACAGAGAACGGTCGTTACGCGGTAGGACAAGGCCCGATGTGGGTGGTGGTTAACGCGTACTAACAATAGCGACGCCCGTTAGCGGGCGTCGCTATCTTTAAGATTGATTGCAAATACTTTTACTGTTTCTGCTTGTTTAATTCCCTTCTACAGTAGGCTGGACTTGCGTTTCTGCTGACGATTTAGTTTCTTCCTTTTTTCTGCATTAAATATCAATGAATTTTTGCGTAAAAAATTTTCGGAAAATGGAGCGTTTTTTGAAATTTTCCATTCAAAGAGTATGAGATTCTATACGGTGAAAAGAATAGATTCTACATATATTCTTGCTGTGATTTATTCAAAACATTGATAGTTAAATGGATTATTTTCTGGGGGATAATATGAGCGAAATTTATTTATTGAATGCTGGAAGCCAATGTCGCGCTGTACCTGAAGTACAAAATTCAATTCCGAAACAATTACACAGAAACAAAACGGTAGACAACTTTAGGGATAACATTCAATCTGTATCTAATCTATCAGGCCAAAAACTTTCCAGAGCCGAAACATGTCACACCATTCGACGTCTTTCTGATTGTCGACCGAAAAGTGAAGCTACGGCGACTATTAATGTGCCTCTAAAATCGCAGGTTAGTGTCATGGGAACCTTGACCCTTGATTCTGGCAGCGGTGATGGCAAGGGTACCCTTAATTTACATGTACCAGCTAAACATGTTGGTAATGCTCTGGTCCACTATTCCTTGGTCGAGAAGGATGATGGGACTACATTTGCCAGAACGTTAGACAGAAAAGAGAGAATGACACTCATTGCTGAAAGTGCCACCGATAGTAAAGGAAATAAATTAATCAGTACTAAAGGAATTCAATATAACGGTAAGATCATTTCATGGGATAATATAATTGCCTGGCAGGAGCCTGAGGCAAAATATAGTACTTTTGACAAGCCAAATAATATTGCGAATTTAAAGTTATTTATCCGTGAGAAAAGCCAGAATATCATTCTTAACGAAAATAATGCACTTCCTCTCGGCGTGTTATATGGAAAAGAATCTTTAGAGACACACTTCCCCACACTTCTGGATACATCAAGATATTCTCAAGAGAATAAAGTCAGTGAATATGTAAAATCTCTTGTTCATGAATTTGGCAGTGGTGTTCCTGCCAGGGTTATAGGTATAGGAATAGATGCTGATGTTAAGGAGTTTTTTGGAAAGGATAAGCTGTATCATTTGCAGAATAATATCGATTCTATGTTCCATTATTCCAATGGAAAGAATATAGAAGCGCTACAACAAAGTAAACGCCATGCAGATTCTCAGGCTCTAACGCGGTCTACGGCTAAAAAAAACTACGCGAAAGGGATTGATGCACTGTGTACGGACTGGTCCGCAAAAACAATGAAAGGCTGGACAGATAAAGATAAACTCCGTTGTGCTGCTATTGAGAATGTTATAAAAAAAGGATGGGTTGAAAATATATCACAATCTGATGCGGAAAAATATCTTCCGACAATTTATAGTAGTGATAAATTCAAGAACTATATTGATACTGTATATGCTGATTCTGGCTATCTATCCGCCTTGAGTACCATGGTTAACAGTAATGATTTTAGCAATATACAAGATGTTAAAGTATTGTCGTCAAGATCGGAAAATATCAAAAAGGCTATTTCTAAGTTAGAGGGTCTGGCATCCCTGAATCCAAAAAAAATAAAGAGTGAACTGAAACGAAAGGAAAAGGAGTTACTCAATCATCTGGAGGATAATGGCATCACGGATGATGATGCCAAAACTTTAGAATACGGACAAGAGATTGGTAAACTAGCCAGACAATTGAATCTGTTAAAAAATAAAGCATATCGTAAAGAAATTATCTCACTTAAAATAGAGTTGAAAAATATCACCGAAGCAGAACCAGAACCCGGTAGTATGGCGAGTATGGTTGCGGTGTGTCTTAAAAACAATAATGTAGAAAATGAGTTTTCTCAGAAAGGTATTAATACGCTCAGGGAATTGAGAGATAGCAAGATATCTGGGCTTCACGAACTTAAAAACAAATATGAGCGAGAAAGTTCAAGACAGCAAATTGCCTGGCTGGATAACCACATTGAGTCTTTTGCAGTTAAAGATGCTATAAAAGACTTCTCTGTCGTGAGGTCATACTACCATGACTTATCGCCGAAAGATAAAGTTCTTTTTTTACAACAAGAATCTGCTATGGCGTGGGATAAGTATGCCTCGTATTCAAGTAAAGAACATACATCGGGCAACAGGGAGTTAGCCAGAAAATATCATCATCTGGCAATTACCAGAGAAAGTCAGTTGAAGTATTTGCTTTCGTCAATAGAAAAAATGGTCGATATAAAAGGTGCCGCTTTTACATTTTCATCTCATGCGCTTAGAGAGATCAGCACGCTTAATGACGATAAATTAACTTCTGTAAACGAAATGGCGCTAAGCCATCATCAGAATAAAGAATCTAAAGAACAATGTCGCGCAACTGAGAAACAGGCAAAAAGAGTTAATGAGTTTCTAAAATGGGTTAGTGATTTACCACAAAATGCAAAAACTAACGCTACAGTAGGGCAACCCAGTCAGCCTGAAGCGAATGAGCATATTGTTGATACACAGACAACTGAAGCTGTAGTGAATCAAGCCAGTGAGCCAGACCTGTTTATCGATATGTTGCCAAGTGAAGAAGAAGTAGAGCAATCCAGTGAATCAGGAGCGGAAGACCCGCTCTTTGAGCTGTTGGCAACCGACGCAGTAGTGGGGCAAGCCACTGAGCCAGTAGAGAAAGAACTGTTTATCGATATGTTGTCAAACGAAGAAGAAATGGGGCGAGCCAGTGAATCTGTAGAGGATGCACTGATTGTAGGGTTAAATTCTGGTAAAGAAACCATTGTTTCAAATACATCTACAGTATCGACTGGTTCAACTGTTCCTGTGGAGCCGAATACTCCTGAGTTTAAAATAACATTTAATAATGAAGTATATACGTTAAAAAATGTAAATGCTCTTGAGGAAATGGCAAGGAAAACCTCTGATAGAGCAGAAAAAAAAGAGATGCTTAAAGAAATTGAACGGCAAAAGTCAATTTTTAAAAAAATTAGTATCCCCTATGATGGTGTTGAGTTTACTGAAAAAGGTATGTGTGTCACTAAGTTGGAAAAGCAAGGAGATGCAGAACATAAAAAATTTCTTAAGGTCGAGGTTAAATATTTTTATGACTCCAATGGTAAGCTCGATGAACTTGCAACAGAATATAAACCAATATCTGGCAATGGGGATCTTAAAATACCGGGGGTGAATGGTAAGATTTATACTATTCCTGGTTGTATTTATAAGAAATATGAGAGAGGGTTGGCTGCTTCTCATTTCTATGAGTATTTTAAGCAAGTAGAGGAGGCGAAAACAACCCGTTCTTCACATGAAGGTTTTATCGAATATATTGATTCATTAATAAATGAAAACAGATTTGATTATATAAGAAGCATGACACCATCGGAATTGGATGATTTTCGCGAGCAAGTTGGAGGTATATCTCAGCAAAAGCTGATAGATAGTACTACTAGCAAGATCGAAAGCTATTTTAAGCCGCAAATAGCGGAAAATGAAAATAATCCTGGTCAGGAGAACATTATCAGTATTAATTCTGGTAATAGAATTCCCATTATCAATAGTGAGACTAAAGGTCTTGATCCGAGATTAATGACCATTGTCAATAAGTTTCCGGGTGTTTTTGAAGAATATAAAAATAATGGCAATAACTTTTCAAGCAAAGTTATTTCTGAGTTTTGCAAAAGTAATGAGAGTGAAGTTAGAAATATTCTTGCAGAAAATTATATTGAGTTGAAGAGTGAAGGCGGAATTTTTCTTCGTTTTATGGCAGATCTTTTATTTGTTGCATCCAGGGTAGACTCAGGTGCTCCTTATCTATTGAAGGATGAATCAACCGTACAAATAAAATCGCTATTATCTCCCGACGTTGAAGGTTTCCGTTCAAATGGACTAACATCTATAAAGTTTAAAAATGGAGTTGATTTGCCACTAAATGAATTATTTGTTAAAAAAAGATATAGTGGGGCAGATGTTACTATCGATGTGAAAAATAAATTTAATTACCCCGTTATTAATGAAACGACAAGTTTTAAAGATAAATTTATGTGGCAAGAGGAAGTAAAAACCAGTGTTAACAATTCAAGAGTATTACTTGATGTTGTTGTTCCCACTGGTCGTATTGCGCAGGAAGTTATTAAAAATGATGATATCAGTGAGGTGAATATTGAATCTCAACTTTATAAATATGATCTTTCAATACTTGAAAAAATGGGGGTAGATAAAACTCAATTTGTTGAGGTGATTAATAATTTTAGATTAAAGAACAGCGGTTTGTTGGAGGTTTATCAAGATGAAAAATATAATTGTGATAATTCTGACGGCAACTCCTACTTTGATTTTAAAATGATTGAAACTAACTCGGATTTCAAGAAGAAATTTAATCAATTTTTTGGAGAAAAGTACTCAGACCCATCACTGGGTAGCATTTCTGCATTTGGTGATAATGAGATAAGTGACGATCTGTCGGATGTGGCGAGACCTAGAGATTATCTTGATGATATGATTGATGCTCTTGTACAAGATGACAATGTTTCACTACCTAAAACGGGTACGGATAAACCCACAGCAGCTGTTTCTGTGGAATCCGTGTTGTCACCGGTAAGCGAGAATATTTCGCAGGAGTTGCCGCTGCGAACCTTGGCGCCGTCTCAATCATTGCAAGAAAATAATGTAATTGGCAAAACGATGAGTGGCCGGGAAATCCGCCGTCTACAGGAGTCCTCCCGTTCGCGTGTCAACAACAGCAATGAAATTTATATTCAAAAAAATGAAAAAGTAGTAGAAAATAGCCAGAATACCGACAAAATTAAACGTCATGATGAATCCGTGATATCAACAGATGGTGTGCACCAGTCTCAAAAAGTCAAAGAGACAGTAAATGCACCAAGTTCCGATTTGACGCCTGAAAAATCGCTATCGATTGGTACAAACCTCAAATTATTAATTGGTGATAATGGTAAATATTCATTTTCGCCAGATATTCCAAAGGGATCTGTTCAGTCAATAGACGGCCTCCAGTCTTGGCGAGTGTCTTCTCTACAAAATAAGGTCGATAGCGTTGCTTTTATGGAGCTTTATCATGACCAATTTGTTGATAAAGTTCTCAATTCAGATTTAAAAGATGAAATACTTACTCAAGCTCTTATTCGCTATGTGAAAATAAATATAAATGAAAGTGCAAGTAAATATATAAATAAACATAAAAATAAAACTGATATTTTTAAAGTTGCTAGCTATAAATTGACACCAAGCAAGTCTATTAAGGCTATTGCCCCCAATTTTAATAGGAAAGAAAAAATTGATGCTATGGCTAATATTCTGAAATCAAAGGCTGAATATTTATTGCACAGTAATGAGTTTGCTAATGTAATCCATGACATGGAAGTGCCGAGCGATAAAAAAAATAGTCTGGTGAACATTAAGGCGAGTTATGAAGATTTTTTGTCTATGTATCGTCGTATGCTAGTAGGACCAGGGGGGTTAATACCTGATGAGGGGCTTGCATATCGTATATATAATGGATGTCTTCAGGTAGTAAGAATAAAAGACAATGCTATTACGTCAACCAGTTACAGTCTTTCTGAAGGGACAAAGCCCAAGGAACTGTTTATCCCAAATCTAGTGACTACTAATATGACTATTGAAACCCACGATGCTACTGTTTTAAGTACATTCTTAGATGCTAAAGTTACACCTATGACTGACCCTGCCTTTATAAAGGAGTTATCAATGGATAAATTGATGTCAGATATGTTAGAGCTGGCAAAGAAGCAAGAGCATGATAGGATTGATACACAACTTGATGATAACGATCCACATGTTTTGGAGCCATCATTGAGTAATGAAAATGAAACTGCCGCTGTACAGCCTGCAGATGATTTACTTCAAAGCAAGACTCCAGAACGCGGACTCAGCAGAAAAGAACTCAACCGCCTTTACAGCAACCGGCCAGTGCTGGCGCAATAAAAAGAGTGACATATTCAGGGATGGCGGTAAGCCATCCCTTTTCGCTGTTACTGCTTCGGCTCGGCAACCACTTTGCTACCGATACCGCGGTTGTTGTATTCCCACATGCGGTTGAAGTTGGTGTCGTTCAGGTTGCGCTGGATTTCACCTTTGTCATCTTCCGCACCGGTATTACCGGCAAATGGGCGTTTTGCGATAACGCTGTCAGCCCATGGTTTTGCCATGTTAAAGCCTTCGTTAATCACGCTGTCACGGATAACGACCTGACCGTTAGTGTTGGAATCGACATCCAGCGATCGGCCTAACTGCGCCACGCCATCGCCGCTTGCTGTAAAGCGGCTATTAATCGCCAGGAAACCGTAGTAGATGTTTGACAGAGTAGCCGGTGCGAACACATAGGCTTCCTGCTGGGTACGGGAGTTCACTACACGGAAATCGGTGTTATCGAACACCACGGCGCCGCGACCGGAAACAATATCCACATCGCCTTCAATGTAGCTGTTGGTAACCAGCGTACGCGGCTGACGATCGTTTTCCAGGCGGTTTTGTACGCCGCTGTTGGTTACAAAGAACGTATTCTGACGACCCAGAATATTGACCTTGTTGATCTGCACTTTATCGCCATCGGTACGCAGTGCAACGGCCGGGTGGTTGCCTGCATCAACGCTGTCACCGAGGTTGTTTTCGATGGTCAGGTTCTGCAATTGCAGACCGTTGTTTTGCGACCAGACGACGGCAGAACACATCACACCAATATTTGTGCCACGTTTGTTCTGGCAATTATCAAACATATACCACGCAGGTTTACCCGGCATATATTTACCGCCTGGGTTCACCGTACGACGCCAGTCTGCGGTGCTCATGTCACCGTCAATGGCCTGGCCAATTTTTACATCCAGCGGTTTTTCGCCCATACCGTACAGCGTCAGGCTACCCGTTGCTGCCGGGATGTATACCGTGCCCTGATACTCGCCCGGCATAATCGCGATGTACTGACGTTTGTTCGTACGTTTGATGATTGCCGCATCCACCGCAGCCTGAATGCTGGTATGGGTTACGCCCTGAGTGCCTGCCGGGCCAACGACGAAGTCAGGTTGTGCAGGCAAAGAAATTGAAGAAGGGCTCCATGGCGCGGTGTTTGGCGTCAGCGCGGAAAAATAGTGCGCAGCAACGAAGTTTTTCGCTTCATTGGCCGACAAGATCGGGCGCGAAGAGGTACCTGGCGCGGTCTGATCGGAAGGAATTTGATCGGGCGGCGTAGAGCTACAGGCGGTCAGCGTCACGCCAAAAGCCATTGCCAGCGCCAGACGGGAAACTGATGATATGTTCACAGGTTGCTCCGGGCTTTGAAAGTTATCCATTAAAGCCTGCTTTTTTATACTAAGTTGAGCGAAACGGGAAGGCGAAAAGGTAAAAAGTTGTTTTTTATCGCAGCAATGTCTGGCGCGGAGAGTCTTTATATCACAAATAGATAACAATTATGGCTCTTCAGGTTGACAACATCCCTATAATCAAAAATAAATGTCTATACAACCTATGACAAGTGGTGAGTCGAATGCAGCAATTCTTCCCTGATGATGTTATCTGGCGCAATGTTCGTCTGGCGACTATGGATCCTGAACGTGGTACCCCATATGGGCTGGTGGATGGTCACGCGCTGATCGTCCGCCAGGGCAAGATTCGCGATATCGTCCCGGAATCATCGTTATATCTCACACATGACAATACTTTTGATATGCAGGGCCGGCTGATTACGCCTGGCCTGATTGATTGCCATACGCATCTCGTCTTTGGCGGAAACCGCGCAGGTGAATGGGAGCAGCGGCTAAATGGTGTCTCCTACCAGCAGATAAGCGCTCAGGGTGGGGGGATCAATGCCACCGTATCGGCGACCCGCAGCGCCACGGATGAACAACTCTTACAGGTAGCCCATCAGCGGATGGAACAGCTGATTAAAGAAGGTGTTACGCTGTTGGAAATAAAATCCGGCTACGGCCTGGATTTGCCGACAGAAGAGAAAATATTGCGCGTGGTGGCAGCGCTGGCGGCAGAGAATATCGTTGAAATCAGCCCGACGCTGTTGGCTGCGCATGCGACGCCAACGGAATTCAGGGATGATCCTGACGGCTATATTACGCTGGTGTGCGAGACCATTTTGCCGCAGCTGTGGGAACAAGGGCTGTTTGAGACCGTTGATCTGTTCTGTGAAAGCGTTGGTTTTTCGTTGGCGCAGAGTGAGCGGGTGTTTCAGGCTGCGCAGGCGCTGGGCATTCCGATTAAAGGCCATGTCGAACAACTGTCATTGCTTGGCGGCGCGCAGTTGGTAAGCCGCTACCACGGACTATCCGCCGATCATATTGAATACCTCGATGAAGCGGGCGTGGCGGCAATGAGCCAAAGCGGTACGGTCGGCGTGCTGCTGCCCGGCGCATTCTATTTCCTCAAAGAGCAGCAGCGCCCACCGGTAGCGTTGCTGCGTCAATATCAGGTACCGATGGCGGTAGCGACAGATTTTAACCCCGGTACCAGCCCGTTTATCAGCCTGCACTGGGCGATGAATATGGCCTGCGTTCAGTTTGGCTTAACGCCGGAAGAAGCATGGGCGGGCGTAACCCGTCATGCGGCCCGGGCGCTGGGGCGTCACGACACCCACGGTCAATTGAAGGCCGGGTTTGTGGCCGATTTTGTGGTGTGGGATGCAACACTTCCTGTTGAGATCCTGTATGAACCCGGACGCAACCCGCTCTACCAACGCGTATTCAAAGGACAAATAGCATGACTCACTGGCAACCTGCTTCACCTGCGCTATGGCAGGGACGTGATGACCGGGCCGAATCGCCGAATGCGCTGCGCCTGTTTCAGACTATCACCCAGAGCCCGACGTTTAGCCCAGAAATGTATCGCGAGCAGATAGCGTTGCTCGGGTTTGCCTGCGACGAAGGTGTTAAACGTAATCAGGGGCGCACGGGAGCTGCCGGAGCGCCCGATGTGCTGCGCAAGGCGCTGGCGAATTTAGCCAGCCACGATGGGCATCATCGACTGGTGGATCTGGGCAATATTGTGGCGCAGGCCCCCGATCTTGAGGGCGCGCAGCAGGCGCTACGCAATGCAGTACAGCGTTGCCAGCAGGAAAATATGCGCACCTTTGTTCTGGGGGGCGGACACGAAACCGCATATGCCCATGGCGCAGGTGTGCTGGACGCGTTCCCGCAGGCGAAAGTGGGGATAGTCAACTTCGATGCGCATCTCGATTTGCGCCATGCCGGGCAGGCTACATCCGGTACGCCGTTTCGCCAGCTGGCGCAGCTTTGCGATGAACAACAGCGTGAATTTCACTATGCCTGTATCGGCGTCAGCCGGGCGGCAAACACCCAGGCGCTTTGGGATGAGGCCCAGCGGCTCGGTGTGACCATAGTGGAGGATCTGCATTGTGATACGGCGCAGGCGCAGTTAGCGCAGTTCATTGCCAATCTGGATGTCATCTATCTGACAATCGACCTCGACGTGCTGCCGGTGTGGGAAATGCCCGGTGTATCGGCCCCCGCCGCGCTTGGCGTACCGTTGGCGACGCTGCTGAGACTGATTGAGCCTCTATGTCGTAGCGGTAAACTACAGGCGGTGGATATGGTTGAATTTAATCCACGCTTTGACGATGATGGCAGGGCGGCGCGGGTTGCGGCGCGATTAGGCTGGCAAATCGCCCACTGGTGGCACTGATATACCTGATGGCGTTGCGCTTATCAGGTTCGGGTAATGCCTGTAAACTGTACCCACTCACATTTTCAGCTTAAGGAAGGCTCACGCATGCTCCCATCCCGTTCTGCTCCGGCTCCTTTTTACGAAAAGGTCAAACAGGAGATCAGCGAAAAAATTGCCAGCGGTATCTGGCAGCCTCACGATCGCATTCCGTCTGAGGCAGAGCTGGTGGCGCAGTATGGTTTCAGCCGCATGACCATCAACCGGGCGCTGCGTGAGTTAACGGATGAAGGTTTACTGGTGCGTTTGCAGGGCGTGGGGACGTTTGTCGCCGAGCCAAAAGGTCAGTCCGCGCTATTTGAAATTCGCAGCATTGCGGATGAAATCAACGCCCGTCAGCATCAGCACCGGTGCGAAGTGCTGACGCTGGAAAGAACCCGGGCAAACGCGCAGCAGGCTTTGGTATTAAACGTCAAAGAAGGCACCTCTATTTTTCACTCTGTCATGGTGCACTACGAGAACGATCTGCCGGTACAGATTGAAGATCGCTGCGTGAATGCCGAAATTGTGCCGGAGTATCTGGCGCAGGATTACAGCCAGACTACGCCGCACGCTTACCTGTCGCTGATAGCCCCCTTGACCGAAGGTGAGCATATTGTTGAAGCGGTACGTGCCAGCGCCGAAGAGTGCGCGCTGCTGAACATCAAAGAACACGATCCCTGCCTGCTGATCCGCCGCAAGACCTGGTCCGCGTCATCCATTGTCTCTCATGCCCGTTTGCTGTTCCCTGGTTCCCGCTATCGACTGCAAGGGCGGTTTATGTCCTGATACAGGAGATGAAAACCGTGATTGCTGACGCAATATAATAAAAATGTATCTTAATTGTTAAATTCGACCTTGCGATAGCTTGTATAGACAAGTATATACTCCAGATGTGCGTAACCATTCAACGTAGGCCTGATAAGACGCGTTAGTGTCGCCATCAGGCACTTGCCGGATGGCGGCGTAAACGCCTGATCCGGCCTACATTCTGTCCGAGGAGTGCTCAACCATGTCTCATAGCAAATATCGTCAGCAGGATATTCGTGCCCCACGCGGCACCACCTTAACGGCCAAAAGCTGGCTGACCGAAGCGCCGCTGCGCATGTTAATGAATAATCTGGATCCCGATGTGGCGGAAAATCCGCATGAGCTGGTGGTTTACGGCGGGATTGGCCGCGCCGCACGGGACTGGGAATGCTATGACGCCATCGTCAACGCGCTGACCAAACTGGAGACCGATGAGACGCTGCTGGTCCAGTCCGGAAAACCGGTAGGCGTATTCAAAACTCACGACAACGCACCGCGCGTGCTGATTGCCAACTCCAACCTGGTGCCACATTGGGCTACCTGGGAACATTTCAACGAACTGGACGCCAAAGGGCTGGCGATGTACGGCCAGATGACCGCCGGGAGCTGGATCTACATCGGCAGCCAGGGCATCGTGCAGGGGACTTATGAAACCTTCGTTGAGGCCGGGCGTCAGCATTATCAGGGTAACCTGAGCGGGCGCTGGGTACTGACCGCAGGACTGGGGGGCATGGGCGGGGCGCAGCCGTTAGCCGCTACGCTTGCGGGGGCGTGTTCGCTGAACATTGAATGCCAGCAAAGCCGAATCGATTTCCGTCTGCGTACCCGTTACGTGGACGAGCAGGCGACATCGCTTGACGATGCGCTGGCGCGTATCGACAAATACACTCGCGAGGGTAAAGCGGTCTCCATTGCGCTGTGTGCGAACGCCGCCGACGTTGTGCCGGAACTGGTGAAGCGCGGTGTGCGCCCGGATATGGTCACCGACCAGACCAGCGCCCACGATCCGCTGCATGGTTATCTGCCGTCTGGCTGGAGCTGGGAAGAGTATCAGGCAAAAGCGGTGTCCGATCCGCAGGGCACGGTGCAGGCGGCGAAACGTTCAATGGCAACGCACGTTGAGGCGATGCTGGCGTTTAGCAAAATGGGCGTGCCAACGTTTGATTACGGCAACAACATTCGCCAGATGGCCAAAGAGATGGGCGTGGAAAATGCCTTTGATTTCCCCGGCTTCGTACCTGCTTATATTCGACCGTTGTTCTGTCGCGGCATTGGCCCGTTCCGTTGGGTAGCGCTTTCCGGCGATCCGCAGGATATTTATAAAACAGATGCCAAAGTGAAAGAGATCGTGGCAGATGATAAGCACCTTCATCACTGGCTGGATATGGCGCGTGAGCGGATTAATTTCCAGGGTTTACCGGCGCGTATCTGCTGGGTAGGCCTGGAGTGGCGTCAGAAACTAGGGCTGGCGTTTAATGAAATGGTGCGCAGCGGTGAAGTATCCGCGCCGATTGTTATTGGCCGTGACCATCTGGACTCTGGTTCTGTTGCCAGCCCGAACCGCGAAACTGAAGCTATGCGCGACGGTTCAGACGCAGTATCCGACTGGCCGCTGCTGAACGCGCTGCTTAACACCGCCAGCGGCGCGACCTGGGTGTCGCTGCATCACGGTGGCGGGGTCGGTATGGGCTTCTCTCAGCATGCCGGGATGGTGATTGTTTGCGATGGCACCGATGAAGCCGCGGCGCGTATCGCCCGGGTCTTACATAACGATCCAGCGACCGGGGTGATGCGTCACGCCGACGCCGGATATGACATTGCGGTGGAATGCGCCGTCGAAGAAGGGCTAAATTTGCCGATGGTTGCCGCGACGCAGGAGAAACGCTGATATGAACACCATGACACTCACGCCGGGCCATCTGAGTTTTATCCAGCTACGTGAAATCTGGCAGCAGCCGGTCAAACTGAGTCTGGATGCCGGGGCGATCGATGCTATTAACGCCAGCGTCGCCTGCGTCAATAATATTGTCGCTGAAGGCCGTACGGCGTATGGCATTAATACCGGCTTTGGCCTGCTGGCCCAGACCCGTATCGCCACGGAAGATTTGCAGAATTTGCAGCGTTCGCTGGTGCTTTCCCATGCGGCAGG
This sequence comes from Citrobacter sp. Cf087, assembly GCF_030334285.1. Classification (NCBI taxonomy): domain Bacteria; kingdom Pseudomonadati; phylum Pseudomonadota; class Gammaproteobacteria; order Enterobacterales; family Enterobacteriaceae; genus Citrobacter; species Citrobacter sp. Cf087. The sequence continues at coordinate 30,500 of NZ_JAOWED010000022.1, forward strand.
TGTCGGCGAGGCGCTGGACGACGCGATGGTGCGTCTGATTATGGTGCTGAAAATCAACAGCCTGGCGCGCGGTTTTTCCGGTATTCGCCTGAGCGTGATTGAAGCGCTGATTGCGCTGGTGAATGCCGAGGTGTATCCACTGATCCCGGCGAAAGGCTCCGTGGGGGCATCGGGTGACCTGGCGCCGCTGGCGCATATGTCTTTGACGCTGTTGGGAGAAGGGAAGGCGCGCTGGCAGGGTGAATGGCTCCCGGCGACCGAAGCGCTGAAAAAGGCCGGGCTGGAGCCGATAACGCTGGAGGCAAAAGAAGGGTTGGCGTTGCTCAACGGTACCCAGGCTTCGACGGCCTTTGCGCTGCGTGGGCTAATTGAAGCTCAGGAACTGTTTGCGTCTGCAACGGTGTGCGGGGCGCTGACCACCGAAGCCGTGCTGGGTTCCCGTCGTCCGTTTGATGCCCGTATTCACGCCGCGCGAGGGCAGCGTGGGCAGATTGATGCCGCAACGCTGTATCGTCACGTATTGACCGACACCAGCTCGCTTTCGCAGTCGCATCATAACTGTGAGAAAGTGCAGGATCCGTATTCTCTGCGCTGTCAGCCACAGGTGATGGGGGCATGTCTGACGCAAATGCGCCAGGTGATGGATGTTCTGCTGGTGGAAGCCAATGCGGTTTCCGACAACCCGCTGGTATTTGCCGAAGAGGGGGATGTCATATCTGGCGGCAACTTCCATGCTGAACCGGTGGCGATGGCGGCAGATAATCTGGCGCTGGCGATTGCGGAAATCGGCTCGTTATCGGAGCGACGCATTGCGTTAATGATGGATAAACACATGTCGCAACTGCCGCCGTTTTTGGTGAAAAACGGTGGGGTGAACTCCGGCTTTATGATTGCTCAAGTCACGGCTGCCGCGCTGGCGAGTGAGAACAAAGCGCTGGCGCATCCGCATAGCGTAGACAGTTTACCGACGTCCGCCAACCAGGAAGATCACGTATCTATGGCTCCGGCGGCGGGGCGCAGACTGTGGGAGATGGCAGCAAATACGCGCGGCGTGATTGCCGTAGAGTGGCTGGCGGCGTGTCAGGGGATTGACCTGCGCGAAGGGTTAACCTCAAGCCCGCTGCTGGAGCAGGCGCGCCAGGCTTTACGCGAGCAGGTTGCTCATTACACGCAGGATCGCTTTTTCGCCCCGGATATCGAGTGCGCGACCGAACTGTTAGCGCAAGGAACGTTGCTGAAATTGCTGCCTGAATTTCTCTAGAGAATTGCCTGATGGCGACGCTGACGCGTCTTATCAGACTTACGGCCGGCTTTGTAGGCCGGATGAGGCTAAGCCGACATCCGGCACAACAGAACTTAGCTAAATATTGCGGTAACAGAAGCGCTGGCGAGCGAGTGGAAATGGACGTTAAATCCAACCATCGCGCCGCTGGCGTCCTCATTGACATCAATACGCTCCACATCCAGTGCGTGAACCGTAAAGATATAGCGGTGGTTTTCCCCCTTCGGCGGCGCAGCGCCACCATAACCGGCTTTACCAAAATCCGTGCGTGTTTGCAGCACGCCTTCCGGCAACGCAACCAGCCCCGAGCCGTAACCTTGTGGTAAAACCCGGGTATCTGCAGGCAGGTTAACCACCACCCAGTGCCACCAGCCGGAGCCGGTTGGCGCATCAGGATCGTAACAGGTCACGACAAAGCTTTTAGTCCCGGCGGGCACATCATCCCATGCCAGGTGCGGGGAAATATTATCCCCGTCATATCCCATGCCGTTAAAGACGTGGCGATGAGGAAGCTTTTCGCCATCGCGCAGATCGTTACTGATTAGTTTCATGCTGACTCCTCTCGTTAGCCAAAAAGTGTAGCCAGAAACCGTAGAGCTTACTGCCGATTAATCGCTAAAAAATGTTGCATTGCGCACAGCCTTATTGACGGCCTGGGTCAGACGACGCAGTTGTTCGGGCTTGATGATGTACGGCGGCATCAGATAAATGAGCTTACCAAACGGTCTTACCCACACGCCCTGTTCGACAAAGAACTTCTGTAACGCGGCCATATTCACCGGATGCGTGGTTTCTATCACGCCGATGGCACCAAGCACGCGCACGTCGGCGACCCAACGGGAATCTGCCGCCGGGGCGAGTTCTTCACGCAACTGCGCTTCAATGGCCGCGACCTGCGAGCGCCATTCGCCGGTTTCGAGCAGCGACAGGCTGGCAGAGGCGACGGCGCAGGCCAGTGGATTGCCCATGAAAGTCGGGCCGTGCATAAAACATCCGGCTTCACCGTTGCTGATGGTTTCCGCAACCAGGCGCGTGGTCAGGGTGGCGGAAAGGGTCATCGTTCCGCCGGTTAACGCTTTGCCAAGGCACAAAATGTCCGGAGTGATATCGGCATGCTCACAGGCAAACAGCTTGCCCGTGCGACCAAATCCGGTGGCGATTTCATCGGCAATCAGCAAAATGCCTTCCCGGTCACACATCTTACGGATGCGCTTTAACCATTCGGGGTGATACATGCGCATGCCGCCAGCGCCCTGCACAATCGGCTCAAGGATCACTGCCGCAATTTCGTGGCGATGTGCGGCCATCAGACGGGCAAAAGGCACCATATCCAGTTCGTCCCATTCGTCGCCCATCCGGCTTTGCGGAGCGGGCGCAAACAGGTTATCAGGCAGATAACCCTTCCACAGACTGTGCATCGAGTTGTCGGGATCGCAGACCGACATCGCGCCGAAAGTATCGCCGTGATAACCGTTACGAAATGTCAGGAAACGCTGACGGGATTCACCTTTGGCCTGCCAGTATTGCAGCGCCATTTTCATCGCGACTTCCACGGCGACCGAACCAGAATCCGCGAGAAAAACGCACTCCAGTGCCTCGGGCGTCATCGCCACCAACTGGCGACACAGCGCAATAGCCGGGGCATGGGTAATGCCGCCAAACATCACGTGCGACATGGCATCAATCTGCGTTTTCATCGCGGCATTCAGCTGCGGGTGATTGTAACCGTGGATCGCCGCCCACCAGGATGACATGCCGTCAACCAGCTTCTCACCGCTGGCTAATATCAGTTCACAACCTTCGGCACTGGCCACCGGATAAACCGGTAGCGGGGAGGTCATGGAGGTGTAAGGGTGCCAGATATGGCGTTGGTCAAACGCAAGATCGTCCGTTGTCATAATCGACTTGTAAACCAAATTAAAAAGATTTAGGTTTACGAGTCTACACCAAACTAACAACGAAACGTATACCAATATGGCTCATTCTTCTCGCTGGACAATGTCGCAAGTCACCGAATTATTTGAAAAACCGCTGCTGGATCTGTTGTTTGAAGCGCAGCAGGTTCATCGTCAGCATTTCGATCCGCGGCAGGTACAAGTTAGTACGCTGCTGTCGATTAAGACCGGTGCTTGCCCGGAAGACTGCAAATACTGCCCGCAAAGTTCCCGCTATAAAACCGGACTGGAAACGGAACGTTTGATGGAAGTTGAACAGGTTCTGGACTCTGCCCGTAAGGCGAAACAAGCCGGTTCAACGCGGTTTTGCATGGGCGCGGCGTGGAAGAACCCTCACGAACGCGATATGCCGTACCTGGAACAAATGGTTCAGGGCGTGAAAGAACTGGGGCTGGAAACCTGTATGACGCTGGGCACGCTGGACGAATCTCAGGCCCAGCGCCTGGCCAATGCGGGTCTGGACTACTACAACCACAACCTCGACACCTCGCCGGAATTTTACGGCAATATCATTACCACCCGTTCGTATCAGGAGCGCCTGGATACGCTGGATAAAGTGCGTGAGGCGGGCATTAAAGTTTGCTCCGGCGGGATTGTGGGGCTGGGTGAAACGGTGACCGACCGCGCGGGTCTGCTGCTGCAATTAGCGAATCTGCCGACGCCGCCGGAAAGTGTGCCGATCAACATGCTGGTGAAAGTGAAGGGCACGCCGCTTGCCGATAACGACGACGTAGATGCTTTTGATTTTATTCGTACTATCGCCGTCGCGCGCATCATGATGCCGACCTCATACGTACGTCTTTCCGCCGGGCGCGAGCAGATGAACGAACAAACCCAGGCAATGTGCTTTATGGCCGGGGCCAACTCGATTTTCTACGGCTGCAAACTGCTGACCACGCCGAACCCGAACGAAGATAAAGATTTATTGTTGTTCCGTAAGCTGGGTCTTAACCCGCAGCAAACGGCGGTACTGGCGGGTGATAACGAACAGCAACAACGTCTGGAGCAGGCGCTGCGTACCCCGGATACCGACGATTACTACAACGCGGCAACCGTATGACCTGGCAGCAAAAAATCGACGATGCGCTAACGGCGCGTCGTCGTGCTGATGCGTGGCGTCGGCGCTATGCAGTGACACAGGGTGCTGGTCGCTGGTTACAGGCTGGCGGTCGTCAGTATCTGAATTTCTCCAGTAACGACTATCTCGGCTTAAGCCACCATCCACAAATTATCTGCGCGTGGCAGCAGGGTGCTGAGCGTTTTGGCGTCGGCAGTGGCGGCTCGGGCCATGTCAGCGGTTATTCCGTTGCGCATCAGGCGCTGGAAGAAGAGCTGGCGCAGTGGCTCGGCTATTCCCGGGCGCTGTTGTTCATCTCCGGTTTTGCCGCTAATCAGGCAGTGATAGCCGCATTGATGGAAAAAGACGATCGCATTGTCGCCGACAGGCTTAGCCATGCCTCGCTGTTGGAGGCTGCCAGCCTTAGCCCTGCTGTTTTACGTCGCTTTACCCATAACGATCCGCAACACCTGGAGCGTCTGCTGACTTCCCCCTGTCCGGGGCAGCAACTGGTGGTCACTGAAGGTGTATTCAGCATGGATGGCGATAGTGCGCCGCTGGCAGAAATCCACGCGGTGGCGAAACGGCAGGGCGCGTGGCTGCTGGTGGATGATGCGCATGGGATTGGCGTAAGCGGTGAGGAAGGGCGTGGTTCGTGCTCTCGACAGCAGGTGAAACCTGAGCTGCTCGTAGTGACGTTTGGCAAAGGGTTTGGCGTCAGCGGTGCGGCGATCCTGTGTTCTGATAGCGTGGCCGACTATCTGTTGCAGTTTGCCCGCCATCTGATCTACAGCACCAGTATGCCTCCGGCGCAGGCGCAGGCCTTACGCGCCGCGCTGGCGGTGATCCGCAGCCGTGAAGGCGATGAACGCAGGGAAAAGTTAGCGATGCTGATCCAGCGTTTTCGCGCTGGGGTGAATACTACGGATTTGACGCTGGCGCATTCAGACAGCGCTATTCAACCGCTGATCGTTGGCGACAATCATAAAGCCCTGCAACTGGCACAGACATTACGGCAACAGGGATGCTGGGTGACGGCGATTCGCCCACCAACGGTGCCCACCGGTACGGCCAGATTACGGCTGACGCTGACCCAAGCGCATGAGGTGCAGGATATCGATCGTCTACTGGAGGTGTTGCATGGCACAGGTCAATAAACAGGCGATTGCCGCCGCGTTTGGCCGCGCTGCCACCCACTATGAGCAACACGCAGAGCTACAACGTCAGAGTGCCGATGCGTTACTGGCACAACTCGATGGCCGGGAGTTCTCAAGGGTTTTGGACGCGGGCTGTGGGCCTGGGCGTATGAGTCTCTACTGGCGGGAGCAGGGGAGCGAGGTCTGTGCGTTGGATCTGTCGGCGCAAATGCTGGCTGAAGCGCAGCGTCACGATGTTGCCCATCACTATCTGCTGGCGGATATCGAAGCCATTCCGCAGGCCGCTGCCACTTTCGACCTGGCCTGGAGCAATCTGGCCGTGCAGTGGTGCAGCGACCTACGCGGTGCGTTAAGCGAGCTATACCGGGTGGTGCGTCCTGGCGGAACGGTGGCGTTTAGTACCCTGGCGCAAGGTTCGATGCCGGAACTTCGTCAGGCGTGGCGAACAGTTGATGACCGGGAGCATGCCAACCGTTTTTTGCCCGTGGAGCAACTGGAAAACGCGCTGTGCGGCTGGGACGTTGAATACCAGTCTCATGCCGTCACGCTGTGGTTTGACGATGCGCTGAGCGCCATGCGCTCGTTGAAGGGTATTGGTGCGACGCATTTGCATGATGGACGCGAGCAGCGTGTGCTGACCCGCTCGCAACTGCGTCAGCTACAGCTCGCCTGGCCCTGTCAGCAGGGGAAATATCCGCTGACCTATCATCTTTTTTTGGGAGTGATTCAACGTGACTAACACGTATTTTGTCACCGGGACGGACACTGAAGTAGGTAAAACTATCGCCAGCTGTGCGTTGCTTCAGGCGGCGGGACAGTTGGGATTGCGAACCGTCGGCTATAAGCCGGTGGCGTCAGGCAGTGAAATGACGGATGAAGGTCTGCGAAACAGTGATGCGCTGGCGCTACAGCGCAACAGCGTTGTAGCCGTGGATTATGCAGCCATCAATCCGTATACCTTCGCGGAACCTACCTCACCGCATATCATCAGTGCTGACGAAGGGCGCCCCATTCAGGCCTCCGTGATGTCTGCGGGTTTACGCTTGCTTGAAGAACAGGCTGACTGGGTATTGGTGGAAGGTGCAGGCGGATGGTTTACGCCGCTTTCGCCAACGCTGAGTTTTTCTGACTGGGTAAAAGAGGAACAACTGCCGGTGATTCTGGTGGTTGGCGTTAAGCTCGGTTGTATCAATCATGCCATTTTGACCGCCCAGGCGGTGCAGCAGGCTGGGCTGACGCTCGCCGGATGGGTTGCCAATGATGTGACGCCCCCCGGCAAGCGTCATGCTGAATATATGGCGACGCTAAAGCGTGCGCTTGCGGCTCCGCTGCTGGGGGAAATTCCCTGGCTGGCAGAAGAGCCGGAGCAAGCATCGACAGGTCGTTATATCGATCTTAGCGTTTTGTCTCTGGCATCCACCAGTCGTTGATTAGCGGGTCGCTGAATTGTGTTATTTGCCCTTGAGCCACGTTGCGGCCACGATGTAACAAGCAATAGCAGTCGGCGACCCGACGAATGAACGGCAGGCTCTGCTCCGCGAGCATAATGGTGATGCCAAGCTCCTGGCTTAGCCTCACAATCAGATTCCCCAGTTTGTGGATATACGCCTGGCCTGTTCCTCGTGTGGGCTCATCGAGGATCAGCAGACGCGGGCGAGTGACCAACGCGCTGGCGAGTGCAAGCTGGTGCTGATTTTCCTCCGACAATGCCACCCCTTTGGCCTGACGCAGTACAAACAGCTGTGGAAACAGGCGGTAAATATCGCTGCTGTTCATTGCTTCGCTTTCCTCAACCGCCTGGCGCGCAATGTGCAGATTTTCCTCTACCGTCAACTGCGAAAAAATTCGCCGCTCCTGTGATACACAGTTAATACCTAGTGCAATGCGCTTTGCCGCCGGAATCTGAAGCAGATCGCAAGGTGGTGCGCCAGCCTGATGCCAGAACATGGTTCCGCTCTCAATCGGTAAATTGCCGATGATGCAATTGGCAAGCGTAGTCTTTCCCATCCCTGGAAGACCCAGCACGGCGGTACATTTACCGGGCAACAGGTCGAGATCGACATCCCAAAGCGAGTGTTGATTACCGTAATAGTGATTCACTGCACGAAGACTCAACATAGATTTCTCCCTCATGATGATATCCGCCTCGCGGACTGGTGGTCGGGAGAAAACTGCAAATCTCTTGCCAGAAGCGGAATTGGGGAAAAATACAGCAGGATGGCGTGCAGCGCTGGCGGTAAATTCTTACTGACCGCATTCCTGACATTGTTTTGTGCACATTGGCAGTGCCTGGTAGTGTCGTGATGGTGCAGGCAGGAAAATGATGAAAATGCGAGCAAGATCTCGGCCATCCGAGGTCGCTTCGTTAGCTGATAAATATCAAAAAATAGCGATAATTTTTTTTTATCCCACCAGAAAAGACCATCAGGACGTTTTTGCCAGGCTACAGTCCATACGGGCTGGAGGCAGTTATCCACTATTCCTGTGGATAACCTTGTGTATTAGGGTTAGAAAACACAATGTAAGCGAGAGAAGACGCGGCCTGCGACTAAATTGATGCGAAAGACGGCTCAAGATAATAATCATTAGATTACAGGATGTTAGATAAATGCAATGGCTGTCGCAGAAGTGTCATGCGTTGCCACAAAACTTTCATCGAGTAGCTTGACAAATGTTAAAAAAGTCATTGGTTTGGGGATAACACATTTTTGCTGGTGTTTTATCTTGCCTGCGGACAAATTTTAGCCTGTAGTCACGGCCATTTTGCTGGGGTAACAGAAATATTCTGGCGCGTTACTGTTTTTTCATCCAGTATATTTTACTGGCAAAATATACTGCTGCGAGTAAAATTACACACCTGCCCGCCCATTGCTTCAGGTAGCTGCTCATGAGTAAACCGTTCAAACTAAATTCCGCTTTTAAACCCTCTGGCGATCAGCCTGAGGCGATTCGTCGCCTGGAAGAAGGTCTGGAGGATGGTCTGGCGCATCAGACGCTACTGGGGGTGACAGGGTCGGGGAAAACATTCACCATCGCTAACGTGATTGCGGACTTGCAGCGTCCTACCATGGTGCTGGCCCCCAATAAGACACTTGCTGCTCAGCTGTACGGTGAGATGAAAGAGTTCTTCCCGGATAATGCGGTGGAGTATTTTGTCTCTTACTACGACTATTATCAGCCGGAAGCCTACGTACCCAGTTCTGACACCTTCATCGAGAAAGATGCTTCGGTCAACGAACATATTGAGCAGATGCGCCTGTCGGCAACCAAAGCGCTGCTGGAACGTCGCGATGTCGTTGTCGTGGCGTCGGTTTCCGCGATTTATGGTCTGGGTGACCCGGATTTGTACCTGAAAATGATGCTGCACCTGACGGTGGGGATGATTATCGACCAGCGTGCGATCCTGCGTCGTCTGGCGGAGCTGCAATATACCCGCAACGATCAGGCATTCCAGCGCGGGACCTTCCGCGTGCGCGGTGAAGTGATCGACATTTTCCCGGCAGAATCCGATGACATCGCGCTGCGCGTGGAACTGTTTGATGAAGAGGTCGAACGTTTATCGCTGTTTGACCCGCTGACCGGACAGGTCGAATCCACAATTTCGCGCTACACCATCTATCCTAAAACGCACTACGTGACGCCGCGAGAACGTATCGTGCAGGCGATGGAAGAAATCAAAGTTGAGCTGGCAGAGCGGCGTAAAGTCCTGTTGGCAAATAACAAACTGCTGGAAGAACAGCGCTTAAGTCAGCGTACCCAGTTCGATTTGGAAATGATGAATGAGCTGGGTTACTGCTCGGGGATTGAAAACTACTCCCGCTATCTGTCCGGGCGCGGCCCCGGCGAGCCGCCGCCGACGCTGTTTGATTACCTGCCTGCCGATGGCCTGCTGGTGGTGGATGAATCCCACGTGACTATCCCGCAAATTGGCGGCATGTATCGCGGCGATCGGGCGCGTAAAGAAACCCTGGTTGAATACGGATTCCGTCTGCCGTCGGCGCTGGATAACCGTCCGCTCAAATTTGAAGAGTTCGAGGCGCTGGCTCCGCAAACTATCTACGTTTCGGCGACGCCGGGCAACTATGAGCTGGAGAAATCCGGTGATGAAGTGGTCGATCAGGTGGTACGACCGACCGGCCTGCTGGATCCGGTCATTGAGGTGCGTCCGGTGGCGACGCAGGTTGACGATCTGCTGTCGGAGATCCGCACCCGTGCGGCGATTAACGAACGTGTGCTGGTCACCACGCTGACCAAACGGATGGCAGAAGACCTCACAGAATACCTCGAAGAACATGGCGAGCGGGTGCGTTATCTGCACTCTGACATCGATACTGTGGAACGCATGGAAATCATTCGTGACCTGCGTCTGGGCGAGTTTGACGTGCTGGTGGGTATCAACCTTTTACGTGAAGGTCTGGACATGCCTGAGGTCTCCCTGGTGGCGATTCTGGACGCAGACAAAGAAGGATTCCTGCGTTCTGAACGTTCGCTTATCCAGACCATCGGTCGTGCGGCGCGAAACATCAACGGTAAGGCTATTCTCTACGGCGATAAAATTACCGCCTCAATGGCTAAAGCGATTGGTGAAACCGAACGTCGTCGTGAGAAACAGCAACTCTACAACGAAGAGCACGGTATTACGCCGCAGGGCCTGAATAAGAAAGTAGTCGATATTCTGGCGCTGGGTCAGAATATTGCGAAGACCAAGGCGAAAGGCAAAGGGAAGTCACGCGCAGGCGCGAAGTCTGAAGTTGTGGAACTGGATATGACGCCAAAAGCGCTGCAGCAGAAGATTCACGAGCTGGAAGGGCAGATGATGCAGCATGCGCAGAATCTTGAATTTGAAGAGGCAGCGACGATCCGCGACCAGTTGCATCAACTGCGCGAGTTGTTTATCGCAGCATCGTAAGAGTGTGCCGGATGCGGGGTAAACCCCTTATCCGGCCTACGGCAAAGATCGCGTTCGTAGGTCGGATGCCGGAGCAGAGCGTTTTGTAGGCCTGATAAGCGCCGCGCATCAGGCAAATCCGTTTAGCCTAGCGCCTGCACCGCTTTCTCCAGCGCACTATGCAATAGCTGGCGGTCATGGCGGTAGGGAATATCGCTGGCTTCCAGCACTTCCTGAATGACAACGCGGTCGGTAACGGCGGAAGCATCCACTTTCGGCCCCACAACTACCGCATCAATCACTTTCTTCCCGACGTACTGTTCAATAATGGCCAGCTTATCGCTAAGCGTCAGGCTGGCTGCTGGCAGGCTTAATTCGCGCCCAAGATTGCCTATATAGACCATCGGGGCCGGTGTGCGACGTAACGCCTGCGCCAGCTCGTCTAGCAACAGGATCGGCATCAGGCTGGTGTAAAAACTGCCTGGTCCTATCAGAATCAAATCCGCTTCGGCGATAGCCTCTACTGCTTCCCGCGTGGTGGGGACTTTTGGCGACAGCATTAGCTCCTGAGGCGGGATAGTAAGCTGATCGATATTCACTTCGCCATAGACTTCATGCCCCTGATCGTCGATAGCCATCAAATCCACCGGCAGCTCCGACATCGGAATTAAATGCGCATCGACTTTCAGCAGGTTACGAATTAAATTGATGGCTTCCAGAGGCCGCACGCTGAGGTGATCGAGCGCCTTTAACATCAGGTTTCCGAGGTTATGCCCGGAAAGTTCGCCATTCCCGCCAAAACGATACTCAAACATGGCGGATGCAACGCTGGGTTGGGTAATTAACTGGTTCAGACAGTTACGCATGTCTCCCCAGGCTATCCCTCCTTCAGAGCGACGAATACGGCCTGTCGACCCGCCGTTATCCGTGGTGGTGACGATACCCGTCAGGCGGGAACCTAATGGGGAAAGAGAGGAGAGAACGCGTCCTAATCCATGCCCTCCGCCGAGAGCGACAACGCGGTCCAGATCTGCCAGCGTGCGAGTGCGCATATATTTTCCTGATATCAATTGATCGGCGCTACAGTAACGTAAATAGCGTGTTTTCAGCAATTATCCAGTCGGCATCTGCCGTAATTTTTTTCTGCGGTCTACTCCTTTCTGGCGAGATCCACCTGATGGCAAGATGATGTATATCAATGCAAAACTGTGATTTTTGCTTATTCTGTAGCGAAATTGCACGATCATGTCGTTATGTATGTATTTATATAGCGAAAGTGTACATGGCAAAAGCGTCATTTACACGCTAGTATCGGCATAACCACTAAGTACTCTTAATAATTTGAGTTGCCGGAAGCCAACGCATCTGCAACACGAAGTATGACGAGTATAAACACTCTAGCCTCTGCACCTGGGTCAAATGATACGGTGCTTTGGCCGTGACAAGACTTGAAAAAGTTTGTCACCAGGGCGCAGGAAGAAATGACTACGTCTCCCGTATTTGGAAAGGTGTACATGGGCTCTCAACTTACCGATGCTTTCGCACGTAAGTTTTACTACTTACGTTTGTCGATTACCGATGTGTGTAACTTTCGTTGCACCTACTGCCTGCCGGATGGCTATAAGCCCGGTGGGGTCACCAATAACGGCTTTCTGACCGTTGATGAAATTCGCCGTGTCACGCGCGCGTTCGCCAGTCTGGGAACGGAAAAAGTGCGTCTGACAGGGGGCGAACCTTCACTGCGTCGCGACTTTACTGACATTATCGCCGCCGTGCGCGAAAACGACGCCATCCGTCAGATTGCGGTAACCACCAATGGTTATCGTCTGGCTCGCGATGCTGCTGCCTGGCGCGATGCCGGACTGACCGCGCTCAACGTCAGCGTCGACAGCCTGGATGCCCGTCAGTTTCATGCCATTACCGGGCAGGACAAGTTTCAACAGGTGATGGCAGGCATTGACGCCGCCTTTGATGCGGGTTTTGAAAAAGTGAAAGTCAACACCGTGCTGATGCGCGATGTAAACCATCATCAGCTGGACACCTTCCTTGCGTGGATCCAACCTCGGCCAATCCAACTGCGTTTTATTGAACTGATGGAAACGGGCGAGGGCAGCTCTCTCTTCCGTAAACACCATATCTCCGGACAGGTACTTCGCGATGAGCTATTGCGTCGCGGCTGGATCCACCAGATCCGACAGCGCAGCGACGGCCCAGCTCAGGTTTTCTGTCATCCTGATTATGTTGGTGAAATTGGTCTGATCATGCCTTATGAGAAAGACTTCTGCGCCACCTGTAATCGTCTGCGCGTTTCCTCTGTTGGCAAGCTTCATCTGTGTTTATTTGGTGAAGGCGGCGTAAGCCTGCGTGATTTGCTGGAAGATGACGCTCAGCAGCCGGCGCTGGAAGAACGTATTTCAGCCGCGCTGCTGGAGAAAAAGCAGACCCATTTCCTGCATCAGAACAATACCGGTATTACGCAAAACTTATCTTACATTGGCGGCTGATCGCTAAAAGGAGTTTTTCATGAGTCAGGTAAGCGCTGAATTTATCCCGACACGCATTGCTATTCTTACTGTTTCCAACCGTCGCGGCGAAGAAGATGACACCTCCGGCCATTATCTGCGTGACTCGGCGCAAGAAGCGGGTCATCAGATTGTCGATAAGGCGATTGTCAAAGAAAACCGTTACGCCATCCGCGCCCAGGTTTCTGCCTGGATTGCCAGTGATGATGTACAGGTAGTGCTCATTACCGGCGGTACCGGGTTAACCGAAGGGGACCAGGCGCCGGAAGCGCTGCAACCGCTGTTTGACAGAGAAGTTGAAGGGTTTGGCGAAGTCTTCCGTATGCTGTCGTTTGAAGAGATTGGCACCGCGACGCTGCAATCCCGCGCGATTGCCGGAGTGGCCAATAAAACGCTGATTTTCGCCATGCCGGGTTCGACCAAAGCGTGTCGTACCGCCTGGGAAAATATCATTGCGCCGCAGCTTGATGCCCGTACGCGTCCGTGTAATTTCCACCCACATTTGAAGAAATAAGTATGTCGCAACTGACTCATATTAACGCCGCTGGCGAAGCGCATATGGTGGATGTCTCCGCCAAAGCGGAAACTGTACGCGAGGCGCGTGCTGAAGCATTCGTGACTATGCGTAGCGAAACGCTGGCGATGATTATCGATGGCAGCCACCATAAAGGTGATGTATTCGCCACGGCGCGTATTGCGGGTATTCAGGCCGCCAAACGTACCTGGGATCTTATCCCGCTGTGCCATCCGCTGATGCTGAGTAAGGTGGAAGTCAATCTTCACGCTGAACCGGAGCACAACCGCGTACGGATTGAAACGCTGTGTCGCCTGACCGGTAAAACCGGCGTTGAAATGGAAGCGTTAACGGCGGCCTCCGTGGCGGCGTTGACCATCTACGATATGTGCAAAGCGGTGCAAAAGGATATGGTGATTGGTCCGGTGCGTCTGCTGGCAAAAAGCGGCGGCAAGTCCGGAGATTTTAAGGTAGATGCGCATGATTAAGGTTCTCTTCTTTGCTCAGATACGCGAACTGGTAAACACCGATGCGTTAGAGGTTGCCGCCGAGTTTACAACGGTAGAAGCGCTGCGCAAGCATCTTGCGGCAAAAAGCGATCGCTGGGCGTTGGCGCTGGAAGACGGCAAGCTGCTGGCGGCGGTAAACCAGACGCTGGTCAGTTTTGATCATCCTCTTAACGCGGGTGATGAAGTGGCTTTCTTCCCGCCGGTAACCGGAGGCTAAAATGACTGAAACGCGAATTGTTGTTGGCCCTGCGCCGTTTCGCGTCGGGGATGAGTATCCCTGGCTGGCAGAGCGTGATGAAGACGGTGCGGTAGTCACTTTCACCGGTAAAGTGCGCAATCACAATCTCGGTGACAGCGTTAAGGCGTTAACGCTGGAACACTATCCGGGAATGACCGAAAAAGCGCTGGCGGAGATTGTCGACGAAGCGCGTTTGCGCTGGCCGCTGGGTCGGGTGACGGTTATTCATCGCATTGGCGAACTGTGGCCGGGTGACGAAATCGTGTTTGTTGGCGTGACCAGTGCGCATCGCAGCAGCGCGTTTGATGCCGGGCAGTTCATTATGGATTACCTGAAAACCCGCGCGCCGTTCTGGAAGCGCGAGGCCACGCCGGAAGGTGAGCGCTGGGTTGATGCCCGCGACAGCGATAAGCTAGCAGCAAAACGCTGGTAGAGTACAATTGTTGTAGGCTCATACTGATTCAGGAGATTGTCATGGACCGATTCCCACGATCCGATTCTATTGTACAGGCCCGTTCCGGCCTGCAAACGTATATGGCGCAGGTATACGGCTGGATGACCTGCGGACTGTTGCTGACGGCGTTTATCGCCTGGTATGCGGCAAATACGCCCGCGGTGATGATGTTTGTCTTCTCCAGCAAAATCACCTTCTTTGGCCTGATCATCGCTCAACTGGCGCTGGTGTTCGTCCTGTCCGGCATGGTGCAAAGGCTGAGCGCGGGTATGGCGACCACGCTGTTTATGCTCTACTCGGCATTAACCGGGCTGACGCTATCAAGCATTTTTATCGTCTATACCTACTCGTCTATCGCCAGCACCTTTGTGGTTACCGGAGGGATGTTCGGGATCATGAGTTTGTATGGCTACACCACCAAACGTGATCTGAGCGGCTTCGGCAATATGCTGTTTATGGCGCTGATCGGTATTGTACTGGCCTCACTGGTTAACTTTTGGCTGAAGAGCGAAGCGCTGATGTGGGCGGTGACCTATATCGGGGTGATTGTGTTTGTTGGTCTGACCGCCTATGACACGCAGAAGTTGAAAAATATCGGTGAGCAGATTGACCTGCGCGACAGCTCCAATCTGCGTAAATACGCGATTCTTGGGGCCTTAACGCTGTATCTGGACTTCATCAACCTGTTCCTGATGCTGCTGCGTATTTTCGGCAATCGTCGTTAATTCTCTGTTGCCGGATGGCGCTGCGCTTATCCGGCCTACCGCTTGGTATCAAAAGTAGGCCGGATAAGGCGTTACGCCGCATCCGGCACTATATATACTATCATTTCGCCATCGCCTTCTCGTTTTTTACCCGCAACTTTTTTGCCCGACTCTCCAGCAGCAAATAACACACCAGTGCCAGCAGCAGCGGAATAAAATAGTACAACACGCGATACGCGAGCAGGGCAGCAATGATCGTTCCCTGAGACGAGTCCTCTCCTGCCAGCAGCGCCATAAACACCGCTTCCAGCACGCCGATCCCCGCCGGAATATGCACGATTACGCCGGCAATACTGCTCACCAGCAGCACGCCCAGCACGAAGAAATAATCGATATTCTGACCGAGCAACAACCAGATAATCGCCCCCATTACCATCCAGTTCGCACTGGATATCGTCATTTGCGCGAGGGCAAATTTCCAGGAGGGCAGCACCAGTTTTTGGCCCTTGATGGTGATATGACGATGTTTAGAGAAGGCGCAAAACCACAGATAAACAACAATAATCAGCAGCAGCGCAATGCCTAAGATGCGCAATGTGCCTTCATCGATATACCAGTGTGCGGGCAGTTCGACGACGCCGAAGGTAAATATAAAACCGCCCAGCAGAATATAGCCCAGCCAGTTAGTGGTAATACTCAGCGAAAAAATCCGCGTTATTGTGCCCCCCGGCAATCCGAGGCGCGAGTAAAGGCGATAACGCATCCCTATACCACCCACCCAGGTGCTCAATGTCAGGTTGAAGGCGTAACAGATAAACGACACCAGCATGACCTGGCGTTTTGCCAGTTTGTGGCCGCAGTAGTAGCGCCCGAGCAGATCATAACAGCCGTAAAGTAAATAACTGACGATCACCAACCCCACGGCGCTGAGCAGGGCGATCCGATTGTAATCGCGGATGACCGTCCACACCTCCTGCCAGTTGACCTTGCTGGCATAAACAACCAGCAGCACGATCACCGCAATAAAAAACAGCCATGTGAGGATCTTTTTCGCTAACCGCCAGCGTCGGTGGCTTTTTGCCATCAGGTTTTCCCTCCTGCATCCTCTGTTTGTATACGGTCCTGAGTTTCCAGAGCAGGCTGCGCGGGCGGCTCTACCTCGGCCAGATGCGGGGTATGCGCCGGCAGCCAGCCGACCAGCGCCGGGAAGTGGCGTAAAAAGTGGAAGGCCAGTACGCTCTTGGTCAGGTTCCACCAGGTGCGTTTTGGCAGCATGGATTCATCAACCCGCTTGCAGTCCTGCGCAATAATAGGATTCAGGTTGTCACGCAGGGTCTGATTAAACGTACGGTCATGAATAATCAGATTTGCCTCCAGATTCAGTGACAGGCTCAGTGGATCAAGATTGCTGGAACCCACCGTCGCCCAGTGATCGTCCATCAGCGCCACTTTGCCATGCAGAGGTTTACGGCGGTATTCATAGACATGGACGCCGCCTTTTACCAGATAGTTGTACAGCAGGCGGGCGCCCACTTTCACAATCGGCATATCCGGTTCACCCTGCACGATGAGTTTTACCCGAACGCCCCGTCGGGCCGCTTTACGCAGGGCATGCAGAAAGCGATAGCCGGGAAAGAAGTAGGCATTGGCGATGATCACTTCCCGCCGTGCCTGGGTCAGCATTTTCAGATAGTGGCGTTCAATATCATCACGATGTTCTTCGTTATCGCGCCAGACGAACAGCGCCTGCGCTTCGCCGGGGCGATGATTGTCGATTGCCCGGTGATGACGTCGCCACCAGCGTCGTACAGCGCTCTGTCCGGGCAAGTTTTCCAGCACGAATTTCAGAATGTCAGCAACGACTGGACCTTCAACGCGCACGGCGTAATCCTGCTTGGCCTCCGGACCGTAATCAGACATGTGTTCAGCGGAGTAATTGATGCCGCCAACAAAGGCAACACGATCATCAATGACCACAATTTTGCGATGCATACGACGAAAGAGATTAGTGCGCATCCCGAACAGACGCGGACGCGGATCGTAGTAGCGGAAAACAACGCCGGCTACGGTGAGCTCTTCGACAAAACTGTCGCTAAGATCAGGCGAGCCGTAGCCATCCAGTAACACCTCTGCTTTGATTCCTCGCCGGGCGGCTTCGAGCAACGCGGCATGCAGCTGTTTTCCTACCGCATCTTCAAACCAGATAAAGGTCTCGAGGATTATTTTTTGTTGCGCCTGTTCAATGGCGTCAAAGACGGCGGGGTAGAATTGATCGCCGTTTTCCAGTAGTTGAATTTGATTGCCTTCACGCCAGCCATATTTCATAAATGAATCTCCGCACTCAGAGGGGCATGATCGGACAAATGTCGCCAGTGACGCAGCGCCAGCGTCGTTGGGGTACTGGCATTCGCGTTTTTCACATAGATCCTGTCCAGACGCAGCAGGGGAAACTGCACCGGAAATGTTCGCGCCGGGCGGCCGTGGGCGCGGGTAAAAATTTCGTCAAGGCCAGCTTTGGCTTTCAACGGGCGATTGGCCGTTTGCCGCCAGTCGTTAAAATCCCCGGCAATCACCACCGGCTCCGCGTCGGGCAGGGCGTTAACCCAATCAGCCAGCATCGTGAGCTGGGCCTGGCGGTGAGCTTCACGCAGGCCGAGGTGCACACACATCACATGAATGGGGTAGGAGAGCATTGGCGGTGCTATTCGGCAGTAAAGGACTCCGCGCTTTTCACTCGCGCCGACCGACACATCACGATTTTCATAATGCTCAATGGGATACCGCGACAGCACAGCATTACCGTGATGTCCCTGCGGGTACACGGCGTTACGCCCGTAGGCGAAGTCGCTCCACATCGTGTCCGCCAGAAATTCGTAGTGGCTGGTATCCGGCCAGTTCTCAATGTGCAGCGAATGAGCTTCGTGCGCACCCATCACTTCCTGCAAGCATACAATGTCTGCACCGACCGTTCTGACGGCCTCCCTTAGCTCAGGTAAAATAAAACGCCGGTTGAAGGCGGTGAACCCTTTGTGAGTATTAATGGTGAGCACATTGAATGAAAATTGAACTCCCGATCCGCTCATGAGCCTCCCGTTGGCGTCACTTCCTAAATAAAATAGTGTAGTCATCGTCACAAAAAGATGCAGTGTTGCGGAATTTTCCGTAAAGTCCGGTACTCTGAACAATTAGTTGAAAATCCTTCAGGAGAAAAGCCATGAGGTGGCAACAACGTGTTCGTGTCGCAACGGGTCTAAGTTGCTGGCAGATTGTGTTGCATTTACTGGTAGTGGCGTTGCTGGTAATGGGCTGGATGAGCGGCACGCTGGTGCGCGTCGGCCTGGGATTATGCGTCGTTTACGGCGTAACGGTTTTATTAATGCTGGCCTTGCAACGTCACCATGAACAACGCTGGCGTGACGTCGCTGATGTGCTGGAAGAGCTGACTACCACGTGGTATTTCGGTGCCGCAATGATCGTGCTGTGGTTGCTGTCGCGCGTGCTGCAAAACAACGTCTTGCTGGCACTGGCGGGTCTGGTGATCCTGGCCGGACCCGCCGTGGTCTCGCTGCTGGCGAAAGACAAAAAGCTACATCACCTTACGTCGAAACATCGCATACGCCGCTGAGCCGGTTGTGGCCGCTATCACCAACAGCGGCCACAAACTTCCCCAGACAATCTGCAGACTCGCATCCTTCAGGTAAATCTGTTTCGTGATGTCCGTAAAATGGCGGATCGGGTTTATCCACGTCAGATTCTGCAACCAGACCGGCATGTTTTCGACCGGTGAGACGTAGCCCGAGAGTAAAATCGCCGGCATCATAAACACAAACACGCCGATAAACGCTTGCTGCTGGGTGGCGCACAGCGATGAAATCAGCAGACCAAAGCCGACCAGCGACAGCCCGTAAATTACCATTGTGAAATAGAACAACCCCAGTGAACCGGCAAATGGAATGTCATAAGCCCAGATACCAATTGCCAGCACAATGGTGGCCTGAAAAGTAGCCACAATCAGCGCGGGCACAGCTTTACCGATGAAAATCTGCCAGGTGGTAAGTGGGGAGACCAGCAGCTGATCCAGCGTACCTTGCTCGCGCTCGCGAGCAACCGAAAGCGAGGTGACGATCATTACGCCGATAGTGGTGATCATGGCGATCAGCGACGGCACCACGAACCATTTATAATCCAGATTCGGGTTGTACCAGTTACGCACGACCAGCTCGCTGTTGTTTGGTTTCAGCTTGCCGTCCATCAGCTCCTGCTGATACGTCTTAACGATTTGCTGCAGGTAATTGGCGGCAATTTGCGCGCTGTTGGAGTTACGCCCGTCGAGGATAATCTGCATAGGAGCTTGCTGGAAGGTGTCCAGGTTGCGCGAAAAATTGGCCGGGAAGCGCACCAGCAGCAGGGCTTTTTGCGTATCGATGGTAGGCTTAATCTCCTGCGGGCTTTTCAGCAGCAGAACATGCGTAAAAGCGCTGGCGCGGGCGAAGCGCTGGGTAAGCTCAACCGAATGTTTACCGTTGTCTTCGTTATAGATAGCGATCGTGGCGTTGGTGACTTCCAGCGTTGCCGCGAACGGGAACAGGATCACCTGAATCAGCACCGGTAAAATCAGAATGGCTCGCGTCTGCGGTTCGCGTAATAGCGATTGCAGCTCTTTGCGAATTAATGTCCATAAGCGATGAAACATGCCCGTCCCCTTAATCCAGCCGACGTTTGGTTTTAAGCCACGTCAGGCCAATAAACATCACCGCCGAAGCGATTAAAAACAGCACGTTAATAATCAGCACCACCGGAATATTTCCCGCCAGAAACAGGCTTTGCAGGGTACTGACGAAATAACGAGCCGGAATAATGTAGGTTACCGCCCGGATAATCGCGGGCATGCTGTCTATCTGGAAGATAAAACCTGACAGCATAATCGAGGGCAGGAAAGCGGCGTTCAGCGCGACCTGCGCGGCGTTAAACTGGTTGCGGGTGATGGTGGAAATAAGCAACCCCATGCCAAGCGTACTGAGCAGAAACAGGCTGGTAATGAAAAACAGGATCAGCAACGAGCCGCGATAGGGCACGCCAAGAATAAATACCGACACCAGCATACACAGCAGCATCGCCAGCATGCCGAGGAAATAATAGGGGATCAGTTTACACAGCAGTAATTCGACGCGGGTAACTTCGGTAGAAAGCAGTGCCTCCATGGTTCCGCGTTCCCATTCGCGCGCCACCACTAATGAGGTGAGGATCGCGCCAATCACCGTCATGATGATGGTTACCGCCCCGGGAATAATAAAGTGCTGGCTAATGGCCGCCGGGTTAAACCAGTAGCGTGTTTGCACGTCGATCAAAGGCTCGAACGATTCCCCACGATCTTCCGCCCGCTGTTGCTGCCAAATCTGCCAGATGCCTTCAACATAACCCTGCACAAAGTTGGCGGTATTGGGTTCGCTGCCATCGGTGATCACCTGGATCGGTGCCACGTCATTAGGTCGCGCCATCTGCTGGGCAAAATCCACAGGGATCACCACCAGCCCACGAATGCGCCCGGCCTGCATTTTCTCAATCAATTCCTGCCGGTTATCGCTGATGGTGGCGTCAATATACGGCGAACCGGTCATAGTATGGGTAAAATCCAGCGCCTCTTCGCTTTGCTGTTCGAGCAAAATCCCGACCCGTAGCTTGCTGGAGTCGAGGTTTATCCCGTAGCCAAAGATAAACAGCAGCAGCAGCGGGATCACCACCGCAATCAGCCAACTGCTGGGATCGCGAACGATCTGGCGGGTTTCTTTCACGCACAGCGCACGTACGCGACGCCAGGAGAGAGCGGAGTTACTCATGCGTATGCTCCTTATCCCAGTCATTGATTAGCGTAATGAACGCCTGCTCCATGGTCGGGTCCGGAGTGTCGCTGTCGGCAGCCTGAGCTTTCAGGTCGTCCGGTGTTCCGCTGGCAATCAGTTTGCCGCGATACACCAACCCGATGCGATCGCAGTATTCCGCCTCGTCCATAAAGTGGGTGGTCACCATCACCGTGACGCCTTTTTCCACCATGCTGTTGATATGCAACCAGAACTCACGACGGGTGAGGGGATCGACCCCGGAAGTGGGTTCATCAAGGAACAGAATGTCGGGTTCATGCATCAGCGAGCAGGCCAGCGCCAGACGCTGCTTAAACCCCAGCGGCAGTTCGTCGGTGGCGTGGGAAGCGATACTCTTCAGGCCAAATGCCTCGCTCATACGATCGATTTTCTCCTTCTGTGCCCGACCACGCAGGCCGTAGACGCCGGAGAAAAAGCGCAGATTTTGTTCAACCGTCAGGTTACCGTACAGGGAGAATTTCTGCGCCATATAGCCCAGATGCTGACGCGCTTTGCCGGAGCTGACTTTCAGGTCCATATCCAGCACCAGCGCTTTGCCGGAAGTGGGGACCAGCAGGCCGCACATCATTTTAAAGGTGGTGGATTTGCCGGCACCGTTGGGTCCTAACAGACCAAAAATCTCGCCGCGCTGTACGGAAAAGTCTACGTGGTCGGTCGCGGCAAAATCGCCAAACTTCTTGGTCAGCGCTTTGGCTTCGATCACCGTTTCGCCAGGCGTACCTTCTACGGTATGCAGGATAGCGCCCAGCGGGGATTCCGATGTTCCGGCTCCGCCGAGTAAATCGATAAAGGCATCTTCGAAGCGGGGTGCAGTTTCATTGATGGTTATCTGCGGCATGCCGTCAGCGTTTTGGATCTGCTGAGCTGTCGCCTCTTTTTTCAGGATTAAACGGACGGATTTCCCCTGAATCATTCCGTCGCTGACCAGTGGTAGTTTTAACGCGCGTTGCAGCAGTCGGCGGTTATTTTCCTGCGGACTGCTCATCAGGAAGCTGCGACCAGCCATGGTTTGCGTAAGCTGAGTAGGATCGCCCTGGTATAACAATTCGCCTTCGTTCATCAGCAGCACATCACGGCATTGCTCTGCTTCATCCAGATACGACGTACTCCAGAGGATCAGCATGCCGTCTCCGGCCAGTTCGTGGACCATTTGCCACAGTTCGCGACGGGAAATTGGGTCGACACCCACACCTGGCTCATCCAGCAGCAACACTTTGGGTTCGCCGACCAGCGTACAGGCTAGCCCGAGCTTCTGCTTCATGCCGCCGGAAAGTTTGCCGGCCAGTCGTCCGGTAAATGGCCCCAGCGAGGTAAACTCCAGTAGTCGGGCAAAGGTTTTTTCTCGCGCCTCACCGGTGACGCTGCGCAAATCGGCATAGAGATTGAGGTTCTCCATGACGGTCAAATCTTCATACAGACCAAATTTCTGCGGCATATAGCCCAGCACCGCGTGCAGCGCGCTGTCGTCTTTGATGGGGTCAAAACCAATTACCGCAGCACTTCCGGCATCAGGTTTTAATAATCCCGCCAGCATGCGCATCAACGTGGTTTTGCCCGCACCGTCCGGCCCGACAAGCCCGGTCACGTAGCCCGCATGCACGATACAGTCGAGCGGGGCGACGGCCGGTTTTTCCATTCCAGCAAAGTTTTTCGTCAGCCCTTTAAGCGTAATGACGGCGTCATTCATGCCGTGCCTCATCGCCAAATTTTATCGTTACCGGCATTCCCTGACGTAGCGCATCGTCCGCGTCGGTTACGACAATTCGTAGGCGATACACCAGATCGGTGCGCAGATCAGGAGTCTCGACCGTTTTCGGCGTAAATTCGGCGGTTGGTGACACAAAGCCGATTTTGCCGTGATACGATTTGTCCGGGCGACCGTCGGTATAGAGCAGGATCTCACGTCCTGGCTGCGCCTGGCTCAGATTGCGTTCGTCAACGTAGGCGCGGACCCATACCGGACGCGTGAGCGACAGCGTCAGTACCGTGCTCCCTTCGTTCAGCATGCTGCCGGGTTCAACCGCGCGGGTGAGAAGCGTGCCGTCAGATGGCGAGGTCAGCGTGGTATCATGCAAATTAAGCTCTGCCTGTGCCAGCTCTGCCTGAGCTTGTTCGAGCGTGGCTTTTGCCTGTTCGATGTCCTGCACACGATTACCGCTGCGATATTGCGTGAGTTTATCCTGTGCGGATTTCAATGAAGCTAACGCCTGATCGCGAGATGAACGCGCATTTTCCAGATCGTTGGCAGAAATGGTACGGCTTTTCCACAATCCTACCTGCCGATTGTAAAAATTCTGCGCGTAATCATAGGCGGCCTGCGCCTGTTTGACTGCCGCCGCGGTTTGCGCGATCTCTTCTTCGCGATACCCTGCCAGCATCAGATCGTATTGCGCCTGCGCGGCGGCAACGTTGGCTTTTGCCTGCATCAATGCGTTTTCATACGGTGCGCGGTCCAGTTTACCCAGTACCTGACCGGCGGTAATCGCATCGCCTTCATCAACCGCCAGTGAGGCCAGTCTGCCGCCGACGCGAAAACTCAGGTTGACGCTACGGATATCGACATTGCCGTATAGCGTCAGGCTGTTATCTTGCCGACTCTGATACCACCACGTTCCACCGGCAATCACGGCAACGAGGGCCGCGATAACCAGCCCGAGAACGACAGGTTTTTTCATGACTCCAGACTCCTTTGCGTTAAACCTTGCAGAATAAGATCGATGTGACAGGTGATCGTTTGGTCAATCAGCGCGGTTTTATCCTCATCAAATTGTGACCAGCCCGTACGCAACAGAATGGTTTCTTTCCCCAGACGAAAAGCCAGCACCTCGCCGAGTATGGCGTGGGTATGCAGAATCATTTGGGTATCGTTGGCATCGCCGCCAGTATAGGCGGCAATCAGGCGCGTCAGGTGTGTATGCAGCGGATTGATAACCTGGTCGTGCACCAGTTGATAAGCCGCCGTGGGGGAAAGCTGTTCACGCGAGATAAATTTACTCAGGTTAACGGTGTCGTCCTGGGTTAACAGCATGATCATATTTTTGCAGGCGCGCAGGATCAGTTCACGCATCGCGCCACGATCCGGTTCTGGCTGAGCGAATAAACGCTCGGCCTCTTCAGCGTGCGGACGAAACTGTGAGCCGATAAAATCTGCAATCCACTGGGCGCAGGCGAGATATAAATCCTCTTTTGAGCCAAAATAGTAGGTGATAGCCGCAATGTTTTGCCCGGCCTGTGCAGCGATATCGCGCGTCGTGGCGTGCAGACCATACTCGCCGAATTGTGCCAATGCGGCGGCAATGAGCTGGTTCTTCGCCTGTTCACCTTTGGTTGTCATGGTGGGTGTATTCATGGCACGACTCTGATCTTAATCAATCGATTGATTAAGATTATGACTGATGTGCAGCCTTGTCCAGTCCGGACGGTTATTTTCCAGTGAAGGGATAATTTATGCGGCACATCACAAAAACTGCTACACTCCGCCCCTTCATGACATTGTGGTTTTTGTCATCTCTATTGTATGTATCTCCCTGAAAACGACACCGGTAACGGTCAGGGCGGTTCGGAGTTGTTATGTCTTTTGATTCCCTTGGTTTAAACCCTGAAATTTTACGTGCCGTTGCCGAGCAGGGTTACCGTGAACCTACCCCTATTCAGCAGCAGGCTATTCCTGCCGTGCTGGAAGGCCGCGATCTGATGGCCAGCGCCCAGACCGGTACGGGGAAAACGGCAGGTTTTACCCTGCCGCTGTTGCAGCACCTGATCACCAATCAGCCGCATGGTAAAAGCCGTCGTCCGGTTCGTGCGCTGATCCTCACGCCAACCCGTGAACTGGCGGCCCAGATTGGCGAAAACGTACGTGATTACAGTAAGTATCTGAATATTCGCTCGCTGGTGGTCTTCGGCGGCGTCAGCATTAACCCGCAGATGATGAAGCTGCGTGGCGGTGTGGATGTACTGATTGCCACCCCGGGTCGTTTACTCGATCTGGAGCACCAGAATGCGGTAAAACTGGATCAGGTGGAGATCCTGGTACTGGATGAAGCTGACCGCATGCTGGATATGGGCTTTATTCACGATATTCGTCGCGTTCTGGCAAAACTGCCGGCAAAACGTCAGAACCTGCTGTTCTCGGCAACGTTCTCTGATGACATTAAGTCGCTGGCCGAAAAACTGCTGCATAACCCGCTGGAAATCGAAGTGGCGCGTCGTAATACCGCGTCCGAGCAGGTAACTCAGCATGTTCATTTCGTCGATAAAAAACGTAAACGTGAACTGTTGTCACAGATGATTGGTCAGGGCAACTGGCAGCAGGTGCTGGTGTTTACCCGTACCAAACATGGCGCGAACCATCTGGCAGAACAGCTGAATAAAGACGGCATCCGCAGTGCGGCAATCCACGGTAATAAATCTCAGGGGGCGCGTACACGTGCGCTGGCTGATTTTAAATCCGGTGATATACGCGTGCTGGTAGCGACCGATATTGCCGCGCGTGGTCTGGACATTGAAGAGTTACCGCACGTGGTGAACTACGAGCTGCCAAACGTCCCAGAAGATTATGTGCACCGTATTGGTCGTACCGGGCGTGCCGCCGCTACTGGCGAAGCGTTGTCTCTGGTGTGCGTCGATGAACACAAGCTGCTGCGTGACATCGAGAAGCTGCTGAAAAAAGAGATCCCGCGTATTGCAACGCCAGGCTATGAGCCAGATCCCTCCATTAAAGCTGAGCCGATCCAGAATGGTCGCCAGCAGCGTGGCGGCGGTGGTGGTCGCGGGCAGGGCGGAGCAGGGCGTGGCCAGCAGCCGCGTCGTCAGGATGGCGGTGCGCCAAAAGCGAAGCCGCGTAATGGCGAAGGCAAACCGGCAGGCGATAAGCCTCGTCCGCCGCGCCGTCCGCGCAAACCGTCCTCAGCGCAGTAATTCACCTTGCTGTCTGGCAGTATAAACACGCTATCCGGTCTACACAGGGTGTAGGCCGGACAGGTCAATCACTCCCCCGAACTTTGCGATTTCAGCACGATTGAGCAGGTATATCGTCCTGCCGGGTGAATCGAAATCGTCGTCTCAAATACTTTCCCGTCCCTGTCCAGATAACGACGCACAATTCTCATCGCTGGCGAATCAGGCGCTACGTTGAGGATCTTTGCCACCTTTTTGGGCACACCGACAGCCGTAATAGTCTGATGCACCTCATGGCTTTTGATGCCGTAATGCGTTTCGATCAAGTCGCTGATTAATGAGTGTGGATCGTCACGGATGTAGGTGCGCAGTTTAGCGTAATCCGTGCTGGCATAGCTGTCCGTCCAGCAGATCGGTGCGTCGGGGTTTTGCGCATCTTCGCGAGTACTGGCAATGTGCAGCCAGCGGGAACCTGGCGGGCAGCCAATCATCTGGGACAGCTCGATGTCCGCCACAATCTCATCGATTTTCTTGATGACGCGCAGATTGTTTTTGGCCAGCAGCAACAGATCCTCAAGATGCGATAGCGGGTGATTGACACCGTTAGCCTTAGGTTCGCAAACGCGAGTTCCCGCGCCTTTACGCCGTGAAATCAGACCTTGCTCTGTTAATTCCCTCAACGCCTCACGCATGGTGTGGCGGCTGACCTGCCATGTTTCGCACAGTTCCATTTCCGTTGGAAACAGCGATCCGGGGGCAAAGGTCCCCACCGAAATTTGCTGCGCCAGTTCACGTGCTATTCGCTTGTACAGAGATTCTTTCATCGCGGTTTCATCAAAATATTAGTGATCTTTATCACGAAAATTTGTACGGACTATTCCCTACATTTCTTATGAATACTATAAATGTCCGTACATTCAAATGTACGGACATTTAATTATGTCTGGACATTGTGTCGGCGTTTGAATATCTAAAAAACGACCGTAAACACGCATCTTATCACTATCAGATTTTCCAGGGGGATTTATGGCTTCGAATGTACTTGATTCTGTTCTGTTCAGGGATTCTTTCGGCACACCGGCGATGCGCGCGGTGTTTGACGATCGCGAGCTGGTACGCAAATACGTGGAAGTGGAAGTGGCATTAGCTAAAGCCCAGGCACGCTGCGGTGTGATACCTGAGGCTGCGGCGCAGGAAATTGCTGAAAAATGTAATGCCGATACGCTCGATTTTGATTTATTACGCCATGAAACCGAAATTGTGGGTTATCCGATCCTACCGCTGGTGCACCAGATTTCTAAACAGGCTGGCGAGTCCGGCGGCTATGTGCACTGGGGGGCAACCACTCAGGACATTATGGACACCGCAGTGGTCCTGCAAATTCGTGATGCTTTTGCGCTCATTGAATCCGATATGGACAAACTCCGCGCCACGCTGGCCGATCTTTCACGCCGCTACCGTGATACGCCGATGGCCGGGAGAACCCATTTACAACAGGCTTTGCCGGTGACATTCGGTTACAAAGCGGCCATCTGGCTGGATATGTTTGAACGCCACGCGGAACGTCTTACCCAGGCGCGTCCTCGTGTATTGGTTGGCGAATTTGCGGGGGCGGCCGGTACGCTGGCATCGCTGGGGGATAAAGGGCTGGCGGTACAAAAAGCGATGATGGAAGAGCTTGGTCTGAATGTTCCAACCTCCACCTGGCACGTCGCGCGTGATGGTTTTGCCGAAGCGGTGAACCTGTTAGCGGTGATTACCGGGTCGCTGGGCAAGATTGCCTACGACGTAATGCTGCTGGCAGCAAACGAGTTTGGTGAGCTGTATGAGCCGTTTGTTAAAGGACGCGGTGCCAGCAGTACTATGCCGCAGAAACGCAACCCTATTTCCAGCGAGTTAATGCTGGCCTGTGCCAAAGGCGTTCGCCAACAGGCAGGGCTGATGCTTGATGCAATGGTGCAAGATCTGGAGCGTGCAACCGGGCCGTGGCATGCCGAATGGATTGCTATCCCGGAGAGTTTCGTTCTCAGCGCGGGGGCATTGCATCAGGCTAACTTTATGCTGGCGGGGCTGGTGGTCGATGAAGCGGCGATGAAACGTAACCTCGGTATGACCAACGGATTGATTGTGGCTGAAGCGGTCATGATGGGGTTGGCTCCGTACATTGGTCGTCAGGATGCGCATGATGTGGTGTACGACGCTTGCCGCATCGTCAACGAACAAGGCGGGCGATTAGCGGACGTGCTGAATGCGATGCCATCTGTCTCGGAACGACTTGACCCGCAGTTGATTGAAGAACTGACCGACCCGGCAAATTACCTTGGAATGGCGCCAGCAATGGTGGATCAGGTATTAGCGAGATATATGTCGCGGAAATGAACGCTCTTGGGCTAACGGAATAAGGATATTTTTATGTCAAAAAATTCTGCCACGGGAAAATCCATTCTCTCGTTCCTGATACCGCTGGCGATAGGCGCGATCATTTGGTTTTATCCCGTACCTGCTGGTCTGACGCCTCAGGCCTGGCATATGTTCGCGATATTTGCCGCGACCATAGCCGCGATTCTTACCCAGCCGCTCCCTTCGGGGGCGGTGATGTTGATTGCACTTTGCGTGGTAATTTTCACCAAAACGTTGCCAGAGGCAAAAGCATTGTCAGGTTTTGCATCCGGTACAGTATGGCTCATTTTCTGTGCCTACGTCTTGTCTCTGGGTTTTGTAACCTCGGGATTGGGGAAACGTATTGCGTATAAAATGTTATCGCTCTTTGGTGGCAGCAGCCTGGGTATCGCTTACTCACTGGGGGTTTCCGATCTGATTATGGCCCCGGCAATGCCATCAGTAACCGCGCGTTCCGGGGGGATTATTTTCCCTATCACTCGTTCCATCAATGATGTATTGGGCTCAGCGCCGGGGGCAACGGGCAAGCGTATCGGCGATTTCTTAACCATGGTGTGCTTCCAGTTTACGCCGATTACCGGGGCAATATTTCTCACCGGGATGGCGGCGAATCCGCTGGTAGCGAGTCTGGCGAAATCGTCATTAGGAATAGAGATAACCTGGGGCGGATGGTTTATTTCCGCAGTGGTTCCTGCGATGGTCTGTTTCTGCCTGATGCCGCTATTGGTTTATAAATTATTGGATCCCGAGCTTAAGCGTACGCCGGAGGCGAAAGCGATGGGCAAACAGGCTCTCGGTGAGCTCGGTTCGATGAGCAGCAATGAGAAAAAGGTCGCGTTTGGTTTTGTGCTGGCATTGGTTGGTTGGGGGACCAGCTTGATTACGGGATTGTCTGCCACATCTGTCGGGCTGGGATTGGCTGCGTATCTGTTTGCCTCGGGCGCTGTTAGCTGGAAAAGTTTGCTTAATGACCACGCCGCCTGGGATACGGTGATCTGGTTTAGCGTCATTATTAGTCTGGCGACAGGGCTTGCCGATCTGGGTTTTATTAAATGGATGACCATAAAGTTAGGCAGCGGTATTCAGGGTTTTGGCGCGATCGAGTCCTTTATTGTGTTGGGGATCCTTTACATTTACGTCCATTATCTCTTCGCTACGGCGACCGGGCATGTGGCTGCGCTGTATGCCCCTTTCGCGGCCACGGCGATCGCTGCGGGAGCACCGCCGATGATGGTGGCTATTTGCTTCGGTATCTTTAGTAACCTGATGTGGGGGAATACCGAGTATGGTGGTGGACCTGGCCCCATTTATTTTGCCCAGGGCTATTTTGAACGACCGCGCTTTTACAAAATTAACCTCTGTGTGGTGACGGCAAATGTGATCATCATTTTTGCCGTGGGCATGCTGTGGTGGAAGCTGTTGGGATACTATTAAACGTCAGTGAATTATTGGCCGGACAGGACTCGAACAGCCGTCCGGCCAGGAAAAATGAATTGCGAAACGCTTTCCAGAATGGGGGAAAAAGGTACATCCAGGGCCTGAAATGTGCCACAATAGTGGCTGTTTATACAGTATTTCAGGTTTTCTCATGGCACTAACGGCCGCGTTAAAAGCGCAAATCGCCGCCTGGTATAAGGCGCTTCAGGAACAGATCCCCGACTTTATCCCCCGTGCGCCGCAGCGGCAGATGATTGCTGACGTCGCGAAAACGCTGGCAGGTGAAGAAGGGCGGCATCTGGCGATTGAAGCGCCGACCGGGGTGGGGAAAACCCTGTCGTATCTGATTCCCGGTATTGCCATTGCGCGTGAAGAACAAAAAACGCTGGTAGTCAGTACCGCCAACGTTGCTTTGCAGGATCAGATCTACAGCAAAGATTTACCGCTGCTGCGCAAAATTATCCCTGACCTGCGTTTTACCGCCGCGTTTGGTCGCGGACGCTATGTCTGCCCGCGTAACTTAGCGGCGCTGGCCAGTACTGAACCCAATCAGCAGGATCTGCTGGCTTTTCTCGACGATGACCTGACGCCCAACAACCAGGAAGAACAAAAGCGCTGCGCCAGGTTAAAAGGCGATCTCGACAGCTACAAGTGGGACGGGCTGCGCGATCACACCGATATCGCCATTGACGACGGACTCTGGCAGCGTCTGAGCACCGATAAAGCTAGCTGTCTGAATCGCAACTGTCACTACTATCGTGAATGCCCTTTTTTTGTCGCCCGCCGGGAGATTCAGGAAGCTGAAGTGGTGGTGGCTAATCATGCGCTGGTGATGGCGGCGATGGAAAGCGAAGCCGTTTTGCCGGAGCCGAAAAACTTGTTGCTGGTACTTGATGAAGGCCACCATTTGCCGGATGTCGCGCGCGATGCGCTGGAGATGAGCGCGGAAATCAGCGCCCCCTGGTACCGGCTCCAGCTGGATCTGTTTTGCAAATTAGTGGCGACCTGTCTTGAACAGTTTCGCCCGAAAACCACGCCGCCGCTGGCGAATGCCGAGCGTCTGAACGGTCACTGTGAAGAGCTGTATGAACTGATTTCATCGCTCAATAACATTCTTAATCTGTATATGCCTGCTACTCAGGAGGCGGAACACCGCTTTGCGATGGGCGAACTGCCTGCAGAAGTGATGGAGATTTGTCAGCGTCTGGCAAAGCTTACGGAAATGCTACGCGGGCTGGCGGAACTGTTCCTCAACGATCTCAGCGAAAAAACCGGCACTCACGATATTGTGCGTCTGCATCGGGTTATTTTGCAGATGAACCGGGCGCTGGGCATGTTTGAGGCGCAAAGCAAACTGTGGCGGCTGGCATCGCTCGCGCAGTCGTCAGGTGCGCCGGTGAGTAAATGGGCGACGCGCGAGGTGCGTGACGGGCAGATCCACGTCTGGTTCCACTGCGTGGGGATCCGTGTGAGCGATCAGCTCGAACGACTGCTGTGGCGTAGCGTCCCGCATATTATCGTCACTTCCGCAACGCTGCGCTCGCTCAACAGCTTCTCGCGTTTGCAGGAGATGAGTGGTCTGAAGGAAAAAGCAGGGGATCGGTTTGTCGCGCTGGATTCACCGTTTAATCACGTTGAACAGGGCAAAATCGTCATTCCGCAGATGCGCTACGAACCGTTAATTGATAACGAAGAGCAGCATATCGCGGAAATGGCCGCCTATTTTCGCGAACAACTGGAAAGCAAAAAGCATCAGGGGATGCTGGTACTCTTTGCCAGCGGTCGGGCGATGCAGCGTTTTCTTGAGCATGTTACCGATCTGCGCCTGCTGTTGTTGGTGCAGGGCGATCAGCCGCGCTATCGTCTGGTAGAGTTGCACCGCAAACGGGTGACCAACGGCGAGCGCAGCGTGCTGGTTGGGCTGCAATCTTTCGCTGAAGGTCTGGACTTGAAAGGCGACCTGCTGACCCAGGTGCATATTCACAAAATTGCTTTTCCACCGATCGACAGCCCGGTGGTGATCACCGAGGGCGAGTGGTTGAAAAGCCTGAACCGCTACCCCTTCGAGGTGCAGAGCCTGCCTGCGGCGTCGTTCAATTTGATCCAGCAGGTTGGGCGACTCATCCGTAGCCATGGCTGCTGGGGAGAAGTGGTTATTTATGACAAACGTTTATTGACCAAAAACTATGGCAAGCGTTTACTGAACGCGTTACCCATATTTCCGATAGAGCAACCTGCTGTGCCAGACGTTATAGTAAAACCAAAAGAAAAAGCGAAACCCACGCGCCGCCGTCGGCGTTAACGATGCGAGCAACAGGCAAGGAGTTATCGATGGATTACCGCAAAATCATTAAAGAGATTGGGCGAGGAAAAAATCACGCGCGTGACCTGGACAAGGATACTGCTCGCGGACTGTATACCCATATGATGAACGGCGACGTACCTGATCTTGAGATGGGCGGGGTGCTGATTGCGCTACGTATTAAAGGCGAAGGCGAAGCGGAGATGCTGGGCTTTTACGAAGCGATGCAAAACCACACCATTCGCCTGACTCCGCCAGTAGCCAAACCCATGCCGATTGTCATTCCCAGCTACAATGGTGCACGCAAGCAGGCGAATTTGACGCCGCTGCTGGCGATTTTACTGCATAAGCTCGGTTTCCCGGTAGTAGTGCACGGCGTCAGCGAGGATCCAACCCGCGTGCTGACAGAAACCATTTTTGAACTGATGGGGATTACGCCAACGCTGCATGCCGGGCAGGCGCAGGCAAAGCTGGATGGTCATCAGCCGGTGTTTATCCCGGTGAGCGCGCTGTGCCCTCCGCTGGAGAAACAGCTGGCGATGCGCTGGCGCATGGGCGTGCGTAACAGTGCGCACACGCTGGCTAAATTAGCCACGCCGTTTGCTGAAGATGCGGCGCTGCGTCTTTCCAGCGTTTCCCACCCGGAATACGTCTCGCGTGTGGCGAAGTTCTTCGGCGATATCGGTGGGCGCGGCCTGTTGATGCATGGTACCGAGGGCGAAGTGTATGCCAACCCGCAGCGCTGCCCGCAGATAAGCCTGATAGATTCATCCGGTGTGCGAGTGTTACAGGACCGACAAAGCGAGATGCCTGACGAGCCGGTACCGCTGCCGGTGGCAAAAGATCCGGAAACCACCGCGCGCTGGATTGAGCGTTGTCTGGCTGGCAGTGAGCCGGTCCCGGCATCGTTGAAAATTCAGATGGCCTGCTGCCTGGTGGCAACCGGTGAATCCGCCTCGCTGGCCGAAGGACTTGCCCGCGTCGAGCAAAGTTTCTGATTTATTTGTTATCCCGACGGGCCTTTTACCTGGTCTGTCGGTTTTCTCTTTTCGGCAACGTGAAATTTCTGCACGTTTATTGACCTCCTGAGCGCCGTGGCGCAGCATAGTTTGTTGAAAAATAAGAAACACAACAAACACGCGACACAACAGGAGATAACAATGAACAGTGGACATCGCTTCCATGTGCCAACGCTGCACGCCTTTATCCAGGCCGTTTTTCACCAGATGGGAAGCAATGATCAGGAGGCGCGGCTGGTGGCCGATCATCTGATAGCCTCTAACCTCGCCGGTCACGACTCCCACGGCATCGGTATGATCCCAAGCTATATTCGTTCATTCTCGCTGGGGCATCTGCAAATCAACCGTCATGCCAAAGTGGTAAAAGATGCGGGGGCGGTGATTACGCTTGATGGCGATTGTGCCTTTGGTCAGGTGGCGGCTCACGAAGCCATCACGCTGGGGATTGAAAAAGCTCGTCAGCACGGTATCGCCGCCGTGGCATTACATAATTCGCATCATATCGGACGTATTGGCTACTGGGCGGAGCAATGCGCGGCTGCAGGTTTTGTCTCAGTGCATTTTGTGAGTGTGGTCGGGATCCCGATGGTTGCACCGTTTCATGGCCGCGATAGTCGTTTTGGCACTAACCCCTTCTGCGTTGTTTTTCCGCGTAAAAATACCTTCCCGCTATTGCTCGACTATGCAACCAGTGCCATCGCGTTTGGCAAAACCCGTGTGGCATGGCATAAGGGCGAGCCGGTAGCTCCTGGATGTCTGATTGATGTGGAGGGGATGCCTACAACCGATCCTGCGGTAATGCAGGTTTCTCCGCTGGGATCGTTGCTAACCTTTGCCGAGCACAAGGGGTATGCGCTGGCGGCGATGTGCGAAATTATGGGTGGTGCGCTTTCAGGGGGTAAAACCACACATGAAGAGAGCCTGCAGACCAGCCCGGACGCCATCATCAACTGTATGACCACTATTATTATGAATCCGGAACTGTTCGGCGCGCCGGACTGCGACAACCAGGTCGCAGCATTTGCTGAGTGGGTGAAAGCGTCCCCGCATGCTGAAGATGCCCCGATCCTGTTGCCTGGGGAGTGGGAAGTGAATACTCGCGAGGAACGGCTGGAACACGGTATTCCGCTGGATGCAGGAAGCTGGCAGGCGATTTGCGAGGCGGCGCTGCAAATAGGCATGCCGGACGCCGTATTGCAGGAATTCCGTCAACGACTTGAACACTAAGCAAAAAAAAAGCCCGTCCAGTGGCGGACGGGCAAACAAAGGGTAACAAACAGGGTCAATGAGGGTTGGAGCATTGGGTCGTACAGGTAATCTTTCGGTTATTTATAGATAACCGCGGTGCCGCTCATTTTGTCTTTACCGACAGCGGAAGTGATGCTGTAACCAGTTGCGCCAGCAGCAGCCGCTTTCTCAGCCAGTTTGGCTTCCAGGCCATCCAGTGTGGTGGCGCCATCAGCAGAAACTACACCAATTTTATTCATGCTTTGTGCCTGAGTGGAGGAAACCGGCTCGGCAGCGAAAACGCCAAATGACAGGGTAGACAGGGCGATGGCAGCAACAGCAAATTTGATATTTTTCATGATTAATCTCTCGCAGGGTTGTTCTGTTAGTAGTCAGTGTTCTTTAAGAAGACGTTGTTTCGTCGATGTGATAAGTATCACGTTTTTTTTGGTGAGAGAAAATCGAATAGAATTGACGACATCAATCAAAAAAATTGAATGACAAATAACTTATTGAATATTAATAAATTCAGGCGAGGGATTTACAGTTCTTGTCATTGCGCTTTACAGAGAAACCAACAACGGCACATTTTGCCACACAGAGTGCGAAAAAGCGTGCTCGTAAAGGAAATCGTATGCGCTGAAACTTTTGGTAAAGATGAGTCAACGTAGCTGGCTATCTTTAGAACCTCTGCGATTATATCCTGAAAATGCCGCGCTATGTGAATCTTTATCCTGTTGGCAAGTGATGCACAAGCGTACCCCAGGTACGGCCTCACGTCTGGCCTGAGGGATAGGATTGCCACATTCTTCGCATTCATACAGACTTTCCCCCGTCGGTAACTCACCGCGGGCACGGGCAACAGCATCTTCAATAGTATTGTTGATCTGTTCGTTTACAGCGTCGTCATTTGCCCATCCGGATGCCATGTGTACCTCCTGCAGATGTCTACAGACTAAGTATAGCGAAGATGATGGCTGAAAAACGACCATGCGCCAGCAGTATCAGATTTCAGACCATTCGCGCAGCAGGTTATGGTAGAGATTGAGTAATGACAGGATCTCGTTGCTCTCTCCATGATGAGCCTTCAGGGATTGAATGTTTTTATCCAGTTCAAAAAGCATGGCGCGATTTTTGTCGTCACGGATCATCGATTGTACCCACATAAAGGACGCCACACGAACGCCATGGGTTACTGGCGTGACGCAGTGCAGGCTGCTGGAAGGGTAAAGCACCAGATCGCCTGCCGGAAGCTTCACCGCATGCTGGCCGTAGGTGTCATTAACCAGCAGCTCTCCGCCTTCATAATCATCCGGATTACTCAGGAATAAGGTTGCGGAAAGGTCTGTGCGCATCCAGCCGTTCTCCGGATGGCTACGCACCGCGCCGTCAACGTGAAAACCGTAGGTCTCGTTGTCCTGGTAGCGATTAAACAGCGGTGTGGAGAGCGTTTTCGGTAGTGCCGCGGCGAAGAAAAGTGCGCTGTTATTTACCGCAGTCTGTACCGCCTGTTGTAAAACGCCGTAGCGTTCACTTTGCGTATTTACCTGCTGGTTGTTTTTAACCTGCGCCCCCTGAGTGCCGGTGGTTGCGCGGCCATCAACCCAGTCGGCTGCGTCCAGTTGCTCGCGAAACCAGGCTACATCCTGCGCCGACAGAACGCCGGGAATGTGGTACATCATCAGTGTTTCTCCTGAAAGTGGGGCTTTCGCCCCACGCGATGGATCAGAAATGCATATTGGCGGTGAGCAGGAAGGTTCTTGGCTCGCCTGGATGATAACGGTATCCACTCTTGTTTATGGAGGATACATAATCGGTGTCGAACAGGTTATAGACGTTTAGCTGGAAATCGAGATTGCGATTCACGCGATAGCCCAGTTTGGCGTCGGCGACCCAGTAACCTTCAGTGTAGGATGGCGTACCCACGGCGCCGTCCGAACCGCGATGCATACTGCCCACGTAGCGAGCGCCTGCGCCAACGGAAACATCGTCGGTTGCTTGACACTGGCTCCACAGCGTGAACGCATGTTCCGGCGTATAGGGCAGGGAAGAAGAACCATCCTGAGCAACGTTTTTGCCGCTGTGGATGGTGGCGCGTTGCTGGGTGTAACCCCCAATAATCTGCCATGCGGGGGTGATGTTGCCTGCTACCGAGAGCTCGTAGCCTTCAACGCGTTTCTTCCCGTACTGGGACCAGGTTCCGTCGTCGTTCTGCTCAACCTCATTCTCAATATCCGTGCGGAAAATTGCGGCGGTTAACAGCAGGCGCTTATCCAGCACCTCCCATTTGGTGCCAATCTCGCTGGTTTTCGCTTTCTGCGGTTTGAAGTCGGTACGGTTTGCGCTGTTACCGCTTCCGCCCTGAGCAAGGGCAAAGTTGCTGCCGCCCGGCGGTTGCTGAGAAACGGCATAGTTAATGTAGACATTGCCGTTATCGGTCAGGTGATACAGCGCGCCCGCTTTCCAGTTCACCAGATTGCCTGATTTGGCAGTATCCACAGTGGTGACCGGGGAACCTTTGGCGACGCCTGTCGGACATGCCACTGCACCACGGCCAGAAGCGCCGCAAGCGGTGGCGCTGTCATATTCAGTGCGGTAATTGTCGAGGCGAATACCACCGTTCAGCTCAAACTCACGGGTAATTTGTAGCGTATCAAAAGCGTATACGCCAAAGGTATCGGTTTGCCCGTTAGCGTTGGCGCCGTTACGCGATAATCCGCCGATATTCACGTCGCTGTTGGGATGATAAATATTAACCGGCGGCGGGGTAATCGGGGTGACGCCATAGTTGGTTTGTGTTTCGCGCGTCAACTCCACGCCGGTGCTGATGTCGTGACCGATGGATCCCGTGTAAAACTTTGAGGTCAGGTTGGTCTGGTTGGTCAGGATTTTGTTACTGACATCTTTGGTATTTGCCAGGCGTGACCATGTCCAGGTGTCGACGCTGCTGGTGGGTTGCGTAATATTAGACGCACCGCCCATCACCGCCGTCATCAGATAATCCTGTTTAATGCGCGACCAGCGGGTGGTGTTGCGAATCGTGGTGCTGTCGCTCAGGTCATGTTCAAAACGCATCGTCGCGGTATCGGTCGTCGAATCGTCGTAATCCGAGTTGGTGCCGTAGAAGTTATGCGTATCCACTTTTCCTGAATGATTCAGTGCAGACGTCCCTGCGGAAGGCGCGGAGTAACCCGGCAGGCCGATGGTGGGAATGCCTCCATCCGGTGTGTTGTGTTGAGTAACGTGCAGATAGTTCAGATACAGTCGGTTCTCGGTGCCTAAGCCAAAAGCAAGTGAGGGGGCCACGCCGTAACGTTCATTCTTAACATTATCGCGACCGGCATCATGTGTTTTTTCACCCATCAGGTTTAAACGTGCGGCGGTGGTCTCGCCGATAACCTGGTTGATGTCCAGCGTACCACGGCGGAACCAGGCGCTACCGACGCTGGCCGACGCATCGATTCCTGAGTCGGTACGCGGCTGTTTGCTGATCATATTGATAGAGCCAGTCGGTGCGCTACGTCCATAGTCGGTACCGGAAGGACCTTTAATCACTTCGACCTGTTCGGTATTGAAGGTATCGCGCGTGACGCTGCCGATATCACGAACACCGTCGATATAAATACTGTTCGAAGTATCCGCGCCA
Source organism: Citrobacter sp. Cf087 (assembly GCF_030334285.1). Taxonomy (NCBI): domain Bacteria; kingdom Pseudomonadati; phylum Pseudomonadota; class Gammaproteobacteria; order Enterobacterales; family Enterobacteriaceae; genus Citrobacter; species Citrobacter sp. Cf087. Next base: position 68,586 of record NZ_JAOWED010000022.1, read on the forward strand.
CGCATATAAACCGCATCACCGGTAGTGGAGTTGCCGTTTTCGCCAGCGAAAAACGCGCCAACGCCCGGTACGTTTTTCAGCGCATCGGTCAAATTTGTTGCGCCTTGATCCTTAATCACCTGCTCAGAAATCACCGTCATGGTGCGGGTGGTATCCGCCACCGGGCGGGAGAATTTAGGGTCGGCAGACTGTGTTGGGGCGTACAGCGAAGGTTTGGCCGCTTCAACGACCAACGTATCTTCTTGTTTTTTATCCTGATCGCCTGCTGCGACAGCCTGGGCTACCGGAGACAGGCCAATGCACAGACCGGCAAAAAAAGTCAGTGAATGAAAACTACTGGACGGCAAGTTGCGATTTTTATCCATTTTAATTAATGACTTATTATTTTTTGAGTAGACGGTTTCACTCACGCGAAGGGACATCTCTGTGGATGTTGTACCCTGCAGGTCTCGCGAAAATGAATGTGTAATTGATAATGATTTTAATAATCATTTCTAATCAGTGCGACGTTTTAACATTCATTAATTCAAAAATAAATACATTTATTTACATTGGATTCAAAATGCCAACACATTGATTACAAATTGAGCTGCAATGAAGTGAACAGCGCGCACATAACTGCATTCGGGATGAATGCAGTTAGGCTAAGGAAGGGGAGTTATTTATAGATAGTTGCGGTGCCGTACATCTGATTTTTACCGCCAGCAGAATTAACGACAAAGCCTTTTGCCCCTTGCTCTTTCGCTTTCTCTGCCAGCTTGTCTTCGAGATCGCTCAGGTTAGTTGCACCGGTAGCAGATACTGTGCCGGAAGCTTGTAGCTGACCGGTAGCTGGGCTGGTGTATGGCTGTGCAGCAAAGGAGGCAAATGTCATGCCGGTAAGTACGGTAGCGGCAAGTAATGTGAGGCATTTCTTCATGGTGATATCCTCTGAAAAACAACAGGTGTGCCTGATAAGTTTAGGTCGTCAGCGGATGACATTTACCGCAAAAAACTGGTGATGAACTGTCTGTTTTTCGAACAATCAGCAAAGCGTCAAACAGGCGTAAAAAATCAAATTTCCTTGTTGTGTGTGTTTACCGCGTGGCGTTATGCGGGTATCTTACGCCGCTGTTAAAAGGAGAATGCTATGTCCGCCCAGAAACCGGGATTACACCCACGCAACCGCCACAATGGCCGTTATGATCTTGCGACTTTATGCCAGGTTACCCCAGAGCTGACGCAATTTCTCACCCTCACGCCCGGCGGCGAGCAGAGTGTTGATTTCGCCAATCCGCAGGCCGTCAAGGCGCTCAATAAGGCACTGCTGGCGCATTTTTATGCGGTGAAACACTGGGATATTCCAGACGGCTTTCTGTGCCCGCCGGTGCCTGGTCGCGCTGACTACATTCACCACCTGGCCGACCTGTTGGGGGAAACCAGCGGAACCATTCCGGCAAATGCGAGCATCCTGGACATAGGCGTAGGGGCAAACTGTATTTATCCGCTGATCGGCGTGCATGAATACGGCTGGCGATTCACGGGCAGTGAGAGCAGTAGCGAAGCGTTTAACAGCGCTCAGGCGATCATAAACGGCAATCCGGGGTTAACCCGTGCTATTCGTCTGCGTCGTCAGAAAGATGCTTCGGCAATCTTCAACGGTATCATTCACAAAAATGAGCAGTATGAAGCCACATTGTGTAACCCGCCATTCCATGATTCTGCGGCCTCAGCCCGCGCAGGAAGCGAGCGTAAACGTCGTAATCTGGGGCAAGATAAAGATGATGCGCTGAACTTTGGCGGACAACAGCAGGAGCTGTGGTGTGAAGGCGGCGAAGTAGCGTTCATCAAAAAAATGATCGTCGAAAGCCAGGCTTTTGGCCGTCAGGTTATGTGGTTTACCACGCTGGTTTCTCGCGGCGAGAACTTGCCTCCGCTGTACCACGCATTAACGGATGCGGGCGCGGTGAAAGTGGTCAAGAAAGAGATGGCCCAGGGGCAAAAGCAGAGTCGCTTTATTGCCTGGACCTTTATGGATAACGATCAGCGTCGTCGTTTTATGGCGCGTAAACGCTAAAGCGTTGGCTCGGTTGGCGGCAGCGGTTCGCTTGCCGCAGATGTTGGGCCATTCCCTGGTGCAGGCAACACTTGATAGGTCTGTACCGGGGCGCGTATGTTGGCCAGATCGAAGTATTTCTTCACCTGGCTGTCGAGCGCAAAACGTACCGTCCACTGCTTCAGCGGCAAGGTGGTAAACGAGACCCGTAGTGTGAATGCTGTATTGGTTAATCCTACAATCCCGGCAAACGACGGCTCGCCAATAATCAGCCCGCGAATATCATCTTTTTCCATCACCGCAGCAACCGCATCTTTCAACGCCTGATTCGCTTTATCCGCATCCTCATGGCGGTCTACGTCGTAATTGGCGACGACTGAGCCAATGCCACGCACAAAGTTGGCGAAGGTCGTTATCGATGACCAGGGAATGATATGGTACGCCCCGGTGTCCTGACGCACGCCCACAGAACGGATGGACATCCGTTCAACCGTACCGGTGAGTGGACCGATGGTCACCAGGTCGCCGGTGTTCATGCCATTTTCAAACTGAATAAAAATCCCGGTAATAATATCTTTTACCAGCGTTTGCGAGCCGAAAGAGATAGCCAGCCCCAGCGCCCCGGCCCCGGCCAGTAAGGGGGCGATATTGACGCCGATTTCCGACAACACAATCATGATGGTGATCGTGCTGATGATCACCGCCAGTGCGTTACGAAACAGTGTCAGTAGGGTGCGGGTACGAGCGCTGGGCAGCGGACGACCGTGGATATCGGAAGCCAGACGATTTTCAATCAGGCTGGCGAGAATCGTCCAGCCGATGGCGGAGAAGAATAAAATCAGCGCGATACGGATCAGGATATCCACTGTTTTTTCTCCTGCGCCGTAATGCAGCCAGTTCCAGAAGTCGAACAGCCCCCAGGCATTCAGTAGCAGCATCACCGCAACGCACACCGTCAGGATCCTGGCTACGCTTAACGCTGTCGACAGCCAGCCATTCAGCCGCTTTTGTAGTTCCGGATAGCTGCGCTGGGTGTGTGGCGAAAGGGTAATAGTTTTGGCTATCCAGCGGGAAAACATGCCGGAAACAAAGGCGGCAATTCCAATGATTACCAGGCTGCGCAGCGTAGCGCCCATCATGAATTTCAGGCTGTTGCCCGGATCAAACAGCGAAAAGAAAAACAGCACAATGAAATAGGCGCTGGCCAGCCAATGCCATACCAACGCAAAAGCACGAATAAACAGACTGAAAAAAGCGAGGGATCTTTCCGCCAGATTCAGCAAATGCTGCGTTATCTCTTTCTTGTTTCTGAAAATCAGGTACAGCGCCCATAGCGTGATACACAACATGATGATGACGTTGGCCATCGCGCCGACCTGCACGTTGACCTGATTAGAGATAATGGGTACGGCAACGATAAGCCCGTAGCCAATCAGGCTGCTCAATGAACTTAAACGGCGATTCCAGTAGCGTGCGCCAGCATCCTGAATGTTAAACGGGCGCAGCTCGGCCACCGTTGGGCAAAATATCAGGCGCAAAATGGCCTTGAAGAATTCAATCAGGGCGAAGGCATTGAGAAACAGACTTTGCTGAAAGGCGATCGTGCGACTGCCAGCGTTCATTTTGTCGCTCAGTATCTGCCCGACAAATAATGTCAGCGCCAGCAGAAGCAAATCGATAACGAATGCGCCAACGATCATCGCCGGAAGCTGAAGCCAGTTGCTGCGTTCGCGGTTTTTGCGTCGTGCCCATTGTCCCATTTTGCGATACAACGGTAGCGCGCACAGGCGAACCAGCCAGAAAAAACCGAACACTGACACCGCCAGCATTAAAAAATGCGTCAGAGCATTGGTGAACGTTTGCGGATTAAAGGTCTTATGCGGGGCATCGGTAATATTGCGATAAAGCTGGGCAAAGCGGCTGGAGAGCGCCTCACCGTAGTGGCGGGTGACGTCCGTGACGTTTTCCAGTACCGTTTTTTCTTCCGTTAACGTGGGCGGGACAATGGTCGGCACCGGCTCGGCAGGAGGGGCAGTGGCCACTTTGCGTAACTGACCGATCAGCTCCTGACGCGAGGCGTCATTTTCCAACACATCGGCCAGTGCACCGTAAGCCGCTTTTTTCTGTTCAATATCCGGCTCTTTCGCCGCTGTGGTTTGCGCGTTGGTTGATGTTGGCGTGGTGACGCCAGGAATTGTCACCGCCTGGGTCGGAAGACTCAACAGACAAACAATGATGAACAGGATCCCGCGCATGACTCCTCCCATGAGAAAATAAATACAAAAGGATAAGTATAGATGTCAGGGCGGGAGAGAATTGAAATGAGAGGATTCTGGTGAAAAACCTCCCTTCGGGCGAAGGGAGGCAGAGCTATCAGGAAACGTGCTGCAAGAATTCCTGTAAGCGTTGGCTGGGCGGATTTTCAATCAGGGCCTGCGGATTACCGTCTTCGGCAATACGACCCTTATCAATGAAAATCAGGCGTGAAGCCACTTTTTCGGCAAAACCGATTTCGTGGGTCACAATCACCATGGTCATCCCTTCTTCCGCCAGATCCTGCATAACTTTCAGAACCTCATGACGCAGTTCTGGATCCAGCGCTGAGGTTGGCTCATCAAACAGCATCATTTTCGGTTTCACCGCCAGCGCACGGGCAATAGCCACACGCTGTTGTTGACCGCCGGACAGCTCAGAAGGGTAGTGATGCGCGCGCTCGGCCAGACCCACTTTCGCCAGCAGTTCTTTCGCCAGTTTCTCGGCCTGTTCTTTATTCGCCCCGCGTACGCGCTGCGGCCCGAACATGACGTTTTCCAGCGCCGTCAGATGCGGGAACAGATAGAACTGCTGAAATACCATCCCGGCTTCCTGGCGGATTAACCGTTCGTCTACCTTCGGATCGTTCACTTTCAGACCGTCGACGATCAGATCGCCAGAGGTTATCTCTTCCAGTTTGTTAATGCAGCGTAGCAGGGTAGATTTACCGGATCCTGACGGCCCGATAATCACCACTACTTCACCCTGTTGAATGTTCAGGTCAATATTGTGCAGCACCTGGGTTGGACCAAAGTGCTTAGAAACGTTTTTAAATTCAATCACAGGATTTTCATCCTTCTTTCCAGACGACGCAGAATGAAGCTCAGCACCAGCGTTATGATCAGATAGAACACCGCAACGGCGCTCCAGATTTCCAGTGCGCGGAAGTTACCGGCAATGATTTCCTGGCCCTGACGGGTCAGTTCAGCGACGCCAATGACAATAAACAGCGAGGTATCTTTAATGCTGATGATCCACTGGTTGCCCAGCGGCGGCAGCATACGACGCAGCGCGAGAGGCAAAATAACGTGGCGAATAGTCTCTGTGCGTGAAAGTCCAAGGGCAAGTCCGGCTTCGCTGAATCCTTTATGGATTGAGAGCACCGCACCGCGGGTGATTTCCGCAATATAGGCACCGGAGTTGATCATGATGGTGACAACGGCGGCGCTAAAGGGGTCAATGCGTAAATCATTAAATGCCATTGGTAGAGCGAAGTAAATAAACATTACTTGCACAACGATTGGCGTACCGCGAATGACTTCGATAAACACCAGCGCTACGTGGTTGGCGATCCAACCGCCGAAAGTGCGCGCAAACCCTGCTGCAAGTCCGATTATCAGACCGCCAGCCAGACCGAGGACCGAGATCCACAGGGTCATTTTGGCGCCTTCAATCAAAAGCGGGATGGCGGGCCAGATGGCACTCCAGTCAAACTGCATATGTCGTTCCTGTTACCGTGGTGTAAATATTCAAATGCCCGTTTTGCCGGATGTGCTGGGCTTATCCGGCTTACAGGTCTCAAAAATCCAGGCGTAGGCCCGGTAAGCATCACGCCACCGGGCAACGCTACCGGTTATTATTTAGGTTCAGTACCGAACCATTTTTTGTAGATTTCGTTGTAAGTACCGTTCTCTTTCAGCGTTTTCAGCGCGCCGTTCACTTTCTCACGCAGGTCGTCGCTGCCTTTCGGGAAGGCGATGCCGTACTGCTGGGCTTCCAGTGATTCGCCTACAGCTTTGAACTGGCCATTGCCAGCTGTTTTGATGAAGTAAAGAATGTTTGGTGTGTCGTGCAGCACGGCGTCTGCGCGGTTGGTGCCCAGTTCCATATAGGCGTTATCGATGTTCGGGAACTGACGCAGGTCCTTGGTTTTGATATTCGCTTTCGCGTAATCAACGGAACCGGTACCGCTCTTAACTGCAACGACTTTACCATCCAGATCTTTTACGCTTTTGACGTCGTTGTTATTTGCTTTCACCATCACTAATAGACCGCTTTTGTAGTAGCCATCGGAGAAGTCGATCGCTTTTTTACGCTCATCGGTGATGGTGATACCCGCCAGCGCCAGGTCGACGTTTTTGGTTTGCAGAGCCGGGATGATGCCGCTGAAATCCATTGGTTTCAGTTCATAATCCAGTTTCAATTCTTTGGCAACGGCAGCCCACAGATCCACATCAAAACCAACGTATTTGTCACCCTGTTTGAATTCAAACGGTACAAACGCGGTGTCGGTTGCGACAACCAGTTTCTTGTCTGCGGCATGGGAGGACACCGCAAAAGCCAGGGTAAGTGCAGCCAGTGAAACTTTTAATACAGACTTCATAGGATTTCCTTTTATATCCACGGGGCGATCCCCTGCGAGAACATATGGCTTAATGAAAGAATCGTGCCAATTTTGCAACTCATTGTTTTAACAAGAGGGTATCTCGTTTCTCTGCACAATAAGTAGGGCAAAGCGAGTAATTTGCACTGTTTTGGGGCGCTCATTTGGTGCGAACCAGCCACGGTGCAAACGGTATGACTATTTAGCGTAAAAATTGTTGATAAAACAATCTTTCGTTAACGATTGTGTGAGGTGATTATTACAAATAATTTACTTTGGAGTGACGAACGATCAATGTTATGCACCATAGATGTGCAAAACCCCCGCCGGAGCGAGGGTTATATAGGTAATTCTTATGTCTGCGGTTACTCAATGTTGGCTTCAATAAACCACAGGAATTTATCGAGGTCGCGAGAAGCTGCGGTAAAGATATCTGCGGTATCTTCGTCTTTTGCTTCGCTAATAGCCTTACGTACGCTGTTTGCAACTACGGCATAACGTTCAGCCAGTTCTTTTAAGTGGTCCTGTACGCTATGGATATCCAGCGGGTAACTTTTCAGAGGCGTTTTGCTATTAATAACCTGAGTTGTGCCCAGTGCCACACCGCCCAACTGTACGGCGCGTTCAGCCATTGTGTCGAGGTGATCGGTCAGGGCTGTACGGAAGCCATCCAGCATTTCATGTACCGCAATGAAGTTTGCGCCGCGCATGTTCCAGTGAGCCTGTTTGGTGATCAATGACAGGTCAATGAACTGGATTACTTGCTGATTCAGCAGTTCTACGGTCGCTTTCTTTTCACTATCAGACACATCGTTGCGGGTATAAAGGAGAGCGGATGCTTTTGTTTTTACCAGTTTCGCGGTACTCATATTTTCATATCCTCTTGATAGTTATGTCCCAACTCTTCAACGGAATTAAGTATAGCGCTAAATTTGGATTTTTTTTTCCGGTGTTGCCTATTACTTTAATAGCGAAGAAAGGATAAATATAAAATATCTAGTAAAATCAATGCATTGATTGTTGTGTTTCTTGCGTGGTGTTATTTTTATGTTAATTTTGAGATTAAATGAAATATGCGGATGAGAAAATTATATTTTTTAGAATTATTATCACGCAGATTTACAATTGGATATTCTGCATGATTATGCAAACCATGCAGAATATTACGTGGTTAATTCACGTCGACTTGTTTTATTTGTGGCTCTTTACGAATAGTGAGCGTAGAGCCCATTGATGCGACGATAATGGCACCCAGAGCGAGTGTCTGGATAAGCGTCAGCGTTTCACCGAGGAAGATCATTCCGGAAACCGCTGCCAGGGCAGGTTCCATACTCATCAATGTACCGAAAGTACGCGTCGGCAGGCGCGTCAACGCAATCATCTCCAGTGAATAGGGAAGTGCAGTAGAGAGGACTGCAATGGCCAGGCCTAACGGCAGAATGGACCAATGCCACAAGGCATCACCAGCCTGGATCGCGCCGATTGGCACAAATACCAGCGCTGCAATTAATGACCCTACTGCGACGGTTGCCGGACCGTGTTCTGCCCCGGCTCGCTGCCCGGTAAGAATATAGATGGCCCAGCAGGCACCAGCCCCCAGCGCTAGCGCAGCACCGGTTAAATCGACGTGAGAAACGTCCTGACCTAATGGCAGCAGGAACCACAGTCCGAGTACAGCCAGTGCAACCCAAATGAAATCCACCGGGCGCCGGGATGAAAACAGCGCTACCGCCAGCGGGCCGGTAAATTCCAGCGCCACGGCAATTCCCAGTGGCACGGTCTGGATTGACAGATAGAAGAGATAGTTCATCCCGCCCAGAGACAGGCCATAAAACAGAAGGGGCAGGCGCTGTTCTTTGGCGAATCGCAAACGCCAGGGTTTAAAGAAGGCGATAAGGATGAGGGTGCCCAACGCAAGGCGCAACGCGGTAACGCCCGGCGCGCCGACGAGCGGGAACAGCGATTTCGCCAGAGATGCTCCGCTTTGAATGGAGGACATAGCAATTAGCAAAACCAAAATAGGCAACCAGACTGGCGCTTTACGTGACGACCCCGGCATCCTTTCTCCTGTCAAATTATGTCAATAGAAGTAAAACAGCGAGTGTAATGGAAATACACACATGTGGTTGAGTATTCGTTGAAAAAAAAATTGCTCAGTTCCGTACAATGGCATGAAAATGATGGATTAATAATCTGTGTGATTAGGAATAATCTGGATGAATGTGCCATATTGTGCGCGCAATAATGGCATTTTACGTTAGAAAAGTGATGTTAATTGAAAGAGATAGCGGATTCCTGAAATGTTCTGTTACATGAAAGACCCCGTTAGACATCGCTAATCGCAAAGAGTTTCCCATCAATTTTTGGTATATTTAAAACTTAAGATTTACTTGAAGCACATTTGAGGTGGTTATGAAAAAAATTGCATGTCTTTCAGCACTGGCCGCTGTTCTGGCTTTCTCCGCAGGTACTGCTGTAGCTGCTACTTCTACCGTTACCGGTGGTTACGCTCAGAGCGATGCTCAGGGCGCAGCGAACAAAATGAACGGTTTCAACCTGAAGTATCGCTACGAGCAGGACAACAACCCGCTGGGTGTTATCGGTTCCTTCACTTACACTGAAAAAGATCGTACCGATGCTTCTGGCGACTACAACAAAACCCAGTACTACGGCATCACTGCTGGTCCGGCTTACCGTCTGAACGACTGGGCAAGCATCTACGGTGTAGTTGGTGTTGGTTACGGTAAATTCCAGAACGCAGCATCCCCGGCTGACAACCACACCACCAGCGACTACGGTTTCTCTTACGGTGCTGGTCTGCAGTTCAACCCGATCGAAAACGTTGCTCTGGACTTCTCCTACGAGCAGAGCCGTATTCGTAGCGTTGACGTTGGCACCTGGATCGCTGGCGTGGGTTACCGCTTCTAATCACTTCGGTGATATGAAAAATCCGCCTCTCGGGGCGGATTTTTTTGCCTGCAACATGAGCTGTTAACGAGATTTGGTCTCGAAGATGTCGGTACCAAGGTGGTTGTAGTCCACCTTCTGCAGCTTAAAGTTGGTGATGTACACCGGCCCGGCTTTTTTCTCTGAGATAAAGCGGTAGCTGTTGGTTATTTCTTTTGCGCTAATCCCTGTCCACTGCGAGAAAAAGCTGAGGAAATCATTGGCGGATCGGCGGGCCTTAATCACCCGATGCGCTTTATCATCGCTCGACAGCACCATGAAAGGTACCTGGAAATTCTGCTGGAACTGATCGTCATGCGCCAGGTACTGCACCTCTTTTCCACGCTCTTTAAACGCGAGGCCATGATCGGAGAAATAGACCATCGAGAAGCTGGTACCGCTATTACGTAGCTGATCGTATAGCTGGCGCAGTAGGTCATCCGTTTGCGTCATGGTGTACAGGTAGCAAGACGTCTCTTTTGACTGGACGAAAGTCTCGTACCTACCCTGCGTACGGTCGCAGGCCTGCGGATGTGAGCCCATTAAATGCAGTACAATAAGCTGCGGCTGAGTGCGCTCGGTTGCCAGCACCTGTGCGGTCATCTTCAACAGCGCTTCGTCACGGGTATTTTTATCCGCTTCGAAGTCACCGTTCTTGAGGAACTGAACTTCATCAGCGCGTTTTGCAATGCTGGCGATGGCCGTGTCGTATTCACCAATTTGTCCCTGATTGGAAAACCACCATGTCTGGAAACCTGCTCGGTTGGCCAGGGTGACAAAGTTATCCTGGAACTGGGGCTTATTGTCGACCACCCGATTCAGCGTCAGGCCGAGTGATTTTTGCGTTGAACCGCTGGCAGCAATGTAATCCGCAAAGATGTAGCCGTTAACGGAGCTGGCAAACGGGGTGTTATCCCAGTGGCCGCCAAACGCGCCTAACGCATCGCGGCGGGCGCTTTCGCCGATCACCACGACGTAGGTGTGATATTTCGGCTTCACGGCGGTTACGGTCCAACTGTCTTTCACGCTCGACAGCTTCGCCATACGCTCTTGTTCGTCGAGCACTTCGTTGTTATTGACGATCACGTCTTTGGCAAACCGGAAAACCGGATAGCCAGTGTCTTTCAGCTTGAACACGCCGCCCCAGGCCAGGTTTTGTACCGGGGTAACAAAGAATGCGACAACGCTGAACAGCAAACAAACGCTGTCGAACTTATTCCAGCTGCGCTTTTGTTCATCTTTTTTACGACGTACGGCGATAACGCCAAGGGCGAAAATAAACACCCCAACCAGATAACTGTACCAGGGGAAGATGGTCAGGATTTCGGTGGACTCTTCCATATTGGTTGAGTGCAGCGCCAGCAAGGTATTGAAGTTCGGTGAGCCGTAAGCCTGGCCGAACGGAAAGTACATTGCCGCAATCAGTGAGCAAAGGCCAATCAGCACTTTCTGCGCGCGCGGCGCGCTGCGCCACAGCAGCATCAATATACAGGTGAAAGCAACGCTATAGAGCAGGCTAAGCGGATAGCCCAGCGCAAGGTTGATCAGCAGAGACTGTAAGAAATAGAGGCCAGTCCACGGACTAATCGCCCGGCTACGAGCAATGATTGAATCTTTGAGGGTTAAATTCATATGCCACTGTTACAAAAACGCCATGTGCTTACCCTGGCGCTAAGGGTCATTGCCTGCCTGAGAGAGCGAGAAGAGGGATAGGGTCCGCATCCGCGAGCCGCAATATATGCAGGGCTGCGAAAAGATAGAGTGTGCGCAAGAGAAGGTCAACTACTACAAAGAAATTGTTTTGTGAGGGACGTGGCAAAACTGACAAAAAGAAGGGTTATTGGGACGAAAACCACCACCGTACCCGGATGACGGCAGGAAAAAGAAGCGGCGTACCGCAACGCCGCATTAATTTTCTGAAGGTTTATCCTTCTCTGGTTTGCTGTTAATCATGTCACACAGCATAGAGATCAGCATCAACCGTACTTTAAAGGGAGAGTGGCTAAACACGCGTATACACCTCTTAAATTCATTCATGTAAACCTCCTGACTTCACGATCCCATCAGTCCTTGAGGGATGTCTTTATTATATACAGATATAGCACAGGCTATATTATATAGCTATTGCTAAAACGTTAATTTTTTGTGCCCGCGCAACTCTGGTTTACAATGAGCGCTCTCTAATCAGATGCCGTTAACGCGTCACAGTAACGAGGAAGCAGAATGAGTCGTCGCGCAGGTACGCCAACAACAAAAAAAGTGACGCAATTGGTGAATGTCGAAGAACACGTTGAAGGATTTCGTCAGGTCCGGGAGGCGCATCGCCGTGAGCTGATTGATGACTACGTAGAGCTGATTTCCGATCTCATTATTGAGGTAGGTGAAGCGCGCCAGGTGGATATGGCCGCACGGCTTGGGGTTTCCCAGCCGACGGTTGCTAAAATGCTTAAGCGTCTTGCTTCAGTCGGATTGATTGAAATGATCCCCTGGCGAGGCGTGTTTTTAACCGCAGAAGGTGAACGACTGGCTCAGGAAAGTCGGGAGCGTCATCAGATTGTGGAGAATTTCCTGTTGATGTTAGGTATCAGTCCGGAAATTGCCCGTCGCGACGCGGAGGGGATGGAGCATCACGTCAGTAAGGAAACGCTGGAGGCTTTTAGCCGGTTTACGCAACAGCAAGGAACAGGCTCTGAATGAGTTTTCCTTTATTACGCGCCTTACAGCGCGATCGTTTTTTCCAGCTGTTAATCATCGTTGGGGTTGTACTGAGCCTGTTCACGCCATTTACACCCCGGTCGTGGCCGGGAGCGATTGACTGGCACACAATTATCACACTCAGTGGCCTGATGTTACTGACCAAAGGCGTGGAGCTAAGCGGTTACTTCGATGTGTTAGGGCGCAAGATGACCCGCCGTTTCAAAACAGAGCGCCAGCTGGCGATATTTATGGTGCTGGCGGCGGCGTTGTTGTCGACGTTTCTGACCAACGATGTTGCGCTGTTTATTGTTGTTCCGCTGACCATCACCCTGAAAAAATTGTGCGCTATTCCGGTGAATCGCCTGATTATCTTTGAGGCGCTGGCGGTTAACGCCGGATCGTTGCTCACGCCAATAGGCAATCCACAAAATATTCTGATGTGGGGACGCTCAGGCTTATCGTTTACCGCGTTTACCTGGCAAATGGCGCCGCTTGCGGGGGCCATGATGCTGACGCTGGTGGTGCTGTGCTGGTTCAGTTTCCCGAATAAAGCGTTGCACTATCATACCGGTACGCGCGCACCTGACTGGCAACCGCGTCTGGTGTGGGGCTGTCTGATGTTGTATATCATCTTCCTTGCAGCACTGGAGTTAAAACAAGAGCTGTGGGGTCTGGCGATTGTGGCGGCAGGGTTCATGGTGCTGGCTCGCCGCGTGATCCTCAGCGTAGACTGGACGCTGCTGTTGGTGTTTATGGCGATGTTCATTGATGTGCACTTGCTGACGCAGCTTCCGGCCCTGCAGGGGATAACCCACCAGATTGGCGCGCTTTCAGCGCCGGGACTTTGGCTGACCGCCATTGGCCTGTCGCAGTTTATCAGTAATGTGCCCAGTACGATTTTGCTGCTGAACTACGTCCCGCCAACGCTGCTTCTGGCCTGGGCGGTCAATGTGGGCGGCTTTGGGCTGTTGCCAGGATCGCTGGCGAATCTCATTGCGTTACGGATGGCAAACGACCGCCGGATCTGGTGGCGTTTTCATTGGTATTCGGTACCGATGCTGATATGGGCGGCGCTGGTGGGTTATGGTTTGTTGTTATTAATGTAATAGCGGCATTGAGGCAATAAAAAAGGCGGATGAATCATCCGCCTTTTTCGTTTTAGGTATGTGCTTAGTTCAGACGAACCGGCATACCTGAACGGTTCTGTACCGCCTGCTCAACGACTGCCTGATCGACGTCAGGCTGACCGGTGATGCTGGTAATGCTCTTGGTCAGGGTAATCGGTACAATTTCCCCGCCTTCGAACTGTGCTTCAGTCGTAGACAGCGGGTTATGTACTTCGATGTAACGGCTACCGTCTGGTTCGGTAGTGGCTTTTACCGGCTCATCAATAAACTGTACACGGGTGCCGACCGGCACATTTTCAAACAAGAATTTGATGTCGTCGTTACGCAGACGTACGCAACCGTGGCTGACACGTAAGCCGACGCCGAAGTTAGCATTGGTACCGTGGATAGCATACAGGCGACCGATATACAGCGCGTACAGTCCCATCGGGTTATCCGGACCAGCCGGAACAACGGCTGGCAGCGGCTCGCCTGCAGCGCGGTATTCCGCATGCATTTTCGCCGTTGGCGTCCAGGTTGGGCCTGCTTTTTTACGTTCTACTTTGGTGGTCCAGTTGATTGGCGTGTCTTTGCCCAACTGGCCGATACCGATCGGCAGAACAATGACGGTGTTGGTGCCTTTCGGGTAGTAGTACAGACGCATTTCAGCGCTGTTGATAACAATACCTTCATGCACGGTATCCGGCAGGATCAACTGCTGAGGAATGTTCAGCACGGTGCCGCCTTTCGGCAGGAAGGTATCCACGCCCGGGTTGGCTTCCAGCATGTTAGACAGACCCATCTGATACTCTGCCGCAAAATACTCCAGCGGTTGGGTGTTGCCTTCAGGAATAGTAATGACCTGGTTTTGGCCAATCAAACGGCTACCATCGGTCGGCAGCGGGTACGTGACGGCTGAAGCGGTATTACAAAAACCAACTATTGCGAGTGCCGCCGCGAAAAGCGTTGTTAATTTCATATTCATATTCATGTATGCGAGATTCAGTGCCAGGCAGGCTAGTGGGTTGAGATTTATGTAGTGTTGGGCACGCATTATATGTGCAATCTGAGCAACAAGGAATTCGGATGTGTACTAAATCACATTTTTTTCCTTTTGGTTTCACTTTATCCCTTCCGCATGAAGACGCGATCTTCTTGCAGACTTATGGCATAATAAGCGGTTTGTCACATATTTCTTTCTCTTTCAGGATACGCCAGTGTTAGTTTCCAGCAACGTCACCATGCAGTTCGGCAGTAAGCCGCTGTTTGAAAATATTTCCGTCAAATTTGGCGGCGGCAACCGTTACGGCCTGATTGGCGCGAACGGTAGCGGTAAATCCACTTTTATGAAAATTCTCGGCGGCGACCTCGAACCGACGCTGGGTAACGTTTCCCTCGATCCTAACGAGCGTATCGGTAAGCTGCGCCAGGATCAATTCGCCTTTGAAGAATTCACCGTGCTTGACACCGTGATCATGGGTCACGCTGAACTGTGGGAAGTGAAGCAGGAGCGCGATCGCATTTACGCCCTGGCTGAGATGAGCGAAGAAGACGGCTATAAAGTTGCTGATCTCGAAGTTCAGTATGGCGAAATGGACGGCTACTCTGCGGAAGCGCGTGCGGGTGAACTGCTGCTGGGCGTAGGCATTCCGGTAGAACAGCATTACGGCCCGATGAGCGAAGTCGCGCCCGGCTGGAAGCTGCGTGTGCTTCTGGCGCAGGCGCTGTTCTCTAACCCGGACATTCTGCTGCTCGACGAACCAACGAACAACCTGGATATCGACACCATTCGCTGGCTGGAGCAGACGCTGAACGAGCGTGACAGCACCATGATCATCATTTCGCACGACCGTCACTTCCTGAACATGGTCTGTACACACATGGCGGATCTGGACTATGGCGAACTGCGTGTTTATCCGGGTAACTACGACGAATACATGACGGCGGCAACCCAGGCGCGTGAACGTCTGCTGGCCGATAACGCCAAGAAGAAAGCACAGATTGCCGATCTGCAATCCTTCGTCAGCCGCTTTAGCGCCAACGCGTCTAAATCTCGACAGGCGACCTCTCGTGCGCGTCAGATTGATAAGATCAAGCTCGACGAAGTGAAAGCGTCTAGCCGTCAGAACCCGTTCATCCGCTTCGAACAGGATAAGAAACTGTTCCGTAACGCGCTGGAAGTGGAAGCGCTGGCGAAAGGTTTTGATGAAGGTCCGCTGTTTAAAAACTTCAACCTGCTGCTGGAAGTAGGGGAGAAGGTTGCCATCATTGGTGCCAACGGCGTGGGTAAATCCACCATGCTGAAAACGTTGGTTGGCGATTTGCAGCCGGACAACGGTACCGTTAAGTGGTCTGAAAACGCCCAGGTGGGTTACTACGCGCAGGATCATGAATACGAGTTTGAAAACGATCTGACCGTCTTCGAATGGATGAGCCAGTGGAAACAAGAAGGCGATGATGAGCAGGTTGTGCGCAGCTTCCTTGGCCGTCTGCTGTTCAGCCAGGACGATATCAAGAAACCTGCAAAAGTGCTCTCCGGTGGTGAAAAAGGACGCATGCTTTTCGGTAAGCTGATGATGCAGAAACCGAATATCCTGGTCATGGATGAACCGACCAACCACCTGGATATGGAATCTATCGAGTCGCTGAACATGGCGCTGGAAATGTATCAGGGCACGTTGATCTTTGTTTCTCACGACCGTGAGTTCGTCAGTTCCCTGGCGACCCGCGTGATTGAGATTACGCCGGAACGCGTGATCGACTTCACCGGCAACTACGAAGATTACCTGCGTAGTAAAGGTATTGACGGTTAATTTACCCGTCGTCTTTCGTGTTACAGGTGTGTTGGCTGCACCTGTTCACCCCGGTCACTTACTTATGTAAGCTCCCGGGGATTTACAGGCTGGTCGCCTTCCTGTAACGCGAAATACCTAGGGAAAATTGTGTAAGCTACATATTAAATAATCCCCAGCGCGCGTTTACCGTGGATATTCAAATCCTCCAGCGTGAAGCGTCCTTCCCAGTTAGTTTCATAATCCTCTCGCGGGAAATCACCCGGCGATGCGCCTTTTTCCAGCGCAGCTTTCACTTTGTGGGCGTAGGCCAGATTTTTTTCGCACATCGGGGCGGCAGGGATATACATTACGTTACCCCAGCCCTGCTGATTTTCGACAGGCGCGACGGAGTGAATCACATCGCAATGCCACCACACAGAGTCTCCGGCGTCCAGTTGTGGGATGCTGGTTAACGCTTCAATCAGCAGCGGATGCCATTGTGCGGAAATAGGCAGGACTCTGCCGGGCGCTACGCCGCAAAGCTCATCTTCCGGCACATCGTCAAGCAATGGGCGTAACAGCACATACGCCATCGCTTCAGGAATCGGAACCACGTGCAACAATCCCTGACCTGGCAGCATATCGGACAACGCAGTCCAGCCCTGGAAGGTGCGAAATACTGAACATTTGGTGGTGTTATCCACCGTGTACTCTTCTACTTCGGTGCGATGCGCAGCCTGCCACGGATCGTAATCTGCCAGCTTGCCATTGAAAACATGAGCAAATACCTGCTGATACGCAGGCAGCAGCCAGCGTTCCAGCGCGCCGGAATCCGTATGCGCGCCCAGCCCTTTGGAGGTGGTTCCCGGCGGACGGCGGCGTATACGGTCAGGGTAGATAACGCTGACATCCGGGTTAAACCATTGTTTACCTTCGCTTGAAAATGTCCAAAGACGATTGAGGAACGACTGGGCATTGGCCATTTCTTCACTTTGGCGGGCCTGCATCTGCGCCGGGGACCAGTAAATGGGGTAGATTTCAGGTCGCGATGCGCTCAGGGTGCCGAAGAAGTTATCGCCCGGCCCTTTGTAGACGTCATCAAAATGGTTGCGATCCAGGTAATCAAGCATCGACTGATCCCATGCCAGCGCCTGTTCGCGGGGGAAATGCCCTTTAATGACTGCGCATCCGCGACGCTTAATTTCTTCACGCTGCTCTGCACTCACGCGACCCGCTTTGATATCCGCATAGGACAACACAGGCCATACCGGGGAGCCTTGCGCTTTGAGAGCGTTGATTTCCGCCACGCGGGTGGCAATGGCATCGCTCAGCTGATTGAAGATCAACTGAACATCCCCAAGCTGTGCCCGCAGTTGCTGTTTCATCTGACGGATTGCCGCTTTGTGATCGGCGGGCAACGTGTCGCTGGTAAAAGTAAAAGCCATAACCACCTCGCATTAACCTTCATTCGAAACTAAATTTAATTACAAGTGACAATATAAGTTAAAAATTAGTTAATGCAAGTTTAAAAACCTGCTGGTGTGAGCAAAATAGAAAAAGAGTGAAAACCGGGATGAGGGATACCCCGGTTGGCAGGATCAGACGTTAAAAGGTGAAGTGTTATCCAGCACTGCCTGAATTACGTTCAGCGCGCCTTGATGGTTATTGTCATCGGTCTGATAGCGGGCAATCGCTTTGATGCTCTCTGCCGCATTGGCCATGGCGAAAGAGTAGTGCGCCATCTTCAGCATTTCCGCGTCATTGCCACTGTCGCCAATGGCGACCACGTTTTGCGGTGACAGGTTCCAGCGTTTTAGCAGACGGCTGATTCCGTTGGCTTTATGTAAGCCCGGAATGATCAGGTCGATAAACCCAAAGCCGCTGGTGACGGGCTTCATAATGCCGTCTAGAGCAGAATGAAGGTGATCGATAACCAGCGGGATCTGTTGGTCAGGTAAATTCAGCGAGAACTTGAACAGCACATCGTCGATATCCTGATAATCCTTTACGGGTTTCAGGCGGTGGTAGTGTTTTGACATCAAACCGACAAAGGACTCTGGGGCATTTTCGCTCACGTAGGCGCTTTGCAGTCCACAGGCCACAAAGTTGAGCTGCTTATCTTTGAGCAGTTCGCCAATGACAATGCGTGATTCGTGGCGCGTAAGTTCGCCGTGAAACAGCTGTTTGCCATGTTCAAACACCAGCGCCCCGTTCTCGGCGACAAAAGAGATCTCATCTTTGAGCTGCGGGAAAAAGGAGATCAACTGGTAATACTGGTTGCCGCTTGCCACGACAAATTCAATATCTCGTTTCTTCAGTTCCTGATACTGCGCCATAAAGCGTGCACGATCGTATTGCTTGGCGTCGTCGAGAAAAGTTCCGTCCATATCGGTGACGATAACTTTGATGGTCATATATGCTCCTGGCTCATAACTGCGACCAGAAACATTTTAATAACAATGTGAGCTAAAGCACAAATTTAATTTCGAATGAAAGTAAAACGCCAGGTGGCAACTTCGCCTTACCTGGCTAAAGGGGAGTATGTAAGCCCGGTAAGCGTAGCGCCACCGGGCGGGAGGGTTACAGCATATGTTCAGTGCGCGCGATGATATCGTCCTGTGCATCCGGAGACAGCGCGGTGAAGAAGGCGGAATAACCCGCTACACG
The DNA here is from genome assembly GCF_030334285.1 of Citrobacter sp. Cf087. Taxonomy (NCBI): domain Bacteria; kingdom Pseudomonadati; phylum Pseudomonadota; class Gammaproteobacteria; order Enterobacterales; family Enterobacteriaceae; genus Citrobacter; species Citrobacter sp. Cf087. The sequence continues at coordinate 87,447 of NZ_JAOWED010000022.1, forward strand.
CACCACCAGATCACGGTACTGATCCGGGTGTTTTTTGGCTTCCAGCAGCGTTTCACGAGAAACGATGTTGTACTGAATATGCCAACCTTTGTGCTCTTCAAAGAAGGTACGCAGCAGAATCATCAGCTTTTGTTTGTCAGACTCATTTTCCAGCGTGGCCGGGTTCAGCTTCTGATTTAACAGCACGCCACCGAGAATCGAACCGGTCGGCAGTTTACCCACCGAGCCAATTACCGCAGTTGGGCCGAGATGGTCCGTACCGGAAGCCGGGCTTGCGCCTTCTGCCAGTGGAGTGTGTGCTTTACGGCCATCCGGCGTTGCCATCGTTGCTGCGCCAAACGGCACGTTTGCAGAAATAGACGAGGTCCCGGCGTAGTAATTGCCGCCAACCGGACCACGTCCGTAACGCGGATTATGATACTGTTTCAGTTCATCGATATAAGTCTGATAAGCGCGGGCCAGCAGCGTATCAACGCTATCGTCATCGTTGCCATATTTCGGTGCGCCGTTGATTAGTCGTTGGCGTAACTGCTCATGGGTCAGACCGTCAAAATCATCGGCCAGCGCGGCGGCCAGTTGTTGTTGACCGATAGCGCCCTGTTCAAAGACCAGTTTCTTCACTGCTGCCAGGCTGTTGCCGAGGTTGGCGATACCCACCTGCAAACCTGATACCCAGTCATACTTCGCGCCGCCTTGCTTAATGCTTTTCGCGCGTTCGATACAGTCGTCTACCAGCGCGGAGCACAGAATATCGTGTACGTTCTCTTCCAGCATGGTGTCAACGACATACTCGATTTCAATGGATTTACGCGTGTAGTAGCGAATCTGTGTATCCCAGGCATCCATCACTTCATCGAAATTGTTGAAGTTGCCAGCTGAGAGCGCTTTTTCCTGCGGCAGGAAGACTTTGCCGCTGGTGGCATCGCGTCCGCCTTCCAGCGCCGCCAGCATCACGCGGGCAAAGTTAATAAAGCTCATGCCGGTGCAGCGGTAGCCCCATTTGCCGCCAACGGCGGTTTCGATGCAACCAATCGCTGCATAGTCATAGGCGTCTTGCGGTTCAATGCCCAGCTTAATGAATTCCGGAATGACGATTTCATCGTTGTTAAAGGCTGGCATCCCGAAGCCGCAGCGGATCACCTGCACGCAGGCATCAAGGAAGTCATTACTCATCCCCGCGTGATAACGCACGCTCAGGTTCGGCTGAGTAGAACGCAGGCGGCCACATGATTCCAGAATGGCGTAGGAGAGCGGGTTGACGGCATCCATCGCCTGACCGCTGACCATGTTCTGGCCACCTATGGTTACGTTCTGATAGAGCGGGCTGCCCGCTGAGGCTTTCGAATGGGAGCCAGAACGGATTTTGTTCACTTCCAGCAGTTTCAGCCAGCAGCTGTGCAACAGCTCAATGGCGTGCTCACGATCGAGGCTCTGATTCAGTTCTACGTCGCGACGGTAGAACGGGTAGAGGTACTGATCCATACGGCCAAACGACACTGAGTGACCGTTAGATTCAATTTGCAGAATCAACTGGATGAAATAGCACAACTGCAACGCCTGCCAGAATGTTTTTGGTGGCTCATGGGCAATCACATCACAGTTTTCCGCCATGGTCAGCAGTTCATCACGACGGCTGGTGCGCGTTTCTGTGGACGCCATTTTACGCGCCAGCGCGGCAAAGCGCTCAATGTGCAGGCTAACGGCCTCCAGCACGATATCAATCGCTTTCAGGAACTGATCGCCGTGGAGATCGTCCAGACACGTCAGATTGATGCGGGAGCGACGTTCATCGACCTTGTGGCGCAGGCCGTCGAGACCTTTTTCCAGTAGTAGCGGGAAGTTCACCGCCAGGTGTGCGTCGCCGGAGGTCATATTACCTTCGGCTTTGATAATGCCGGTTTCCAGCAGCCCTTTCTGCTCGTCAGTGAACATCCCGTAGCAGCGATCCTGCACGGTCTGACCACGCCACCACGGACACACCTCGTGTAAGACGCGTTTATTCTCTTCGCTTACCGCAAAGCCTGCGCCCGGTCTGTCGGCGAGGTCGTCGATCTCTTTTTCAATCCAGGAGACGGTGTATTCCGGGAAGATCGGCGCGGCGCGCACTTCGCTTGCCTGGTTACCGATAATCAGTTCGTCATGCTTGATCCAGATGGTGCGTTCCGCCAGATGATGGGCCAGCGCCAGCGCGCGGCGTACCGGGATCGGCTTATCCAGGTGTTGCTGATACATCTCGGTATAGTGCTGGGCGCGCTCGGTACAAACCGGCGGTTTCACGATGTGGATCAGGGCTGTTTTATGCGCTTTGATACGATCGCTGAGTGTGTCCAGTTTCAGAGTGGTCATGGCGATTATCCTCGTAGGGTCGCGGTTAAACCTTTAAGGCTGGCATACTGCTGGGCAAATTCGAGCAGTGCAGGCGCATCAAGCGGTTTATCCGGTGCGTTGTAGGGTTGACTGAGTAAGTGGTATTTGTTGATACCAAGGGTGTGGTAGGGCAAAAAATGAATCTCCCCGACGTGAAGCTCGTCGGCAGCAAAATCGGTAATAGCCTGGATGGCGGCTTCGTCAGCGTTGAATCCCTGAATCAGCGGTACGCGGATAATCATTTTTTTACCAGCTGCGGCCAGTTTTTTTAGATTTTCCAGCACACGAGAGGCGCTGCCATCGGTCCACTGTTTAAACGGCGCATCCGCCACGTGTTTTAGATCGGCCAGAAACAGATCGACGTCAGATAATGATGGTTCAATATACTTCCACGGGACATGCAGGCAGGTTTCCACTGCGGTATGAATGCCGGCGTCGTGGCTGGCTTTGAGCAAAGAAGCCGCCAGCTCTGGCTGCATAAACGGTTCACCACCGGACAGGGTGAGGCCCCCTCCGCTGCGATCGTAAAACGGTTTATCACGCAATACGGTCGCCATGATTTCGTCCACGCTTTTTACCTCTCCACAGACGGTTAGTGCCTGCGTTGGACAGCAGTGGGTCAGCGCCGTCAGATCGTCATCGGTCAGTTTTTCGCGATGAATCAGCAACCCGCTTAGTGCCCGATCAATTACCGCGGGTGCGGCCTGAGCACAGAGATCGCAACCGTCAAGGCACAGACGTGCGTCATAGAGCAGATCCTGCGTACGGGCGCGACTTTCCGGATTCTGGCACCACCGACAGCCCAGGGAGCATCCCTTAAGGAACACCACAGTACGGATCCCGGGGCCATCATGCGTGGAATAGCGCTGGATATTGAAAATCATAAGCGACCTCTTTTCTTTCGTATAAAGATTAAATTACTTTCGAATGAAAGTTATATTGACGTGCGTCAACTAACCGTGAGGTTTCGCCGTGCTACCTTTTATTCATGCTAATTATTCGTTTGAGGAAAGGTTATGGAACTCTATTTAGATACGTCTGACGTTGATGCGGTAAAAGCTCTGGCGCGCATTTTCCCGCTGGCAGGGGTGACCACTAACCCGAGTATTGTGGCGGCGGGGAATCAGACGCTGGAAGTACTACTGCCGCAACTGCAGGAAGCGATGGGAGGACAAGGCCGTCTGTTTGCTCAGGTGATGGCGACCACCGCCGAAGGGATGGTTAGCGATGCGCGTAAGCTGCGGGCAATCATTGCTGATATCGTGGTCAAAGTGCCGGTAACAGCAGAAGGTCTGGCGGCTATAAAATTGCTGAAAGAAGAAGGGATCCCGACGTTGGGTACTGCGGTATACGGTGCAGCTCAAGGGTTATTGGCTGCACTGGCAGGTGCGGAATATGTTGCGCCATACGTTAACCGCGTGGATGCGCAAGGAGGGGATGGCATTCAGACGGTGACCGACCTGCAGACGTTACTAAAAATGCATGCCCCGCACGCCAAAGTACTGGCAGCCAGTTTTAAAACGCCGCGTCAGGCGCTGGATTGCCTGCTGGCAGGCTGCGAGTCCATCACGCTACCGCTGGACGTTGCTCAGCAGATGATTAGCTCTCCGGCAGTTGATGCTGCCGTCGCGAAGTTTGAGCACGACTGGCAGAGCGCATTCGGTCGCACATCTATTTAAACGAGAGTGCCGGGATGTAGTCCCGGCATTATTGCGTACATGATTCCGTCAAAATGAATGTGTTGCAGTTGTACGCTTTTATCTGCGAATCCCCCTCGTAAAACCGACAAAGTCGGCATGCGACCCGTCATCATGGCAGGTACAGTCGTGTCATCATGTTAATCAGGTGACGGACCGCCATGAAAAAATCACCCACATCCACGCCGCACGATGCGCTATTTAAAACGTTTTTAAAATACCCGGAAACGGCGCGCGATTTCATTGAAATCCATCTTCCCTCCACGCTACGAACGCTGTGCGATTTTTCGACATTAAAGCTGCAACCGACCAGTTTTATCGAGGATAACTTACGTGCATATTATTCCGATGTACTTTGGTCGATGAAAACCAGTGAAGGGCACGGCTATATTTATGTCGTAATCGAACATCAAAGCCGCCCGGATGTTCATATGGCATTTCGCCTGATGCGTTATGCGATAGCGGCAATGCAAAGTCACCTCGACGCCGGGCATAATACGTTACCTTTAGTTGTGCTGATGCTGTTTTATCACGGAATCGATACACCTTATCCCTTCTCTCTATGCTGGCTGGATGAGTTTGATAATCCAACACTTGCACGTCAGCTCTACCTGTCAGCTTTTCCGCTGGTAGATATTACCGTTGTTCCAGATGAAGAAATTATGCAGCACCGACGCATTGCTCTTCTGGAACTGATTCAAAAGCATATTCGTCAGCGCGATTTGATGGGGTTGGTGGACAAGCTGGCCGCGCTGTTGGTTACCGGAAGCGCTAATGACAGCCAGCTAAAAGCGCTGTTTAATTACCTGCTAATCCAGCACGGTCACAAACCGCGCTTTGGACGATTTATGCGCAAGCTGGCGCAGCGGGTACCCGAACACAAGGAGAGTACAATGAATATTGTGGAAAAAATACGTAGGGCAGGACAGCGAAAGGGGATGCGGGAAGGAATGCAAAAAGGCTTGGTTGAAGGCCGCCGCGAGGAAGCGTTACGCATTGCTCACTCAATGCTGGACGATGGTCTCCCACGGGCGGTCATCGTGAGGATTACTGGGCTTTCTGAAGATGACGTTAAATCACTGACGTATTGAACGTATATTAATTCAGCCCCGGATAACAAACGCCGCCGGGGCTTTCGTTTATTGCCCGCAGACCTCGCACCCCGGATTACGCATCAGCTTCATTTCGCGAAACTGGCAGGTCATGGCATCGTACATGACGATTTTTCCGGATGCCGGTTTACCGTAGTTTGCCAGCAGCTTAATGGCTTCCATCGCCTGTAACGAGCCGATCACGCCGATCAGCGGGGCCATCACTCCAGCTTCTACGCAGGTCAGGGCGTTTTCACCGAATAGACGGCTCAGGCAACGGTAGCAGGGCTCGCCTTCCTGATACGTAAAGACGGTAATTTGCCCTTCCATGCGAATCGCTGCACCGGAAACCAGCGGAACTCTGGCGGCATAGCATCCGGCATTCAGCTGATTGCGGATGCTGACGTTATCCGTACAGTCCAGCACCAAATCATGTTCGGCAATAAGCGCGTGAATCTCGCTATCGTCCAGCAGCGCATTCACCGGCGTAATGGCGATATAAGGGTTAATCCGCGTTAGCGCGTCACGAGCGGATATCACTTTTGGTTGCCCTACGGTTGCATCGCTGTGCAGCGTCTGGCGTTGGAGGTTCGACACGGAGACCGTGTCAAAGTCGAGCAGGGTTAAATGCCCGACGCCAGCACCAGCAAGGTACTGGGTTGCAGCACATCCCAGTCCCCCCAGACCAACGACCAGTACCCGCGCATCTTTGAGCGCTTCCTGACCTTCGAAATCGAAGCCGCGCAGAATGATTTGCCGGTTATAGCGCATCATCTCCTGGTCGCTGAGTTCTGCCATTACAGACCTCCAAACAGTGCGTTAAATGGCTCAACTTCAACCCATTCTCCGACCTCAACGTTACCGCGATCGCGCTCCAGCACAATAAAGCAATTGCCCTGGCTAAAGGAGCTAAAAATATGCGAGCCCTGGTGCCCGGTGGTAGTGACTTCCAGTTCGCCTTCCGCGGTACGCTGCAATACACCACGCTGAAAATCCAGACGCCCTGGCGTTTTCTTCAGGCGTGAAGCGGTGCGCACGCGCTGGCGCGGAGGCAACCCACAGGCGGTGTTGCCGCTGAGTTTCGCCAGCAGCGGTTGTACCAGTTGATAAAAGGTGAGGGCAGCAGACACCGGGTTACCCGGCAGGCCGCAAAACCAGCTGTTGCTCAGTTTGCCAAAGGCGAACGGTTTACCGGGTTTGATAGCCAGCTTCCAGAAGGCAATTTCTCCCAGCTCTTCCAGAATGGTTTTGGTGTAATCCGCTTCGCCTACCGAAACGCCACCAGAGCTGATGACAACGTCGGCCTGGCTGTCGGCTTCGATAAATGCGGCCCGCAGCGCGTTGGGATTGTCGCGAATAATCCCTAAGTTGATCACCTCGCAGCCCAACTGCTGCAGCATCAGGTGAACGGTCAGACGGTTTGTGTCATAAATCTGCCCGTCGCCCAGCGGCTGACCCGGCAATTGCAGCTCATCACCGGTGGAGAACAATGCCACGCGGACTTTACGCACAACGGGAACCTCGGCAATACCGAGCGAAGCCAGCACGGGAAGCTCGGCGGTTGTCAGACGAGTTCCTGTGGGGAATACCACCGCGCCGTTTGCAATATCTTCACCGCGCAGACGAATATTTTGTCCGCTGCGGACGTCGGAGGTAAAACGCACACCGTCGTCAGTTTGTTCCGTTTGCTCCTGCATTACCACGGCTTCACAACCGGCAGGCACCGGGGCTCCGGTCATAATACGGATGCAGGTTCCCGCAGGCCATTCGCCGTGAAATGGCTGTCCAGCAAAGGCTTTGCCAGCCACCGCAAGAGGCTGGTCTGATTGTAAATCGGCTAATCGCACCGCATAGCCATCCATTGCCGAGTTATCGAATCCCGGCACATCAATCGGGGAGACGATGTCGGTGGCCAGAATACGGCCAAAGCATTGAACCAGCGGCAGCGTTTCGACGGCGGTGAGTGGGGTAATACGCGAAAGCATCTGAGAAAGAGCCGTTTCAAGCGGCATCAGTCCGGCGGTAAATTCCATGAGAAGACTCCTGCGGGGCAAAATCGAATCCGCTCATTATGTCAGAAAATGGACGCGGACAGTATGCTACCTCAGGCTTAGGATCAGATCTGATACAGGTTTTCTGCCAGAGATTAGCGCTACAGGAAAAATGCAGTATAGACTCATGATTTCTGCTTTTTCTCCAGGAGGCTAAATGTCTGCGACTATCCCGGATTCAATTCGACGACAGGTGAATGCCGCCAGTGCACTGATTGCGCGGATTATCGAGGGCGACCTGGTTGCTGTTCATTTGTATGGCTCTGCTGTTGAAGGTGGCTTAAAGCCCCAAAGCGATATCGATTTACTGGTTACCATTAGGCAGCCACTTACTACCCGGCAAAGAAAAGATCTGATGCAGGGTTTTCTGGAAATATCAGCCCCGCCTGGTAGCGTTGATAGATATCGGGCGCTGGAAGTGACCATCGTGATCTATTCACAACTTGTACCCTGGCAATTCCCACCGTCAAGAGAAATGCAATTTGGCGAATGGTTGCGTGACGATATTCGCGCGGGAATTGTTGAACCGACACAGGTGGATCCTGATCTTTCCATCCTGCTGACCCAGGCCAGGCGCGCCAGCGTAGCGTTGTTCGGTGAAGCCGCTGAGACGTTATTCAACGTCATTCCTTTTAGCGATGTCGTGCAAACATTTCGGCATATTCTTGATATGTGGCAGAAAACGGGCGATTTAGAGGGTGACGAGCGAAATATCATCCTTACTCTGGCGCGTATTTGGTACAGCCTGGTTACGGGCAATATTGTCGCTAAAGATGAAGCCGCCGCCTGGCTTATACCGCAATTACCCGTTGAGTATGCTGACACGCTGCAAGCCGCGCGTGCGGAATACCTGGGGTTAACCAAAAAGAACTGGGCTGCGTCTATGCCGTCTGTTGAACGCTTTGTGTTTTATGCAAAAAAACAGATTGCCGATCGGCTTGAATAATATATTCAACGATGTTGGAAGATCCCCTTTCTGATTAACTCATCTAAATAACCTGATGGGATGGGGGGTGAGGTACGGGCCTTAACCTTTACATGACGTCTGCATCTTTCTATATTCAAAAATCGAATCAATAAGTCACAGAAATTCTGATATTTATAACCCCGGTACCTGCCACCTAATGGACGAAAAAAATGGGTAAAGCAGTCATTGCAATTCACGGCGGCGCAGGGGCTATTACCCGTTCGCAGCTGAGCCAGGAGCAAGAGTTGCGTTATATACAGGCGCTGTCGGATATCGTTGAAACCGGCCAGCGGATGCTTGAAGACGGTCGTAGCGCACTGGATGTCGTTACCGAGGCCGTGCGCCTGCTGGAAGAGTGTCCATTGTTTAATGCCGGAATTGGCGCGGTGTATACCCGTGATGAAACCCATGAGCTGGACGCCTGTGTGATGGACGGTAATACGCTGAACGCAGGCGCCGTCGCCGGGGTAAGCCATCTGCGAAACCCGATTCTCGCGGCACGGCTGGTAATGGAACACAGCCCACACGTCATGATGATAGGTGAAGGGGCTGAAAACTTTGCCATTGCGCAGGGTATGGAGCGCGTATCAGCGGATATTTTCTCGACGCCAGAACGCTACGCTCAACTTCTGGCGGCGCGAACAGCGGGTGAAACGGTGCTGGACCATAGCGCGAGCCCGCTGGATGAAAACAACAAAATGGGTACCGTGGGTGCGGTCGCGTTAGATATGTTTGGCAATCTGGCGGCAGCAACATCGACCGGCGGGATGACCAATAAATTACCGGGGCGGGTGGGTGACAGTCCGTTGGTTGGCGCAGGCTGTTATGCAAATAATGCAAGTGTGGCAGTCTCCTGCACCGGAACCGGAGAAGTCTTTATTCGTGCTTTGGCGGCCTATGACATTGCGGCGTTGATGGACTACGGCGGTCTGAGTTTATCCGAAGCGTGTGAACGCGTAGTGATGGAAAAATTACCGGCGCTTGGCGGCAGCGGCGGTTTAATTGCTATCGATCATGAAGGCAATGTCGCTTTGCCGTTTAACAGCGAAGGCATGTACCGCGCCTGGGGATACGCAGGTGATACGCCAACCACCGGTATTTATCGGGAAAAAGGAGATAGCGTTGCCACACAGTGATGAGCTTGATGCCAGCGATGTGCTGGCAGTCAGCAATCTGAATATTGCCTTTGAACAGGAGCAGCAGCGTGTCAGCGCAGTGCGCAATCTGTCATTTCGCCTGAAGCGTGGCGAAACGCTGGCGATAGTCGGCGAGTCTGGTTCTGGTAAGTCGGTGACCGCCTTGTCGCTGATGCGTCTGATTGAACAGTCCGGCGGCGAGGTGAGCTGCGATGAAATGCTCCTCCGACGCCGTAATCGACAGGTTATTGAGCTGGGTGAACAGAGCGCATCACAAATGCGTCACGTGCGCGGTGCGGATATCGCGATGATCTTCCAGGAGCCTATGACATCGCTTAATCCGGTGTTTACCGTGGGCGAGCAAATTGCCGAGTCTATCCGCTTGCACCAGGGGGCCAGTCACGAAGAGGCGATGGTAGAAGCGAAGCGAATGCTCGATCAGGTGCGTATCCCCGAGGCGAAGGCGATTTTATCGCGTTATCCACACCAGCTTTCCGGCGGTATGCGCCAGCGGGTGATGATCGCCATGGCACTGTCGTGTCGCCCTGCGGTTTTAATTGCTGATGAGCCGACAACCGCGCTGGATGTCACCATTCAGGCGCAGATCCTGCAACTGATAAAAGTGTTGCAGCAGGATATGTCGATGGGAGTGATCTTTATTACCCACGATATGGGCGTTGTGGCGGATATTGCCGACCGCGTGCTGGTGATGTATCAGGGCGAGGCGGTAGAAACCGGCAGCGTTGAGCAGATTTTTCACGCTCCCCAGCATCCTTATACTAAAGCGCTGCTGGCAGCCGTGCCGCAGCTTGGGGCAATGAACGGGCATGAACTTCCGCGCCGTTTCCCGCTTATTTCATTACACGATCCCAGCCATGTAGAGCCACAGACCGAACAGGATACCGTGGTTGAAGGCGAGCCAATTTTGCAGGTACGTAACCTGGTGACGCGTTTTCCTCTGCGTAGCGGCATTCTAAATCGCGTGACTCGCGAGGTGCATGCAGTGGAAAACGTCAGCTTTGACCTGTGGCCGGGAGAAACGCTCTCGCTGGTGGGGGAGTCGGGCTGTGGGAAATCCACCACCGGGCGGGCGCTGTTGCGCCTGGTTGAGTCTCAGCGTGGGGAAATCATTTTCAACGGACAGCGTATTGATACCCTTGCTGCCAGCAAGTTGCAGCCGCTGCGTAGGGATATTCAGTTTATCTTCCAGGATCCGTATGCCTCGCTCGATCCACGTCAGACGGTGGGATATTCCATTCTGGAGCCGCTACGGGTGCATGGGTTATTGCAGGGGGATGCGGGGTCAAAACGAGTTGCATGGCTGCTGGAACGCGTAGGATTGCTGCCTGAGCATGCCTGGCGCTATCCGCACGAGTTTTCCGGCGGTCAGCGTCAGCGTATCTGTATTGCACGGGCATTGGCACTCAATCCCAAAGTGATTATTGCCGATGAATCTGTCTCGGCGTTGGATGTTTCAATTCGTGGGCAAATTATCAACCTGTTGCTCGACCTGCAGCGGGAAATGGGAATTGCATACCTGTTTATTTCCCACGATATGGCGGTGGTGGAACGGATCAGTCACCGTGTGGCGGTGATGTATCTCGGGCAAATCGTTGAGATTGGCCCCCGACGCGCGGTGTTTGAAAATCCGCAACATCCGTATACGCGCAAACTGATGGCGGCAGTACCAGTTGCCGATCCATCGCATCACCGACCACAGCGTGTGCTGTTGTCGGATGATATCCCCAGCAATATCCGCAAGCGCGGCGAAGAGATTTCCCCCGTGTCGTTACAGTTAGTTGGCCCGGGGCATTATGTTGCGCGTGGGCAACCAGAAAATGCGCTTTCACGTTTATAACAGGCAGACAGGGTTTAAGGAGAATAACATGACAAAAATTGTTGCTCGGAAATGGCTGGTTGCTTTGGGAGTGGCCTCTGCGCTGGCCGCATCGCCTGGCTGGGCGGCCAAAGACGTGGTGGTGGCGGTAGGATCCAATTTCACCACGCTTGACCCCTATGACGCGAATGACACATTGTCGCAGGCGGTAGCGAAGTCGTTTTATCAGGGACTGTTTGGTCTTGATAAAGAGATGAAGCTGAAAAATGTGCTGGCAGAGAGCTATACGGTTTCTGATGACGGCCTGACTTACACTCTTAAGCTGCGTCAGGGCGTGAAATTTCAGGATGGCACCGACTTCAACGCCGATGCGGTTAAAGCCAACCTCGATCGCGCCAGCAATCCGGAAAACCGTCTGAAACGCTACAACCTGTATAAGAATATCGATAAAACCGAAGTCGTCGATCCGTCGACGGTGAAGATTACGCTGAAACAGCCGTTCTCTGCCTTTATCAATATTCTGGCGCATCCGGCAACGGCAATGATTTCTCCCGCCGCGCTGGAGAAATACGGTAAGGAGATCGGTTTCCACCCTGTGGGGACCGGGCCGTACCAGCTTGATACCTGGAATCAGACAGATTTTGTGAAGGTTAAGAAGTTCGCGGGTTACTGGCAGCAAGGGCTGCCAAAGCTGGATACGATTACCTGGCGTCCGGTGACCGACAACAACACGCGTGCGGCCATGCTGCAGACCGGGGAAGCGCAGTTTGCCTTCCCGATCCCTTACGAGCAGGCTGCGTTACTGGCGAAGAATAAAAACCTGGAACTGGTGGCCAGTCCGTCTATTATGCAACGTTATATCAGCATGAACGTCACGCAAAAACCATTCGACAACCCGAAGGTGCGTGAAGCGCTGAATTATGCCATCAACCGCCAGGCGCTGGTGAAAGTGGCGTTTGCGGGTTATGCCACGCCAGCAACGGGCGTTCTTCCTCCGTCGATAGCCTATGCGCAAAGCTATACGCCATGGCCATACGACCCGGCGAAAGCGCGCGAACTGCTGAAAGAAGCAGGTTATCCGAACGGTTTTACCACCACGCTATGGTCTTCGCATAATCACAGTACCGCGCAGAAAGTGCTGCAATTTACCCAGCAGCAGCTGGCGCAGGTGGGAGTTAAGGCTCAGGTAACAGCGATGGATGCCGGCCAGCGCGCGGCGGAAGTAGAGGGTAAAGCGCAGAAAGAGAGCGGGGTGCGGATGTTCTACACGGGCTGGTCTGCCTCTACGGGGGAAGCTGACTGGGCGCTGTCACCGCTATTTGCATCACAAAACTGGCCGCCAACACTGTTTAATACGGCGTTCTATAGCAATAAGCAGGTGGACAGTGATTTAGCGGCAGCGTTGCAAACCAACGATCCGGCGCAGAAAGCGAAGCTGTACAAGGATGCGCAGGATATTATCTGGAAAGAGTCGCCGTGGATCCCACTGGTTGTGGAAAAACTGATTTCGGCGCACAGCACCAGATTGACCGGGTTCTGGATTATGCCGGACACCGGATTTAGCTTTGATGATGCGGATTTAAAATAAGCTATTCATTCGGCCCCGTTAACCAGGGGCCGGCGAAGGGAGCGTGATGCTTAACTATGTTTTCAAGCGCCTGCTGGGGTTGATCCCAACGCTATTGATTGTTGCGGTGCTGGTGTTTTTATTTGTTCACCTGCTACCCGGCGATCCGGCCCGGCTGATTGCCGGACCGGAAGCTGACGCCGAGGTGATTGAACTGGTACGCAAGCAGCTGGGTCTGGACCAACCGCTGCATATTCAGTTCTGGCATTACATGACCAACGTGTTGCAAGGCGATTTTGGCACGTCGATGGTTTCTCGTCGCCCGGTTTCCGAAGAGATAGCCAGCCGTTTTATGCCGTCGTTATGGCTGACAATTGCGAGTATGGCATGGGCTGTGTTATTTGGTATGACGGCGGGGATCATTGCAGCCGTATGGCGCAATCGCTGGCCGGACAGGTTGAGTATGACGCTGGCGGTCACCGGGATCTCGTTCCCGGCGTTTGCGCTTGGCATGCTGCTCATGCAGATATTCTCCGTTGAGCTTGGCTGGTTGCCAACCGTTGGCGCTGACACCTGGCTGCACTATATCCTCCCGTCTATTACTCTGGGCGCGGCGGTGGCTGCGGTGCTGGCCCGGTTTACCCGCGCCTCGTTCGTCGATGTGCTCAGCGAAGACTATATGCGCACCGCGCGGGCTAAAGGGGTGAGTGAGACCTGGGTGGTGTTAAAACATGGTCTGCGTAACGCGATGATCCCGGTGGTCACCATGATGGGACTACAGTTTGGCTTTTTGCTTGGTGGATCAATCGTGGTTGAGAAGGTGTTCAACTGGCCTGGGCTTGGGCGACTGCTGGTGGACTCCGTCGAAATGCGCGACTACCCGGTGATTCAGGCCGAGGTACTGTTGTTTTCTCTGGAGTTTATTCTTATCAACTTAGTGGTGGATGTGCTTTACGCCGCCATTAATCCGGCTATCAGGTACAAGTAAGGATGCGATTTTTTAACTGGCGCCGACAGGCGATTTTGAATGCAATGCCCCTTGTTAAGCCAGAGCAGATACGCACACCGTGGCATGAGTTCTGGCGTCGTTTCCGTCGACAGCACATGGCGATGTTCGCTGGGCTGTTTGTATTGCTCCTGATCATGGTGGCGATTTTTGCCCGCTGGCTGACGCCATTTGATGCCGAGAATTACTTCGATTATGACCGTTTGAATGATGGGCCGTCGATGCTGCACTGGTTTGGTGTCGATTCTCTGGGACGAGATATCTTTAGCCGCGTGCTGGTTGGCGCCCAAATCTCGCTGGCGGCAGGAGTCTTTGCCGTGTTTATTGGCGCTGCGATTGGCACAGTGCTGGGTCTGCTGGCGGGATACTACGAAGGTTGGTGGGATCGGCTGATTATGCGTATCTGCGATGTGCTGTTCGCCTTTCCCGGCATTCTGCTGGCGATAGCCGTGGTCGCCGTGCTGGGCAGCGGCATTGCGAACGTGATTATCGCCGTGGCCATTTTCTCCATTCCTGCTTTCGCGCGTCTGGTGCGCGGAAATACACTGGTGCTGAAGCAACAGACGTTTATTGAGTCTGCGCGCAGTATTGGTGCCAGCGATACGACTATCATTTTTAACCATATCCTGCCGGGTACGGTTTCATCGATCGTGGTCTTTTTTACCATGCGAATTGGCTCGTCGATCATCTCTGCCGCGAGCCTGTCATTTCTGGGATTAGGCGCACAGCCGCCGACGCCGGAGTGGGGGGCAATGCTTAATGAAGCGCGTGCTGACATGGTGATCGCGCCGCACGTGGCGATTTTCCCGGCGGTAGCGATATTCCTGACGGTGCTGGCGTTTAACTTACTGGGAGATGGTCTGCGCGACGCGCTGGACCCGAAGATAAAAGGATAAATTACAGGCCGGATAAGACGTAACGCTTATCCGGCCTACGGTTGAGTTACGCTTATTAAACGCGTGAACCCCACAGATCGTATTCATCTGCGTTTTCGACCTTCACGCGGATGATATCACCAGGTTTCACCTTGGTTTCACCATTCAGGTATACCGCGCCGTCGATTTCCGGAGCATCAGCCATGCTACGACCAATTGCGCCTTCTTCGTCAACTTCATCAACGATAACCAGAATCTCGCGGCCCACTTTCTCTTGCAAACGTTCAGCAGAGATCTGCTGTTGCAATTGCATAAAGCGGTTCCAGCGTTCTTCTTTCACCTCTTCCGGGATTTGATCCGGCAGGTCATTAGCGCCAGCGCCTTCTACCGGGCTGTATTTAAAGCAGCCCACGCGATCCAGACGTGCTTCCTTCAGGAAGTCGAGCAACATTTGGAAGTCTTCTTCCGTTTCACCCGGGAAACCAACAATGAAGGTGGAGCGCAGCGTCAGTTCAGGGCAGATTTCACGCCACTGTTTGATGCGCGCCAGCTGTCTGTCTACGGAGCCTGGGCGTTTCATCAGTTTAAGAATACGCGGGCTGGCATGCTGTAACGGGATGTCCAGATACGGCAGGATTTTCCCTTCTGCCATCAGCGGGATCACGTCATCAACGTGCGGGTAGGGGTAGACGTAATGTAGGCGCGTCCAGATCCCCAGTTTTGATAACTGTTCGCACAGATCAACCATGCTGGTTTTGACCGGCTCGCCGTTATGGAAACCGGTCCGGTGTTTCACATCCACACCGTACGCAGAGGTATCCTGAGAGATTACCAGAATCTCTTTCACGCCCGCATCGACCAGACGCTTGGCTTCGCTGAGGACGTCGCCAATCGGACGGCTCACCAGATCGCCGCGCATGGATGGAATAATGCAGAACGTACAGCGGTGATTACAGCCTTCAGAAATCTTCAGATAGGCGTAATGGCGCGGAGTCAGCTTGACACCCTGCTCAGGAACCAGGCTCAGGAACGGATTATGCTTTGGTTTGGGTACGTAATGGTGAACGTGCTCCAGAACCTGCTCGTAGCTATGCGGCCCGGTGATTTCCAGCACCTTCGGGTGGACTTCACGGATCTGATCGACTTTCGCGCCCAGACAACCGGTGACGATCACCTTGCCGTTTTCGTTAAGCGCTTCGCCGATTGCTTCCAGGGATTCCTGAACCGCACTGTCGATAAAGCCGCAGGTATTAACGATAACCATATCCGCGTCGTCGTAGCTTGGCACGACATCATAGCCTTCGGTACGAAGTTCGGTCAGGATGCGCTCAGAATCGACGAGGTTTTTCGGGCAGCCGAGGGAGACAAAGCCGATTTTCGGCTGGTGGGTTACATTGCTCATAGCGTAAAAAGTGTTCAGTTATTGGAATATTCAGGGCAGGGATTCTACAGAGTTCTGAACAAAAATTGTATCGCAATCTCATACCATCAGCGGCCTGCCGGGCGCGGAATTAAAGATTATTTGTAAATTATGTTAATTTTAAGTGATGGATTGATCCTGGACACGACTTTGTTCAAAAAACAACCATACTATTAAGTTGCACCATAGTTGGAAAGAGGAGGAACAAAGTATGGTTGTTGACAGACTGAGAACCGATCTTCTCAACAAATTGATAAACGCCCGTATCGAACTTGCCGCTTATCTGCTGTTGAGAAAAGCGAAAGGCTACATGTCAGTCAGCGAGAGCGATCGTCTGCGTGATAATTTTTTTGCACTGAATCGCGAATTGCACGAACAATCACAGCTTCACGGTATGCATCTTGATCAGGAAGAGTGGAATGCCCTTCATCGTGCTGAAGGGGCGTTAGCCGCCGCCGCTGTTTGTCTTATGAGTGGACACCATGATTGTCCAACGTTTATCGCCGTTAACGCAGAGAAACTGGAAAACTGCCTGACAACGCTGACGCTGAGTATCCAGAGTTTGCAATCTTACCCAACGCTGGAACACGTCTGAATCAGGGGGAGGGCGCTCCCCCTTTTCGTTAAGATTATGTAAATATGACGGGGTGATTCCCCTTGCTGGCTACGCTTTATGCAGAGCCATTAAGGAGGTGTTATGCGTCGACTCTTTCTCTGTGCTATCCCACTTGCGCTATTTTCCTCTTATGCCGTCGCGGTAAAAGTGGAAGTGCTGCAAACCAAACTCGATCACCCATGGTCACTGGCTTTTTTACCCGATAACCGCGGTATGCTCATTACGCTCAAAGGTGGACAGCTTCGACTCTGGCAGCCTGATAAAGGGCTTTCCGACCCGCTAACCGGCGTACCAAAAGTCTGGGCGAATGGTCAGGGCGGATTGCTTGATGTGGTGTTAGCTCCGGACTTTGAACGATCCCGTCGGGTGTGGCTAAGCTTCGCTGAAACCGACCGCGAAGGCAAAGCGGGCACCGCGGTAGGCTACGGGCGATTGAGTGACGATCTCAAACACCTGCAAGGATTTCAGACCGTTTTTCGCCAACAGCCAAAGCTCTCTACCGGAAACCATTTTGGTGGACGTCTGGTATTTGATGGCAACGGCTATCTGTTTATTGGCCTGGGGGAGAATAATCAACGCGCTACCGCCCAGGATCTGGATAAGCTGCAGGGCAAGGTCGTACGGCTGACCGATGAGGGCAAAATTCCACCGGATAATCCGTTTGTGAACATGGCGGGAGCGCGGGCAGAGATTTGGTCGTATGGCATCCGCAACCCGCAGGGTATGGCGATGAATCCGTGGAGTGATGTGTTGTGGCTCAATGAGCATGGTCCACGCGGAGGCGATGAAATTAATATCCCCGAGAAAGGGAAAAACTACGGTTGGCCTGTCGCGACCTGGGGTGTTAACTACAGTGGTTTGAAAATTCCCGAAGCAAAAGGTCAAATTGTTGCTGGCACGGAACAACCCATCTTTTACTGGGAAAAGTCGCCAGCGGTCAGCGGAATGGCTTTTTATAATAGCGATACCTTTCCACAGTGGCGGCAGAAGTTGTTCATCGGCGCGTTGAAAGATAAAGAAGTGATCGTACTGAGCGTTAAAGGGAATACGGTCACTGAGGATGGTCGTCTGTTGCAGGAAAGGGGGCAACGGATCCGAGATGTGCGCGTCGGACCAGACGGTTATATGTACGTGTTAACCGACGAGTCCGACGGGGAATTACTAAAAGTGAGTCCCTGATTTGTTTAGCTAACCGGGATCATCACGATTTTTTGAAACGCCGGGCGCTCGGTCAGTTGTTGATACCAGCGCTCCAGATGAGGGCGCGGGGTCCAGCTCAGGCCAACGTTGAACAGGTTATAGATGAACGGCGCAACGGCGATATCGGCAGTGCCAAATTCAGCGCCGGAGAACCATGGCTGGTCCGCCAGCGCGTTATCCAGAATGGCAAACAGGTTATCGCAAACTTGCTTACTGGCCTCAATGGCCGCTAGATCGCGCTGATCGGCAGGTGTTCTGACCAGGCCAAATAAGATAACCCGATGCGCGGGGCTTAGCGTCTGATTTGCCCAGTCCATCCATTTTTCGCCGACGGCGCGCGCGGCCGGAGCGTCAATCCACAAACGTTTTTGTCCGTACTGAGCGGCCAGATAGCGGACAATGGTATTGGATTCCCACAGAACAACGTCCGTTTCATCATCGCGTAGCAACGGGACCAGTCCGTTCGGGTTTAGTGCCAGATAGTCGGCATCGCGGTTACCGCCATGCTGTCCGCCCGCCAGAATTTGGTTATACGGCAGTTCCAGTTCCTCGAGCGTCCACAATACTTTTTTTACGTTGGTCGAGTTATTGCGACCCCACAGTGTAATCATAGTAACCCCGCAAATTAATTGAGCAGCTTTATGGCTGCAGATGCCATCTGACTAGCTCACATGGTGGGGTAAACCTAATATTTACGCAACAAAGTCTAAAAAAATCGTGCCAGGAGCAGCGCAGCGCGGCGTTATTGCATAAACTTTAAAAACTTTACCAACTTACGGTTTCTTTAAGCTCGTTAGTGCGTTATTACTCACCGCACTTATTTTACACGTCATCCATCAGACTTTTTCTGCATGGGTTGGTCGAGGTCGCTTGGCCGGTTTTGTGTAAACACGGTGTGGTATGACGTGGTTTTTTGGAATGGATACTCGGGTGGCATTTATGACGCAATACTTCTCTTCACTTCGCAGCTTTGCTGCAGGTTCTGCACTCTTAATCCTTTTGGCGCCGACCGTACAGGCGGCGGAGCAACCGACGGCCCCGCCGAGCGTGGACGCGCGCGCGTGGATTCTGATGGATTACGCCAGTGGCAAGGTGCTGGCGGAAGGTAATGCTGATGAGAAACTGGATCCTGCCAGTCTGACCAAAATCATGACCAGCTATGTGGTTGGGCAGGCGCTGAAGGCCGGAAAAATTAACCTCAACGACATGGTCACTGTGGGCAAAGACGCCTGGGCGACCGGTAATCCAGCCCTGCGCGGTTCGTCGGTCATGTTCCTCAAGCCCGGCGATCAGGTTGCGGTGTCAGATCTGAATAAAGGCGTTATCATTCAGTCAGGTAACGATGCGTGTATTGCACTCGCTGATTACGTTGCCGGCAGCCAGGAATCCTTTATTGGTCTGATGAACGGCTATGCGAAAAAACTGGGGCTGACCAACACTACTTTCCAGACGGTGCACGGTCTGGATGCGGCAGGACAGTTCAGTACCGCACGTGATATGGCGCTGCTCGGGAAGGCGTTAATTCACGATGTGCCGGAAGAGTATGCTATTCACAAAGAGAAAGAATTTACCTTCAATAAAATTCGTCAACCGAACCGCAACCGTCTGTTGTGGAGCACCAACCTGAACGTGGATGGTATGAAAACCGGGACCACTGCCGGGGCGGGATACAACCTGGTGGCTTCCGCGACCCAGGGCGATATGCGCCTGATCTCCGTGGTGCTGGGGGCGAAAACCGATCGCATTCGTTTTAATGAGTCAGAAAAGCTGCTGACCTGGGGCTTCCGCTTCTTTGAAACTGTTACGCCGATCAAGCCGGATGCGACTTTCGTTACTCAGCGCGTATGGTTTGGCGATAAGAGTGAAGTGAATTTGGGGGCCGGAGAAGGCGGTTCTGTGACCATCCCGCGTGGCCAGCTCAAAAACCTGAAGGCCAGCTTTACCCTGACTGAACCACAGCTAACTGCACCGCTGAAGAAAGGTCAGGTTGTGGGCACTATCGACTTTCAGTTGAACGGAAAATCCATTGAGCAACGTCCGTTGATGGTGATGGAGGATGTGCAAGAGGGTGGTTTCTTTAGCCGCATGTGGGACTTTGTGATGATGAAATTCCACCAGTGGTTTGGTGGTTGGTTCTCTTAACCTTACCTATGCCGGATGGCGCAATCGCCGTCCGGCAGTATCTCTTAATACTTCAGCGTGATACGTTGCGCTTTAGCGTACTCAACAAACTCATCGTCAGGGCGGTTATCACTGATGATGGTATCAAAGCGTTTTAATTCCCCCATCCTCGCAGGCCGCACCTTGCCAAACTTGCTGTGATCGACCACCAAAACGTGATGCTGCGCCATCGACATTGCCCAGTGCTTCACCGGCAGTTCTTCCAGATTAAAACAGGTCGCGCCTTTCTCGATATGAACGCCTGCCGCGGAATAAAAGGCGATATCCGGACACAGATTGTTCAGCGTTTCCTGGAAGTCGAGCGGTTTAAAAATCGCGTTACTGGCATGGAATTCGCCACCACACAGAATGACGCGGCACTGCGGTTTTTCCTGCAGCACCAGAAACGTATTCAACGAGTAGCAGATTGCGGTGAAGGGCAGTTCATTGTCGATCGCTTCAATGATCCACGGTGTGGTAGTACCGCAATCGAAAAAGATGGTCTGATGCGCCTGCACGAGACTCGCCGCCAGCTGGGCGGCGCGACGTTTTTCATCAACCAGACGGGATTTTTGATCGCTGATTAAATAATGGTTAGCGCTGCGGGGTTCCAGAACAATATAGCCCCCGAGCAGTACGACGGGAGCATCATGATTATTCAGGTCGCGACGAATGGTCATCTCAGATACGCCCAGCAACGTTGCGGCTTCTTTGAGGTGTAATTTATCGCTGCGTTTCAGCGCCTGCAGTAATTGACCAATACGCTCGTCGCGTCGAGTTTCCATAGTTCCCCTGGAGAATAGAATAAGTGCTCAGTTTCGCGCTTAATACTACTCTTTTTACCGTGGGTTAGTCACGTACCCAACCTTTACGGATGGGGAGGGCGAAGCAGGCGCGATAGCAAGTTTGCAAGCCGAGGTACAGGGTCGCGCCAAAGCGCTGCCAGATCATCTGGGCGCTCAGACAGCCGATCAACCCAGCCAGTAATCCGCCCAGCATATCCAGCGGCCAGTGTACGCCAAGGTAAACCCGCGACCAGGCAATCGCCACGGCAACGACCATCAGCAGAGCGCCCGTCCACAGGCGATGCCAGAACAGGAAGGCCAGTGCAAAGGTAAAGATAACCGTACCGTGGTCACTCGGGAAAGAATCATCTGCCGCATGATGCAGGAAGTTGTAACCAATGTGGTTTACAAACGGGCGATCGTGAGGGAACAGATGTCCCATCAGCCAGGAAATCGTCAGACCAACTATCAACGCAATGGCCATTTTGATGACCAACTGGCGCTGGAGCGTAACCTGACCACGCGGTCCCCAAAGCCAGAGCACAACGGCTAACAGCGGCACAATGCTGATCAGATCTTTGGCAATGAAAATGGCGAGCGAAATTGCCCATTGCGCAGAGTCGGGTGT
Organism: Citrobacter sp. Cf087; assembly: GCF_030334285.1. Taxonomy (NCBI): domain Bacteria; kingdom Pseudomonadati; phylum Pseudomonadota; class Gammaproteobacteria; order Enterobacterales; family Enterobacteriaceae; genus Citrobacter; species Citrobacter sp. Cf087. The sequence continues at coordinate 108,850 of NZ_JAOWED010000022.1, forward strand.
TGCATTGATCAGGTAAAAAAGTGAGTTGTTCAGATTTTCCAGCATAACGTCCAGACTCAGTGTAATCGTTAAAAAGGCCCATGGGAGCGAGAGCATAAAATTGCTTTCACGGGATAAAAAGCGGTCTTGTCTTATTTGTCTGCTAAATGACTATTTTTAAGACAATTAATGAGACTTATTGAGCATGATAGCGGTCTCAACTTAAATTAACCTTAAAGCAAAATCTTCTTGAGCAAATGAATGTAAAAATGTGCGCATTTTGCTTTCAAATCACATAATTCACTATCACCAGTACGGCGCATTTATTACACTTTGCGCGATTTTTCTATAGCTAAGAGACTGCATGCAGAACCGTTTATCTTCAGGCGCCCGTTTGGGGCGTCATGCATTACTTTTCCCTCTCTGTCTGGTGCTTTACGAATTCTCTACTTATATCGGCAACGATATGATCCAGCCTGGAATGTTGGCGGTGGTGGAGCAATACAATGCCGGATTAGATTGGGTACCCACATCCATGACCGCCTATCTGGCTGGCGGCATGTTTTTACAGTGGTTGTTAGGACCGCTATCGGATCGTGTTGGGCGTCGTCCGGTGATGTTAACCGGCGTGCTCTGGTTCATCGTGACCTGCCTTGCGACCCTGCTTGCACAGAATATTGAGCAATTTACTTTCCTGCGTTTTTTGCAGGGGATAAGCCTGTGCTTTATTGGTGCGGTGGGTTACGCCGCCATTCAGGAATCCTTTGAAGAAGCGGTCTGCATAAAAATTACCGCGCTGATGGCAAACGTGGCGCTGATTGCGCCGCTGCTGGGTCCGTTGGTAGGCGCAGCCTGGGTACATGTTCTGCCGTGGGAAGGGATGTTTATCCTGTTTGCTGCTCTGGCGGCCATCTCCTTTTTTGGTCTGCAACGCGCGATGCCGGAAACGGCAACCCGGCTGGGTGAAAAGCTGTCCATTAAAGAGCTGGGCAAGGATTATAAGTTGGTGCTAAGGAACGTGCGTTTCGTTGCAGGCGCACTGGCGTTGGGTTTTGTCAGCCTGCCGTTACTGGCGTGGATTGCGCAATCTCCGATTATTATCATCAGCGGAGAACATCTCAGTAGTTACGAATATGGCCTGTTGCAGGTGCCGATTTTTGGTGCGCTGATTGCCGGTAACCTGGTGCTGGCGCGTCTGACTTCGCGAAAAACCGTGCGTTCGCTGATTATCATGGGCGGCTGGCCAATTGCCGTTGGCCTGATTATTGCCGCTGCGGCCACGGTGGTGTCATCTCATGCATATCTATGGATGACGGCGGGTTTGAGTATCTATGCGTTTGGCATTGGCGTGGCGAATGCGGGGCTGGTGCGCCTGACGCTGTTTGCCAGTGAAATGAGTAAAGGTACGGTTTCTGCCGCAATGGGTATGTTGCAGATGCTGATTTTTACCGTTGGTATCGAGCTGAGTAAACACGCTTATCTGCTGGGAGGCAACGGCTTGTTCAGCTTGTTCAATCTGGCCAGCGGGGTGCTGTGGCTGATTCTGATGGTGATCTTCCTGAAAGATAAACGGGTAGGGGATTCCCGGGAAGGCTAAAGCCCGGTTGCCCGGGCCTGGCAGAAGCTTAGTGGTGATCGTCAATCTGATGTTCGATGATCATGCCTTCACCGACGCTGGCAACATGTCGCGCATAAGGATGTGCGCGATAAACAGGAGCCGGGGCAGGAGTCGGGGCAACATACACCGTTTGTGGCGCGGTAGTCACGTTGACCGCCTGCGGCACGCTGACGGAAGAGGGCACGATCACCACTTTATAACCGCTTGGTACATCAACGGTAACGCTTTGTGCAAATACTGACCCTGCAAAACCCAGCAACAATGTCGCCATCAGTACACTTTTCTTCATAATCCGCTCACCTGAAATATTCACTGGAAGTAATAATCCAGTGGGTTAATTTGAGGCGGATTATGAATAGATCATGCCATCATTTTGTTGCCGTCTGTGCTGAGGCGTTAATGCGTAAACGGTGCTTCATTCTTTAACACGCGGTCGATAATATCCAGGACGCCCTCTTCGTTGTTCGATCCCGCGCGATATTTCGCCGCCTTGATAACCGGCTCATGAGCGTTGGCCATTGCAAAACTAAATCCCGCCTGGCGCAGCATTTCAATATCATTTCCACCATCGCCAAACACAACAACCTCATCGTCGTTAATATTCCAGCGTTGTTGCAGCAGCCGCAGACCATTTGCCTTATGCACGCCAGGAATAATTAAATCGATGCTCCCGTAGCCGGTATGCACCGGCACCATAATGTCGCCAATCGCCTCGTGGAGATCGGCCTGCACCTGTGGGATTCTGTCGTCGGAAATATTCAGCCCGAACTTGAAGAAAACGTCGTTAAGATTGTCAAAATTATCTACAAATTCGAGACGATGATAATACATGGCAGAAACAGCTTTATGTTCATCGCTGTACTGCTTCAGCGTGTAGGCGCTGCTTTTACCACAGGCAATGATATCAATGTCTGTACGGGTCAGCAGATGTTCAACGATGGCCTGGAAATCATCCTTTGCCAGTTCGCCGTTAAAAACATCTTCACCTTCACTGACTACCCAACCGCCGTTTTCGGCAACAAATGAGATCTCACTGGCCAGTTCGGGGAAAAAGGAAATCAACTGATAATATTGATTGCCGCTGGCGACCACAAAGCGGATCCCTTGTTCTTTCATCTGGCGGTATTGCGCCATAAAGCGCTCACGGTTATAGGTTTTTTGGTCACTTAAAAATGTGCCATCCATGTCGACCGCAATTAATTTGATGCTCATTAGCTGTTCTCCATCACCGTGGTATTTTTGAGATCCGGTTTCGCCACCGCTTTCGCGACGATGGCGGCGACAAGCACCAGCGCCAGCACCACCAGCATAGCGCTGCGCAGGCCGTAGTGTTCACCCAGGTAGCCCAGCAGCGGCGGTCCAACCAGGAACGCCAGATAGCCGGTTGTTGCGACAACGCTGACGCGGGTTGGTGCATCGGGGCCGGTGTCGCTGGCGGCTGAAATGGTCAGCGGGAAGCCGAGTGATGCACCGAGTCCCCACAAAATAACGGAAACACCCGCCACCCAAGAGCTGTCGACAAAAATAATCAGGCTAATCCCGAGAGCGCCCATCAGCGCACTGGCGCGCACCACCGTGACGCGGCTGTAGCGGTCGATGAACCAGCCGCCAGTAAAGCGGCCAACGGTCATGCCCAGCGTAAATCCGGCATAAATCAGAGAGCCTGATGTTGGGCTAAACCCATGACCGTCCACCATCAGCAGCGGAAGCCAGTCGTTGGCGGAACCTTCAGCAAATGCCATTGCGAGCACCACGACGCCAATCAGCAATAACTGGATATCGCGATAAAAAGGCAGTCCTTTTTCACCGGAGGGAGAACCATCAGCGGCATTTTTACCCGTGCCGTCAGGAATTGCTTTGATGGCGATAAAGATAGGAGTGATAGCTACCAGCGCCGCCAGCAGAATATGCGCGTTTGCCGGGACGCTGAAGGCGGTAAGCATCATCCCGACTCCTGCGCCCGCCAGCGTTCCCAGGCTGTAAAAACCATGCATCATCGGCAGCACGGTTTTATTCATTTCGCGTTCAACCGCCGCACCTTCGACGTTGATGGCCACTTCTGCTGCGCCAAAACTGGCGCCAAACACGGCCAGACCAAATGCGAAAAGCCAGGCGGAATGTAGCCAGAGCGCCACGCTGAGGATAGCCATCCCAATGACCGCACATGACATGGTAGTGCGGATCACTTTGCGCGTGCCAAATCGTTTCACCAGCCAGGCCGAACAAAGAATGCCACTCATCGAACCAATAGAGAGTCCAAACAGCACCGCGCCCATTTCGGCGGTAGAGATTGAGAGGATATCTCTGATGGCAGGGGTACGCGTTGCCCAGGAGGCCATTAATAATCCTGGTAAAAAGAAGAACGTGAACAGCGCCCAGGTGCGACGTCTTAAGGCTTTGCGTGATGAGATGCCAGTCATGAATTCGAGCCAAAGAAAAGAGGAAAGAAGACAACATTAGCAAGGTTGTGTACATTTGTACACAAATGCAAGAAGAGGAAATGCAGTGCGACGTGCAAACGATCCGCAGCGGCGGGAAAAAATAGTTCAGGCCACCCTTAAGGCGATAGTAATCCATGGTATTCATGGGGTTACACACCGTAAAATCGCTATGATTGCCGAGGTGCCACTGGGCTCCATGACCTATTATTTTGCAGGAATAGATGATCTGCTGTTGGAGGCATTCAGCTGTTTTACGCATACTATGTCTCAGCAGTACCAGGATTTTTTTGCCGACGTTGCTGATGCGCAGGCGGCCTGCCATGCGATTACCGATATGATTTACGGCTCCCAGGTCACAACGCCTGATAATATGGAGCTTATGTATCAGCTGTATGCTTTCGCCAGCCGTAAACCAGCGTTGAAAACGGTGATGCAGAACTGGATGCTACGTAGCCAACAAACGTTAGAGCAGTGGTTTGATCCGGTTACGGCGCGGGCGCTGGATGCGTTTATTGAAGGAATGACGCTGCATTTTGTCACGGATAAAAAACCGCTGCAGCGAGAAGATATTCTGATGATGGTGGAGCGTATTGCCGAATTGCCGCAGAGATAAAATCCTCAAAATGGTTTGTCGAGGCGGGTAACGGCCTGACGTAAAAAATCAATGACTTTTACCGCCTCTGGCGTCAACGGTCGGGCGGCTATTTTTACCGTCCCGACATCCATATAAGTAATAAAATCATCAATCGTTCTGTGCATGACGCGCAGACCATCCAGTGACCACGGGCGATACACCAGGTCGGATAAAATGGTTATCCCTCTACCTTTTGCAACCAGACTTCTTATTGCTTCAAAAGAGTTGCTGCGAAAACTGATATTGGGCGTATAGCCACGCTGCTGCCAGTAATCGATGATTACGTCAGGGTACTTATCGGTTTCCAGTAGTAAAAATGGTAGTTTCTCGACGTCTATTAAACGGATCGATGCCTGGCTCTGTAGCGGATGCCCAATAGACGTCCACAGGCGGCGCTGTGAACGAATAAATGTTTCGATCTCCAGGTCGTTATCATGGTTGATATTTGAGGTCAGAAGCAGGCAAAAATCGACCTTTTGTTCCCGTAGCGCCTGTACCAGTTCCGGTGCAGTAGCTTCATAAAACACGATCTCCAGCAAAGGGAAACGTCGTTCAATATCGTTGAGTATATCCGGGATAAGATAGGCAGAGAGCGTTTCAGCAATGCCTATGCGCACCGTGCCGGTGAGAATTTCGCTCCTGTCATGCAGGGCGTCAATAGCCGAGTGGCTACTGTTGATGATGTTGCAGGCATGTGCCAGAAAGCGCTCGCCCTCAGCGGTGAGCTTCACACCTTTGGGATAACGTACAAATAGCTGCACGTCTAATGCTTCTTCCAGGTTCCGCATGGCAATGGTCATTGATGACTGAGAAATATGACAGCGTGCAGCAGCTTTGGAAATTTGTAATGTTTCTGCAAGCGCGATGTAAAACTCAAGTTGCCTTAGCGTAAATTTCATAGTTTTAATCTATGCAGATGGATAAAAACGTTATATTAGCATTCATTCTCACGCCGCCGTAGCCTTGTGGTCATACCGTACAACTGACAATAAGGCGCAAATATGCCCTATCTTTTACTCAGTCTGGCTGCCTGTTTTTGGGGTGGAAATTATGTGATTGGTCATCTCTTGGTCGCTGAAGTTAATCCCATCGTTTTATCAGCGGCACGCTGGGTATTTACCGCGTTATTATTGATGACGCTCTATTTTCGTCAGGTCACAGAGCAATGGCCGGTGATGAAAAAATCCTTTGGTACTATCGTCTTCCTTGCGCTTTGTGGTCAGGTTCTTTTCCCCTTAACGTTGTATATCGGCTTGCAATATACAACCTCGCTTAATGCCGCGATTTATATGTCCACCACCCCGGCGCTCGTACTGTTAATCAATAAGTTCTTTTTTAAAGAGCGGATTTCTGCGCGAAATATAGCTGGTGTGATCCTGAGTACTGTTGGTGTTATATGGCTGGTGTCGCAGGGTGATGTGATAAATGCGCGGGTATTTGCGCATCTGAATCAGGGCGATTTCTGGACCATGGGGTCAGCGTTAAGTTGGGCCGTCTATTGTGCCTTTTTACGCATTAAACCGCGTGAGGTAAAGGGAAACGCCTTTGTCGCAGTGAGCGCGCTGTTAGGTGCGATTGTACTTATTCCGGTACTGGCTCTGGAGTTGATACGCAATGGTATGCCGGGATGGAATAGCTATGCCAATACAGGCGTTGTAACTGGGCTGGCATACCTTGTTATTTTTCCTTCCTGGCTGTCATATCTATTATGGAACAAAGGGATTAGCGCCATTGGCGCAACGCGTGGAGAGATCTATTCACACTTGATCCCATTGAGTGGCGGATTATTTAGCGTGATGTTTTTGCACGTCACTCTGCATTCATATCATCTGGTGAGCGCGTTGGTTATTATGTGCGGTATAGCATTGTGTTCCCGTCCGAGTGCAAAAAAAGGCTCGCAGCAGCACATGGCGTGAAAAGCGGGTAAATTAGCTTACGGTGGCACCCCCGGTAATATTTACCACTGTGGCGGTCATAGCGCTGGCATGGTCTGAAGCGAGAAAGGTTGTAACCTCAGCGATTTGTGCAAGCGTAGGCAGGCGCGCGAGCATGGTACTTTGCGCCGCCCCCTCTAACCATTGATCGACGGTTAAACCCATTGACTGTGCTTTAGCGGTGAAAATTTCTCCGGTATAGGAGCCAGCCGCTACAGCATCCACAATCGCATGCGACCGCACGCCGACGACACGAATGTTTATTGGTCCCGTCTCGCTGGCGAGCGCCTTAATAAAAGCCTCTGTTCCTGCACAGCCGACGATATGGCCGAGATGCCCGGGCATCGCCATCGGGGCTGCGGGCGCAACGATGGTGAGAATAACGCCCGCTCGATTGCCGCCCATGTGCGGCGTTACGGCTTTTGCGATATTGAACTGCGCCGCAAGAAAAGGGGTGATACCGCTCATAAACTCAGAGAGGGATAATGCATCGATGCGCTTGCCCTGTTCGTGCATAAATCCCGTTGCGTTAACCACCACATCTATTCCACCGGTTTGCTGTACAAGGCGGGTAACTTCCTTCGATGCGTTGTGCTCGTCGAGTACATCGGTGATAAAGGTTTCGACTGTACCACCCGCCGTTCGGATGCCACTTGCGGTCCAATCCAGCTTTTCCTGACGGCGCGCGCCCAGATACACATGGGCTCCTTCGCGCGCCATCGCCTGCGCAACCGCACTACCAATAGCGCCGCTGCCACCGAAGATCACTGCGACTTTGCCTGAGAGTAACATAGCAACCCCATCACCATTTAGCACCGAGTAAAGTATGTGCCATAACGGGCATGCTGCAAATTTGAGAAAGCGTTTCCGGGGAACCCCACTCAGCGATGAAAATCAGGTTATGTCGGGGCCATTGCTGCTATAGATCTTATAGCAGCAATGTCTATCAGCTCATTTTAACGCCGATCGGTTACTGTAAGTGTTTGATATTTCTTTAACATGTATATCATTATCAAAATTATCAAAAGCAAGTACATCATCCAGATGCTGGTATTTAGCTCAATTAAAAAACTACCGACACCTCCGATGACTGACGGAATAACCAGCGAGGCGGCTCCCATCAACGCAGAGGTCGCTCCCAGGTTGGTGCGCTGGCTGGACATGGTCAGGTAGGTATAGAGTGATTCGAACATCCCTCCAGCAAACATCAGGATAATAAAGAAGAATATAAAAATATTGACGTGATAACTAAGTATTATTAATGGAATACACAGTACAATAAATGAGGCGATGATTTTCAGCCACGAATTCAAAATTTGCGGCGCAGACCGTTTCTTAAGAAGTTTACCTGATAATGCAGCCCCCAGCAGTAGGAAGCCTCCAATAATTGATGAAAGCACACCAAATTGCGTTGATGAGTATCCAAACGTAACCATAAAAATAAATGGGGAGGCTGTGACATAGCAATAAATCAGCGAAAATGACAGACCAAGAGACAGACAAGGTAGATAAAATCGAGGTTGTTTGCTGATCTCTTTATACGTATTAAATGATGATTTTAATGAATAGGAAACCCTTCTCTCATGGCTGAGTGTTTCAGGGAAGTTAAAATAAACGTATATTAACGTTATAATAGCATAGCCACATATCATTAAAAAAATTGCGCGCCATCCCCATAAGTCATTAATTATCCCTCCCAGCAGGGGCGAAGCAATGGGAACGACACCTTCGATAGTGATGATGATGGCATACAGCGTCGCGGCCACTGAACCACGAGTTACATCTCGAACTGCGCTGATTGCTGTAACCAGCGTTATTGATATAGAAAGACCTTGTATGACACGGATCGCCAGAAACATAACCAGACCGGTTGAGAGCGTGAGACAATATGTTGTCACGCCATAAATAACCGCACCTGTAAGCATAATTTTTCGCCGGCCAATAGCATCAGATAATGGACCAAAAATTAGCTGTCCAAAACCAATGCATAGGGTATAAACCATAATCGACAACTGCGTGGTTGAGACATTTTTTTCAAATTCTTTTGCGATGTCGGGAATTGAAGGTAAATAAGTGTCCACTCCCAGAATTCCCATTATCGTCAACATGGCCAGGCCGACAGTAAAGTAAATTATGTTCTTTCTATGAATAACAGTTTGCAGCTTCATTACTTATCACCATGAGTAAATTAAAAGCATGAAAAAGTTCACTATTTAAATAGAGATGTTGTGGATAATTATCGTGTAGGCAATAAAACAGAGTTGAAATGAACTGTCAAACTTTTGACTCAAAAAATTGAGATATGAGTCACAGGTATATAGCCATAATTTTCGATGGTAGGGTTCCAGTTAAATTTAATTGTGTTTGATTGCCAGGCAGCACGAGGAACCATAAGTACACTGACTTCGAATACGGGCATACTGCTGGTGTTGGTGTTGGTGTTGGTGTTGGTGTTGGTGTTGGTGTTGGTGTTGGTGTTGGTGTTGGTGTTGGTGTTGGCGTACGTGATTGATTTTTTCAGTAGTAAATTTCAGGCAACAAAAAACCCATCAACCTTGAACCAAAACGGCGGGGTTGATGGGCTCCACAAATTGGGGACATCAAAGAAAAGCAGTGGCAATAGTTATGACTGACACCTTGAAGAAAAGTTCTGCTTACCTGCAAAAAATTTTCGTTTAAGGGTAAATTTCAGCGCTAACCAAGGCCAGGCCAGACAATGACGATGAGTGTCCCCGCTAATGTCAGCAGAACGTTGGCTATCGCGTAGGTCCCGGCATAGCCTAACGCAGGGATGTTGCTGCGTGCGGTGTCGCTGATGATTTCCATTGCCGGAGCACAGGTACGTGCGCCCATCATGGCGCCAAACAGCAGGGCGCGGTTCATGCGCAATACGTAAGCACCAAACAAGAAACAGATAACAACCGGAACCAGGCTGACTACCAGACCGGCAATCAACATTTGACCACCGACGGCCCCCAGGCCATTACCAATGCCACTGCCTGCGCTTAAACCGACGCCAGCCATGAATACCATCAGGCCAAATTCTTTCACCATGTTCAGCGCACCCTGTGGGATGTAGCCAAACGTTGGATGGTTGGCTCGCAGGAAGCCCAGCATGATACCGGCGAACAGCAGTCCAGCCGCATTCCCGATGCCGAAGCTGAAATTACTGAACTGGAAGGTGATCATCCCGATCATCAGACCGATGATAAAGAAGGCGCAGAAGGCCAGCAGATCGGTCACCTGACTGTGAATCGAAATGAAGCCGATACGATCGGCAATGGTTTTCACGCGGCGAGCATCACCGCTGACCTGCAATACGTCACCTTTGTTGAGCACGACGTTGTCATCAATAGGCATTTCAATCTGGCTGCGGATCACGCGGTTCAGGAAACAACCGTGGTCGGTCAGTTTCAACTGAGCCAGGCGACGACCAACGGCATTGTGGTTTTTCACTACAATTTCTTCAGTGACGATGCGCATATCGAGCAGATCGCGATCGAACACCTCTTTACCGTTACGGAAGCTGGGATCGAGGCGGGCATGGGCGTCCGGATAACCCACCAGGGCTATCTCATCGCCCATTTGCAGCACCGCGTCACCATCCGGGTTGGCAAGAATGCCGTTGCGACGGATGCGTTCAATGTAACAACCGGTCTGACGATAAATACCCAGTTCACGCAGATTTTTACCATCGGCCCATGCCACCAGCTCCGGGCCAACGCGATAGGCGCGAATCACCGGGAGGTAAACTTTACGATTGGCATCAGTATCCAGGCCCCGTTCACGCGCGATTTGTTGGGCGCTGGTTTGCAGGTCCTGATGCTGAAGTTTCGGCAAATAGCGCGCACCAACAATCAGACTGACCAGACCAATCAAATAGGTGAGGGCGTAACCCAAGCTCAGGTTATCGAGAGCGCTTGAAAGTTGTGTTCCTGACATTCCTGAATGGCGCAAGGTGTCACCTGCGCCGACCAGCACCGGCGTTGAGGTCATCGAGCCAGCCAGCATACCCGCCGTCAGGCCGATGTCCCAGCCAAATAGCTTACCCAGCCCCAGGGCGATCAGCATTGCGCTACCGACCATCACCAGGGCAAGCATTAGATAATTTTTCCCATCGCGAAAAAAAATCGAAAAAAAGTTGGGGCCGGCTTCGACGCCGACGCAAAAAATAAACAGCATAAAGCCGAGATTTAATGCATCGGTGTTAATACTAAAGTGCTGCTGACCTAATAATAGGGAGACCACTAAAACGCCAATGGAATTACCGAGTTGGACTGAACCCAGACGCAATTTGCCCAGACACAGGCCCAGAGCCAGGACCACAAATAATAACAGGATGTAATTCCCATTTAACAAATCTGCGACGTTTATATTCACGGAGACTAACTTCTTGTTTACTAGTAAGCTATTGAAAGAAATGGCAATTTACGCTAATGTTTTTGCCAGAAATTAAGGGGCGATAGCATCGTACACAGCCCCGAATAATGCAGCATAACAATATATGCGGCTAGTTTAATCTCATTACGTATCAACGGCTATAAGAATCGTGTGGGTGTGTTTTTGGCATGGAATGCCGAGTTACTTTATCTGACTGGACGCCTGCGGGCGAAAAGAGTGTTCGATAGAGAATGTGTCAGGAGGAACGATTGAAACATAAGCAAAGTTGGGCGAGTGCGGTCTGCTGCTTTGTGCTCTTTATTGTGGTGTGTCTTTCATTAACGCTGAACGTGAAAGGGGCATTCAGAGCAGCAGGGCATCCTGAGGTCGGATTGTTGTTTTTTATCTTACCTGGTGCTGCAGCAAGCTTTTTTTCCCATCGTCGGGAAGTACTCAAACCCCTTCTTGGTGCAATGTTGGCGGCGCCGTGCTGCCTGTTACTGATGCGTTTCGTTTTTATGCCGACGCGTTCATTGTGGCAAGAGCTGGCGTGGTTGTTTAGTGCGGTGTTTTGGTGCGCGCTTGGCGCATTATGTTTTTTATTTATCAGTAGCTTATTCAATCAGCATCAACGGCGGAAAAAGAACTGATGACGCCCTCAAGCTGAGGGCGTAGAAACAGCTATCAGGCGAACAGATTCATATTCTCTTTTGCCCATGCTTCAAAATCCGTGCAGCCGCCGATGTGTTTTTGATCGACGAAAATCTGCGGAACGGTTTCAACTGGCTTACCTACTGTTTTTTCCAGATCTGCTTTGGTAATTCCTTCAGCATGGATATCAATGTAGCGGAAGTTAAAATCGTCATGCTCACTGCTTAATTTTTCTGCTAATTCTTTTGCGCGCACGCAATATGGGCACCCTGGGCGACCAAAAATAACGGCAAACATCTCTTTCTCCTCGAACTTATCAGGCCGGATGGCAATACTTGTTATGATGCCGCGATTTGTGATGGATGGAAAGCAGGTTCGGCCTGTTGCTTTGATATCCTCAAGCTATATCTGTTAAACACGGCAAGCCGGAACGTTTTATAATGAAAGCCATTTCGCCGGGAGGCCGCGTATGCGCACAATTGGTGTATTACCCAAAAGCGTATTGATGCTGGAAATAATTGGGATGGTTTTGTTATCGCTGGCGCTGCTATCGCTTAACGATTACCTCACCTTGCCCGCACCGCTTAACAGCCCGTTAGCCTGCGTGGTGATGATATTTCTGGGCGTACTGCTGATGCTCCCTGCTGCGGTGGCGTTGATGTGGCGTATTGCGCAACTGCTGGCACCGCAACTGATGTCACGCGCACCAAGTGATTCAACTGATTTAGACAGAGACAAAAGAGATGACACCAACCATTGATTTACTCCGCAGCCACCGTTCCATTCGCCATTTTACCGATGATGCTATTTCGGATGCACAGCGTGAGGCGATTATTGCCGCCGCTCAGGGAACGTCAAGCTCCAGTTTTCTACAGTGCACGACGATCGTTCGTATAACGGATAAATCTCTGCGTGAATCGCTGGCTACCTTATCTGGCGGCCAAAAGCATGTGGCGCAGGCCGCTGAGTTCTGGGTGTTTTGCGCTGATTTTAATCGTCATTTGCAGATTTGCCCTGATGCGCAACTTGGGCTGGCGGAGCTGCTGCTGCTGGGCGTGGTTGATACTGCAATGATGGCGCAAAATGCGTTGACGGCGGCAGAGTCGCTGGGACTTGGCGGCGTATTCATTGGCGGTCTGCGTAACAATATTGAGCCGGTCACCGAACTGCTGAAGCTGCCGCAGCACGTTCTGCCGCTGTTTGGTTTGTGCCTTGGCTGGCCTGCGGATAACCCGGATATCAAGCCGCGCCTGCCTGCGTCGCTTGTTGTGCACGAAAACCAGTATCAGCCGCTCGATACAGACGTTTTGTCGCAGTATGACGAACAGCTTGCACAGTACTATCTGACCCGCGGCAGCAATACGCGTCGTGACACCTGGAGCGATCACATTCGCCGTACCATCATTAAAGAAAGTCGCCCCTTTATCCTGGAATATTTGCATAAACAGGGATGGGCCACGCGCTAAAGATTTTAACCCAGTGTATGATACGCCAGCTTTTACCAGGTCATTCAGAGAGGTGCAGGGTGAAAATTGCCATTTTGTCCCGGGACGGAACGCTCTATTCTTGTAAACGCCTGCGTGAAGCGGCGATGCAGCGCGGTCACCTGGTTGAAGTTATCGATCCCCTTTCTTGCTATATGAACATCAGTCCGGCGGCATCTTCTATTCATTACAAGGGCCGTCAGCTTCCCCATTTCGACGCGGTGATCCCGCGGATTGGTTCCGCGATTACCTTTTATGGGACGGCGGCGCTGCGCCAGTTTGAGATGCTGGGTAGCTATCCGTTGAATGAGTCGGTAGCGATTACACGAGCGCGCGATAAGCTGCGTTCGCTACAGCTGCTGGCGCGTCAGGGAATTGATTTACCCATCACCGGGATAGCCCACTCTCCCGACGATACCAGCGACATGATTGACATGGTTGGCGGTGCGCCGTTAGTGGTGAAACTGGTTGAAGGCACCCAGGGTATTGGCGTGGTGTTGGCGGAAACGCGGCAGGCTGCAGAAAGCGTGGTAGATGCCTTTCGTGGGCTGAATGCCCATATCCTGGTTCAGGAATATATCAAAGAAGCGAAGGGGCGCGATATCCGCTGTTTCGTGGTGGGCGACGAAGTAGTGGCCGCCATTGAACGACGGGCTAAAGAGGGCGATTTTCGTTCTAATCTCCATCGCGGTGGTGTGGCGACTATTGCGAGTATTACGCCGCGCGAAAGAGAAATTGCGCTCAAAGCCGCCCGGACTATGGGCCTGGACGTTGCAGGCGTTGATATTCTGCGCGCTGATCGAGGGCCACTGGTCATGGAGGTCAACGCGTCTCCGGGGCTGGAAGGCGTGGAGAAAACCACCGGGATAGACATAGCTGGCAAGATGATCCAGTGGATCGAACGTCACGCTACACCTGAATTTTGCCTTAAAATCGGCGGCTAAGCGCAATATCGATTGCGATCGTGGTATGACACGCTCTTTTTGCGTAAGCTGTGCCGGTATTTTTTTCATCAATAGAGGTCGCACATTATTATGACATCACTGGTCGTTCCCACTCTGGATACGTTGCGTCAATGGCTCGACGACCTGGGCATGAGTTTTTTTGAATGCGATACCTGTCAGGCGCTGCATTTGCCGCACATGCAGAATTTTGACGGCATCTTTGATGCAAAAGTTGATTTGGTCGATAACGTCATTCTGTTTTCCGCGATGGCAGAAGTCAGACCTTCTGCACTGCTGCCGCTGGCCGCCGATCTGTCCGCGATCAATGCCAGCTCACTGACGGTGAAAGCTTTTCTGGATATGCAGGATGATAATCTGCCAAAACTGGTGGTTTGCCAGTCTTTATCCGTTATGCCGGGCGTGACGTTTGAGCAGTTTGAATGTTTTGTTCGCCAGAGCGAAGAGCAGATATCGATGGTGATCCTTGAAGCCGGTGCGCATCAGCTGTTATTTAATGCTGAAGAAGATGCGCAGAATAGCACCGCTGAAATTCATTTCCTCCATTAATTCTTCCTGAATCTGGACATATATTGCGCAGCCGCTGCCAGAGCGGTTGCGTATTGCCCGTTTTTATTCTGTATTTAACCTTTCATTAAAGAATTATTCACCTCTATTCAGCGCCTTCCGCTTTACGTCATAGACAATTCCTGCATAAAAAATTGATAAAAGACGTTTTTTAATCTGGGCTATATCCACAATTCCTGGCTAAAGTTATTCTTGCGAAGCTTACCAACGTCATCATTTAAACAGCCCCTTGTGACCTGTTCTACGGCCACAATGTATGTTGAATGCCTGGACGGATGCCAGCGAGCAATAGCGGCGTGAGGAGAGGTCTCTCTTTACATCGGTGCCGCATGAAAGAATATGCACGTTTCTTGCATATCATTAGAGTGTGACATTTTTGTTCGTTTGTTAACGAACTTTCAGAAGGAAAGAGATTATGACCGCCTTAAATAAAAAATGGTTATCAGGCCTGGTTGCGGGTGCTCTGATGGCCGTCTCTGCCGGCACGCTCGCTGCTGAACAAAAAACGCTGCATATATATAACTGGTCTGATTATATTGCCCCGGACACGGTGGCTAATTTTGAAAAAGAGACCGGAATTAAAGTCATCTATGACGTATTTGATTCCAATGAAGTGCTGGAAGGTAAGCTCATGGCTGGCAGTACCGGCTTTGACCTTGTCGTTCCATCCGCCAGCTTCCTTGAGCGTCAACTGACCGCGGGCGTATTCCAGCCGCTGGATAAGAGCAAATTGCCGGGCTGGAAAAACCTTGATCCTGAACTGCTGAAGCTGGTGGGCAAACACGATCCGGACAACAAGTTTGCGATGCCGTATATGTGGGCTACGACCGGTATTGGTTACAACGTGGATAAAGTTAAAGCTGTGCTGGGGCCGGATGCGCCGGTTGACAGCTGGGATTTGATCCTCAAGCCAGAAAATCTGGAAAAACTCAAAAGTTGCGGCGTCTCTTTCCTTGATGCCCCCGAAGAGGTGTTCGCCACAGTGCTGAACTATTTGGGTAAAGATCCAAACAGTACCAAAGCGGATGATTACACCGGACCGGCAACGGATCTGTTGTTGAAACTGCGACCGAATATTCGCTATTTCCACTCTTCGCAGTACATCAACGACCTGGCAAACGGTGATACCTGCGTTGCAATCGGCTGGGCTGGGGACGTATGGCAGGCCGCAAACCGTGCGAAAGAAGCGAAAAATGGCGTCAATATCTCCTTCTCAATTCCTAAAGAAGGTGCAATGGCGTTCTTTGACGTATTCGCGATGCCTGCCGATGCGAAAAACAAAGACGAAGCCTATCAGTTCCTCAACTACCTGCTGCGCCCTGATGTGATTGCGCATATCTCCGACCACGTGTTTTATGCCAATGCCAACAAAGAAGCGACGGCTCTGGTCAGCCCTGAAGTTCGTGACAACCCGGGTATTTACCCGCCTGCGGATGTGCGAGCTAAGTTGTTCACACTGAAAGTACAGGATCCGAAGATCGATCGTGTACGTACCCGCGCATGGACGAAGGTAAAAAGCGGGAAATAAACCGATGTTTGGGACATGACCCGGCAGGATTTGTGCCTGCCGGGCAGCGTTGAGCCCGGACACATATAACCCGGCAATACGCACCGTTATGGTGCGTTATTTGCACCGTTTCTTTGTTTTATGCCGGAGAGCACCTGAGTGAATGATGCAACCCCACGCCCACAAGCGAAAATCCGCAAGGCGCTGACCCCGCTGCTTGAAATTCGCAATCTGACCAAGTCATTTGACGGTCAGCACGCCGTTGATGACGTCAATCTTACTATCTACAAAGGTGAAATATTTGCTCTGCTCGGCGCGTCCGGCTGTGGCAAATCGACACTGCTGCGGATGCTGGCGGGATTTGAACTGCCGACTACCGGGCAAATCATGCTTGATGGCGTCGATTTAGCGCATGTCCCGCCTTATCTGCGTCCAATTAATATGATGTTTCAGTCCTACGCCTTGTTTCCGCATATGACTGTCGAGCAGAACATTGCCTTTGGTCTCAAGCAGGACAAACTGCCGAAGGCTGAAATCGCCAGTCGGGTGAATGAGATGCTGGGACTCGTGCATATGCAGGAGTTCGCTAAACGCAAACCACATCAGCTTTCTGGCGGCCAGCGTCAGCGCGTGGCATTGGCGCGCAGCCTGGCAAAACGTCCAAAACTGCTGCTGCTGGATGAACCAATGGGGGCGCTGGATAAAAAACTCCGAGACCGCATGCAACTGGAGGTAGTGGATATCCTGGAACGCGTCGGTGTGACCTGCGTGATGGTGACGCACGATCAGGAAGAAGCCATGACGATGGCGGGTCGTATTGCGATCATGAATCGTGGAAAATTTGTCCAGATTGGTGAGCCAGAAGAGATCTACGAGCATCCGACCACGCGTTACAGCGCAGAGTTTATCGGTTCGGTAAACGTTTTTGAGGGACTGCTGAAAGAACGTCGGGAAGATGGTCTGGTGATTGAGTCTCCAGGACTGGTACATCCGCTGAAAGTGGACGCCGATGCTTCTGTTGTCGATAACGTCCCGGTGTATGTTGCGCTACGTCCGGAAAAAATCATGCTCTGCGAAGCGCCTCCGCCAGAGGGTTATAACTTCGCGGTAGGCGAAGTGGTGTACATTGCCTATCTGGGTGATTTGTCGGTGTATCACGTACGTTTGAAAAGCGGTCAGATGTTGAGCGCCCAGCTACAAAATGAGCATCGTTATCGTAAAGGGTTACCAACCTGGGGTGACGAAGTCCGTTTATGTTGGGATGCGGACAGCTGTGTGGTGTTGACGGTTTAAGGAGCGAAGATGAGTACACTTGAACCTGCGGCACGCGTGGATAACGCGGGGCGATTCAGGCTGTTTATGTCGCGACTGCAAATGAAGCACGGGCGCAAGCTGGTGATCGCGCTGCCGTATGTGTGGCTGCTGCTTCTGTTTCTGCTGCCGTTTCTGATCGTCTTCAAAATCAGTTTGGCGGAAATGGCGCGGGCTATTCCACCGTATACCGACCTCGTTTCATGGGCTGACGATCAGTTATCCATCACGCTCAACTTAGCCAACTTCCTGCAACTGACGGACGATCCGCTCTATTTCGATGCCTACCTGCAATCGTTACAGGTGGCGGGAATTTCGACAATCTGTTGTCTGCTGCTGGGATACCCGCTGGCATGGGCAGTCGCGCACAGTAAACCCTCAACGCGTAATATTCTGCTGTTGCTGGTGATCCTACCGTCCTGGACCTCGTTTTTAATTCGCGTGTATGCCTGGATGGGGATCCTGAAAAACAACGGCGTCCTGAACAACTTTCTGATGTGGCTGGGTGTCATCGACCAACCGTTGACTATTTTGCACACCAATCTGGCGGTCTATATCGGCATTGTTTACGCCTATTTGCCCTTTATGGTGCTGCCGATTTATACCGCGCTGACCCGTATTGATTACTCGCTGGTGGAAGCGGCGCTGGATTTAGGTGCCCGACCGCTGAAGACTTTCTTTAGCGTGATTGTGCCGTTGACCAAGGGCGGGATTATTGCCGGGTCAATGCTGGTGTTTATTCCGGCTGTTGGCGAGTTTGTGATCCCTGAGCTGCTGGGCGGCCCGGACAGTATCATGATTGGCCGTGTGCTTTGGCAGGAGTTTTTCAATAACCGCGACTGGCCGGTGGCTTCTGCTGTCGCCATTATTATGCTGCTGTTACTGATTGTGCCGATCATGTGGTTCCACAAATATCAGCAAAAAAGCGTGGGGGAACACGGATGAATAACTTACCGGTCGTTCGCTCGCCGTGGCGTATTTTTATCCTGGTAGTTGGCTTTACCTTCCTGTACGCGCCGATGCTGATGTTGGTTATCTATTCGTTTAACAGCTCGAAGCTGGTGACGGTTTGGGCGGGGTGGTCAACGCGTTGGTATGGCGAGCTTTTTCACGATACCGCGATGATAAGCGCCGTAGGCATGAGCCTAACGATTGCCGCAGGCGCTGCGACGATGGCGGCAATCCTTGGTACCATCGCCGCCGTGGTAATGGTGCGCTTTGGTCGTTTTCGTGGTTCGAATGGTTTCGCCTTTATGATCACCGCGCCGCTGGTTATGCCAGATGTCATTACCGGTTTGTCGCTGCTGCTGCTGTTTGTAGCGTTGGCTCACGCCATCGGCTGGCCGGCTGATCGCGGAATGCTGACCATCTGGCTGGCGCACGTCACCTTCTGTACAGCGTACGTAGCGGTGGTGATTTCTTCACGTTTGCGCGAACTGGATCATTCCATTGAGGAAGCTGCGATGGATCTTGGCGCCACGCCGCTGAAGGTCTTTTTCGTCATCACGCTGCCGATGATTATGCCGGCGGTGATTTCCGGTTGGCTATTAGCCTTCACGCTGTCACTCGATGATCTGGTTATTGCCAGCTTTGTCTCTGGTCCTGGCGCCACAACGTTACCGATGCTGGTGTTCTCCAGCGTACGTATGGGGGTGAACCCGGAGATCAACGCGCTGGCAACGCTGATTCTTGGTGTGGTAGGAATTATCGGATTTATCGCGTGGTATCTGATGGCGCGAACAGAAAAACAACGGATCCGCGATATCCAACGTGCAAGACGCGGCTGAAAAAACTAAAATCTGCCAACCTGTCTATACGGCGCAGCTGTGGTGGTTGCGCCGTTTTCATGGAAGACGACGCGTTGGGATTTTTTAAGAAATCATCCACATCACATGCTCGCTTAAACGTCCCTGCTTTGGTGCAGGTGGCGGCGCTGGCTATTATTATGATCCGCTGTCTCGATCTGTTGATGATTTTTAATACGCTTGGGTTTCGTGGAACCAGTGAGTTTATTCATCGCAGTGTGCAGACCTGGAATTTGACGCTGGTGTTTCTGGGCAGTCTGGTGCTGCTATTTATCGAAATTTACTGTGCATTTTCGCTGGTAAAAGGACGGAACTGGGCACGCTGGATCTATCTGTTGACCCAGATTATCGCCAGCGTCTATCTGTGGGCTGCTTCGCTGGGCTACGGATATCCCGAACTGTTCAGTATTGCGGGGGAGTCCAGACGCGAAATCCTGCATACGCTGGTGATGCAAAAACTACCGGATATGCTGGTATTGCTGCTACTGTTTGTTCCTGCGTCCAGCAGGCGGTTCTTCCGTTTGCAATAACGTGTATAATCTTGGCCCCCGGTTAATTTGTAGGTCTTTGTATGCAGTGCGCACTTTATGACGCCGAACGCTGTCGCTCCTGTCAGTGGATAACACAGCCTGTCGCCGATCAACTCTTCGTTAAAACAGCCGATCTGCAGAATCTGCTGGCCGATTATCCGGTCGGAGAATGGTGCGCGCCGGTCAGTGGTCCGGAAAGCGCGTTTCGCAATAAAGCCAAAATGGTGGTCAGCGGCAGCGTGGAAAAACCGTTGCTGGGGATGTTGCATCGTGACGGTACGCCGGAGGATTTGTGCGACTGTCCGCTCTACCCTGAGTCTTTTGCCCCCGTATTTTCCGTGCTTAAGCCGTTTATCGCCCGAGCAGGATTAACGCCCTATAACGTTGCGCGTAAACGCGGGGAACTGAAATATTTGCTGTTAACGGAAAGCCGGTTCGATGGCGGCATGATGCTGCGTTTTGTCCTGCGTTCTGAAGCAAAACTGGCACAGCTGCGCGCGGCGCTGCCCTGGCTGCAGGCACAACTCCCACAGTTAAAAGTGATCACTGCCAATATTCAGCCGGTGCATATGGCGATTATGGAAGGGGAGACAGAAATCTTCCTGACGGAACAACAGGCGCTGGCGGAACGCTTTAACGATGTACCGTTGTGGATCCGCCCACAGAGCTTCTTCCAGACTAACCCGGTGGTGGCGGGGCAGTTGTATGCCACGGCGCGCGACTGGGTGCGTCAGCTTCCGGTTAATCACATGTGGGATCTGTTTTGCGGCGTTGGGGGTTTTGGTCTGCACTGCGCTACACCGCAAATGAAACTGACGGGGATTGAAATCGCGCCAGAGGCGATTACCTGCGCGAAGCAGTCGGCGCAGGAACTTGGGTTGCAGAATCTGCATTTTCAGGCGTTGGATTCAACTCAGTTTGCTACCGCTCAGGGCGAAGTTCCGGATCTGGTGCTGGTGAATCCGCCGCGTCGCGGGATTGGGAAACCGCTGTGCGATTTTCTTTCCCGCATGGCACCGCGTTTTATTGTTTATTCCAGCTGTAATGCGCAAACCATGGCGAAGGATATTCGTGAGTTGCCTGGGTATCGAATTGAACGCGTTCAGCTTTTCGATATGTTCCCGCACACCTCGCATTATGAAGTGTTAACGCTACTCAGCCGACAATAACTGCTATGCCTGATGGCGCTTCGCTAATCAGGCCTACAGGTTGTTCGTCATTCGTAGGCCGGATAAGGTGCTTGCACCGCATCCGGCAAATCAATATGCGAAAAAAAAGCCCGTACTTGCGTACGAGCTCTTCTTTAAATATGGCGGTGAGGCGGGGATTCGAACCCCGGATACGTTGCCGTATACACACTTTCCAGGCGTGCTCCTTCAGCCACTCGGACACCTCACCATATTGTATTGCTGCCTGACCGCTTGGGGGGCAACGGGGCGCTACTATAGGGAGTTGCGCTAAAACGGTCAAGCAGAATTTACGTGTTAACTCTCGTTTGGTTACGCAATATACATATTCCTCCGCCCAGGCAGGCGCGGAGGATAGGATTAGCGCTGAGAGTCCAGTTTTTCGCCGTTGGTCACGACTTCCTGGGCTTTACTGTAGCTCTCGATCAGCAACTGATAAGCCGGGAAGACTTTGGTATACACTTCCGCCCATTCGGCGGCGTCTTCACGGTTCCATGTGCCCTGAATTTCAGACGCGACGGCGGCGGTATCCATCGGCACGACGCCAGCCTGAACAACGCGAGCCAGGGTGATTTCCTGCGCCATTTTGCTGTAAGTACCGGAAGCGTCGATCACTGCGAAGACCTTATAGCCTTCCGCAACCGCGCTGATAGCCGGGAAAGCCATGCACACGCTGGTAATCGTACCGGCGATAATCAGCGTCTTGCGACCTGTTGTTTTTACCGCTTTCACGAAGTCTTCGTTATCCCAGGCGTTGATTTCGCCTTTACGCGCCACGTATTGGGCATGTGGCGCATTAGCGTGGATCTCAGGGATCAGCGGGCCGTTAGGTCCCTGCGGTACGGATGCCGTGGTAATCACCGGTATCTTCGCCAGGGTCGCCATTTTAGCCAGCGCGGCGGCACGCGCACGCAGTTCTGGCATTGGCATGTCGCCGACGGTCTGGAACAACCCGCTCTGATGATCGATAAGCAGCATGACGGAATCATTTACATCGATGACCGGACGTGAACCATTAAAGTTTGCAGGACTGGACATATTCTTCTCCTTCGATTCAGATTTGGCCAAAGCGGCCGGAGTTAAAATCGCGTACGGCTTCAGCGATTTCTTGTTTCGTGTTCATTACAAACGGACCGTAACCTACAATCGGCTCGTTCAACGGTTCTCCAGAAAGCAGTAGCACGCTGGCGTCGCTGGAGGCTTCAATATGCAGCGTTTTCCCTTGCTGGCTCAGCACCACCAGTTGCGCTTCGCTGGCAGACGTAGTGCCGTTTACGGTGATATTCCCTTTCAATACCACCAGCGCAGTGCTCCATCCTTCCGGCTGGGACAACGTGAGCTGATGATTACGTTGTAAACGCATATCCCAAACGTTCAGCGGCGAGAAGGTATGTGCCGGGCCTTTTGTATCCTGATAGCTGCCCGCAATCACCCGAACGCTTCCTGCTTCATCAGGCAGGGCGACAGAGGGGATCACATCGCTGTTGATGCCCTGGTAACCCGGAACGGCCATTTTGTCCTTTGCTGGCAGATTGACCCACAGCTGTACCATTTCCAGTTCGCCGCCCTGACGGGTAAATTCTGGTGAATGGAACTCTTCATGTAATATTCCTGCACCCGCGGTCATCCACTGCACGTCGCCGGGGCCGATAATGCCGCCGCGACCGGTTGAATCACGGTGTTCAACTTCGCCGCTGTAAACGATGGTCACCGTCTCAAAACCACGGTGAGGGTGCTCGCCTACGCCGCGTTTTTCGTTACCCGGCGTAAACGTATGTGGACCGGCGTAATCCAGCAGCAGGAACGGACTTAGTTGCTCAGCATGAGACTGGTAAGAAAACATCGAGCGAACCGGAAATCCATCGCCAACCCAGTGCGGGCGAGGTGCGGTGTAGACGCCTGTTACGTGTTTCATTTGTGTCTCCTCAGTGGCGGTATCTTGATGTGAATAAGCTTATATTCATGACAGCGAGCTGAGTAGTAGCTAAAATAGTTCTCACTGTCTCATAAATAGGACAATTAGATGACGAAGCCAGATCTCAATGATTTTGCATGGTTTGTGCATGTTGTAGAGGAAGGAGGATTCGCGGCGGCGGGTCGGGCGCTTGATGAACCGAAATCAAAACTAAGCCGACGGATAGCGCAACTGGAAGAGAGGCTGGGAGTTCGACTGATTCAGCGAACCACCCGCCAGTTTAACGTGACGGAAGTGGGGCAAACCTTTTACGAACACTGTAAGGCGATGCTGGTTGAAGCGCAGGCGGCGCAGGATGCCATTGCCGCGTTACAGGTTGAACCGCGTGGCGTGGTGAAGTTGACGTGCCCGGTCACGTTGCTGCATGTGCATATCGGGCCGATGCTTGCTCGTTTTATGGCGCGTTATCCTGACGTATCAGTGCAACTGGAGGCGACAAATCGTCGTGTTGACGTCGTTGGAGAAGGTCTGGACGTGGCGATTCGTGTCAGGCCCAGACCATTTGAGGATAGCGACCTGGTGATGCGTGTGCTGGCGGACAGGGGGCATCGTTTGTATGCCAGCCCGCAGTTAATCGAGCAAATGGGGGCGCTACACTCTCCGGCGGAGCTGACACGCTGGCCTGGTTTGAGTCTCGCCTCGGGCAAACATGTACATCGTTGGGAGTTATTTGGCCCGCAGGGCGCGCGGGCAGAGGTGCATTTCACGCCGCGAATGATTACCACCGATATGCTGGCGCTACGTGAAGCCGCAGTTGCCGGTGTGGGGGTAGTGCAACTTCCGCAACTGATGGTAAAAGATCAATTAGCCGCGGGTGAACTGGTGGCGTTGCTCGACGGTTGGGAACCGAAGCGAGAAATTATTCACGCAGTCTTTCCATCACGCAGGGGATTATTGCCTTCAGTGCGCGCTTTAGTAGATTTCTTAACGGAAGAATATGCGCGGATGATTGAGGATTAAATACATATCCTCAGCCCACAAAAAAGGCCGGTTAAACCGACCTTTTATTATCTGGACGCCATTCGGGCGTTAAAAACAATCAGCGACTACGGAAGACAATGCGGCCTTTGCTCAGGTCGTACGGGGTCAGCTCAACAGTCACTTTGTCGCCCGTCAGGATGCGGATATAGTTTTTGCGCATTTTACCGGAGATGTGTGCAGTAACCACGTGACCGTTTTCTAACTCTACGCGGAACATGGTATTAGGTAACGTATCGAGAACGGTACCCTGCATTTCAATATTGTCTTCTTTGGCCATCTAATCCTCTGGGGTATCACTACCGTAATTTGAACCGGCAAGATAATGCCGAAGTTCTTTTAATAAGTAAAGATTTGTGCGTTTAAAACACAGCAAATCGGGTTTGGCGCATTACTCTAACCACACACGGCAAAGCCGCACTTAAAGCGCAACGTGTAAGGGAACGAGGAGATAAACGATAGGCGTTGCCTGACGCGAACTGTTCCTTAACGGCGGCGGGGTAATGGGCTAAACCAACTCTGCGCGACAATTATAACACCCCGACAAAAAATGTGCCGAAAACATTCACCCCTGAGGCGAAAATAACGTCCTGGGAACCCAGAAATGGCTCGGTAGCCGCTGCTGGCGCAGTCTGCTCAGGTGTTCAAGGTACTCCCGACGAGGGGTTTCGACGGCGCCCAGCGAAGCTGTGTGGCTATTTAATACCTGGCAGTCGATTAATTTCCCGCCCTGACGGATAAATTCAGCGCAAAAAACAAGCAGTGCGGTTTTGGACGCATTTTCCTGACGGCTGAACATTGATTCGCCACAAAATAGTGTACCTTGCGCCACGCCATACATACCGCCCACTAATTCATTTTTTCGCCACACTTCAATGGAGTGCGCATGGCCCAGTTCGTGCAGGCGATGGTAGGCGTCCACTACATCATGCGTTATCCAGGTGCCTTCTTCCCGGTCGTTCGCGCAGCCTTCAATCACCTGACCGAACGCGTAATTGAGCGTCACGCGATAAGGCGAGTTTTTATGAAAGCGTTTCATGCTGCGGCTGAGATGAAATTTCTCGGGCCAAAGAATGGCGCGTGGATCGGGCGACCACCAAAGGATGGGGTCGCCAGGCGAAAACCACGGGAAAATTCCGCGCTGATAGGCCATTAACAGTCGGGCTGGGCTGAGATCGCCGCCAAGCGCCAACAAACCGTTAGGCTCGCGTAAAGCGCCTTCCGGTGAAGGGAAGGCTATAGAATGGCGGGACAATTGCACCAGGCGCATGACTGCGAAACTCCACTACGCGAGTTTGATCGTTCAATAATAGCTTACAGACGTTGCTTAAACTGGTAATAACGTCCCTGCCGGGCTAACAAATCTGCGTGATTACCTTGCTCAATAATGTGTCCGTTGTCCATCACTATTATTTGATCAAAACGTGACAAGCCACGCAGACGATGTGTCACCATCAATACGGTTTTATCACGCATGGCATCGCCAATTAATTCAAGCATTTGGCTTTCTGTTGTTGCATCAAGCCCTTCGGTCGGTTCGTCCAGCAGCATCAGTGGGGCATCGTGCAATAAGGCACGAGCGATAGCCAGACGACGAAGTTCGCCACCAGAAAGCTGTCGACCCCCTTCGCCTAACCAGGCGTTGAGTCCATCACCCTCAAGCAGTTTGTCCAGACCGACGCGGCACAGCATCGCGGATAATGTGTCATCACTGGCGTGCGGTGCCGCCAGTAGAAGATTGTCGCGAAGCGTCGCGCTGAACAGGTGCACGCGCTGTGGCACGACGCTGATGCTCTGGCGCAGCGTGGTTTCACTGAGGGCTGAAATCGGCTGCTCATTAATCAGAATTTCGCCGTGCTGCGGATCCCATGCGCGGGTGAGCAATTGCAGTAACGTTGACTTACCGCATCCGGTGCGACCGAGAATCGCAATATGCTCACCGGGCTGAGCCTGCAGGGAAAGGGTGTCGAGCGCTTTTTGTGCTTGTCCCGGATAACTGAATGATACATCGCGTAGTGTGAGAGTGACGTGCTCAGAAACCGGGGAACCGGCATCCGGGAAGGTGACTTCTGGCTGCTGTTCAGTCAGTTCGGTGATGCGCAGCGCAGAGGCAATAACCTGTCCGAGATGCTGAAACGCGCCGGTGACGGGTGCTAATGCTTCAAATGCGGCCAGCGCACAGAAGACAAACAGCGCGATCAGCGCACCAGGCTGGGTATTGCCACCTACGCCACCTGAGGCCATCCATAACATCACAACCACTGCCAGTGCGCCGACTAACAGCATGACCGCCTGTGATAGCGCCGTTAATTCAGACTGACGTCGTTGGGCTTCATGCCACTGCAACTCAGTGGCTTCCATTTGCGCGCGGTAACGTTCACTGGCACCAAAGATGGTCAGTTCAGCCTGGCCCTGCAGCCAGGATGTTAGCTGCTGACGATACTGCCCACGTAAATGCGTCAAGCTTTGCCCGGTGCTTTTACCTGCCTGATAAAAGAGTGGGGGCAAGATAAATAAGGTCAGCAGCATAATACCGCCGAGAGTAATAGCTAGCGTGAAATCGAGAACGCTTAGCCCCAGCGTGACCACCATGATGACGACAAAAGCGCCTACAAGCGGGGAGAGCACGCGTAAATAGAGATGATCGAGCGTGTCGACATCCGCCACCACGCGATTAAGCAATTCACCTTGTCCATAACGGGACAGGCCAGCAGGAGAGAGCGGCAGCAGTTTGCTGAAGGTATATATACGCAAATGTTGCAGCACGCGGAACGTCGCGTCGTGGCTGACCAGTCGCTCGAAATAGCGGCCCGCGGTGCGGGTGATTGCCGCACCGCGTACCCCGGCGGCAGGGAGCATATAGTTAAAACTGTAAATCCCGGTGACACCCACCACAGCAGAAGCCGACAGGAACCAACCGGAAAGCGTCAGCAAACCAATACTTGCCAACAGTGTGACGATCGCCAGAACGATCCCCAGGGTTAACATCCATTTGTGACGTTTATACAGCGTCAGATAAGGTAGCAAAGCGCGCATTTAGATGTCCTCCTGACGATGAGCCAGTAATGTCGTAAACGCCCCGTTGGCTGCGCTAAGTTCGGCATAAGTGCCTTGTTCAACGATCTGTCCGTCCTGCATCACCCAGATAGCGTCCCAGTCGGCAAGGTCTTCAAGTTGGTGTGTCACCATCAGCGTAGTCTGGCGGCGTGACGCTGCGTTCAACGCTTGCATCACGCGTTGTTCGCTGTGTGCATCCAGGCTGGCGGCGGGTTCATCAAGCAGCAGCAACTGACACGGGTTGAGTAAGGCGCGAGCCACGGCAACGCGCTGCGCTTGTCCGACAGAAAGTCGAGCCGCCTGATCGCCTACTGGTGTATCTACACCCTGCGGTAGTAGCGGTAAAAACTCACTGACCCAGGCGCTGTCGAGTGCGGCCTGCAGCTGTTCTTCGCTGGCATCGGGGCGAGCGAGCAGCACGTTATCGCGTAACGTGGCGGCAGGGAGTTGCGGATTTTGTCCAACCCAGGACAGCTGTTTGCGCCAGCAATCAGGCGACAGGTCACGTAGTTCAAAGCCGTTAATTCGCAGCGATCCCTGATAAGAGAGAAATCCGGACAGGACATTGAGCAACGAACTTTTTCCGGAGCCGCTGCGGCCAACCAGCACCGCGCGTTGACCGGCTGGCAGGGTAAAGTTGAGCGGGCCTGCAAGCACTTTACCTTCCGGCGAGGTGATGACCAGATCTCGTGCTTCGATTGACACGGCGTCTTTTGTCGCCAGCTCAATATCGCCACGCTCAGGATGTGCAAGCGGGGTTTCCATGAAGGTTTTCAGACTGTCTGCTGCACCAACGGCTTGTGCTTTGGCGTGATAAAACGTGCCCAGATCGCGCAGGGGCTGGAAAAATTCCGGCGCCAGAATGAGCGCGAGGAAGCCGGCAGCCAATGTGACACCTGTGCCGTAGTGTCCAAAATCGAGTTCGCCAAGGTAGGAAAAACCGAAGTAAACCGCGACCAGTGCGATGGACAGGGAGGTAAAGAACTCAAGGACACCGGATGACAGGAAAGCCAGGCGCAGGACTTCCATAGTGCGCTGGCGGAAATCCTGTGACGCAGCGCGGATGCTTTCCGTTTCGGCTTCACCGCGACCAAAGATTCTTAGCGTCTCCATGCCACGCAGGCGGTCGAGGAAATGGCCGCTGAGGCGAGCAAGAGCCTGAAAATTGCGGCGGTTAGCGTCGGCAGCACCCATACCAACCATCGCCATAAACAACGGGATCAGCGGGGCAGTTCCAAGCAGAATAAGGGCGGCCACCCAGTTTGACGGGAATACCGCCGCCACGATCAATAAGGGGACGCATACGGCCAACGCCATTTGCGGCAGATAACGTGCATAGTAATCATGCATATCGTCAATCTGCTCCAGGATCAACGTGGCCCAACTCCCGGCCGGTTTGCCTTGTATCCAGGCCGGACCTGCCTGTTGCAGACGGTCAAGCACCTGGCGGCGAATTTCAAAGCGAATATGCTGCCCTGCGTGAAACCCGACCCGTTCGCGTAACCAAACGACCCATGCCCGCAGGATGAAAATCAATACCAGCACGATGAAAGGAAGCAGAAGCGCCTCTCGGGGAATATTGGCCATGATCATATGGTCCAGAATTCGGGCCATGAGCCAGGCCTGAGCGACAATTAACAGGCCGCTCACGAACCCCAACAGGCGCGAAATGTTCAGCCATCGTTGGGAAATTACACTTTGCTGTTTTAACCAGCGGGTCAGCTCTTTTTGACGGGTTTTATTCATTGCACGCTTAGCAGGTGAGTTATTGGAATTTTTGGGCAGGGCAATGTTACAACGAGGCAAAAATAAAGGCGACTTATAGTCGCCTTTTTTACTTTTGTTACTGATTTGTAAAACTTATTTGCAAGCGTCCGCCAGACCGTCGAGATAACGTTCTGCATCAAGCGCGGCCATACAGCCCGTGCCCGCAGAGGTAATCGCCTGGCGATAAATATGGTCCATCACGTCACCGGCTGCGAAGACACCCGGAATGCTGGTTTGAGTGGCATTGCCGTGAATACCGGACTGAACTTTGATGTAGCCGTTTTCCAGTTCCAACTGACCGTCGAAAATAGCGGTATTCGGGCTGTGACCGATAGCGACAAATAACCCGGCAACGTCCAGTGATTCCACGTTGTCAGTGTTTTGCGTATCGCGCAGACGCAGTCCGGTTACGCCCATTTGATCGCCGGTCACTTCTTCCAGCGTGCGGTGGGTGTGAAGCACGATGTTGCCGTTTTCAACTTTATCCATCAAACGTTTGATGAGAATTTTCTCCGCGCGGAAGCTGTCGCGACGGTGAATCAAATGCACTTCAGATGCGATATTCGCCAGATATAGCGCTTCTTCAACAGCGGTGTTGCCGCCGCCGATCACCGCAACTTTTTGGTTACGGTAGAAGAAACCGTCGCAGGTCGCGCAGGCGGAAACGCCACGGCCTTTGAATGCTTCTTCTGAAGGCAGACCCAGGTAACGTGCTGAAGCGCCGGTGGCGATGATCAGTGCGTCACAGGTGTATTCACCGCTGTCGCCGGTCAGACGGAAAGGACGGTTTTGCAGATCAACTTTGCTGATGTGATCAAAAATGATTTCAGTGTCAAATTTGGACGCATGTTCGTGCATACGCTCCATCAGCAGCGGGCCAGTAAGATCGTGCGGATCGCCAGGCCAGTTTTCCACTTCTGTTGTTGTGGTCAACTGACCACCTTTTTCCATACCGGTAATCAGTACCGGTTGCAGGTTCGCGCGTGCAGCGTAGACCGCAGCGGTATATCCCGCAGGGCCAGAGCCCAGAATAAGAAGTTTACTGTGTTTGGTTGCGCCCATGAGATCCCCATAGTTGTTGGCAGGCAATGAGCAGGATTGTAGGGAATTTACAGACGTAAAAAAAGAGTATGGCGATTTTGTTAACAATATGTGTAATAGCAGAAACCGATGAACGGGGTGATCAGCCGTAATACTATAACGATTTCTACTTAAAATCGGTCAGTTATAAGGTGATAAAATGACGATTTTCCATCACTGCGAATGAATAACTGGCATGTTGTACTAAAAATCGATGTTTTGCTTTGACAATCCCCTGCTGTTTTGCGAAAACATTCAAGGAAGAAAAAAACTGTGTCATGTATGTGCTGCATAATCATGCATGTAGATACCATGTTTACCGTGTTAGCGAAATCTACGCATGGTGTGGACAGATGCCATTCGTGATGTCGATAGCCGCCGACAGGCAACGGTCTTCTCACCATAAACCCAGACATTGCGAACCGAAAATCCCTCTGGGTTGCGGTTTATTTTGATGGGTAGCGACTCTGAACAGTGATGTTGGTAGAGTCAGGCAGGAGTAGGGAAGGAATACAGAGAGACAATAATAATGGTAGATAGTAAGAAGCGCCCTGGCAAAGATCTCGACCGTATCGATCGTAACATTCTTAATGAGCTGCAAAAGGATGGGCGTATTTCTAACGTCGAGCTTTCTAAACGTGTGGGACTTTCACCAACGCCCTGCCTTGAGCGTGTGCGTCGGTTGGAAAGACAGGGTTTTATTCAGGGCTATACAGCGCTGTTAAACCCGCATTATCTGGATGCATCACTTCTGGTTTTTGTTGAGATTACTCTGAATCGTGGCGCCCCGGATGTGTTTGAACAATTCAACTCTGCAGTACAAAAACTTGAAGAAATTCAAGAGTGTCATTTGGTTTCCGGTGATTTCGACTATTTGCTGAAAACACGCGTACCGGATATGTCGGCATACCGTAAGCTGTTGGGGGAAACCCTGCTGCGTCTGCCTGGCGTGAATGACACACGTACTTATGTAGTCATGGAAGAAGTCAAACAGAGCAATCGTCTGGTAATTAAGACGCGCTAACACGGAACAGGTGCAAAATCGACGCAGTTTGATTACACTCCTGTTAATCCATACAGCAACAGTGCCGGGGTAACCCGGTGCTGTTGTCCGTTTTAGCATCGGGCAGGAAAAGCCTGAAACCTGGAGAGCCGTTTTTGAGCCAGGAATACACTGAAGACAAAGACGTCACATTGACGAAGTTAAGCAGCGGGCGCCGACTTCTGGAAGCGCTACTGATCCTTATTGCCCTTTTTGCCGTCTGGTTGATGGCTGCCTTACTCAGCTTTAACCCTTCGGATCCCAGTTGGTCACAAACCGCATGGCATGAACCTATCCATAATCTGGGGGGAATACCCGGAGCATGGTTGGCGGACACGCTGTTCTTTATTTTTGGCGTCATGGCCTACACCATTCCCGTCATCATTGTTGGCGGTTGTTGGTTTGCCTGGCGACACCAGGCCAGCGACGAATACGTCGATTATTTTGCCGTCTCGCTGCGCATTATTGGCGTTCTGGCGCTGATTCTCACTTCCTGCGGGCTGGCCGCAATTAACGCCGATGACATCTGGTATTTCGCCTCTGGCGGCGTGATCGGCAGTCTGCTCAGCACTACGCTACAACCTTTACTGCACAGCAGCGGCGGCACGCTGACGTTGTTGTGCATTTGGGCGGCGGGATTAACGCTGTTCACCGGTTGGTCATGGGTGAGCATTGCGGAAAAACTGGGCGGCTGGTTACTCAATATCCTGACGTTTGCCAGCAACCGTACCCGCCGCGACGATACCTGGGTCGATGACGAAGAATATGAAGATGAAGAAGAGTCTGTCGATGCCGCTGATGGCAAACCCCATGAATCGCGTCGGGCTCGTATTCTGCGCGGTGCGTTAGCGCGCCGTAAGCGTCTGGCAGAGAAATTTACCAACCCGCTTGGTCGTCACACCGATGCGGCGCTGTTCTCCGGCAAACGCATGGATGATGAAGACGAAATTGAATACAGCGCCCGTGGCGTGGTTGCCGATCCTAACGATGTGCTGTTTTCCGGCAATCGCGCGACGCTGCCTGAATATGACGAGCTTGACCCACTGCTTAACGGCCACTCGGTGACCGAGCCTGTGGCTGCAGCAGCTGCAGCTACAACGGCCGCTCAGGCCTGGAGCGCGCCGGTAGATCCGTTGCTGCAAACCTCGCCCGTGACCAACACTGTTATGGAGCAACCGGCCCCAGCCGTAGCCTGGCAATCCGCACCAGGCCCGCAAACCGGTGATGCCGCGATTGCACCAACGCCTGAAGGTTATCCGCAACCAGCCCAGTACGCGCAACCTCCGGTGCAGCAGCCGTATGAGCCATGGCAACAGCCGGTTGTGGAGGAGAGTCCGCAGCCGCAATATTACGCACCGCAGCCGGAACCTGTTTATCAGCCAGAGCCTGTGCTGCAGCCTGTCTATCAACAGGATCCGACCTCTCAACAGAACGCCACATTCCAGCAGCCTGCTTATCAGCCGGAGCCTGCGCCGCAACCTGTTTATCAGCAGGAATCAATCCCTCAACAGAGCACTACGTTCCAGCAGCCTGTGGTTGAACAACCGCTTGTGGTGGAACCTGAGCCCGTGGTTGAAGAAGTTAAACCGACTCGTCCGCCGCTCTATTACTTTGAAGAAGTCGAAGAGAAACGTGCGCGTGAGCGTGAGCAACTGGCCGCATGGTATCAGCCGATTCCAGAACCTGCTCAGGAGCCTGAGCGTATTAAACCGTCTACGCCATCTATGCCGACGACTGCATCCATACCGCCCGTTGAGTCTGTTGCTGCTGTTGCACCGCTGGCTGCCGGTGTAAAAAGCGCCGCTTTAGGGGCGGGTGCAGCAGTTGCACCTGTCTTTAGCCTTGCGGGCAGCGGTGCGCCGCGTCCGCAGGTGAAAGAGGGGATTGGCCCGCAGTTACCGCGCCCAAATCGTGTGCGCGTGCCTACTCGCCGGGAATTGGCGTCGTATGGCATCAAACTGCCGTCACAGCGTATGGCTGAAGAGAAAGCGCGCGAAGAGCAGCTTGATACAGATGCGTACAATGACGATGAAATGGATGCAATGCAGCAGGACGAGCTGGCACGCCAGTTCGCTCAGTCGCAGCAGCATCGTTATGGCGAAGAGTATCAGGACGATACCCACCAGACTGATGACGAAGATTCAGCCGCAGAAGCGGAACTGGCTCGCCAGTTTGCTTCTTCTCAGCAGCAGCGCTATTCCGGTGAACAGCCTGCCGGAGCGAATCCGTTCTCGCTCGATGACTTTGAATTTTCGCCAATGAAAACGCTGGTAGATGAGGGGCCGCATGAGCCACTGTTTACGCCTGGCGTGATGCCGGAGCCTGCGCCGCAGTACCAGGAACCAGTTGCACCGCAGCAGCATTATCAGCAACCGGCGCAACCTGTTGCACCGCAGCAGCATTATCAGCAGCCGGCGCAGCCTGTCGCACCGCAGCAGCATTATCAGCAACCGGCGCAGCCTGTTGCACCGCAGCAGCATTATCAGCAACCGGCGCAGCCTGTCGCACCGCAGCAGCATTATCAGCAGCCAGCGCAGCCTGTTGCACCGCAGCAGCATTATCAGCAGCCAGCGCAGCCTGTTGCGCCGCCGCCGCAGGATAGTCTGATCCATCCGCTGCTGATGCGTAATGGCGATAGCCGTCCGGCGCACCGTCCAAGCACGCCGCTGCCATCGTTAGATCTGCTTACACCGCCGCCGAGCGAGGTTGAGCCGATAGATACGTTCGCGCTGGAGCAAATGGCACGTCTGGTGGAAGCGCGTCTGGCGGATTTCCGCATTAAAGCCGATGTAGTGAACTACTCTCCAGGCCCGGTGATTACCCGCTTTGAGCTTAATCTGGCTCCTGGGGTTAAAGCGGCGCGTATTTCCAACCTGTCGCGAGATCTGGCGCGTTCATTGTCGACCGCAGCGGTACGTGTGGTTGAGGTTATTCCAGGCAAACCGTATGTCGGACTGGAGTTACCGAATAAAAAACGTCAAACCGTTTATCTGCGTGAAGTGCTGGATAACGCTAAATTCCGTGATAACTCATCTCCGCTGACTGTGGTGCTGGGTAAAGATATTGCGGGCGAACCGGTGGTGGCCGATCTGGCAAAAATGCCGCACCTGCTGGTAGCAGGGACAACCGGATCCGGTAAGTCTGTTGGGGTGAACGCCATGATCCTCAGCATGCTGTATAAGGCGCAGCCGGAAGACGTTCGCTTTATCATGATTGACCCGAAAATGCTGGAACTGTCGGTTTATGAAGGCATTCCGCATCTGCTGACCGAAGTCGTGACCGATATGAAAGATGCTGCTAACGCCTTGCGCTGGAGCGTCAATGAAATGGAACGTCGCTACAAGCTGATGTCGGCGCTTGGCGTGCGTAACCTTGCCGGTTATAACGAGAAAATCGCTGAAGCCGCCCGCATGGGGCGTCCGATTCCGGACCCGTACTGGAAGCCGGGTGACAGTATGGATGTTCAGCATCCGGTGCTGGAAAAACTGCCGTATATTGTTGTGCTGGTGGATGAATTCGCCGACCTGATGATGACGGTTGGCAAAAAGGTGGAAGAACTGATTGCTCGTCTGGCGCAAAAAGCGCGTGCGGCAGGGATCCACCTGGTGCTGGCAACCCAGCGACCGTCGGTTGACGTTATCACCGGTCTGATTAAAGCGAACATTCCAACGCGTATCGCCTTTACCGTGTCCAGTAAAATTGACTCGCGTACCATCCTTGACCAGGGCGGAGCGGAATCGCTGTTAGGTATGGGTGACATGCTCTATTCCGCACCGAACTCGACGATCCCTGTGCGTGTTCACGGCGCCTTTGTCCGCGATGAAGAAGTTCACGCAGTGGTTCAGGACTGGAAAGCGCGCGGTCGTCCGCAATACGTCGACGGCATTACTTCTGACAGCGAAAGCGAAGGCGGCGGTGGCGGCTTTGATGGTGGCGAAGAGTTGGATCCGCTGTTCGATCAGGCGGTAAACTTTGTGACCCAGAAACGCAAAGCCTCAATCTCCGGCGTCCAGCGTCAGTTCCGCATCGGCTACAACCGAGCGGCGCGCATCATCGAGCAGATGGAAGCGCAGGGTATTGTCAGCGAACAAGGGCATAATGGTAATCGTGAAGTGCTGGCTCCGCCGCCCTTTGAATGATTGCAAAGTTAAGTAATTCAGTATTTTCTACTTTCCTCATGCTGATTTTTGGCCTGAAATGGATAGCAGAGGGATCTCCCCGTTGGGAGTGACGTATTTTGAGGAATAACGATGAAAAGAATCGCAATCACCTGTGCATTACTGTCGAGCTTTGTGGTGAGCAGTGTCTGGGCTGACGCTGCCAGCGACCTGAAAAGCCGTCTGGATAAAGTCAGTAGCTTCCATGCCAGCTTTACTCAGAAGGTCACGGACGGCAGCGGCGCAGCGGTGCAGGAAGGTCAGGGTGATTTATGGGTTAAACGTCCTAATCTGTTTAACTGGCATATGACCCAGCCTGATGAGAGCATCCTGGTTTCCGATGGGAAAACGCTGTGGTTCTTTAACCCGTTTGTTGAACAGGCGACCGCGACCTGGCTGAAAGACGCCACGGGCAATACGCCGTTCATGCTGATCGCGCGTAACCAGGCCAGTGACTGGCAGCAGTACAACATTAAGCAAAACGGCGATGATTTCGTGCTGACGCCAAAAACCAGCAGCGGTAACCTGAAGCAGTTTACGATCAATGTTGGGCGTGACGGGACGATCCATCAGTTTAGCGCCGTTGAGCAAGACGATCAGCGCAGCAGCTATCAGCTGAAATCTCAGCAGAATGGTGCGATTGAACCTTCCAAATTCACCTTTACCCCGCCGCAAGGTGTAACGGTTGACGATCAACGTAAGTAGAGGCGTGTGAGTGAGCAATCTGTCGCTCGACTTTTCTGATAATACCTTTCAGCCACTGGCCGCGCGTATGCGGCCAGAAAATCTAGCGCAGTATATCGGCCAGCAGCATTTGTTGGCTGCGGGTAAACCCTTGCCGCGCGCTATCGAGGCCGGGCACCTGCACTCCATGATTTTATGGGGGCCACCGGGGACGGGGAAAACCACCCTTGCCGAAGTCATTGCCCGTTACGCTAACGCCGATGTCGAACGCATTTCGGCGGTTACGTCTGGTGTAAAAGAGATTCGTGAAGCGATTGAGCGTGCGCGTCAGAACCGTAACGCTGGTCGGCGTACGATCCTGTTTGTCGACGAAGTTCACCGTTTTAATAAAAGCCAGCAGGATGCGTTTTTACCGCATATTGAAGACGGTACCATCACGTTTATTGGCGCCACCACTGAAAATCCCTCGTTTGAACTGAACTCGGCGCTGCTGTCGCGGGCGCGTGTTTATTTACTGAAATCGTTAACCACCGACGACATTGAACAGGTGCTGGACCAGGCAATGTCAGACAAAGCGCGGGGTTACGGCGGCCAGGATATCGTACTGCCGCCAGAGACGCGTCGGGCTATTGCCGAACTGGTTAATGGTGACGCGCGCCGGGCGCTGAATACGCTGGAAATGATGGCCGATATGGCCGAAGTTGATGATTCTGGCAAGCGTGTATTGAAACCAGAATTGCTCACTGAAATTGCCGGTGAGCGCAGCGCACGCTTCGATAATAAAGGCGATCGTTTTTACGATCTCATCTCCGCATTACATAAGTCGGTTCGCGGCAGTGCACCGGATGCAGCGCTTTATTGGTATGCGCGCATCATTAGTGCAGGCGGTGACCCGCTGTATGTTGCTCGTCGCTGCCTGGCAATTGCCTCTGAAGATGTGGGCAATGCCGATCCTCGCGCCATGCAGGTGGCAATTTCCGCATGGGACTGCTTTACCCGTGTGGGACCAGCGGAAGGCGAACGTGCGATTGCTCAGGCGATTGTTTATCTGGCCTGCGCGCCGAAAAGTAATGCAGTTTACACCGCCTTCAAAGCTGCGCTGGCTGATGCACGTGAACGTCCGGATTACGACGTGCCGGTTCACCTGCGCAATGCGCCGACGAAGCTGATGAAGGAGATGGGCTACGGTCAGGAGTATCGTTACGCCCATGATGAACCAAATGCCTATGCTGCCGGAGAAGAGTACTTCCCGCAGGAAATGGCACAAACGCGCTATTATCACCCCACAAACAGAGGTCTTGAAGGCAAGATTGGCGAAAAGCTCGCCTGGCTCGCCGGACAGGATCAAAATAGCCCTATAAAACGCTACCGTTAGTGTTATCGTTGCGGTAATGTTGTCTCTGTATCCCTGTGACCGCAGGCTGTGGTCACTTTCTCCTATTTTAATTCGATAAGCACAGGATAAGCATGCTCGATCCCAATCTGCTGCGTAATGAGCCAGACGCAGTCGCAGAAAAACTGGCAAGCCGGGGCTTTAAGCTGGATGTAGATAAGCTGCGCGCTCTTGAAGAGCGTCGTAAAGTTCTGCAGGTACAAACTGAAAACCTGCAGGCAGAGCGTAACTCTCGATCGAAATCCATCGGCCAGGCAAAAGCGCGCGGGGAAGATATCGAGTCTTTACGTCTGGAAGTGAACAAACTGGGCGAAGAGCTGGATGCCGCGAAAGCTGAACTTGATACCTTACAGGCCGAGATCCGCGATATTGCGCTGACCATTCCTAACCTGCCAGCGGACGAAGTTCCGGTGGGTAAAGATGAAAATGACAACGTCGAAGTCAGCCGCTGGGGTACACCACGTGAGTTTGATTTCGAAGTGCGCGATCACGTTACTCTGGGTGAAATGCACACGGGTCTTGATTTCGCCGCGGCGGTTAAGCTGACTGGCTCTCGTTTCGTTGTTATGAAAGGCCAGATCGCACGCATGCACCGTGCGCTGTCTCAGTTTATGCTGGATCTGCATACCGAACAGCATGGTTACAGCGAAAACTACGTTCCGTATCTGGTTAACCATGACACGCTGTACGGAACAGGCCAACTGCCGAAATTTGCTGGCGATCTGTTCCACACCCGCCCGCTGGATGAAGAAGCTGACAGCAGCAACTATGCGTTGATCCCAACGGCAGAAGTGCCGCTGACCAACCTGGTACGTGACGAAATCATCGACGAAGATGCGCTGCCGATCAAAATGACTGCGCATACGCCGTGCTTCCGTTCTGAAGCAGGTTCTTACGGTCGTGATACCCGTGGTCTGATCCGTATGCACCAGTTCGATAAAGTTGAGATGGTGCAGATCGTTCGCCCGGAAGACTCTATGGACGCGCTGGAAGAGATGACCGGTCATGCTGAGAAGGTCCTGCAACTGTTGGGTCTGCCGTATCGCAAGATCATCCTGTGCACTGGCGACATGGGCTTCGGCGCATGCAAAACCTACGATCTGGAAGTGTGGATCCCGGCGCAGAACACCTATCGTGAAATCTCCTCTTGCTCCAACGTGTGGGATTTCCAGGCTCGTCGTATGCAGGCGCGTTGCCGCAGTAAATCCGACAAAAAGACCCGTTTAGTACATACGCTGAATGGTTCTGGTCTGGCGGTAGGACGTACGCTGGTTGCGGTAATGGAAAACTATCAGCAGGCTGATGGCCGCATTCAGGTTCCGGAAGTGTTGCGTCCGTACATGAATGGCCTGGAATTCATCGGCTAAGCTACCTTTCCCTGCTAAAAAAGCGCCTCCGGGCGCTTTTTTTATGCCTGTTTGACGCTGGACAATAACATCTACCTCCATAGGAGTAATACTGCCTTCAAATGAAAGTCAGTATTTATCTCTGTCTTTTCGCAAATTCAGTATCTACCAGTCTTTATATCGATAGTAACGCTATATAAAAATCTATACAACGGATATTTGCCTTTTGTTTATTGTGAGCAGCAGAGTGAGCCACTATGAAAACTAAGATCCCCGATGCCATGCTGGCAGCTGAGGTTAGTCGCCGAGGTTTGGTGAAAACGACGGCGATAGGCGGACTGGCGGTGGCCAGTAGCGCGTTTACCCTGCCATTTACCCGTATTGCAAATGCTGCAGAAGCCCTTAATCCAACACAGGCCAGTGAGAAAGTCATCTGGAGCGCGTGTACGGTGAACTGTGGTAGCCGCTGTCCTCTGCGTATGCACGTGGTAGATGGTGAAATAAAGTATGTTGAAACCGACAACACCGGTGATGACAACTACGACGGTTTGCATCAGGTACGCGCCTGTCTGCGAGGTCGCTCCATGCGTCGTCGCGTCTATAATCCCGATCGTCTGAAATACCCGATGAAACGCGTCGGCAAGCGTGGCGAAGGTAAATTTGAGCGTATCAGCTGGGATGAAGCCTACGACATCATTGCCAGCAATATGCAGCGTCTTATCAAAGACTACGGCAACGAGTCTATCTACCTGAACTACGGCACAGGTACGCTGGGCGGCACCCTGACACGCTCCTGGCCACCGGGCAAAACGCTGGTAGCACGTCTGATGAACTGCTGTGGTGGCTACCTGAACCACTACGGTGACTACTCTTCAGCGCAAATCGCTGCCGGGTTGAACTACACCTACGGCGGCTGGGCAGACGGTAACAGCCCGTCAGACATTGAAAACAGCAAGCTGGTGGTTCTGTTCGGGAATAACCCAGGTGAAACCCGTATGAGCGGGGGTGGGGTAACCTATTACCTTGAACAGGCGCGACAGAAATCCAATGCCCGCATGATCATTATCGATCCTCGCTACACGGATACTGGTGCGGGTCGTGAAGATGAGTGGATCCCCATCCGTCCTGGTACGGATGCCGCGCTGGTAAATGGGCTGGCGTATGTTCTGATCACCGAAAACATGGTTGATCAACCGTTCCTTGACAAATATTGCGTAGGTTACGACGAGAAAACCTTACCGGCAGATGCACCGAAAAACGGTCACTATAAGGCGTATATTCTTGGGCAGGGCAAAGACGGTATTGCCAAGACCCCGGAATGGGCAGCGCAAATTACCGGGATTCCTGCTGAACGAATCGTCAAACTGGCACGTGAAATCGGTAGCGCTAAACCGGCATACATCAGCCAGGGGTGGGGACCGCAGCGTCATGCTAATGGTGAAATAGCGACCCGCGCCATTTCTATGCTGGCTATTCTGACCGGTAACGTTGGGATTAACGGCGGCAACAGCGGGGCGCGTGAGGGCTCATACAGTTTGCCGTTTGAACGTATGCCTACGCTGGAAAACCCTGTAGAAACCAGTATCTCGATGTTTATGTGGACGGACGCCATTGAGCGAGGTCCGGAGATGACGGCGCTGCGTGACGGTGTTCGTGGTAAAGATAAGCTCGATGTTCCGATTAAGATGATCTGGAACTATGCGGGTAACTGCCTGATTAACCAGCACTCCGACATCAACCGCACACACGAAATCCTACAGGATGATAAGAAGTGCGAGATGATCGTTGTCATCGACTGCCATATGACCTCCTCGGCGAAATACGCGGATATTTTGCTGCCGGACTGTACCGCTTCGGAGCAGATGGACTTCGCACTGGATGCCTCCTGCGGGAATATGTCGTATGTGATTTTCACCGATCAGGCGATCAAACCACGCTTCGAATGCAAGACTATCTACCAGATGACCAGCGAGCTTGCGAAACGCCTTGGCGTTGAGCAGCAGTTTACAGAAGGTCGCACTCAGGAAGAGTGGATGCGTCATCTGTACGAGCAGTCGCGCAAAGCGATTCCTGAACTGCCAACGTTTGAAGAATTCCGCAAGCAGGGGATCTTTAAACAGCGTGACCCACAGGGGCATCACGTGGCGTACAAGGCGTTCCGTGAGGATCCTGACGCCAATCCGCTGACTACTCCGTCAGGTAAGATCGAAATTTATTCGCAGCAACTTGCCGAGATCGCGGCGACCTGGGAACTGCCGGAAGGTGATGTGATTGATCCACTGCCGATTTATACCCCAGGATTTGAAAGCATAAACGATCCTCTGGTGGAGAAATTCCCTCTGCAATTGACCGGCTTCCACTACAAATCTCGCGTCCACTCTACCTATGGCAACGTTGATGTTCTGAAAGCATCCTGCCGTCAGGAAATGTGGATCAACCCGATGGATGCGCAGAGACGCGGCATTAACAACGGCGACAAGGTGCGCATCTTTAACGATCGTGGTGAAGTGCACATCGAGGCGAAAGTAACGCCGCGTATGATGCCTGGCGTGGTGGCACTAGGCGAAGGGGCGTGGTATGACCCGGACGCAAAACGCGTGGACCAGGGCGGTTGTATTAACGTCCTGACGACCCAGCGTCCGTCTCCTCTCGCGAAGGGGAACCCATCACACACGAACCTTGTTCAGGTTGAAAAGGTGTAAGGAGTAACCGATGACAACCCAGTATGGATTTTTTATTGATTCCAGCCGTTGCACCGGTTGCAAAACCTGCGAACTGGCCTGCAAAGACTTCAAAAATTTAACCCCGGAAGTCAGCTTCCGCCGCATTTATGAATACGCGGGCGGTGACTGGCAGGAGGATAACGGCGTCTGGCATCAGAATGTCTTTGCCTATTACCTCTCCATTGCGTGTAACCACTGCGAAGACCCAGCCTGTACCAAGGTGTGTCCGAGTGGCGCCATGCACAAACGTGAAGATGGCTTTGTCGTTGTCGATGAGGACGTGTGCATTGGCTGTCGGTATTGCCACATGGCCTGTCCTTACGGCGCGCCGCAGTACAATGCTGAAAAAGGGCATATGACTAAATGCGATGGCTGCCATGAGCGCGTCGCTGAAGGTAAGAAACCTATCTGCGTCGAGTCCTGTCCACTGCGTGCGCTGGATTTTGGCCCAATTGATGAACTGCGCAAAAAACACGGTGCTTTGGCTGCGGTTGCACCACTACCGGGCGCGCACTTTACCAAACCGAGTATTGTCATCAAACCTAACGCCAATAGCCGCCCGACCGGGGATACCACAGGTTATCTGGCCAATCCGAAGGAGGTGTAAGATGGGAAGTGGATGGCATGAATGGCCGCTGATGATCTTCACGGTCTTCGGACAGTGTGTGGTTGGTGGCTTTATCGTTCTGGCGCTGGCGTTGATGAAAGGTGACTTACGTCCAGAATCGCAGCAGCGCGTGATTGCCTGCATGTTTGGGCTGTGGGTATTAATGGGCATTGGCTTCATTGCTTCTATGCTCCACCTGGGCTCACCGATGCGCGCCTTTAACTCGCTCAATCGCGTAGGGTCTTCGGCGTTGAGTAACGAAATTGCCAGCGGTTCAATCTTCTTTGCCGTTGGTGGTATCGGCTGGCTGCTGGCCACGTTGAAAAAAATGTCGCCCGCATTACGCAATCTGTGGTTAGTTGTCACCATGGTGCTGGGTGTGATTTTTGTCTGGATGATGGTACGCGTTTATAACACCATTGATACTGTGCCGACCTGGTACAGCGTCTGGACTCCGCTGGGCTTCTTCCTGACGATGTTTATGGGCGGTCCGCTGCTGGGGTATCTGTTACTGAGAATTGCTGGCGTGGATGGTTGGGCGATGCGCCTGCTGCCGGCAATTTCAGTGCTTGCTCTGGTCGTAAGCGCCATTATGTCTGTCATGCAGGGGGCTGAACTGGCGACGATCCACAGTTCTGTTCAACAGGCTTCTGCGCTGGTTCCGGATTACGGCTCGCTGATGGCGTGGCGGATTGTGGCGCTGGCATTAGCGTTGTGCTGCTGGATTGTACCGCAAGTGAAGGGCTACCAGCCTGCTGTTCCGCTGCTTTCCGTGGCGTTTATTTTGCTGTTAGTCGGCGAGCTGATTGGTCGTGGCGTGTTCTACGGGCTGCATATGACAGTCGGTATGGCGGTGGCGAGTTAATCCAAACTATGCCGGATGGCGGTTTGCGTCTTATCAGGCCTACAGATCTGTAGGCCTTAAAGCTGCGCGTCATCAGGCAATATGTCAGGCTAGGGCTTTCGCCCTGGTTTTACTTCTGCTTAGTTAACGTGTCGTAGCTGGTCATCAGATTGCGGTAGTCCGGAATGTGATTCGAGAACAGCGTTGCCAGACCTTCGATATCGTTGCGCCAGTCGCGGTGCAGCTCGCACGCTACTCCGAACCATGTCATCAACTGAGCGCCTGCTTGAGACATCCGATCCCAAGCTGAATGACGGGTAATTTCATTAAATGTGCCTGAAGCATCGGTTACCACAAAGACGTCAAAGCCTTCTTCAATAGCTGAGAGCGCAGGGAAGGCGACGCAAACTTCTGTCACGACACCGGCGATAATCAGCTGCTTTTTGCCGGTCGCTTTCACTGCCTTCACGAAATCTTCGTTATCCCATGCGTTAATGTTTCCTGGGCGAGCAATATAGGGCGCATCGGGAAATTGCGCTTTCAGTTCCGGT
Source organism: Citrobacter sp. Cf087 (assembly GCF_030334285.1). Taxonomy (NCBI): domain Bacteria; kingdom Pseudomonadati; phylum Pseudomonadota; class Gammaproteobacteria; order Enterobacterales; family Enterobacteriaceae; genus Citrobacter; species Citrobacter sp. Cf087. The sequence goes on from NZ_JAOWED010000022.1 coordinate 152,044, forward strand.
ACCAGCGGCCCGTTTGGTCCTGTCTCAAAACTGGTTGTCAGAATGGTTGGGAGGTTGAAGTATTTTGCTAAGTCACCCAGGGCTAGCACGTTGTTTTTAAATTTATCGGGATCGATATCCCGAACCAGAGAGAGCAGGCCTGCCTGATGGTCGACCAGCAGTACTGCCGCATTATCTTTATCAAGTCTTACGTAAGGTTTAGTCATGATATTTCTCCTGTTCAGCTCAGTGGGGAAATTTGATGAGTTTAAGTCTACGAAAAGAACGATATCTGGAGTAGATGCCTAAATAAGAACTCACTGTTCTATTTTGAAGACAATGCAGCTCAGCATCCCGCATTGAGTTTAGTAAGAAATAAAAGTAAGGGTAATCCATGAAATTTTTCGACTGAACGTAACGCGAGATTTTTGTTTTAGATCAATAAAAACAAGCAGATGTGATTTTGTATTTTTTATCTATTCACATTAAGAATCAGTAATGCAAATCGATCGACCAGAAAGCGCCTCAGCCCTCTGATTACGCCGATTGACAATGTTTTTAGCAGTGGCATGATGCGCATGAAATTTGAACTTCCTCACGGTTTTTATTCATGTCCACCTATACCCGTCCCGTCATGCTATTGCTGTGCGGGCTACTTCTGTTGACCCTGGCGATCGCCGTGTTAAACACGCTCGTCCCGCTTTGGCTCGCCCATGAAAATCTGCCCACCTGGCAGGTAGGCGTGGTGAGCTCGTCCTACTTTACCGGTAATCTGGTAGGGACGTTGTTGACAGGGTATTTAATAAAACATCTGGGTTTTAACCGCAGCTATTACATCGCCTCGCTTATTTTTGCCGCGGGCTGTGTCGGGCTGGGGATTATGGTGGGATTCTGGAGCTGGATGACCTGGCGTTTTATCGCCGGTGTTGGCTGCGCCATGATTTGGGTGGTGGTGGAAAGCGCGCTGATGTGCAGCGGGACTTCGCGTAATCGCGGACGTTTGCTTGCCGCCTATATGATGATCTATTACGTGGGGACGTTTTTAGGCCAGCTGCTGGTGAGTAAAGTATCCACGGAATTGATGAACGTCCTGCCGTGGGTGACGGGTACTATCCTGGCGGGTGTTTTGCCGCTGCTGTTTACGCGCATTGCCAATCAGCAGGGTGATGAGCAACGGTCTACGCCTATTGTCTCCATGCTGAAACTCCGCCAGGCGCGTCTGGGCGTGAATGGCTGTATTATTTCCGGGATTGTGCTGGGGTCTTTATATGGCCTGATGCCGCTGTATCTCAATCATCAGGGGGTGAGTAACGCCAGCATTGGTTTCTGGATGGCGGTCCTGGTAAGTGCAGGTATTCTGGGGCAATGGCCGATTGGCCGTCTGGCGGACAAGCTGGGACGACTGTTGGTTTTACGCGTCCAGGTCTTCGTGGTGATCGTCGGGAGTATCGCCATGCTGAATCAGGCGGCGATGGCGCCCGCGTTGTTTATGTTGGGTGCGGCAGGCTTTACCCTCTACCCGGTCGCGATGGCCTGGGCCTGTGAAAAGGTGGAACATCATCAGCTGGTCGCCATGAATCAGGCATTGTTATTGAGCTATACCGTGGGCAGTCTGCTGGGTCCTTCATTTACTGCGATGCTGATGCAGAATTATTCAGATAGCTTGCTGTTTATCATGATCGCCAGCGTATCGTTTATTTATTTACTGATGCTGTTGCGTAAAACGGGCCATACACCCAATTCTATTGCGCACATTTGACCTGATTTAACAGAATATGAACAGGTTCCCATAAAGCATACATACTGTTTATGTATGCTTTATGGGAACCTGCATTATTTAATCACACACTTCTTTCCTGAAAATAAAGTGTGCAGAAGGTTATAGTTTTACATCCTGCCGTTTCCGCTCGCTCATTTTACCGCGCATAATCCCACGCCTCATTTATTTATAATCATAAAGCTTCCACGAAGGATTGCGTATGGCTGGTGTGCAGGAAAAACAATTGCGATGGTACAACATTGCATTGATGTCTTTTATTACCGTTTGGGGTTTTGGCAACGTCGTTAACAACTATGCCAATCAGGGATTAGTTGTTGTCTCCTCTTGGATCTTTATTTTCGCGCTCTATTTTATACCTTATGCGTTGATCGTCGGGCAGCTTGGCTCAACTTTTAAAGAGGGTAAAGGCGGCGTCAGTACCTGGATTAAACATACCATGGGGCCAGGGCTGGCCTATCTTGCTGCATGGACCTATTGGGTTGTGCATATTCCTTATCTGGCGCAAAAACCGCAGGCTATTCTGATTGCGCTGGGATGGGCGCTGAAGGGCGATGGTTCGTTGATTAAAGAGTACACCGTCGTGGCGTTGCAGGGGCTGACACTGGCGCTGTTTGTCTTTTTCATGTGGGTTGCGTCCCGTGGCATGAAATCGCTGAAAATTGTTGGGTCAGTTGCAGGCATCGCGATGTTTGTGATGTCCATTTTGTATGTCGTGATGGCGGTAACTGCGCCTGCAATTACGGATGTGCAGATAGCGACAACTAATATCACCTGGGAATCGTTTATCCCGCACATTGATTTTACCTACATTACCACGATCTCCATGCTGGTCTTTGCCGTGGGCGGCGCGGAGAAAATTTCGCCATACGTTAATCAGACACGTAATCCGGGCAAAGAATTTCCGAAAGGGATGCTCGTTCTGGCTGTTATGGTGGCGGTATGTGCGATTCTCGGGTCGCTGGCTATGGGAATGATGTTTGACTCCCGGCATATTCCAGATGACCTGATGACGAATGGTCAATATTACGCCTTCCAGAAACTGGGTGAGTATTATGGTATGGGTAATTCGCTGATGGTTATTTACGCGATTGCCAATACGCTGGGACAGATTGCGGCATTGGTATTTTCTATTGATGCACCGCTTAAAGTTCTGCTGGGTGATGCTGATCGTAAATATATTCCCGAGAGCCTGTGTAAAACCAACGCTTCCGGTACGCCGGTAAATGGTTATATTCTGACGCTGGTGCTGGTGGCGATTCTGATTATGTTGCCAACACTGGGAATTGGCGACATGAACAATCTGTATAAATGGCTATTGAATCTTAACTCTGTCGTGATGCCATTGCGTTATTTATGGGTGTTTGTGGCGTTCATTGCCGTTATTCGTCTGGCGCAAAAATATAAATCGGAATATGTCTTTATTCGCAACCGATCGCTTGCAATGACCGTGGGGATCTGGTGCTTTGCCTTTACCGCATTTGCCTGTCTGACCGGGATTTTCCCGAAAATGGAAGCCTTCACCCCAGAGTGGACATTCCAGCTCACGCTGAATATTGTGACGCCATTTGTGCTGGTTGGACTGGGATTGATTTTCCCGTTACTGGCGAGAAGAGGGCGTTAAGGCAGAGTCAGGTGGGTAACGTATCTGTTACCCACCATAAAAATCAATACATCACTTTATGTCCATATTGCTCGAGAATACCCTTCACGCGCTCCATGGTCTCTTTCTTCGGCGGTTTGACGCCATCCAGTTTGTACTCTTCGCCCATTGCCACCCATTTGTGTTTGCCCAGCTCGTGGTAAGGCAGCAGCTCGATTTTTTCAACGTTGCCCATATCGCGGGTAAATTCGCCAAGGCGGTGTGCGGAGTCGTCATCGTCAGACCAGCCAGGTACGACAACATAGCGGATCCACACTTTGATGTCTTTGTTGGACAGGTAACGCGCGAACTCGAGTGTACGATGGTTAGACACACCCACCAGATTCTGATGGATTTCATCGTTCATTTGTTTGAGATCGAGCATGACCAGGTCGGTGACTTCCAGCAGCTCATCGATCACCGGATCGTAGCGACGAACAAAACCGTTAGTATCCAGACAAGTATGAATACCTTCTTTTTTACAGGCCCGGAACCAGTCACGTACGAATTCAGCTTGCAAGATAGCTTCGCCGCCAGACGCTGTCACGCCGCCTCCGGAGGCGTTCATAAAGTGGCGGTAGGTCACCACCTCTTTCATTAATTCGTCAACGGTAACTTCTTTACCGCCGTGCGTATCCCACGTATCGCGGTTATGGCAATACAGGCAGCGCATCAGGCAGCCCTGAAAGAAGGTAATAAAACGGATGCCCGGGCCATCAACAGTGCCACAGGATTCAAAGGAGTGAATGCGACCAATAACTGACATTGCGGTGTTTCTCCAGGTGTGGCCCATCCGGGGCCAGTGTTAGTGCACAGTTATTAACTGTGTCGAGTCTGTTTTGGCTGCTATCCATAAGTATAGATGGCTGACAAAGCAGGCTATTAAAAAGGCCCCACTTACGTGGAGCCTTTATTGTACGCTTTTTAAAGTACGATTTCAGTCAAAACCAATTACATGGTCTGAGTGAAGGTACGAGTGATAACGTCCTGCTGCTGTTCTTTAGTCAGGGAGTTAAAACGTACTGCGTAGCCAGAAACGCGGATGGTCAGCTGCGGATATTTTTCCGGATGTTCCATCGCATCCAGCAGCATTTCACGGTTCATGACGTTCACGTTCAGGTGCTGACCACCTTCGATGGACGCTTCGTGGTGGAAGTAACCATCCATCAGACCCGCCAGGTTGGTCTTACGAACTTCGTCGTCTTTACCCAGAGCGTTCGGAACGATAGAGAAGGTGTAAGAGATACCATCTTTAGCGTAAGCAAACGGCAGTTTAGCAACGGAGGTCAGAGAGGCAACAGCACCTTTCTGGTCACGGCCGTGCATTGGGTTAGCACCCGGTCCGAACGGCGCGCCAGCACGACGACCATCTGGGGTGTTACCAGTTTTCTTACCATAAACCACGTTAGAGGTGATGGTCAGAACAGACTGAGTCGGGATAGCGTTACGATAAGTAGTCAGTTTCTGAATTTTCTTCATGAAACGTTCTACCAGGTCAACCGCCATGTCATCAACGCGAGAGTCGTTGTTACCAAACTGCGGGTATTCGCCTTCGATTTCGAAGTCGATAGCCAGACCGTCTTCGTCACGAATCGGTTTAACTTTCGCATATTTGATTGCAGACAGGGAGTCAGCAGCAACGGACAGACCAGCGATACCACACGCCATGGTGCGGATAACGTCACGGTCGTGCAGCGCCATCAGAGAGGCTTCGTAGCTGTACTTGTCGTGCATGTAGTGAATAACGTTCAGTGCAGTGACGTACTGTTTAGCCAGCCAATCCATGAAGTGATCCATGCGGTCCATAACTTCGTCGAAGTTCAGAACGTCGCCTTTGATCGGTTCAGATTTAGGACCAACCTGCATTTTCAGTTTTTCATCAACGCCACCGTTGATTGCGTACAGCATGGTTTTCGCCAGGTTTGCACGCGCACCGAAGAACTGCATTTGTTTACCAACAACCATCGGGCTTACGCAGCAAGCGATAGCGTAGTCGTCGTTGTTGAAGTCCGGACGCATCAGGTCATCGTTCTCGTACTGCAGAGAAGAGGTGTCGATGGACACTTTAGCGGCGAATTTCTTGAAGTTCAGAGGCAGTTTTTCAGACCACAGAACAGTGATGTTCGGCTCCGGAGAAGGACCCATGGTGTACAGGGTGTTCAGGAAGCGGAAGCTGTTTTTGGTAACCAGAGTACGGCCATCAACGCCCATACCACCGATAGATTCAGTTGCCCAAATCGGGTCACCGGAGAACAGTTCATCATATTCAGGAGTACGCAGGAAGCGAACCATACGCAGTTTCATGACCAGGTGGTCGATCATTTCCTGTGCGTCTTGCTCGGTGATTTTGCCTGCTTTCAGGTCACGTTCGATGTAAGCATCCAGGAAGGTGGATACGCGACCGAAGGACATTGCTGCACCGTTCTGAGATTTAACAGCGGCCAGGTAGCCGAAGTAAGTCCACTGGATAGCTTCCTGAGCGTTGGTAGCCGGACCAGAGATATCGCAGCCATATTTAGCAGCCATTTCTTTGATCTGACCCAGAGCGCGGTGCTGTTCAGCGATTTCTTCACGCAGACGGATAGTTGCTTCCAGGTTTACGCCGTTTTCCAGATCGGACTGCAGAGAGACGAACTGAGCGTATTTGTCTTTCATCAGGTAGTCGATACCGTACAGCGCAACGCGACGGTAGTCACCGATGATACGGCCACGGCCATACGCATCTGGCAGACCAGTCAGAACACCGGATTTACGGCAGTTCAGAATGTCTTTGGTGTAAACATCGAATACGCCCTGGTTGTGGGTTTTGCGGTATTCGGTGAAGATTTTTTTCAGCATCGGGTCCAGTTCGCGATTGTACGCTTTGCAGGAACCTTCAACCATTTTGATGCCGCCAAACGGAATGATCGCACGTTTCAGCGGAGCTTCAGTCTGCAGACCAACAATCTTCTCGAGCGCTTTGTTGATGTAGCCTGCGTCGTGAGAAGTGATGGTAGAAGCAACGGAGGTGTCAAAGTCAACAGGCGCGTGAGTGCGGTTTTCCTGTTTAACGCCTTCCATCACGCTGTCCCACAGTGCAGTGGTCGCATCAGTTGCGCCAGCCAGGAAGGACTCGTCACCCTCATATGGAGTGTAGTTTTTCTGAATGAAGTCACGTACGTTTACTTCATTCTGCCAGTCACCTTTGGTAAAACCTTCCCAGGCTGTGGCTAACTTTTCATTAAGCTCGGACATGTAACACCTACCTTCTTAAGTGGATTTTTTATTTACTGCGTGTAATGGGCATCATCAGATTAATGATGATCGTTACCACGCAGATAAATGACCCAGTATGTCAACCCGACCAACAAACCGCCGCCGATAATGTTACCGATCGTAACCGGAATCAGGTTATCGGTGATGAAATTCATCACGGTCAGGTGAGAAAAATTCTCCGGAGAAGACCCAACTGCGGTCCAGAATTCCGGGGTGGCGAAATCGCGTATTACAATACCCATAGGGATCATAAACATGTTTGCGATACTGTGCTCAAAACCGCTGGCAACAAACATTGCGACCGGTAATACCATGATAAACGCTTTGTCCATCAGGCTGCGGCCCGAGTAGCTCATCCATACCGCCAGGCATACCATCAGGTTAGCCAGGATGCCAAGACTTACCGCCTCAACAAAAGTATGGTGCACTTTGTGGTCGGCTGTTTGTAGGACGTTGAGCCCCCACGCGCCGTTGGCGGTCATGTATTCGCCGGAAAGCCACATCAATAGCACGAAGAGCAAGCAACCCACCAGGTTACCGACATAAACGTTAAGCCAGTTTTTAGCCAATTGGCCCCAGGTAATACGACCACTGGCTTTTGCTACGACAATCAATACGGTTGAGGTGAAGAGGTCTGCGCCGCAGACAACACAAAGAATCAGCCCCAGGGAAAAGCAGATACCACCTACTAATTTTGCCATGCCGAAAGGCATAGTTCCGGTACCGGTTGTGGCGGTGATATAGAAAACAAAGGCAATTGAAATGAATACACCGGCAGTAATTGCCAGATAGAACGTCTTAAGCGGATGTTTCGTTGCTTTATAGACGCCTGCTTCTTCGGCAACTTTGGCCATTGCAGCAGGTAGAATAAGATCAAAAGGGTTGTCAGCTTTCACACTAACTCTCTCTTTATTAAGTCGGCGACGAGATACTAACAAAGCATTATAGATGAGAATTTGATATAGATCATATCTCGCCTGGCTTATAGGCCCGCAAGACGCATGGTTTTTATGCGATTACGGAGTAACTTGTTGATTATCCATATAAAAATAAATTTTAAAAATTATAAAGTGAGTTGAATTTTTTCTTTTTGTCTCCTGTCAGACGGTTAATTAAAATGGAGTAATTGAGATAAAAAACCACATTAATATGCTAATTTTTTTAATATCAACTACTAATATTTAACCTTGTTTTTACATTTATTTTCCGATTTGACCAAAATAAAAAAACAGGGCGCTTAAAGCGCCCCGTAATATATCCCAGACAATACTTTTAGCCTACTTAGCGCAGGCTGACTGTCATTATTTTGACCAATGTGCCGCTTTCGCGCGCTGCAGTTTTTCATAGGCTTTCAGCAGAGACTGATGCGCCGGGAAAGCTTGCAGATCGTTATCAACGGTTTGCAACCCGTAGAATGGCGCTTCGCCACTCAATGCCGCACTTGCCGCTTCAACCGCCTCTGCGCCGTACATGCGGACAAATGCGTTCAGATATTGCAGCGGCTGACGGTCCTCTTCCTGAGACAGCAGCAACAATGTTTGCAGGCAGCGATAGTAGTTTGCACGTTCCGCGCTAAAGACGGAGGCGTTAAATTCCATCGTCCATTCTGTCCACACCAGCGCCTGCTCCAGATCGCCACCGGCCAGCGCCAGCATCACTTTAAGCTCGCCAATACGCAGGGTGTACCAACCGTTATCTGCACCGGTCGCCAGACCGAGTAGCTCGCGTACGCGGGTGAAGTCGTCAAAGCCTTCTTCATCCAGTTGTTCGATCAGATTGAGATAGTCTTCTTTATCCCATTCGCTGCCCGGCAGAGAGAGAATGGTGTCACGCAGATGGGCGCCCATAGCGTTGTTAGCTAACCACAGATCTTCTGCCGGATAGATGTCAGACATTCCCGGCACAATAATGCGGCACGCGTAAACGCTCAGGTGCTCATAGTCAGCGATATACACTTCTTTATCTTCAGCATTGAAGATGGCCATCAGGGTGGCGAACTCTTCTTCCGTGGTGCCAGAGAAATTCCAGTCAACGAACGGATAATCGGCATCCTGCTTGAACAGATCCCATGAGATCAAACCGCTGGAATCAATGAAATGGGTTTCAAGGTTAGTGTGTTCAGCCACTTCTTCGTCGTCAAAGGTCGGTGGGGTGAAGACATCAAGATCTTTCAGACCACGACCCTGCAGCAGTTCAGTGACGGTACGTTCCAGCGCCACGCCGAAATCCGGGTGTGCGCCGAAGGAAGCGAAGCAGGTACCGTTGGTCGGGTTGAACAGGACAACGCAAATCACCGGATACTTGCCACCCAGCGAGCCATCGTAGGCGAAAATTGGGAAACCTTCAGCTTCCAGTGTGGCGATGGACTCCACCACTGCCGGATAGCGCGCCATGACTTCGGCCGGGATTTCCGGCAGGCTGATGCTTTCCGCAATAATGCGGTTCTTCACATGACGCTCAAAGACTTCAGACAGGCCCTGAACGCGCGCTTCGTTAGGCGTGTTACCCGCGGACATGCCGTTAGAAACATACAGGTTGCCGATAATATTCATCGGAATATAGACAATCTGGTTATCCGACTGACGGGTAAACGGCAGGCCGCAGACGCCACGTTCTTCATTACCAGACTGCAGATCGATAAGCATGCTGCCAGTCAGTTCGTTATCTGGATCGTAAAACGCTCGCAGACGTGCATCCAGTAAACCTTCTGGTACATCGTCTTCTTCTGTCAGCGGGAACCATTTTTCGTTCGGATAATGCACGAACGGGCCATTGGCGATAGTTTCGCCCAACCAGAAATCCGCAAAGAAATAGTTAGTCGACAGACGCTCAAAGTATTCGCCCAGCGCGGAAGCCAACGCCGCTTTTTTCGTCGCGCCTTTACCGTTGGTGAAGCACAGCGCGCATTCTTTGTCGCGAATATGTACAGACCAGACGTTAGGGACGGGATTCAACCACGAGGCTTCTTCAATTTGAAAACCGAGGTCGAGCAATTTTTGCTGGAAGCGAGCGATGGAGTCTTCCAGAGCGGCATCTTTGCCGGGGATAAATGTTTGCGTCATGAAAATCACTTTTGTCGTACGGAAAGCGCGCAATGATACGGGTTTTCAATGAACGGCGCTATCGCCGCCGGAGCTCAGGCGTAAATAAAAGCATTGGCTATGCTTTCTTACAGCCAACTACGTTTAGAGCATATTAATGAAAGCTTTCGATTTGCACCGTATGGCGCTTGATAAGGTGCCCATGGATTTTCTGGGGGAAGTTGCGTTACGCAGCCTCTACACCTTTATATTGGTTTTTCTGTTTTTAAAAATCACCGGACGTCGCGGCGTACGCCAGATGTCGCTTTTTGAAGTGCTGATCATCCTTACGCTGGGTTCTGCAGCGGGAGACGTGGCATTCTATGACGATGTCCCGATGCTGCCAGTGCTGGTGGTTTTTATTACTCTTGCTGTGCTGTATCGGTTGGTAATGTGGCTAATGGCGCATAGTGAAAAAATGGAGGACCTGCTGGAGGGCAAACCCGTCGTGATCATTGAAGATGGCGAGCTGGCATGGTCAAAGCTCAATAGTGCCAATATGACGGAATTTGAATTCTTTATGGAACTGCGTTTGAACGGCGTGGAGCAATTGGGACAGGTAAAACTGGCTATTCTGGAGACGAATGGACAAATCAGCGTCTACTTCTTTGCCGATGAAGACGTAAAGCCGGGGCTCAGTATTTTACCTAAGCACTGTACGCAACGATTTAAAGTAATGCCTGAAGCAGGGGACTATGCCTGTATACGTTGTAGCGAAGTGGTGCAAATGAACGCCGGAGATCATCAATTATGTCCACGCTGTGCAAATCCAGAATGGTCGAAGGCCAGTCAGGCAAAACGGGTTACCTGACAGCAAAAATCTCGGTTTTTACCCGTCAATCCGATAGATTCTGTTGTGTGACCAATGACACATTTTTACCCTGGTCAGTTTTACCCATTGCGGCGCGTGTCACTGAATGATAAAACCGATATCCACAGGAATAACTTATACCAATGTCTGTCACCGGATTATCGTCAATGACAGGATGTGGATTGGACAACAACACAACGTGGTGAGGGGAAATGGCTCAGGTCTTTAATTTTAGTTCAGGTCCGGCAATGCTACCGGCAGAAGTACTTAAACTGGCTCAACAGGATCTTCGCGACTGGAACGGTCTTGGCACGTCGGTGATGGAAATTAGCCACCGTGGCAAAGAATTCATCCAGGTCGCCGAGGAAGCGGAGCAGGATTTTCGCGATCTTCTTAGCATCCCCTCCAACTATAAAGTGTTGTTCTGCCATGGCGGTGGTCGTGGGCAGTTCGCGGGTATCCCGTTAAATATTCTGGGTGATAAAACCACCGCGGATTACGTCGATGCCGGTTATTGGGCCGCCAGTGCAATTAAAGAAGCGAAAAAATACTGCACGCCAAACGTTATTGATGCCAAAGTCAGCGTTGACGGCCTGCGTGCTGTTAAGCCGATGAGTGAATGGCAGCTTTCTGATAACGCGGCGTACCTGCACTATTGTCCGAACGAAACTATCGATGGCATTGCGATCGATGAAACACCGAATTTTGCCAGCAACGTTGTGGTCACGGCTGATCTGTCCTCTACCATTCTTTCCGCACCGCTTGACGTTAGCCGTTACGGCGTAATTTATGCCGGGGCACAGAAAAACATCGGCCCGGCCGGCCTGACGATTGTCATCGTCCGTGAAGATTTGCTGGGTAAAGCTCATGTATCATGCCCGTCAATCCTCGACTATACCGTGCTGAATGACAACGACTCCATGTTCAATACACCGCCAACCTTTGCCTGGTATCTGTCTGGCTTGGTCTTTAAATGGCTGAAAAAGCAGGGCGGTGTTAATGCAATGGATAAGATTAACCAGCAAAAAGCGGAACTGCTGTACGGCGTAATTGATAACAGCGATTTCTACCGTAACGATGTGGCGAAATCCAACCGTTCACGCATGAACGTACCGTTCCAGTTGGCTGACAGCGCACTGGATAAACTGTTCCTGGAAGAGTCTTTTGCTGCGGGCCTGCACGCGCTGAAAGGGCATCGTGTGGTCGGCGGTATGCGTGCGTCCATCTACAATGCAATGCCGCTTGAAGGTGTAAAAGCACTGACCGATTTCATGGTCGATTTTGAACGCCGTCGCGGCTAATCTGCTGTACTTTTCATCCCCACAGCCCGTCTGTGGGGTTTTTATGTCTGTTTTTGAGAGTCGAGTTTCATGGAATCCCTGACGTTACAACCCATTGCGCGGGTGGATGGCACAATCAATCTGCCTGGATCCAAAAGTGTTTCTAACCGCGCTTTGCTGCTGGCCGCATTAGCCAATGGCACCACTGTCCTGACCAACCTGCTGGACAGCGATGATGTTCGCCATATGCTCAATGCTCTGAATGTGTTAGGGATTAGCTATACCCTTTCTGCTGATCGTACCCGCTGCGAGATTATTGGCAATGGTGGTGCATTACATGCGCAAGGCTCAGTGGAACTGTTCCTTGGTAATGCCGGAACCGCCATGCGCCCGCTGGCCGCAGCGCTATGTCTGGGCAGCAATGACATCGTGCTGACGGGCGAACCGCGCATGAAAGAGCGCCCGATTGGCCATCTGGTTGATGCGCTGCGCCAGGGCGGAGCCAAAATTGACTATCTGGAGCAGGAAAACTATCCACCTTTACGTCTGCGCGGTGGCTTTACCGGTGGCCAGGTTGAGGTAGACGGTAGCGTTTCCAGCCAGTTCCTCACTGCGCTGCTGATGACTGCGCCGCTTGCGCCGCAGGATACGACGATTGCAATTAAAGGTGACCTGGTATCCAAACCTTACATTGATATCACACTGAACCTGATGAAAACGTTTGGTGTTGAAATTGAAAATCAAAACTACCAGCGCTTTGTCGTGAAGGGGCAGCAGCAGTACCAGTCACCGGGTGCATACCTGGTTGAAGGCGATGCTTCTTCCGCTTCCTATTTCCTCGCGGCGGGTGCCATTAAAGGCGGTACGGTAAAAGTTACCGGGATTGGCCGTAACAGCATGCAGGGTGATATTCGTTTTGCCGATGTACTGGAAAAAATGGGTGCTACCATTACATGGGGCGACGATTTTATTGCCTGTACTCGCGGCGAGTTGAACGCAGTGGATATGGATATGAACCATATTCCTGATGCGGCGATGACCATTGCAACGGCGGCGCTGTTTGCGAAAGGCACCACGATATTACGTAATATCTACAACTGGCGCGTCAAAGAGACCGATCGTCTGTTCGCGATGGCGACGGAGTTACGCAAAGTGGGCGCGGAAGTGGAAGAGGGGCATGACTTTATCCGCATCACCCCGCCTGCAACATTGCAATTTGCGGACATCGCGACCTACAACGATCACCGCATGGCGATGTGTTTCTCGCTGGTGGCGCTGTCTGACACGCCTGTGACCATTCTTGATCCAAAATGTACCGCCAAAACCTTCCCGGATTATTTCGAACAGCTGGCGCGTATTAGTACTCCTGCCTGATCTTCACGAAACGCCGGTCCCCGGACTGGCGTTTCGGTGTCCGTAACCGCACTGTTTTTACGCTTACAACTAATGCTAACTTGTGGATGATTTAACTTATTTATTTGTTTTTATTATGAATATCATCGGAAGATTAGCATGAAAAATAAATCACTCTTTTTGGCATTGACTGTTTCCGCTACGTTGCTGGCAGGTTGTAAAAATGGCGTAAATGGCGACCTTGTTGCCAGTTCTGGTATGGCAGCTTATAAAGCTGCGACGCTTACCGACGCTGATGTCAAATCCCTCTCTAACAGCTCATGTAAGCAGATGGATAGTGAAAACCAGCTGGCGGGCGCAAAAAGCAAATACACTAAGCGTCTGAATAAAATTGCGAAAGCGTTGGGTAATAACATTGATGGAACGCCGGTCAACTATAAAGTTTATATGACCAGTGATATCAATGCCTGGGCAATGGCGAATGGATGTGTACGTGTTTATTCGGGCTTGATGGACCTGATGACCGACAATGAAATTGAAGGCGTGCTGGGTCATGAGTTGGGCCATGTTTCTTTAGGGCACTCACGTAAAGCAATGCAGACCGCGTATGCCACACTTGCTGCGCGCGATGCTATTTCTGCGACCAGCGGCGTCGCTTCTCAGCTTTCCCAGTCTCAGTTGGGCGATCTGGCGGAAGGTGTGATTAACTCAGCCTTCTCCCGTAGCCAGGAATCGGATGCGGATGACTTTTCCTATGATTTGCTGAAAAAACGCGGTATTGACCGTCAGGGGTTAGTGACTGCGTTTGATAAGTTTGCCACGATGGACGCAGGCCATGCAAAATCACTGATGGATTCTCATCCGGCATCTGACGATCGCGCTCAGCATATGCGTGAACGTATCGCAGCAGATAAAAAGTAAAACAGTGCCATCTTCCGGGCTGGTTTCTCGCCAGCCCGCTATAATTGCGCAATTCTTCCACATATCGTTACAGACTAATCGGGTTTTTACACTCTGTATTAACGATCATTAGCGTTGGCGCGTATAATGCGCGGCGTTCACGTTAATGTACGCCCGTTTAAGGAGAAAAAGATGACGGCAATTGCCCCGGTTATTACCATTGATGGCCCAAGCGGTGCAGGAAAAGGCACCTTGTGCAAGGCAATGGCGGAAGCATTGCAGTGGCATCTGTTAGATTCAGGCGCGATCTACCGCGTACTGGCGCTCGCAGCGTTACATCACCATGTTGATGTCACTTCTGAAGATGCTCTGGTACCGCTTGCCTCACACCTGGATGTGCGTTTTATCTCAACAGACGGCAACCTTGAAGTCATTCTTGAAGGTGAGGATGTCAGCGGTGAAATACGCACTCAGGAAGTGGCGAATGCCGCCTCTCAGGTCGCGGCGTTTCCTCGCGTGCGTGAAGCGCTTTTACGTCGTCAACGCGCATTTCGCGAAACCCCAGGTCTGATTGCTGATGGACGTGATATGGGGACCGTGGTGTTCCCGGATGCGCCGGTGAAAATTTTTCTGGACGCCTCCTCGCAAGAACGTGCGCATAGACGTATGCTACAGTTGCAGGAGAAGGGCTTTAGTGTTAACTTTGAACGCCTTTTGGCCGAGATCGAAGAACGCGATTATCGCGATCGTAACCGTGCTGTAGCGCCGCTGGTTCCTGCTGCTGATGCTTTAGTTTTGGATTCAACCCGATTAAGCATTGAGCAAGTGATTGAAAAAGCGTTACAATACGCGCGCCAAAAACTGGCTCTCGCTTAAGTGCGACCGAATTTGCAGTACCCCCGTTGCAATGGATTGACAGCGGGTATGTTAAACAACCCCATCCGGCATGGAGCCAGGTGGACGTTAAATATGAAACCTGAAGATTAAACATGACTGAATCTTTTGCTCAACTGTTTGAAGAATCCTTAAAAGAAATCGAAACCCGTCCGGGTTCCATCGTTCGTGGTGTTGTTGTTGCTATCGACAAAGACGTAGTACTGGTTGACGCTGGTCTGAAATCTGAGTCCGCCATTCCGGCAGAGCAGTTCAAAAACGCCCAGGGCGAGCTGGAAATCCAGGTTGGTGACGAAGTTGACGTTGCTCTGGATGCAGTAGAAGACGGCTTCGGTGAAACCCTGCTGTCCCGTGAAAAAGCTAAACGTCACGAAGCTTGGATCACGCTGGAAAAAGCTTACGAAGAAGCTGCAACCGTTACTGGTGTTATCAATGGCAAAGTCAAGGGTGGCTTCACTGTTGAGCTGAATGGTATTCGCGCGTTCCTGCCGGGTTCCCTGGTAGACGTTCGTCCGGTCCGCGACACGCTGCACCTGGAAGGCAAAGAGCTTGAATTCAAAGTAATCAAGTTGGATCAGAAGCGTAACAATGTTGTTGTTTCCCGTCGTGCCGTTATCGAATCCGAAAACAGCGCAGAACGCGATCAGCTGCTGGAAAACCTGCAGGAAGGCATGGAAGTTAAAGGTATCGTTAAGAACCTCACTGACTACGGTGCATTCGTTGATCTGGGTGGCGTTGACGGCCTGCTGCACATCACCGACATGGCATGGAAACGCGTTAAGCATCCGAGCGAAATCGTAAACGTTGGCGACGAAATCACTGTTAAAGTGCTGAAGTTCGACCGCGAGCGTACTCGTGTATCTCTGGGCCTGAAACAGCTGGGCGAAGATCCATGGGTAGCTATCGCTAAGCGTTATCCAGAAGGTACCAAACTGACTGGTCGCGTGACCAACCTGACCGACTACGGCTGCTTCGTTGAAATCGAAGAAGGCGTTGAAGGCCTGGTTCACGTTTCCGAAATGGATTGGACCAACAAAAACATCCACCCGTCCAAAGTTGTTAACGTTGGCGACGTAGTGGAAGTTATGGTTCTGGATATCGACGAAGAACGTCGTCGTATCTCCCTGGGTCTGAAGCAGTGCAAAAACAACCCATGGCAGCAGTTCGCGGAAACCCACAACAAGGGCGACCGTGTTGAAGGTAAAATCAAGTCTATCACTGACTTCGGTATCTTCATCGGCCTGGACGGCGGCATCGACGGCCTGGTTCACCTGTCTGACATCTCCTGGAACGTTGCAGGCGAAGAAGCAGTTCGTGAATACAAAAAAGGCGACGAAATCGCAGCAGTTGTTCTGCAGGTTGACGCAGAGCGTGAGCGTATCTCTCTGGGCGTTAAACAGCTCGCAGAAGATCCGTTCAACAACTGGGTTGCACTGAACAAGAAAGGCGCAATCGTAAACGGTAAAGTCACTGCAGTTGACGCTAAAGGCGCAACCGTAGAACTGGCTGACGGCGTTGAAGGTTACCTGCGCGCTTCTGAAGCTTCACGTGACCGCGTTGAAGATGCAACTCTGGTTCTGAGCGTAGGCGACGACGTTGAAGCTAAATTCACCGGCGTTGATCGTAAGAACCGTGCAATCAGCCTGTCTGTTCGTGCTAAAGACGAAGCTGATGAGAAAGATGCAATCGCAACTGTTAACAAACAGGAAGATGCTAACTTCTCTAACAACGCAATGGCTGAAGCTTTCAAAGCAGCTAAAGGCGAGTAATATCGAGTGCTCTAAATCCTTTGTGCTGTTAACGGCACAAAGGATGACGAGTAGCTTGACAGATTACAGGATTCGTCCTGTAATCAATGACAAAGGGCGGCTACGGCCGCCCTTAATCAATGCAGCAGCTAATTATGCCTTTAAGGAACCGGAGGAATCATGACCAAGTCAGAATTGATTGAAAGACTTGCAACCCAGCAACCTCATATTCCCGCGAAAGCGGTTGAAGATGCAGTTAAAGAGATGCTGGAACATATGGCCTCGACTCTTGCGCAGGGCGAGCGTATTGAAATCCGCGGTTTCGGCAGCTTCTCTTTGCATTACCGCGCACCACGCACCGGACGTAATCCGAAGACCGGCGATAAAGTGGATCTGGAAGGGAAATACGTTCCGCACTTTAAACCAGGTAAAGAACTGCGCGACCGCGCCAATATTTACGGTTAAGTTTTTAGCGAGACTTAACGCCGAGAAAAGCACCCACATGGGTGCTTTTTTCATTTCTGTGCGCCTATCCTGGAATCCTCATCCCAGTTAATTTGTACGTTACAACCCCCACTAAATGTCTGCGGAACTCAGGTCGTATAACGATAAATTGATGCCAGACAATCGTCGAAGAGTACTGCACACTCCCTGTAACAGGGAGGTTATTGATGAAAATAACAACGGTGAGTACGTGTGCATTATTCGGCATTCTCCCACTCATGCTATTACCTACGCTGCCAGGCATGTTGTGTATCGGCATTGTATTTTGTTTGGCATGTCTGCTCTGTTTTCTCCCCCACAAATATATACGTTCCGCCGGACTAACCCTGCTGTTTTTTCTTTGGGGAATCCTGGCTGCGAAAGAGGCTCTGTGGGCCGGTAATACGCTGCCTGCGAAAACCCAGCAAGCCATTGTGCAGATAACCGGAACTGACAATATGACAACGCACTACGGCCAAATCACTCACCTTCAGGGGAGACGAATCTTTCCTGCACAAGGAATCGTCTTGTACGGACAGTATTTACCCGGTGATGTTTGTGCGGGTCAGACATGGGCGATGACGTTGAAAGTCCGCGCCGTACACGGTCAATTAAACGAAGGCGGATTTGATAGCCAGCGTTACGCATTGGCGCAGCATCAACCGTTGACGGGGCGATTCTTACAGGCTTCGGTTATCACACCACAATGCAGTTTGCGTTCGCGATTTCTCGACTCGTTGAAAACGGTACTCGCCGACTATCCCTGGCAGCAGGTCATACTGGGTCTGGGAATGGGTGAGCGCTTGTCCGTGTCACAAGAGGTGAAAACGATTATGCGTGATACCGGCACGGCTCATTTGATGGCTATCTCCGGGCTGCATATTGCGTTTGCTGCACTTCTGGCTGGCGGAATAATTCGCGCGGGACAATTTTTTTTGCCCGCCAGATGGATTTGTTGGCAGGTTCCATTAGTGGGTGGGATTGTCTGCGCCACATTATATGCCTGGCTGACGGGGCTGCAACCCCCGGCATTACGAACGGTTGTTGCGCTGCTAGTCTGGGGGGCGCTAAGACTTAGCAGCAGGCAGTGGAGCGGATGGTCGGTATGGATCTGCTGTCTGGCAGCCATTCTGGTGGTGGATCCTGTTGCCGTTCTTTCGCAAAGTCTATGGTTGTCTGCATCCGCCGTTGCGGCACTGCTGTTCTGGTACCAATGGGTACCGCTCCCGGACTGGCCGCTGTCGCGTGCTGGTCGTCAATTTCTGGCGCTGGCTCATCTGCAATTGGGTATTACGCTTCTGCTTCTTCCCGTACAAATCGCAATGTTTCACGGTTTTAGTCTGACCTCGTTTCCGGCTAATTTGTTTGCCGTCCCTTTGGTCACGTTTGTTTCCGTACCCTTGATATTAGCAGGCATGATCGTGCATTTAGCCGGACTGGTGATGATTGAATCGAATCTGTGGTATTTAGCGGATCGTTCTCTGGCGCTACTATTTTGGGGGCTCAGGAGCCTGCCTGAAGGGTGGATCAATATTGATGCACGCTGGCAATGGCTCGCATTTTTACCCGGAATGATGATTATCGCATGGCGACTAAATATCTTGCGTACGCTACCGGTGGTCTGTTTCTCTGCGCTACTTTTGCTGAGTGGGCCGCTTTGGCGTGCACCGCGTACAGATGTGTGGCAAGTGCATATGCTGGATGTCGGGCAGGGGCTGGCGATGGTGATTGTGCGTAATGGAAAAGCGCTGCTTTACGATACCGGTCTGGCATGGCCTGAAGGTGATAGCGCGCAACAGCTGATTATTCCCTGGTTGCGTTGGCATAATCTGGAGCCGGAAGGGGTCATTTTAAGTCATGAACATATGGATCACCGAGGAGGGTTGCACTCCTTACAACAAGCCTGGCCATCACTATGGATAAGAAGTCCGCTAGGCTGGAAAGGACACCTCCCGTGTTTTCGCGGAGAACGTTGGCAATGGCAAGGGTTAACCTTCAGTGCGCACTGGCCTGTGCTTGGAAATACAGGGCAGGGAAATAACCACTCCTGCGTGGTTAAAGTTGATGATGGGTATCAGAGTGTTCTGCTGACCGGCGATATTGAGTCTCCCGCTGAACAAAAAATGCTAAGTCACTACTGGCAGCATCTGCAGTCTACGGTGATGCAGGTTCCGCATCATGGCAGCAATACTTCATCATCACTGGCACTCATTCAGCGAGTTGACGGGCAGGCCGCACTAGCCTCTGCATCCCGTTACAACGCCTGGCGTCTGCCATCCTGGAAAGTGAAGCAACGTTATCGGAAACAAAATTATCAATGGCTGGATACATCACATCAGGGGCAGATTACGCTGGATTTTTACCAAAAAAACTGGCGAATACACAGCTTGCGGGATCAGATTTTACCTCGTTGGTATCATCAGTGGTTTGGCGTGTCGGAGGATAACGGGTAGAATATGCGGCTATTCTAACAAATGCTGGTTTTTTGAATGCATAACGATAAAGATCTCTCTACGTGGCAGACGTTTCGCCGACTATGGCCAACCATAGCGCCTTTTAAATCGGGTCTGATCGTGGCGGGTATAGCGTTAGTCCTTAACGCGGCCAGCGATACCTTCATGTTATCGCTCCTTAAACCATTACTGGATGATGGTTTTGGTAAAACGGATCGTTCGGTGCTGCTGTGGATGCCGCTGGTGGTCATTGGGCTGATGATAGTTCGTGGCTTAACCAGTTATGTCTCCAGCTACTGTATCTCATGGGTGTCAGGCAAAGTGGTCATGACCATGCGTCGCCGCCTGTTTGGTCATATGATGGGCATGCCAGTCTCCTTTTTTGATAAACAGTCTACAGGTACGCTGTTGTCACGAATTACCTATGATTCAGAGCAGGTCGCGTCATCGTCTTCCGGCGCGCTGATCACCGTGGTACGTGAAGGGGCCTCAATCATTGGCCTGTTTATCATGATGTTCTATTACAGCTGGCAGCTGTCACTGATCCTGATTGTACTGGCGCCAATTGTGTCAGTGGCGATCCGTGTGGTTTCCAAGCGCTTTCGTAGCATCAGTAAAAACATGCAAAACACTATGGGGCAGGTTACGACCAGTGCGGAGCAGATGCTGAAAGGCCACAAAGAAGTTCTGATTTTTGGTGGTCAGGAAGTCGAAACCAAGCGCTTTGATAAGGTCAGCAACAAGATGCGTTTGCAGGGTATGAAGATGGTTTCCGCTTCTTCTATCTCTGACCCTATCATCCAGTTGATTGCGTCTCTGGCTCTGGCCTTCGTGTTATATGCGGCCAGCTTCCCAAGCGTAATGGAAAACCTGACGGCAGGGACAATTACTGTTGTCTTCTCCTCAATGATCGCGCTGATGCGTCCGTTGAAATCGCTGACCAACGTCAACGCGCAGTTCCAGCGCGGTATGGCGGCATGCCAGACCTTATTTACGATTCTGGATAGCGAACAGGAGAAAGATGAAGGTAAACGTGTTATCGAGCGTGCTACCGGCGATCTCGAGTTCCGCAACGTGACTTTCACCTATCCGGGACGTGAAGTACCGGCTCTGCGTAACATCAACCTGAATATTCCCGCGGGTAAAACCGTTGCTCTGGTTGGCCGTTCGGGCTCAGGGAAATCCACCATCGCTAGCCTGATTACGCGCTTCTACGATATTGATGAAGGGCAGATTCTGATGGACGGACACGATCTGCGCGAATATACCCTGGCATCCCTGCGCGATCAGGTTGCGTTGGTTTCGCAGAATGTGCACCTGTTTAACGATACGGTTGCCAACAACATCGCCTACGCGCGTACCGATATGTACAGTCGTGAGCAGATCGAAAAAGCGGCACAGATGGCCTACGCCATGGATTTCATCAACAAGATGGATAATGGTCTGGATACGGTGATTGGTGAAAACGGCGTCCTGCTTTCCGGCGGACAACGTCAGCGTATCGCTATCGCCCGTGCCTTGTTGCGTGACAGTCCAATTCTGATCCTTGATGAAGCAACATCAGCTCTTGATACCGAATCTGAACGTGCGATTCAGTCTGCGCTGGATGAGCTACAGAAAAACCGTACTTCTCTGGTCATTGCTCACCGTCTTTCAACCATTGAACAAGCCGACGAAATCATCGTGGTGGAGGATGGTCTGATTGTCGAACGCGGAACCCATAGCGACCTGATTGAGCAGCGTGGGGTCTATGCGCAATTACACAAAATGCAATTCGGTCAATGATCGCACGTATCTGGTCTGGTGAATCGCCGCTGTGGCGATTGTTACTTCCACTCTCCTGGCTTTATGGCCTGGTGAGTGGCGGGATCCGTCTATGCTACAAGCTTGGGCTGAAACGCGCTTGGCGCGCGCCAGTACCGGTTGTGGTGGTCGGAAACCTTACAGCCGGCGGCAATGGCAAAACACCGGTGGTGATTTGGCTGGTTGAACAACTGCAGCAACGCGGGATTCGCGTGGGCGTGGTGTCGCGTGGTTACGGCGGGAAAGCGGCTGCTTACCCGTTGTTATTGACCGCAGAGACCACTACCGCAGAAGCGGGTGATGAACCTGTGCTGATCGCCCAACGTACCGGCGTGCCGGTAGCGGTATCCCCGGTAAGATCGGATGCGGTAAAAGCCATTTTGGCCCAACATGACGTGCAGATTATTGTGACCGACGATGGGCTACAGCACTATCGTCTGGCGCGAGATGTTGAAATCGTGGTTATTGACGGCGAACGTCGGTTTGGCAATGGCTGGTGGCTTCCCGCTGGTCCAATGCGGGAACGCGCAGGTCGTCTAAAATCGGTGGATGCGACTATTGTTAACGGTGGCGTTGCGCAACCAGGGGAAATCCCTATGCGACTTGAACCGGGGCTGGCCGTTAATTTACGTACAGGCGAACGCCGTGATGTAGCGCAATTGCCCAATATTGTCGCCATGGCGGGCATTGGTCACCCTCCGCGTTTTTTTGCCACGCTGAAAGCATGCGGTGCCAGCGTGCAAAAAAGCATTGCGCTGGCAGACCATCAGTCTCTGACCTACAGTGACGTCAGTGCGTTTGTAAACGCCGGGCAAACGCTGGTGATGACGGAAAAAGATGCGGTTAAGTGCCGGGCATTTGCCGATGAAAACTGGTGGTATTTACCTGTTGACGCACATTTGTCAGGCGATCGGCCTGACATGTTGCTGGATAGCTTAATCTCGCTGACTCGCTAACTGATTCACGCTGCGGCAGCGAATCATTTATGAGGCCATAGATGTCGTTGCCGCACCTTTCTCTGACGGATGCCCGTCATCTTCACCTTGCCGCTCAAGGTCTGCTGAAAAAAACACGCCGTCGGGCAACCCCGGCAGATATTCTCGCGACTATTTCGCGCATGTCGTTACTGCAAATCGATACCATCAATATTGTGGCGCGAAGTCCTTACCTGGTGCTGTTTAGTCGTTTAGGCGATTATTCACCCCAATGGCTGGACGACTCGTTACAGCAGGGCGAACTGATGGAATACTGGGCGCACGAGGCCTGCTTTTTGCCGCGCAGCGATTTTATGCTGATACGTCACCGCATGCTGGCCCCGGAGAATATGGGCTGGAAGTATAAAGCGGCGTGGATGAAAGAACATGCTCATGAAATTGAGCAACTGCTCCAGCACATCCAGCATAACGGACCGGTACGATCTGCTGATTTTGAGCATCCACGTAAGGGGACCAGCGGCTGGTGGGAATGGAAACCGCAGAAGCGTCATCTTGAAGGGCTGTTCACTGCCGGGAAAGTGATGGTGGTGGAACGGCGTAATTTCCAGCGAGTGTATGATTTAACCCATCGCGTCATGCCACACTGGGACGATGAACGCGACCCACTTTCGCAGGAAGATGCTGAAAGCGTCATGCTGGATAACAGCGCCCGCAGTCTGGGGATTTTCCGCGAACAATGGCTGGCAGACTACTATCGCCTGAAGCGCCCGGCGCTAAAAAACTGGTGCAACGAACGGGCGGAACAGCAACAGATTATTCCTGTCGACGTTGAAGGGCTGGGAACGCTGTGGCTGCATAGCCACCTTCAGCCGCTGCTCGAACAGGCGCTGGCGGGCAAATTAACGGCGACCCACAGCGCAGTGTTATCGCCTTTTGATCCGGTGGTTTGGGATCGTAAACGGGCAGAGCAGCTATTCGATTTTAGCTACCGGCTGGAGTGTTACACGCCAGCACCAAAACGTCAGTACGGTTATTTCGTCTTGCCGTTGCTGCACCGCGGGCAGTTGGTTGGGCGAATGGATGCCAAAATGCACCGTAAAACGGGCGTGCTGGACGTGATTTCGCTGTGGTTACAGGATGGGGTTAAGCCTGGGGTGACTTTGCAAAAAGGATTGTTTCAGGCGATTGACGATTTTGCCCGCTGGCAACTGGCAACACGCGTGACGCTGGGACGTTATCCTGAAGGTTTATTTGCTGATGCACGCCATGGTTGGGAAATAGACCCAGCCCATTAAGCGATTATGTTAATATTTACGGATTCACAATCCGGTCCATCTGGAGGAACTATGGATCATCGTCTGCTTGAAATCATTGCCTGCCCGGTATGCAATGGCAAACTCTGGTTTAACCAGGAAAAACAGGAACTGATTTGTAAACTGGATAACCTTGCTTTCCCACTGCGTGATGGCATTCCTGTGTTACTGGAAACCGAAGCCCGCGTTCTGACTGCTGATGAGAGTAAATCATGAGTTTTGTGGTCATTATTCCTGCGCGTTATGCGTCCACTCGTCTGCCGGGCAAGCCGCTACTGGATATCAACGGCAAGCCTATGATCGTGCATGTCCTGGAGCGTGCGCGTGAATCTGGCGCTGAACGTATCATCGTGGCCACCGATCACGAGGATGTCGCTCGCGCGGTAGAAGCGGTGGGGGGGGAAGTGTGCATGACCCGCGCCGATCACCAGTCTGGTACGGAACGCCTGGCGGAAGTCGTCGAGAAATGTGGTTTTAGCGATGATACCGTTATTGTGAACGTACAGGGTGATGAGCCGATGATTCCGGCGGTCATTATTCGCCAGGTGGCTGAGAATCTGGCGCAACGTCAGGTCGGCATGGCGACTCTTGCGGCTCCGATTCACAGTGCGGAAGAGGCATTCAATCCGAATGCGGTAAAAGTCGTTTTGGATGCTGAAGGATATGCGCTCTATTTTTCACGCGCGACCATCCCATGGGATCGCGATCGTTTCGCCAAAAGTCTGGAAACGGTGGGGGACACCTTCCTGCGCCATCTGGGCATTTACGGCTATCGCGCCGGTTTTATTCGCCGCTATGTTAACTGGCAGCCTAGCCCGCTTGAGCATATCGAAATGCTGGAGCAACTGCGAGTGCTGTGGTACGGCGAAAAAATTCACGTTGCCGTCGCAAAAGAAGTCCCGGGTACCGGCGTAGACACTACCGAAGATCTCGAGCGCGTTCGCGCCGAAATGCCTTAGTTTTTCTCACGGCACTCCCCCATATTGATGCGTATTTTTGGGAGGAGTGTCGTATCGTTGCGCTTTCCCTCCACTTTTCTTTTCATCAATTGATCTCATCCGGGTGACATCTGTCTGCCCGACGCTCATTATGAAAGCAGTAGCATTTATGAGGGCAATCTGAAATGGAACAGTTGCGTGCCGAACTCAGCCACCTGCTGGGCGAAAAACTCAGTCGTATAGAATGCGTGAATGAAAAAGTGGATACGGCCCTGTGGTCACTGTACGACAGCCAGGGAAATCCGATGCCGCTGATGGCGAGAAGTTTCACCACGCCAGGTATGGCGCAGCAACTGGCATGGAAAACCTCCATGTTAGCGCGCAGCGGTACGGTGCGTATGCCCGTCATTTACGGGGTCTTGACCCACGAAGAGCATCCCGGCCCCGATGTGTTACTGCTTGAGCGTTTACGGGGTGTGCCGGTGGAAGCGCCAGCCCGAACGCCCGAACGCTGGGAACATTTAAAAGATCAGATCGTAGAAGGTCTGCTGTCATGGCATCGGCAGGATAGCCGTGGCTGCGTGGGAATGGTGGATAACACGCAAGAGAATATCTGGCCATCCTGGTATCGCCAGCGTGTTGAGGTGCTGTGGACCACGTTAAATCAGTTCAACAATACTGGCTTGACGATGCAGGATAAGCGGATCCTGTTTCGTACCCGTGAGTGTTTACCCGCTTTATTTGAAGGATTCAATGATAACTGCGTACTGATCCACGGTAATTTCAGTTTACGTAGCATGCTCAAAGACGCCCGTAGCGATCAGCTACTGGCCATGGTGGGACCGGGGTTGATGCTGTGGGCGCCCAGAGAGTATGAATTGTTCCGTTTAATGGATAACGCGCTGGCGGAAAGCCTGCTTTGGCAATACCTGCAACGCGCGCCCGTGGCGGAGTCCTTCATCTGGCGGCGCTGGCTGTATGTGTTATGGGATGAGGTGGCGCAACTAGTCAACACCGGACGTTTTAATCGCACCAACTTTGATCTGGCAACGAAATCACTGCTGCCGTGGCTCGCCTGAACCTTTTAACCACTGCCAGATGCGACCCAATGTTTCGTAACCAGCGCGATCGCTGTGCATCAACCAGACGGGAGAGGGGATCGCGCGTTCCCACGGATTTAGCGGTGAATCAATTGCTAACTGATTAGCCGGCGCGGGCAACGGGTGTAGTCCAGCCTGTTGGAAGAAAATCATTGCTCGTGGTAAGTGCGATGCGGAGGTCACCAGCAGGAACGGCGCGCTGCCGATGGCCTGCTTAACTGCAGCGGCTTCTTCTTCAGTATCTTTAGGTTTATCCAGCGTGATGATATCACCGGGTGGCACACCCAGTGACTGCGCTACGCGGGCTCCCGCTTCTGCAGTACTGACGTTATTGCTCTTTGCCGCAGCACCGGTAAAGATAAGCTTCGATCCCGGATTAGCACGCCAGAGGCGAATACCTTCATTCAGACGCGGAAGACTGTTGCTGATTAGGTTTGAACTTGGTGCCCACTGAGGATTCCAGGTATACCCTCCGCCCAGCACCACAATGTATTCCACTTTTTGTGTATCCTGCCAGGTTGGATAGCTGTCCTCAATCGGTTTCAGTAGGCTATCAGCGACGGGTTGCAAGCTAAGAAGTAACAGCGCCAGCCAACTCAGGCTAATGCACACTTTCCCTGTTTTTTGAAAGCGACTAAACCAGAGCAGCACCAGGCCTGTACCCATGATAATGAGCATTAGCGGAAGTGGCAGCATCATACCGCCAATCACTTTCTTCAGCGTAAAAAGCATCCTTTTTGGTTCCTTTTTTAACCATACAGCAGGGGATCTGCAGCGATATTACACCAGGAAGGTTCATTCTCGGCGTGGGTGTGACAAAATAGCGGTTTTACTTAGTCACCCTAAAGCCAGCATGTGGAGAGCCTGATGCGGGATCGCAATTTTGATGACATTGCAGAGAAGTTTTCCCGTAACATTTACGGCACCACTAAAGGTCAGCTTCGCCAGACGATCCTCTGGCAGGATCTGGACAAACTTCTTGCCGACTACGCGGGCCAGACATTGCGTGTGCTTGATGCGGGAGGCGGAGAAGGGCAGACAGCCATTCTGATGGCGCAGCGGGGCCATCACGTTACCTTGTGCGATCTTTCTGCTGAGATGGTGGCGCGAGCGCAACGGGCGGCAGAAGAGCAAGGTGTGAGCGACAACATGCATTTTATACATTGTGCCGCTCAGGACATCCCACAGCATTTGGATTCTCAGGTTGATCTGATATTGTTTCATGCTGTGCTGGAATGGGTGGCCGATCCACAAGCCGTCTTAAAAACATTGTGGTCGATGTTACGCCCGGGCGGTGCTTTATCGCTGATGTTCTACAATGCAAATGGCCTGTTGATGCGTAATGTGTTGGTCGGTAATTTCGGCTATGTACAGCAGGGAATGTATAAAAAGAAACGGCGCACGTTGTCTCCCGATTTCCCGCGCGACCCTCAGCAGGTCTATGGCTGGCTGGAGGAGATTGGCTGGGAGATAACCGGTAAAACGGGCGTGAGGGTGTTTCATGATTATCTGCGTGATAAACAAAAACAGCATGACTGTTTTGATGCTTTAACAGAAATAGAAACGCGCTATTGCCGCCAGGAACCGTATATCAGCCTTGGGCGCTATATTCATGTCACCGCGATTAAACGTCCGGCCCGAGCCGCAGATGCAAGGATAACCTATGAGTGAATTTTCCCAGACAGTCCCCGAACTGGTTGCCTGGGCCAGAAAAAATGACTTCTCCATCTCTCTGCCGGTAGACAGACTTTCGTTCCTGCTGGCGGTCGCCACATTGAACGGTGAGCGACTTGACGGTGAGATGAGTGAAGGTGAACTGGTGGATGCGTTCCGCCATGTGAGTGATGCGTTTGAGCAAACCAGCGAAACCATCGGCGTCCGCGCCAACAACGCGATCAACGACATGGTGCGTCAACGTCTGCTGAACCGCTTTACCAGCGAGCAGGCTGAAGGCAACGCCATTTACCGTTTAACGCCGCTCGGGATTGGCATCACAGATTACTATATTCGTCAGCGCGAGTTCTCTACGCTGCGTCTTTCCATGCAACTGTCGATTGTTGCAGGCGAACTGAAGCGCGCGGCGGATGCGGCAGCGGAAGGTGGCGATGAGTTCCACTGGCACCGCAACGTCTATGCGCCATTGAAATACTCGGTGGCGGAGATTTTCGACAGTATCGATCTGACCCAGCGCATCATGGATGAACAGCAGCAGCAGGTAAAAGACGACATCGCACAGTTGCTAAACAAAGACTGGCGGGCGGCGATTTCCAGCTGTGAACTGTTGCTTTCTGAAACGTCTGGTACGCTGCGTGAACTGCAGGATACGCTGGAAGCGGCGGGGGATAAGCTGCAGGCTAACCTGTTACGCATCCAGGACGCCACAATGACGCATGATGATTTGCATTTCGTTGATCGGCTGGTGTTTGATTTACAAAGCAAGCTCGACCGCATTATTAGCTGGGGTCAGCAGTCCATTGACTTATGGATCGGCTACGATCGTCATGTGCATAAATTTATCCGTACCGCGATCGATATGGATAAAAACCGCGTCTTCGCCCAACGTCTGCGTCAGTCCGTGCAGACTTACTTTGACGATCCGTGGGCGCTGACCTATGCCAACGCCGATCGTCTGTTGGATATGCGTGACGAGGAGATGGTGCTGCGTGACGAAGAGGTCACCGGTGAACTTCCGGAAGATCTGGAATATGAAGAATTTAACGAGATCCGTGAACAACTGGCGGCGATCATCGAAGAACAGCTGGCTATCTACAAATCCAGACAAACACCACTGGATCTCGGTTTGGTAGTGCGCGAGTATCTGGCGCAATACCCACGTGCGCGTCATTTCGACGTCGCGCGTATTGTTATCGATCAGGCGGTACGCCTTGGCGTAGCGCAAGCAGACTTCACCGGACTGCCAGCCAAATGGCAGCCGATTAATGATTACGGAGCCAAGGTACAGGCGCATGTCATTGACAAATATTGAACAAGTGATGCCGGTAAAGCTGGCGCAGGCGCTGGCGAATCCGTTATTTCCGGCGCTGGATAGTGCCTTACGTTCGGGCCGCCATATCGGTCTGGATGAACTGGATAATCATGCCTTCCTGATGGATTTTCAGGAATATTTTGAAGAGTTTTACAGCCGCTATAACGTGGAATTGATCCGTGCGCCGGAAGGGTTCTTTTACCTTCGTCCGCGTTCAACGACGCTCATTCCGCGTTCGGTCCTGTCTGAACTGGACATGATGGTGGGTAAAATTCTTTGCTATCTCTATCTCAGCCCGGAACGCCTGGCGAACGAAGGGATTTTTACCCAGCAAGAGCTGTATGACGAGCTGTTAACGCTGGCGGATGAAGCCAAACTGCTGAAGCTGGTGAACAACCGTTCAACCGGTTCTGACGTTGACCGCCAGAAGCTACAGGAAAAAGTGCGTTCTTCGCTCAACCGCTTGCGCCGCTTAGGCATGGTGTGGTTTCTGGGCCACGACAGCAGCAAATTCCGTATTACGGAATCTGTCTTCCGCTTTGGCGCGGATGTGCGTAGCGGTGACGATCCGCGTGAAGCACAGCGTCGCTTAATTCGTGATGGTGAAGCGATGGCGGTCGAGAACCGTCTGCAGCTCAACGATGAGCCCGAAGAGAATCAGCCGGACAGTGGAGAAGAAGAATAATGATTGAACGCGGTAAATTTCGCTCACTTACGCTGATTAACTGGAATGGTTTTTTTGCCCGTACGTTTGATCTCGAT
Source organism: Citrobacter sp. Cf087 (assembly GCF_030334285.1). Taxonomy (NCBI): domain Bacteria; kingdom Pseudomonadati; phylum Pseudomonadota; class Gammaproteobacteria; order Enterobacterales; family Enterobacteriaceae; genus Citrobacter; species Citrobacter sp. Cf087. The sequence continues at coordinate 181,536 of NZ_JAOWED010000022.1, forward strand.
GAGCTGGTCACCACGCTGTCCGGTGGTAACGGTGCGGGTAAATCCACCACCATGGCGGCATTTGTTACGGCGCTCATTCCGGACTTAACCCTGCTGCATTTCCGTAACACCACCGAAGCTGGTGCAACCAGCGGTTCACGTGATAAAGGTCTGCACGGTAAGCTGAAAGCAGGGGTCTGTTACTCAATGCTCGACGTCCTCAACTCGCGTCATCAGCGCGTGGTCGTGGGTGTGCGTCTGCAACAGGTTGCGGGTCGTGATCGCAAAGTGGATATCAAACCGTTTGCCATTCAGGGGCTGCCGATGTCGGTACAGCCAACCCAACTGGTGACGGAAACGCTGAACGAACGCCAGGCGCGCGTACTGTCTCTACCTGAGCTGAAAGAGAAGCTTGATGAGATGGAAGGTGTGCAGTTTAAGCAGTTCAACTCAATAACCGATTATCATTCGCTGATGTTCGATCTGGGCATCATTGCCCGTCGTCTGCGCTCCGCGTCTGATCGTAGTAAATTCTACCGTCTGATTGAAGCCTCGCTGTACGGCGGGATCTCCAGCGCCATTACCCGTTCACTGCGTGACTACCTGCTGCCGGAAAACGGCGGCGTACGTAAAGCGTTCCAGGATATGGAAGCCGCGCTGCGTGAAAACCGCATGACGCTGGAAGCGATTCGTGTAACCCAGTCTGACCGCGACCTGTTTAAGCATTTGATCAGCGAAGCGACCAACTATGTGGCTGCGGATTATATGCGCCACGCCAACGAACGTCGTATCCATCTGGATAAAGCACTGGAATATCGTCGTGAACTGTATACCTCACGTAAGCAGCTGGCGGCAGAGCAGTACAAGCACGTGGATATGGCGCGTGAACTGGGCGAGCATAACGGCGCCGAAGGCGATCTGGAAGCCGATTATCAGGCCGCGAGCGATCACCTGAATCTGGTGCAAACCGCGCTGCGTCAGCAGGAAAAAATTGAACGCTACGAAGCGGATCTCGAAGAACTGCAGATCCGTCTTGAAGAACAAAATGAGGTGGTTGCGGAAGCCGTTGACCACCAGGATGAAAACGAAGCCCGCGCGGAAGCCGCCGAACTGGAAGTGGATGAGCTGAAAAGCCAGCTTGCCGATTACCAGCAGGCGCTGGACGTCCAGCAGACGCGAGCCATCCAGTATACCCAGGCGATTCAGGCCCTAAATCGGGCGAAAGAGCTCTGCCACCTACCAGATCTGACAGCCGACAGCGCCGCAGAATGGCTGGAGACTTTCCAGGCCAAAGAGCAGGAAGCCACTGAAAAGCTGCTAACGCTTGAACAAAAAATGAGCGTGGCGCAAACCGCGCATAGCCAGTTCGAACAGGCTTATCAGCTGGTGGCGGCTATCAACGGCCCGCTGGCACGTAGTGAAGCCTGGAGCGTGGCGCGTGAACTGCTGCGCGAAGGCGTTGAACAGCGCCACCTGGCGGAACAGGTTCAGCCATTGCGTATGCGACTGAGCGAACTGGAGCAGCGTCTGCGCGAACAGCAGGATGCCGAGCGTCTGCTGGCCGAATTCTGCAAGCGTCAGGGTAAACAGTTTGATATCGATGAGCTGGAAGCGCTGCACCAGGAACTGGAAGCGCGCATCGCCGCCTTGTCGGACAGCGTCTCGTCTGCCAGCGAACAGCGTATGACGCTGCGTCAGGAACAGGAACAGCTACAATCCCGTATTCAGCATTTAATGAAGCGGGCACCTGTCTGGCTGGCTGCGCAAAATAGCCTGAATCAGCTTAGCGAGCAGTGTGGCGAAGAGTTTACCTCCAGCCAGGATGTGACCGAGTATCTGCAACAATTGCTGGAGCGCGAGCGTGAGGCCATTGTTGAGCGTGATGAAGTCGGTGCACGTAAAAATGCGGTTGATGAAGAGATTGAACGTTTAAGTCAGCCGGGCGGTGCGGAAGATCAGCGTCTGAACGCGCTAGCTGAACGCTTTGGCGGCGTGCTGCTGTCAGAAATTTATGATGACGTTAGCCTTGAAGATGCCCCGTACTTCTCTGCGCTGTACGGTCCTTCGCGCCATGCCATCGTGGTACCAGATCTATCACTAATTACCGAACAGCTTGAAGGGCTGACGGATTGCCCGGAAGATCTCTATTTCATCGAAGGGGATCCGCAGTCGTTTGATGATAGCGTCTTCAGCGTTGATGAACTGGAAAATGCGGTGGTGGTGAAAACCGCCGAGCGTCAATGGCGTTATTCCCGCTTCCCGAAGGTGCCTATTTTTGGTCGTGCCGCGCGCGAAAGCCGTATCGAAACCCTGCATGCCGAGCGTGAAGGGCTGTCTGAACGTTTCGCCACGCTCTCCTTTGATGTACAGAAAACCCAGCGTCTGCATCAGGCGTTCAGCCGCTTTATCGGCAGCCATCTGTCGGTGGCGTTTGAAGCCGATCCAGAAGCGGAAATTCGCCAACTGAATAGCCGTCGCGTTGAACTGGAACGTGCGCTGACCAATCATGAAAATGATAATCAGCAAAGCCGTATGCAGTTTGAACAGGCGAAAGAGGGCGTCTCCGCGCTGAACCGACTGCTGCCGCGCTTGAATCTGCTGGCAGATGACACGCTGGCCGATCGCGTGGACGAAATTCGCGAGCGTCTGGATGAAGCTCAGGAAGCCGCGCGTTTTGTACAGCAACATGGTAATCAGTTGGCGAAACTGGAACCTATTGTTTCAGTTCTGCAAAATGACCCTGAGCAGTTTGAACAGCTGAAGGAAGACTATACGTATTCCCAGCAGATGCAGCGCGACGCACGTCAGCAGGCTTTTGCGCTGACTGAAGTCGTACAGCGTCGGGCGCACTTTAGTTATTCCGACTCAGCCGAAATGCTGAGCGGTAATAGCGATCTGAACGAAAAATTGCGTGAACGCCTGGAACAGGCGGAAGCCGAACGTACCCGCGCTCGTGAAGCGCTGCGTAGTCATGCTGCACAGTTAAGCCAGTACAACCAGGTCATGGCATCGCTAAAAAGCTCCTATGACACCAAAAAAGAGCTGCTTAATGATTTACAACGTGAACTGCAGGATATTGGCGTTCGTGCGGACAGCGGTGCCGAAGAGCGCGCGCGTATCCGTCGTGACGAACTGCATGCGCAGCTCAGCAACAACCGTGCACGCCGCAACCAACTTGAGAAAGCACTGACCTTCTGCGAAGCGGAGATGGAAAACCTGACCCGCAGACTGCGCAAGCTGGAACGTGATTATCATGAAATGCGTGAGCAGGTAGTCACCGCCAAAGCCGGCTGGTGTGCAGTCATGCGGATGGTGAAAGATAACGGTGTGGAACGTCGTCTGCACCGTCGCGAGTTGGCCTATCTTTCCGGTGACGAACTGCGTTCGATGTCGGATAAGGCGCTCGGTGCACTACGTCTGGCGGTTGCGGATAACGAACACCTGCGCGATGTGTTGCGTATGTCTGAAGATCCAAAACGCCCAGAGCGCAAAATCCAGTTCTTCGTCGCGGTTTACCAGCATCTGCGTGAACGTATTCGCCAGGATATTATCCGTACCGACGATCCGGTTGAAGCCATCGAACAGATGGAGATTGAGCTGAGCCGTCTGACGGAAGAGCTAACCTCTCGTGAACAGAAACTGGCGATCAGCTCTCGCAGCGTGGCGAACATTATTCGTAAGACCATTCAGCGTGAACAGAACCGTATTCGCATGCTGAACCAGGGGCTGCAAAGTGTGTCGTTTGGCCAGGTTAACAGCGTTCGCCTGAACGTCAATGTGCGTGAAACGCATGCTACCTTGCTGGACGTACTTTCAGAGCAGCATGAACAGCATCAGGATCTGTTTAACAGCAATCGCCTGACCTTCTCAGAAGCGCTGGCGAAGCTGTATCAGCGTCTGAATCCGCAGATCGACATGGGGCAACGCACGCCGCAAACCATTGGTGAAGAGCTGCTGGACTATCGTAACTATCTGGAAATGGAAGTTGAGGTTAACCGTGGCTCTGACGGCTGGCTGCGTGCTGAATCTGGCGCGCTGTCAACGGGTGAAGCGATCGGGACCGGGATGTCTATTCTGGTGATGGTGGTGCAAAGCTGGGAAGATGAAGGTCGCAGATTGCGCGGGAAAGACATCTCTCCTTGCCGCCTGCTGTTCCTTGATGAAGCAGCACGACTCGATGCGCGTTCTATTGCGACTCTGTTTGAGCTGTGTGAGCGTTTGCAGATGCAGCTGATTATCGCTGCGCCGGAAAACATCAGCCCAGAGAAAGGCACGACCTACAAACTGGTGCGTAAAGTCTTCCAGAACACCGAGCACGTTCATGTGGTGGGGCTGCGCGGATTTGCGCCTCAGTTACCGGAACCACTGCCGGGGACTGAAGATGCCTCCTCGCAGGCAAGCTAAATAGAAAGGCGGTCATTTGACCGCCTTTCTTCTTTTCCGAAAAGTCTCAATTGCAGGTGCAATTTCTTTTAACTTCTTTACATTATACCAGGTAAAACATTGGCGAAGTTTATATACTGAAGATAAGCCTGACGGGTATGCAGGCTTACTCGTCATACTTCAGTTGTATTGGCGTCTACAGGCGTTGCACACCCGATTTATGGTGCCTGGCTATAGAGTATGATAAAGAAAACAGGGGGCAAGGGATGTTGCTTAATAAAATGTGTGGTCGTCGGCTGTCGGCAATCAGTTTGTGCCTGGCCGTAACATTCGCTCCACTGTTCAATGCGCAGGCCGATGAGCCTGAAATGATCCCTGGCGATAGCTCCGCGAGCGTCAGTGAACAGCCAACAGCATTATCGCAGCCGCAGGTACAATCTTCCGCGACGGCTATTATGGCGGGGATTCAACCGCTACCGCAGGGCGTGTCAGTTGATCAAGCCCGCGCCGAATTACAATCTCAACTTCCAGCGGGCTTCACGCCAGTGTATATGAGCCAGCTGGAATTGCTGTATGCCGCACGTGAAATGAAGCCGATGTGGGAAAATCGTGATGCGGTAAAGGCCTTTCAGCAACAGTTAGCCGAGGTGGCGATTGCCGGTTTTCAGCCGCAGTTTACTACCTGGGTTGCACTTCTGACTGATCCGGCAGTGTCCGGCCAGGCGCGAGATATCGTGCTCTCTGATGCGATGTTGGGATACCTGCACTTTATTGCCAATATTCCCGTTAAAGGGAATCGCTGGCTTTATAGCGATAAGCCCTATGCGCTAACAACGCCGCCGATTTCCGTCATCAACCAGTGGCAGGTCGCACTGGATAACGGTCAACTAACTTCGTTTGTTGCCAGCCTGGCACCGCAGCATCCGCAGTACGCCGCAATGCATGAATCACTACTCAAGCTGGTGAGCGATACGCGGCCCTGGCCTCAGCTCACCAGTACCGCGACGCTGCGTCCGGGAGAGTGGAGTAACGACATCCCCGCGCTGCGTGAAATTTTGCGCCGTACGGGAATGCTGGAGTCCACCGTCAGTACATCTGCTAAAGAAGGACGTAGCGCTTACGATCGTGAACTTGTCGATGCGGTAAAACGTTTTCAGACGTGGCAAGGGCTTGGGGCTGATGGCGCGATAGGTCCTGCGACGCGTGACTGGCTGAACGTAACGCCTGCTCAGCGTGCTGGCGTGCTGGCGTTAAATATTCAGCGCTTGCGCCTTTTGCCGAGCGATCTGTCTACCGGCATCATGGTAAACATTCCTGCCTACTCGCTGGTTTATTATCAGAACGGCAATAAGGTGCTGGCCTCGCGCGTTATCGTCGGGCGCCCCGATCGTAAAACGCCGATGATGAGCAGCGCGCTGAATAACGTGGTCGTTAACCCGCCGTGGAACGTGCCGCCGACGCTGGCCCGAAAAGATATTCTGCCTAAATTGTGGAATGATCCGGGGTATCTTGAACGTCACGGCTATACCGTAATGCGCGGCTGGAACAGTAAAGAGACGATAGATCCGTGGCAGGTTGACTGGGCCACCATCACTGCGTCCAATCTGCCGTTCCGCTTTCAGCAGGCTCCGGGCGCACGTAACTCGCTCGGACGCTATAAATTCAATATGCCGAGTTCGGACGCTATTTATCTGCACGATACGCCGAACCACAATCTGTTCCAGAAAGATACGCGGGCGTTAAGTTCCGGCTGTGTGCGTGTGAATAAGGCATCTGAGCTGGCGAATATGCTGCTACAGGACGCGGGTTGGAATGATACCCGCATCTCGGATGCCCTGAAGCAAGGGGATACGCGGTACGTGAATATTCGCCAGAATATTCCGGTCAACCTCTACTATCTGACCGCATTTGTTGGCCCGGATGGTCGCACGCAGTATCGTACAGATATTTACAATTACGATCTGACAGCGCGATCCAGCGCACAAATTGTGTCAAAAGCCGAGCAATTAATCAGATAAATGAAGCAGTTCGAGGAAAATGATTGTCGTAAGTTATGCTGGAAACGGGGCAAAATGGCTGTGAGCCCCGTATTTCCTGGGGTTGGGAGCCTTGACGTGGACTACTTAGCCAGATAAGGTTTCCCGCGTGCGCTAGAGCATACATACGATAACATTGACCTTGTAGACCTTAATACCATGGACAAATTTGACGCTAATCGCCGCAAACTGCTGGCGCTTGGTGGTATTGCCCTCGGCGCTGCCATCCTGCCTACGCCTGCGTTTGCAACACTCTCTACCCCACGTCCGCGTATATTGACTCTGAATAACCTGCATACCGGTGAGTCAATAAAAGCAGAGTTTTTTGATGGCAGGGGCTATATTCAGGACGAATTAGCAAAACTTAACCACTTTTTCCGTGATTTTCGGGCCAATAAAGTGAAATCCATTGACCCCGGACTGTTTGATCAACTCTTCCGTCTGCAGGGCCTGCTGGGTACGCGTAAACCCGTACAGCTGATCTCCGGTTATCGTTCCGTCGATACCAATAATGAACTACGTGCGCGCAGTCGCGGTGTGGCCAAGAAAAGCTACCACACCAAAGGCCAGGCCATGGATTTCCATATTGAAGGCATCGCATTAAGTAATATTCGCAAAGCTGCGTTATCTATGCGCGCAGGTGGTGTAGGATACTACCCCAGCAGTAACTTTGTGCATATCGACACCGGCCCTGCACGGCACTGGTGATCCATAAGCTTAATGAAACAGGAGCTGTATGAACTATCGTATTATTCCGGTCACTGCATTCGCCCAGAACTGCTCGCTAATCTGGTGTGAGCAGACTCGTCTGGCCGCGTTGGTCGATCCCGGCGGCGATGCCGAGAAAATCAAACAGGAAGTGGATGCCAGCGGTCTGACGCTAATGCAGATCCTGCTTACTCACGGTCATCTTGATCATGTTGGGGCGGCAGCTGAACTGGCACAGCATTATGGTGTACCGGTTATTGGTCCGGAAAAAGAAGATGAGTTCTGGCTACAGGGTCTCCCTGCGCAGAGCCGCATGTTTGGCCTGGGCGATTGTGAGCCGCTGACGCCCGATCGCTGGCTGAACGAAGGTGATCGGGTCAGCGTTGGCAACGTGACGTTGCAGGTGTTGCATTGTCCGGGTCATACACCGGGACATGTGGTCTTCTTTGATGAGCAATCAAAGTTACTGATTTCGGGTGACGTGATTTTCAAAGGTGGCGTAGGGCGCAGCGATTTTCCGCGCGGAGATCACAGCCAACTGATCGATTCGATTAAACGTAAACTGTTGCCGCTGGGCGATGACGTGACGTTTATTCCGGGTCACGGCCCACTTTCTACGCTGGGTAACGAACGGCTTCATAACCCGTTCCTGCAGGACGAAATGCCTGTCTGGTAATACCGCAGATAAATAAAAAGGCCGCTATTGCGGCCTTTTTTGTACGCGATAGATTACAGTACTGCGACAATCGCTTCGCACAGCGGCGCCATGTTATCTGGCGTCATTCCAGCTACGTTTACACGTCCGGAAGCGACAGCGTAGACACCAAACTCTTCACGCAGACGCAGAACCTGCTCTTTTGTCAGGCCGCTGAATGAGAACATGCCGTTCTGTTTGATGATAAAGCTGAAGTCGCGGTTCGCACCTTTCTCCTGCAGCGTATTCACGAACAGTAAACGCATGCGCTGAATGCGTTGGCGCATATCGGTCAGTTCCTGTTCCCAGATGGCACGCAGCGCGTCATTGCTCAGAATCGTGGCAACTACGGATGCGCCGTGTGCTGGCGGGTTGGAATAGTTAGCGCGAATGGCTGATTTCATCTGACTAAACGCACGGTCGACGGTTTCAGCATCAGCAGCAACCAGCGTACAGGCACCTACGCGCTCATTGTACAGACCAAAGTTCTTGGAGTAGGAACTGGCAACGATCAGCTCTTTGTGCAGCGCGGCGAATGCGCGCAGACCTTCTGCATCTTCTTCCAGACCGCGGGCAAAGCCCTGGTATGCGAAGTCAAATAGCGGTAACCATCCTTTCTCGACAGAAAGCTGAGCCAGCGTTTGCCACTGCTCAAGCGTAGGATCGATACCGGTTGGGTTATGACAGCAGCCGTGGAACAGTACCACATCGCCAGCCTGAGCTTCGCTGAGGCTGGCCAGCAGCGCATCAAAGTCTAATGAGTGGTTCGCCGCATCGTAATAGTTGTATTCACGAACTTCCAGACCGGCAGAGTTAAAGACGCTCTTATGGTTCGGCCAGCTTGGGTTGCTCACCCATACGCGTTTAGCCGACGTATTTCTTGCGAGAAAATCAGCTGCCACGCGCAGTGCGCCAGTGCCGCCAGGGGTCTGTGCTGTACGTGCGCGTTTATCGTTGATAAGCGAACTCGTTTTACCAAACAGTAATTCCTGAGTACAACGACCAAACTCTGGAATACCGTCAATGCCAAGATAGTTTTTGGTGGTTTCATTTTCCAGTATATATTGCTCGGCTTTTTTAACGCTGGTCAGCACCGGCGTTTTGCCTGTCTCATCTTTATATACACCGATCCCGAGGTTTATTTTTCCAGGGCGGTCATCGGCACGAAACAAATCAGCCAGACCCAAAATGGGGTCGGCAGGAGCGGCGGTAATGTTCTCAAACATGACGAGGTTCCATAGTGATTACAGAAGGGAAGTCCGCTATCAGGTTAACGGTAGATTTACAAAATGCCAACCGTTACTGACGAAAAGCTGAGGTGTTTTTTTAAGACGCAAGAATCCGCTGGCAGATATAAAAAAACAGGACCGAAGTCCTGTTTTTAAGGCATTTAACAAAGAGGTCTGCTATTAGAACTGGTAAACGATACCAACTGCAACGATGTCGTCAGAGTTCACGCCCAGTTTGTTGTCAGAATCGATTTGGTTAATCTTGTAGTCAACATAGGTGGACATGTTTTTGTTGAAGTAGTAGGTTGCGCCTACTTCGAAGTAATCGACCAGATCCACATCACCGATACCTTCTACGTCTTTCGCTTTAGACTTGTTGTAGGAGAGGGACGGACGCAGGCCGAAATCGAACTGGTACTGAGCAACGACGAATACGTCTTCAGTTTTGTTCGCAAAACCGCTGTTACCAGCACCTGAGATGCGGGTCGCGTTACGGGTTTCACCGTAGTTCGCTGCCAGGTAGATGTTGTTAGCATCGTATTTCACGCCGGTCGCCCACTGCTCAGCTTTTTTACCGCCATTGCCGTAGAAAGAGTTTTCCTGCGCGTTGGTGCGGTCAGCTGCGCCGTAAGCACCCACGATACCGAAACCATCCATTTCGTAGCTTACAGAACCGCCAACGCCGTCGCCGTTAGAGCGACCGGTATTGCCATCACGTTCGTTTTTACCCAGATACTGGATACCGAAGTTCAGACCGTCAACCAGACCGAAGAAGTTGGAGTTACGGTAGGTTGCAACACCACCAACACGACCAACGAAGAAGTTGTCGCTGTATGCGGTATCACCACCAAATTCTGGCAGCATATCGGTGTAACCCAGAGCATCGTAAACGATACCGTAGTTACGACCGTAGTCGAAAGAACCCAGATCGGCATATTTCAGACCAGCAAATGCCAGACGGGTTTTGTTGCCGTTCTGAGCGTCACTGCCGCCTTCAGAGTTGTTACCGGCAAAGTTGTATTCCCACTGACCGTAACCGGACAGCTCGGAGTTAATCTGAGTTTCCCCTTTGAAACCAAGACGAGCATAAGTCTGATCGCCATCGTCAGCAGCGCTGTCAGAAAAATAATGCAGACCAACGGTTTTACCGTAGATATCCAGCTTGTTACCATCTTTGTTGTAAACTTCTGCAGCGTTAGCTGCCCCGGCTACCAGCAGAGCAGGGATAACCACTGCCAGAATATTGCGCTTCATCATTATTTATTACCCTCATCGGTTTTTATATGACACCTGCCACTGCCGCCAATAAATTCCGTCAATGAAAATTTACGGAACTATTGATGAGAGTTTGGTGTCTTTATGTGTCTGACAGGCATCTTTCCATTCAAACTACCGTTTCGCTACCGTCAAAGTGCTACAAATATAAAGATTTGGTTTCAAAAAGAAAAAATGTGTAACAAAATGTTATTTTTGTGCAACTTTGTGAACAGCGTCAAACTTCGGATACCCCTGAGCTGAAAATTCTCGTTTTTATTTCTATTTATATGATTTTCTTATATTTAATTTTGCTAAGGTTATTTTTTCTCCGTAATACCGGAAAGTTTGGATTTTACAGATAACGATTTTTGGACGTCTGGAGTGCCGTGCGAAAGGCTAAAAAATGTACTATTTAATCAGAAAATGCTAATCCACAATAAAATTACTGGTTATTTTTTGTGCAAATGTATTGCGATGAAATATTACGTAACAGGTGGAGGGGATTGAATGGTTGTGTTTAACGTGAGGTGGGTATCCAGATAACATGAAAAGGGTATAAAAAAGGCCAGCAATGCTGGCCTTTGAAACAATAACGCACGTTTAGAAGGTGGCGTTACGCGGAGTACGCGGGAACGGAATAACATCACGGACGTTTTGCACGCCGGTGACGTAAGCGATCAGACGCTCGAAGCCCAATCCGAAGCCGGAATGCGGAACGGTACCGTAGCGACGCAGGTCGCGATACCACCAGTAATCCTCTTTGTTCAGACCCATTTCCAGCATACGGGCATCCAGCACGTCCAGACGCTCTTCACGCTGAGAACCACCGATGATTTCGCCGATTCCTGGAGCCAGAACGTCCATTGCAGCAACGGTTTTACCGTCTTCGTTAAGGCGCATATAAAACGCTTTGATATCTTTCGGGTAGTTTTTCACCACCACCGGCGCTTTAAAGTGCTCTTCAGCAAGATAACGTTCATGCTCGGAAGACAGATCCACACCCCAGTAAACCGGGTTTTCAAACTGTTTTCCGCATTTTTCCAGAATGCTTACCGCGTCGGTGTAATCCACCTGCGCGAAGTCAGCGTCAATGAAACGTTCCAGGCGTGAAATCGCGTCCTTGTCGACACGTTCAGCGAAGAATTTCATATCATCCGCACGCTCTGCCAGTACGGCTTTGAACGCGTATTTCAGCATCGCTTCAGCCAGGCCTGCAACATCGTTCAGGTCAGCGAACGCCACTTCTGGTTCCAGCATCCAGAACTCTGCCAGGTGACGACTGGTGTTAGAGTTTTCTGCACGGAACGTCGGGCCAAAGGTATAAATTTTGGACAGGGCGCAGGCGTAGGTTTCACCGTTCAACTGACCGGAAACGGTCAGGAAGGCTTCCTTACCAAAGAAGTCTTTGTCGAAATCGACTTTACCCTGATCGTTACGCGGCAGGTTTTCCAGATCCAGCGTAGAAACACGGAACATTTCACCGGCACCTTCCGTATCGGAAGCGGTGATCAGCGGAGTCGATACCCAAAAGAAACCCTGCTCGTGGAAGAAGCGATGCAGCGCTTGCGCCAGCGTATGACGTACGCGCGCTACCGCACCAATCATATTGGTGCGCGGACGCATATGCGCCACTTCACGCAGATACTCGATGCTGTGACGCTTAGCCGCCATTGGGTAGGTATCAGGATCTTCAACCCAGCCCGCGACTTCAACTTCAGTGGCCTGAATTTCAAAGCTCTGTCCTTGTCCAGGTGATGCAACGACTTTACCCGTTACGATAACTGAACAACCCGTCGTCAGGCGCAGTACGTCCTGATTGTAATTGGGCAGAGAATTATTGATGACGGCCTGTACAGGATCAAAGCAGGAACCGTCATAAACGGCGAGGAAGGAGATGCCAGCTTTTGAATCTCGGCGGGTACGCACCCATCCGCGCACGGTGACTTCGCTGTCAACGGCTACGCGGCCCTGGAGTACGTCGGCTACAGGCACAACGCTCATAATATTCTCTCTGTTAATAGTCGGATATATAAACACATGTCCACCCATAATGGGGGGGATACCTATGTTACCTGGCATCTGCAATCAGACAAGCAGAATTCGTAGCTGGAGTGAAAGATTTCGGAAATAAACGCGAATAAGGGAGCCAAAATGGCTCCCTGGAAGGATTAACTGGCTTTTTTAATATGCGGGAGATCGAAGGCTTTGCGCAGTGCACGAACAAATGCTTTATCGTGGCAGATGGTTTTACCCGGGCTGTCAGATAACTTCGCCACTGGTTTGCCGTTACATTCCACCAGCTTAATTACGATATTGAGCGGCTTAACCTGTGGAATGTCGCATGTTAGCCGTGTCCCAATACCAAAACTCAACTGTACGCGGGAAGAGAAGTGGCGGTAGAGTTCAATCGCTTTTTTCAGATCGAGGTTATCTGAAAAGACCAGCGTTTTGCTCAGCGGATCAATACCCAGTTTTTCATAATGGGCGATGGCTTTTTCACCCCATTCCACCGGATCGCCTGAGTCATGGCGTAATCCCTGGTAGCGGGTCGCAAACTCAACGCCAAAGTCGCGTAAAAATGCGTCCATGGTGATGCAATCGGTCAATGCAATGCCGAGTTGATCAGGATACTCATTTAACCAGGCGGCCAGGGCTACACGTTGGCTGGTGGCAAGTTCAGGACTGATTTGCTGATGAGCCTGGAACCACTCATGCGCCTGCGTACCCATTGGGGTTAATGACAGGCGGCGGGCCAGATCGTAGTTACTGGTGCCGACAAACCAGGGCTCTTGCTGCAGGCGTTTAACGATAGCCTGCTGTACTTCGCGCGAAAAACGACGACGCGTACCGAAATCCATCAAATGGAAGCGGGACATATCGACATCTTTTGTTAAAGCAGAGAATTCTACTAGTTTGCTTTCCAGCTCATCGAGTGCCTGCGGGACGCCTGATTCAGGTGAGCGGTAACGGTGTACCAGTTCGCTAATCACCGCTAACAGCGGGACTTCCCACATGATCACTTCACGCCACGGACCGGTTAAGCGGATGTTTAGCTTACCGTTATCATTGGTGACGCAAACCTGTTCCGGGTTATAGCGGAAATCACGTAACCAGGTGAGGTAATCAGCTTTAAAGAAAGGCAGGCCGGAGAGCCACTGGTACTCATCCTCCTGCAGTCGCAGGTGCTGCATAGCATTCACCTGCTCACGAATAGAATCGGCATAAATACCGAGCAGGTCATCGCCACGGCAACGAAATTCAGCCGCTACTTGTACGTCATAGTAGTGGTGAAAAACGGCTTGCTGCATATGCAACTTATAAGCGTCTGTATCCAGCAGCGAGTGCAGAACAGGAGAAGCGAATTGTGTCATAGGTGCGCAGTAGCATCCTCTCACGGGAGCGTTTAGTACAATAAACAACTAAGAAAACCGCTGGAGTATACCCTGTTTAGCGATTTATTGAACCCCGATCACACCATAAGCTCTCTTTCTGGTCGAGGGCAATTCGTGCCACGTGTTATAAAAATGTAGCAAAAAGGGTGTTTGTGCCTGAAAAGATGAACATTCTGCGTAGCGCGATTTACGCAACAGGAATAGACTGAAGCCGAGACTCTATTAAAGATGCTAAAGGTTTTTTTATGACACAACAGCCACAAGCCAAATACCGTCACGACTATCGTGCGCCGGATTACCAGATTACTGATATTGATTTGACCTTTGACCTGGATGCTGAAAAAACCGTGGTCACCGCAGTGAGCCAGGTTGTCCGTCATGGCGCGTCCGACGCGCCCCTGCGCCTGAATGGCGAAGATCTGACCCTGGTGTCGATCCACGTAAACGACGAGCTGTGGACAGAGTATAAAGAAGAAGAGGGCGCTCTGGTCATCAATCAACTGCCGGAACGTTTTACGCTGCGTATCGTGAATGAAATTAGCCCAGCGGCGAATACCGCGCTGGAAGGGCTGTACAAGTCAGGCGATGCGCTGTGTACCCAGTGCGAAGCAGAAGGTTTCCGCCATATTACCTGGTATCTTGATCGCCCGGACGTGCTGGCGCGTTTTACTACCAAAATAATCGCCGATAAAACGCAATATCCGTTCCTGCTCTCCAACGGTAACCGCGTGGCGCAGGGTGAACTGGAAAATGGTCGCCACTGGGTTCAGTGGCAGGATCCATTCCCGAAACCGTGCTATTTATTTGCGCTGGTGGCCGGTGATTTTGACGTCCTGCGCGATACTTTTACTACCCGCTCAGGGCGTGAAGTGGCACTGGAACTGTACGTCGATCGCGGTAACCTGGACCGCGCGCCATGGGCGATGACCTCGCTGAAAAACTCCATGAAATGGGATGAAGAGCGCTTTGGCCTCGAGTATGACCTCGACATCTATATGATTGTCGCTGTGGATTTCTTCAACATGGGCGCGATGGAGAATAAAGGTCTGAACATCTTTAACTCCAAATACGTGCTGGCGCGTACCGATACCGCCACCGACAAAGATTACCTCGATATTGAGCGCGTTATCGGTCACGAATATTTCCATAACTGGACCGGCAACCGCGTGACCTGTCGCGACTGGTTCCAACTGAGCCTGAAAGAGGGTTTAACTGTGTTCCGCGATCAGGAGTTCAGTTCCGATCTCGGCTCACGTGCGGTAAACCGCATCAGCAATGTGCGTACCATGCGCGGCCTGCAGTTTGCTGAGGACGCCAGCCCGATGGCGCATCCTATCCGCCCGGATATGGTCATCGAAATGAACAACTTCTATACCCTGACCGTGTACGAGAAGGGTGCGGAAGTGATTCGTATGATCCACACCCTGTTGGGTGAGGCTAACTTCCAGAAAGGGATGCAACTGTACTTTGAGCGTCACGACGGTAGCGCTGCAACCTGTGATGATTTTGTGCAGGCGATGGAAGATGCGTCTAACGTTGATCTCTCCCATTTCCGCCGCTGGTACAGTCAGTCCGGTACGCCGATTCTGACCGTGCGTGATGACTATAACCCATCAACTGAACAGTACACGCTGACCATTAGCCAGCGCACGCCGGCCACGCCGGATCAGGCTGAAAAACAACCGCTGCATATTCCATTCGCTCTCGAGTTGTATGACAACGAAGGGAAAGTGATCCCGCTACAAAAAGGCGGGCACCCGGTGAATTCCGTACTCAACGTCACCCAGGCAGAGCAGACGTTTGTCTTTGATAACGTCTACTTCCAGCCGGTTCCGGCGCTGCTGTGCGAATTCTCCGCGCCGGTAAAACTGGAATATAAATGGAGCGATCAGCAACTGACTTTCCTGATGCGTCACGCGCGTAATGATTTCTCTCGTTGGGACGCGGCGCAAAGCCTGCTGGCGACCTACATTAAGCTCAACGTTGCCCGCCATCAGCAGGGACAGCCGCTGTCGCTGCCGGTACACGTGGCCGATGCATTCCGCGCAGTTTTGCTGGATGAGAAAATCGATCCGGCGCTGGCGGCAGAGATCCTGACGCTGCCTTCAGTAAATGAAATTGCCGAACTGTTCGACATCATTGATCCGGTGGCGATAACCGAAGTTCGCGAAGCTTTAACCCGCACGCTGGCGGCCGAGCTGGCGGATGAATTCCTCGCCATCTATAACGCTAATCATCTTGATGAGTACCGCGTTGAGCATGCCGATATTGGCAAGCGTACGCTGCGTAACGCCTGCCTGCGATTCCTGGCCTTTGGCGAAACCCATCTGGCTGACACGCTGGTAAGCAAGCAGTACCGTGAAGCGAACAATATGACCGATGCGCTGGCGGCGCTATCCGCGGCAGTCGCGGCGCAGCTTCCTTGTCGTGACGCGTTGATGCAGGAGTATGACAATAAGTGGCACCATGACGGTCTGGTGATGGATAAATGGTTTATCCTGCAATCCACCAGCCCGGCTAGAAACGTGCTGGAAACGGTACGCGGCCTGTTGAAGCATCGCTCTTTTAGCATGAGTAACCCAAACCGCATCCGTTCGCTGATCGGTGCCTTCGCGGGCAGCAACCCGGCAGCATTCCATGCGGAAGATGGTAGCGGTTATCAGTTCCTGGTTGACATGCTGACTGAGCTCAACAGCCGTAACCCGCAGGTGGCGTCACGCCTGATTGAGCCGCTGATTCGCTTAAAACGTTATGATGCAAAACGTCAGGCGAAGATGCGTGCGGCGCTGGAACAGCTGAAAGGTCTGGAGAATCTGTCAGGCGATCTGTTCGAAAAGATCTCTAAAGCGTTAGCCTGATAATATTGCCGGATGGGTCCGGCCTACCATTCACGCGTAGGCCGGATAAGCGGTAGCGCCATCCGGCATTTTTAACCTTGCTTGCGTAGCTGAACTTCATTGTCGCCACGCTGCATCACCCGGTTCAACACCTCGGCTTCCAGTTCTGTCAAACGCACGGAACCAATCCGGCGAGGTCGTGCAATATCCACCGTTAAATCCAGCCCGATTTTTCCGTCCTCAATCAGCAAAACGCGATCGGCCATTGCTACCGCTTCGCTGACGTCATGGGTGACCAACAGTACGGTAAAGCCGTGCTCTTGCCATAAAGAGACGATCAGCTCCTGCATTTCAAGGCGGGTTAAGGCATCCAGTGCGCCGAGGGGTTCATCCAGCAGCAGCAGACCAGGGCGATGAATTAATGCCCGGGCCAGGGCCACGCGCTGTTTTTGTCCGCCAGAAAGCGCTGCGGGCCACTCCTGAGCACGATTCTCCAGTCCAACGGCGGCCAGCGCATCTCGGGCCGCATTGTGCCAGTGACCTTTCAGACCCAGACCGACGTTATCGATAACCGTCTTCCATGGCAGCAGACGCGCATCCTGAAACATCATACGCGTATCATCCTGAATTTCCGCCAGTGGGGTGGTTCCGGCAAGTAATGCGCCTGAGGTGGGCGACTCCAACCCTGCCAGCAGACGCAGCAACGTGCTTTTACCACCACCGCTGCGGCCAACCACGGCAACGAATTGCCCGGCCTGTATATGCAAATCTAACTGATTGAGCACCGTATTGGCGGCGTATTGTTTTGTCACGGCGCTCAGCAACAGCGGCGTACCCTGGTTCAAGCGAGCGGTATTCATACGGTAGCCTCCTTTATATGGTAAGCCGGGTGCCAGCGCAGCCAGACTCGCTCCAGCAATTGGGCGCTGACGTCGGCAAGTTTGCCGAGTAAGGCGTAGAGAATAATGGCCACCACGACCACATCGGTTTGCAGAAATTCGCGGGCGTTCATCGCCAGGTAGCCAATACCGGCATTGGCTGAAATGGTTTCTGCGACGATAAGCGTCAGCCACATCAGCCCGAGAGCGAAACGCACACCGACCATAATTGAGGGCAGGGCGCCAGGGAGGATGACATGAACAAACAGTGAAAAGCCGGACAACCCATAGCTACGCGCCATTTCTACCAGCCCACGATCGATATTACGGATCCCATGCCAGGTGTTGATGTAAATCGGGAACAGCGTGCCCAACGCAACGAGAAAGATCTTGGCGGATTCATCAATGCCGAACCACAAAATCACCAGCGGGATCAGCGCCAGATGCGGTACGTTACGCAGCATCTGCACCGAGGTATCCAGCAGGCGTTCTCCCCAACGCGAAAGACCGCTGATCAGTCCCAGCGTCAGGCCAATCGATCCACCGATGGAGAATCCGATCAGCGCGCGCCAGGAACTGATGGCCAGATGCTGCCAAAGCTCGCCGCTGGCGGAAAGCGTCCAGAAGGCTTCGATAACACCCTCCGGAGAGGGTAGTATGCGGTTGGACAGCCAGCCCATTGATGATGCGAGCTGCCAGAGCGCCACCAGACCTACCGGTAAAAACCAGGGCGCGAGGCGCAATAACCATCTGTTTTTCGTCGTTGCCATTAGCCGCTCCTTAGCTTTGTGCGACTTTGCGCGGGATGAATTCGTTTGCAACCGCTTCTCCTTGCTGTTGCAGGCGCTGCGGTTGCGGAATTTCGGGTATCGCGACATCCAGATGCGGGAACAGCAGCTCACCAACCTTGTACGCTTCTTCCAGATGCGGATAGCCGGACAGCACAAAGCTGTCGATTCCCAGCGCGGCATACTCGTTAATACGTGCTGCGACCGTAGGACCGTCTCCAACCAGTGCGGTCCCTGCGCCACCGCGTACCAGTCCTACCCCTGCCCACAGGTTCGGGCTAATTTCCAGTTTGTCGCGTTTACCGTTGTGCAGTGCAACCATTCGATGCTGACCAATCGAATCCGTTTTTGAGAAGGCGGCCTGGGCTTTGGCGATGGTGTCGTCATCCAGATGGGCTATCAGACGATCCGCTGCCTGCCATGCCTCGTGCGTTGTCTCTCGTACGATCACATGCAGACGAATACCGAAGCGGATCTTGCGCCCGAGCGCCGCTGCTTTGGCCCGCACCTGTTCAATCTTCGCTTTCACCTGTTCGGGCGGCTCGCCCCAGGTCAGGTAGAGATCAACCTGTTCTGCAGCAAGATCTTGTGCGACATCAGACGAGCCGCCGAAATAAAGCGGTGGTCGGGGTTGTTGTACGGGAGGGAAAAACAGCTTCGCGCCGCGAACGTGAATATGTTTGCCGTTGAAATCCACCGTTTCACCTTGCAGCAAGCGCCGCCAGACCTGAGTAAATTCCGCAGAGGCTTCATAGCGCTCGGTGTGATCGAGGAACACGCCGTCGCCTGCCAGCTCCTGTGGATCGCTGCCGGTCACCAGGTTAAATAACGCCCGGCCATTTGAGAGTCTGTCGAGCGTTGCAGACTGACGTGCGGCAACCGTTGGCGAGGTAACGCTTGGACGCAGCGCGACCAGAAACTTTAATCGCTGGGTGACCGGGATCATCGAGGCGGCGACCAGCCAGGCATCTTCGCAAGAGCGACCAGTTGGGATCAGAACGCCGGTAAACCCAAGACGATCGGCCGTTTGCGCGATTTGTTGCAGATAACCGTGATCGACAGGGCGCGAACCCTCTTCCGTTCCAAGATAATGACCGTCACCATGGGTGGGTAAAAACCAAAACATGTTCAGACTCATAATTTTTCTCCTGCCTGCTGAGTGGGTTGCCAGATACGCTGGCGAATATCGATTTTTTTCGGCACCAGACGGTTGTCATAAAACAGATCGGCGGTTTGTTGTTGCAGGGCTGCAACAGAGGCGTTGACTGGCACAATGGTGGTTGGCGGACGGTGATCCAGATAAGACGCAATCACCGGTTCTGGCAGTCCCATGGTTTTGGCCAGCAGGGTAATACTTTGCTGGCGCTGGCTGAGGGTTAACGCATCGGCCTGGCTAAAGGTATCCAGTACGCCAAGAACAAATGCGCCATTTTTCTCGGCATAGGGACGGGCGGCGAGATAAAACGAACCGGTTTGCTTGAGGTCTGAGCCGTCTTTTAGCACACGTACATCACCTTGCAGTAACGCGGCGGAATAATAGGGGTCCCAGATAGCCCATGCATCAACGTTTCCTTGCTGAAAGGCTGCTCGCGCGTCGGCGGGAGTCAGATAGGTCGGTTGAATATCGGTAAGTTTCAGTCCAGCCTGTTGCAGCGCCCGGAGCAGTAAATTGTGGGCGCTGGACCCTTTCTGGAAGGCGACTTTATGTCCTTTAAGCTGCGCGACGCTCTGGATCGGGCTATTTTTCGGCACCAGAATCACTTCGGCTTTCGGCTTGGGCGGCTCGACGCCCACGTAAACCAGATCGGCTCCGGCAGCCTGGGCGAAAATTGGCGGAATATCACCGGTGCTGCCGAGATCGATACTGCCGATGTTGAGCGCTTCCAGCATTTGCGGCCCAGCCGGGAATTCGACCCACGAGATTTTAGTCTGCGGATAGCGTTTCTCCAGTAGCTGATGGCTTTTGGCCAGCACCATACTGACGCTTCCTTTCTGGTAACCAATACGCAGGGCATCGGGGGCCGATTCTGCGGCATGCCCCAGAGTTGACAACGACAACAACCCACTCAGTGCCAGCCATGACGTGTGACGCTTGAGAAGATCAAGCATGGGCGGCACCTCGCAGGGTGTTCAGTTGAG
This sequence comes from Citrobacter sp. Cf087, assembly GCF_030334285.1. Lineage (NCBI taxonomy): Bacteria > Pseudomonadati > Pseudomonadota > Gammaproteobacteria > Enterobacterales > Enterobacteriaceae > Citrobacter > Citrobacter sp. Cf087. The sequence goes on from NZ_JAOWED010000022.1 coordinate 201,856, forward strand.
GAAGTTGGACATCGCGACGATGCAACGCCAGCCAGAAGGTATCAAGCGCACTGTCCAGACGCTGCTGAAGGTTGGGCGTAAACTGAGGTTTATGTTGATAATCAATTACCTGTGAATCATCGGCAAACACACCGTGCAGGATCTCCTGGGCCTTTAATGCGCTCAGTACCGGTTTCAGCGCGTAATCGACGGCAAGCAAATGTGCCACGCTGCCGCCGGTAGCCAACGGCAAAACTACTTTCCCTTCCAGCGCTCGCTCGGGGAGCAGATCGAGCAGGGTTTTCAGGGCGCCAGAGTAAGCGGCTTTATAGACCGGCGTGGCGACAATCAGCCCGTCTGCATTCTGCAATTGTTCGCTAAATGTGTTCAGCGCCGGACTGTCGAAACGGGCATAGATCAGGTCTTCCGGGGCAAAGTTATGCAGGTTCCAGTGAAAGACTTCGACATCATGACCGTTTAGTTTTTCTCGGGCATATTCCAGTAACGCGCTGGAGCGAGAGGGAAAGCGTGGGCTTCCCGCCAGAGTAATGACGCGCATAATTTTAATCTCCTCTTATAACTAATTGTTTGCTTTTGCTTAACATTGATAACAATTTATGCAGTCTGGCAGAGAGATTTTGTTTATCGAAATGATTTATACGGGATAGAAAAGTCGAAAAATAAATATACCCGTCATACTTCAAGTTGCATGTGCGTTGGCTTTCCTCGCTCACCCCAGTCACGTACTGGTGTACGTTCCTGGGGATTTGCTGCTCGCCGCCTTCCTGCAACTCGAATTATTTAGGGTGTAAAAAGCAGGGGCGAGGAAAACGATTGCTATTTATTGCCGCAGGTCAATTCCCTTTTTGCTCGCGATCGCACATAATACGCCCCCGGTTTGCACACCGGGAATCCAGGAGAGTTCATGTACTACCCCTTCGTTCGTAAAGCCCTTTTTCAGCTCGATCCAGAGCGCGCTCATGAATTGACATTCCAGCAATTACGTCGCATTACCGGCACACCGCTTGAAGCGCTTGTGCGCCAGAAAGTACCGGCAAAACCGGTTACCTGTATGGGGTTGACGTTTAAGAATCCGCTCGGGCTTGCTGCCGGGCTGGATAAAGACGGGGAGTGCATTGATGCGCTCGGCGCGATGGGATTTGGTTCCATTGAGATTGGTACCGTGACGCCACGCCCTCAGCCGGGTAACGATAAACCGCGTCTGTTCCGTCTGGTCGATGCAGAAGGTTTGATCAACCGTATGGGGTTTAATAACCACGGGGTTGATAACCTGGTTGAGAACGTTAAAAAATCGCATTTTGACGGTATTCTGGGGATTAATATTGGTAAGAATAAAGATACCCCAGTAGAGAACGGCAAAGATGACTATCTGATTTGTATGGAAAAAGTCTATGCTTATGCGGGTTATATCGCTATTAATATCTCTTCACCGAATACGCCGGGATTACGCACGCTGCAATACGGCGAGGCGCTAGACGATCTCCTGACGGCAATTAAAAATAAGCAAAATGATCTGCAAACGATCCACCATAAATATGTTCCAGTGGCGGTAAAGATCGCGCCGGATCTTTCTGTGGAAGAACTGATCCAGGTTGCTGACAGTTTAGTTCGTCATAATATTGATGGCGTAATTGCGACTAACACTACGCTCGATCGTTCTCTCGTTCAAGGAATGAAAAATTGCGATCAAATGGGTGGCCTGAGCGGTCGACCGTTACAATTAAAAAGTACAGAAATTATTCGCCAGTTGTCTCAGGAATTAAAAGGCCAGCTGCCGATTATTGGTGTTGGTGGTATCGACTCGGTGATTGCTGCACGTGAGAAAATAGCTGCTGGTGCAACCCTCGTACAGATTTATTCGGGCTTTATTTTTAAAGGTCCGCCGTTGATAAAAGAAATCGTCAGCAATATCTGAATGCTACCTTAATCACAAACCAGGGCTTTATTTCTAGCCCTGGTTGTTTTATATTCCTTTACTGTTGCTTATTTAAACATTCTGAGCTTTTATTATTAGGGCAATAAACGAAGCGGCAAAAGGATACTGTCGTAACGGTGATGATTAAGGAAAGGAGAGAAACTGATGCGAATTAAACCCGACGATAACTGGCGCTGGTATTATGATGAAGAGCACGATCGTATGATGCTCGATTTAGCCAATGGCATGTTATTCCGTTCGCGTTTTGCTCGTAAAATGCTCACTCCTGATGCATTTTCTCCGTCAGGTTTTTGTGTTGATGACGCCGCGCTTTATTTTTCCTTTGAAGAAAAATGTCGCTACCTGGATTTAGCCAAAGAACAAAAAGCGGAACTGGTGCTCAATGCGCTGGTGGCGATTCGTTATCTCAAACCGCAAATGCCGAAAAGCTGGCACTTTGTTGCACACGGTATTAACTGGTCACCGGTCGTGGGTGACGCTGCCTGTGTTGATTTAAGCGATACCGATGAACAGGTAAACCTGTTAGTGGTTGAGCCGGGGGAAAACGCCGCGCTTTGTCTGCTTGCGCAACCTGGTGTGGTTATCGCCGGGCGTACGATGCAGCTTGGCGATGCGATTAAAATAATGAATGACAGACTGAAACCGCAGGCCGTTGTTGACAGTTTCAGCCTTGAGCAGGCGGTTTAGCTCTCCAGCCTGATTGCCGTTTTGGGAACACAACTGCAGCACAGAATCGTTCCGTCGTCCCCTATCGCTGATTTCTTCAACGAGCTAACTTCGCCATCTACCAGTCGAATTCGACAGCATCCGCAAATGCCTGCCCGGCATGAATAGGGAACCCGGATACCCTGGTTTTCCAACTGCTCAAGCAATACCTGCTGATTATTTCCGCGAAAGGTCTGTCCCTGCCAGTCAATAAGCACCGTGGCATCAGGTTGTTGTTCGGGTGCAGTGTCGTCTGATTCCGCTGCGCCGTACGCTCTGGCGGGGCCGGTTGCCAAAATCTCTACCTCATCGCCGACGCGAATAACGCCACTGTTGCGTGCGATAAGATTCTGGCCGAAATCGACATCGCCATTATCTACCGCAGTACGGAAGGTTTGCAGTGTTGCGAGCGGTTCGCCGGATGGATGTTTCTGGCCTTTTTCCGGGCTAACGGTAGTGAAAATACAGCGGCTACAGGGTTTTGCAACATCAAAAATGACGTCGCCAATACGAATCACTTTCCAGGTATCTTCTTCCCAGGCGCCAGCTCCCGAAACCACCAGATTGGGGCGGAACTGTTCCATTTTGACGCTTGCCGGACAGCGCTGTTGCACATCGCGCAGAGATGCTTCGTTGGCCAGCAGATAGGGATAACCATCAGCGAAGGATAAAGGAACATCAACATGTCGTTTTACACGGCGCGTCAGCTGCGGACCGACCCAGCGTAGCTGCACGTCACGGGAGAAAAAACTGCTAAGCCACTGGTTAATAGCCACTGGCGCAATGCGCGCGGTAAAATGATTACCCCATACTTCAGTTGGCGCATCCTGGGTGGCGAAGTCGGCAAACCGTACGAGCGCACTGCTGCCGTCTGGAGCCGTAAGATGCAGCCCATCGTGGAATGGGGAAGGCGTAAAACGGACCATTTGTGGGAACTGGCGGGCGGTTATGAACGTTCCATCAGGTTCAGTGATCATAAATATACGGTCAAAGGCGAGACCGCTAATATCTGCCAGGGCATGCGTAAGCCCAATGCCGCGCATTGATTTAACCGGATGAATAAAAAGTCGGGTTAACGTGACCACTGTACAGCCCCTCGAATGAAAATAAGCCTTCAACTTTATGACATACAGCCCATATTAGCTATAATGCGCAGCAATTTTCTCGGAGTAAAAGTGACATTATGAATTCTCTGTTTGCCAGTACGGCCCGCGGGCTGGAAGAGCTGTTAAAAACTGAACTGGAAAACCTCGGCGCGCTGGAGTGTCAGGTCGTTCAGGGTGGGGTCCATTTTAAGGGCGACACGCGGCTTGTTTACCAGAGCCTGATGTGGAGTCGCCTGGCCTCGCGCATTATCCTGCCGATGGGAGAGTGCAAGGTCTACAGCGATCTTGATCTGTACCTCGGCGTTCAGGCAATCGACTGGACAGAGATATTTAACCCTGGTGCTACGTTTGCCGTTCATTTTAGCGGCCTGAACGAAACCATTCGTAACAGTCAGTACGGCGCGCTAAAGGTCAAGGATGCGATTGTCGATGCATTTACCCGTAAAAATATGCCGCGTCCGAATGTGGATCGTGAATCTCCGGAGCTGCGCATCAACGTCTGGTTGAATAAAGATACCGCCAGCATTGCGCTCGATCTGAGCGGTGATGGTTTGCACCAGCGTGGCTATCGCGATCGCGCGGGTCAGGCACCGATTAAAGAAACGCTGGCCGCCGCTATTGTTATGCGTTCTGGCTGGCAGCCGGGAACCCCGTTACTCGATCCGATGTGTGGTTCCGGCACACTGCTGATTGAAGCTGCGATGTGGGCAACCGATCGCGCGCCGGGCCTGCACCGCGGGTACTGGGGCTTCAGCGGTTGGGCGCAGCACGACGAAGCCGTCTGGCAAGAAGTTAAAGCCGAAGCGCAGGTGCGTGCGCGTAAGGGACTGGCTGACTATACCTCGCATTTTTATGGATCCGACAGCGATGCGCGCGTGATTGAAAAAGCGCGCAGTAACGCTCGCCGCGCCGGTATCGCCGATCTGATGACGTTTGAGGTTAAAGATGTCGCCAAACTGAGCAATCCGTTGCCGAAAGGACCGTATGGGACAGTTATCAGTAACCCGCCTTACGGCGAACGTCTGGATAGCGAACCGGCGCTGATTGCCCTGCACAGCCTGCTGGGCCGTACGATGAAAAACCAGTTTGGCGGCTGGAATTTGTCGCTGTTCAGCGCCTCTCCGGATCTGCTCAGCAGCCTGCAATTACGTGCCGACAAGCAGTTCAAGGCGAAAAACGGCCCGCTGGATTGTGTGCAGAAAAACTATCACGTTGCAGAGACCACCGCGGACAGCAAGCCTGCCACGGTCGCGGAAGATTATGCTAACCGCCTGCGCAAGAACATCAAGAAACTGGAAAAATGGGCGCGCCAGGAAGGCATTGAATGTTATCGCCTGTATGACGCTGATCTGCCGGAATACAACGTTGCTGTGGATCGTTACGGTGAGTGGGTCGTGGTTCAGGAATATGCCCCACCGAAGACAGTTGATGCGCAAAAAGCGCGCCAACGCCTGTTTGACATTATTGCCGCAACGCTGTCAGTACTGGAAATCGCACCCAATAAACTGGTGCTGAAAACCCGTGAACGGCAGAAAGGCAAGAATCAGTATCAGAAGATGAATGAGAAGGGTGAATTCATTGAGGTAAGCGAGTACAACGCGCGCCTGTGGGTGAACCTGACTGACTACCTTGATACGGGTTTATTCCTCGATCACCGTATTGCGCGCCGTATGCTGGGGCAGATGAGTAAAGGTAAGGACTTCCTTAACCTGTTCTCCTACACCGGCAGCGCCAGCGTACATGCAGGATTGGGCGGTGCGCGTAGCACCACGACGGTTGATATGTCGCGTACCTATCTGGAATGGGCGGAACGCAACCTGCGTCTGAACGGCCTGAGCGGTCGCGCTCACCGTTTGATTCAGGCCGATTGCCTGGGCTGGTTGCGTGATGCCAATGAACAGTTTGATCTGATTTTCATCGATCCACCGACGTTCTCTAACTCAAAACGTATGGAAGACTCGTTTGATGTGCAGCGCGATCATCTGGCGCTGATGAAAGATCTGAAACGTCTGCTGCGTAAAGACGGCACGATCATGTTCTCCAACAACAAACGTGGGTTCCGTATGGATCTCGACGGTTTGGCTGAACTGGGATTGAAAGCACAAGAAATCACCCAAAAAACGCTTTCCCAGGACTTTGCCCGTAACCGTCAGATCCACAATTGCTGGCTGATTACCGCAGCCTGAAAGGAAAATTAAATGTCATTAATCAGTATGCATGGTGCATGGCTGTCGTTCAGCGATGCGCCGCTTCTTGATAATGCTGAACTGCATATCGAAGATAACGAGCGGGTCTGTCTGGTTGGCCGTAATGGCGCGGGCAAATCGACGCTGATGAAGATCCTGAACCGTGAACAGGGTCTTGACGATGGGCGTATTATTTATGAGCAGGATCTGGTTGTGGCGCGTCTGCAGCAGGATCCGCCGCGCAACGTGCAGGGTAGCGTCTACGATTTTGTCGCCGAAGGGATTGCAGAACAGGCGGTTTACCTCAAGCGTTATCACGATATCTCGCATCTGGTGATCGCCGATCCGAGTGATAAAAACCTCCAGGAACTGGCGAAGGTTCAGGAACAGCTGGATCACCACAATCTGTGGCAGCTGGAAAACCGTATTAATGAAGTACTGGAACAGCTTGGCCTGGAAGCAGACATGGAGCTGGCATCGCTTTCCGGCGGCTGGCTACGTAAGGCGGCACTGGGCCGCGCGTTAGTGAGCAACCCGCGCGTGCTGCTGTTGGATGAACCGACGAACCACCTGGATATTGAAACCATCGACTGGCTGGAAGGGTTCCTGAAAACCTTCAATGGGACAATTATTTTCATTTCCCATGACCGTTCATTTATCCGCAATATGGCGACGCGTATTGTCGATCTTGACCGCGGCAAGCTGGTGACCTATCCGGGGAGTTACGATCAGTATCTGCTGGATAAAGAAGAAGCGTTGCGCGTAGAAGAGTTACAAAACGCGGAATTTGACCGCAAGTTGGCGCAGGAAGAAGTCTGGATCCGTCAGGGTATCAAAGCGCGTCGTACGCGTAACGAAGGTCGCGTGCGCGCACTGAAAGCCATGCGTCGCGAGCGTGGCGAACGTCGCGAAGTAATGGGCACAGCGAAGATGCAAGTCGAAGAGGCTAGCCGTTCAGGCAAGATTGTTTTCGAAATGGAGAATGTGGATTACCAGGTTGACGGAAAGCAGCTGGTGAAAGATTTCTCCGCGCAGGTGCAGCGTAGCGACAAGATCGCGCTAATCGGACCTAACGGCTGCGGCAAAACAACGCTGCTGAAGTTGATGTTAGGTCAGCTTCAGGCTGACAGCGGACGCATTCACGTCGGTACCAAGCTGGAAGTGGCCTATTTCGATCAGCACCGCGCCGAACTGGATCCCGATAAAACCGTGATGGACAACCTGGCTGAAGGTAAGCAAGAGGTGATGGTTAACGGTAAACCTCGCCATGTGCTGGGTTACCTGCAGGACTTCCTGTTCCATCCAAAACGTGCGATGACGCCAGTACGTGCGCTCTCTGGCGGGGAACGTAATCGCCTGTTATTGGCGCGTTTGTTCCTGAAACCCAGCAATCTGTTGATTCTCGATGAACCAACGAACGATCTTGACGTCGAAACGCTGGAACTGCTCGAAGAATTGATTGATAGCTACCAGGGCACCGTGCTGCTGGTGAGCCACGACCGTCAGTTTGTCGATAATACCGTGACCGAATGCTGGATCTTCGAAGGCGGCGGTAAAATTGGTCGTTATGTCGGCGGTTATCATGATGCGCGCAGTCAGCAATCGCAGTATGTGGCGTTTAAGCAGCCAGTTGCGAAAAAAACAGAGGAGCCAACCGCTCCTAAAGCAGAAATTGTCAAACGCGGCACCAGCAAACTAAGCTATAAACTGCAGCGCGAACTGGAGCAGCTCCCCGCGTTGCTTGAAGAACTGGAAGCTAAGCTGGAAGCCTTACAGGCTCAGGTTGCTGACGCCGCGTTTTTCAGTCAGCCTCACGAGCAAACGCAACAGGTGTTAGCTAATTTGAACGAAGCGGAACAAGAACTTGAGCAAGCCTTTGAGCGCTGGGAGTATCTTGAGTCTTTGAAGAATGGCGCATAATTAAAGGAGCACCTATGTGCGAACATCACCATGCCGCGAAGCATATTTTGTGCTCGCAGTGTGACATGCTGGTGGCGTTACCTCGCCTTGAGCATGGTCAGAAAGCGGCATGTCCACGATGTGGCACTACGTTAACCGTTGAGTGGGACGCGCCCCGGCAGCGTCCCACTGCCTATGTTTTAGCCGCACTATTTATGCTGCTGCTGTCAAACCTCTTTCCCTTTGTGAATATGAACGTCGCAGGGGTGAGTAGTGAAGTGACGTTGCTGCAAATTCCCAGCGTGCTCTTTTCTGAAGATTACGCCAGTCTCGGCACCTTCTTTATCTTATTCGTTCAGCTGGTTCCGGCCTTTTGCCTGCTGACGATCCTGCTACTGGTAAACCGGGTTCAGATGCCCGAGCGGCTTAAAGCATGGCTGGCGCGCATTTTGTTTCAGTTAAAAAGCTGGGGAATGGCAGAAATCTTCCTCGCCGGCGTGCTGGTGAGCTTTGTTAAGCTGATGGCCTACGGCGATATCGGCGTGGGCAGCAGCTTTATTCCGTGGTGCTTCTTTTGCGTTTTACAGTTGCGTGCATTTCAGTGCGTTGACCGTCGCTGGCTATGGGATGATATTGCGCCAATGCCTGTCATAAAGCAGGCCTTAAAACCTGGCGTGCCTGGTATTCGACAGGGACTGCGTTCCTGCTCTTGCTGCACTGCAATACTTCCCGCTGATGAACGGGTGTGCCCACGCTGTCAGACGAAAGGTTATGTGCGGCGTAAAAACAGTCTGCAATGGACGTTGGCATTACTGTTTACGTCAATCATGCTTTATCTTCCTGCCAATATTCTGCCGATTATGATTACCGATTTGCTCGGGTCAAAGCTGCCGTCAACCATACTTGAGGGGGTGGTTTTAATCTGGAGCGAAGGCTCGTATCCGGTGGCTGCGGTTATCTTTATCGCCAGTATTATGGTGCCGACGTTGAAAATGATCGCCATTGCCTGGCTATGCTGGGACGCCAAAGGGCACGGCAAACGCGACAGTGAACGTATGCACCTGATTTATGAAGTTGTGGAATTTGTCGGTCGCTGGTCAATGATCGACGTCTTTGTGATTGCGGTACTCTCTGCGCTGGTGCGCATGGGAGGGTTAATGAACATTTATCCTGCAATGGGTGCTTTGATGTTTGCTTTAGTCGTCATTATGACAATGTTTTCTGCGATGACATTTGATCCGCGTCTGTCGTGGGATCGTGAACCAGAACCAGGCCATGAGGAGTCCTGACAGCATGGAATCTAAAAGTGGGGAAGCCAAAGTGCAAAAGGTAAAAAACTGGTCGCCCGTGTGGATATTTCCTATCGTCACTGCACTCATTGGCGCGTGGGTTCTGTTTTATCACTACAGTCATCAGGGGCCACAGGTCACGCTTATTACCACCAATGCCGAAGGTATTGAAGGGGGCAAAACGACGATTAAGAGCCGCAGTGTGGACGTCGGCATCGTTGAGAGCGCAACCCTGACGGATGATCTGACCCATGTGGAGATTAAAGCGCGTCTTAACTCCGGAATGGAAAAGCTGCTGCATAAAGATTCTGTCTTTTGGGTGGTGAAGCCGCAGGTTGGACGTGAAGGTATAAGTGGGCTCGGCACGCTATTGTCCGGGGCTTATATTGAACTGCAGCCTGGTAATAAAGGCAGTAAGCTGGAAAATTACCAACTGCTGGATTCACCGCCGCTGGCCCCGCCAGATGCAAAAGGGATCCGTGTGATTCTGGACAGCAAAAAAGCCGGTCAGTTGAGTCCGGGCGATCCGGTGCTTTTTCGCGGCTATCGTGTAGGTTCGGTTGAAACCAGCACATTTGATGCGCAAAAGCGTACGATCAGCTATCAGCTTTTCATTAATGCGCCTAACGATCGTCTGGTGACCAGTAATGTGCGTTTCTGGAAAGACAGCGGGATCGCCGTAGATCTTACCTCAGCAGGTATGCGCGTAGAAATGGGTTCGCTCTCCACGCTGTTTGGCGGTGGTGTAAGTTTTGATGTGCCAGAAGGTTTAGAGCAGGGCGAGCCGGTCGCACAACAGTCAGCGTTTAATCTTTATGACGATCAAAAAAGTATTCAGGATTCACTGTATACCGATCATATCGATTATCTGATGTTCTTTAAAGATTCGATTCGTGGCCTGCAGCCTGGTGCGCCGCTGGAATTCCGTGGCATCCGCTTGGGTACGGTGAGTAAAGTACCTTTCTTCTCACCGAATATGCGCCAGGTGTTCAACAATGATTACCGCATTCCGGTGCTGGTACGCATCGAACCAGAACGTCTGAAGGCGCAGCTGGGCGAAGATACTGATGTTGGTGCTCATCTGGCGGAATTGCTTAAACGCGGATTACGGGCATCGCTCAAAACCGGGAACCTGGTGACCGGCGCGCTTTATGTCGATCTCGACTTCTACCCGAAAGAGCCGCCGATTACTGGTGTGCGCGAATTTAATGGTTATCAAATTATTCCGACCGTGAGCGGTGGTCTGGCGCAGATCCAACAGCGTCTGATGGAAGCGTTGGATAAGATTAATAATCTGCCGCTGAACCCGATGATTGAGCAGGCAACCAATACGCTGTCGGAAAGCCAGCGCACGATGAAGCATCTGCAAACCACGCTGGATAACATGAACAAGATCACGTCCAGCCAGTCGATGCAGGATCTTCCGGCGGATATGCAGAACACGCTGCGTGAACTAAATCGTAGCATGCAGGGCTTCCAGCCTGGTTCTGCGGCCTACAACAAGATGGTGGCAGATATGCAGCGTCTTGATCAGGTGCTACGTGAACTGCAACCGGTACTGAAAACGCTGAACGATAAGAGTAATGCGCTGGTATTTGAAGCGAAGGACAAGAAAGATCCAGAGCCGAAGAGGGCGAAACAATGAAAAAGTGGCTAGTGGTGATGATGGCGGTCTGGTTGACGTCATGCAGCTCCAGCGGAGAGAATAAAAGCTATTACCAGCTCCCTATCGCACAAGGCGGTGTGCAGAGCTCCGCCAATCAGGGAAACCGTCTGCTGTGGGTTGAACAGATTGCGGTACCTGATTATCTGGCCGGTAATGGGGTGGTTTACCAGACCAGCGATGTGCAATATGTTATAGCCAATAATAATCTCTGGGCCAGCCCATTAGATCAGCAATTGCGCAATACGCTGGTTGCTAACCTCAGCATGCAGTTGCCTGGCTGGGTTGTTGCTTCGCAGCCGCTGGGAAGCACTCAGGACACGCTGAACGTCACCGTAACCGGCTTCCACGGTCGTTACGATGGTAAGGTTATCGTGAGTGGAGAATGGTTGCTGAATCATCAGGGACAACTGATCAAACGTCCATTCCACATCGAAGCTGTACAGACTAAAGACGGCTACGATGAGATGGTGAAGGTTCTTGCTAACGCCTGGAGTCAGGAAGCGACGGCTATTGCTCAAGAGCTGAAACGCATCCCATAAGCTTAAATAATTGTAAATTATGCCGCCCCTGGCTCACCGCCCGGGGCGGTTTTTTTTATTTTTTTAGCCGTGGAGATAGCTGTTCTGACTGACTATTTTTGTACAAATGATTTAGAGGCTAGCTCACAAATATGACACTGGCGTGAATTTTGCGCATTGACGAGCCTAATGTTTAGGGGTATTCGTTTAGTGTGATTGCACACTTAGTAATCACTGTTTTCTTTTCCACCAGACCAAAAAATGAGGGAAACGAGGCATGAAGAGACAAAAACGAGATCGCCTGGAACGGGCACATCAACGTGGATATCAGGCCGGCATTGCCGGACGCTCAAAAGAAATGTGTCCCTATCAGACGCTGAATCAGAGGTCATACTGGCTGGGAGGCTGGCGAGAAGCCATGGGGGATAGGGTTTTAATGGCCTGATTCTGTCTCTTTAGATAAAAGAAACCTCCGCAGAGCGGAGGTTTCGCCTTTTTGCACACCAGATAAAACGGAGAAACGTTAATGTCTGGCTGCTACGCAGTCCTGGATTAGAACGCGGAAGTGTCCTGGAACAGACCCACTTTCAGATCGTTTGCGGTGTAGATCAGACGGCCATCAACCAGCACTTCACCATCAGCCAGGCCCATGATCAGGCGACGGTTAACGATACGTTTGAAGTGAATGCGGTAAGTGACTTTCTTCGCAGTCGGCAGAACCTGGCCGGTGAATTTAACTTCACCTACGCCCAGCGCACGGCCTTTACCTTCGCCGCCCAGCCAGCCGAGATAGAATCCAACCAGCTGCCACATGGCGTCGAGACCCAGGCAGCCCGGCATCACCGGATCGCCGATAAAGTGACAACCGAAGAACCACAGGTCTGGGTTGATATCCAGTTCAGCTTCAACATAACCTTTGTCAAAGTTGCCACCGGTTTCGGTCATCTTGATGACACGGTCCATCATCAGCATGCTTGGTGCTGGCAGTTGTGGCCCTTTTGCGCCAAACAGTTCACCGCGACCAGAGGCAAGAAGGTCTTCTTTCGTATAGGATTCGCGTTTATCTACCATGTTCTCTGTAAGCCTTATTTTATTGAAGCACGCAGGATAGCTAACACGTGTACGCTGAACAAGTCCGATCAGTTCGGAATAATCCAGTTCAGCCAACGTAGCGGCCATGGAAAACGGTGACGACCTTCCTGTTGCGTAGCCGTGGCAATACGCTCCTGAATGGTTTGCATCAGCGTTGTCTGGCCTTCGCCATCCCACACCAGATTTAACAACAGTGGCAGCGCATCAGTTACGTCGTCCACCGCCCAGATAGTGAATTTTTCTTCTTCTATGGCCTGCAGCAGCGCGGGATGCAGGCTGAGGTGTCTGACGTTAGCCGAAGGAATGATAACGCCCTGCGTGCCCGTCAGCTCACGCTGCTGGCAGATGGCGAAGAAACCTTCAATTTTCTCATTCAGACCACCGACAGGTTGCGCCCGACCAAACTGATCGACAGAACCGGTAATGGCGATACTTTGATTAACAGGCACGTCGGCGAGGGCGCTGATCAATGCGCACAGTTCTGCCATAGACGCGCTGTCACCGTCCACTTCGCTGTAAGATTGCTCAAAGGTCAGCGAGGCAGAGAAGGGGATTTGCTGCTCAAGCTGGAGTTCCGACATCAGGAACGCCTGCATAATCATCATACCCTTGGCATGAATATTTCCGCCGAGCTCGGCTTTGCGCTCAATGTCCGTAAACTCGCCGTCGCCAATATGCACGACGCAACTGATACGAGAAGGCTCGCCAAATGCGCGTGGGTGGCCTGGAAACTCAATCACCGACAAGGCGTTGATCTGGCCAATACGCTCGCCTTCTGTCTCGATAAGGATCTGCTCTTGCAGAATTTCATCCTGCATGCGTTCAGCCAGGAATCCCTCACGCCATTCGCGCTGAGCCAGCATCAGGCTGAACTGCTCAGCGTTGCAGGTTTCGCTCTTGCATAACGGGGCCACCTCTTTGAACTGTCTGGTGATCCACTGCGGGTTAAGAGGTAATGTATCCTGTTCACCGGTATAGCGAACGGCTTCACGGATCAAAACCTGCCAGGCATCAGGAGCGGGGTAAGGCAAATTATTGCGCATGGCAGTATGCGTGACCCACTGACACCACTGCGTCATGGTTTCGGCATCCACGATCTGCAGATTATCTTCAAACTCGCTGTAAATGGCCTGCTCAGCCAACTCTGGTTCCATATCCTGGAAATCCGCCAGCGATTCACGCTCACCCACCAAAATCACTTTCAGTTTAAGCGGCATAGGCGGAACAGAGACAGGCAGTGGGCGAGACTCATCAAAAGCCACCCAATCAAAACGCTCGTGGCTGACAATGGCTTTCAGACGCATCCACAACAGAGGTTGGGCCAACAGCGTGCGCAATGAGATAACCAGCACCCCCCCATTGGCCTGATGTACCAGACCTGGCTGCAGCGTAATTTCGCCATTGAACTGACGTAGACAGCCAAACAGTTGTTCAGCTTCGGCCCAGTCAGCGCTGACCACCTGCGTCAACGTCGCAAAATTGTCTTCCGCTTTTTCAGCTGTACGATAACGAATAGTGTGACCGGAGATGTCGTAATGACCGCCAGTCAGGCTTCCTGCATCCGTGTGCAAGGGACGTGCAGCCTTTGCAATAAGGTTGAGATACTCAAGCTCCTCCGGTGCTTTAACCAACATGAACGAGGATGTTGTCCAGTGCTGAAGAAGCTGCTCTAGCGCGAATTGTAAACGTGGCTGAGTATCACTAAGTAAGGTGTCGGTGTCGTCAGTGACGTGCGGCTGTGCAAATACTTCCTGATAACTGTCGGTATCAGGAACCAGATCACGCCATGCAAGTTTCGTAATGGTCAAAGTTGATGTTTTTTAGTCTGTTGTAAAAAACGAGATTATACCGTAACCCTCACCACTAAACACCTGGAAAGCGCCGCGAAACGGTTGTGATGACGCGCGGCAGTTCACAGGCTGGATATTCTTTTCTTCAGATGCCGAAAAAGCTGATATTCTGATAAGAGTTACACGGTAACATTGAGATCGCAATGAAATATCAACAACTTGAAAATCTTGAAAGCGGATGGAAATGGAAGTACCTGGTGAAGAAGCATCGCGAGGGGGAGTTGATTACCCGCTATGTGGAAGCCAGCGCTGCCAAAGAAGCCGTTGATTTGTTGCTAACCCTCGAAAATGAACCGGTTCGGGTCAACGCCTGGATTGAAGAATACATGAACCCTGCACTGCTCAATCGTATGAAGCAAACGATCCGGGCGAGGCGTAAGCGGCACTTTAATGCAGAACATCAACATACGCGTAAGAAATCGATCGATCTGGAGTTTATGGTCTGGCAGCGTCTGGCAGGTCTTGCGCAGCGGCGCGGAAAAACGCTTTCTGAAACTATAGTGCAGCTGATTGAAGACGCAGAGCATAAAGAGAAGTACGCGAACAAAATGTCGACATTGAAACAGGATTTACAGGCGTTGCTGGGAAAAGACTAGCGGTTGGCTGGTGTAACAAGAGGCTTGTTTTGAGTGGAAACAGATGAAAAAAAACCCCGCATAGCGGGGTTTTTTATAAGACGATAACTTAAGCCTGAGGCTGAGTTACAACGTCTTTGATGCCTTTAACTTCGATCTCAACACGACGATCCGGAGCCAGGCAGTCGATCAGTGCAGCGCGAGCTTTCACGTTGTCACAGGTGTTGCCAGTAACTGGGTTGGATTCACCCATGCCACGTGCAGAGATTTTGTCAGAAGGAATACCTTTAGAGATCAGGTAATCAACAACGGACTGAGCACGTTTCTCGGACAGACCCTGGTTGTAAGCGTCAGAACCGATGCGGTCAGTGAAGCCCAGAACCACTACGGAACCGTCTTTCGGATCCAGGTTGCTCAGCTGGCTGTACATCTGGTCCAGAGCCTGCTGGCCTTCTGGTTTCAGAGTTGCTTTGTTGAAGTTGAACAGAACGTCAGACTTCAGAGTGAAGTGCTTAGTCTGTACTTCTGGAGCCGGAGCCGGAGCAACAACTACTGGAGCTGCTTCTTCCTGCTGGCCGAAACGGTAAGAAACACCAACGCTCAACAGGCCGTTATCCGGACGACCACCAACGGTGTTCGCGTCACCGATGTTGTTGGTCCACTGGTATTCCAGACGGGTAGCGATTTCAGGAGTAATTGCATACTCTACGCCACCAGCGAATACTGGGGATACACCAGTGTCGTGGTCTTTGAAGCCTTGGTTGTTTTTAGCGTCTGCACGCCAAACCATACCACCCAGACGGGTATAAACGTCCAGATCGTCAGTGATTGGGTAACCCAGTTTAGCGGTCAGCTGAACGCCCTGAGCTTTGAATGCGCCATTTTCAGTGTTGCCTTTGTACGGCATACGACCTAACCAGTCGTAACCCATTTCAAAACCAACGTACGGGTTAACCTGATAACCACCGAACGCACCAGCACCCAGTTGGCTTTCGTGGGTCGGTCCGTTGTTGTCGATCTGGTTGTTGCCAATGTCATGGTACTGAGACCAGCCCAGTTTAGCACCAGTATACCAGGTGTTATCTTTCGGAGCGGCCTGCGCCACGGTAGCGAAACCAGCCAGTGCCACTGCAATTGCGATAGCTGTCTTTTTCATTTTTTGCGCCTCGTTATCATCCAAAATTCGCCATGAATATCTCCGAAGAGAGATAACACGGTTAAATCCTTCACCCGGGGACCAGTTCAATAGTTGCTCTACCGATATCTGCGGCTTACGCCGAGCACCCCTGGCGATGTAAAGTCTACAACGTAGTTGAAAACTTACAAGTGTGAAGTCCGTCAGGCATATGAAAAAAAAAGGCTTGTATACATAATATTTAACATTTATTGATGACTAAATGCACTGAGGATTTCCTGAAAACCGCTTGAGACAGGCGTTCGGACGAAAAACGCGTTAAAGCTCAAAGGCAAATTGAAGCATGAAAAAAAATTCCAGGATAAATCCTAATTTTACTCAATGATACAAATTCGAGTGAATTTTTAGCCCGGAATGCTGTCTCCCCGCAAGTGACTGTGCGCAAACAGGACGCATGATAAAACCCATCGCATTTCCTTCATCAGCCGCTTTGACCAGTTCGGCATGTTCATCTTCCGTTAATTCTTCCGCCAGCCAGCCAATGACAACACTGTAATTACCCGTGCGTAGCGCACGAATCATCGATTCTAGCGTATTGCAGGGGGAGAGTTGGCTAATCTGCATTACTTTTGTCAATGGAAGTCCGGCTGACTGCACCCACTCCCGGCTTAATTTTTGCTGAGGCGTCAGCCACAGCTGCCAGCGTGATTGCTGCCCTAACTGTTGCAGCAGAGGAAGCAGCAGTAGTTGCGTCATCATGGGCTGGTCCTCGCGATAGACCACTTCACTGATAAGCCCAGCGGTTGCGTTCTCTGATGAAACGCGCGCAATGCTGCTTGATGCGGAAGAGAACGACGAAGAACGATTTGCATAGCCTGAAGTGTACATAATCAATCCAGCCCTGTGAGTTACTGTATGGATATACAGTAACCCTGCTATCAACAAAGATCAACCTTATTTTCGGAAACAGGTTCGCAATTTTTAGTTGTCGTCACGGGAAAAATAAAATTCATCTTGCTCCATACGCATAAGTTGCCTATTTTCGTCATTAACGGATCCGCTACTGAAAATCATTTGCTTACGTTATGATTTAAAAAGGATTTTTATGAAAGAGCTTTCTTATGCAAGGATCTATAAATCGCAGGAATATCTGGCTTCTCTGGGGACAATTCACTATCGCTCACTGTTTGGTGGCTACAGTCTGACGGTTGGCGATACGGTCTTTGCCATGGTCGCCAATGGTGAGTTGTATCTTCGCGCCTGTGAACAGAGCGCCCAGTATTGTGTACAAAATTCTCCTGTCTGGCTGACATTTATTAAGCGGGGACGTCCTCTTGTACTTAATTATTACCAGGTGAACGATGCCCTGTGGCAAAACCAGCAGCAACTGGTGTCGTTATCGCGATATTCGTTGGATGCAGCGGTTAAGGAAAAACAGAGTCGCTTTACCCAGCATCGTCTGCGGGAATTGCCGAATATGACGTTTCATCTGGAGACTCTGCTGAATGAAGTTGGAATTAAAGATGAGGGGACCATGCGGTCGTTGGGAGCACAAATGTGCTGGCTGAAACTTCGGCAAAATAACCCGGCTCTGACGGTAAAAGTACTCTATGCCCTTGAAGGCGCGGTAGGGGGGATACATGAAGCCGCGCTCCCGGCGACGCGTCGCCAGGAGCTGGTGGAGTGGGTAAGTTCTCTTACGCCGGAACCGGGGTATTAGAAGGTAGTACGGCAATTTGCTGCTGTAATCGCCGGATTTCCGGGAGCAGAGCGATCAATAACCCAACTTGCTGAACGACCAGAGGCTCTTTACTGTCCGGGCGTGGTTCCAGGTGCTGAATTCGCTGCTTCAGCCCTTCTAACGCCTGGTATACGCGTTGCTCGTCAGCGGGTTGATGGTGAAGGGCATCATCAACATAGCAAACCGCGTCATCCAGCAATGCCAGAACGTCTGGATTGGTCAACTGTTCGCGATGTGCGCCAAGCGCAGAAATATAGCTGGTAAACGTATGGTTGAGACACAGTAAACGGAACGCCGTTTCGCGGGTTTGGGCCGTCACATCCGGCTCGCTCGACATGTTTGACACCACGGAGGCGAGTTCAGCATCACGGTTATGCGCGTCACGGCGAGCGATACGGTAGGCCAGACGATTATCACGACCCTGATGATATTGTTCGAGAATTGCATCAAGGTAGCGGCAGTTAGCGTCAGTCGCCCGCTCAATTACCCGTGGTAGATTACGAAAACGCCAGTCTGGCCAGATGAAACTGACAGCCGCCCAGGCGATAGCACAGCCAATTAGCGTATCGATGACACGCGGCAGCGCAACCTCAAAGCCTTCGCCGAGCAGGTTAAAGCACAGTAATACCAGCAGCGTGATAAACATGGTGGCATGCGCATACTGGACGTTGCGAAAGGCAAAAAACAGTACACCAGTGATCACTAAAAGTATTAGCTGCCCTTCTAAAGAGGGCACAAACCACAGGATCGGTAAACCGATGGCAATCCCAACCAACGTGCCGATAATCCTGAGCGCCAGGCGATGTCGGGTGGCATTGTAGTTTGGTTGACAGACAAACAGGCTGGTCAGCAAGATCCAGTATCCGTGATTCATGCCGGTTACCTGGATAATGGTATAACCAACACAGAGCACTAACGACATGCGGACGGCATGGCGGAACAGTGCGGACTCTGGGGTGAAATTACGGCTCAGGCGTAACCAGATATCGCTGAATCCATGGGGACTGTCATCAGCAAGCTGATTTTCAGACTCATTGCGCGAGAGTACCTGAGCCTGTTCAGACTCAATTGTGGCCAGTTGCGCATCGATAGCCCGCAGGTTCGATAGTAAGAATCCCAGCGTATTGAGCAGATCTGCAGGCTCACCACTGGCGCGCATGCGCTCAAGTGCGGCATCTATATGGGTGAAGACGCGCTCAAAGTGCGGATCGTGCTGGTAAGGCGTGCGCAATAAAATACAACGAGACAATTGTGAACCGGCTTGTCCTTGCATCGACATCAACCGCTGGAAGCGGAACATCACATCGCTGTGACGGAAATGATCGCGTAGCGTTTGATATTGAATATGTGAGGAGCTTGCGCGTTCATGAATATCCTGCGCCACAAAATAGTAATGTAGCGTGCGACGTGTTCCCCGTTGTCCACGGTCACCGCGCAGGCGAGTCAGCAGCGACACTTTGGTCTGGTTTAGCGTTGCCATCAGTTGCCCATTAGCGAGGGCTAAATCATACAACGGCGCCTGGCTTTCATCTTCGATGTCGGGATCAAAAAGACGCGACTTCAGTTCCAGGTAGTGCGCTAATTGTTCGTAGCTGCGGGCCAGATTGTCCTGTAAGGGGCGGATGGGGAACAGAAGATGCCCGGTGAGCGTCAGCAGGTTATACCAGATAGCGCCCGCGAGCAGCAGGATTGGTTGTTGATACCACTGATCGTAAAGCGAGGTGCCCAGCATCGTGTAAATGGCGATGAGCAACGCGCCAAAAGCGATGGTTGCATAGCGCTGGCCTAATCCCCCCAGCAGAATAAAACCGCTGGTGGAAAGCGTTAACCCAATAGCAAACAGCCAGGGCCATGGGAAGAGCAGTTCAACGGAGGCTGAGGCAATAAAAAAGCACACCAGCGTGATGATTAAATTGCGCAGTCGGCCCGCGAGACGATCATCGAGATCGGTAAGTGCGGCAGCGACCATACCTAGCGTGAGAGGGATGGTCAGCTTGACGTCACCCAGCCACCAGGGCAGCGCCGTTGTACCGCATAGCGCGATAAAAATCCGCACGTAGTACAGCCAGGTGCTGTTCCAGGTATAGCGTTTGAGCAGAGGACTTAACATAAAGGCCATTGGTCCTGATTATTCAAAGCGACGACGTGCATTGGCTTCACGCGCTGCACGGGCAACTTCTACTGAAACTACCCGGCGACCCACCGGCCAGAGCGCAATGGCAGCGATTTTAAAGTTCGCAATGCCAACCGGAATACCAATAATCGTTATGCACTGAGCAATACCAGAGACAATGTGCATCAGACACAACCACCAGCCGAAGAAAATTAGCCAGAAAATATTGAGCACGGTGCCGCCGGTATTCAACAGGACGCTTTTACCGGCAGGATTCAGTTCATCGACATGTATCGCTTCGTTGCCATAGGGAAACAGCGAAAGTCGGGTTATCTCCCAGCATGAACGGGTCAAGGGTAAAGTAAAAATAAGCACGATACTGACCAGCGTTGCCAGTAACCAGGCCAGGGTGGTGGCGAACCCCCCAAGCACAAAATTTAAAATATTCAGAACAGTACGCATAAACCCTCGGTTAACTCTGGTTTTCTGTGAATTCGGCAATTGTAACGTTTTTTTGGGCTGGAGCACGTTTTCTCTGGCGGTTACACTGATAAGCAAACCTCTTCGTGTGGATCCGCTTGAGTCTTATGGAACTGAAAGCTACTTCTCTTGGAAAACGTCTGGCACAACACCCTTACGATCGGGCCGTTATTCTCAATGCCGGGATTAAAGTTTCCGGCGATCGTCACGAGTATCTTATTCCCTTCAATCAGTTACTGGCTATTCATTGCAAACGTGGTCTGGTGTGGGGCGAGCTGGAGTTTGTACTCCCGGATGAGAAGGTGGTCCGTCTTCACGGTACAGAGTGGGCGGAAACCCAGCGCTTCCATCATCATTTGAATGCACTCTGGCAACAGTGGAGCCAGGAAATGAGTGACGTTGCTGCGGGGGTTTTACAGCAGCAGTTGGATGCGATAGCGGCCCGTACTAGTGAAAGTAAATGGCTGACGCGCGAACAAACGTCAGGGCTGCAGCAGCAGATTCGCCGTGCCTTTGCCGCGTTACCGCTCCCGGTTAATCGGCTGGAAGAATTTGAAAATTGCCGGGAGGCGTTACGTCAATGCCTGGCATGGTTGAAGGACATTGAAGCCTGCCGCTTACAGCACAATCAGGCGTACACCGAGGCAATGCTGGAAGAGTATGCTGAGTTTTTCCAGCATATTGAATCTTCGCCGTTGAATCCGGCTCAGGCGCGTGCGGTAGTGAACGGTGAGCAATCTTTATTGGTTCTTGCGGGGGCCGGAAGCGGCAAAACATCCGTATTGGTCGCCCGTGCGGGCTGGCTGCTTGCACGAGGAGAAGCCGCGCCAGAACAGATCCTGTTGCTGGCGTTTGGACGCAAAGCAGCCCAGGAGATGGATGACCGCATTCGTGAGCGTCTGCATACGGACGAGGTCACTGCACGGACGTTCCATTCACTGGCGTTGTACATTATTTCGCAAGGTAGCAAAAAAGTTCCAACAGTGAGCAAGCTGGAAAATGATGCCGCCGCTCGCAGTCAACTCTTTATAACGACCTGGCGTCAGCAGTGCAGTGAGAAAAAGGCTCAGGCTAAAGGCTGGCGACAATGGTTAGAAGAAGAAATGCTGTGGTCTGTACCCGAAGGTAACTTCTGGGATGACGAAAAATTACAGCGCCGTCTGGCCTCCCGGTTGGATCGCTGGGTTAGTTTGATGCGGATGCATGGTGGAGCACAGGCGGAGATGATTGCTAATGCTTCGGAGGAGATCCGCGATCTGTTCAGTAAACGCATAAAGCTAATGGCGCCGCTGCTCAAGGCCTGGAAGAGTGCCCTGAAGGATGAGAATGCCGTCGATTTCTCCGGGTTGATCCATCAGGCTATTGTCATTCTGGAGAAGGGGCGGTTTATCAGTCCGTGGAAACATATTCTGGTCGATGAATTTCAGGATATTTCCCCTCAGCGCGCCGCCCTGTTAGCCGCCTTGCGAAAGCAAAACTCGCAGACCACGCTGTTTGCCGTGGGAGATGACTGGCAGGCCATTTACCGGTTCAGCGGAGCACAGCTTTCTCTGACGACCGCATTCCAGCAAAATTTTGGTGAGGGCGATAGCTGTAATCTGGATACGACTTACCGTTTTAATAGCCGGATTGGCGAAGTCGCAAACCAGTTTATCCAGCAAAACCCACATCAGCTCACGAAACCGCTGAACAGTCTGACGACCGGTGATAAAAAAGCTGTCACGTTGCTCGATGAAAGTCAGTTAGATCTGTTGCTGGATAAGCTGTCGGGTTTTGTGAAAGCTGAAGAGAGAATTCTGGTGCTGGCGCGGTACCATCATCTGAAGCCAGCCAGCCTGGACAAAGCGGCCACCCGCTGGCCCAAGCTGCAGTTGGATTTTATGACTATTCATGCCAGCAAAGGGCAGCAGGCGGATTACGTCATTGTTATGGGGCTTCATGACGGGAATGACGGTTTTCCGGCTCCGGCTCGTGAGTCGATTATGGAAGAGGCGTTACTCCCGGCTGTTGAAGATTTTCCTGATGCTGAAGAGCGGCGGTTGCTGTATGTGGCGCTAACGCGTGCACGACATCGGGTATGGCTACTGTTTAGCAAAGACGCGCCATCATGTTTTGTTGATGAGCTTAAGCAATTAGACGTTCCGGTGACCCGGAAACCCTGAAAAGCAGGCGGCAGTTGCCGCCTGCTTAGCGTTTATTTGAGGCGTTCTGCAAGATAACGGGCGTAATCCGGGATCAAGATATCCGTTGCGTCGTTGAAGTTTGGCGACTGGATAATAAAATCAGCCGTTGACACGTTGGTGGCGACCGGAATGTTCCAGACTGTGGCCAGGCGTAGCAGGGCTTTGACATCAGGATCGTGGGGAACGGCGTTGAGCGGATCCCAGAAGAAAATCAGCACATCAATTTTCCCTTCTGAAATTAGCGCACCCACCTGCTGGTCACCCCCCATCGGGCCGCTCAGCATGGCGTTGACGTCCATTCCTGTCGCGCGTTGAATTAAATTTCCTGTTGTTCCTGTAGCATACAGAACGTGTTTTTCCAGTAATGGCTGGTGGCGTTCAACCCAGCTCATCAACATCTTTTTGCAGTGATCGTGTGCGACCAACGCAATATGTTTCTGCGCTGGTAATGTGCGAGTCGTTAATTCCATAGTACAGCTCCCAAGTTAACCTTGTTACAGAGTACTGGAAGCACTTGACGCTGCAAGAGAAAGACAAAAAAAATGCGTATGCGAACATAAATGTCACGATGGGGGCTGTTTCTCAGCCCATTGTAAGAAGTTACTTCGCGTTTGTGCGTCAGCCTGTTGAAACCAATATTTTAAGCGCTGCTCAGTCAGCGTTTGTGACTGAGGCGGCACGCGGTCCAGTTCAGATACCCCGGAAAGCAGCGAACTGTCATCGGCCATCATCGTGGCAAATTGCGGTAAAGACGCATGCTTAGCCGCTTTGTTATAGCGCTCTGTTTCCATTTCATAATCTACGATTTTTGTGGTGGATGTGATTGACAGAATATCCAGCTTAACCGGTATAGGCATGGAATCCCCATCCAGCAGTTCTACGCGTGGGGCATCGTCAAAATGCGTTGCATCTCGCTCGTTGCTCAGACGTGGCAGGTGAAAATTAACCTGACTGACGAGTTGGGTATCAAAGCTGATGACCAGCGGGGGCGAAATATACAGACGTTCTTCGTGGCTGGACAGGCGAATGGTTTTTTCTACGCGAAACACGAGCTGGTGCCGACCATTTTCCAGCTCAATACTGTCGGCACCACGCAGTAATGAGCTGGAGACTTTTTTTCCGTCCAGCACCAGAAGGTCAATATCATTAGACAGACGTAGAGAGGTAGCAAAAACGGTTACCGGCAAACACAGGGCAATTAAGGCTGTCACAATGCCGGCTTTCATAGGTTTCTCCTGTCCAGAAAAAATCTGTATAAGATGTATCTAAATTTTTCGATAATCATGTTTACTAACATATAGACATATTTTTGAGTTTAGCTCTCATGCGCCAGTATGGGATGAATGGTCGCAAAGTCCGGTTTGTCGTACACTTTGCTAAACAGCCTGGAGGAAAACGATGAAAGAGACCGATATTGCTGGCATTTTGACAACGACCCGCACGATTGCACTGGTGGGAGCAAGCGATAAACCCGATCGCCCAAGCTATCGGGTTATGAAATATTTACTCGATCAGGGCTATCACGTTATTCCTGTTTCACCGAAAGTTGCCGGAAAAACACTGCTGGGGCAGCAGGGCTATGCGACGCTGGCAGATGTACCAGAGAAAGTGGATATGGTAGATGTCTTCCGTAATTCCGAAGCGGCGTGGGGTGTTGCTCAGGAGGCAATTGCCATCGGCGCGAAGACCCTATGGATGCAGCTCGGCGTGATTAACGAGCAAGCAGCCGTACTGGCTCGTGATGCAGGGTTGACGGTGGTGATGGATCGTTGCCCGGCGATTGAGATCCCGCGGCTGGGACTGGCGAAGTAAGGTGGATCTGTAGCCGAACAAAACGCACAGACCCGATTAGCTAATCGGGTCTGTGTTTGCATCAATTGCGCAGGCGCGGGGCCTGAAGCTGTTTTCGAATTGTTCGCGCCAGTTCATCCATCGACGGTTGCTCCGGATGTTCTTCCTGTAGCTCGCTACTCAGTTGTGCTTCGGCCAGATACGTATGTACTGGCAGACCATTATCGTCTTCCATCACCACGTGATACCAGGGAGCGGCGCGAAGTTCGTCGTTAACCGCCAACTCATCGGCTGACGGTTGATCAAGCGAATATTCCGGGTCGATATCCACGACCACTCCGAGGTAACCTAACAGGGAATGGCGGACCTGCTGGCCGATACCGAATTTGCTGGCAATCATAGTCACCTCCCGGGAAATAGATACCCTCTATGTAAGGGTAATATTCCACTTTTCAAGTTACATGATGCGACAGGCAAACCCTTTCAGATACAGCCCTTCCGGGTAGGTAGCGATCACCGGGTGATCGGCGGCCTGACGGAACTGCTCTATAAATTGTACATCACGACCAGCATCTATTGCGGCATCAGCGATGATTTTCTGAAATAAATCGGTGGTCATAAGCCCAGAGCAGGAGAAAGTCAGCAGTACGCCGCCCGGATTGAGCAACTGAATAGCCAGCATATTGATGTCCTTATAGCCGCGGCAGGCGCCCATCAACTGGCTTTTGTTTTCGACAAATTTCGGCGGATCCATCACGATGACGTCGAATTTCTCACCACGATCGCGATAAGCTCGCAGAAGTTTGAACACATCATCACGCACGAACTCAGCTTTGCTCAGATCCAGCTTGTTCAGTTCCACGTTCTGGCGGGCAATATCGAGCGCTTCCTGAGAGGTGTCAACGCTGACGACCTGACGGCATCCACCCATTAATGCTGAAACCGCAAATCCACCGGTATAAGAGAAACAGTTCAGCACACGCTGATTTTCCACATAACGACGCGTGGCCAGGCGGCTATCGCGTTGATCGAGGTAGTAGCCGGTTTTGTGACCATGCTGAATATCAACCAGCAGCTTCATGCCGTGCTCTTCAATTGGCAGCAGTGCTGGCGGAAGCTCGCCCGTTACTGGCCCTTGAGTCAGCTCCATACCTTCTTTTTTACGCACCGCTACGTCGCTACGGTCATAAATGGCGCAGCCCGGGAAAACAATTTGCAAAGCGCTAATCAGCGCTGCGCGTTGGTATTCAGCCCCCGCACTGAGCAACTGCAACACCAGGAAGTTGCCGAAGCGGTCAATGGTGACACCCGGCAGACCATCGGATTCGCCGGCGATCAGACGGTAGCTGTCCAGACCGTCTTTTTTCGCCAGCCAGTCACGCCATGTCTGCGCCTGCTGCAGACGACGGGTGAAGAAATCAATATCGATGGACTCAGACTTGTCAAATGTCCAGACGCGTGCACGGATCTGCGACGCGGGTGAGTACGCGCCGCGTGCTAACCATTTACCCTGATGGTCAACAATATCGATGGTTTCACCGAGGTTGGCTTTACCTTCCATACGTGCGACAGCACCGGAAAATACCCACGGATGGCGGCGCAGTAATGATTTTTCGCGCCCTTTGGCTAACACTAAACGTACACTCATAATTTACTATTCTGTCAATTCAAAGAAATGGGCGCCATTGTCCTGAGTTTTACGCATATTTGCAACGCGCGCTGTGATGATAAGGAGAACCGCAATGTCGAAAGTCTGCATAATCGCCTGGGTCTATGGCCGGGTTCAGGGGGTAGGATTTCGCTACACCACCCAGCATGAAGCACAACGGCTGGGATTGACCGGATACGCGAAGAATATGGATGACGGCAGCGTAGAGGTTGTCGCCTGCGGTGAAGGTGACCGGGTGGAACAACTGATGAGGTGGTTGAAAGCCGGGGGGCCGCGAAGCGCCAGGGTAGACAGAGTTCTCAGCGAACCCCATCGTCCTGGCGACGAACTAAAGGGATTTAGTATCCGTTATTAAATACATTTCACCGGTTTCGGCAGGCCGGCAATTTTAGTCGCCTGCTTGGCCGGACCTTTTGGGAACAGGCGGTAGAGATAACGGCTGTTGCCTTTCTCTTCGCCAAACTTGTTGGCCATCGCTTTTACCAGCATGCGGATAGCGGGGGAGGTATTAAATTCCAGATAAAAATCGCGGACAAAACGCACCACTTCCCAGTGTTCTGCGGAGAGCGTAATGCCTTCGTTTTCGGCGATTTTCTCCGCCAGCGGCTCGCTCCACAGCGTGGTATCTTTCAGATAGCCTTCGCTATCGGTACTGATTTCTTTACCTTCAAAGATCAACATAATTCGTCACTACGTTAGTCAAACTGGCGGCAGTTTACCAAAAAAGAAAGCCCCGCATAAGCGGGGCTGGATAGTGCGAGTTGACAACTTAGTCGCGGCTGGCGAAGCCCAGAATGCTCAGCAGGCTGACGAAGATGTTGTACAGCGAAACATACAGGCTGACCGTTGCACGGATGTAGTTGGTTTCACCGCCACGGATGATATTGCTGGTTTCAAACAGGATAGCGCCTGAAGAAATCAGAATAAACACCGCGCTGATGGCCAGATGCAGAGCTGGCAGTTGCAGGAAGATATTCGCAACCATACCAATCAGCACCACCACGATACCTGCCATCAGCATACCGCCGAGGAAGGACATGTCTTTACGGGTGGTCAGCACATAGGCAGAACAGCTGAAGAAGACCAGAGCAGTGCCGCCCAGCGCCATACCGATAACATCACCCATGCCTGCAGACAGGTAGGTGTTCAGAATCGGTCCCAGAATGTAGCCCAGGAAGCCGGTGAATGCGAAAGCAGACAGAATTCCGACCGGCTTATCCGCAGTTTTATATGTCAGGAACATCAGACCATACATACCCACCAGCGTCAGGATTAGACCCGGGGATGGCAGCATCAGCACGGTGCTTGCCGTTGCGGTGATGGCAGAAAACGCCAGCGTCAGGCTGAGCAAAAAATAGGTATTGCGCAGCACTTTATGCGTGCTGAGTAGCGATGTACGGTCGCGCGAAGAACTAATAATACGATCCATGAGTCACTCTCTTATGACAGATGTAATTAATGATGGAGGATAATGAAATCAAGGGGAATGACACAGCGGTTTTACCCATCTTTACGCATTTTAACCCGCCAGACTTAAGCATATTATTTCAGCAAAAGTGTCTAAACTAGATGTTACCACTTATTGTTTGAAAATGTCAGATCGACATCTTATAGGTTACTGAAAAATATTGCGTTATTCCTGAATCTCTCTGACAGTGACAGCGGTGTCTACATAAAACAGAACAATAAGGTGCAGGGAATGACTCAACACAAATCGAAGGTATTTACGTTTACGCTGTTGGCCGCCTGTATGATATCAATAAACGGCGCGGCATGGGCAGCTCATGTTCCCGCAGGAACAGCATTGGCTGAAAAGCAGGAACTGGTGAGAAATAACGGCAGTGAGCCGGCATCGCTGGATCCGCATAAAGTCGAAAGCAACGTTGAGTTTAATTTAATCAGCGATATGTTCGACGGTCTGGTTGCTGTTAATCAGGATGGGTCTATCGAGCCCCGCCTTGCGGCATCCTGGGAGAATAAAGACAATACTATCTGGACCTTTCATTTACGTCCGGGCATTACCTGGTCTGATGGCTCTGCGATTACCGCACCGGATGTTGTCTGGAGTTGGCAGCGTCTGGTCTCGCCGCAAACGGCTTCACCTTATGCTTCGTATCTGGGCAATATGCATGTTGCGAACGCGGTTGATATTGCCCAAGGGAATAAAGATCCCGCTACACTAGGGGTAAAAGCCCTGGATGATACCACGCTGCAAATTACCCTGACGCAACCGACGGCGGCGTTTCTGGCGATGCTGGCGCATCCATCGCTGGTGCCGCTGGATAAAGTTCTGATTGGGCGTTTTGGCGACAAGTGGACCCGACCAGAACATTTTGTCAGCAGTGGGCCGTACAAACTATCGCAATGGGTGGTCAATGAGCGCATCGTTGCCGAGCGTAACCCACATTACTGGGACGATCGGCATACGGTTATTAATAAAGTTACTTATTTGCCCATCAGCTCAGAGTCGGCTGACGTAAATCGCTATAAGGCCGGTGAAATCGACATTGTTTATAGCGTACCGGTCAATCAGTTCGCCCAACTGAAAAAAACGATGGGCGATGAACTGCATGTCTCTCCCCAGCTTTCAACGTATTACTATCAGTTCAATACAACCCGCGCGCCGTTTAATGATCCGCGCGTGCGCCGGGCGCTGAATATGGCGTTGGATAAAGACATCATTGCGCAAAAGGTGATGGGGCAGGGGCAGCGAGCAGCGTGGGTTATCAGCCAGCCGGAAATAGGTGGGGTGAAACTGCATGCACCGGAGTATGCGTCATGGCCGCTCGAAAAACGTATTGCTGAAGCCAAAAAACTGCTTGCTGAAGCCGGTTTTGGTCCTGAGCATCCGCTTAGCTTGAATTTGCTCTACAACACTTTCGAAACGCACCAGCGTATTGCGATTGCCGCATCGTCGATGTGGAAGAAAAACCTTGGCGTCGAGGCGAAGCTGCAAAACCAGGAATGGAAAACCATGCTGGACACTATGCACACCGGTAATTTTGACGTCGTGCGCTATGCGTGGATAGCCGATTATGATGATGCTTCAAGTTTCCTCAATATTTTCCGTACCGGTGATAGCGAGAATACTACCAAGTACAGCAACCCCGCCTTTGATGAAGCGATGCGTAATGCGGCGAAAGCAAATTCACTGGAAGAACGAGGCAAATACTATCAGCAGGCTGAAGATCTTTTAGGTGATGATGTCCCTGCGATTCCGGTTTACCACTATGTCCGCACGCATCTGGTGAAGCCGTGGGTGGGGGGATTTGCGCCGGATAACCGGGGAAATTACTACACCAAAGATATGTACATCAAAAAACATTAAGCGTTGTAGCCGGTATTTGTGCTGATTAAATGGTCAATCTGTTGTTATTTCAGTCGATTAACAACATTTTGGCTGTTTTTCAGGCAAACGAACACATTGGTGCTTTACAGGTCCGTTCGGGATGTTTATAGTGCGCCTCATTGGAAGCGTGGCCGAGCGGTTGAAGGCACCGGTCTTGAAAACCGGCGACCCGAAAGGGTTCTAGAGTTCGAATCTCTACGCTTCCGCCAAATTTAACAAGGGGTTAGCTAAATGCTGACCCCTTTGTTTTTTGAGCAAAAGAATTAAGAAAGAATATTAGAAAAGAATATCGTCTTCCCCCAATTGCATAAAAAATCACTTCTTACCGATTACCGGGCGATCAAGCGTCGGGCTAATTTGTACCTTCCTGTCATAAATAAGCACCTGGCTTTCAGTCTTGTGTCCGCTAAATAT
Organism: Citrobacter sp. Cf087; assembly: GCF_030334285.1. Classification (NCBI taxonomy): domain Bacteria; kingdom Pseudomonadati; phylum Pseudomonadota; class Gammaproteobacteria; order Enterobacterales; family Enterobacteriaceae; genus Citrobacter; species Citrobacter sp. Cf087. Next base: position 231,553 of record NZ_JAOWED010000022.1, read on the forward strand.
CTGCTTATCCCTGCTGCTCCCTTCAAAATCTGAGATAGCTTTTGCCTTAATGTCGTGGAATGTGTAATCCAGTTGCCGGTTAAGTTCACTCTGTGCGGCCCGCACGGCCTTTAGCCAGCGATTATTGAATGTCTTGCGGATGAACTGGCCGCGATCGCTGTTATAGAGAACCAATGCGTCAGGTGAAAGCTTCGGACATGCTACCTGTGCCGTTTCCAGCGCTTCCTGCAGGCGAGGTGTCCAGACCTTTATCTGTTTTTTCCCGGTTTTGCCCTGCTGGATAAAAATCCCTTTATCAGATATCTGCATCCAACGTAGTTCGAGTACGTCAGCTTGTCGCGCGGCGCATAAGTAAGATATTTCCATTGCGGCTCTGACGACGTGATCTGCATGTTTATAAATTGCCAGGTAATCTTCGTCAGTGATGTATTGCTCACGAGCCTTGAGAGAAAATTTGCTGACGCCGGCACAGGGGTTTCCCTTCACATATCCACGCTCATATCCCCAGCGGTAAACGCGAGACATGCTGCTCATCTCCTGGTTGGCCTGATTCTTACTTTGCAGACCACGACGATCCATAAACTGCCGCACGTCTTCAGGTTTGATTATGTCAGCTTTAACCTTGCCGAATACAGCGAGTAGTTTTTTCTGATGTTGCAGATAGTCACGTTGGGTTCGTATTGCCAGCTCTGTGTAGTAGGCGCTTTTGAGAAACATTCCCCAGAGCTTTTCGAACGTCATTACATCTGAGTAATTCCGTCGTTCTTCCTCATACCGTTTCCATAATGCTGACATAGTGAGAGTGATTGGACCCAGTGTCACGGTCTCCCGTGACGTGGGTTTGTAGTAGTAACGCGTTTTTGTTTTGGATACGCGCGGCGGCAGTTTGTTATCTCCAGGATCCTTTCTTCTGCGCCCCATTTAAATAGCTCCGAAATCGGGTTTTTCTTCTGTGCTGGTCTGTACGGTGATCTGCCCGTTCAATACAGCGTTAATGTGCGTCCAGGTAACCATTGGGCGACCTTCCCGGTCCGGTATGTACGAGACGCCGCCGCGGTCGAGAATTTCCCTTTGTTTTGATGCTTTCTGATAACCGGTAAACTCAATCAGTTCTGCGTCTGTTAGCAGGTCGTTTTCTCTGGCCATGTTGGTCTTTCCTCATCATCCGGTACACGGCATCATCAGCATCACTGCATGCGCGTTCGATGTCTGACTGGGTCAGAGTCTTCTTTCGTACGCTTGCCGATAACCGGCCAATCTTTATATCGAAATCTGTGAGCAGAGTAGCTCCGGGTTGCCATCGCAGCATTGCAGCCTCCTGTGTTGGGTGAGTCCACAATGCTAGCGATAGTGTGGTTTTATTTCTGATTACGCTTAATCAGGTTTTCGGGTAGGAATGCTCCTTTCTCACGAGTTACTTTAACGCTTTTCGGCAGGTGCATTCCCAACTCGCAACGGCTACGAGCTTCAATAATGCCGTTACTGCCATCTGAAAATACTACGTGAACCGCATCGCCACGTTTGAGGGATAGTTTCAGCATAGTTATCGTACCTGTAGTGAGCGTTCGCCGATCTCAAGGTGGGCACCCGGTACCGGATTTAACAGTTCTGCTGGCACTTCACCACCATCGGCAGTGATTTGTGCTGCGGCAGCTTCCGCAGCCTCGATCGCTTCTTTGATGGCTTTTTTGTCCGGAGCGACAATCGTCTGAACAGTAACCAACTCATCCGGTAATAGCTTTTCATTGTCGATAACAACGCTGACGCTACCTTTTCGGGCAGTAAAGCTGTTTTTAGGGGTCTTGAGCTTGTCCAGATTGGCTGCAAGCAGGCAAGACAGAATATATTTACGCAGCGTTTTATCTTTATTTTCGAAAGACTTTTTACGCTCAGTCAGGCGCTTTATTTCTTCATCACATGTTTTGGCATGGCCAAGGTTATTACGTGCGATGACCATGATGGCATCCAGCTTATCTGCCAGTTCTCCTTCAATTCCTTCCAGTGTATCGGTGATCATTTCCGGAGTTAGTTCATCAGAGCTTTCCAGCAATTGCAGAAGGTTGGTGTAGTCAGCAGCTAACGCGATTGCAGTAGTCATTATGCATTCTCCTGGGCTTTGTTCAGTTCAGCGATACGTTCATCTTTGATAGTTGTCAGGCGACGCAGGCGACCACTTAAATAGCGCGCATGTTGCGTGTCACCCTTCGCCTCTGCGTCCTTGCGATGCACTTCTGCTTCACGGGCAATCGAAGAATAAACCTTATTGATCTCGTTCTCTGACACAGCTGATGCAAGGGTGTTTGCGACTTTGGTCAGTTTATCGTCCAGTTCCTGACGTACGCGGGCTGCATCCTCTGCGTTTTCGCTGGCGTTTTTGAGCGCAAATTCAGCTTTATTTTTCTGGCGATATTCCGGGTTGTCGTACAGGCCCATAAAAATATCCGCGCAGAAACCAAGAGCAGACAACGCTTTTTTGGTTGCGTCAGTCAGTGATTTTTTTGTCGCTTCACTGTCACAGAAGGGGCCGAATTTGGTGCTGTAAAGGTAAGGTGTGCAGCCGTAAGCGATCTCTGTACCTCGTTTGCCATTACGGATGTACCAAAGCTTGATTTTGATAACGTGGTTTTTCTCAGTCAGTATGCCGCCGATTCCATCAGGGATAAGTTCCCATGTATTGTTACCGTCAGCTCCCTTTACCGTGCGAGTGATTGGCGCACCATCATCAAAGCGTTCTTCCAGAATATCCACGCCCCAGCCGATACCTTTCGGACCAAATTCACGGGTGGCAATCATGGTCATGTAGGTACCATTGATGGAGGTACCGCCGCCATTCACAGAGAATGCGGAGGTAAAGCGCTCATCTGTTTTGAATACTTCTTTCCACAACTCCAGGTTGTCGCTTTCGCCAACCTGCATTTCATTAATGCTCTTAACCAGTTCTGACGCCTGATGAGGCTGTTCTTCACGCTTAACTCGATCGACGAGCTGATCCACATCCTGAACAATTTTTTTCACTTTATCGCTCAGATTTTCATTCTGTTTGTCAGTTGTGTCCTGGCTGGTCGCATATACTCCGTAACCCATATTATTTAGCGTTTCACGAGCCTGCTCCGCCTGGTCTTCTGTAACTGTTTCCTGTTTTGCCACTTCCGTTTTTTCACCTTCATTTGAGGCAGTTTCAGGCATAGTTCCATCACGCGAAAGCGTTCCGTCATTGTGGATTGAATCCTGCGGTTGGGTATCGGTTTTAACCCATTTAGGATCATTTGGGTCGCTGATACCTTCCACATATTCGCCGCGCGCTGCTGCAAGCTGTTTGCCGGTTTTTTCTGCATCAGTTTCAACACATTCGAGCTGACCATGTTCAGCCAGCCATGAATCAATATGGCGTCGCAGTGACTCAGGGAAATGGTATGTATCTTTAGATGGGACATTCTGAATAACCCCAAAGATACTCGGACGGTCATATTTGAGGATCTTCCCGGTAGTACGTAATGCGGCTGACCAACGTTTGAAATCTTCCCGGTCATCGGAAATCATTTTTTCCGCATCACGGAGATTTCCTGATAACACTGGTGCATCGGGAGCAATCGGAAGGAGGGCAACGGCAATTTCCTGATCCAGTGTCGCGTAAGTATGTTTATAACCACGTTGTGGCGCCACAGCGACATTGTCATTTTTAACGCAGGTACTAAGTGATGATGTTTTGTTTGGCACCATCTCGTCACGCTTACTTGGGTTTTCCAGCCAGCGTTTAATAAATTGTGAAATCGCAGCCTTACCCGGTGTTTGATCTTCAAAGTTTGCGTAAATGGCCTGAATGAGATTATTCAGCCCTTCAACATGCATATGTTGCACGGGTTCGTTATTGTGCAGCGCGTGGAGAATATTGAGATTAACCCGATCATCCTCATCAAAGGATTCATCGTTATTTTCCAAATTATCGAGATAGTCCAGCACCTGAGAGTAAAGAACGCCATCAATGGGAGAATCGCTGAACATAAGGACGGCCGCGAAGCGTTCCCTGGATGGTAGCTTTGCCAGATCGATAATCTCGTTACTGGCTGGCAGGTTTGAAACGTTGGTCTCCTGTTCGTTGATGACCCATTTTTCCCCGTCGAATGTGTGTGCCAGGGCAAATTGTTCATCGAACTTACCAACAGCCGGCAACGGCAGACCTTCAGCATGTTCCCATAACTTGGGTTTGAAATAGTTGTCACCGTTGGCTGGGTAGGCTTCCCAGAGTTTGCCGGTCATGATGCTTTCTGCCACTTTTTTATTTGGCGCATCAATTGCGATCGCCAGCTGAACGGCCCCGCAATCTTTAACCGCTGATTTTTTTGGCTCAAATAAGCCGTTGTAGATGGTCATTGGTCTTTCCTCTTTGGTTACTGGCGCTGGTCTGGCGCCGGCTGATCAAAATGGGATATCGCTTTCCTGAACAGGGGTATGATCAATACACAGTAGTTGCTGTATTTTGTCGTCGACACGGTCAATCTGATGTTGTGCTTCCGCCGCAATCGTCTCTTTCTGGCCGCGCAGCTGGTCGACCTGCAGAGCAATGATGTCGAATGGCTCAGGCTGGTTTATATCAAGGGTAATTTCACGGGTTTCCAACAAAACGTAAGTGTCCGGAAAGTTGCGTGACATGTCACTGGTGGCAACGATGTATTTATCCGAAGAAAACGTTTGGGTGTGGTAGTGAATGTACAGCTTTACAGGGATGGTAAGCGCTTCCATAGCGACTCCTTAGTGATGTATACTCGGAGCCGATCAGCGAATATTGATCAGCTTCCATAGCGTCAGTGTCGTTGGTCTTTCCTCTCCGTAGGGTTGGTCCCCTACGGAATCCGAATGGTTTGGTCGCCGTTCGGGGTAACTGGCCCGCCTTGTGCGGGCCTTTTGCCATCTAAAGGTTGCCCGTCTTTCCGGGCTGTCAGGGCTGGTCATGCCCCATTGGTCTTTCCTCCCGGACTTTCCCGGCGTCATACTGCTGGTCAGCTCTCACCTTCAGGGAACGCTATCGCAACAGCAAAATAGGGATGTGGCGCCAGATGCTTATCTTCTGGTTGTCTCGATGGACTGCAATTCGCCACAATTCGAATTCTGTGCGGTCTTTCCCGCATGTCAGCGTACTGGCGGCGCCCCGCAGAATTCTTTGCCTGTCTTTCCAGACTGTCAGAACGTTTTCTGAACAACTGCCGCGTGGTTAGTGCGTCGTTGATGGAGTGAATATTAGAATTGGACATATTTATGGTCAAGTAAAAAATAATACTAAAAAGAATATTTTCTGTATTCCATTGATTAATAGGCAAAAAAAAATCCCGCTTGGCGGGATTCTTTTAATTAAGGGATTTTATTGCTTTCTGGCTGCAAGAAGCTCTTCGAAAAGCTTATCAAAGCCGCTTACTTTTTCTTTTAATTCAGTAAGATGCCTTTCTTTTTCACTTTGCGGAAGTCTTTCGTACAGCTCAATTAACTCTGTTTCTTCTGGTTTTAGTAGCCGCCATCCCGCCGATGAATAGTCATCGATATGAGTACCTGATTTTCGAACGTAATTCATTAGTTCCGCTAGATCAGGTCTAAGTTCTTCAGGTTTAACTCCCAATAGTGCTGCGAATTTTAGAGCTGCGTCAGTATTGAGTGGAATATTGCCATTCAGATAATGGCTGACCGTGGCTTGCGTGCTGAAGCCAAGCGCGTCTGCCGCCTTTTCTTGCGTAAGACGTAAAGTTACTTTTTTCTCGTTCCAGACTTCCCGGAGACGTTGAGCTGTTTCAGCTTCAGCTGCGTCGAGCGTTTTCTTTCTCATAACGACCATATTATTCGCAAAATTAATTTGCACCCAATCGCATAACTATTGACAGTTGGTTATTCTTAAAACTAATATTCACTCGTCACATACATCAATAGGAGGACAAATGGATCTCAAAAACTACTTAAAGACTTCTGGCGTTCGCCAGCATGACTTCGCTGTATTGGTTGGTGAAACACAGGGGTACGTTAGTCGTGTAGCTTCCGGTAAATGCTTACTTGGCGCAGCTACGGCACTTAAATGGGCCGCTGCAACTGCGTTTCAGGTAACGCCTCATGACTTTCGTCCTGATCTTTACCCGAACCCAACCGACGGTGTTCCAGATAGGAATGCAGCTTAACAAAGGGCGTATTTGAAATCTGATTACGCTTAATCAGGTTTTCAGCGACAGGAGACGCGACGAAGTGGAAAACCTCGACGAACTGAAAAGAGAAATCTTCAACTGGGCTGCTGAGCGTGGGCAGGAACATGTTGCTATTGAGATCACTCGCATGTGGTTTCGAATGGGCGGCAATACCAGCTGCGTAAAACTGCACCCGATGGAAGATTCAAAAGGTAATGCTGACTGGCGGGCAATCAACAACAACCGGCAGCAGATTTTTCGCTGGCTACGTGGTGAGACGAAAGCGGCAAGAATCAAAACTAAAGCGCTGGCCATGGCCATGGAGGCTGCATTGCCTGCGGAACGATATGCACAGCTGGGAATGACCACTCAGCAGTTAATTTGCATTGCGATTCGTGATTTTGCCGCGGCGATTATTGCCTTGCTGCTTGATGCCAGAGATCGACCACAGCGGATAGCACAGGCACTACAAGCCATACAGGAAACACAGCGCCTGACCAGCGTTTAACTTGTATCGAGGAAAGACCAATATGCAGACAACAATGAACCGCATTACCTGGCGGAACGGTTTCCGCTTGAATGGTAATCCAGCCCTAATGTCCGATGTTCAAAGTATTTTTGAAGAACGTGTGACAGCCAAAAAATGGGAGCTTTACGAGCTGCGCAAAGCAGAGTTGCGCGAAAAACTCCTGTCACCGAAAGATTTTGAAATTGCCTGTCGTGATCTGGCTGAGTTGCTGGGGATCTGATTATGAGTATGACTCTAATGGCCCGGGCAATGGCAATAAAAACCGGAAACCCAATCCGTAAACTGGTTCTGATTAAGCTTGCAGATAACGCCAATGATAATGGTGAATGCTGGCCATCTTATCAGCACATAGCTGATCATTGCGAATGTAGCAGGAGTGCTGTTCGTACGCACATTGATGCGCTTATTGGCATGGGAGTTTTAACAAAAGAAAACCGCATGGGTATAAACAATGGCAAGGGCAATACGTCGAATGTGTATTACCTGAATCTTGATACCCCTATGCCACCAAAAAGCACAGCCCCTGTGCCGTCAAAAGTCACAGGTATGCCGTTAGAAAACACACCCCCTATGCCATGTGGTGGCACCAGAACCAGTCACTCTTTTGAACCAGTCAATGAACCTAATGATCCCCCTAACCCCCAGAAGGGGGAGGGCGACGAATGGAGCCTTGCGGACGCTAAAAAAGCCCTGGAATTCTACAACGAACAAACCGGTACCCGTTGCCGCGATGTTAAGCCGTTCGTTCTCATGCTTACGCCGACACAAACGCGGGAAGCATACACACTGGCTGAGCTGCAATTAGTTATTCGTTGGGTTCTGGCGACATGGCGCCGCCGTGGTTCTGGCTTACCTAAACCAGCCAATATCTGCCGTGTTAATCGCTTTGATGGTTATCTCGCAGATGCCGAAGCATGGGCCACTACGGAGGCTGATGTCGATCCGGATGCCGTCATGAACGGCTACAACGAGATATTCGCTGACACACTGCCTGCTGCTGAACTGGATGCAGATCGCCGCCGGATGATTATTCGCTTGGCGGCCCATATGAAAAATAAAACTACGGGAGCATTCCTGGGTTACTTCGAAAAATTCCGTGCTGATGCCCCTGATTTTTATTTCGGTTCTAACGGTGGATGGCGCGCCAGCTTTGATTATTTGATGAAACCAGAAACTTTACGTAATACCCGGGAAGGTTCGCTATGACTCCGCAGGAACTGGAAGCGTGTGTGCTGGCAGGGTTGCTGAATGGTGGTGCTACACCTGACGCATTTGACGTGATCGCATCCACACCAGAGGAATCATTCAGCATTGGTTTTTATCGTCGCGCATTCAGCGAAATAAAAAAACAGGCACTGACTAACGGCATGATCGACATGCTTTTCATCAGTGAGGCGCTGGGCGGTTCAAGCCTGGCTGATTTGTCGGAAATTTCCCGCATACCAGCAACGATTCCGAATCTTAAAGGGTATGCAGGGAAGATGGTTAAAGCATGGCGTAGCCGTGCGCTGGCGAAACTTTTGCAGGATGGCGCCGACGGCATCCGCAATGCTGCCAACCAGGAACAACGTGATCAGGTTGTGGAAAAGGCTGTGGCGCAGCTGCTGGATATGACCGCTGAAAGCGGCGACGTCCAACCGGTACACATTAACGAGCTGTTGCCCGCCTACATGGACACCGTACAGAAACGCATGGAAGGCGATGAATCCACGCGTAACCTTCTGACCGGGATTGTAGATCTCGATAATGCTACTGGAGGTATTAACCCGCAGGATCTGATTGTCGTTGCTGGTCGACCAGGTATGGGTAAAACCGAATTTGCTCTTACAGTTGTGGAAGGCGTAACCGCTAAAGGCGGAGGCGCGCTAATTTTCAGCATGGAAATGGCCGCTGCTCAGATTGTTGAACGCTCACTGGCTGGTGCCGGAAATCTGTCAGTTTCCCGTCTGCGTAACCCACAGGATATGTACGATGAGGACTGGGCACGATTAACCGCTGCGATAGGTGAGCTTACGGATCGCGATATCTGGATCGTGGATGCAACCGACCTTACGGTTGAACAGATTCGCGCAATTGCCGAAACGCACAAACGACGTCACCCGCATCTGGCGATGATCATGGTCGACTATCTCGGCCTGATTAAAAAACCAAAAGCGGAACGTAACGATCTCGCCGTAGCGCATATTTCCCGAAATCTTAAAACGATGGCTATGCGCCTGCACACGCCAACCTTTGCACTGAGTCAGCTCTCCCGCGCTGTTGATGCGCGCCAGGGGGCACAGCGCCGCCCGGTAATGTCAGACCTGCGTGATTCAGGCTCTATTGAGCAGGATGCTGACAGCATTCTGTTTCTGTACAGAGATGAAGTTTATAACCCCGAAAGCCCGGCTGCAGGTGTAGCTGAGGTCATTCTCGGTAAATGCCGTTTTGCAGCTGCTGGTACCGTAGTTTACCAGGAGTTTAAAAATGGTCACTTTCTGCCGATCGACCAGCACATTGGCAAAGAAAAAACACGGATTCAACTGGAGGCTGCAAAACCAAGAAAACAGCACCGTAAATATGCAGAGAAGTACAACACCGACGCATTTTAAAACGCCTGACCAGCGTGAAATACAATGAGGAAAGACCAATGACCGATTTAATTTATCCTAAAGTAGCGACAATTGACGATGCCTGTGACTGGACGAACGTAATCATCTGGCGGATGAACGCAGGTGCCAGGGCTCGCAGCCGTTCGGTTTATGTACCTTGCCCGCGTCCGGTTCCTGTTCCGGGATTAACTGCTCGCGCGGCCCCAAAAAATAAAAAATCAAAACCTGTTGAAACCAATCCACGGTGTTTCAGTAAGACGCATACCGGAACCGTTATTTATTCAGGTGGAGAGAAGACCGTAAAACTCCGCGAAACGGCAACTGTATGGACTTCCGGAAGCAAAGAGAATTACGACAAAAAAACGGGCTATAGGGTAGGTATTACCAGCCGCTGTCGTTTGCTGCTGGATACCATAAAACCCATTGAGAATCCTACTGAATCCCAATTACCCAAAAAATCCAGAGAACTGTCGGCGGAATACCTCGTGGCGATTATGAAGGGTAAAACGCTCTCATATCAGGGGATTATGTCAGCGATTAAAAAATATTACCCGGACATCAAAATTACCCTGGATCAGCTCCAGAAACGCGTCTTTGCGCTTTGCATGTCGAACTTTGTTGGCATCGAACGGCATGACGATATGCCGGTTACACACTTCACGCTGAAAAGCGTTGATCCCCGTTTCTACGTTCACTCAGAGAAAAACATGAGGGCTTAAGGCATGACCGGGCAATCGGATTACCTCCCGCCCGGTCTCCCGCTCAATCGTGCGAAATGGCCACAAGAGTGCCAACTCAAAGAGCATTACGACATGCGCGCCGCTGCGCTCGTGCGCCAGCTCTATGAGCGGAAAGTTACTCGCCAGATGGTTATTCAGCACATTGACGCGACACCGGAGAGTTATCGGGAATTTTTCAGAGAACGATTGAATTACTGGCGCCAGCAGCGCGAAGGGGGAAAGAGTGAATAAAAAATACACATTAATTTACGCGGATCCTCCATGGGCATACAGGGACAAAGCAGCTGATGGTGACCGCGGCGCCGGATTCAAATATCCAGTGATGAATGTTCTAGATATTTGCCGTCTTCCTGTGTGGGATCTCACAGCAGAAAGTTGCCTTCTGGCTATGTGGTGGGTTCCGACGCAGCCGGTTGAAGCTCTGAAGGTAGTTGAAGCATGGGGGTTCCGTCTGATGACAATGAAAGGCTTTACCTGGAATAAGAGCGGAAGCCGCCAGACAGAAAAACTGGTTATGGGAATGGGACATATGACCCGCGCTAATAGCGAAGATTGCCTTTTTGCAGTTAAGGGGAATCTTCCTGAGCGTATTGACGCAGGGATCGTCCAGTCATTCACAGCGCCGCGCTTGGCGCATTCGCAGAAACCGGACGTTGTTCGTGAAAAGTTGGTTCAACTGCTGGGGGATGTTCCACGCATAGAACTATTTGCGCGTCGGTCCTCGCATGGTTTCGATGTATGGGGAAATGAATGTGATTCGCCAGATGTAATGCTCTTACCTGGCATTGCTGAATATATCAAAGAGCAAAAGGAGTCAGCCCAATGACAGCACTCAACAAACAGGATCTGCGCCTAACCGCAGAGAAAGCGAAAGATAACTTCATTCCGAACTTCATGGTTCCCACTCGGGATGTGCTGGCGCTGCTGTATGAACTGGAATCCGCAGAGGAGCGCATAGCAGAACTGGAGGCGGTGCGTGAAGTGTTTTTACGTGCAAAGGCTCTGATGTATCAATCTGGCGGTGCGCCCATCGAAAACTCGCTGAATCCGATTGATGCGTGGTTGTATGACGCAGAACATGCCGACGCTGGTATTGGCGTGAAGGGGGAGTGATGGCAGAGCAAACAATATTGGACGTGTGTTGCGGCTCCCGGATGTTCTGGTTTGATAAACAGGATGAGCGAGCCGTATTCAGCGACATTCGTGCCGAGGAGCACACCCTATGTGACGGACGCCATCTGGTCATTAGCCCGGATGTAATCGCCGACTTCCGCGCACTGCCTTTCACTGACAACACCTTCCCGGTTGTGGTATTCGATCCGCCTCACCTTGAGCGCGTTGGTGATGATGCCTGGATGGGAAAGAAATACGGCAGGCTAAACAAAGATACTTGGCGAGACGACTTGCGCGCCGGATTTACTGAGGCGTTCAGGGTCTTGCGGCCACACGGCGTCCTCATCTTCAAATGGAACGAAACGCAGATCCCTGTTAGCCAGGTACTGATGCTGACAGACGTTAAGCCAGTCATCGGCCAGCGCACCGGAAAGAACGATAAAACCCACTGGATGATTTTTACGAAAGAAGCCGGCGACGATATCTGCAACCTCAATAGTGCGCTCCTTGATAGTGCTTACCGTAGATTACATGAACTGGAGAGCTTGCTTCTTCTTGAGGTGCCAGAAACAGTCTGGCCAGCTGAGGTCAAGATGATTTTTGAGCAAATAAAAGATACTGAGAATCTGCCTGAACATCACCAACAGCGATTAAAACACCATATTAATCGTATGTGGTTAGAAAAAATGTCAGTACCGACGATTGTGACCGCGGCTCGTTCGCTGAAAAATGCAATGGAGAAATACGCGTGAGAGAAATCATCGTTGATAACTTTGCCGGCGGCGGTGGGGCGAGTACGGGAATTGAGCTGGCGATCGGTCGTAGTGTTGATATAGCAATCAACCACGATGAGAACGCCGTGGCGATGCACACAACGAATCACCCTGATACGCTGCACTATTGCGAATCTGTGTATGAGGTTCGCCCCAAGATAGCTACCGCAGGACGTCCGGTGGCGCTGGCGTGGTTTTCTCCAGATTGCCGCCACTTTTCTAAAGCTAAAGGGGCGAAGCCTGTCGAGAAAGCGATCCGCGGACTGGCTTGGGTGGTGCTGCGCTGGGGGCTGGATGTTGAGCCGCGGGTAATGAAACTGGAGAACGTCGAAGAGTTTAAAACGTGGGGGCCGCTACTGGCTGGAGAAATGCGACCAGACTCATCCCGCGCAGGCGAAACTTTTGAAGCGTTTATTGGCATGCTGACAACCGGCATCCCGGCGAACCATCCGGCGCTGGAGGAATGCTGCGAGTTTTTGAATATTTCGCTTGATAGCGAAGACGCCGCGCGGCTGGTAAAAGGCCTGGGCTATGTAGTCGAGTATCGCGAACTGCGCGCCTGTGACTACGGCGCACCGACAATCAGAAAGCGTTTCTTCATGGTTATGCGCCGTGATGGGAAGCCTATTGTATGGCCGGAACCAACGCATGGGGATCCTAAATCTCCTGCGGTTCAGTCGGGCAGGCTGGCGCCATGGCGCACAGCTGCGGAGTGTATCGACTGGACAATTCCGGCGCCGTCGATATTCGACCGCAAAAAGCCGCTGGCAGAAAATACCCTGAAGCGGATCGCGCGCGGCATACAGCGATTTGTGATCGACAGTGCGTCACCGTTCATCGTGAAGTGCAATCACACCAGCACCAAAACGAGTTACGACTGTTTCCGTGGTCAGGCGCTGGGCGAGCCTTTGCAGACCATTACTAAAACCCACGGTTACGCGTTAGCCGTTCCGCACCTGACAAAGTTTCGCACTGGCGCAACAGGCCAGTCCGTTACCGAACCAATACCGACGGTAACCGCTGGCACATCAAAACGTCCAGGTGGAAATGGGCATGCACTCGGGATTGTTGAGGCTGCACTGACGCCATTCCTGGCGGGTAATGGTGGTAGTGAATACCAGGCTAAACCGCGCCCGCTGGATAAACCTGCTCATACCATTCTGAAGCAATCCCGCGCCTGTCTTGTTGCGCCAGTGATAGCCCGCCAGTTTGGGGCCAGCGTCGGCCACCGGGCAGACGAACCGAGCGCAACCATCACCGCTGGCGGTGGCGGTAAATCTCAACTGGTAACACCAACGTTGATCCAGATGGGATATGGCGAGCGCCCCGGACAGGAGCTGCGAGTGCTGCAACTGGATAATCCGCTGGGTACCGTTACTGCCGGCGGCAATAAGTTCGCGACGGTGAGCGCATTCCTTGCGAAGCATTACGGCGGGAATTACTCCGGGCCGGGAGTCGGGTTGGACGAACCAGCACACTCGGTCACCACCGTTGATCACCATGCAGTTGTTGCCTCACACCTGGTGAAGTTGCGCGGTACATGCCGGGACGGGCAGCGTACAGACGAACCCATGCCAACGATCACCGCTGGTGGTCAGCACGTAGGGGAGGTAAAAACCACATTGGCAGCTGACGGGTATGACGAGCACCGCGCACAGCAGACGCTGGCATTCCTGCAGGAATACTGTGGCGAGGATTGCGACGGACTGGTGACAGTTGATGGCATAACTTACCGCATCGTTGATATTGGCATGCGCATGCTGCAACCGCATGAACTTTACCGCGCGCAGGGCTTCCCTGAGTGGTACATCATCGACCAGGACTATCGGGGTAAGAAGTACGCGAAGGACAAGCAGGTAGCTCGTTGTGGCAACGCTGTGCCGCCACCGTTTGCAGAGGCACTGGTGAGGGCTAATTTGCCTGAATTATGTGTAAGCAGGGAGGCCGCGTAATGGCAAAATCAGCAGCAGAGCGTAAAGCAGCGCAGCGTGCCCGACAATCTGCCGCTGGTGAGCGGAAACTTGAACTGGTGCTGGATGCGCAGGAACTGGAAATGCTTGTCCGAAACTGCGCAGATCGTCGACCGGGACGCGCACCCTATGAAATGGGTGAATACATTGCGCTTCTCATTCGCCAGGATGATGCGCGTGTAAAGTGGCATATCAAATCAATCAGCGCGAACCGCTGCGGTAAATGTGGGGATGCGCTCCCAGTTAAATCATGCCCGTGTGCAGGTGATTCTCAGTGCTGGGTTACATACGGATGGCATGCGGTGAAACTGACAGTGTGACATGTCACGAGAGCTTAAAACCGGAAAGAGAACCGCCAGATAATGGCGGTTTTTCTTTATTAAACAGATGTGTACAAAATAACCGGACTTGGTTTTTTAACGTTTTGTGCCTTTAAAAGTTTGCACTTACTGCCACTTGGGAGTATATATACTGTATGTTTATACAGTGTACTTGTGAGGGAGGGAACGTGTTCAAAAAGACGGAGGTAGGGGAACATCTCCCCGATAACGGTCGCGTTCTCATAACCTGCAAGAATGGTAAGGTGACAGCACTCAGAAACATCTACGATGATGAGCATGTAGCATCGCTTAAGTCTTTGTTAGAGCTGGCAGAACAAGCAGGTTGTGTCGTTGTTCAAAGAGGTAAAACTAAGATATAATCTTGTTACCGGACTGAACACCCGGTACCTGTATTTCTGAGCAATTGCTGCGCTAAAGGGGAAACCAATGGCGCAGTATTCATTTGTAAAATCAGCTGGCGGAGTATTAATTCCGGCAACGCCTGACGCACGGGAGTTTATCGAGAAAAAATTCCGCCTTGGTGCCGTTTTATATGCTGACTTTAAACAGGCACGTAATGCGGCATTTCACCGTAAATTTTTTGCACTCCTGAATCTTGGTTTCGATTACTGGCAACCGTCGGGCGGTGCAATATCCCCGGCAGATAAAAAACTGGTTCGTGGATATGTGCAGCTGGTGGCCCATTATGCTGGTCATGAAGAAACACTCCAGGAACTGGCCGATCAGTATCTGCGTGAAGAGGCAGAAAAACGCGCCGGTAATATCAGCGCTGTAAAATCCTTTGAAGCCTTTCGCGCCTGGGTAACTATTGAGGCGGGTTTTTATACTCAATACGAAATGCCAGACGGGACGACCCGCAACGAACCCAAATCCATATCGTTTGCCAAAATGGACGATCTCGAGTTTTCCCAACTCTATAAATCCGTACTTGATGTGCTATGGAATTATATTTTGTTCCGCACATTTCCCACCCAGCAGGCTGCAGAAAACGCCGCCTCACAATTATTCAGTTACGCCGCATGAAGAAAATTGATCTCACCAAACAGGCGCGCGGTCGCATGTGTACTGTGCGTATTCCAGGTATCTGCAATTTTGATCCAGAAACCAGCGTTCTTGCCCATTATCGCATGAGTGACACCTGCGGGATGGGAATCAAACCACATGACATGCAGGCAGCAATTGCCTGCAACTGTTGCCATGACGTAATCGATGGTCGTGTGAAAACCGATATTGATCAGGACACTCTGAGGCTATATCACGCCGAAGGTGTTTTCCGTACCCAACAAATCTGGAGAGAGGAGGCGTTTATATGATTAACCCATCAACGATAGGAAAGGGTGGTGAAATGCTGCGATTAAACACCCTCGAGTCAGTCTGGATTCAGGGAAAACTTCGTATGTGGGGCCGATGGTCATATATTGGCTCCGGCTCTGGCGGACATATGTTTAATAACCTTCTCGCGTCAAAAAAAGTCAGTAAAACTGCCATTCAACAGGTATTGAAGCATCTCAAATCATCGGGTCTGGATCACAGTGAACTGATGTCATATTTTCTGGACATGCTTTCCGGAAAAGAAAAAAGCAACCTTGCATTCTGTACCGATGAAGAAGGCCTCTTAATGGATGCTGTGATTGGTGAAATATTGGTTCGGACAGGTCATCAGCGTCTTTTTAAATTGATAGTTGATCGGTACAAGGATCGTATGAGTAAGAAGGCTATGGCAAGAGAACTGAATACCCGTCACCCGGAATGGTGCCTACGTACCTGCGAAAGCCGAATTGATGTCTGGTTGCAGATGGCAGAAGCAATGCTGTACTTACCAATGTGTGATGTATTCGATAAAAAAGCTGATCGATTCCGGTTGCAAAGTTGCGCGGGGATTGCTTGAATTCAGCTATGCTCGCGAAGCTACACCCGCAGCGATAGATAAAAATTAATAACCCGCCATCAAGCGGGTTTTGTCGTTTCTGGAGGATGGAAAAATGAAATAGCTAAACGGAAAGACCGCATTGGATGCCATATTTTGGCAACGTGACGACAGCGTTAATCTGGTCGGGCTCCCATGGCGACGTAGTGAGGGAGAGGAAGCTTAAAGCATCACTTAGTTACGGCTGGCGCCCGGTTTAACGCATCAGTAGCCCGACAAAGATACAGTGCGCCGCGACACTCACAGCGGCAACGATTAACGAGCCTCGGTATTTACCGGGGATTCATCATATTCAGGGCTCGCTGACGGACGGCTCATAACCCAATCCGACAGGCGCTTGCGCAGAGCCCGCCTCTATATCAGGCTCCGGGTTCCATCTTCGACATTGCCCCGTAGCATATACAGCCCGATAGCCTGATCCCTTACAACACACAGCGCCCCGATTACGGAGGTGCGGATATGCAACGTATGAACCCAACCGATGGACATAACATGCCGTACTGGTGGTCAGGGCTACTTGGTTTTTTTTCTGTTCTGAGTTTGCAAGATTATGTATTTATCCTTGGCGCTCTGATCTCGGCTTATTTCACCATTAAGACCTACTACGCGAAGCGGAAAGAAGAACGTGAACGGCTTGATGAAGAGAAAAAAAGAACGCAGTTATTGGCTAAGTACCTTGCTGATGTGGCCGTTAAACCAGGTCGAGATCGCCCAGCAGCGGCTGAGGTCGTTACAGAGGCAATGAAACGCATCTCTGGTGAGGTAGCAAAATAACTATGGCCTCAACAAAAACAAAATTAAGCGCTGCCGTTCTTGGACTGGTGCTTGCCGGCGCGCCTGCATCAGTAATTCTCGACCAGTTTCTTGATGAAAAAGAGGGTAACAGTCTGACGGCGTATCGTGACGGCGGCGGAGTGTGGACTATTTGCCGCGGCGCCACGATGGTTGAGGGTAAACCCGTAATACAAGGTATGAAGCTGACGCAGGCGAAATGCGATCAGGTAAACGCCATTGAACGCGATAAGGCGCTGGCTTGGGTAGAACGAAATATAAAGGTGCCGCTGACGGAACCACAGAAAGCAGGTATTGCGTCGTTTTGTCCTTACAACATCGGCCCAGGAAAATGTTTCCCGTCTACGTTCTATAAGCGAATTAATGCTGGCGACCGCAAAGGAGCCTGTGAAGCTATTCGCTGGTGGATTAAAGACGGTGGACGCGACTGTCGTCTGACCAAAGGCCAGAAAAACGGCTGCTATGGGCAGGTAGAACGGCGAGACCAGGAAAGCGCGCTGACGTGCTGGGGGATAGACCAGTGAAGGCTTACTGGAAGCCACTTGCAGAAATACTGCTGGTGGCTTTTTTGTTATGCGCGGTCGCGTACTGGTGTTATTCACGCGGGTATCAGGAGGCGGACTCATCCTGGAAATTGCAGTGGGTCCAACGTGACCTTACTGATGCGACCACTACATTGCAGCGTGAAGTAACCGAAAGAGCAGAAGAGCAGCGCCGCCAGCGCGCCGTAGATGAAGAACGAGAGAAAGCCGATGAAGAACTGGCAAAAGTACAGGCTGATGCTGACGCTGCTAAGCGTGCTCGCGGTGGGTTGCAACAGCAGCTCGCCGAAATACAACGGCAACTCGCAACAAGTGAAACCGGCAGAATTTCCGCAATTGCAGCAGCAAGCCAGGCAAAAGCCGAGACCGGAATATTGCTCGCCCAGCTGCTCGGCGAAGCTGACGATCTGGCGGGAAAATTCGCAAAAGAGGCTGATGAGCGTTATGTCGCCGGAAGTACCTGCGAGCGCACCTACGACAAAGTAACGGGGAACGGTAATGGAAATTAAGTTGGTCAAATACTGGAAGATTGAGCTATTCGAACAATCCAAAGATAAATCGGTAATTGCAGCTATGATGAATGAACCCAAAAAGCCATTCTTCACCGGCTACTCTAAAGAGCCAATTAAACCGCAGAAACTTCAGGGCAGCGATTTTATTTCCCTGGCTCCATCTCCTGACTCCATAGAGACAAAATCTGTTCGAATGTATCGGGTTGATGAAATTAACTGTACTCCGGTCTACGAACAGCCTGTTGATGCGTTTGCTGATGCTGCCGAACCGCTAATTCAGTGGCTTAATGAAAACGCTAACCCACATAGCCAGGTCGTCGTGACAAGCACGGGCGCTGAGCTACTCGTCGGTGAGCGAATTTATAACACTGAAAAATTCCTGAAAGACTGACATTACAGCAGGCATTCTCTGAGTGTCTGCGATAATGACAAACAGGCAGGTGATCAGATATGGCAAAACCGGACTGGGGAGCACTGCAACACCAGTTCCTCGCCGAGCATGCTAAATCCGGTATTTCCCCCAAAGACTGGTGTGAAGCGCAGGGACTGAATTACACATCTGCCCGCCGCTACATAAAAAAACCGACTGCGCAAAATGCGCAACAATCTGCGCAGAAAAAAATGCGCACTGCGCAGGCAAGAAAAAGCGCAGAGAAACTTCTTGATAGTGAACTGACTCCCCAACAGAAGCGCTTCGTTGCTGAATATCTCATAGACCAGAAAGCGACAGCCGCAGCTGAGCGCGCTGGTTACAGTGACGCAAGCTATGGTAGGCAACTCCTAACAGTACCTCACGTTGCGCAGGCAATTGCGCAGCAGCAAAGAGATTCACTTGTGCGCACTTTGGCGAGTGCAGATGAAGTGCTCGAAAAGATGTGGCAGCTCGCTACGTTCGACGCTAACGAAATCTCGCAATATCGCCGGGGATGTTGCCGTTACTGCTGGGGTTTTGGTCATCACTACCAATGGCGTGATGTTATCGAGTTTGAAGAGAGGGAAGCGGAGGCAAAAGCCAAGAAAGGGACAGAACCGGACGATGCTGGCGGATATGGCTACAACCACAACCGCGAGCCTAATCCTGATTGCCCTCGCTGCAATGGTGATGGAGTTGGCAGGCCGTATTTTGCTGACACAACCAAACTATCCTCAATAGCCCGCCTGGCATACTCCGGTACCAAGCTGGTGAAAGGGGGAATTGAGATATCGACCATCAGTCGCGAAAAAATGTTTGAAGCGATAATGCGGCGTCTTGGCCTGACTGAATCCGAACTGGCGCAACGGCTGCTGGATCTGGAAATCCGAAAACGCACCGCCGAAGCCGAACGTCTGGAACAGGAAGTTGAGCTTAAGCGTAAAGGCAAGGGCAAAGACGACGAGCCGACAGTGGTCATTAAACTGGTGAATTCCCCTGATGGCGACTGAACATGTTATTGAGTTCCTGCCGTTCCACGCAGGGCAAAAGAAAATTTACCGCTCTTCGGCAAAGCGAAAAGTTATTCGTGCTGGGCGTCGTTACGGTAAGACAACGATGCTGGAGCAGGCAGGAGGGAACTGGGCGGCACGACAGATGCGTGTAGGCTGGTTTGCGCCGTCATATAAAATTCTGCTGCCGTCGTTTAAAGCTATACGCGACCTGTTAAAGCCGATCACGGTTAGTTCCAGTAAGACCGATGCGATTATCGAAACCATTGGTGGGGGTCAGGTCGAGTTCTGGACGCTGGATAACCCTGATGCGGGCCGTTCCCGTAAATATCACAAAGTCATTATTGATGAGGGAAGCCTCGTTAAGAAAGGCATGCGTGATATCTGGGAACAGGCAATTGAGCCGACGCTGCTCGACTTTGACGGCGATGCCGTAATGGCCGGTACGCCAAAAGGCGTTGATGACGAGAATTTTTTCTATCAGGCCTGTAACGATAAATCGATGGGCTGGGAGGAACATCACGCACCGACCGCTGCCAACCCGACCATTAATCCGGCTGCACTGGCGCGAATTATTGATGGTCGTCCGCCGCTGGTTGTTCAGCAGGAATATAACGCTGACTTTGTGGACTGGCGCGGGCAGAACTTTTTTAAGATGGACTGGTTGCTGGATAACGGCGTGCCAGTCGACTACCCGGCAAGTTGCGATACCGTCTATGGCGTTGTCGACTGCGCCCAGAAAGGCAAGTTACAAAATGATGGTTCAGCCTGCATCTGGTTTGCGCTTATCAATTTTCCAACGCCGTGTCTGGTCATCCTTGATTGGGACATTATCCAGATTGACGGGTATTTCCTGAAAGATGTAGTTCCGCAGTGGATTGGGAAAGCAAAACACCTCAGTGAAATATGCCTCGCAAGGATGGGGACCACGGGACTTTTTATTGAAGATAAAGCTACGGGCATCACGTTACTTCAACAGGGAGCCAATGAGGGCTGGAACGTTCACCCGATAGACAGTGAGTTAACCGCACTGCCAAAGGAATCCCGCGCAATCAACATATCCGGATATGTCGCCTCCGGGAAAGTCCGCATTTCAAAATACGCCTATGAAAAGATTGTCGAATACAAGCAGTCGAAGAAAAACCATCTTCTGACGCAGGTTCTTCAGTTCATCATTGGCGAAGAGAATCAGGACGATGACCTGTTTGATTGTTTTAACTACGGCATCGCTCTTGGGCTTGGTAACGGCGAAGGCTTCTGACGAGAAAACCAATGAACGAAGATGATTTCGATATCGGTAGCTGCTCCCATTCAGAGCTGATGGCGTTGCTGGATAGCGACGATATTCAGCCAGGTTCTCAGGCTGGCTATCAAACCTGCAAAACAGTCTACCTTTACCACCCTCTGGGCGGGAAAATGGTTGACCGCCCGATCAAGATGGCAATGAACGAAGCGCGCACCATTCACGTGGCGCAGTCGTTTGGTCTTGAACAGCGTCTGCGTGACGCATTTGAGCGCGAGTGGAAAGCGCTTGGGGCAAACCAGCATATCGCCAACGCCGCCCGTATTGCACGAATTTACGGTGTGTCTGCGGTGGCTATGCTGGTGGACAACCAGGAGCCGAATGAATCGCTGGACTACCGCACGCTGTACAAACACAACGTCAGCTTTAACATTCTTGACCCGCTCAACACCGCTGGCAGCATTGTTTTAAACCAGGACCCAAATGCTAAAGACTTCCAGAAAGTCGAGGGGATCCGTGTTGCGGGCAAGCCGTATCACAAGTCACGATGCGTCGTTGTGCAGAACGAAGACCCTATTTATCTGGCGTATAACGCTGCTGCTTTTGGTTTCAATGGTCGCAGTGTTTATCAGCGCGCCCTGTATCCGCTGAAGTCCTTCATTCAGACCATGCGCACCGACGATATGGTGGCGGTGAAAGGTGGCCTGCTGGTGACGAAAATCAAGGGGCCAAGCTCTGTCGTAAACAATATGATGCAAAAGCTCAGCGGCATCAAAAGAATGCTGTTGAAGCGTGGAAAAACTGGTGATGTTCTGCAAATTGGCGACCAGGACGATATCAAATCAATCGATCTGAGCAACCTTGAAAAGCCTCTGGATTCCGCCAGAAACCATATTCTTGAAAATATTGCAGCAGCGGCTGACATGCCCGCCATCATTCTTAACTCTGAGACTTTTGCTCAGGGATTTGGTGAAGGAACGGAGGATGCACGTTCGGTGGCGGTGTACATCGACAATATTCGCGAATGGCTGGATCCGCTCTATGCGTTCTTTGTTCGCGTCTGCCAGTACCGGGCGTGGAGTATTGATTTTTTCCAGTCGTTGCGCGCCGATTTTCCTGAACTGAAAAACACTTACAGCCTTTATTTCTCGACGTGGATAAATAACTTCGAATACCGCTGGCCGTCTTCACTGAAAGAGCCGGAAAGCGAGAAGGTTAAGGTCGACGAAACGCGGTTTAAGGCCATTGTCAGTATGCTGGAAGTGGTGCTTCCGCAGCTTGCTGCCGACCATGAGAACCGGGCGACGCTTATCGAGTGGGCGTGTGAAAACGCCAACGCCAACGAGAACCTCTTCCCTCAGCGGCTTAACCTCGATTACGACTCTCTCCGTGATAATCCGCCTCCTGAGCCCCCAAAAGCTGAAGAGCCGGGAGGCGGGATGATGTTATGAACACTTTCACCCGAACTGTGAGAGACGCGGTGAAGTTCTTTCTCCGCAACGGCTATTCATCCCGTGAAGAACTGGAGCGTTGGCAGGCGATTATCCGGCAGGCGGCCGAGAATGAAACGGCTGATGACTATATGGCTATGGTCACGCGAAATCTGACGAAAGCATACGATCTGCAGATTGGTCGTGCCGAAGTGCTGAAACGCCACCCAGGGATTTCCAGATTCACCATTAACTACCTTGAGCCAAAACTTCGAACAGAACTGGATCGGCGGATTTTCGCCAGCGCTGATTTGATAAAGATCAACCGTAAAAAAGCTATCGATACCACATTGTCGCGGTTTAGCGGCTGGGCCAGCAGTATTCCTTCGGCAGACACAATTGCGCTGTCTGGCATTCAGGGAACAATGAGGGAGACAGCGGCGCATATCCAGAAAACTGCTGAACAAATGGACTATGAAGCGCGGCGGGTGATGATAGACCAGAACCGCAAGCTGATAGCCAATATCGACAATGTGATTGCGACCAGTAATAACGCGATTGCAGCGATTTGGCACAGCCACTGGCGCCGACCGGGTTACAACTATCGTGAAGATCACAAAGAACGTGACCAGCTTTATTACCTCATTCGCGGTAACTGGGCACAAAAAAATGGCTACGTCAAAGTCGGCCCTGCCGGGTATCTCGACGGGATTACCCAGCCGGGTGAGGAGGTTTTCTGCGATTGCTATGTGACCTACATCTACAACCTCCGCAGTATTCCTGAATACATGCTTACCCAGAAGGGTCGCAAGTTCATGGAGTCAATGAAAGCAGCATAGGAGCATTAAAACGTGGCTATTTTTGGCAGCGGGATAATGTTTCGTCAGGGTGATTTCGTCTTCCTGATCCAGCGCTCAGATGATGGCACGTGGTGTCAGCCCGGTGGCACGGTCGAACCGGGTGAACTGGCTATTGACGCTGCGCGCCGCGAAGTGCTGGAAGAGGTGGGTTATCAGTACGATGGCCCGCTGACCCCGCACAGCGTATACGGCGATTATCTGACGTTTCGCGCCGAAGTGCTGGAAAAGTTCGAGGCGAAACTTAACGATGAATCGCTGGCTGCCGGGTGGTTCCACATTGAAGACCTGCCAACGCCACTCCATCAGCCATTCGCTGAGATGCTGGCGCAGCAGGCACTCAATGAAACGGAAGTCGCCGCACTCATCGCTGACGGGACATTAAGCAGCCCGCAATACTTTATCAACATGTGGATGTTCGCCATCCGGGTGACCGGAACAGGGGTTACCTGGCGCTCTGCAGATCAACAGATGACCTTCCGTAACCCGGATGACTATCTCACCCCCGAATTTCTCCAGCGGGTTGCCGGGTTACCTCTAATCTGGCTGCACCCCGAGAAAAATACGCTCGATAGTGATGAGTTCGCAAAACGCGTTATCGGCACCCTGACCAATAGTTGGGTTGCTGACAATGGCGAAGTGTGGGCCATTGCGCGCGTATACGACGCCGAGGCTGCTGAAATTATGGCGACCAGGCAATTAAGTACCTCCCCAACTGTGAAGTTTGTTGAGGTACCTAAATCAATCATTGTAGACGGTCAGCCTCTGCTGGTGGAGCCATCCCCCGAGCTGCTCGACCACGTTGCAATTTGTGAACAGGGCGTATGGGACAAGCTCCTTGCCCCTACTGGTGTTAAATCTGATTCCATTCCAAATGAGGCTGAAATAATGGACGAGGAAAAAATCGTTGCGCTGATTAATAAAGCGATCGATGCACGTATGGCTAAAGCTGATTCAGAAGCAGCAGATCTGAAAGCCAAAGCCGATGCTGAAGAGGCTGCCAAGAAGGAAAAAGCTGACGCGGAGGCCAAAGAGGCAGAAGAGGCCAAAGCCAAAGCAGACGAGGAAGCAAAGGCCGCCAAGGCAAAGGCCGATGAAGGTGAGTTGAAAAAACTCGAGCATGAAGCAAAGGGAGAAGATGACCGTCTGGAGCGTGAACGTAAAGAACGTGATCTCGAAAAAGCAGACTCTCAACTGCGACAGGAAATTGCAGAGCTTCGTTCGCGCATTCCTACGGAACTGAGCGACGAAGAGCGCAACGAAGTTGCCGATGCGCAGGTGAAGGCTGACAGCGTTTTCTCATGCTTCGGCAAGCGGGCACCTGTTCCGCTGTCCGGTGAAAAGCCGCTGTCCTACCGCCGCCGCCTGATGATCCAGCTTCAGGAGCATTCGCCTGACTTCAAGTCTGTCGATCTGTCCTCTATCGCTGATTCCGCATTGTTGAATGTGGCGGAAAAACAGATCTACGCCGATGCGCAGAAATCAGCAAGTCTGTCGGTTGGTCCTGGCATGCTGCGTGAAATTAAGCGCGCTGATGCCACTGGTCGCCAGATTAGTACCTTTGAAGGCGATCCTGCTGCCACCTGGGCACCGTTCCAGTCGGGTAAACGTCAGGTCACCAGTTTTAACAACCAGGCTTAACGGGAGCGCTGAAGCATGTCTTATTTATCTCTTAATCCGATGGCGACCACAAATGCGCGGGGGTCCTTCGGGGTGCAGTCCGACGGTTATGTTCAGGGGGTTGCACTGGACGACCCGGCAAACCGTTTCAATCTTGCATCCGGTACGGTGGCTGCTACTGAAACCAAACCTCTTTGGGGCGGCGTTCCTGTGGCAGAGCTTCTACCAGGCAATCAGTCAAGCCCTCGTGGATCGACGATTCGTCGTGCCGCCAGTGTGGATGAACTGGAAGGCTTTACTGTTTTCAATCAGGCGCACAACGGTCTGACCACGCCACAGTCGCCGGTTCCGCTATACGCATCCGGTATGAGTGTGTCGTTTTACCGTCTGGGATCAAACATGCGTGTTCCGCTGAAAGCGTCTGCTCAGGTGGTCGCGCTGGCTACTTCCGGCGCGTCGGTGAAAACGGCGCTGGCGTGGGACTTCGTCAACAACCAGATCACCACTGCCGCCGCAGCGGGTTTTGCTGGCGCTGACATTGCCACTACCGCCGTGGCCTATGCGTCTGGCGTGGCTACAGCCACCACTGCTTCAGCGCATGGGCTGACGGCTGGCCAGTACGTAAAAATCAGCGGCGTTGCTCCATCGGCGTACAACGGCACCGTTGTTGTGTTGTCTGTACCGAGTGCAACCACCTTTACTTACACCCCGGCGACAGCACCAGGCGGTGCAGCGACCACGCAGGGCACCATCGGTGCGGTAACGCTTTCCGACATCACACTGCCAGTGAAAGTGCTCGCCGTCGAAACAGGTAACTCCAAAACTGTCACCTATGACAGCTCAACCGGTTTCCTGACCTGGAACAACACCGACAGCTGCGCGCTGGTCTTACTTTAATCGGGAGCTGAATTAAATGGCTGCAATTACCCCCAGCTACACTATCGTCAATCCGTCGTATATCGCGCCGGAGATGATCCTCGGTTACCAGCAGGCGTCAGGTGCGTTTGAAACCATCGCCAGCGGTAATCCTCAGGTCCGACTCGGCGTTGGCGACCAGTACGCCTACATGCGCCGCCTGGATATTCGTACCCAGGTAACCTCCAGCCAGTCTGGTAACGCCAACCAGTTGCCGAGCGTGGCACTTGATGCCCGGATGATTTCCACCCCAACTTACCTGTTCCGCTGCCGTGGTATCTACGATCACCACGACATGGCGGCAGCCGGTAACTGGAATTTTGCTCTGCCGGAAGCTCAGCGTCTCGGCATGCGGCAGGGTATTTTCCAGCAACTTCGTTCTGCTCTGTTGTACGGCATGAACCCGGCTGGTGGTGAAGGACTGTTGAATACAGCTGGCGCAACAACCGAAACACTGCCGGCAGACAGCGCCGGAAATACCACTGTGCTGACCTACGATCATGGTCAAATGGCCGTTTACCTGCTCGGTCACGTCCAGGCGGCAATGACCCGCACCATGCAGTTAGGTCGCCAGTTGCGCGTCGTTATTCTCGGTCCTCAGCGCGTTCTGGGTGCGATGGAGATTCAGCAGATTGTCCAGCTGACCTCATATCAGCGTCCTGGTGGCGGTACCGATACCGTTGGCGGCACCGTGAAAGAGGTCCTGAAAGGGGCCAATGTTCAGGTGGACTGGGTTTATGACGACACACTGATCGGAAAAGGTGCGGGCGGAACAGACGCGGTGGTAATCACCATCCCTGAAGTTGAAGTGCCGATGGTCAATTCCACAGTGAACACCAACGAATTCGCCAAACTGACCCCGTCTCTTGCCGCGAATGCGCTGATGTTCTGTGATATGGCTGCCCCGCGTGAAATTCCGACACCGATCGCGGGTGGCGCCATTGATGTTCTGTCAGAAATGCGTTCAACCGCAGGCTGGGCAGTTCGTCCGGAAGCCATCACCATCCTGTCTATGGCGTACAGCGCCTGATCCATTGTTTGAAATGAACTGGCCCTCACAGGGATATCTCTGCGGGGGCTTTTTTACGAGGGTAACTAATGAAACTGTATATCGCCAACACCACTAAACAGCGTCATATCTTCACCTATCGCAAGCTGGAGACAGGGAGACTTGTTCAGATCCCTATTGAGCACGGCGCACAAATGATGGTTCTTGATGGCTCCACCGAAGAGGTTGACGCGGTTATTCAGCACCACCGTGTTTATGGCCTGGTTGATTCGACAAAAATTGATCAGAGCAAAGATTTTGTCGGTCTTTGCTACAGCATTAACAAGCCTGTTTCGGCAGCGGTAATCGAGAAAACTATTCGCGACAACGATGTTCATTTGACGCGTAACGCTCACAACCTCCGCCAGGCATCGATTATTGCTCACGATAGCACGCTGCGAGAAAGCGGTACGGGCTACGACGGTGATATGGAATTCAGCGTTGAGCAGGCCAGAGGCCGTGATGAAAGCGACGAAACTCAGGTCGTTAACGAGACGATTGTTACTCCGAAAGCCGGGAATAAGAAAAAATGAGCGTAAATCTGGCTGCATTCATCATATTCGTTCGCACAGATATGGGCGTAACCGCCAGCCAGGTTCCTTATGACTCTCCGTCCTTTGTTGTTGCGTATAACGCGGCCGTGGAATGGGTAAACCGGAATATTGAGCTGGTTATGCCCAGCCTGTATGAGGTTGCCGTTTACAATCTTGGCGCATCGTTTCTGGTCAACTACGGTACTGAATCTGTTTTTGCTGAGTTCAGAAAATCGTATGGCCTGAATGATTTCAAGGCTGGCGTAATAACCGGCGCCGGGGATAACTCAACCAGCGCGCAGCGTCTGGTGCCTGACTTCTTCAAAGATTTGTCTCTGGCCGATCTGCAGATGTTACAGGACCCATGGGGACGCCGATACCTGATGATTGCCCAGCAGTTCGGTAGTTTGTGGGGGCTGTCATGATTACCTTTCATCTTGGTGTTATCGACCTTCCCTACGAAGATGAGAACACCACGACAGGGGATGTTGCTGAATATCTGGAAGAAAAATACCAGATTATGCAGACATTTTTTGACAGGTACGGGAACGACATCGCCGATCTGATGAGTAAAGACCTCGCCGCAAATCTTGAAAATATGCTGGCTGGCGCGCCGCCGTTAAGGGATCCGCTAGCGGAATCCATGTCACGCGTTCACGACCTGTTTGTGGCCTTTCTGGATAACGAAGAGATGAACGGCATGTCAGGTGTGCCAACCCGACGCGCGTTGCTGGGTATATCAAAGCGCTTCAAAAATAAGAAGGGCGATCCGCGGGCATCCTTTATCGATACAGGAAACTATCAGGCGGCAATGCGCGCCTGGGTAAGCGGGGTATTAAATGCCTTCCCTGAGTGAGTTGCAGCAGACTGCAAAAACCGAGCTTAACGCCACGCTGACGCAGGGTCTTGACGACCTGAGCCGCTTTCAGGTGGTCACGTTCACGAAGTATATCCGCAAGGTGCTGCCCCTCGATGGTTTCGTCTTCTGGGTGAAAGCTTCTGTTCTGTCGGACGACCCCAGCAGCGAGCCGGATACGGTTGACGTTAAGGGCTATCTGCACCTGACGACCGAAACCATCCAGGACGATGAGCAGCTCTACGACCGCAACGTTGTGACATTTACCGCGCAGGCAGACATCGACCCATTCAACGATATTGGATCGGACGTCCTGTACATCGGCGAGTTCTTTGGCATCCAGTTTTCCTTCTCCCGTCGAACCGGGCTGAACGAACCGGCCAATCTTTATCACTATACAGGGGAGGCGATCTATCCGCATATGCGGTCGCAGATTATCAACTCTGCGGATGATATCGACCTGAGTGACGTTGTGGTTTCCAGTTCGTTGCCTGTATGGCTTGGGCTGAGCCAGTTTATGCCAATGTTTCCGGCTATGCTTTCCACGCAGAACCTGTCGCCTCCCTTCGCGACAATACGGTGCAGCAATGTCTCTCCGATCGCCGGGGCGTTTTATATCGATGAGCGCGACAACCAGTACCAGCTGGTTTCCGAGGATGTGACGATTTCGATTACTGGCCTCAGGAATGCCGCGGTTGAGGACTTTCTGCGATACGTTCAGCTGTACACCCTGCGCGAGAATGCAGAAATGGGCGTAATGAATATCCCCGTTGTGCAGGATGAGCGCGTTACGCAGAACGAACT
Organism: Citrobacter sp. Cf087; assembly: GCF_030334285.1. NCBI lineage: Bacteria > Pseudomonadati > Pseudomonadota > Gammaproteobacteria > Enterobacterales > Enterobacteriaceae > Citrobacter > Citrobacter sp. Cf087. The sequence goes on from NZ_JAOWED010000022.1 coordinate 260,269, forward strand.
GAACGTTATCGCCATGCGCAAGACCATCAAATTCAAAGTCAATTATTACCAGCAGCGGATGCGCAACGTAGCCCGTGGGCTGATCCTGTCTGCAATTCCGTCCATTTACCCGGAGAAATAATTAAATGGCAATTGTTAACATTAACGTATCGGTGACCAATCCGCCGAAGCCCTCGCAGCTGCTTAAATCCGGCGCGATGATCTCCATGGGCGGGACGACTCTGACGGCAGGTGAATACCAGTTGCTCACGTCAAAAGATGATCTGAAAGCTATCACCGCCCCGGGGAAAACGATATCAACCATTACCTGGGCTGCAAACCTGGTCACTGTGACCCTCGCATCTCCTCATGGCTGGACGAATGGCAGTACCGTGCCTGTTGTGATTTCTGGCGTAGCGCCGGCGGCATATAACCGATCCGCCGAGGCGACTGTTACCAGCGCGACTGAGTTTACTTACTCACTGAGCAGCGACCCGGGGGCCGCAACCACTATGGGCGTTGTAAAAACGGTTGTTGCTGGTGAAATTACCCAGATGAACACTACGTACTGGGCACAGGGGGCAGCTCGAGCGATCTATGTGCTGGAACTCGGTGACATCACCATGACGGCAGGCGTGGCGGCGCTGAGTGATTTTATTGATAAAGATATTTCCCTCGGCAACACGTACCAGAAATTCTTCTCATATCTGGTGCCTCGCGAATGGGATTCTGAAGCAACTTTCAAAACGCTAACAGGTCAGTACACATCACCGGGATCGTTGGTTTATTTCTTTGTCACAACCACGATTGCCACCTATCAGTCCTGGGTAGCCACAAAGAATAAAACCGTGTTTGCTGGTGTCGAGGCTCCGAATATTCCAGCCACTGAATTTTCGATGGCGGCAGCGTTCCAGTCCTCGCTGTCGAATGACCCCGGTTCGTCGAACATGGTACCGCCGATGGCGTTCCGCTTCATGTATGGGGTGACTGAATACCCGGTTGAGAACAACGGTACGTTGCTGAAAACGCTCCAGGACAACCACATCAACTACATCGGGTCATCTGCAGAAGGTGGGTTGAGTAACAAGATGCTGGTAGCCGGCCACATGCTTGACGGCAACCCGTTTAACTACTGGTATGCAGTGGCATGGGCCGCTATTAACCTTGAACTGGACCTGGCTAACGAAGTGATCAACGGGTCTAACACCACAACCAACCCGCTGTATTACGACCAGAACGGCATTGATCGCCTGCAAAACCGCTCGCTGAAAACATTGCGCAATGGAATTAGCTATGGGCTGATTCTGGGCCGCGTTATCGGTACCAAACTTATTCAGAGCGATTTCAACACTGAATACGAAAAAGGTTCTTACGCGGGGAATGCTGTTATCAACGCGGTGCCTTTTGCTAACTATTCCGGCCTGAATCCTTCGGATTACCAGGAGGGTAAGTACAACGGGTTAAGTGCTGTTATCACGCCGCGCCGTGGCTTCGAGTCCATCACGTTTAACCTGAACGTTACCAATTTTGTAGGGGCATAACATGGCAAACCCATTAGTACCGCAGGGATTCCTCAACCGCGTCCGTGGCGCGGTTTCCATCACTGATGTTCCGGCTCTGAATGTCACCGCATCTTATCTTGGTAAAGACGGGATCAGCATGCGCCCGGACGGTCCCGCTACGGATATTCTGCCGACCATGACCGGCACTGTCGGCAGTCAGGTACCGTATCAGCAGGTTACCTTAACCGTCCACATGCTGCGCACTCAGGGACTTGCCGCGAGCTATCAACAGCGCTTTACGACGGACACAGCGCTTGGCGAGGTGGTCGTTACCCCGGACGCAACCACATTTGGCAACTTCACCCTGCTTAACTGCTATCTGGTCAACTTTAACGAGATGCCATTTAACGGCATGGATGCCGGGTACGTGGTAACCATCAGCGGCTACCTCATCACTAACGACAACATGTGGATCTGACCGTGAAAATCGATAAAAAACTTAATCTGGTCTGTTCGATCAGCCGCGATGACGGCTCTCTCATTTACGTTCACACCTCACCTTTTCCCTACGAGGTGGTGGAAGAGCATTGCCTGATGCTCGGTAGTCTGTTTACCAGTTTCATTGCTCAGATTGGTGGGCTTGGTGCGGCCCGTGTGGCCGCAATGATGCTGCGCAAAAAGCTCAAGAGAGAGCAAGAACTTAAAGAAGAAGATGAAGTGAAGAAGGGCGTGCAGGGTCAGCAGGCGCCAAACATTGTTGATGAAATCCAGCGCCAGACAACGGTCATTTTTAATGACAACGGCCAGTGGAAATCTGTGCCGTTAGATTCTGCGATGAAACAGGGCATTATTTCCGCTGACGAGTTTCGTGAGGTGGAAGGCGAAATCGTTTTTTTTATGGTTTCCTCTGCCATTCAGAAGCCGGAACTCATCAAACCGACGGTGGGGAGCGTGATCGGTATGTTCGGTGGTCAGTTAACGTTATCGACCGCTACGGAGTGGCGAGGTTCTTTACTGACGTCGAAAACGGATACCGATACCCCGAACCAGAATGCCCCGCAGGAAACGTCGTTTATACCCTCCTAGACTGGGCCTCTAACGAGGGGTTCAGGCACGTAGTCAGGGAAATAGCTGGCGAGGAATACGCCAGCCCATCCCAATACAGGCAGCGCTTTATTATCTCTGCGTTAAAAGAAAGAGGTTATTTCAATGGCAGCTAAATCCATTATTGAAGTTGACGTGAATGATGAGAAATTCCTGTCATTTATGGATAAATTCAATGAGTACCAGGCTGCTCTTGAAGAACTTCCCGAAGCGTGGCGGGCATCTGCGCAGGGTATTGGCGACAGCGCCCGCGAAACGTCAAAAGCATCCTCAGAAGCTGAGGGGATGACAAAGGCGTTTTTGGATGGTGTTGATGCGCTGAATATGATGGTGAATAACCTCGATCGCATCAATACAAGCCTTGATGATGCCAATAAACGCCAGAGTGACCTTAATAAGAAAACTGCCGGTTCTTCCGGGATATTTGGCAAACTTAAAAAGGACTCAAAAGAGTTCGCCGGCCATATCAAAGACGCCACTGTCAGCCTGCTGTCATGGGGCGGTATTGTAGGGCTGTTCACTGGCGTTCTTGGGGCTGGTGGGTTATTCGGTCTGAACCGCCTGGCATCCACCGCGAGCGCCCAGAGATTTACCTCAATGGGGCTCAATACCTCGATTGGCGCACTGGATTCAACGGCCATTAACTACCAGCGTGCAGTTGCCAACCCAACAGCGACACTGGGCGCAATCCGTGACACTCAGGTCGATTTATCCCAACGCTGGAAATTCCAAGCGATGGGCATTAATAACCCTGACCGCTCTCCGGACCAGTTGCTGCCGGAGATGATCCGCGCCGCCAGGAGTATTTTCACGCAAACAGGTGGCACGTTGCAGGGTGCTAACGCCTACGGTCTGACCAGTTTCTTCAGTATTGACGACCTCAATCGCTTTAAAAATATGAGCGATGCCGAGATCGACGCTATGGAGAAACGCGCGAAGCGTGATGCTCAATTGCTGCAGATCACTGATGAGCAGGCCCGGCAATGGCAGGACTTCAATGTTCAACTCGACTACAGCAGTCAGAGCATCAAAAACACGTTCATCCGTGGCCTTGGTCCACTCACTCCGGGGCTGACGAAACTCTCTGACGCGCTGTCCGGTGCTATCGATACTGTTCTGCAATCGCCAGAACTTGGGAAATGGATCGACGGGCTTGCTGGTGGTATTCAGCGGTTTGGCGATTACCTAGCCTCTCCCGATTTTAAAAACGATGTCGAAGACTTCATGGTAAAAGTCGAGAAGCTTGGAAAAGTAATTGGGAAGGTTGTCGACTGGATTCTTGGTAAAACAGACGCCGCGGGAATTATTGATGGTGTTAAATCAGAGTCGACAATTCTTAATGCAAACCCCGTAACAGATCCTAAGACAGGAAAGACCTATACGCCTGGCAGCGAGGATGATCCGCATGTTTGGGGATGGTTAAAAGGTGTTAAACGCTTCTTTTCCGGTGGGGAAATATCACCTGTCGATTCACAACCCGCAAATGTAAATGCCAAAGGTCGCACGATTGCCGATCGCTTCAACAACCCAGGAAATCTGAGGTGGGCGGAGGGTTATGAGACTAGTAACACTAAAAGCGGGAAGTTTGCTGTATTCCCTTCGCTGGATGAGGGGGTTCTTGCGGCAACAAAACAACTCCAGATATATGCCCAGCGTGGAACGAATACAGTCAGGGATATCGTTAGTAAATGGGCTCCGTCAAATGAAAATGATACAGAGGAATATATTCGTCATGTTGTTCGCTCGACCAAATTTAATGAGAACGAAAAACTTAACCTGAATGATCCCTATGTGCTGGCGAAGTTAATTTCTGCAATGGCATCAAAAGAGGGGGCAGGAAGCCGAGTTACAGAGGATAGGGTTATTCAAATTTACAACAACACAGGTGGTAATGCGATTGTTACCGGTGCACAGTTGGGAGCTATGGGATAATGGGTTTCACTCGCGAGATGTACAAACTGGGGTTTGAAATATCCCCGGTTATCCTGTGTGAAGGCATCGCACAGGCAATCCCTGGCGGCATGCTGCCGATTGTTGCCCTGACCCAAAGTGCCAGTTTTGTTACTGGTCTTTTGGGGGGCGCGATTAACCTTACAGACCTGGATAAGTATTTCTGTCACTGGAAGCCAGTGCAGGGCGCGACGATAGTAGATTATGACATTGCCCGCTATCCTTTTGCTAACCAGATTGTGGCCGCGAATGCCTTACTGGCACAGCCGTTGCGTGTTGCTCTGGAAATGAAGGCCCCGGTAAACGAAAACACCGGGGCAATGACAAAGCTGGTAACAATAAGCGCACTCCAGTCTGTCCTACAGGCACACGCCAACCTGGGCGGGACATTTATCGTTGCTACCCCATCAGTCATCTATAACCGCTGTATTTTGCGCACCGTAAAGGATGTCACCAGCGGCAATGACGCATTACCTCAGCTGACATGGATGTGGGATTTTGAGCAGCCTCTGATCACCAAAACCGGCGCAGAGCAGGCGGTAAATAACTTTCTTGGGAAAATTGGTGGCGGAGACAAAGTTACAGAATCAGCCTGGACAAGTACTGTCAATGCCCTTGGTAACACATCTCTTGGAGGCTCTGTCTCTGAGGCTATTACTGGTCTGCTTGGTAAATTGGGAGTGGCAATATGACATCTCAATATTACCCTTTTACGGGGGATGAGCGTCAAAGCATGGCGTTTACGCCGGTTCTTGATGGTACGGTTTATAACTGCCAGTTGAAATGGAATATTACCGCACAACGTTGGTATCTGCTTATCACAGATAGTTCTGGTAACACCATTCTTAATACAGCTTTAATTGGATCACCTGAAGCTGGTGGTATAAATATAATTTCCGGTATTTTTAGTTACACATCTATGTACTGGAGAGAAAAAAACGGACAGATTGAGGTAACCAGTTAATGCGTTATTACGATATCCAGATTTTCTCTCAGGTTGAAGGTGATAAACAAGAAAAGTTAATTCAACAGTATTCAAGCCATAAGAATGGTGTTTATAACCCCGGCGCATTGATGATTGAATTCGATATTCTCAGGTTTGGTGAGTCGACCCCTCAGGGAGAAACGCATTTAGCAATCTATGGCATTGGCCCAAAAGAAATGCAGCAGGCTCGACAGGACCTGTTCGGTAAGAGAATAAAAATATTCCTAGGCATGAAATCGGGTTTACCTCTGGCTGGTAAGGTTACGGCACCAAGTCTGGTGCTGGATGGTACGATTAATCAGGTGTTTGGTAACTGGCAAGGTACTGAGTTAAGGCTGGACTTCATAATTGTTGCGGGGCCGGTTACCAGCACACCAAGAGGAAAACTGGCACCACTGCCACTTACGTTTAACTGGAATGTCGGTCAGAAGCTATCTGTAGCATTAACTCAGTGCTTTCAGAGAATTGGCGGTTATACATTTAACATCAATATTAGCGATCTGCTTGTCCTTACCTATTACAGGGATCTATTTTGTGATTCAATTGAAGAGTTGGCAAAAGACCTCAAAGCTTTTTCTTTATCTAAAATAAAAAATAAAGGCTATACCGGGGTCGAAATAGCAATAGTCAACGGTAATGAAATAAGGGTGTGGGACAATGACTACACGAATCATCCAGACAAGACATCAAGAGACAGTGCAACCGAAAGAAGTAAAAAACCAGTTCAAATTCACTTTAATGATCTTATCGGTCAGCCTACCTGGGTAAAATTCGACGTTATGAGTGTTGCTTGCGTCATGCGTGGCGATATCCAGGTGGGAGATCATATTCTTATGCCGCAGCAGGCAACCCCGATGATTAAGGCTGCGTCGTATTCTCAGTACCGAGATGACTCTGCATTCTCTGGGCAATTTGAGGTTTCCTCTGTTCGTTTGCTCGGTAACAGCAGACAACCGTCAGCAGGGTCGTGGATAACAATCATTGAAGCGTATCCGTTCATTGAGGTAGGTAAAAAATGAGCATCGGCCAGAAATTAAATTTTGGTGCAAACATGAATCGGTTTGCAGAAAGAAAAGTGGAAGCTGCGCTGCAAAAAGCAGGAAAGGTGCTCCCTGCCAGTGTAGTAAAACAGAGCGGGAATATGGTCACAGTGGCTTTTGAGCTGCGCGACATCCCTTATGTGCTTCCTCAGGTTACCATCCCGCTATTTGGTCCTCAGTACATCCGATACCCAATGCAGCCGGGCGATAAGGGGATAGTCATCCCGGCGGATACTTATCTGGGAGGGGTAAGCGGGCAGGGAGGTGGTATTGCCGACCTGACACCACCGGCGAACCTTAGCGCGCTGGTATTTTTGCCAATCAGTAATACAGAGTGGGAAGGCGTCGACGGTCAGGTTGTGACCATTTACGGGCCCGAAGGTGTCACCATTCGGGATGCTGGCAGCAACACAACGTTTTTACTTACTCCTGACAGCATAACCATCGCCACTCCAACGCAGTTCAAAGTGACCGTAGGGTCAACAGTTTTCACACTCACGGACGGTATGTGGAATCTGACTGGTCAGGCAGGGAAGTTGAAGGACGGAACAGCCAGCACAAGCCCGGCGATTATGTACGAGGGCTGGAAGTCGCTTGTTTCCTGGTGCAACAGCCATGTTCACTCCAACGGAAACGGCGGCAACAATACCGGGAATGCAACAGTGCAATTTAACGGGAATATCACTGAATGAGAACCTACGGCAGGAATTCAGATGGTAAGTGGACTCTGGTCGAAACAGATGAGAATGGATTCAACGACGCGGTTTACCTGACTACTCTGGTGCAAAATCTGAAGCTGGCGCCGCAAGAGTCTCCATTCTTTGCGAACAATGGTATTCCGGCCAACGGATCAGTGATTCAACAGGTGTTGCCTACGTACTACGTTAACCGCCTGCAACAGCAATTTAGCCCCTACTTTTCATCGCTACAAATTGCTTTGGTCAGTGATGATCCACCTGTCTATAACATTTCGGCGATAACCAACGCTGGTTCTAAAATTATTGCAACGGTGAACGTATGAGTGATTTATCTGTTAGCTACACAGCTGCTGGCCCGGTTCCGCAAACCCCAGAAAGTCTGCGCGAGCAACTGGTGTCACTGGCCGTTCAAATGGCGCCAGGCATTACCACAGAGTTACCAGGCTCACTGATTGAGGATATCGTGAGCACAGACGTTGGCGCACTGCTAATCTGCGATCAGGCGAGAGTTGATCTCATTAATTCGGTAGGGCCGCTTAAGGCTAACATTTACATGCTTAACCTGCTGGCTCAACAGGCTGGTATTGCACCACAGAAGACGCAGGGGGCAACGACTGTTCCTGTGCAATTCGACGGCCCGGCAGGATTTGGTATTCCGCAGGGGTTTGTAGTGTCCGATGGGATCTATACCTATACGCTTAACGATGCCACGATTATTCCCTCGTCTGGAGTTACGCCGCAGGTAACCTGTACGGCCACCACGACAGGATCATGGGCGGTACCTGCTGGCACCGTTACCCAGATAATTACCAGCGTTCCTGACGAAATTACATTGACCTGCACAAATCCGGTTGCAGGAGTTCCTGGCTTAGAGCGTGAATCAAACTATCAGTTTCGTGATCGCGTCTGGGAATCCCAGATGTCAACAGTTCAGGGATACCCTGGCTTCATCCGGCAGAAGCTTACTGATGTTAATGGTGTGCAGGCTCGCCTAGTATCAGTCGTACAGGACGGTAATAGCTGGATCATCATGTGCGGGGGAGGTGATATTTATGAAATGGCTGGGGCCATTTTTAAATCTGCCGGAGATATCAGCAGGCTAAAAGGAGCGACAGTAGACGTTACTGGTATAACGAATGCTAATCCTGGTGTCGTCACCACAGGTATAACTCATGGATTGACCAACGGACAGGTGGTCAACATTTCTGGCGTGAATGGTATGACTGGAATTAACAACGTTCCACTAAACGCAACAGTGCTCACACCGCATACGTTTTCAATAGGTATAGATACTTCAGCGTCCGGTTCGTGGACCGGGGGCGGAGAGGTCACGCCAAATGTAAGAAATAATGTGGTGACCATAAACGACTGGCCGGATAACTATCTAATCCCGTTTGTTATACCGTTGCAGCAAAATGTTACGGTGAAATTTGAGTGGGGATCTGAAGGGGTGAATTACCTGACCGATGCTACAATTTTAACGCTGGTATCAGCACCTGTAATTCAGTATATAAATGGGATTTATGCGGGTAAGCCGTTAAATATTAATAACCTGAAAGATACCTTCCTTCAGTCCGTCAATGCAACTATTGATATGAGTTTAATTAGTAAACTCAATGTTATTATTACGGTTAATGGTATTGTTACAAACCCTGACCCGAACACAAACATTATAAGTGGCGACCCATTTAGTTACTTCTACATCGCGTCAGATGGCGTAACTGTTGACGGAGTGTGAAATGCTTGAGGATATTATCCGTTCGTACCTGTACACGCAGTACAATGATGATGACAATATCCGTGCTTTCGTGACTGCGTATAACACGATGGCAAAAAATATTTATGACTGGATGCGGACTGCGAATCTGCCTATTTTTGTTGGCGGGTATAATTCAGGGGATCAACTCAGGTGGATAGCTCGTGGCATATATGGCGTGAAACCTCCTGTATTGGCAAGCGGTCGGCAGCTGGTACTCGGGGCATTCAATACATTCACGTTTAACACTGTACCCTTCAATACCCGCAAAGTAATAAACCAGTCAGAGCAAGTTGTTGTCTCTGATGATCTGTTCAAGCGGATCATGACGTGGAATTTCTATAAAGGGGATGGGTTTTACTTCACAATACCCTGGCTGAAACGTCGGATTATGCGGTTCCTTACGGGAGTAAACGGGGTTGATGTCGTGAACGACCAACACTGGAGTATTTCGGTGTTGTTCTCTGGTGAAGGAGCTAGTGTCTCAATTATTAAGGGGTTCAGAAAGCTGACTGATTCTTCGGTATACAACACGCAGATGTTCAATAGCAGGGCTTACAACCAGAAAACTAGCGTTCTCATCAAAAGTAACGAGTATGAGTACGCATCGCTGTTCAAGCAGGCTTTCGACAGTGGATTGCTCCACATGCCGTTTTATCAACCAGTGAGCGTGACTATTATTGGGTGAGTGGTGTAAACTGATGAAGTCATTTTAAAATCTGGATGCGACGATGAAACCTTCAGGATTACTGATACTTTTGACTTTGATTTTTTCTAATTTCGCTTTCTCTGGTGTTAATAGCATTAGTTCACTTTCTGTTACGGATGAACAGCAATTCAATGAAAAAATTAAAGAAGTGAAAAACACAGGGTTAAAGCCAACAGATGAAAATATTTATAATATATGTTTTGCTTCCTCAATGTTGCTTGTAAATGCAGCGAATGACGCTGTTAGTGGTCAATTTGTTGGTGATAAATGGATCGGCGACTTGCTTCTTATCAGCCATGACGAGTACAGAAATATTGTAAAGAAATTGATTAAAACAGGAGGTGTGATGGAAATAAAAAATAACCCAGAGTATTTTGACAAAAATTTCCAAATGAACTGCCGCGCTTCTCCTGAAGAGTACATAAAAAATTATAATAATATATTTAGACTAAAATTAACGAAAGAAGATTTAAAAAATCAATGGTGATGGCTCTAGACCACATTTGACTAAACAGAACAAACCTCGCTTCGGCGGGGTTTTTTATTGCCAAAAATCCCGGAGGAAAAATGGCACTATCTCTTTTAGCCGCTAACAATGCTCAGACAGTGCTGGCGGCGGGAATCAGTTCAACTGCAACATCTCTTACCGTAAATACCGGGACAGGTACTCTGTTCCCATCTCCGGTGACAGGAACCAGCTTCTTTAAACTTACAATCATCGATGCTGCCACAGGCACTCTTACTGAGATTGTTCATGTTACCGCCAGAAATGGTGATGTCTTTACTATCCAGCGTGGACAGGAGGGAACAGTCCCTCGAGCATGGTCTGCTAATGACATTGTGGCGAACATGATGACGGCCGGAACGCTGTCCTACATCCTTGGGAACTTCCAGCCGCTGGATCCTACATTGACGGCGTTAGCCGCGTTAGTGGGCGTCGCGAATAAATTGCCATATTTCAACGGGGATGATACTGCAGCTTTAACAGACCTCACTCAGGTAGGTCGTGATATTATCGGCAAGACTGATATTGCTGCTGTTCTCCAATACCTTGGTCTGCAATTCTTTAAATCATCCCCATCCTCGGTTTCCTCTGCATTTACAAGCGTTTTTTCTCCAGATGAGAATATACGCATCGTTCTGGCAAATAACAGAGTGTGGGGGGTACAGGATAATGATGGTAACGTTATCCCTCTTCCGCTGGATCGTGGCGGCCTCGGAGCCACTTCGGCAGAAGAAGGAGTAAAAAACCTCGGTCTTGCTGATTCCGAGGGGCGTGTTGGTCGACTTATTAACGTAAGGGTTATTACAGCGTCAGGTACATACACCCCAAGCGCTGGCACAAAGTCAGTAGTGGCAGAGATTCAGGGCGGTGGAGGTGCGGGTGGTGGTTCGTTAGGTTCTGTACCGACACAGGCATCTGCAGGAACCGGTGGTAATGCAGGTGCTTATATTCTCCACCGGTTCACTACTCCACCTTCCGGAATCACTGTAACGATTGGTGCGGGCGGTATGGGAGTCCCTGGTGCTAATGGCAATCCTGGCGGTAACACGTCGTTCGGTTCTATGACTGCCCCAGGGGGGGCGGGCGGCATTTATTATGCCCCGCAGACGCCACCATTTTTCTCATTTAACAACTCAAGCTCAGTCACTCCCACGGGTGGGAATCTGGTGAATAAGGCAGGTCAGCGTGGTGACCCTGCAACAGTAACATCGCCTCTATATGGCGGATCAGGAGATGGCGGGGCATCGTTGCTTGGTGGAGGCGGTGATGGTCGTGGTGTCGTGGCTGTTTCAAGCAATGGTAATACAGCTACTGGTTATGGAGCAGGAGGCGGAGGCGCGACAAGCGGAGGCGGTTCAGGTGGGAATGCTTCTGGAGGGAATGGGGCGCCGGGTGTCGTAATTGTATGGGAGTGCGCATAATGAACCAGACATATGCAGTGGTTCGCGCCGGCGTTGTCGTGAATATGATTATTATTGATCCCTCTACGCTGGGTGGTGATCGAGGTGCAAATACAGGTGAGGTATCTGGTGGTGGTGGCGATTCAGATTATGGTGGGCAGCTGGTTCAGACTGTAGATGGTGTGGGAATTGGCTGGCATTATGCTGATGGGGTTTTTACGGCTCCGGCTATTGAAAAAACAGCAGATGAAATCGCCCGAGAAAACATGGCAACGGCCAACAGCGAATATGCCGCAGCATCAATAAAAATCACCGGCCTCAATGAGCGTATTGCCGATGAGGATTGGTCTGGCACAGCAGAGAGTGTTATTCGTGAAGATTTGCTGGCGTGGACTGCTTATCGAAAAGCACTGCGAGCTTATATCAGCGCGGCAGACTGGTCTAAACGGCTACCTGAGTCGCCAGAATAGGAACCTTTGGGAGAATGCCCGGCATAGCCGGGCAACGGTTAAACCCCATCATTCTTGTCTTGAAACAATCGTACCTGCAAAAATGTATACAATTAAAATATCTCATTGGATCGCAATGAAGCTTCGGTTTTCTTTTTTCTCCAATACTCATATCCCTGAGAAGTCACTCGGAGAGAACTTAAATCAATCATCCAACTGCCTTCATTAGTGCCAGAACCATCAAAGCTGATCTTGCCTTTCAAAAAACCGTCATCGTGTAAAAATGCAATGTATCCATAGACCTCTTTGAGATTTCCGATTTCATCGACCAGATCTTTCCATGCTGCATCAGTGATGCTTTCAGGATAGGCGTCAACAAAATATTTCAGGGTGGTGATTTTTTTAGGGGGGCTGATGTTCATTGGAGTCTCCTTTTTTGACCGGTCAATTTTATCATAAATTGCCATGACAATTTGGGGTGGTCCAATCTGGCCTTTACACCAAATGTACAGTGGCTGGTCTTGTTAGCCATGGTTAAAGAGCTATTAAAATATTTTGTCTCACTAAAAACACGAATCCGCTTTCTGTCGTAACTTTAGTGAAACACTTTCGTGCTTTTAATGAGCCGCTTCAATGGGGGTTATCAATCCCTGCATCCATGTAGTTTATTGCTTTCTGTAACTCCTTTATCAATTCTTCTGCACGAGTACGTGAGATACACATAAACTGGTCTGGGAATTCCTTTACTGGCCAATGTGGGATGCAGGCCATGTTATCGATGAATGATGCGGACAGATAGACTTCATTTGTGAGCAAGGAATAGCCGACGTCAAAATCGGCTAATTCTTGTAGGCTGCTGACATTGGACTCTCTGTTTTTCATGATAGCCTCGTTACTGTGTTTTTATACAGTTACTATCATCAATAGCAGATAATCAGTCAAGACATAGTGCATAATTTCGAAGAATATCGCTGTTTGCGTTGTGCATAATGTATTGTTTTTGATGTGCTTTTTGTATTGACGTTATTCTTTTTTATTGTGTTATCAGTTTGATTTTTAAGTGTTATTTTTCGGTCTTGAAAACCGGCGACCCGAAAGGGTTCTAGAGTTCGAATCTCTACGCTTCCGCCAAACATAAACCCCAAGCTATCAAATAGCTTGGGGTTTTTTCGTTTTGCTCGGTTTATATTTTGTCTTCCTTTACTCGTCTTAGTCGCGCAAGGGCAACAGTGCTGCTGACCGGTTGAATACTGGTGAAATGAGTAATCACCCCGCCTCGCAAAAGCTACATGAGCGAACGTCTCTTCATTCGTCGTAATATCCATAGCAGCCCCAGCATAATAGCCAGATAGCCCATAACGTAATTCCCTTGCTGTTTTCGTTCAGAGAGCGCCGGATCGGCTGCCCATGCCAGAAAGGCGGTAACATCCCTGGCGTATTGCTCCTCAGTTTCAGCTTTCTGTGACGCCGGACTCCATTGGATCTCTCCGCTATTCAGCGGTTTCGGCATGTTAATCACGCCGCCCGGAAAATAGCGGTTAGCCTTCAGTTCGGGATCGTCAGGCAGATAGCCGGTGAGTAACGCGTAGACGTAATCAGCTCCCTGGTCCGTGTAGGGCAGAAAAGCATCTAACAGGAATTGCGGAAATCCACGATCGTATGAGCGGGCGCGGACGATATAGCTCAGGTCAACAGGTTCTGCGCCATTATTAAGGTATCGAGCTTCCCGCTCGTTTAAATATGGCGATATAAAGCTGTCATTTAGCGTCCCGTCCCGCTCACCCATCTGGCCGTCATCCTGAATCTCAGGAAACTGATAGCCGTTAGCGATACTTCTTGCTTCTTCTTCCGTGAGTTCCGGGCCGCCGGATCTGGTCAAGGTTCGAAAGGTAAGGTGCTTCATGCCGTGACAAGCGCGACACTTCTCTTCATAAACCTGCAGACCACGCCGAAGCTGCTCTTTATCATACTGGCCATTGATGCCGCTGAAACTCCATTCCTGTCGTTCAGGCGTGGCTTCTTGCGCATAGGTGGAGCCCAGTCCCAATAGAGAAAAACACAGAACACTGAATTTCAATAGTCGTTTCATTATCAGTCCTGTTTTTCCAGAAAACGACGGCAAGGTAATACGATTAAAAACCAGGCAAACCAAATCAGCGTCGAAAGCTGGGACGCGGCACGTATCCAACCTTCTTCGTTACGAAAACCGTCAAGAAGGTCGGGGCCAACCAGCGCTTTCGATCCTAACCAGCCTAAAAAGCAGGCATTGATGACCCACAGCCAGAATCCGCATTTGACCAGCTTGCTGTAATGGCGAAAACGAGCCCGGGAGGTATCAAGCCAGGGAAGAAAATAGAAAATCAGTATCGAACCGCACATCGCGGCTAGTCCTACGAATTCATTCGGGAAGCAGCGCAAGATGGAGAAGAAGGGAAGGAAATACCATTCTGGCGCAACAATTGCCGGTGTAATCGTTGGGTCTGCGGGAATAAAGTTATCGGCGCTGCTCAGATAGTGCGGAGCAAAGAATAAAAACCAGGCGAAGAGCATCAAAAAAAGGGTGATTTTGATGGCATCGAGATCGGTAATTTTGTAATCGAACAACAGGCTCCTGGACTCTTTCTCGCTGAACTTCTTTTTCATCGCCTGGGCAAACGCTGACTGTACGGTTCGTATATGAAAAACCGTTGCCACGACAATCACAAAAGGAAGAATAAAGTGGATAACAAAAAAGCGGCCAAGCATCGGTGTTCCCGGCGTATGGCTACCGACTAAATATGCGTATAACGTATCACCCACTAGCGGAATGGCCTGGGCAAAGCGAGTAATGACCGTTGCCGCCCAGTAGCTTTTTTGCCCCCAGATAAGACTATAACCAAGAAATGCGGTTATCATCAGGAGGATATACAGCGTGACACTAATCAACCACATTGTTGTCCAGGGCTTGCGGTACACGTTGTAGTACATACCGCGAAAAATATGCAGATAACAGGCAAAGAAAAAGAGCGATGCGCCAATAGCATGCATATTACGTATCAGTTCTCCGTGGCGAACCGCACGCATAATATGAATAATGGAGTCAAATGCCAGCCCGGCTGTCGGCACGTAAAACATCGCCAGTACGATACCTGTCAGGATCTGCACGCCGAGCATAACCAGCAGGATTGCGCCGATAGCGAACAGCCAGAGTCCGGCAATCGAACGAGGAAAAGGAATTCGCCAGCGAAGCGAATAGACGCGCTCACTCATCATGTCAGGCTTCCTTAGTGCCGATACGCACGATCTGACCATCAGAATGAAAGGCGTAATCCGGGATTGCCAGGTTGGCCGTTGCGGGGCCGCGCGTCACGCGCCCGGAGGTATCAAATTCCGAGCCGTGGCACGGACAAATCCAGCCCAGCCCTCCCGGCTGGGCGTTGGGGACACATCCGGCATGTGGACAGTACCCTTGAACCACTAGCCATTGGGGATGAACGGCAGAGACCCTCTCGCTGTCAGACTGTGGGTCAATAAGCGTATGCCAGTCGGTATTTCTGGCGGCGACAATCTCTTCCTGCGTGCGGTGGTGAATAAGAATCAGCTTTCCCTGCCATATGCGCCTGATGGTTTGTCCAGCAGCAACACCCGCAAGAGAAACATCAATCGGTTCATTTTCCCCTAGCGTTTTCTCATCCGGGCTTAAGGCCGAAACCAGCGGCCACACGGCAGCCGCGACGCCCGCCGCGCCGACGAATTTCGTCAGTTTACACAGGCATTCCCGACGCTGTTCCTGGATTTCGCCATCTGCAAGTTTTTTATCTGCCACCTTGTATTTCTCCCAGAGTAATGCGGATTATTGTTTGTCGATACGCGCGTAAATTTCCTGAAAGCGCTTATCAGCAATACCCGGCGCTTTGAATGCCCGATAGCTGTCCGGTAACGTGGTATCGCCAACCTTAATCATCATCACCATGCCCTGAGCGTAATGCGGTGAACATTTGATGCCGTAAAATCCAGGATTGTCATAAGTCACCTCGATCTCTTCATCTATTTTTCCCATGAAACCGGGATAGTCAGCCGGAGACAATTCAGCAATTGAAGCCGCGTTGTGGCTCTTATGCTTACGGATAAACTTCACCGTATCACCGGGTTGGATCTCCAGATAATCCGGCTCGTAGACCATCGGCCCCGCAGACCCACGATTCTTCATCAACACTTCGTGAGTTTGCGCGAAGGCTGAAGAGGCGAGGGCGAGTAAACACAAAACTTTCAGACTCTGTTTGAGGTATTTCATCGATTCTTCCTTAAAATTCATCAGGTCTTTGATAACGAATAAAACAGTTTTCACTACCCGCTTCATGTTCGACAACGGCGTCGATACCAAACCAGGCATGGAGATTTTCGCGGGTAAAAACGGTGCAAGGTTTACCCTGCATCGCCATTTGTCCGGAGGTCATTACGATGATGCGATCGCAGAACATTGCGGCATGATTAAGGTCGTGCAGAGCAGCAATCACCGTGAGCTTTTCACGTTTAACCAGACTCAGCAGGCCAATCTGATGTTGAATGTCGAGATGGTTGGTGGGTTCGTCCATCAGCAACAATTGCGGCTGCTGCGCCAGCGCCCGTGCAATATGCAGGCGCTGTTTTTCTCCCCCGGAAAAGGTATGCCAGCAGCGGTGCTGTAATTCACTGAGATCGACCTTCTCCAGCATCGTTTGTACGATATCGTCATCTTTGGCAGACCAGGGGGTGAGCAGGCTAAGCCAGGGGGTCCGTCCCAGAGAAACGGCTTGTAAAGCGGTAATCCGCTCGCTGGTTTCAGCCTGTTGTTCGACCAGCGCCACATGTTGCGCAAGATGACGCCGCGAATAGTGCTGGAGCGCTTTTTGCCGCAGAGTGATGTGCCCGGAAGTCGGCTTCAGCAAACCGGCCAGCAGTGAAATCAGTGACGTTTTGCCCGAGCCGTTGGGACCGATGATACCGACAAACTCGCCGGGAGTTACGCGGAGAGAAATATCATCAACAATCGTCTTACCCTTTACCTTCCAACGCAGATTGCAGGCTTCAATAACGGCTTGCGCAGAGGTAACAAGTGGCTGTACGAGGTTTACCGTCATTTGTTCTGGTTTCCTCTTATCAGAATGATTGAAAACGCAGGCGCGCCGACCAAAGCCGTGATTACCCCAATGGGCAGTACCTGGCCGGGTAGTAACGTGCGAGAAATAACATCGGCGACAATGAGGAAAATGGCGCCGGTAAGCGCACTAACCGGCAGCAGTCGATGATGCTGGTTGCCGACCAGCAAACGAGCGGCATGAGGGATCACCAGACCGACAAAGCCGATCGCACCAACAATGGAGACCATAATCGCCGTCATGCCGGTGACGGCAGCAATCAGTACTGCGCGGGTACGTTTGACCGGAATGCCCAACGATGCCGCGGATTCAGCGCCAAAGGAGAACGCATCAAGGTGGCGGGCATAACAGAAGCACAGCGCAATACCGACCAGAGCGGTAGGAATAGCTAAGACAACATCGGGCCAGCGTACACCGCTCAAATTGCCTAACAACCAGAACATAATTCCGCGTGCTTGCTCGGCGTTTGCTGAGCGGGTGATGATAAGCGACGTAATCGCATTGAACAGTTGCGAACTGGCGATCCCGGCAAGAATGATTTGGGTTGTAATCCCGCCGCCTTGTTTACCGCCAGCGGCCATCGCCAATAGCGCAACGAACAGAAATGCCGTCAGCGCACCAATGAACGCCCCTAAAGACATACTGATGATGCCAGCCCCCAGTCCCGTGAGCGCAATCAGCACCGCACCGGTAGATGCTCCGGCAGAAATCCCCAGTAGATAAGGTTCGGCGAGCGCATTGCGCAGCAACGACTGCAACACTACGCCGGAAACAGCCAGGCAGGCGCCGCAGCTTGCTGAGACCAGTGCTCGGGTCAGGCGGTAGTTCCAGACGATCCCCGCATCCAGTGCATCGACAGGATAGTGGGTATCGAAAAGATGATTTGCCAACGTGCTGAGTACGTGCTGCCAGGGGATAAACGTTTCGCCGATGGAAATCCCCGCCAGCAGTACGCAACACATCAGCGCACTGACCCAAACGGCATGACCACCGACTCTCACCGCAAGCTGACCAACAGCGCGACGCATCCTGCGAGAATCACTCATGATTATCTGCGTTCCTGAGTAACGGAGATGCGCTATACCGTGCCGTGATATAGCGCAAAATGTAGATTAATGAGCAGCCTGCGGATGTGCTAAGCCATATTCAACCAGAGCGTCAGCCAGTTTTTCCACCCCATCAATAGTTCTGATCCCGGCATTCATTGTCTGTACGTCAATGGCCGGCAGATGGTTTTCTTTGACGGCAGGAATCAGTTTGGTGACAGGATCGGACTGGAGGTATTCCATCTTGATCTTCCAATCATCTGCCGGGAAGCGTCGGCGGCTCATCTCACCGAGCACAATGACAGAAGGGTTAGCTTTAGCGATGGTTTCCCAGCCCACCGTTGGCCACTCTTCAGCAGAATCAATGACATTTTTCACACCCAGCGTTTGGGCTATCCATGCTGCTGGGCCAAACTTCCCGGCAACGTAAGGATCGAGCTGTAAATCGGCGCTTGAGAACCAGAACACGGCAGAAACATTCTTATCCATGCCGGTAATTTTATTTTTTGCTGCTGATTCACGCGCTTTAAGGCTGGCAATCAGCGCTTCGCCTTTATCCTGAACATCAAAAATTTTTGCCAGATCGGCGACTTCCTGATACACCATAGCAATATCAAACATGCCCTTACGAACACCATCACCCCCATCTTCGTTATCCTTAGCACAGTCAGCTGGCGCGGTGTAAACGGGCACCTTCAGTTCACTAAACTGTTCGTATGAGGCAACTGTGCCAGCAGGGCCGATTTGCCACTCAAACTGGCTGGCGACCAGATCTGGTTTTTTAGCCACAATTCCTTCAAAGCTGGGAATATTTTGCGCAATGACGGCAACTTTTTCATTTGCTGCTTTGTAAGCATCCAGTACCGGGCCAAACCACAACGAAGTACCCACGACGCGATCGGCCAGCCCCAGTGAATAGAGAATCTCGGTACTGTTCTGACCCACGGTTGCCACGCGCGTTGGTGCCTGATTAAAGGTAATATCGCGTCCACAGTTTTTAATCGTCAGAGGATATTCGGTTTTTGCCGCGTTAGAAAAACCGGAAGTCAACAGTACAGTGGTTCCAACAATAGCCAGAAGCGTTTTTTTAGAAGAGAAAAATGTAGAATTAGCGTGCATTATCATCGTCCCGTTGATGCCAGAATCTTAAAGTCTGGTCATGGCTCATTTCATTCCATATATCGGGAGGAGACATGAAGATAGATGACATTAAATCGTGAATTTTAAGAATGAAGATATGCAACAAATGCAAATAAGCCTTACTTAGCCAAAATCTTATTCATAAATACACTACTGCTTACGTCAAATAATTCATCCCATGGACCATCCCGTCCACTTAATGGTATACATCGTTGACAGCAGGTCTCCTGACTCACGGTAATCAGAATATCGGCCTTCCCATAAAGACGAGCTTTACAGTGACCTGTGGCTTATTAACCACACAAGGATATTCTGCATCCGCCTACAGTTGCGGGGGCAGTTATGGAATTGAATTGAATAATTCTCACCATATTCCTATTCATATACAAAAATGTAATGAAATGCTGTCAAAAGCGACTCTAACGGCAATTGTTAACGAGGTCAACCGTATGAATAAACAGGGAAAACCTCACACCTTTGGTAAAATTGTTATGTTTTACAATTGGTTATGCTTAAATCCTTTATCTCGGATGTATACATGAAAATAACAATAAAAAGCTAAATGAGAATTGATTGATATTGATCAAACTATAAACACGGTTTTATTTTTTCAATTTAATCATATTGATCGTTATCAATAACGCAGTTAATTAGCGTTGGGTTAATTTAATAATGTGATCTCTGCATATGTACCAATTGCCATTCATCCTGCATATCCATAACGACGCTAAAATCTTTACGCAACCAAAAATGATACCCTCCAGGCAAGAAATGATGAGTATGAAGATATAAGGTTTTATATTTTTGCTGCTGGCAGAACATTTGAGCTAAAGCAAACAACCGGCTTCCGATTCCCTGTCTGCGGTAGCGCGCATCCACGTAGCAACGACAAATTTCTGCCGTTTCAGGCAAATTATAGTGCCCACGTAGCTCAGTGATACGATCATCATATTGACATACCGCAAGTGTAGCGATGAGCTCTTGTTTTTCACTCCATGCGCAAAGTAATAGATTTCTTTCTTGCAAAATATACTGCTGCCTGAGATCGAAGATATCTTCTTCAGCAGCAGGCATGACTCTCCCGGCATTGAAGAACAAATTAAGATGCTTAATAAGGAACGACTGAACAGCAGGTATATCGGCGTGAGTCATCTCACTAAACCTTAATCGGGTCATGGCAGGCATCCAAGCTTAGAGTGGAATACGATAATAACAATAAGACCATTTTCAAAACAATATTGACGCTGCTATGGCTACTCGCGCCAACGCGGTAGTCACCAGCGATTTGGGGGCTAATCTGTTCTTTTATTGTTCTGGGTCTTGCTTTTCCTAACTGTTGCCGGGGCATAGTTTTCCTCTGCATCCTAAGCCTGCAACTCTAACTCTCAGAAATGAGAGGCCGATCCTTTGAGCAGGACTTTTGTCCTCAATCCTCTGCAAACGTCTGGTTACAATCCCTGCATATCTCCAATACCCATAATTCAGGAATTGTTATGACTGCACATATTAATGCTAAAGCGGGTGATTTTGCGCCAACTGTGATTATGCCGGGCGATCCGCTGCGCGCAAAATTTATTGCCGAAAATTATCTTATGGATTACCGCGAAGTTACCAACGTGCGTAATATGCTGGGCTATACCGGTCTTTATTTTGGTCAACCTGTTTCGGTGATGGGACACGGTATGGGTATTCCGTCTATGACGCTATACGCCCATGAGCTGGTACATGATTTTAATGTGAAGAGAATTATTCGCGTCGGTAGTCTGGGGGCAACACAACCGCATGTCAAAATGCGCGACATTATTCTGGCTCTCGCTGCCGGTACTGACTCTGTCACAAATTTAAAACGTAGCGCGGGCTACACGATGGCGACGTCCGCTCACTTCCCATTACTACAACAGGCGTGGATGCTGGCACAGAAGGCCGGAATCGACATTAAGGTCGGTAATGTTTTCAGTGGCGATCTTTATTACGATCCTGACGAAAACCTCGTTCCTGCACTGGAAAAGTTTGGTGTACTGGGTGTGGATATGGAGGTGGCCGGCTTATACGCCTTAGCACACCAATTTAATATTGAAGCACTGGCTATTTTAACGGTGTCCGATCATTGCCTGACAGGCGAAGAAACCACGGCAGAGGAACGACAATTAACTTTTAAAAATATGATTGAGCTGGCGCTAAATACAGCCGTTACGGCTTAGCATTGGCTTTTAATTGAACCAATCAGGGATGTCATTATATGAAGAATAAAATAGCACTTACACTGATTAGTTTTCTGGCAAATTTTATTATGGCGGGGTTTGCCAGTCAGTTTGGAATGCTGATTGAACCGATTGCGGTACGTTACAGTGCTGATGTGAATACCGTTGCCTCGATATTTTCGCTGCTTAACGGTGGGGCATTAGCGGGGACCATCGCCGCCTTTTTCCTGATAGAAAAAATTGGCGTCAAGCGAATGACGTTTATTATCTATTCGATAGTGTTCCTCTGTTCGCTGGCAATGCACTTAAGCCCCGGCTTATGGCCAGTGATGGTTGCTATGACTTTGGTGGGCTTTTGCGGTGGGATTGGTCTGTGTGTGGCAGGAACGATTGTCGTTTCGGTATGGCAGGATCGCATTCAAAGTACAATGTTGGTGGTACAAGACGCCACCTTTAACGTCGCAGGCGTGGTTTTCCCGCTGATCACCACCTACGCCCTGACGCACAATATGTCATGGAGTTACAGCTATCTAAGTGTTGGCATGGTGGCCTTACTTACGTTAGGTGTGGTGGCGCTCACTCGTTTTACTGCCTGTGAAAACGCGTCTGCGGAGGAGCGGACAGACGCGGTGAAGTCTGAGTGGAACCCAGGGATTATTAGCGGAGGTATTGGTCTGTTCTTAGGTATGCTGGCGCTGTATACCTTCCTGACCTGGGCACCATTATTTGTGAAGAACAAATTTGGCATTCCTTTTGAAGAAGCCGGTAATATTATTACGCAATACTGGGGAGCGGCGTTGGTTGGGGCGCTAGTATCAACTGTCATTGTTTCTCGAGTGAGGATACATTATTTCCTGTTGAGTATTATTTTGCTCGCTTGCGTTATTACGACCATTATTGTAACGAAAGACAACATCTCGGGGCTTGATTATCTGGCTTATAGTTACGGATTCGTCTGTGCGGCGCTGTATAACTCCTTTATTGCCTACGGAGTTTCATTTGTGAAGCGCGCAAGTAGTCAGAATGTTTCATATATTTTAATTAGCGGTAGCGCCGGGGCTATGTTTAGTCCAGCGATCAGTGCGCTAATGGAAAAAACAATGGGCTTGCAGAAAATTATGTACGCAATACCAGTATTATATTTAATAATCTTTATCATGTTGATGGGTACATTAAAACTTAAACGTAACAAAGCACAGTAATAACACTTACCTCTCTAATTAGATAGTCAGTCGCCACACCATTTATTTGGTGGGGCGACACTCAACCTTGCTCAAAGGAATTGAAAATGATGAAGAATAAATCAATGATTAAAAAAACAGTTCTGGGCGCAATCGTTGCAATGAGCTGTACGCAAGCGCTTGCTGCTGATTATACCGATGGCAACGTCCGTAAAAATGATTTTAACTGGATGCAGATGAACTTAATGCAAAGTGTGGATGCGAAAGTGCCTTATGGTATTCGTAATGACACTTATCTGGAACTGGAGTTTGGGGCGCGTTCCGGAATTATCGATCTGTATGGTTATGTCGATTTCTTTGATATTTTTGACCGCAAGCAGGATGACCGCCATGGTGGCGATAACTTTTTCGCCAAGATATCCCCACGGTTTTCCCTGGATGCTATTTTTAATAAAGATTTATCCGTTGGGCCATTTAACGAATTCTATATCGCAACGGTAAATAACATTGGCGACCGGGAATTATTTGAACATTATGTCGGTCTGGGCACAGATGTTAAGGTTCCGTGGTTTGGTCTGGTGGGAATGAACATCTATGCGCATTATGTGCGTGAAAACTACGGTGCGGATAACGAAGGCAAGTGGGATGGCTACATGTTCTCGACTAACTGGTCGACGCCGTTCTATACCTTTGCCAACGGCAGCTACCTGAACTATCAGGGTTACTTTGACTATCAGTTCGCCGCTAACAAGATTGCTAATCAACCGTTATACAGCAATAACGCGATTGAATGGTATAACGGTATCTACTGGCATTCAGAGCATTATGCGGTGGGTTATGGCCTGAAGTATTTCCGCAATATGGCATTGATGGAAAATCACGGCGGAGCAGGGCGCACCACCGGACTCGGTCACTACTTCAACCTTACCTATAAATTCTGATTGCGCTGAACTGACACACCAACCTTCTCTACGGGGATGGTGTGTCAGTCAATGATGTCATTGCCGAGGAATTTACGCAGCCCATCCAGATCCTTAATTTCCAGTCCTTGCTTCGTGCGCGTTACCAGTCCGGCATCCGTCAGGGCTTTAACCGCCCGCCGATAGACCCGATCGGTGGTGCCGAACCGTTCTGCTTCCTGGTATTTTTTATGGAAACCATCCATCGGCTGTTTGTTCTGATGCTGGCGATACAGATCATACGCCACGTTATGAACGATAGGGTAGAGCATCCGGTGCAGGAAGATTTCCAGCATATCCTGATAATCAATCGCCATCGCACTGGCAAAAAATATCGCCAGTCTCGGGTGCTGGTTTAGCGCTTCTTCCAGACGATCACAGCTGCACACCGCCACGGTCAACGGCTCTTCGGCCACGATATCAAGCTGGCAGCGATACCCGGTAAAAAACTCCATTTCACCAAATAGTTGCTCATCACATTCCATTGCGCCCAACTGAAAACGGCGACCATTTTCCGCGCTGTAACGCAGGGAAATTCTGCCTGATTGCACCATGATAAGTCGATCGACTACCTGTCCCTGGCGATAGAGATACTCATCTTCGTGGATCATCTGCGTTTCAGAGAGCAGTTCCTGGAATATCTTCTCAATTAAGGCATCATCTTGCTGCCAGATATTGTGAAAACGACCTTTTGTGAGGGGCTTAAGCTGCATGGCTCAACGTCTTATTGTTTGAGATAATTCTTATCTCTGACTGTATGCTATCTACTGCTTAATGTCATTAAGAGCGCGGGGCGGACAATAAAAGGGCCAGCACCATGCTGGCCCTGACGCACTAAGGATGGCTGATAAAACGGGACAATCGCTGGCGCAGCAGGCGATTTTCCTGACGTAACTGAGCGTTCTCTTCCAGCAACGTCAATGCAACGGCAATCCCTGGCCAGTCAAGTTCCAGCTCCTGACGCAGGCGCATCGCGCGACGCATTACGGTCAGCGCATGATCGTCAAACGTCTCGTCTTCATGGGGTTCTATCACCCCTAAGCCGACAACCTCATGCAGTTCTTCTTCTGACACACCGGTGTACAGACAAAATTCGGTAATGGTAAAAGTGACGGTAACGTTAGCCATTATGCTTTCCCCCACTCTTTGCGCGGATCAAAGGTCTTTTGTGCATCTGCCAGTTGTTGCCACAGGGCGGCACTGGTGTCGTCAGGTTTCGGTGGCATGACGATCTTGATCACCGCATACAAATCGCCGGTATGTTTTTTACTTACCAGACCCTTGCCTTTAATGCGTAGCCGCTGACCGGCCTGGCTGCCTGCAGGTATGGTCAGCAGGATGCTCTCTTTCAGCGTCGGAACGGTTACTTTCGCACCTAGCGCAGCTTCCCACGGTGCCAGAGGAACGACAACTTCCAGATCCTGATTAACGATATCGAACAGCGGATGCGGCGCAATATGAATCACCAGCCACAAATCACCGTTCGGCCCACCGTTTTCGCCGGGCGTGCCCTGACCTTTCAGGCGGATACGCTGACCGTTACCGACGCCAGCCGGAATTTTCACGTTCAGTGTTTTAGGAATTTCTCGTTCTACCATGCCAAACGCATTGTAGACTGGCAGGTTGTAACTGATAGTGCGGCTATGCTCAGTAAGCGTTTCTTCGAGGAAGACGGCAACTTCTATTTCGATGTCATGCCCGCGGCTGGCAGGGCGCTGGCGCGACTGGTGCGCACGCTGACCAAAAATGGATGAGAAGATATCGTCGAAATCTTCGGCGCTGTAGCTTTGCCCCTCTCCTTGCTGGAATTGACGGCTGAACTGAGGGTCGTTGCGATGCTGCCACAGTTGGTCGTACTCGGCACGTCGCTGTTCATCACTCAGGACTTCCCAGGCTTCAGCAACCTCTTTAAACCGGGCCTCAGCGTCAGTCTCTTTGCTGACATCAGGATGGTATTTACGGGCGAGTCGACGATAGGCGGTCTTGATTGTCTTGAGATCGTCTGTCGGTTTCACGCCCATAATGGCGTAATAATCCTTTAATTCCATAGCGTTCTCTCGTGTAAATCAACACTTGAAGAAGGTGTACCCCGACAACAGGTAACACCGCTAAGTTTAGGGTAATCCTGATAACGGCGAATGCCAACCGGGAAGAAAGGATATTGGTCTAAATGATGTGATTGCGCACCACCAACAGCGCTTTTGACTGTTGTGTGGTGCGAAAAGTGAAATTAGCGAAATGTCAGGATTTGGTGATCAGATAGCGAACCGTATCCGCGTAGCTCTTCACAAAAGAGTTTAGGTCGTCAGATTTCAGTCCTTTTGGATTGATCATATATTTACCGTTGATAAAAATGGCGGGCACACCGGTTAAATCTACCGCTTTAGCCATTTCTTGTTGTTTTGCGGTCAGGGATTTCACGGCAAAACTGTTCCAGGCGGCATCATAATCACTGGCGCTGACGCCCGCGCTGATAAATACGTTACGAATATCATCCGCTGTTTTAACGGTTTGTTTTTTCTGAACGGCATCAAAAAGCAACGGTTTAACTTTATCTTGTACGTTTAACAGCATGGCGACGGACCAGGCGTGCGTCATGTCTTGCCCCAGCGGACCTAAAAAGTCGACGTGGTATTCGGTGAGTTTGACATCAGCAGGCAGTACTTTTTTCACGTTATCCGTGATTTCAAAAACTTCATCGTACTGATAACAGGAAGGACAGTAAAATGAGAAAAACTTCAGCGCAGCTGGGGCGGAAGCGACGGGTTTTTCCAGGGTGATATACTCTTTACCGTCGGTAAATGATGCTGCCTGAGCGCTAACTGTAAAAAGTAACCCAATCAGGGGTAATAAATATTTTTTCATTTTCATATACTCTAAATAACATTTGATAAACAAATTATCTGCTAATGAATACGTTATTCATTGCGTCTGGATATAATAAGGAAATCCCCTGAAAATGCGCTGACCCTTACTTTCATTTACGCATCAGTACGTAGCGGGCATTATTTGTGTGCTGACATTGAAATATTCTCTGGCATTCTTCGTAAATAGTGAATGATAACTTCCGTGATATTTTCGGGGGTGTTTTTAGCAATGTTATAGTGTAATAAACAAAGACGAAAATATGATTAATTATCATTTCGCCTTTAAAGCGTGAATGGCAAGGTGTTTCGCTAAGTTCTGCAAATACCCCTGTAGATTGTCTTTTTCTTGTCGCGCGTGAATGAATAGGGTAAGTGTCAGAGATGAGCAATCCAAATGGATATCACTATGATCGACCACCTGGATCACCTGGTACTAACCACCAATCATGAAGAGGCTTGCGTTCGTTTTTATGTCGAGCTTTTAGGCATGAGGTTGGAAACTTTCGCACAAGGTCGGAAAGCCTTCGTCTTTGGCAATCAGAAAATCAATCTCCATATTCGGGGAAAAGAGTTTGAACCTAAAGCCTACGCGCCAACGCCGGGGGCGCTGGATTTGTGTTTTATCACCACGCGTACACTGGAAGAGGTGACAGAGACGTTTCAAACCCACGGAGTCGAGATTATTGAAGGGCCCGTTGCACGAACCGGTGCGACAGGACCGATTCGCTCGGTTTATGTCAGGGATCCCGATCTCAATCTGATTGAAATCGCGGTATATCCAGCAGATGCTAGGACATAACTTTACAGCGCAAAGGTTGCCAAAAACCGGCGAGTGGTTAAGATAACTCGCATCAATGAGTGAGGGTATAATGGCGAAACGTCAACGGATGGGATGGTGGTTCCTCTGTCTGGCATGTGTTGTGGTGATGGTTTGCACCGCACAACGCATGGCGGGTCTGCACGCGTTGCAGATGGATACCGCCGTTACAAGCGTTGTCGCCAGCGCACAAGTGCAGGCCGATGAGGCCTCACCCGTTACCCCTTGTGAACTGAGCGCGAAGTCATTACTGGCTGCGCCACCCGTACTGTTTGAAGGTGCTATTCTGGTGCTGTGCCTGCTGCTGTCGTTGCTGGCGCCAGTGCGGGCGTTTCGTCTACCTTTTTTCCCACCGCGAGCCATCTCGCCGCCCACTCTCCGGGTGCATCTCCGATTTTGCGTCTTCCGTGAATGACAGAACAGCCGTTGCTGACTGTTAGATAATTATTCACGGAGAAAAACTATGATGACTGTTTTCAGGCAGACACTGCTCTGTCTGTTATTGCTATGGCTGCCCGTATCCTGGGCGGCTGAACCCGGCTGGCTGCGTTCACCCGATAACGATCACGCCAGCGTGCGGTTACGCGCTGATACGTCCGCTGGCGGTGAAACCCGTCTGTTGTTGGATGTCAAACTGGAGGACGGCTGGAAAACCTACTGGCGTTCTCCGGGCGAGGGGGGCGTTGCGCCTGCTATCGCCTGGAAAGAGGAAATGCCTGCGGTCGACTGGTTCTGGCCAACCCCAGCTCGTTTTGAGGTCGCCAATATCACTACCCAGGGGTATCACGATAAGGTGACGTTCCCGATGGTGGTGCGAGGTAGAGCGCCCGCCACGCTCAGCGGCGTTTTGACGCTATCCACCTGTAGCAACGTTTGCCTGTTGACGGATTTTCCTTTTTCCGTAACGCCCACAGCCCAGGACCCGACTTTTGCACATGACTATGCTCAGGCGATGGGACAGATCCCACTTGCCAGCGGCCTGACCGATGCTCTGAGCGCCGGCGCACGGGCGGGAGAGTTAGTCGTCGAGGCTCACCGTGCGGGAGGCTGGACTGCACCAGGGCTGTATCTGGATGCTGTTGATGATGCGGATTTTGGCATGCCGCAAATCCATGTTGAGGGGGAGACATTACGCGCCACGGTACCTGTACATGACGGTTGGGGAGAAGGCGCGCCGGATCTGCGTGGTAAGTCAGTCACCCTGGTGCTGGCAGATAACGGTGTTGCCCAGGAAAGTCGTCTTGCGATTGGCGAAGCCCCGGTTGTTGAGAACGCCTCACTCCCACTGTGGCAAGTGGTGCTAATGGCGCTGCTGGGCGGTTTGATCCTCAATCTGATGCCCTGTGTGTTACCGGTTCTGGGCATGAAGCTGGGCTCGATTTTGCTGGTCGAGGAAAAAAGTCGTCGCCAGGTCCGTCGTCAGTTCCTCGCATCGGTAGCCGGAATACTTGTCTCATTTATGGCTCTGGCTCTATTGATGACGGTGTTGCGTTTAACCAATCAGGCGCTTGGCTGGGGGATCCAGTTTCAGAATCCATGGTTCATTGGCGTGATGGTATTGGTGATGCTGACGTTCAGCGCCAGCCTGTTCGGGTGGATTGAATTCCGACTCCCTTCTGCGATGACTACCACGCTGGCGACTCACGGCGGCAACGGTCTGTCGGGACATTTCTGGCAAGGTGCATTTGCGACGCTGCTTGCTACGCCGTGCAGTGCCCCGTTCCTTGGAACGGCGGTGGCGGTGGCATTGACCGCTTCGCTGCCGACATTGTGGGGATTGTTTATCGCACTTGGGCTGGGAATGAGCTTACCGTGGCTGCTGGTGGCTCTGCGTCCCGGTCTGGCGCTGCGTTTGCCGCGGCCAGGACGCTGGATGAATATTTTGCGGCGTCTGCTCGGCGTGATGATGCTGGGTTCCGCTATCTGGCTTGCGACGTTGCTGCTCCCGCATTTCGGGTTCGTAGGGCAAAGCACCGGCAAAGAGAGCGTGAACTGGCAACCGCTAAGCGAGCAAGCTATTGAGGATGCGCTGGCGCAACATAAGCGCGTGTTCATTGACGTCACAGCAGACTGGTGCATCACCTGTAAGGTAAACAAGTTCAACGTCTTGCATAAAGATGACGTACAGGCCGCATTGCAACAGCCGGATGTGGTGGCGCTGCGCGGCGACTGGACACTCCCTTCTGAAGTCATTACCGAATTTCTAAAAAAACGCGGCCAGGTTGCTGTGCCGTATAACCAAATTTATGGCCCCGGTCTGCCGGAAGGCCAGGTGTTACCCACGTTGTTAACCCGCGATGCGGTACTGCAAACGTTGAACGATGCCAAAGGAGTTACCCCATGAAGATGATGATTGTTCTGCTGTTAACCCTGTTTTCTGCCGTCAGTATCGCGAAAGAGCCTGCACCGTTTACCCCGGAACAGGAAAAGCAAATTGAAGCATTAATTCAGGAAGCCCTGTTTAACGATCCCAACAGCCCGCGGATTGGCGCAAAGCAGGCAAAACTGACCCTGATAAACTTCACCGATTACAACTGCCCATACTGCAAGCAGTTGGATCCAATGCTGGAAAAAATTGTGCAGAAATATCCTGACGTGGCGGTAGTGATCAAACCGTTGCCGTTTAAAGGTGAAAGCTCGGAACTGGCGGCGCGGACCGTGCTGACGACATGGCATCAGCATCCGCAGCAGTTTCTGGCGCTACATGAAAAACTGATGCAGAAGAAGGGCTACCATACCGATGTCAGTATCAAACAGGCGCAGGAAAAAGCGGGGGCCAGTCCGGTGACGCTGGACGCCCAAAGTGCTGAAACGCTGAGCACTAACCTGCAACTGGCGCGACTGGTGGGTGTACAGGGAACCCCCGCAACGATCATTGGCGATGAACTTATTCCCGGAGCGGTGCCGTGGGAAACGCTTGAGGAAGTGGTAAAAGAAAAACTGGCGGCGGCCAATGCTCAGTAAACTGCGCCGCTGGCTGCGCGAAGGGCTGATCTTACTGGCACTGTTGGCGGGGGCGATGCTGCTGATGGATGCCTGGCGCGCGCCGCAGCTCCCTGCCTCTTTTGACAGCACGCCTTTACAAACGCTGGATGGTGAAACCGTCACGCTGGCGGCGCTCAGCAAAGACAAGCCAGTGTTGCTTTATTTCTGGGCGAGCTGGTGCGGCGTATGCCGCTTCACGACGCCGGAAGTCGACAGGCTGCGTTCTGAAGGGGAAAATGTGATGACCATTGCGTTACGCTCCGGAAATGAAGCTGAGGTATCTCGCTGGCTGTTGCGTAAAGGCGTGGAATTTCCGGTCATCAATGATGCGAACGGGGTTATTTCCCGCAGTTGGGCGATTAGCGTCACGCCCACATTGGTGGTGATGTCAGAAGGTCGGGTGGTATCAACCACCAGCGGCTGGACCAGCTACTGGAGCATGAAACTTCGGTTGTGGTGGGCGAAAACGTTCTGATAAATGTGCCGGGGAAACCCGGCATTTTTTTATGGCGTCGCCTTCCTCTGGAAGGCATATTTCGTTGCCTGACGAAGCAAGCACAGTGATTAACGTCCAGAATCAGTCATCTTCTCTTTTCCAGGAAAGTGCAACATGACGAGTTCTTTAGCGTTTGGACCCGCTCTGGTGGTGATGATTGTCGCCACATTTGTCCTCGCCGGGATGGTGAAAGGCGTTACGGGTATGGGGTTGCCCACCGTGGCGATGGGGATCCTCGGATCGCTTATTTCACCGGTTGCGGCGGCGGCTATGCTGCTATTGCCTTCGCTGATAAGCAATTTGTTCCAGTTTGGCGGTGGTGGAAATACACGCCAATTACTCAAACGACTGTGGCCAATGCTGCTGACAGTGGTAGTGGCGACTCTGCTTGCCAGCGCCTGGATTACCGGGGGCGACACCACCCGAACTCAGTTTGCACTCGGCGTGGCGCTGGTGGCCTACGCTATCTGGACACTGGCAGGAAAGAAAATTGCGGTGGCCCCGCAGCGTGAAAAACCGTACTCCCTCGTTATTGGATTTGTGACCGGCTTATTGACCGGCGGAACCGGGGTGTTTGTGATGCCCGCCGTGCCCTGGATCCAGTCCCTGGGCTTTGAGAAAGATGAACTGGTACAGGCGCTCGGGATCTCTTTTACCTTTTCGACCCTGGCATTGGCGCTGGGTCTGTGGTGGCACAACGCGCTGCCCGTACAATCCCTAAGCTTGTCGGCTTTGGCCATTGTTCCTGCACTTATTGGCCAGTGGATAGGAACCCGTGTGCGAAGGGTTATTTCTCCGCTCGTGTTTAAACGCTGTTTTCTGTTTTGTCTGGTCGGGTTGGGTACAGAGATGATGCTGCGTGCTGTGTGACCGGTTCGGTGACTTTGCGCGACTTTCATGGCATCGTTAATTCAGAGATTCAGGGGCAATGAGGTCGTTATGGCATCCGTGATGTTACATGAAGAAGAGGGCGATCTGGAGTCGAAAATGGCACTCACTGCGGCAGTGATGGCCGATAAATCGCGCTCGCGTATGCTGTGCGCCCTGATGGATGGCCGCGCCTGGACTGCAACTGAGCTCAGCGCTGTGGCGGATGTGTCTGCGTCGACCGCCAGCGCGCATCTCGCGCGTCTGTGCGAACAACGTTTTGTTGTAGCGTTGGCGCAGGGCAGACATCGTTATTTTCGCCTTGCAGGTTCCGATATCGCTGAACTGCTGGAACGCCTGATGGGCGTTGCGTGGGCGACATCAACGCCCCGGAGAATCACAACGCCGCCAGGTTTGCGGCATGCCCGCACCTGCTACGACCATCTCGCCGGAGAGGTGGCGGTGAGGTTGTTTGATACATTGGTTTCCCGTCAGTGGTTAACGCCGGATGGTGAAACGCTGACTCCTCTTGGCCAGGAAAAGCTGGCCCAGATGGGGATTGTCCTAGCGGCGGGTTCATCCCGGCGGAAGTTAACCTGCGGTTGTCTGGACTGGAGCGAGCGACGTTATCATCCTGGTGGTGTGCTTGGCGCAACGTTGCTGCGCTGGTTCAGTGAACAGCGATGGATAAAAACAGTACAGGGCAGCCGCCACGTCATCTTCACACCTCTTGGTATTCGTAAACTCGAAACCGAGTTTGGTGTTAAAACGACACGCTAGATGGTCTGTTTTGCGAAAGCGTTCCCGGAAATATGTCATATTTCTGTCACACTCTGTTGTGATTGATAACAACAAGAGGTCGTAGGGATGAATAAATCGTTAATCGCCGCCGCTGTGGCAGGGGCTGTATTACTGTCCAACGCCGCGCAGGCGCAGACCGCGCCGGAAGGGTATCAGCTTCAACAAGTATTGATGATGAGTCGGCATAACTTACGTGCACCTTTAGCCAATAATGGCAGCGTTCTTGAACAGTCCACACCCAAACAATGGCCAGAATGGGATGTCCCCGGCGGACAACTCACTACTAAAGGCGGTGTGCTGGAAATCTATATGGGCCACTACATGCGAGAGTGGCTAGCAGAGCATGGGATGGTGAAATCGGGCGAATGTCCGGCACCGGATACGGTGTATACCTATGCTAACAGCCTGCAGCGCACTGTTGCTACGGCGCAGTTCTTTGTCACCGGTGCTTTCCCAGGTTGCGATGTTCCGGTCCATCATCAGGAAAAAATGGGCACCATGGATCCCACCTTTAATCCGGTGATCACCGATGATTCCGCCACCTTCAGCCAGCAGGCCGTTCAGGCCATGGAGAAAGAGCGAAGTAAAATGCAGCTCAACGATAGCTATCAGTTGCTTGAGCAAATGACCGACTACAAAGACTCTCCATCCTGTAAAGAAAAACAGCAGTGTTCCCTGACCGATGCCAAAGATACGTTCAGCGCGAAATACCAGCAGGAGCCAGGCGTATCGGGGCCGCTGAAGGTGGGGAATTCGCTGGTCGATGCCTTCACGCTGCAGTATTACGAAGGCTTCCCGATGGACAAGGTTGCCTGGGGCGAGATTAAATCGGATCAGCAGTGGAAGGTTCTGTCGAAGCTGAAAAATGGCTATCAGGACAGCCTGTTCACCTCCCCGGAAGTGGCGCAGAACGTCGCCAAACCTCTGGTGAAATATATTGATAATGCGCTGGTTACGGAACGCGCGAAAGCACCGAAAATAACCGTGCTGGTGGGACATGACTCAAACATCGCTTCGCTGCTCACCGCGCTGGATTTCAAACCATACCAGCTTCACGATCAGAACGAGCGTACGCCGATTGGCGGGAAGATTGTCTTTCAGCGCTGGCATGACAGCAACGCAAATCGTGATCTGATGAAAATCGAGTATGTGTATCAGAGCTCGCTGCAGTTGCGTAATGCAGACGTTCTGACGCTGAAATCCCCGGCGCAGCGCGTAACGCTTGAGCTGAAAGGATGTCCGATAGATGCGGATGGTTTTTGCCCGATAGATAAGTTCGACAGCGTGCTGAATGAGGCGGCTAAATAAAAGAAAACTCCCCCGTGTTCGCGGGGGAGTCTGAGCGCTAGACGTTTTTACGTTCGATAGTCTGTTCACCCCAAAAGAGCGAATCTTTGTCTGTTTTTTCAAAGGCTTTGATGAGTACCTCATCGCTACCTTCTTCCCAAATTTTTTCCGCCAGTTTCTCGTCATAATGTGCGACTTCAAAAATGGCTTCGGCTATTTCCGGCGATGTATTGCGCAGACTTGCCCATTCGCCGACGCGATGGGCTTTCGCTTCTTGAGTTGGCATTCGAATCCTCCTGTTGAAGATTAGCCGTTGAGTTTTACTGCCAGACCTGCGACATATTCACCCTGATAGCGGGCGATAGATAATTCTTCCTGACTTGGCTGGCGGGAGCCGTCGCCTCCGGCAATGGTGGTTGCACCGTAAGGGGTACCGCCGCGAACTTGAGAGACATCAAACAGCTCTTGCGCCGCGTAACCGATAGGCACAATCACCATCCCATGGTGGGCAAGCGTAGTCCAGGTTGAGGTAATGGTTTGTTCCTGACCGCCGCCGGTTCCCGTTGAGCTGAATACGCTGGCGAGTTTGCCGTACAGACCACCAGAGGCCCACAGCCCGCCAGTCTGGTCGAGGAAGGTACGCATCTGACCGGACATATTGCCAAAGCGCGTGGGGGTACCAAAAATGATGGCGTCGTAATCAGCCAGTTCTTGCGGGGTTGCGACTGGTGCGTTTTGTGTTTTGCCGCCAGCCTTAAGGAAAATCTCAGGCTGCATGGTCTCTGGTACGCGCTTAATAATCACTTCCGCGCCATCTAC
The DNA here is from genome assembly GCF_030334285.1 of Citrobacter sp. Cf087. Classification (NCBI taxonomy): domain Bacteria; kingdom Pseudomonadati; phylum Pseudomonadota; class Gammaproteobacteria; order Enterobacterales; family Enterobacteriaceae; genus Citrobacter; species Citrobacter sp. Cf087. The sequence goes on from NZ_JAOWED010000022.1 coordinate 294,929, forward strand.
CTTATTTGCGCCTTCTGCGACTGCATGGGCCATAGTTTCAATGTGTCCGTACATGGAATAATAAAGCACCAGAACTTTTGCCATTTTACACTACTCCTCGAGTTAACCGTGTCCGTAGCGACTCGCTACCTACCTTTAAAGATATGACGTACTGCCAGGAGTGCAAATTTCACAATCACTTCTTTGATTTATAACAATTTTTATAACAACCTGCTTTGTAGCAAAATGATACATATTTAACTGGGTTGAATTCGGTAGTCATAAGAAAGACTTATTGATTTCTTAGGGTGATTATTTCTTTGGCACTCCTGATCCTGTTGCAGGATATTACAGTTAGCGTCTGCCCAGTCCACGCTTCACTATGCTTAATCCCACGCAGTTATTTTCAGGGCCTCGCCCGTAACGCTGCGTGAGGTATCACTCCTCAGTACCTATGCAATATGATGTCTAATCAATGACGGAGGTCAGTAATGGCAAACCATCGGGGCGGTTCCGGCAACTTTGCGGAAGACCGCGAAAGAGCATCAGAAGCAGGTCGAAAAGGTGGCCAGCACAGCGGGGGCAACTTTAAGAATGACCCGCAACGCGCTTCAGAGGCAGGCAAAAAAGGGGGCAAAAATAGCCACGGCAACAACAAATCGTAATTGTCGGGCTATCTGTCAGATATGTCGTGACGGATGAGCGTCAGAGACAGACGTTACGTAGCCACCGCCGCCGGATCCTTCCGGCGGTTTTTTTTGTCTGCAAGGTTGAACTGTAACAAAACGCAACGCAGACTAATGACATTCAGTTAATCGGGTGTCTCATGTCATTACTCTCTCGTTATTCCTTTTCTGTTAAACCTCAGGAAGCGATCCTCATTGTGATCACCATGTTCTGGGGTGGCACGTTTCTGGCGGTGCAATATGCCGTTACCCTGAGCGGGCCTTTTTTCTTTGTCGGTGTGCGTTTTGCCACTGCCGCGCTGGCGGTCGCGCTTTTGTCGTTACACACACTGCATAAGCTGACATGGCTGGAAGTCAAAGCAGGGGTGGCAATCGGTATCGCCATTGCGCTGGGCTATAGCCTGCAAACCTGGGGGCTACAGTTTATTCCCAGCAGTAAATCGGCGTTTATTACCGCGATGTACGTTCCGTTGGTACCGCTTTTACAATGGCTGTGTCTGGGGCGCATGCCTGGACTGATGCCGTGCGTCGGTATTGTACTGGCCTTTATCGGATTGATTTTTCTCGCCGGACCGGGAGGCAATTTACTGGCTTTAGGCGAAGGCGAGTGGATCACGCTCGCCGGTGCGGTGGCGATTGCGGCAGAAATTATCCTGATTAGCGCGTGGGCGGGAAAAGTGGATGTACGGCGGGTAACGGTAGTGCAACTGGCAACGGCTTCGATAGTGGCGTTTATTGCGATGGGACCAGCCGGTGAGACCGTACCTCCAATGTCTACCGGATTGCTGGTGGTGGCGCTGGGGCTGGGGATTTTCAGCGCGATTATTCAGGTCACCATGAACTGGGCGCAGCGTAGCGTTTCGCCGACGCGCGCGACGGTTATTTATACCGGTGAGCCAGTGTGGGCGGGGATCTTTGGCCGTCTGGCGGGTGAACGCTTACCGCTACTTGCATTGCTTGGTGCGGCATTCATTATTGTTGGCGTGCTGGTCAGCGAACTGAAGTTCAAAAAGAAAAAAGCGCAGCCGCAAGAGGCGCCTCCGGAATCGCTTTAATTTAACCATTCACCGCGTGATTTGATATGCTGACGCCCTCACAAGAAGGAGAGGGCGCATGGTCCAACGCGCAGAGAAAAAAACAGGTAAGCGTTCGCAGGCCGTCAGTGCAAAACGCCAGGCCATATTAACCGCGGCATTAAATATCTTCTCCCAATATGGGATCCACGGCACGCGCCTGGAGCAGGTGGCAGAGCAGGCGGGCGTGTCAAAAACCAATTTACTTTATTACTACCCGTCAAAAGAGGTGCTTTATATCGCCGTTTTACGGCAGATCCTCGACATCTGGCTGGCTCCATTGAAAGCTTTTCGCGAAGACTTTGCGCCGCTGGTGGCCATTAAAGAATACATTCGCCTTAAGCTGGAAGTGTCGCGCGATTACCCTCAGGCATCACGGCTGTTTTGTATGGAGATGCTGGCCGGAGCGCCTTTATTGATGGCAGAATTGGAGGGGGATCTCAAAACGCTAATTGATGAGAAATCCGCGCTGATTGCCGGTTGGATCAAAAGCGGAAAACTGGCTCCGGTCGATCCGCATCATCTGATTTTTATGATTTGGGCTTCAACTCAGCACTACGCCGACTTTGCCCCACAGGTAGAGGCGGTGACAGGCGCAACGCTGCGTGATGAAGCCTTTTTTAACCAAACGGTCGAGAGCGTACAGCGGATGATTATTGAAGGGATCCGCGTGCGTTAACTGGCCGGTGGTAAAGGGCAGCTTAAATCGCCTTCTTCACACTGCAAGAGCGAGGCGAGAAACGCTTCGCGCTCGTTGGTCTTATCCGTCAGGCACTGGCTGGTAATCATCGCCTGAACGCTACCGCCTTCGGTACCAGAACTGAGTAATGCACAGTCCGCATCGCGCAAAGTTATCCAGGATATTTGCGCTTTTTTCAGTAAATCGCGCTGGGTTGGAGCGGCGCGCTTCAGCGCATTCTGATAAGTTTCATTAAGTTTGGCGTCGGCCGCCTTATACTGCTCAGCCGCACAGGTGTTCATCTCAATCTGCGTGTTCGCGTTGGCGCAGTCATCCGCCAGCGCCTGGCCGCTCAGCAGCAGCGCTACACATGTCAGTACGATTCGTTTCATGCTTCCCTCTGGCTTCATAAAAAAAGGCCCCGTTACCGGAGCCTTAATTAACCACAACCTTAGCCGATTGTCATCAGGCTGGCGTTCCCGCCAGCTGCGGCGGTATTGACGCTCAGGGAGCGTTCAATGTACAGCCTCTCCAGCAGAATATTGCTCTCGCCACGGGCAAAGCCCTGGACCGACACAATCGCCCCTTCGCGGGCCGCCACTGCTTCACACAGTGCGCGAAGCTGATCGGAATCGCCGTGGAAAATAACGGCATCAAACGGCTGCGTGGCGATGTTGTCCGCTTTGGCAAACTGAATGCGCCCGGAGACCGCGGCTGGCAGGCGTTTTGCCAGGTCGCGATGGAACGTATCATCTGGCCACAGGATTAAGCTACCAACGGAAGTTACAGCGGCAACCTGTACCAGTGCGTCCTGTTCATCATCGGCGATACATAGAACGCGTTCGCGCGGCAACAGCGTCCAGGTATTGCGCTCGCCGGTGGGGCCTGGCAGCAGGCGTTGCGTTCCGGCCTGCGCCAGTTCGCCAAACTGCTGGCAGAGCGCACGCAGTGCTGGACGGTCGGTTGCCCATTCGCTGAGCGCTTCCAGCGGTTGAACGAGTGCGGCTTTAAGCTGCGCATCGACCGGGTAGTCTGCATCCTGGCGGGCAAGGGTAATGCCTAACGCATTTTCCGGACGGTTTGCCAGCAGGCGGTACAGATACAGCGGCCCACCCGCTTTTGGCCCGGTTCCTGACAAGCCTTCACCACCGAATGGCTGCACGCCGACGACGGCGCCGACCATATTGCGGTTAACATACAGGTTCCCCACATGTGCTGAGCCCGTGACCTGGGCGATGGTTTCATCGATACGGGTGTGTACGCCCAGCGTCAGACCGTAGCCGGAGGCATTAATTTGCTCAATCAGGCTGCCCAGATTATTACGGGTGTAACGCACGACGTGCAGTACCGGACCAAACACCTCTTTTTGTAATTCATCGAAGCTTTCCAGCTCAATAAGCGTCGGGGCGATAAAGGTACCGGTTTGCCATTCCCGCGCATCGTCGCTATTTTCGCGCACGGCCTGGAACACCGGACGCCCTTTGGCGCGCATGGCCTGAATATGGCGCTCAATATTGGTTTTGGCTTCTTCATCGATAACCGGTCCAATATCGGTGGTCAGGCGGCCCGGGTTACCCATGCGGCACTCCGCCATCGCGCCGCGCAGCATTTTCAGCGTATGGTCGGCTACATCGTCCTGCAGACACAGGACGCGAAGCGCAGAGCAGCGCTGCCCGGCGCTGTCAAAGGCAGAAGCCAGGACGTCGACCACCACCTGTTCCGTCAGCGCGGAGGAGTCGACGATCATGGCGTTCATCCCGCCGGTTTCGGCGATAAGCGGGATTGGACGTCCCTGAGCATCCAGGCGGGTCGCGATATTGCGTTGCAACAGCGTGGCAACTTCCGTTGAGCCAGTAAACATGACGCCGCGTACGCGCTCATCGGAAGTGAGCTGCGCCCCGACCGTTTCGCCCTGACCAGGCAACAGTTGCACCACGCCTGGCGGTACACCTGCTTCGAGTAAAATGGCAATACCCTGGGCGGCAATCAGCGGGGTTTGTTCCGCGGGTTTTGCCAGTACGCTGTTGCCCGCCGCCAGCGCGGCGGCAATCTGCCCGGAGAAAATAGCCAGCGGGAAGTTCCAGGGGCTGATACAGACTACAGGCCCTAACGGACGATGGGTTTCATTATCGAAGTCATCGCGGACCTGACCGGCATAATAGTGCAGGAAGTCTACCGCTTCGCGCACTTCCGCAATGGCGTTGCTGAAGGTTTTACCTGCTTCGCGCACCAGAATGCCAATCAATTGCTGCATCTGGCCTTCCATTAGAACGGCGGCGCGATGCAAAATAGCGGCGCGCTCTTGTGGCGGTGTGGCGAACCAGATCGGCGCGTTATTTACTGCGTTCTGCAATGCCTGTTCCACTTCGCTGTGAGTCGCTTCACGCACGTAACCGACAATATCTTTCGGTTCGGCCGGGTTGACGACTGGCGTCATTTCACCGTCAGCAACCGGATGTTCGAGTATTGGCTTAGCGTGCCATTTTTGCAGCGCGCTGTTGAGCAGGGCGGAGGACAGCGAGGCCAGACGATGTTCGTTAGCTAAATCCAGTCCGCCTGAGTTTTCGCGGCCTTTACCGTACAGGTCACGCGGCAGGGCAATCTTCGGATGTGGCAGACCAGCCTGGCCTTCCTGCTGCGCCAGTTTTTCAACGGCTTCGACCGGGCAGGCTACCAGTTCATCCAGCGGCAGGGTAGTGTCTGCAATGCGGTTGACGAATGAAGTGTTGGCGCCGTTTTCCAGCAGACGACGCACCAGATACGCAAGCAGCGTTTCATGCGTGCCTACCGGTGCATAAATGCGGCATGGACGGTTCAGTTTGCCATCGGCAACTTTACCGGTGACCTGCTCATATAGCGGTTCGCCCATACCGTGCAGGCACTGGAACTCGTACTGACCCGGATAGTAGTTTTGACCGGCTAACTGATAAATCGCCGCCAACGTATGGGCGTTGTGGGTGGCGAACTGCGGGTAGATCAGATTCGGTACCGCAAGCAGTTTTTTCGCACAGGCCAGATAGGAAACGTCGGTGTACACCTTACGGGTATAGACCGGATAACCTTCCAGACCGTCCATTTGCGCACGTTTGATTTCGCTATCCCAGTAGGCGCCCTTAACCAGGCGGATCATCAGGCGACGGCGGCTGCGTGTAGCCAGATCAATGAGATAATCAATGACATACGGACAGCGCTTCTGGTAGGCCTGGATTACAAAGCCGATACCGTTCCAGCCCGCCAGTTCAGGTTCAAAGCACAGTTTTTCCAGCAGATCGAGGGAGATCTCCAGTCGGTCTGCCTCTTCAGCATCAATATTGATACCGATGTCGTACTGGCGGGCCAGCAGAGTAAGCGACTTCAGACGCGGATAGAGTTCATCCATCACGCGGTCATACTGCGCGCGGCTATAACGCGGATGCAACGCCGACAGCTTGATAGAAATGCCCGGCCCTTCATAGATGCCGCGACCATTTGATGCTTTACCAATGGCGTGGATTGCCTGTTGGTACGAAACCATATAAGCCTGGGCATCAGCGGCGGTTAGAGCCGCTTCACCCAGCATGTCATAAGAGTAGCGGAAACCTTTTTCTTCCAGTTTACGCGCGTTAGCCAGCGCTTCGGCGATAGTCTCTCCGGTGACGAACTGCTCGCCCATCAAGCGCATTGCCATGTCGACGCCTTTACGCACCAGTGGTTCACCGCTCTTGCCGATAATACGGTTGAGTGAGCGTGAAAGGCTGGCTTCATTATGCGTAGAAACCAGACGACCGGTAAACAACAGTCCCCAGGTCGCCGCGTTGACGAAAAGTGACGGACTGCGTCCAATGTGCGACTGCCAGTTGCCGTTGCTGATTTTGTCGCGGATTAACGCATCGCGGGTTGCCTTATCAGGAATACGCAGCAAGGCTTCCGCCAGACACATCAGCGCGACGCCTTCCTGTGAAGAAAGGGAGAATTCCTGCAATAAACCTTGTACCATCCCGGCGCGGCCGCTGGCGGTCTTCTGGTTACGCAGTTTGTCGGCCAGGCTGTACGCCAGCTTGTGCGCTTGCTCTGCGATGGGTTGCGGCAGACGAGCCTGCTCCATCAGCATCGGCACTGCGTCGGTTTCGGCGCGGCGGTACGCGGCGGTGATTGCTGCGCGGGAAACTGACTGCGGCAGGATCTGTTCGGCAAATTCCAGGAAAGGCTGATGCGCTTCATTCTGCGGCGTGGTTGACTCCTCACCCTCATTCGCGGCACCCGCCAACAGGGCCGGTAGTTCAGGAAGCGCGTCGTCATTTTCCAGTCTTTCGAGATAATTAAAGATGGCTTGTTTGATCAGCCAATGTGGCGTGCGATCGATTCGTGATGCTGCTGTTTTAATACGCTCGCGAGTGGCGTCATCCAGCTTAACCCCCATCGTGGTGGTTCCCATGCCGTTTACTCCTGTTGTACTGAAATACGGGTCTGATAGTTACCGAGAAATATCCACTATGTTGCAACTTTGTGCAACCGTGTTAAATGTGACTTGGTTTGCAAGCTTGGAAATGAATGAGATGTTAATAAATATGAGTCTTATGATGTGGGCTGTAAAAATTACAGAATCTTTTTCTCTGCGGTAGTTAACACTTTTAAAAGGTGCAACCGAAAAAAATGTGAGAGAGTGCAACCTACAGAAAAATGCTATCTACTCTGGATCAAATTTGATGTAAATGGTGTGTTAAATCGATTGTGAATAACCATCGCTTCCGGCAGGATACGGTCGCCCTGGTCAACATAGATATCTTTGCCACGTTCCGGCAGGGTAATAAAACGGCAAGCCACGGCATTGCTGATACATAATTTTGGAGAGTTTTGATGGCTATTAGCACACCGATGTTAGTGACATTCTGTGTCTATATTTTCGGCATGATATTGATAGGGTTTATTGCATGGCGTTCAACCAAAAACTTTGACGATTACATTCTGGGGGGACGCAGTCTGGGTCCGTTCGTGACCGCGTTATCCGCTGGGGCATCTGACATGAGCGGCTGGTTGCTGATGGGGCTGCCTGGCGCAATTTTCCTGTCGGGCATTTCAGAAAGCTGGATCGCCATCGGCCTTATTTTGGGCGCCTGGATCAACTGGAAGCTGGTGGCCGGACGTTTACGCGTACACACCGAATACAATAACAATGCGCTGACGTTACCGGATTACTTTACCGGTCGCTTTGAAGATAAAAGTCGAATTCTGCGTATTATCTCCGCGCTGGTTATTCTGCTGTTTTTCACCATCTATTGTGCTTCAGGGATTGTGGCAGGGGCGCGTCTGTTTGAAAGTACCTTTGGCATGAGCTACGAAACAGCACTTTGGGCGGGCGCGGCCGCGACGATCATCTATACCTTTATCGGTGGTTTCCTGGCAGTAAGCTGGACCGATACCGTCCAGGCCAGCCTGATGATCTTCGCCCTGATCCTGACGCCGGTGATGGTTATTATTGGTGTGGGTGGGTTCGAGGATTCGCTGGAAGTGATTAAACAAAAGAGCATTGAGAACGTGGACATGTTCAAAGGGCTGAATTTTGTTGCCATCATTTCCCTGATGGGCTGGGGTCTGGGCTACTTTGGTCAGCCGCATATTCTGGCGCGCTTTATGGCGGCAGATTCCCACCATAGCATTGTTCATGCTCGCCGCATCAGTATGACCTGGATGATCCTCTGTCTGGCGGGTGCCGTGGCTGTGGGCTTCTTTGGTATTGCTTACTTTAACAACAACCCGCAGCTTGCCGGTGCCGTTAACCAGAACGCCGAGCGTGTGTTTATTGAACTGGCGCAAATCCTGTTTAACCCGTGGATTGCCGGTATTCTGCTGTCTGCGATCCTCGCTGCGGTTATGTCGACCCTGAGCTGCCAGCTGCTGGTGTGCTCCAGCGCAATCACCGAAGACTTGTACAAAGCATTCCTGCGTAAAAATGCCAGCCAGAAAGAGCTGGTATGGATTGGCCGCATCATGGTGCTGGTCGTGGCGCTGGTGTCCATCGCGCTGGCGGCGAACCCGGAGAACCGCGTGCTGGGCCTGGTAAGCTACGCCTGGGCGGGCTTCGGCGCGGCGTTTGGCCCTGTGGTTCTGTTCTCGGTAATGTGGTCGCGTATGACCCGCAACGGCGCGCTGGCAGGGATGATCATCGGTGCGGTGACGGTAATCGTCTGGAAGCAGTTCGCCTGGCTGGGTCTGTATGAAATTATCCCGGGCTTTGTTTTCGGCAGCATCGGTATTGTGGTCTTCAGCCTGTTGGGTAAAGCACCTTCAACTGCTATGCAGCAACGTTTTGCCGAGGCTGACGCGCATTATCACTCAGCTCCGCCATCGCGTTTACAGGCAGAATAATTTATCTCCTGTCCCTGAAGCCCGCCGTGCGCGGGCTTTTTATTGCGCCCCCGCAAACCTGCATAACCATTACCCGCCTAACTGTTTACATTAAGTCATCATTCTCAAAACATTCTACTTGAGTTTTTCTTTGCTGTAATGATAATCACTATCACTGTAATTTACTTTTCTTTTCATCAATTGACCGAGAATAACGTTTAAGGGTTCTTCGCATGTTTGTTCCATTTCTAATTATGTTGCGCGAAGGGTTAGAGGCCGCGCTGATTGTCAGCCTGATTGCCAGCTACCTGAAACGGACTCAGCGTGGTCGATGGATTGGTGTGATGTGGATTGGTGTTCTGCTGGCGGCGGCGTTATGCCTGGCGTTAGGGATTTTCATCAACGAAACCACCGGTGAATTTCCGCAAAAAGAACAGGAGCTGTTTGAAGGCATCGTGGCGGTCATTGCCGTGGTGATCCTCACCTGGATGGTGTTCTGGATGCGTAAAGTTTCCCGCAACGTCAAAGTCCAGCTTGAACAGGCTGTCGATAACGCGTTGCAACGCGGTAATCATCACGGCTGGGCGCTGGTGATGATGGTCTTTTTTGCTGTTGCGCGAGAAGGGCTGGAATCGGTGTTCTTCCTGCTGGCGGCATTCCAGCAGGATGTAGGCATCTGGCCGCCGTTAGGCGCGATGCTGGGACTGGCTACCGCAGTGGTTCTGGGATACCTGATTTACCTCGGCGGCATTCGCCTCAACCTCGGGGCATTCTTTAAATGGACCAGCCTGTTCATTTTGCTGGTAGCTGCCGGTCTTGCCGCAGGGGCGATCCGCGCTTTCCACGAAGCCGGGTTGTGGAATCATTTTCAGGATGTGGCGTTTGACCTGAGCAGTGTGCTGTCGACGCATTCGCTGTTTGGCACATTGATGGAAGGCATTTTCGGCTATCAGGAAGCGCCAAGCGTTAGTGAAGTCGCTGTCTGGTTTATCTACCTGATTCCGGCGTTGATTATGTTTGCACTACCGCCGCGTTCAGGCACTACGGCATCGCGTACCGCACCTTGATAAAAACGCGATGCAGAATACTTTTTAGTTACAACATACTTATTTATAGGGATAGGTTATGACGTTTAATTTTCGCCGTAGTGCGCTGCAGTTGGGTATTGCCGCGCTGTTTGCATCCGCTTTTTCTGCACAAGCCGCCGATATTCCGCAGGTGAAAGTCACGGTTAACGACAAACAGTGTGAACCGATGACGATCACGGTTAACGCCGGGAAAACGCAGTTCATCATCCAGAACCACAGCCAGAAAGCGCTGGAGTGGGAAATTCTTAAAGGCGTTATGGTGGTTGAAGAGCGCGAAAACATTGCACCAGGCTTTAGCCAGAAAATGACCGCTAACCTGCAGCCTGGCGAATATGATATGACCTGCGGTCTGTTGACTAACCCGAAAGGCAAACTGATCGTAAAAGGCAGCGCAACGGCGGATGCCGCACAGAGCGATGCTCTGCTGAGTCTGAGCGGCGCGATTACCGAATATAAAGCTTATGTGACAGCTGAAACCGCGCAGTTGGTTGCGGGCACTAAAGCCTTCACCGATGCAATTAAAGCAGGCGATCTGGAAAAAGCGAAATCGCTGTATGCGCCAACCCGTCAGCATTATGAGCGTATTGAACCGATTGCTGAACTGTTCTCCGATCTCGACGGCAGCATCGATGCGCGTGAAGATGATTATGAGCAAAAAGCCGCCGATCCTAAATTCACCGGCTTCCACCGCCTGGAGAAAGCGCTGTTTGGCGACAATACCACCAAAGGTATGGATCAGTACGCCGACCAATTAAATAGCGATGTTCTTGACCTGCAAACGCGTATTAGCGAGCTGGCTTTCCCACCGTCAAAAGTTGTTGGCGGGGCAGCAGGACTGATTGAAGAAGTTGCTGCCAGCAAAATCAGTGGGGAAGAAGATCGCTACAGCCATACCGATCTGTGGGATTTCCAGGCCAACGTCGATGGCGCGCAGAAAATTGTCGATCTCCTACGTCCTCAGTTGCAAAAATCCAATGCTGAGCTGCTGGCGAAGGTGGATGCGAACTTCAAAAAGGTTGATACCATTCTGAGCAAGTACCATACCAAAGACGGTTTTGAAACCTATGACAAACTGACTGATGCCGATCGTAATGCGCTGAAAGGGCCAATCACGACGCTGGCGGAAGACTTGTCGCAATTACGCGGTGTTCTGGGTCTGGATTAAGCACTATGCAGCAAGATAATGAAAACGGCGTGAGCGAACCGTCACGCCGACGTTTACTGAAAGGGATGGGCGCCCTGGGTGGGGCGCTGGCGCTGGCGGGTGGGTGTCCGGTTGCCCACGCGCAAAAACCACAAAGCGCGCCGGGAACGCTGTCTCCGGATGCGCGTAGTGAAACGCAGCCGTTTTATGGTCAGCATCAGGCGGGGATCCTGACGCCGCAGCAGGCATCAATGATGCTGGTGGCATTCGATGTTCTCGCCAGCGATAAGGCCGATCTTGAGCGTTTATTCCGGTTGTTGACTAGCCGATTTGCGTTTCTGACCACCGGTGGACCGGCACCGGATACGCCCAATCCGCGTCTCCCTCCTATGGATTCAGGTATCCTCGGCGCATACATTGCGCCAGACAACCTGACGATGACGTTGTCGGTTGGTTCATCGTTGTTCGATGAACGTTATGGCCTGAAATCGCAGATGCCGAAAAAGCTGCAAAAAATGACCCGCTTCCCGAATGATTCGCTGGATGCGGCGCTGTGCCATGGCGATTTGCTGCTGCAGATTTGTGCCAACACTCAGGACACTGTCATCCACGCGTTGCGCGATATCATTAAACACACGCCCGATCTCCTCAGCGTGCGCTGGAAACGTGAAGGGTTTATTTCTGACCACGCCGCGCGCAGCAAAGGCAAAGAGACCCCGGTCAACCTGCTTGGCTTTAAAGACGGTACCGCGAATCCGGACGCTACGGATGCGAAGTTGATGCAAGACGTGGTGTGGGTGACGGATGGGCAGGGCGAACCTGCCTGGGCGCAAGGTGGCAGTTATCAGGCCGTCAGGCTCATTCAGTTCCGCGTTGAGTTCTGGGATCGTACGCCGCTGAAAGAGCAGCAAACGATTTTTGGTCGTGATAAACACACCGGCGCGCCGCTGGGTATGCAGCATGAGCATGATGTGCCTGACTATGCCAGTGATCCTGAAGGTGAGGTGATTGCGCTCGACAGTCATATCCGCCTGGCAAACCCGCGCACGAAAGAGACCGACTCGAGCCTGATGATGCGTCGTGGCTACAGCTATTCGCTCGGTGTGACTAATTCCGGTCAACTGGATATGGGGCTGTTGTTTGTTTGCTATCAACACGATCTGGAAAAAGGATTTTTGGCGGTGCAGAAACGTCTGAATGGTGAAGCGCTTGAAGAGTATGTCAAACCGATTGGCGGGGGATATTTCTTTGCTTTGCCGGGCGTTAAAACTGCAGACAATTATCTGGGACAGTCTCTGCTCGAAGCCTGATGATGATGCCCCGCAGTACAGCGGGGTTTTTCCTGACATCTTGATGAAGGAACAAACTATTTTTTATGTTCGGTATGCGACTGAAATAATTCTGTCATCTCTCTGCAAGAGACTGTCTCTGGTGATAAGATAGAATTTAAGTTAACAATAAGTAAAAATATTGTTGCATTAGCGAAAGGTTATGATGTAATTATAAGTAATAGCGGTAGTTCCCGGCGGTGATAGTCATTCACTATGGAGATCGCGAATGGAAAAGTCCTGTACTGGACACGTTTTTCACAGTAACAGCAGTACCTTACGCGGACGTTTCTCTTCCGGTAGCCACCTCGTCACCGCTAAATCTCTCTCTCATTCACTTCTTATCCTTGTTACTGACGCCCTGTACGGTGCGCGTAGCCGTGTGTGGCGTCTTATCCGAAAGCAAGCAATGGCTTACAAGGAAGCCAACCCTCAGATGTTCGTGCGCATAATCGTGCCGCCAACGGCGCGTGTGATGTATACCTACAACTCAAGGTGCTATCCATGGGAAGACAAAAAGCAGTGATCAAAGCTCGTCGTGAAGCAAAACGTGTGCTGAGGCGGGATTCGCGTAGTCATAAGCAACGTGAAGATGAATCGGTCACCTCGCTTGTGCAGATGGGCGGCGTAGAAGCGATCGGTATGGCGCGTGACAGTCGCGACGCCACGCCAATCACGGCGCGGAATGAAGCTCAGGCGCACTACCTGAATGCTATCGAGAGTAAACAGCTGATCTTCGCCACCGGTGAAGCCGGGTGTGGTAAAACCTGGATCAGCGCGGCAAAAGCTGCAGAGGCTCTGATCCACAAAGACGTGGACCGGATCATTGTAACCCGTCCAGTTCTGCAAGCTGATGAAGACCTCGGCTTCTTACCTGGAGATGTTTCCGAGAAGTTCGCTCCTTATTTTCGCCCCGTGTATGACGTGCTGGTGAAACGGCTGGGAGCCTCCTTCATGCAATATTGCCTGCGACCTGAGATTGGTAAGGTGGAAATCGCGCCGTTCGCCTATATGCGTGGACGTACATTTGAAAATGCAGTGGTCATTCTTGACGAGGCTCAGAACGTCACTGCTGCGCAAATGAAGATGTTTTTGACCCGCCTCGGGGAGAATGTGACGGTGATTGTGAATGGGGATGTGACCCAGTGCGATCTTCCAGCTCACGTTCGCTCAGGGCTTAGCGATGCGCTGGCCCGTTTCGAAGAAGATGATATGGTTGGGATTGTTCGTTTCAATAAAGACGATTGCGTCCGCTCTGCGCTCTGTCAGCGGACGCTCAACGCTTACAACTGATAAGTACTCCGTCTTCAAGGCCCGGGAAACCGGGCTTTGTTATTTGTGTGTTATTAAGTAAATTTTAGAAATTGAAATAGTATGCTCTGATGAAATAGAACATCGAAAACGAGTAGAAACCAGGATATCTGAAGTCGAGGGGGAACCTTGCCTGACTTGAGATATGTCAAAAGCTTGATTTATGAACTGTGGAATAGAGAACACCTTATTTTAGACTCATGCGTTTATCCAGTGATGAATGCGTCTCGCGGATCAGCGACCCGTTGAGCTCACAGCACTCAGCGGACGTTCGTGTAATGATTCGCCAACGCGGAACGATAGCTACGCTTTTATCGAGATGTCGCATTCATCAGCCAGTTTCTGAGCTGAGTTACGACATTATGTTACATCTGATTTTGCAGAAGAATCATGATTTCCTCATTAATATGATCCAACAGGTCATACCGTCTCCGGTATTCCGCGCGTTTTTTACTGGCAAGCTCATTAAATGACTTACGCTCTACATAAATTGGCAACTTATACCAATTACCGTATGGACGACCAGCAACTGATTCCCAAAAATCACTGTACAGGGCAACAAAGTATTTACGTTTCTTGTACCGGTATCGCCATTGCCTGAAAACATGGCTCTGTTCACTAACTGCTAAAATATTAGTGATATCACAGCAACGCATCAATGAACAAAGAACCTCAAAAACGATCCGCTTAGGGAATAGTCCATAGCAGGCTTTAGTAGCGTTACGAATAATGTCTGGGCCAATATTTTTTGGTGCCCCCTGCAGACCGCCAATAAATGCACAATGTCCTTCTTTTGACGGGATAACCGAGAAGGACAATCGGGCCACCGGGGTGTTGTTAAAACTCAGAGATAACATCAGTTCTCCTTCACGATCAAAACCGCCTGAAGAACAGTGAATATCAAAATCCTCACCATTTTTTCCGGTGAAATGGACCAATAGCACATCTCTGTCGGGTAATAATAACGCCTGGTGTTTCACTGGTAAACTCTGGACAAAACGGTAGTGACCAATAATGTTTTTCCTTCGATTCCATGCCAGCCCTCCTTTATGTAAATAGGGACGATGAATTTTGGCTGGTAACGTAGGTTGCATCTCCAGAATCTTATCAATTGATTTAAGGGAATGTAATTCTTGATAATACCGAATACTGGAGACAGGACTTATCATAGATCGTAAAAGATACATGAGTCGAAATTTTTTGTTCTTCCATTTGCTATGCAAAGGGCCACGTGCCAATAGAATTTGGTTAAAGAAACTTAGATATGATGTATTTTTCATAAGTATCATTATTAATTCAGGGTGTTTAAATTTATTTACGTGCAAGGTGTAAATACTGGAATCTCTGACGCTGTTTTGTTAATGCGAAACATTTTGAAAATAAATTCATGTCTGATATGCCAGTTTTGTTGATAATCATTAGGCGCTCTCTCGTTCGCATATCCTGGTGAAAACAAATTTTTTTCATTCTACAGAGAAGAACATATATATTTGTTAAACAAAGTATACTTTACAAACATACCGATGTTCATTGAGTAAACTGGTAGGTTGACTTGTCAACCACATAACGAAGTAAATCATGTGATTCAGCGAGCCATGGGGGTTTGGAAAACGCACGACTTTGAACGTCAGGACAAATTTTGAACGATGACAGCTATCACAATTGGCTGTATTCCCGCGCAATACGCCGGTTTTCGTGGATTATTGTCAAATTGAATAACTTAAATTGGGATATACACATTCCTGACTTTCTTTCCAGATATAATGCCCAGTATATTTTTGGTAACCTTTTGTACTGAAAAGGAGTTTGCATTGTATGGTTATGAAACAGGCCCGCAAAACAATACCAAGGGGAACCTGATTCGCTGGCTGACGCACGAATAGGGTACTGCCGTTAAGAATATTTCCGGATACAGAGACTTTACCGATCGGCCGCAACATTCTCTGGTCACTCACGTTCTCAGAGAAATGCACTAGCTCGATGCCTGGTTGCAGTGCGACAGTGTTCCGGGGGATTCACCGGTGATGAACAGTGCCAATCTGTATAAAGGTATCGGAAAAATTTTTTTGTCCGGCTTTAACCATGAACATGCAGTCAACTGTCCTATGTACCTAAATGACGTGGTAATCTTGAATAAACAAACTCGAGTTGTTTACTCATTCATACCTGAGCGCGTGTTCCAGGGAAACGAATAAGCGTACTGAGTTTTATATTCTGGCATGTACATCACCGTAAAGTGCCTGCAGGATGATTACTTTCAGACCGTGGAGGATTACGTCGGTAATGATAGTAAAGACTCTCAAATATACATAGCAACAATCCAAACCATACCGCTGAAAAACAAAATAGCTCGGAGTAATTAATAACCTCTCCAAATATAAGTATGGCAATGAGAAATTGCAAAGATGGTTCTATATACTGAGCAAGACCTGTCACAATAAGAGATGTACGATTTAGCGCTACTGCAAATAACACTAACGGAATTACTGTAACGGGAGCGGTTAATATATAAAGGAACAGAGAGATGTCAGATGATGTAGTTATACTCGAGCCAGTATAGATAAAGATGAAAAGAGCAACAGGTAGAGCCCAGAATGTTTCAAGCGTGATTGAGGTTATTGCATCGTAATGGATAAATTTTCGCGCCAGTCCGTACAATGCAAATGAAAACCCCATGATTAACGCTAGTGAAGGAAAACTGTTTGCGGAAATAATCTGATAGCCAAGACCACATACGCCGGATATTACTGCTATAAGTTGAAATAATGATGGTTTTTCTTTAAGAAAAATACATCCAAGGCAAATGACAATAAGTGGGTTGATAAAATATCCCAGACTGGCGTCGAGTACCTTATGATTTGTTAATGCATAAATAAAAGCTGACCACGAAATTACCATTAGCAAGCCTGCTATCATGCAGGATATGAAGGAGGTTTTATCTTTCAGTAAATCGCGAAAAAACGTTCTCTTACGAAATAATAATCTTATTGGCAGTAATAGAGGTATAGACCAAAAAACTCTGTACATCAAAATTTCAGCGAGGGCTCCGCCAGATAGATATTGATAAAACAATGGGATCAGGCCCCATAATATAAATGCCAGAACAACAACTGCGGGTCCATTTCGCAGAAACTTTACCATTTATGTGTATCCTTGCTTGCCATACCGACATGTTCTTCTGAAGAGCATTGTCAACCCTTCACTCTGGCATGTACCTGCTCTTAAGAGAAACGTGTGCTGTTACAGTACTCAATCTCATTTACAGTCAGGGTGATATAAAAAACAAGGTGAAATTTATCATAATCGTATCTATAAAATGATGATAAAAATCAAGGGGAAGACTTCCGATTTGTATTGCGGGCTGGATCATCTTTCAGACGTCTGACGGGGAGTATTTGCCTTTCCCTGATTTCCTCGTCAATATCAAATAAGCACTCGTCGCAGAATTCTTTATCGAGTGAGAGCCACTATTCAAAGACGCTCCTTTTCTTATTACACCGTGCGCATCTCTTCATCACATCATCCTTTATGCTATTTCCCTGCCGAGCTTCCAGGACAAAAGGTGTTCGCTCCTAAATAAGACAGGAATTAGATTTATAAACAATCAGTTAAATTCGTTTTAGAGATTGTGGCACAGGGACAATCATGCGGGATAATTCATTTTGCAGATCAATTTTTACGTAATCGATCGACGAAATCGATCGATGCTTACACCTCTGTATTACACACCATTCGTGATGCTGCCGGACTCACAACACCTGGCCAGCATTCCTTGCTTAAGCGCATCATTACCGGGTGCAATGCCGCGCAAACTGCGCAGGACTGGGCAATGGATGATGGCTTCCGCTGCTGGTTGCTTGAGAAAGAGTAAACCGCTATGAAGGTCATTACCTGCAATCTGGACCGGAGGATCTGGCGTGATTTGATGAAGAAATCCGGCATGATAAGTCTCATCCATGCCGCTACCCGCGATAAGTAGAGCAGAAACCTTGAGCGGGGCGATATCCCCGCCAGGCTGTGCGATATGCGAAAAAAAAGCCCGTACTTGCATACGAGCTCTTCTTTAAATATGGCGGTGAGGCGGGGATTGACTCGCTTCGCTCGCCCTGCGGGCAGCCTGTTCGCTATGCTCTCAGTCTGTCCAACTGGCTGCGCCGCTACTCGGCCCATCCCTGGGCCTCGCCCCTACGGGGCCAGCGCAGGCGCTGTTCAAAATTGCTCCGGCAATTTTGTGTCGAACCCCGGTCGGGGCTTCTCATACCCGCCATGCTGTGCAACATACGAAAAAAAAGCCCGTACTTGCGTACGAGCTCTTTTTTAAATATGGCGGTGAGGCGGGGATTCGAACCCCGGATACGTTGCCGTATACACACTTTCCAGGCGTGCTCCTTCAGCCACTCGGACACCTCACCATATTGTTGTTCCTGTGCTACCGGAACGGGCGCTAATGTAGGGGAAACACCGCCCCGTCGTCAATCAACTTTTTGAAAAAAATGTGCATTTACACAAACTTCAAGCAACATGGAGCATAAATAAGCGGGAATTGTTTTTTTTGCCAGCATCCTAAAATTTGCTACTCTGATGTTCCCTCGGAAAATGATGATAATAAGTGCGAGAAAGTTCCGCACAACAATGTTCAGGAGACAATGTGGATATAATTTTCTATCACCCAACATTCGATACGACCTGGTGGATTAATGCGTTGGCAAAGGCAATACCTGGTGCAAACGTACGTGAGTGGAAAGCGGGAGATAATGCACATGCTGACTATGCGCTGGTCTGGCATCCGCCGGTTGAAATGCTCGCAGGACGAAAATTAAAAGCCGTATTTGCGCTGGGCGCGGGCGTCGATTCTATTCTCAGTAAACTCAATGCTCATCCGGAAATGTTGGATGCGTCGATCCCGCTTTTCCGTCTGGAAGATACGGGTATGGGCCTGCAAATGCAGGAATATGCGGTTAGTCAGGTGCTGCACTGGTTTCGTCGCTTTGATGATTATCAGGCATTGAAAAATCAGGCGAAATGGCAACCGTTGCCAGAATATACTCGTGAGGAGTTTACCGTCGGGATCATGGGAGCAGGGGTATTGGGCGCAAAAGTTGCCGAAAGCCTGCAAGCATGGGGATTCCCACTGCGCTGCTGGAGCCGTTCGCGTAAATCCTGGTCTGGCGTGGAAAGCTTCGCCGGTACTGAGGAACTGGGCGCGTTTTTGAGCCAAACTCGTGTGCTTATCAACCTCCTGCCTAATACGGCAGAAACCGTAGGTATTATTAACGCTGATTTACTTAGCCAATTGCTGGATGGCGCCTACGTGCTGAACCTGGCGCGTGGTGTTCATCTCAATGAAGACGATCTTCTGGCATCGCTGGACAGCGGCAAGGTGAAAGGTGCCATGCTGGATGTCTATAGCCGTGAACCGATGCCGGAAACCAGTCCTCTGTGGAAACATCCGCGTGTGGCAATGACGCCGCATATTGCCGCGGTAACGCGACCAGCAGAGGCAGTGGACTATATTTCCCGCACGATTTTGGACCTGGAGAATGGGAAATCCGTAACGGGTCAGGTCGATCGCGTTCGGGGATACTAATGCTAACCCGGCGGATGCCGGGTTTCAGCTAATAAATAGCGGCGATACCTGCTATCCTTGACGAAAAATGACTACAGGAGAGAGTTATGTATCCCGTTGACCTGCATATGCATACCGTCGCCAGCACCCACGCCTACAGCACCTTAAGTGATTACATCGCTGAAGCCCGTCGCAAAGGCATCAAGCTGTTTGCTATTACCGATCATGGACCGGACATGGCGGACGCGCCTCACCACTGGCACTTTATCAATATGCGTATTTGGCCACGTGTTGTAGATGGCGTAGGGATCCTGCGCGGCATTGAGGCGAATATTAAGAATATTGAAGGCGAAATTGACTGTTCAGGTCCGATGTTTACCTCTCTGGACCTCATTATTGCGGGCTTCCATGAGCCAGTTTTTGCACCTCACGATAAAGAAACCAATACCCAGGCAATGATAGCCACGATGGCCAGCGGTAATGTGCACATCATTAGCCATCCGGGAAATCCCAAGTATCCGGTTGATATTACTGCAATTGCCCAGGCGGCGGCAAAGTACCAGGTTGCACTGGAAATCAATAACTCTTCGTTTTTGCATTCGCGTAAGGGCAGTGAGGATAATTGTCGTGCGGTTGCTGCGGCTGTGCGCGATGCTGGCGGCTGGGTGGCGTTAGGGTCGGATTCACATACTGCTTTCACGCTGGGAGAATTTGGCGAATGCCGTAAAATCCTGGATGATGTTAATTTCCCTGAAGACAGAATTTTAAACGTCACACCTAAACGCCTGTTGGCGTTTCTGGAATCGCGAGGCATGGAGCCGATCGCGGAATTTGCTGAACTGTAATTGTTACTAACTGGAATATATCAATGAACGAGTTTTCTATCCTGTGTCGTGTACTGGGCTCGCTGTTTTATCGCCAACCGCAGGACCCTTTACTGGTTCCCCTGTTTACCTTAATTAGTGAAGGTAAACTGTCCGCCAACTGGCCGTTGGAACAGGACGAACTGCTCACTCGTCTGCAGAAGAGCTGCGATATGCCCCAACTGGCTGCAGATTACAACGCGCTGTTTGTCGGTGAAGAGTGTGCTGTGCCGCCTTATCGTAGCGCCTGGGTAGAAGGGGCGAAAGAATCGGATGTTCGTGCATTTCTTTCTGCCCGCGGCATGCCGCTGGCAGATACGCCGGCAGATCACATTGGTACGCTGTTGCTGGCGGCTTCATGGCTTGAAGACCAGTCTGCGGAAGATGAAAGTGAGGCGCTTGATACCTTGTTTGTAGACTACCTGCTGCCCTGGTGTGGTACGTTCCTTGGCAAAGTTGAGGCGCACGCAAACACGCCGTTCTGGCGTACCATGGCGCCGCTAACACGTGATGCTATTAGTGCAATGTGGGACGAATTGCAGGAAGATACTGACGAATAAATGTGATTTAAATCACTTTAAACTGCAACGCAAATTATATGCTTGCATAAATTGTGTGCACGATCTCATTCCTATGCCGTTTTTCTGCTAAGATACGCGGCATGAACATACTTCTCTCAATTGCAATCACAACGGGCATTCTCTCTGGGATCTGGGGATGGGTGGCCGTTTCTCTTGGCTTACTCAGTTGGGCTGGCTTTCTGGGTTGCACGGCCTATTTCGCCTGCCCGCAAGGTGGGCTAAAAGGACTGTGGATCTCGGCGTGTACGCTGCTAAGCGGTGTGGTGTGGGCGTTGGTGATTATTAACGGTAGCGCGCTTGCCCCGCATATGGACATTATTGGTTATGTCATGACGGGAATTGTCGCGTTTCTGATGTGTATCCAGGCAAAGCAATGGTTGCTTTCATTTGTACCGGGCACGTTTATTGGCGCATGTGCAACATTTGCAGGGCAGGGCGACTGGCGACTGGTTGTACCGTCACTGGTACTGGGCCTGGTATTCGGCTATGCGATGAAAAACAGTGGTCTGTGGCTGGCATCTCGCCGTGAAAATCGAATATCGCCGACGCTGACCAGTAAATAAAAAAGCGTGAGGGTTTTCCTCACGCTTTTTATGCAGTAAAGATCCATCAGGATTCTGGCGGTACCGACATATGGCGGTATTTAACCAGAATGTCATTATCAACTTGTTTCTTATCCTGCAAATCCCACAATCCGCGATCGATGCCGTCATTAATTAAGAAGATAACGCCTGTTTCAATCGCTGACATCAGACAAAGCATAACCGGTTCGTTAGAGGTGTAGCCAATTTCACCTTCCAACAGACGCTGGTAGTCAATAAAGCGGAACACTCCAGCCTGTACTTCATAAGACAAAATGGTTTTACTGGTGTTCACTGACGACAGGATCTCACCGGTGCTGACGTTAACTACGCGCAGGTTTACCGCTATCTGGTCGAGCTGGTATTGCGTATCGGCGCCAATACCGAAATAACGCGCACCGACACCACCCGATTTAACGTTGCTTTCATAACCGATAATTGACCCTTCCACCATGACGTTTGCTGCGGTCAGGGACTGTAGCGGGATCCGGTTATTAATCGCAACCGTACCGTTTTCCTGAGCCGCACGAATGATTTTACGTTCGTTCAGCAAGTTCTGTAGCCCCTGACGTTCCAGAGGGACGAACCAACGAGAATCTTTCAATGCGGTGACAAGCATAGCCGTGGCGCTTTGCGGGACGGCGGTAGAGAAGTTACTTGCCGGGTAAGGTTTAAATTGGCCAGTCTCATCCTGAATGTTGTATACCGACACAAAGATCTTACCTGTAGGCATAGGCAGATGCGTCAAATCTTTATAGCTTTGGGCCCGGGGCATTAATGTCGGCTTAGCGGCTTCTTGAGGCGGAGCTGTTAAACATCCGCTGAGTAAAATTACTGCCACCATGATAAGTAAGCGCTGCATGATTTTTTCCTTTCGTGGCTATAATTTAGAAATCGGTCGACTGATTTTGTAAACCCGACACTTCAATAGTCGACGTTCTCCCCGTTTTCCTGTCCGTGACATTCAGTTGCAGTTGCCCATCCCGGTTGGCGATATCAACGATAAAATCGCTGGTTACCATCCTCCCCGGTTTACCGGTATTGATATTGGTGAGCAAGCCACCGAGTATTTGCGACTGTATTGCCTGGGTAAAGTTATCCAGTGCTGATGGGGTTTCAATCCCGTAATCGCCAGCACTCGGATCCTTATACGAGTTTTGCGCCTGAGCGCTGTTCAGTAAAAAAGAGCCGTTGTTTGGGTTGCCACCAAAGTTAGGGTTGCGGAACTGGAACGTCATATTTCCGGCCCAACTTAATGGTGAAATCAGCATGAGCAAAACCACTGCATGTTTGACACGCATGAAAGCCTCCGGACTAAATCATGTTTTAGAATTCATCGCGCGCTAAATCGCTCGTACTTAATAGCGTTTGATCTATTTGCCGACGATTTAATGCTTCCTCAGTTTCTGCCAATGCGAAGACCACAATTTTGTCGAAGTCTCTTTTCGTCGGGAATAAAAAAGTCTGGAAGATAACGTCCTGATTGACAGTTATGGTGATCCAACTTCCCCAACGTGCACTGGGCCTTTCATTAATGGTTAAGTTTCCTGTGTACTTACTTTCCCACTTGTCACTAAAGGCACGATAAAAATCATGGCCAATGGAAGAGACAGTGTGGTCAGTCAACAGTCCGGGAACCTCCACCTCTACAGCAGCGTGTAGATTCCCGGCAGCAAGGAACAAATTTGCTGCCACAATCCAGGACAAATAGCTTTTCATGGCTTTATCGCCTGAGGTTATCATTGGCCCACGAGACCGCCTGCGTACGATTTTTGACAGCTATCTTTTTGAAAAGATTATAAAGATGTGTTTTAACCGTATTTTCACTAATAAATAGTGAACGCGCGATTTCAATATTTGAGGCGCCAATACGCAGTTTATTAAGGATTTCTTTTTCACGGTGCGTAAGTAATGCCGACTCCGTGCTGTTATAGCGGTAGTTCCCGGAATGCGTGATCAGGTAGCTGGCGAGCTTTTGTGAAAAGTAGCATTCGCCACGCAACACACCTTGCAATCCGCTGACGACACGCTGCTCATCTTCCGTTGCGTAGAATACGCCATTGATATGCGGCCAGTTTTCAATATCCCGATAAGGATAATCATCTGGGGTATTCAACAATAACGTCTTTATATTGTTGTTTTTTCTGCTCAAATTATCTTGCCAGTAATGGATCAGTTTTTTGTCTGCCTCCATCATGTCCAGTAGAACAATGCAGCTGGAGGAAATATCATCCAGAGAACGTTGAATATTATGTAGTTTTCCGGTTAACGCCAGCGATTGTTTTAAATGCTGTAATAACGCAGTTGCCTGCAGGGATGGTTTAGTGATCAACAATAATGTATGACCATGAATACTATGGACTTCATTAAACATGATGAAACTCCACTTTTTTAGTCGCACACCTGACAGCTGTCTCTACTAAAATAGAGGCACCAGAAGTACTGACAGATGTTGCACTGCTGTGTAGAAATAAAATATCGACCCAACGGGGTGAAAATATTAAAACAAATGGACTTCAACTGATTTCAATCTAGCTATTACAAATCTTAAAGCAAGTGTTAAACATGTTACAGAATGTAAATTTATATATTAAAATGTGATTTTAGGGTTTTTTAGAAGTTTAGATTTGATAGTAAAGTTGTACATTTTGGCGATACTGCATAGATTTAAAAAATCATACAAATTATAATATGGTATTGATTATTAAGAATTAAATTTATGCTTAGATGGTTTTTGATTTCTAATGAATTCCGATCTTTTTGTCTCACTCTAAGTTGAACAATTTTAGATAGAAAAAAATGACGCTTGTCACGACTTGTACTGCTAACTATCGAAGTACCTCGCTACGAGGCCCAGAAAACGCGGAAAACGCGTTTTTTTTGTTACTGCATAGAAATTCATTCACCGGGTTAAAAAAGAAATGAAATCCAGAGCTGTAACGGTATTGTTCGCTGTTAATTAGTACTTTGGGGTGAATCTGAATATAAAAATACAACTGGCGGGTGAGTTATTTAAAATGTTTCCGCAGACATACTCTTCATCGTAACGTGGCGTTAACAAATGTAAGTCATGTTAACAACAATTTGAGTGGTAATTAATTTAACTTCATGTACGACCAGGTCCAGGGTGACAACATGAAAAACAAGTTGTTATTTATGATGTTTACAATGCTGGGTGTGCCTGGGATTGCAGCCGCGACTACAAGTTATGATTTAGCTAATTCAGAATATAACTTTGCGGTAAATGAATTAAGTAAGTCTTCATTTAATCAGGCAGCCATTATTGGTCAGGTTGGCACTGCGAACAGTGCAAATACCCGCCAGGGGGGCTCGAAGTTATTGTCAGTCATTTCGCAAGAAGGTTCTGGTAATCGAGCGAAAACAGACCAGACGGGATCATATAACTTTGCATATATTGATCAAACGGGTAGTTCCAATGATGCGAGTATTAAACAAGGTTCATACGGTAATACGGCGGTAATTATCCAGAAAGGCTCTGGTAATAAAGCCAATATTACCCAGTACGGTACACAAAAAACAGCAGTTGTGGTGCAGAGACAGTCGCAAATGGCAATTCGCGTGACTCAACGCTAATCCATTAACGACGTTTAAATCAATCCGATGGGGGTTTACCATGAAACTTTTAAAAGTGGCAGCATTCGCAGCAATCGTAGTTTCTGGCAGTGCTCTGGCTGGTGTTGTTCCGCAATGGGGCGGCAATCATCATGGTGGTGGCAGTAATTATGGCCCAGACTCTTCACTGAGTATCTACCAATATGGGTCAAACAACTCTGCAAATGCTCTGCAAAGTGATGCGCGTAAATCAGATGTCACCATCACACAACACGGGCGTGGCAACGGAGCTGTTGTTGGCCAGGGTGCTGATGACAGTACCATCAGCCTGAAACAGACCGGCTTCCAGAACAGTGCCACTATCGATCAGTGGAACGCAAAAAATGCTGATATTAGCGTGACCCAGTTCGGTGGCCGCAACGGTGCGTTGGTTAATCAGACAGCCTCTGACTCCAATGTGCTGATTCAGCAGGTTGGCTTTGGTAACAATGCTACAGCTAACCAACACTAATTCAGTTTTCTGACTGATAATAAACAGGGCGTGAGCCCTGTTTTTTTTTCGGGAGAATATGATGCATACGCTATTACTCATTGCCGCGCTGGCAAATCAAATAACATTCAATACAACTCAGCAAGGTGATATGTACACCATTATTCCTCAGGTGACGTTAACTCAACCGTGCGTATGTGAGGTACAAGTCCTTGCCATACGTAAAGGGTCCGGGGGACAAAGCCAATCGCAGCAGAAAACAAGCCTTTCGGTCCCCGCTAATCGGCCGATTGAATTAACTAAACTGAGTTTTAATATTTCACCTGAGGATTCGGTCAAAATTATCGTTACCGTTTCGGATGGGCAGTCTCTGCATCTGTCTCAGCAATGGCCAGACTCAAACAGTCACCCATGATTTTTTTGATGTATTTGCATTAAGGGTGTGGCTGGGAATGCACTGCTGTTCTATGAATATAGAGACGTGTGAACGTTTTAATTTGATCGTTAATCACAGCGGCGAAGGATCATTTCGATCCCTCAAGGATGGCTAATCATTGAGGAACCCTTATGTGTACATTATTAAAGCGTTTTTTAAGTATCAGCTTGTGCAGCATTTCTCTTTTTACCCTCCCCGCAATGGCGCAACAAATCTCAACCGGCGGGGTTATTCATTTTCGCGGTGCAATAGTTGAATCACCTTGCGATGTTAACGCTCGGCAGCAGCAAATTGAATTGTCATGTATGCGCGACGGCACCACCCGTAATAGTCTCTACAGTCAACAACAGGTCGCGACTGCCCCTCAAAATGTGCAGCAAATTGCCACAGTCAAAATGCACTATCTCAATGAACAGAAAAACATGGCAATTCTTAACATTGAATATAAATGAATCATTCCGGCGTACATATGCACACGTTTGGTTAAAAAGTGAGATTTCCGGGAAAACCCTGCTGTACACTTAACAAATAGTGTTTGGTCAGGGGGAACTTATGCAATCACGTGTTCATGTGTTACATGGCGATATTACGACGATCGCTGTTGATGTGATTGTCAACGCGGCGAATCCATCGCTACTGGGCGGAGGTGGCGTCGATGGAGCGATTCATCGCGCTGCAGGGCCTGCGTTGCTGGCGGCCTGCAAACAGGTTATCCAGCAACAGGGCGAATGCCCAACCGGTCATGCGGTTATCACCCTGGCGGGAAACTTGCCCGCCAGGGCGGTGATCCACACCGTGGGGCCCGTATGGCAGGGTGGCGATCATCATGAAGCTGAACGCCTCGAAGAGGCTTACTTTAATAGCTTGCAACTGGCCTTAGCCAATGGTTATCAATCCATTGCTTTTCCAGCAATAAGCACCGGTGCTTATGGTTACCCCCGCGCTGCAGCGGCAGAGATCGCGGTGAAAACGGTGTTGAAATTTATCACCCGACGTACGCTTCCCGATCAAATATACTTCGTGTGCTTTGATGAAGAAAACGCTCGGCTATACAAGAGATTACTTACCCAGCAAGGCGATGAACGCACGGACTGATATGACGCGACTTGAGCGTGCCATCACGCCACTTTGTGAAAACCACCCGGGAGAATGCGGCATTCTGACGTTGGATGACAGCCTGGATGCATTTGCTGCTCGCTATCGGTTGACGGAAATGGCGGAACGTACCCTGGATGTTCAGTATTACATCTGGGAAAGCGACATGTCCGGGCTATTACTATTTTCCGTTTTGCTGGCCGCGGCGAAGCGGGGCGTCCGGGTGCGTTTGTTGCTGGATGATAACAACACGCCAGGTCTGGATGACACGCTGCGTTTGCTGGACAATCACCCTAATATAGAAATCCGTCTGTTTAATCCCTTTTCCTTTCGTATCCTGCGTGCACTAGGCTATTTAACCGATTTTGCCCGGTTGAATCGACGTATGCACAATAAAAGTTATACCGCTGACGGCGTCGTAACTCTCGTGGGCGGGCGAAATATCGGCGATGCCTATTTTGGCACAGGCGAACAACCGCTGTTTTCCGATCTGGATGTTATGGCTATCGGGCCGGTGGTCCAGGATGTTGCTGACGACTTTGAGCGTTACTGGCACTGCCGCTCGGTTTCAACATTGCAAAACGTACTTGAGGTGGCTGAGCCAGCTTCAACGCAAAAAATCGAACTTCCAGAATCCTGGTATAACGATGACATCACGCGCCGCTATCTACATAAGCTGGAAACCAGCCAGTTTATGACCCACCTCGATCAGAGGTCGCTACCGCTGATTTGGGCGAGAACGCGCTTGCTGAGTGATGATCCCGCAAAAGGAGAGGGGAAAGCGCCGCGCCACTCACTATTACCGCAGCGTTTGTTTGACGTGATGGGATCTCCCACCGAGCGTATTGATATTATTTCCGCCTACTTTGTACCAACTCGCGCCGGTGTGGCGCAGCTCCTGAGACTGGTGAGAAAAGGCGTTAAGATCGCGATTTTAACTAATTCTCTGGCGGCGAATGATGTCGCAGTCGTTCACGCAGGCTATGCACGCTGGCGAAAAAAACTCTTGCGCTACGGTGTGGAGTTATACGAGCTCAAACCAACCCGCGAGCGCGTTTCAGCAGTACATGACCGGGGATTAACCGGTAATTCAGGCTCCAGCCTGCATGCGAAAACCTTCAGTATTGACGGTCGTAAAGTGTTTATCGGCTCGCTTAATTTTGATCCCCGTTCAACGCTGCTCAATACGGAAATGGGGTTTGTGATTGAGAGTGAAGTACTGGCCGAGTTGATTCATAAACGTTTTATGCAAAGCCAGCGTGAAATGGCCTGGCAACTACGTCTTGATCGGTGGGGAAGAATCAATTGGGTCGACAGACTTTCTGGCAGTGAACAGGTACTGAAAAAAGAACCCGCCACAGGATTCTGGAAGCGGGTTCTGGTAAAGCTGGCGTCCGTGTTACCCATTGAGTGGTTGCTCTGAACCACACAATGATTGACGGAAAACTAACCGGCCACGGCCTTGTTTTTATCCTGCCTGACGGCTGGTTTACCCGAAAAGAGAAACTTCAGCACCGGGATCCGTAAATGGATTTCGTACAGTATTACCGCAATCCCGACTACAAACAGTAGACCGCAGAGAAAACCCAGCAAATTCGACTTGATATGCGGTGTGATGTAAGCGCCAAAAAACAGCGTTAACGGATGATGCACCAGATAGATAAACAGAGATGCGTTGACAAAATA
Source organism: Citrobacter sp. Cf087 (assembly GCF_030334285.1). NCBI lineage: Bacteria > Pseudomonadati > Pseudomonadota > Gammaproteobacteria > Enterobacterales > Enterobacteriaceae > Citrobacter > Citrobacter sp. Cf087. The sequence continues at coordinate 323,412 of NZ_JAOWED010000022.1, forward strand.
GGTTACGCGGGCTGACTGGAAATTCAGCAAACGGTGACCAAGTGAAAAGACGACGTTCACCATCCACAGGCCCATGACCATGGTAATAACATATTCGGTTTCATACATCCAGGCATCGCCGTTGCCGTAACGTTGATTGAGCAGGTATGCGACAAATGCGCATGCGGCGCCCAGCGTGCAGCCGCGCGATGGCGTGGTAAACAGCGCTTTCAGATTAGGATTGATAAACGCCAGCGCACCGAGCATAAAGAAAGGCACATAAAACAACGTTTGCATAACGATAAAATTAAACATGCCATCGCTGAGAATCGAAGGGTAGAGGATGAAAATCGTTCTTCTGACGGCGGCATAACCGAAACCCAGCACTGCAAAAATCAGCGTTAACTTCGTCATTGACACCGCAGGCGCGCTGCCGACGTCTCTTTGCGTCAATCTGTGTTTCATCTGGGTAAACACCCACATGCTCAGGGTCGTTAACACCACGAGAACCAGTAAAAACCACAGATGGGAAATCAGCTCCCAGGCCAGCGCGTTGTATTTATCGTAGCCGCTGAGGGTATGCCAGCTGTCTGCTTTCCCTTTCACGTATTGCAGCATGATAAATTGCGGCAGCGTAAGCAGTGGAATCGCGGTCAGCATAGGGATCCCCACGCGTTCTACACGCACTTTCCACCAGCGCTTTAACGGATAGCGTAGAAATAGCATGTAGGAAAAATAACCCGAAATGACAAAGAAGACTTGCATGCGAAAAGCATGGATAAAGTCATTGAACAAGGTCAACCACCACGATGGTTCTGCGCTGTTCACGTGCCATGTGTGGGTGGAGTAGATCAATGAAATATGAAACGGGATCCCTAACAACATTAGCCAGGCACGGATGGAGTCAAGAAAATATTCGCGTGGTGGTGATACAGAGCTCATAGACAGTTATGTATTCTCAGACTTTTCGTCTTATCCCTAAGACGAATAATGGTTACATTCGAGGGCAACCCTACACGAAGTCTAACAACCTGTCTCCAGGATAAGCACGCAAAGTGAAAACAGGCAGACGAACCTGCTTAAACCATGAGCCAGCGCGCGAACAATACAGGGATTCAGTTGTCGGAATACCCGATTATCCATTAAAATGGATCGGATCAATATAAGCACACAAAGGGGGAAGTGCTTACTAATTATGAAACATAAACTACAAATGATGAAAATGCGTTGGTTGGGTGCAGCAGTCATGTTAACGCTGTACACGTCATCAAGCTGGGCATTCAGCATTGATGATGTTGCAAAACAAGCTCAATCCTTAGCCGATAAAGGCTATGAGGCGCCAAAAAGTAACTTGCCCTCCGTTTTCCGCGACATGAAATATGCGGATTATCAGCAGATCCAGTTTAATCGCGATAAAGCCTACTGGAGCAATCTCAAGACCCCATTTAAGCTCGAGTTCTACCACCAGGGTATGTACTTCGACACGCCGGTCAAAATCAATGAAGTGACCGCTACTGCGGTGAAAAGAATCAAATACAGCCCGGATTACTTTAATTTCGGCGATGTTCAGCATGATAAAGACACGGTAAAAGATCTCGGTTTCGCCGGGTTCAAAGTGCTGTATCCGATCAACAGCAAAGATAAAAACGACGAAATCGTCAGCATGCTCGGTGCCAGCTATTTCCGTGTTCTGGGGGCAGGCCAGGTCTACGGCCTTTCTGCGCGCGGTCTCGCGATTGATACCGCTCTGCCTTCTGGTGAAGAATTTCCCCGCTTTCGTGAGTTTTGGATCGAGCGTCCGAAACCAACTGATAAACGTTTAACCATTTATGCCTTACTGGATTCTCCGCGTGCAACAGGAGCGTATCGCTTTGTCATCATTCCTGGTCGTGACACGGTAGTCGATGTTCAGTCCAAAGTTTATCTGCGCGACAAAGTGGGCAAACTTGGCGTGGCACCGTTAACCAGTATGTTCCTGTATGGACCTAACCAGCCTTCTCCGACGACTAACTATCGTCCAGAACTGCATGACTCTAACGGTTTGTCCATCCACGCTGGCAACGGCGAATGGATTTGGCGTCCGCTGAATAACCCGAAACATCTCGCGGTGAGCAGCTTTGCTATGGAAAATCCGCAAGGTTTCGGTCTGTTGCAGCGTGGCCGTCAGTTCTCGCGTTTTGAAGACATCGACGATCGTTACGATCTGCGCCCGAGCGCCTGGATCACGCCAAAAGGCGATTGGGGCAAAGGTAAGATTGAGTTAGTTGAAATTCCAACTAACGATGAAACGAACGATAACATCGTTGCGTACTGGACCCCGGATCAACTGCCTGAAGCCGGTAAAGAAATGAACTTTAAATATACCCTGACGTTCACGCGTGATGAAGACAAGCTTCATGCGCCTGATAACGCCTGGGTACAGCAGACACGTCGTTCTACCGGTGATGTTAAACAGTCCAATCTCATTCGTCAGCCTGACGGTACCATCGCGTTTGTGGTGGACTTTTCCGGCACCGATATGAAAAAGCTGCCGCAGGATACGCCGGTTACCGCACAAACCAGTATTGGTGACAACGGTGAAATCGTTGAAAACACCGTGCGCTACAACCCGGTCACTAAAGGTTGGCGTTTGGTATTGCGCGTGAAAGTGAAAGACGTGAAGAAAACCACTGAAATGCGTGCTGCCCTGGTCAATGCCGATCAGACGCTGAGTGAAACCTGGAGCTACCAGTTACCTGCCAATGAATAAGACAACTGAGTATATTGACGCAATGCCGCTTTCGGATATCGAAAAAGCGGCACTGCCGAAAACTGACATCCGCGCCGTTCATCAGGCGCTGGATGCTGAGCATCGTACGTACTCGCGCGAAGATGATTCACCGCAGGGTTCTGTAAAAGCTCGTCTTGAGCAAGCATGGCCGGATTCTCTGGCTAAAGAGCAGTTGGTTAAGGACGATAAGGGGCGCGATCAGCTACAGGCGATGCCAAAAGCAACGCGTACCTCTATGTTCCCCGATCCCTGGCGTACCAACCCGGTTGGCCGTTTTTGGGATCGTCTGCGTGGGCGCGATGTGACTCCGCGTTATCTTTCGCGTTTGACCAAAGAAGAACAAGAGAGCGAGCAAAAATGGCGTACCGTAGGCACCATCCGCCGTTATACGCTGTTGATCTTAACGCTGGCGCAAACGGTCGTTGCAACCTGGTATATGAAGACGATCCTTCCTTATCAGGGGTGGGCATTCATTAATCCTGCAGACATGATGGGGCAGGATTTGTGGGTCTCCTTTATGCAACTGCTGCCCTACATGCTCCAGACCGGCATTCTTATTTTGTTTGCCGTACTTTTCTGTTGGGTATCAGCGGGATTCTGGACCGCGCTGATGGGCTTCCTGCAATTGCTGATTGGACGGGATAAGTACAGTATCTCGGCCTCAACGGTCGGGGATGAACCGTTGAATCCTGAACACCGTACGGCGTTGATTATGCCTATCTGTAACGAGGACGTTGATCGCGTATTCGCGGGACTTCGCGCCACGTGGGAGTCGGTCAAAGCAACGGGCAACGCTGAGCATTTCGATGTTTACATTCTGAGCGACAGCTACAATCCAGATATCTGCGTGGCAGAACAAAAAGCGTGGATGGAGCTGATTGCCGAAGTGCAGGGCGAAGGACAGATTTTCTACCGCCGTCGCCGTCGTCGCGTGAAGCGTAAAAGCGGCAACATTGATGACTTCTGCCGTCGCTGGGGAAATCAGTACAGCTACATGGTTGTGCTGGATGCTGACTCAGTGATGAGCGGTGACTGTCTGAGCGGCCTGGTGCGCCTGATGGAAGCGAATCCGAATGCCGGGATTATCCAGTCTTCACCGAAGGCTTCCGGTATGGATACGCTGTATGCGCGCTGCCAACAGTTTGCGACCCGTGTTTATGGGCCGCTGTTTACCGCCGGGCTTCACTTCTGGCAGTTAGGCGAATCACACTACTGGGGCCACAACGCAATTATCCGCGTGAAGCCGTTTATCGAGCACTGTGCGCTCGCGCCGTTACCGGGCGAAGGTTCGTTTGCGGGCTCGATCCTCTCCCATGACTTTGTCGAAGCGGCGTTGATGCGTCGTGCCGGCTGGGGCGTGTGGATTGCTTACGATCTGCCGGGCTCTTATGAAGAGCTACCGCCGAACCTGCTGGATGAACTCAAGCGCGACCGTCGCTGGTGCCACGGCAACCTGATGAACTTCCGTCTGTTCCTGGTTAAGGGGATGCACCCGGTTCACCGTGCGGTGTTCCTGACTGGTGTGATGTCCTATCTGTCCGCGCCGCTGTGGTTTATGTTCCTCGCGCTCTCTACCGCATTGCAGGTGGTGCATGCGTTGACGGAACCGCAGTACTTCCTGCAACCGCGTCAGCTATTCCCGGTATGGCCGCAATGGCGACCTGAACTGGCGATCGCGCTGTTTGCTTCAACGATGGTGCTGTTGTTCCTGCCGAAGTTGCTGAGTATTTTGCTCATCTGGTGTAAAGGGACGAAAGAGTACGGCGGGTTTATCCGCGTTACGCTATCGCTGCTGCTGGAGGTTCTGTTCTCCGTGCTGCTGGCACCGGTGCGTATGCTGTTCCATACCGTCTTCGTCGTGAGCGCTTTCCTCGGTTGGGAAGTGGTGTGGAATTCGCCGCAGCGCGATGACGATTCCACCCCGTGGGGTGAAGCATTTATGCGTCACGGTTCTCAGTTATTGTTGGGGCTGGTGTGGGCTGTGGGTATGGCCTGGCTGGATCTGCGTTTCCTGTTCTGGCTGGCACCGATTGTCTTCTCGCTGATCCTGTCGCCGTTTGTTTCAGTGATTTCCAGCCGTTCCACGGTGGGGTTACGTACCAAGCGCTGGAAGCTGTTCCTGATCCCGGAAGAGTATTCCCCGCCGCAGGTGCTGGTGGATACCGATACTTATCTGGTGATGAACCGTAAACGTACGCTGGACGATGGCTTTATGCATGCGGTGTTTAACCCGTCGTTTAACGCACTGGCCACGGCCATGGCGACTGCACGCCACCGCGCCAGCAACGTGCTGGAGATTGCACGCGATCGTCATGTGGAACAGGCGCTGAACGAAACGCCGGAGAAACTGAATCGCGATCGCCGCCTTGTATTGTTGAGCGATCCGGTGACCATGGCACGTTTACATTATCGCGTCTGGAATTCACCTGATAAGTATTCTTCGTGGGTGAACTACTATCAGGGATTGACTCTGAACCCGTTGGCGCTCAGGAAAAAATAAGCGTTCTGTAACGTGAAAATACCGGCCTGGTGCCGGTATTTTTTTATATTGAATAGAATGGGTCGTGAGGTAGTAGGTGCGAATATTGGCTGTAGGAATAATGATCTTCTTCCTGAGCGGATGCGGCAGCATTATTAGTCGTACCATCCCAGGGCAAGGACACGGAAATCAATACTATCCTGGCGTGCAATGGGATGTTCGGGACTCGGCATGGCGCTACGTCACGATCCTCGATCTGCCATTTTCGCTGGTGTTTGATACGTTGCTGCTGCCGCTCGACATACATCATGGACCTTACGAGTAATTATCGCTCATCCCATTCATCGGCTGCGGTCTGCCCCTCTTCGGTATCAAGGGGAGGTTCCAGCTGGAATTCACCTTCATCCCATTCGTGAAGCGTATTTTCTTCCTGCCACTCCTGGCGAATTTCAATTTCATCATAGTCGCCATCAAAAACGCTCTGAGCCGCTTCTCCGCTCAGCATTGGTAGACATTCGCCATCTACATCATCCTCGTCAGCAAAGAATTCCGCCTGCCACATAATGTCGCCATCCTGTAGCACGTATTTTTGGATGCTTAGCTGTTGAACGCTGGCATCGTCTGACTCAAGGTCAGGGTTATCAGCCAGAAACACTTCACGAGCCGCATCAATAGCCTCTTCCAACGTGGCATAAAAATTCATGTCATTCTTTGCCATATTTCTTCTCCTAAGGCGAACAATAAAGGGGGATGATTCAATCTATAGACGGCGATCCGCAGAGCGTCAAACCCGTTAGCTGCGTGGCTAACTCAATCAGATGATTACTGCCTGCAATGCCAACGAGAGCAGGTGAAAGTAACTTCGGTAGTTTATGAAAAAATTTACATTGGCAGATACTGAAGCCTACGTAATATCAGGAAAAAAATTCAAGAAAAAAGAGTAATGTATGTGGTTTGCAATGCAGTAATGAAAATCAAATAAATAAAATCTGGCGTTATATTAGAAAATCTTCAGTTTTAAACACCATTTTTTATGTGTTTTAGAGGGGGGATGCGAGCGCTTATGAATTAATATTGCATAACTCAATCAAAGTAAAGGAGAAAATTAATGCCCAATACGGAAGTGTTGCAGAGGTAATCAATGAAAGTGGCTAAACTTAGTGGTGTCTCTGGAAGTGACAAAGTGTCTTTTGTGTATAGAGGTTGTGAATGGTGTGAGTGATACTAAAATAGTATACATAATAAAATATTATTAATGACAAAGGTTATAAATCTATAAGAAACCATTAAATAAGAAATGAATTAATGTTATTGAAATTGTGCGGGTATAATAGTTTGCAAAATCTTATGCTTTATTATATAAAATGCAAAATTAAGAATTACCTTAAGGTTGTTATGGATAACTATAATTCAAATAATGGAAGGTTAATGGCTTTCTATATAATCTGTTTGGCTAGCTATGTTCTTGGTGGTTTGTGTCTTACACAATTTAAATTAACGATGCAAAGTGTCCCACAAACTGTATATCTGATTATAATTGTAGGGTTGTTCTTTTTATATGGAATAATTTTCCTGTTTATGTTATTTCAGTATCTTTGTAGAAAAGATCTCACCTGCCTTATGATATTAGGCATGGCGTTTCTTGGCAATAACATATTTTTCGTCGAGACTATCTACATCGTTCAGGACTTGATTAATGATCATGCATCAATCGAAAAAAGAACTAACGATATAGCTATATTCTATTACTTTCGGCAGATTAGTTTCATCGCTCTGCTATTTGTTTCATTGAAATCTTATAAAATATCATCGACAGTTATTGAAACCAAAGAAAGAGAACCTTGCTATATCGTTCTGTCATTTTTAATTATGCTAGTGATCGCGGTGATGGCGCACACTCTGGCCAGTTACAACCCTAATTTTACACTCGAGATAACAAGCCTGAAGCCTGATAATGTCACGGTGCACTGGCATATTGGGTACATTTATTCGCTTATTGTATCCTGGGGACTGGTCCTGTTGTATTTAATCATTAAAACCAAAACGCACAACATCTTGTGGAAAAGTATAGGGCTACTGTGTTGCTCAGCAATATTGACCAATGTACTACTTCTGAGCCTGGATGAATATAGCATGTATATTTGGTATGTTAGCCGGGGGATTGAGGTGATAAGTGCCCTGTGTATAATCTCAATACTGATGTACAACACCTTCATCATCTTAAAAAAAGAAAGGGACTCAGCTATTAAAGACGCAATGACTAAAATATATAATCGTAAATTATTCTATAAGTCATTAAAATCATCCTTAGCAAAAGGTGCAGTGTGTGTAATGGTTCTGGATATTGATAAATTCAAACGGATTAACGATACCTACGGTCATCAGGAAGGTGACAGAGTAATAATCAGCATTGTCGATATTATCAATAAATCAATCAGAGATACGGATATTTTTGCCAGAGTAGGTGGCGAAGAATTTGCGATCCTTCTTAAGTGTAACGATCAAGATGAGGCAATTGTTGTTGCAGAACGAATTAGGCGAAATGTCGAGAATGGTACGACAATACCAAATTCATATGATTTAAAAGAAAAAATGACGATAAGTATCGGTGTATATTGCAGTAAAATTGATGATGAATCAGCGGATAAAGTTGTTTCATATGCTGATGCCGCTTTGTATGAAGCCAAAAATTCTGGCAGAAATAAGGTGTGTTACTATTATCATTAAGACTGAAATATATGTCACGTGAGATAATTTTTATTCTGAAGCTGCGAATATAAATATATAAATCATCCCACGACCTCTGTACTCCGACGACGGCGCAGGCTATTCCACGAGTACAGGGCGTTGAACAGTACGACTCCTGCGGTCACACAGAATACAGCACGAAAACCGTAGTTGGCGGATATCGCTGCCCCCATTAGAGGTCCTGTTACGTTACCAATGTCGCGAAATGACTGGTTATAACTGAAAATACGTCCAGCTATTTGATTAGTCGAGTTATAGACCAGCAGCGTTTGTACCGCCGGGAGCAGAGCGCCGTCGGCCGCCCCCAATAAAAAGCGCAGAATACCAAGCTGCCAGGGCGTCTGGACAAATGACATTGGAATTAGCAGTAACACGGAAACGATCAGCGCGACGATCAGGATCTTCTCCGGGCCAATCCGATCGCCTAATTTGCCAAGTTTAGGGGCGCTGATTAATGCCGCAACGCCGGGGACAGAGGCTATCATCCCACTGATAAACGCAATATTGCTGACGTTACCAGCCAACTCTCGAACGTACAGTGTCAGTATTGGCGCGATAGAACCGGTGGCTACCTGAATGATCAAAGTGGTGACAAACAGGCTCAGCACCAGTTTGGGGTTCTTTAAAGAGGCCACGACTTCACGAATGTGCAGCATTTCCTTCTTGCTCACCGGCTGGAAACGCTCGCGGATAAAAAATAGCGTCAGGATGAAGCAGACCAACAGCACGCTGGCGGTGATGAAAAATACGGGACGCAGTCCGTACTGATCCGCGAGGAGGCCGCCCGCTAGCGGCCCGAGCAGTGCGCCACTAACGCCACCGGTGGAAAGCGTTCCCAGTGCCCAGCCGCTTTTATTGCGTGGAACCTGGGTGGCGATCAGTGCATTCGCATTGGGGATGAATCCACCAAGCAGCCCCAACAAGGCGCGCAGGATCAATAACTGCCAGATATTTTGCGCCAGTCCCATCAGCAGCATCACAACAGCCATACCCAACGCAGATCGTAGCAGCATGATTTTTCGCCCCTTGCGATCGGCAAGGCCACCCCAGAAAGGAGAGGCGATGGCGGAAAAAAGAAAGGTGATGCTGAAGACCAGGCCTGACCACATATTCAGTGCACTATGTCCCGTGACGCCGAGACTCTCGACGTAAAGTGGCAAAAAGGGCATGACCAGGCTAAATGCTGCGCCGGTTAAAAAACAACCTAACCAGGCAACAGTGAGGTTGCGTTTCCAGTTTATGGGAGCATCTGAGGGTGACATAGCGTTCCGCAGTGTGGCGCGCTGTTTGCGCTATCGATTGAATATAAGTAAGCAGGCTAATTATGCGCCTGGTTGATAGTTGCTGCAATGCGGATAGCAGTTAAACCTAAAGCAGGCAGGGAAGGTGTTGCAGCCCACAGGACTGCAACAGTGTTTTAGTACAGGGAAGGAGAACCTTCAGGGCGCGTCTTGAAGCGACGATGCAGCCACATATACTGCTCTGGCGCCATCATGATGCATTGCTCAACAATTTTGTTCATCCACGCGGCAGTGGTCTCTGCGTCGTCCAAAGGCGGTGAACACTCCGGAGGCAGCATAATCAATTGATACCCTTTACCGTCAGGTTTGCGGCGAGGAACAAACGGTACCAGGCAGGCATTGGACATGCGTGAAAGCATCCAGGTCCCAGAGGTCGTTGCGGCCTGTTCAACAGCAAAAAGTGGTACAAACACACTGGCACGAGGGCCGTAATCGTGATCCGGCGCGTACCAGACCACTTCGCCCTTTTTCAACGCTTTAATCATCCCTTTCAGGTCTTTACGATCGAGCATTGATTTATTCGAGCGCATACGGCCCCAGGTTTGTAGCCAGTCGAGAAGCGGGTTGTCGTTAGGGCGATACACACCAATACCCGGCTCCTGCAAACCAAACTGACGCGCACCCAGTTCCAGAGTCAGAAAGTGCAGACCCACTAACAGGATCCCGCGTTTTTGCGCCTGAACGTCACGGATATGTTCCATCCCGATCACTTCAGTCCAGCGTGAAATACGCTTATCGGACCAAAACCAGGCCATCCCGGTTTCCATTACGCCCATGCCCACGGATTCGAAGTTCTTGACGACCATCTGCTGGCGTTCCTGCTCACTCATCTGCGGGAAGCACAGTTCCAGATTTCGGGAAACAATTTTTGCCCGACGTTTCATCAAACGTAGCGCCAGTCGACCTAATGCACAGCCCAACTTAAAGAGGATGGGGTAGGGTAACTGCACGATTAACCAAAGGATGCCAATACCCAGCCAGGTTAACCAATAACGTGGATGCAGTAATGCAGCCGAAAACTTGGGTAAATTCGTCATGTCTATCCTGTCTTCAAACGACCAATTCCCTGTATTGTCGCATTTTTTCGCGCGTATCAAAAATTTGTGACGGGAGAACGGTGATTAATTCCGCAATTGTTGTTGCAACTTTATAGTGAAGTATGAAATGTAGCGTAAAATGTGTGGATGTAAATTGGCGATGTTTGCTTTATTATGCCGCCGATTTTCATTTATTCCCTATTTGCAGGATACGTACACCATGCCAGTGTTACACAACCGCATTTCGAACGACGCCCTCAAAGCCAAAATGCTGGCCGAGACCGAGCCGCGTACGACGATCTCATTCTATAAATATTTCACCATTGCCAATCCTCAGCACACGCGTGATGCACTGTACCAGATGTTCACCGCATTGAACGTCTTCGGGCGAGTATATCTTGCCCATGAAGGAATTAACGCGCAAATCAGCGTACCGCAAAGCAACGTCGAGGCATTTCGCCAGCAACTCTATGCGTTTGACCCTGCATTGAACGATTTACGTCTGAATATTGCGCTGGATGATGACGGTAAATCGTTCTGGGTACTGCGTATGAAAGTCCGTGAACGTATCGTGGCGGATGGTATTGACGATCCAGACTTTGACGCCAGCAACGTGGGGGATTATCTCAAGGCAGCAGAGGTGAATGCCATGCTTGACGATCCTGAAGCGGTATTCATTGATATGCGCAACCATTATGAATATGAGGTGGGTCACTTCGAGAATGCGCTGGAGATCCCGGCAGACACGTTTCGCGATCAGTTGCCGAAAGCGGTTGAAATGATGCAGGCGCATAAAGATAAAAAAATCGTGATGTACTGCACGGGTGGGATCCGCTGTGAGAAAGCTAGCGCCTGGATGAAACACAATGGATTTAGCAAAGTCTGGCACATTGAGGGCGGTATTATTGAGTATGCCCGCAAGGCGCGTGAGCAGGGACTTCCGGTGCGTTTTATCGGTAAAAACTTTGTCTTTGATGAGCGCATGGGCGAAAGGATCTCTGAAGATGTTATCGCACATTGTCATCAGTGCGGCACGGCGTGCGATAGCCATACTAATTGCAAAAATGATGGCTGCCATCTGTTGTTTATTCAGTGCCCGGCTTGTGCGCAGAAATATAAAGGCTGCTGTAGCGAGCTGTGTAGCGAAGAGAGTGAGTTGCCGGAAGAGGAACAACGGCGTCGTCGCGCTGGGCGTGAAAATGGCAATAAAATCTTTAATAAATCACGTGGTCACCTGAATACCAAACTGGGTATTCCAGACCCTGCGCAATAGTCGCTATGCCGGATGGTGGCTTGAGCCCCATCCGGCCATTCATGCGTTACTTCTGTTGCACACCTTCCACTGAGATGATCAAATCGACTTCCTGCGACGCCGGACCGAGATCGGTGGTGATGTTGAAATCCTTCAGCTTAATCTTACCTTGCGCTTCAAAACCAGCGCGCGTACCGCCCCAAGGATCGCCACCCTGACCGATGAGCTTCGCGTCCAGCGTAACCGGTTTAGTAACGCCGTTCAGGGTCAAATTACCGGTGATATCCAGGTCATTACCTTCTTTCTTCACGCTGGTGGAGCTGAAGGTCGCCTGCGGGAATTTTGCTACGTTAAGGAAATCTGCGCTGCGCAGATGTTTGTCACGTTCGGCGTGATTAGTGTCAACACTGTTGGTGTTGATGGTTACGTTAACCTTATCGGCTGCGGCATTTTTCTCATCAAAGGTAAACGTACCGTCGAAATCTTTAAATGTGCCGTACAGCCAGCTGTAACCCAGATGCTGAATACGGAAATTAACAAAGGCATGCTGTCCTTCCTTGTCAATTTTGTAATCTGCCGCCACGGCCGACCCGGTGGTGAATAACAGAGAGGCGAGTGTAAGTCCCAGCAGGTTTTTTTTCATTTTAAGCTCCATAGTCAGATGACGATTTTCCCAACATGCGATTGAGGGTATCGTCGTTATCAATAAAGTGATGTTTCAGGGCCATCAGTCCGTGCAGTAGGGATAAAATCACCACGGTCCACGCAAGCCACAGGTGCAAGCTACCGGCGAGGTCGGCCTGAGCACCTGCGTTGGCAACGGTGGCTGGAATGTCGAACCAACCAAAGACGCTTATCGCTTTGCCATCTGCGGTGGAAATTAGATATCCGCTAATGGCAATTGAAAAGAGCAGCAAATAAAGTACGAGGTGACCCATTGCCGCTGCGATGCGGGTTAAACGGGAGTAGCTTGCCAACGCAGCAGGCGGAGGGGAGAACAACCGCCAGACAACGCGGATAACCAGTCCCATCATGAGTAGAATGCCGATGCTTTTATGCAGTTCAGGGGCCTGGTGATACCAGCCGTCATAGTAGCTAAGCGTGACCATCCATAAGCCCAAGGCGAACATGCCATATACAGCAATTGCAACCAGCCAATGTAATGTGGCTGACACTACGCCATAGCGCTGTGGACTATTTTTGAATTGCATAAGCACACCGATTTATATTTCAGAAGTGAATGAAAATGGCGTGTAAAAGACATTAATGCAACTAATAAATAACAATGGTGATGATATTTATTTTTTGTTCAGTAAAGTTGACTGATTATTGAATTAATCATCAAGGGATTAGTGTGAGAATAGGTGGGAGTGCTTGGTTTATGGGTAGTTATGATTTTTATTATTGTTCAGTTTATTGCAATGAAATTAAGCTAATTTCAATTTTTGTCAATTATTGTCAGCGCGCAGGAATCAGAAAAACATAATATATATTACATCCATAATGGCCAGCAGCGACCATAAAATAATGTAGAGCATAAGATGCTCGCGAATATTATTAACCAGATAGTGAAAGATACGGCGCATTGACGTTATTCCTGTCATTAAAAATGGCCTCACCGTCGAGGCCATTCGTTTATTATCACTTAAAACGGCTTAGCCTGAAGGGGGTCAGGTCAAAGTCAGACGGTTTGTCCTGAGCGAAGTTTGCCGCAATCTCTCCCAGAACAGAGGCAAACTTAAAGCCATGTCCGCTTAGCCCGGTAATGATTAGCGTGTTGTCGTGCGCTGGCAGAGTATCGATAATAAAGTCTTCATCCGGTGAATTATCGTATGTGCAGGACGCGCCGTGCAGGCAGCAGCCAACGCCCGGCAGAATTGTGCGCAGGAATGGGAAGGCTTCAGAACCATCGCTGGCTACAGCGGCAAATGGCTTACGCTCATCAGCAGAGTGAATGACTTGTCCGCCGTTGTGCTTACCAATTTTCAGCTCGTCGTTTTCTGCCGGGAAACCGTAGTATTGATCACCATTTGGCAGCTCGCCGGTAAAGGCTGGGAAGTTATTCTTAACGCTGTAGCGCCCATCGGCCTGATACCAGGCGAACACTTTGCGCACCGGTTGTATCGGTAGTTCAGGGACTAAAGCCTGCACCCAGGTACCGGCGCTGATCACTGCTTTTTTCGCGTGGTAGTCACCGTCAGCCGTTTCTACCGTGATGCCATCATCACCGTGATGAATTGCGCTGACCGGGCATTTAAACAGTTGCGCACAGCCTGCTTCTTCCGCCAGACGGATCCAGGTTTTAATTGCTAACTCACTGCGTAAAAAACCGGACTCCGCTTCAAACAGACCGATATAGTTGTCAGGTACACGAATCTCCGGCCAGCGCGCCATGATGGCTGCCGCATCCAGTTGTTCAACGTTGAGTTGCCACTGTTTGGCGCTTTGCGCTGCAGTCGCTAAGAAGGTGGACTCTGCCGGACCGAGGTTGATAACACCGGAGCGAACAAAAATCGGTTCTTCATTATGGGTGGATAGTTCATCCCACAATGTTTGCGCACGTAGCACTAGCGGAACGTATTTTTCACCTTCGCCATAAGCATGACGAATTAATCGAGTGTCACCGTGGTGGCTGCCCTGCTGATGCGGAGGCATATGTGCATCGATCATCAGAACCTTCAGACCGGCACGTGTGGCATAGTATCCAGCTGCGGCGCCTACTGAACCGCTGCCAATAATGATTAAGTCGTATTTCATCCGCTTCTCTCTGCAATCGCGATAGTAGCAGGTTAAATAACTGACCCGGAATATTCAACCTGGAAATAAGAAAGGCACCGTTAAGGTGCCTTTTGATGGTTGGATGTATCAGGTTTAATGTCGCTGATACTCATTTACCTGGTAATCGCCAGATTCAATTTTGGCGATTCCTGCTTCTAATATCGAAATAAATTGCCTGGCAACATCAGTGGTTAACCAGAGCGTTTGACCAACTTCAGTCCCATCCGGGTCAGGGCGATTCGGGGTCTGGTAGTGCAAACGCAGCATCAGCGCATCGTAGCTATCAACAGTGCTGATGTCCCACCCTACAAGCGGATGAGTCTGAATGACTTCATTATTCTTTTCCATCATGCCCCCTAATTCGTGTTACTAGACAACGGTTTTCGAGGTTCAATGCGTTTTTTTCTGAAGCAACTTCAGTATATCAATAAATAAGGGTATTCATTGAAAATTTAAAGAGGGAAGGGCATAAATTTTTTGTTTTCAGCGTTATCTGACTAAGAAACCAACATGTTATTCATTTTTTTTTAGTATGTTGCACAATTATTTTGTTGTTTTGGTTAAAAGATAATCGGTGGGTTAATATTAAATTAAATACTCGTCAGAAGAAATGCGCGATTGATTACAGGATAGTGTGTATAAAAAAGCCGGGGCGACCCGGCAAACAAACATCACTGCATATCATTATTTATTCGTTGATGAACCAGTCATCCGCGCTTTCCCAGGTTTCCTGTAGGATCTCGCTGATGCGTTCTTTGTCCTCTTTAGTCGCGCCAATAACCGACAAATTGTTTGCGCCGGCATAACGGACGGTAACGTTACCTTCGTTATCCGGAAAATGGTGCTGAATACGGCGGGAGAGTTCACCTGCCAGTGCATCAATTGCACCGGCAGGTAAAGGTGAAGTTTTGGCAATAGTGACTTCAATACGCATAGTAGCCCCCTGTGGAATATACTGTTTATTTATACAGTCATTCGTGTCAATTGGCTACACTTTTTTTAGCTTTTTACTGACCAGCGTACCGTTTCGCCACCCAGGAAAGGCACCAGCGTATCGTCTTCCAGTGCAATGCTCTCAGGAACCAGGTGCTCCACGCGTTCCAGCTCAATAAAGGTCTCATTTACCGGCAAGCCATAGAACTGTGGGCCGTTGAGTGAGCAGAAGGCTTCGAAATGGTCGAGCGCATTCATCTCTTCAAACACGGTGGCATAGCTGCCCAGCGCGGTCGGTGCATTAAAACAGCCCGCACAGCCACAGCTTGACTCTTTGCGATGACGAGCGTGCGGCGCTGAGTCGGTACCGAGGAATGCGCGCTTAAACCCGCTGGCAACCAGTTCACGCAGCGCCTGTTGGTGGACGTTACGTTTGAGGATTGGCAGGCAATACAGGTGAGGGCGAATCCCGCCAACCAGCATGTGGTTGCGGTTAAACATCAGGTGCTGTGGCGTAATGGTCGCAGCCAAAAGTTCGTTACCATCGCGCACGTATTCGGCAGCATCTTTGGTGGTGATATGCTCGAACACCACTTTCAGCGAGGTCAAACGCTGACGCAGCGGTTCCATCACCGTTTCAATAAAGCGTGCTTCGCGATCGAAAATATCGATATCTGCATGCGTGACTTCGCCGTGCACCAGCAGTGGCATACCCAATTTTTCCATCCGCTCCAGCACCGGCATGATGGCGTCAATAGAGGTTACACCATGCGTCGAGTTGGTGGTGGCATTGGCTGGATAGAGTTTTGCCGCGGTGAATACGCCTTCGTTAAATCCACGTTCCAGCTCGTTGGGATCCAGCGTATCCGTTAAGTAGCAGGTCATTAATGGCGTGAAGTCGTGTCCGGCAGGTACCGCGTCAAGAATGCGCTGGCGATAAGTGATAGCCGCGTCAACCGTGGTGACGGGCGGTGCCAGGTTCGGCATGACAATGGCGCGGCCATAAACTTCACTGGTATAGGGCACGACAGTTTTTAACATGTCGCCATCGCGAAAGTGAAGATGCCAGTCGTCTGGGCGGCGGATCTTTAAAACCTGGGATGGTGCAGTCATCAATATGCTCCGGCTGAGGATAGTCTTTTTTGCCGGAAACAAAGGATAAGCGGAAACGTTTTCGTTTGCACGAAAAAAAAGGGCGCATCAGCGCCCTCAGTTTTATTAGTCGGTGAACGGGATGATGATTTCACCCGGTTTCACCTCAATACCTTTCGCCAGTTTTTTCGCCAGCGCTTCACCCTGGCTGCTGTCATCCTTCAGAATGTACGCTGGTTGCTGGTTGAAATAGTTACGCAGCGATTGATTTAAATACGGCATCAGGGTTTGCAGTACTGACTGCATTTTTTCTGGCGTGACGGTGGCGTCGACGACTTCCATCTCTTGCAGATAAATCGCGCCTTTTTCTTTATTGAAAACCGGTAAGGCTTTCAGCTTCAGCTTCATGGTCGCTTTCTGACTGCCAAACAGGGAGTTCATGTCCAGGTTGGCATCGCTGGTCAGGGTGACTTTGTTTGGCTCTTCACGACCAATCTGGCTGGCGAGATTATTCAGTACGATATGTGCTTCAGCAACGCCGGGCAAACCGATGTCTTTTGAAAAGTTATTATGCTTTGCCAGGGCTTGATTAATTTCTTGCTCGCTAACCGTGTATTGCGTGAGTTGATTACAACCAACCAACAGGCCGCTGACAATCAGTGCAGCGGCAAAAAAAAACTTTTTCATGGGGTTCCTCAACATGATGCATGTGGTGTAATCGTGACACAAAGCATCATCGAGTACCAGCGCCCCGGACGCCAGCAGAAAAAACTGAAAAGTGCCCGGACGCAGGTTCGGCTATCAGGCGTCTGGCTCCAGCATACCTCGCGTTGGGCGTTTGAGACTGAATTGCCAGCCCAGCGCCAGGAAGGTGATGAAGCCAATAATACCGAGCATCATCCAGGGCAGCTCAGGCTGTGCCAGGGCCTTGCCCATGTCAAACAGCCAGCCGCCGCCGACATAGCCAATTGCGCCGCCGATGGCGAGTCCCAGTCGGCTGAAGCCCATATAGCTTCCTCTGGCCCGCGCATTCGCCAGCGAGGCGCTCAGAGTTTCACGCGCCGGTTCGGCGATGATCGAGCCAATATAGAACGTGCAGATCAGGGTGAACAACTGCTGTAAATTCCCGACCAGCCCAATGGGCATCATACTTAGAGACATCACCAGCAGGCCCGCCATCAGGCGATGTTCAAGGCGAAAGCGTTTTTCACTCCAGCGGGCAATCGGGTACAGCAGCGTTAAAGAGAGACATGCCTCAATGGCATACATCCATTTCACGGCGGCTGGTGAGCCAGCGATGTCGTTCACCATGATGGGCAGCATCAGCATCACCTGTACCGCCAGCATGTAATAGCCCGCCAGCGTCAGCACATAGGTGACAAAGCGCTTGTCATGCATCACGTGGCTCATCCCTTCGCGCACCGGAATTTTCACCGTCGACAGCTTCCATGCCGGGAGCAGCCAGGCGTTAAACGCCGCGCACAGAACGAACAAAATTGCGCCGGTGGCACATACCAGACGGAAATCGTATTGCAATAACCAACTGCCGAGTAACGCGCCGACCACGGCCCCGGCGCTATCCTGCATCATCAGAATAGAGAAAAAACGCCCGCGCTTTTCCGGGCGGATCAGCTTGACTACCAGCGCCGAACGGGGAGGGTCGAACAGCGTGCCCCCCAGCCCGGAAAGAAAGCAGGAAAACCACAGCAGCCACGGTTCATGCGCAATGCCCATGGTGGCGAACCCGGCTGCGCGCATCAGCATGCCGGTGACGATCATCGGTTTGGCGCCGAAACGGTCAGCAATAGCACCGCCGAAAATACCCAACCCCTGCTGGATAAATTGACGTAATCCAAGCGCGATACCGACCATCACGGCGGCCCAGCCCATTTGGTCGACGAAACGAATTGAGATCAGCGGGAAAACGACGAAGAAACCCAGCACGACCAGCATATTATCGATGAGAAGGAAGTATTTACCCAGGTTCCTTGCCTGCGAGACTTGCGACATTTCCCCTCCAGGGAAAAACTCGTCACTCTGGATAGAGTTTAAAAGATAAGCACCTCCTATTCTGCGGTGTCGTCATCGCTTTTCCCACCCTTCGCGGGACAATATTTTTTTATCAAAAGTCCGTCTTGATAGAGAGTTTTCATCAAAATGTGTGAATAATTCAAAAAATGGCATTTTGCTCTTTTCACAGGGTGTATTCGCACAGGTATAGTAATGCGAATAGCGTATTGAAGACGTTACGGGAAGGAGTAGGTATAGAATGTTTGGCTATCGCAGTAACGTGCCAAAAGTGCGCTTAACCACGGACCGCCTGGTCGTGCGTTTAGTGCATGAGCGTGATGCCTGGCGTCTGGCAGATTATTACGCAGAAAATCGTCATTTCTTAAAACCCTGGGAACCTATTCGCGATGAAAGCCACTGCTATCCGTCCGGCTGGCAGGCGCGTCTTGGCATGATCTCTGAGTTTCATAAACAGGGCACCGCTTATTATTTTGCGCTGCTCGATCCGGACGAAAAAGAGATTATCGGCGTTGCGAACTTCTCAAACGTAGTGCGGGGATCCTTCCATGCCTGTTATCTCGGCTACTCCATTGCGCAGAAATGGCAGGGGCAGGGGCTAATGTATGAAGCCTTAACTTCGGCCATCCGTTATATGCAGCGCACGCAGCATATTCACCGCATTATGGCTAACTACATGCCACATAATAAGCGCAGCGGTGACCTGTTGGCGCGACTGGGTTTTGAAAAAGAAGGCTATGCCAAAGACTACCTGCTGATTGACGGGCAGTGGCGCGATCACGTGCTGACGGCGTTGACCACATCAGAATGGACCCCCGGCCGCTAAGTTTCAGATGCAGCCATGATTAATGGAGAAGACGATGAAATACGAATTAACCGCCACCGAAGCACGAGTGATTGGCTGTTTATTAGAAAAACAAGTGACAACGCCGGAACAGTACCCACTCTCCGTTAATGGAGTCGTAACAGCCTGCAATCAAAAAACGAATCGTGAACCGGTGATGAACCTGTCGGAATCGGACGTGCAGGAGCAGTTGGATAACCTGGTTAAGCGACATTTTCTGCGCACGGTGAGCGGCTTTGGCAATCGCGTTACGAAATATGAGCAGCGTTTCTGTAACTCTGAATTTGGCAATCTGAAGCTTAGTGCCGCAGAGGTGGCCGTAATCACTACACTGCTGCTGAGGGGCGCTCAGACGCCTGGTGAATTGCGTAGTCGCGCATCCCGTATGTACGAATTCAGCGATATGGCCGAAGTGGAATCGACACTGGAAAATCTGGCAACCCGAGAAGATGGGCCTTATGTGATCCGCCTGGCGCGCGAGCCGGGCAAACGTGAAAGTCGCTATATGCACCTGTTTTGCGGTGAGGTTGATGAAGCCATTGCCGCGGCAGATCAACTCCCTGCAGCCTCCGGTGATCTGCAGGCACGCGTGGAAATGCTGGAAACGGAGGTCGCAGAACTTAAGCAGCGACTTGATTCCTTGCTGGCGCACCTGGGGGACTAACGTGAATAAATTACGTATCGGCGTTGTCGGCCTTGGCGGTATTGCACAAAAGGCCTGGCTACCCGTGCTGGGCACCTCCGCGGGCTGGACGCTGCAAGGCGCCTTTTCACCTTCGCGCGATAAAGCACAGCGTATCTGTGATACCTGGCGGATACCCTACGTGGATTCACTGATGAATTTGGCGCAAACCTGCGACGCGGTTTTCGTCCATTCCAGCACCGCGACTCACTATGCGGTAGTCAGTGAATTGCTGAATGCCGGAGTTCACGTGTGTGTGGATAAACCGCTGGCGGAAAACCTGCGCGAGGCTGAGCAACTGGTGGAACTGGCCGCGCGGAAAAAACTCACGCTGATGGTCGGGTTTAACCGCCGGTTTGCACCGCTGTACCAGGATCTCAAAACCCAGTTGAGCACCGCAGCGTCTGTACGTATGGATAAGCACCGTACGGATAGCGTTGGGCCGCACGATCTGCGTTTCACTTTGCTGGACGACTATCTGCACGTAGTCGATACCGCACTGTGGCTGGCGGGAGGGCAGGCGCAGTTAAATAACGGCACGCTGCTGACCAATGAATCTGGTGCGATGCTTTACGCCGAGCACCATTTTTCTACCGGTCAAATGCAGATAACGACCAGTATGCATCGCCGTGCCGGTAGCCAGCGTGAGAGCGTGCAGGCGGTGACGGACGGTGGCCTGATTGACGTAACTGATATGCGGGAATGGCGGGAAGAGCGTGGGCAAGGTGTTGTTCATAAGCCGATAGCGGGCTGGCAAACGACCTTAGAACAGCGTGGTTTTGCCGGATGTGCGCGTCATTTCATTGAGTGCGTGCAAAATCAGACGGTTCCCCAGACGGCAGGCGAGCAGGCGCTACTGGCCCAGCGTGTTGTTGAAAAGCTGTGGCGGGAGGCGATGGCTGAATAACCCCCTGTAACATCTGGCGGTAGTAATTCATTGTAATCCAGGTACTATATGCCCACTCAAAATAACACCTCTTTTCAACCATAGGCTGATTTGTCGGCCTGATAAGGCGCTACGGTGTCGCCATCAGGCACAGCAAAAGTGTCGGATGGCGGCGAAAATGCCTTATCCGACCTACGGGCAGGTTTGTCGGGGTTTTGCCTCAGAGTCTGGAATACAACATAGATGAATTTATTAAAGTCGCTGGCAGCCGTCAGCTCGATGACGATGTTTTCACGTGTGCTGGGTTTTGCGCGTGATGCGATTGTCGCCAGAATCTTTGGTGCAGGGATGGCGACAGATGCCTTTTTTGTGGCATTCAAACTTCCTAACCTGCTGCGCCGAATTTTTGCCGAAGGCGCATTTTCGCAGGCGTTTGTGCCGATTCTTGCTGAGTATAAAAGCAAGCAGGGGGAAGATGCTACCCGCGTGTTTGTTGCCTACGTTTCCGGACTGTTGACGCTGGCGCTGGCTGTGGTGACGGTAGCCGGGATGTTGGCTGCGCCATGGGTGATTTTAGTTACCGCGCCGGGGTTTGCCGACACAGCGGATAAATTTGCGCTGACCACTCAACTGCTGCGGATCACTTTTCCCTATATTCTACTGATTTCACTGGCCTCACTGGTTGGTGCGATCCTTAACACCTGGAACCGCTTTTCTATTCCTGCGTTTGCCCCGACTTTTCTGAATATCAGCATGATCGGTTTCGCGCTGTTTGCGGCCCCTTATTTTCATCCGCCAGTGCTGGCGCTGGCGTGGGCCGTTACCGTGGGTGGCGTGCTACAGCTGATTTATCAGCTTCCGCATCTGAAGAAAATTGGCATGCTGGTACTGCCGCGTGTGAACTTCCGCGATGCGGGGGCGATGCGTGTCGTCAAGCAGATGGGCCCGGCGATCCTTGGGGTATCAGTCAGCCAGATTTCACTGATTATCAATACGATATTCGCCTCGTTTTTGGCCTCTGGCTCAGTTTCGTGGATGTACTATGCCGACCGTCTGATGGAGTTTCCGTCCGGTGTGCTTGGCGTAGCGCTGGGGACTATCCTGCTGCCATCGCTGTCCAAAAGCTTTTCCAGCGGTAATCATGATGAGTATTGTCGCCTGATGGACTGGGGCCTGCGCTTGTGTTTCCTGTTGGCATTACCGAGTGCCGTAGCGTTGGGTATTCTGGCCAAACCACTGACGGTGTCTCTGTTCCAGTACGGTAAATTTACTGCCTTTGATGCTGCGATGACCCAGCGTGCGCTGGTGGCGTATTCGGTAGGTTTGATTGGCTTGATCGTGGTGAAAGTGTTGGCTCCGGGCTTTTACTCGCGCCAGGATATAAAAACGCCAGTGAAGATTGCCATTGTGACGCTGATTATGACCCAGGTGATGAACCTGGCCTTTATCGGGCCGTTAAAGCATGCCGGGCTGTCGCTGTCGATTGGTCTGGCAGCGTGTCTGAACGCTTCACTGCTGTACTGGCAGTTGCGTAAGCAGAAAATCTTCACCCCGCAACCGGGCTGGACCTGGTTCCTGACGCGACTGGTGATTTCTGTGCTGGTGATGTCGGCGGCACTGGTAGGGATGCTTTACATCATGCCAGATTGGTCGCAGGGAACGATGTTGTGGCGCCTGCTGCGTCTGATGGCGGTCGTGGTGGCAGGTATTGCTGCTTACTTCGTAGCACTCGCTGTGCTGGGCTTTAAAGTAAAAGAGTTTGTGCGCCGGACGGCATAAAGAATCAATGCCGGATGGCGGCATAACGCCGTATCCGGCCTACAAAAAGTGTAGGCCTGATAAGCAAAACGTTATCAGGCTTGCATCAGATAGAGAATTTTTTCCCGCCGCGGTGCGCAGCTGAAGTTTGACCGTTTGCGCCATACAACGCCGGTTCCTGGTGCGGTTTCAGCACTTGTATTGCTTGTTGATTACGCTCGATCTGCCCTTCCAGCAGCCAACCATTGTGCTGGTTGAGGTCGCGTAAGTGCTGTGTTTTCTTGGTGATAGTCTGCCAGCGTTCAGCAATCTCATCATTGGCGCTGCGCGTGGCGTCATGCTCCAGGCGGCGCTGTTGCTCAAGATAATCAAGGGTTGCCAGCAGCGAGCTTTTTTCTTCTGTAATACGCTGTAGCTGGCTGCCATTGATATGCCCTGCGGAAAGCTGCTGCTGTTCAGCATCCATTACCGTTTTCAGGTCATTGAGGACAGTCGTCATCTGGTCAAGTATTTCTGACAAACGAGTCATACTTTATTTACTCTGTAGGTAGCTCTGCGCCTCGCGAATCAGCGAGTCGGCAATTTTTCCGGTATCCATTTTCAATTCACCGTTACGGATTGCGGTTTTCAGTGCTTCCACGCGTTCCATATTGATGTCATTGGTGCCGGGCTGCATCAGTTTGGCCTGGGCGTCGCTCAGCATGACGCTGGTGCTGGTGGTCGCGGTGGTTTTTTCCTTCTGCGCTTTTTGTACCGGCGCATCGCTGGTTTCACGCGGCTGAACGGTGCTTACTGGCTTCAATGGTGAGGTACGATCAATGCTCATTTTATTTTTCCTCATCGAGGGGTTACGCTATAGCGGCCCGCTGTAATCATTGGTTGTTTATCTATCGGCACACGCTAAAAAATCTTTAACCTATTATAGGTTAATAAGAATATTCCCATCAGAATCGACGACGCCGCTCACCACCTGGCCTGAAATCATCCGCACTCGCGCATTCTGTGCGACAGCGGCGTTGTTCAGCGCTTTACCTTCGGCGTTAACCCGAAAGCCATCTCCGTTGGCAATAACCAGCACGCGCTGACCGGCCTTGATCCGCCATGCCTGGCGCAACATCGAAAGCTGTATCGGTTGACCAGGGACCAGATCGCGCAGGCTCACAGCATCCTGCACCTGACTCATATCCAGCACCGCGCGCGGCGGTAGTTGGTCCAGTCGACCACGTTTCAGCGTTACGCTGGCTGGGGTCAGGGTGCTACCTCGCGCTACAGGCGCGGCGGCTACTACGTAGTTTCCCGTCGCCTGGACGTTCACCTGCAGATAACGTTTTTCGTTGGCACAGCGAGCCAGCACATTCACATTACCCCACAGTTTCGCGCTACCTGACACGCTTAATGCCGGTTGCTCACAGCTCGGCAATAAGTTTGGCGACGTTCGGATAGTGACCACCACCTCATCGCTAAATCCGGCCAGGCGCTGGGAAAACCATGCCGTTAGCTGCGAATTCAGGTCTTGCGCCAGCGTCATAGGGCTGAACAGCAGTGCTGCCACGACTATTCCACGTTTAAACGTTTGCATCAAAACCTCGCGCTTTTTCAGGTAGTGGCAGGATTTTACCTGTGTGACGCAGTCATCAACGCAACAAATAGCGACGCATTTTGCGTTTATTCCGGCGATAACGCGCGCGTAATGGGATTTAAGCTGTCGGCTGAATTTTGTCATTTGCGGAGGAGATATGCTCGATAAGCTCGACGCCGCCTTACGTTTTCAACAGGAAGCGCTGAATTTGCGCGCCCAACGCCAGGAAATATTGGCGGCCAACATTGCCAATGCCGACACGCCGGGGTACCAGGCGCGTGACCTGGATTTCGCCAGTGAATTAAAAAAAGTCATGGTGCGAGGACGGGAACAAACCGGCGGCGTTTCGTTGACGCTGACCTCTGCACAACACATTCCGGCCCAGACCGTTTCTTCGCCGTCTACGGAGCTGCTCTACCGTATTCCTGACCAGCCATCTCTTGATGGCAACACGGTGGATATGGACCGGGAGCGCACGCAATTTGCAGACAACAGCCTCAAGTATCAAATGGGGCTGACCGCGCTGGGTGGGCAAATCAAAGGCATGATGAACGTGCTGCAAGGAGGGAACTAATTCGTGGCGCTGTTAAATATTTTTGATATCGCAGGTTCTGCGCTGACGGCTCAGTCTAAACGCCTGAACGTCGCGGCCAGTAACATGGCGAATGCGGATAGCGTCAGCGGGCCCGACGGTCAGCCGTATCGCGCGAAACAGGTTGTTTTTCAGGTAGATGCTGCGCCAGGTGCGGCTACCGGTGGCGTAAAAGTTGCTGACGTCATTGAAAGTCAGGCGCCGGATAAGCTGGTTTATGAACCCGGTAATCCGCTGGCCGATGCGAATGGCTACGTAAAAATGCCGAATGTGGACGTTGTTGGCGAGATGGTCAACACCATGTCTGCCTCACGTAGCTACCAGGCAAACGTCGAAGTGCTCAACACCGTGAAAAGCCTGATGCTCAAAACGTTGACGCTAGGCCAGTAAAGGAGGCGCACATGTCTATTGCTGTAAAAATGAATGACCCGAGCACGACGGGGGTTAATGCCGCCACGGGGAATAGCTCCCTGACGGGCAGCAATGCCGCTGACCTGCAAAGCAGCTTTCTTACGCTGCTGGTCGCACAGTTGAAAAACCAGGACCCAACCAATCCGCTGCAAAACAACGAACTGACTACCCAGTTGGCGCAAATCAGTACCGTGAGCGGGATTGAGAAACTGAACACCACGTTAGGGTCGATCTCCGGGCAGATCGACAACAGTCAGTCGCTGCAGGCCAGTACGCTGATTGGCCACGGGGTCATGATCCCGGGTACCACCATCCTGACCGGTAAAGGGGCGGAAGAGGGTGCCAAAACCACGACAACACCATTTGGCGTTGAGCTGCAGCAGCCGGCAGATAAGGTTACCGCAACCATTACCGATAAAGACGGCAAAGTGGTACGCACCATTGACATTGGCGGATTGAAAGCAGGCGTTCATACCTTTACCTGGGACGGCACCATGACCGATGGCACGGATGCACCAAGCGGTTCTTACAACGTGTCAATTGCTGCCAGCAATGGCGGAACGCAACTGGTGGCACAGCCGCTTCAGTTTGCGCTGGTGCAGGGCGTTATTCGCAGTAACGGCGGTAATACGCTGGATCTTGGCACCTATGGAACCACCACCCTCGACGAAGTACGGCAGATAATTTAAGCCTTCACACTTATCAGGAGTAAGTCATGGCCTTTTCTCAAGCGGTCAGCGGTCTGAACGCTGCAGCGACCAACCTCGATGTCATTGGTAACAACATCGCCAACTCCGCCACCTACGGTTTTAAATCCGGTACGGCATCTTTTGCCGATATGTTCGCCGGTTCTAAAGTGGGTCTGGGCGTTAAAGTTGCGGGTATTACCCAGGACTTTACCGACGGCACCACCACCAACACCGGCCGCGGGCTGGATGTTGCTATCAGCCAGAACGGTTTTTTCCGTATGGTAGACAGCAACGGTTCCGTTTTCTACAGCCGTAACGGTCAGTTCAAGCTCGATGAAAACCGCAATATCGTCAACATGCAGGGGCTGCAACTGACGGGCTACCCGGCTACCGGTACGCCACCGACAGTTCAGCAGGGTGCGAACCCGGGGCCGATCACGATCCCTAATACATTGATGGCGGCACAGCCAACCAGCAAGGCCTCAATGCAGATCAACCTGAACTCGTCGGATAAAATAATTCCGACAACGACAAAGTTCGATCCGAAAGATGCTGACAGCTATAACAAAAAAGGCCCTGTCACCGTTTATGACAGCCTTGGCAATGCCCACGAAGTTAACGCCTATTTTGTAAAACAGCCTAATAACAAATGGGCTGTCTATACCATTGATAGCAGCGATCCTAACGCTGCTGTACCAACCGCACCGACGTCCACGCTGGAATTTGATACCAATGGGGCGCTAACCGGCGGCGGTACATTTAATATCACTACAGCTGCGCTCAATGGCGCACCGGCTGTCACCTTCGCAATGAGTTTCCAGAACTCCATGCAGCAAAACACCGGTGCCAACAACATCGTCGCCACGAATCAGAACGGCTACAAGCCGGGCGATCTGGTGAGCTACCAGATTAACAATGACGGTACGGTGGTCGGTAACTACTCCAACGAACAGCAACAGGTTCTGGGGCAGATCGTGCTGGCAAACTTTGCCAATAACGAAGGTCTGGCATCTCAGGGCGATAACGTCTGGGCGGCGACTCAGGCTTCCGGCGTGGCGCTGCTGGGTACCGCAGGCGAAGGTAACTTCGGTAAGCTGACCAACGGTGCGCTGGAAGCGTCAAACGTGGATTTGAGTAAAGAACTGGTGAATATGATTGTCGCCCAGCGTAACTATCAGTCGAACGCGCAGACCATCAAAACCCAGGATCAGATCCTCAACACGCTGGTCAACCTGCGCTAAGCGCCTGACGGGATGGCTTAATGGATCACGCAATTTATACCGCCATGGGCGCGGCCAGTCAGACGCTGAATCAACAGGCGGTGACGGCCAGCAACCTGGCAAACGCCTCCACGCCAGGGTTTCGTGCACAGCTCAATGCACTGCGCGCGGTTCCTGTAGAAGGATTGTCTTTACCGACGCGTACGCTGGTCGTGGCCTCCACACCGGGGGCCGATATGACACCGGGTCAGATGGACTATACCTCCCGCCCGCTGGATGTGGCGCTGCAACAGGATGGCTGGTTGGCTGTGCAGACCGCGGATGGTAGCGAAGGATATACCCGTAACGGTGCTATTCAGGTAAGCCCAACGGGTGAACTGACTATTCAGGGACACCCGGTAATTGGCGAAGCCGGACCGATAGCCGTACCGGAAGGTTCAGAAGTCACCATTGCGGCGGACGGGACAATTTCTGCACTTAACCCTGGCGATCCGGCTAATACGGTCGCGCCAGTGGGGCGGCTGAAGCTGGTGAAGGCTACAGGGATCGAAGTGCAACGTGGCGATGACGGTATGTTCCGTCTGACCCAGGCCGCACAGGCTACCCGTGGTGCGACGTTACAGGCCGACCCCAGTATCCGTGTGATGTCGGGCGTGCTGGAAGGCAGTAATGTTAAACCGGTTGCTGCGATGAGCGACATGATCGCCAACGCCCGCCGCTTTGAAATGCAGATGAAAATTATCAGTAGCGTGGATGATAACGCGGGCCGCGCCAACCAACTGCTGTCGATGAGTTAATACAGGACATTTTATGATCAGTTCATTATGGATCGCCAAAACCGGCCTGGATGCGCAGCAAACCAACATGGATGTGATTGCCAACAACCTGGCAAACGTCAGCACCAACGGATTTAAGCGCCAACGCGCCGTGTTTGAAGATCTGTTGTACCAGACGATTCGTCAGCCTGGCGCACAGTCTTCTGAACAAACCACGCTGCCGTCTGGTTTGCAGATTGGTACCGGTGTACGTCCGGTTGCAACCGAGCGTTTACACAGCCAGGGTAACCTGTCGCAGACCAACAACAGTAAAGATGTGGCGATTAAAGGCCAGGGCTTTTTCCAGGTCATGTTGCCCGATGGTACGTCCGCTTATACCCGCGACGGTTCTTTCCAGGTGGATCAGAACGGCCAGTTGGTGACGGCGGGTGGTTTTCAGGTTCAGCCTGCCATCACCATTCCGGCTAACTCGCTCAGTATCACCATTGGACGCGACGGTATTGTCAGTGTGACCCAGCAGGGACAGGCGGCGCCTGTTCAGGTCGGGCAGCTTAACCTGACAACATTTATGAACGATACCGGTCTGGAAAGTATTGGTGAGAATCTGTACACCGAAACGCAGTCATCCGGTGCGCCGAACGAGAGCACGCCGGGGTTGAACGGCGCGGGTCTGCTGTATCAGGGCTATGTTGAAACCTCTAACGTCAACGTGGCGGAAGAGCTGGTAAACATGATCCAGGTTCAGCGCGCTTACGAAATCAACAGTAAAGCGGTATCGACCACCGATCAGATGCTGCAAAAACTGACGCAACTCTAAAGTGGAGTCCGGTGGGGTGAAAACCTCACCGGCACACTGATTTTGAAGATGACCGCAATGCGAAAATACGCGCTTCACCCATACCCTATTTTAGCCCTGCTGGTGGTTTCACTAACAGGATGTGCCTGGATCCCGGCCACGCCCCTCGTGCAGGGTGCGACGACTGCCCAGCCCGTTCCAGGTCCAACGCCGGTGGCGAATGGCTCAATCTTCCAGTCGGCACAACCGATTAACTATGGTTATCAGCCACTCTTTGAAGACCGTCGTCCACGCAATATTGGCGATACGCTGACCATCGTATTGCAGGAAAACGTCAGCGCGAGCAAAAGCTCTTCGGCGAACGCCAGCCGCGACGGCAAGACAAACTTTGGCTTTGATACCGTACCGCGCTATCTGCAAGGTCTGTTCGGTAACGAACGTGCCGACGTAGAAGCCTCAGGCGGTAACTCCTTTAACGGTAAAGGCGGCGCGAACGCCAGAAATACCTTCAGCGGTACGCTGACCGTAACGGTCGATCAGGTACTGGTGAATGGCAACTTACATGTCGTGGGTGAAAAACAGATCGCCATAAATCAGGGCACTGAATTCATTCGCTTCTCCGGGGTCGTTAACCCGCGCACCATCAGTGGCAGCAACTCCGTACCGTCAACCCAGGTTGCGGATGCGCGTATTGAGTACGTCGGCAACGGCTACATCAATGAAGCGCAAAATATGGGCTGGTTGCAGCGTTTCTTCCTTAATTTGTCGCCGATGTAAGCGAGGTACCCCGTGTTTAAATTTTTTGTTGGAATGGCACTGGTGCTGGTAACCGCCTTCGCGCATGCCGACCGTATTCGTGACCTGACCAGCGTGCAAGGCGTGCGGGAAAACTCGCTGATTGGTTATGGGCTAGTGGTCGGTCTGGATGGTACAGGCGACCAGACCACCCAGACGCCGTTTACCACGCAAACGCTCAACAACATGCTGTCGCAGTTGGGGATCACCGTGCCCACCGGCACCAATATGCAGTTGAAAAACGTGGCAGCGGTAATGGTCACCGCGCAGTTCCCGGCCTTTGGTCGTCAGGGGCAAACTATTGACGTTGTGGTCTCTTCCATGGGTAACGCTAAAAGCCTGCGCGGCGGAACGTTGCTGATGACCCCGCTGAAAGGGGTCGATAGCCAGGTATATGCGTTGGCGCAGGGGAATATTCTGGTTGGCGGTGCCGGCGCGGCTGCGGGTGGCAGCAGCGTGCAGGTAAACCAGCTCAATGGCGGACGCATTACCAACGGCGCGACCATCGAACGTGAATTACCCAGCCAGTTCGGCGGCGGTAACACCATTAATCTGCAACTGAATAATGAAGATTTCACGATGGCGCAGCAGATTACCGACACCATTAACCGCTCGCGTGGCTTTGGCAGCGCAACGGCGTTGGATGCCCGCACTATTCAGGTGCGCGTGCCAAGCGGCAACAGCTCGCAGGTGCGTTTCCTTGCTGATATCCAGAATATGGAGGTGAACGTCACGCCGCAGGACGCTAAAGTGATTATCAACTCGCGCACCGGATCTGTCGTCATGAACCGCGAAGTAACGCTGGATAGCTGTGCCGTGGCACAAGGCAACTTGTCGATCACGGTGAACCGCCAGGCGAACGTCAGCCAGCCGGACACACCGTTTGGCGGTGGACAAACCGTAGTGACGCCACAAACTCAGATTGACCTGCGCCAAAGCGGTGGTTCGCTGCAAAGCGTGCGTTCCAGCGCCAACCTGAACAATGTTGTGCGTGCGCTGAATGCGCTGGGAGCAACGCCGATGGATTTGATGTCCATTCTGCAATCGATGCAGAGCGCGGGTTGCTTACGCGCCAAACTGGAAATCATCTAATGATTGGTGACAGCAAACTGCTGACCAGTGCCGCCTGGGATGCGCAATCTCTGAACGAACTGAAAGCGAAAGCGGGTCAGGACCCGGCGGCGAATATCCGCCCGGTCGCCCGTCAGGTTGAAGGGATGTTCGTGCAAATGATGTTGAAAAGCATGCGTGAAGCGTTACCGAAAGATGGCGTGTTTAGCAGCGATTCAACGCGCTTGTATACCAGCATGTATGACCAACAAATTGCGCAGCAGATGACCGCAGGCAAAGGTCTGGGGCTGGCTGAAATGATGGTCAAGCAGATGACTGAAGGGCAAGCGCAACCTGCGGATGACGCGCCGCAGGTGCCGATGAAGTTTTCACTGGAAACGGTGACCAGCTATCAAAATCAGGCACTGACGCAACTGGTCCGCAAAGCCATCCCCCGGGCGACAGACAGCAATGATGAGCCGCTGTCAGGTGACAGCAAAGACTTCCTCGCCCAGCTGTCACTGCCGGCTAAGCTGGCCAGTCAGCAGAGCGGGGTCCCGCATCATCTGATTTTGGCGCAGGCGGCGCTGGAGTCCGGATGGGGGCAGCGACAAATTCGTCGCGAGAATGGCGAACCGAGTTTCAACATTTTTGGTGTGAAGGCTTCGGGAAGCTGGAAAGGTCCAACCACTGAAATCACCACCACTGAATATGAGAACGGTGAGGCGAAAAAGGTGAAAGCCAGATTCCGCGTCTATAGCTCTTACCTTGAGGCGTTGTCGGATTATGTCGGTCTGATATCTCGTAACCCGCGCTATGCGGCGGTGACCGCTGCCGCGACCGCCGAACAGGGGGCGCAGGCATTGCAAAATGCGGGCTACGCCACAGACCCTAACTATGCACGTAAATTAACCAGCATGATCCAGCAGTTGAAATCGATGAGCGAAAAGGTGAGTAAAACCTACAGCACGAATCTCGATAATCTCTTTTAAATAGCTCAAGTCTACCGACCTGCTGCCGATAATAACGAGTATTGAAGGATTACAAGGAACCTCCATGTCCAGCTTGATTAATAACGCGATGAGTGGACTCAGCGCAGCGCAGGCCGCGTTGAATACTGCCAGTAATAACATCTCCAGCTATAACGTTGCCGGATATACCCGACAAACAACAATTATGGCGCAAGCGAACAGCACGCTGGGTGCGGGGGGCTGGGTAGGTAATGGCGTCTATGTTTCTGGTGTACAACGTGAATATGACTCCTTTATCACTAACCAGTTGAGAGCAGCGCAGAACCAGAGCAGCGGTCTGACGACGCGCTATGAGCAAATGTCAAAAATCGATAATTTGCTCTCCAGCAAAACCAGCTCTATTTCGACCTCAATGCAGGGTTTTTTTACCAGCCTGCAGACGCTGGTCAGCAACGCTGAAGATCCGGCGGCACGTCAGGCGCTGATCGGTAAAGCTGATGGGTTGGTAAATCAGTTTAAAACGACCGATCAGTATCTGCGCGATCAGGACAAGCAAGTAAACACGGCGATTAAGGCCAGCGTTGACCAGATCAACAATTACTCGAAACAGATTGCCAACCTTAACGACCAGATTTCCCGTATGACGGGCGTCGGCGCGGGGGCATCGCCGAACGATTTACTCGACCAGCGCGACCAGTTGGTGAGTGAACTGAACCAAATTGTCGGCGTGGAAGTCAGCGTGCAGGACGGCGGGACTTACAACGTGACCATGGCGAATGGCTATTCGCTGGTGCAGGGCAGCAACGCTCGCCAACTGGCGGCAGTCCCTTCCAGCGACGATCCCTCTCGCACGACTGTCGCTTATGTTGACGGCGTGGCCGGAGAAGTTGCCATCCCGGAAAAGCTGATCACGACCGGTTCGCTGGGCGGGCTGTTGACGTTCCGTTCGCAGGAACTCGACCAAACGCGTAATACCCTTGGTCAGTTGGCCCTCGCTTTTGCTGATGCGTTTAACACGCAGCACAAAGAAGGTTTTGATGCCAACGGCGACCCGGGCAAAAACTTTTTCGATATTGGTGGCCCGGCAGTCCTTAGCAATACGACGAATAAAGGGACCGGTGCGCTTGATGTTAAAATAACGGATAGTTCGTCGGTGCAAGCCACAGACTATAAAATTACGTTTGATGGTACTGACTGGCAGGTAACCCGTCTGGCTGACAATACCAGCTTTAAGCCGACCGTCACTGGCGGAAAAATGTCCTTTGATGGGCTGGAAATCACCGTCAAAAATGGTGCGCTGGCAAATGACAGCTTTACGGTGAAACCCGTGGGTGACGCCATTATTAATATGAAAGTGGCGGTGACCGATGAGTCGAAAATCGCCATGGCTGAAGTGTCCAAAAATGACACTGATCCCAATGTTGATAAAGGAAAAAGCGATAACCGTAACGGCCAGAAACTGCTGGATCTGCAAACCAAGGCAACCATCGGGAATAAAACCTTTAACGATGCTTACGCTACGCTGGTGAGCGATGTCGGGAACAAAACGGCGACGCTGAAAACCAGCGCCACCACTCAGAACAACGTGGTAACGCAGCTTTATAAGCAGCAGCAGTCTATTTCCGGGGTTAACCTCGATGAAGAGTACGGAAATTTGCAGCGTTATCAACAATATTACCTGGCTAATGCGCAAGTTCTG
Source organism: Citrobacter sp. Cf087 (assembly GCF_030334285.1). Taxonomy (NCBI): domain Bacteria; kingdom Pseudomonadati; phylum Pseudomonadota; class Gammaproteobacteria; order Enterobacterales; family Enterobacteriaceae; genus Citrobacter; species Citrobacter sp. Cf087. The sequence goes on from NZ_JAOWED010000022.1 coordinate 356,557, forward strand.
CAAACTGCGAATGCGCTGTTTGATGCACTGATCAATATTCGCTAAGGGAGAGGGAGACTATGCGTATTAGCACCCAGATGATGTACCAGCAGAATATGCGCGGCATCACTAACTCTCAGGCTGAATGGATGAAGTTCGGTGAGCAGATGTCGACGGGTAAACGCGTGATCAATCCATCTGACGATCCGATTGCCGCCTCGCAGGCCGTAGTACTTTCGCAGGCTCAGGCGCAGAACAGCCAATACACGCTGGCGCGTTCATTCGCGACGCAAAAAGTATCGCTGGAAGAGAACGTGCTGAATCAGGTGACGACGGCGATCCAGACCGCGCAGGAAAAAATCGTTAGTGCGGGAAACGGTACGTTAAGTGATGATGACCGTGCATCGTTGGCCACCGACCTGCAGGGGATCCGCGATCAACTGATGAACCTGGCGAACAGCACCGACGGTAATGGGCGCTACATTTTTGGCGGATATAAAACAGAATCTGCACCGTTTGCCCAGGCTGATGGCGCTTACAGCGGCGGTACGACAAACGTCACCCAGCAGGTTGATGCCTCCCGGACCATGGTGATTGGTCATACCGGTGATAAAGTCTTCGCCAGTCTGACCAGCAACGCTGTGCCGGAGCCAGGCGGCGGTACCCAGGAAAAGAATGTGTTCAAAATGTTGGATACTGCTATTGATGCGCTTAAGACACCGGTTGAGGGCAATGATGCGGCAAAAGCTACTGCCACTGCAGCCATCGATAAAACCAGCCGAGGTCTTAAAAACTCGCTGAATAATGTGCTGTCCGTGCGTGCAGAATTAGGCACGCAGCTTAGCGAATTGAGCTCGCTGGATTCACTGGGCGCCGATCGTGCATTGGGGCAAACTCAGCAGATGAGTAATCTGGTGGATGTCGACTGGAACGCCGCGATTTCGTCTTACGTGATGCAACAAGCCGCACTACAGGCATCGTATAAAACGTTTACTGATATGCAGGGAATGTCGCTGTTCCAGCTTAACCGGTAACGATCCATTTTGAACATATCATGAAACTGGGTATGTTTGTCTGCCCGCTCCTTTAACACCCCGGAGCGGGCATTTTTTTAGGCAACCGACGGCTTACTAAGCGACGGGTTCCCCGTCAGTCTTATGACCAACGCGATCGCACTGCTGAATGTTGCCAGCGTCACCACTCCTTCCCAGTTGGCAAGCGCATAGACCTGACTCCCGAGAACGGAACCCAGAGCCATACCGATAAACACCATCGTAAACAGCAGAGCGTTCAATCGTCCTCGTGCCTGAGGCTCCAGGCTATAGACCAGGTTTTGGTGGGCAACCAGGCTGGATTGCAATCCGAGATCAAAACCTACCGCCGAAAGGGCGATAAGCAGCCACTGCCCCTGAACGGGCAGGGCGGGTAACAAAAACATCAGTGCGAAAGATACCGTTACCAGCAAAGCACCCAATTGCGTCACTTTTGCTGCACCCACTTTATCGGCAAGATGGCCCGCCATCGGTGCAGCAAGCGCTCCGGCTGCTCCCGCGATACCAAAAGCACCCGCTATAGCGCTACCCAGGTGGTAATGCTCAGATAACATCACCGCCAGCGTAGACCAGAAGGCGCTAAAAGCAATGGACAGAAAGCCTTGTGCCAGTGCTGCGCGGCGCAAGGTGGAATATCGTTGCCAAAGTTGCACCATCGAGAGCATTAATGATGGATAGCTCAACGTGGAATGGACCGTAAAACGAGGCAGTGCTTTCCACATAATCGCGGTAATTACGGCAATACTGACGGCAGCAAGTTGGTACATCTCACGCCAGCCAAACGCCTCACCGACCAGCCCACTGACGGTACGTGAGAGTAAAATTCCCAGCAGAAGGCCCGTCATTACGGTGCCCACCGTTTTTCCCTGTTTGCCTTCGGGCGCCAGTATTGCCGCCGCAGGCACAATATCTTGTGCCATGGTTGCCGCCATGCCCATCAACAGGCTCACTATTAACAGTGAATGCAACTGCCCGGTAAAGCTGCATGCCAGAAGCAGCACAGCAAGAGAGATACTTTTCAGCAGGATTAATGTCCTGCGGTCATAACGATCGCCCAATGGCAATAAAAACAAAATACCCAGCGCGTATCCCGCCTGGGTCAGCGTCGGGACCAACCCCATGCCGGTAATACTTAAGTTCAGATCCTGACCCATTAAAGGCAGAAGGGGTTGAGCATAGTAGATAGCAGCGACACTGAATCCGGCACCTACTGCCAGAACGAAAGTGACCCAACGGGAAAGTGCAATATATGTGTTCACAAATGATTCCTCAATCACAGGATGTGCGGCTATTTTTATCCTTCAGCGAGTGGCGTGGTAGCGAGCGCAGTGGTAAAACAGTTATACGTCAGGCGTATGATGAAACTGAAAATGATAAAAAATGAGCGTATAGACAGGGTGGAGCTGATGCGTACGTTTGTACGTATTGTCGAAGCAGGATCGCTTTCGGCAGCGGCAAAACAGATGGGGACAACGCAAGCGACCGTAAGCCGACGGTTGCAATCCCTGGAAACTCTGCTGGGTGTGAAACTGATCATGCGTACCACGCATGCGATGAAATTGACCGACGACGGCGAAAGAGGCTACCAGCATGCCAAGAAGATTATTGATGCCTGGCTGGCGCTGGAAGATGGACTTAATGTCACGGAAGATGAACCGGTGGGGACGTTGCGAGTCCGTGCACCGCATGCGTTCGGGCAACAACAACTGCTTGAGCCGCTTTTGCAGTTTCTTTCGCGCTATCCCCAGGTAGCAGTAGAGTGGATGCTCAACGATAAAACCGTTGATTTTCTGAGCGATAATATTGACTGCGCTATCAGGGTTGGTGCCGAGGTGGATCCGGCCACGGTTGCCGTTTTACTGGCTGAAGTTCCCCGTAGTATGGTGGCGAGCCCTGGGCTGCTGGAACAATACGGCGAGCTTTCTCATCCTGAGCAGTTATCAGCGCTGCCCTGGATTGCCGTGAACACGTTTTATCAACATAGCGTTTCGTTGTTGCACCAATTGCGTAATGAGCCAGTCACGTTGAATATTTCACCCAGATTAAGTACCGACAGTATTTATGTCGCAAGGAATGCCGCGCTGGCGGGGTTGGGAGTGACTATTGTTTCAAGTTGGATGGTGGCGGAGGATATTGCCAACGGACGTCTGGTTGCGTTGCTACCTGAGTGGCATGCGGCGCCGTTGCCTGTACATTTGGTTTATCCGTGGGCGCGTTACTATCCGATTCGCTTACGCAAGTTTCTGGACTTAATGAAGGATGTTATGCCGCAGCTGACGGGGATGAAAGGCGTAGATCAGATATAAAAAAGCCGACCCGAAGGCCGGCTTTGATATTATTATTGCTTACTCGACAGGCTGAGGACGTGTTGCTGGCGCAGTCGCTTGATGCGTTGCACTGTGTCCACCTGCGGCACCTTTGCCTTCAAAGGCGAATGCCGGACGCTGCCAGTCGCTATGACGCGGCGCTTCTGGCACATATTCCGGTGCCGGGGCGCGGGTCATCGGTGCGGTCGCATGGCTGTGAAGGTGTTCAGCATCAACACTGGCTGCGACAACTTCAGGCTTAACGACAGTCGCTTCTACAATTGGCGCTGCAACAACTTCCTGCGGCGCAGCAATCTCTTCATCAACTGGCGCTGTTTCAACAACTTCGGCAATCTCTTCAACCACTTCTGGCTGGGAAATAACAACCTCTGCAGGCTCTTCAACAACCGGCGCAGTCACAACGTCAGCCACAGGTTCGGCTCCAGCGGCGATTTCTTCTGCAACGGGCGCATCAGATGCAGCGATAATTTGCGGTTGTTCCTCGACCGGGGTCGCAATGACTTCCGGATGCGTGGTTTCAACCTGTGTGGTTTCAACAACGGCGGCCTGAGGCTCAGCTACGACAATCTCTGGCTGCACGGCTTCAACTGGCGCAGGGGCATCCACAATGTGTTCCACGGCAGTTGCAGCAACCTGAGGCTCTACGGCGACAGGTGCGGCTTGTTGCTGGACCATTTCTTGTTCGCGCTGTTCTTCAACCTGCTGATCCTGAGGACGTGCGACAGGGTAGCGGATCCAAACTTTACCGGACGCTAATTCAGGAGATGCACAGGCGACCGTTAACGGCATTGGTGACTGAACCGGATAACGCTCGTCACGGTAACGACGACGACGCTGTCCACTGACGCGCAGATGGCGAGGGGAGCGACGGGAACGACGCGGCATACCATTGGAGTCACGCGCGTCGCTGTTGTCTTCCTGCTCAGTCGCAACGACGGCTGGCAGATCAACTTTCGCCAGTTCGGTACGCTGTACCGGCGCAGACTGTTCAGTAGGCTGAGCGACAGCGGTTTCAGCGACTACTGCGGCAGTTGCCACTTCGGCTTCAACCGCCGGGCTGTCAGTGAAACGCACTTTCTGAGTCAACTGACGCTGTTTACGGCGAGTCTGAGGCTGACGTACGCGCTCTTCCTGCTCGGCATCCTGCACAGGTTGTTCAGCTTGGTTCAGCTCTTTAACTTCCTGCTGTGCCTGACGCTTGTCATCGTTACGACGGCGGTTGCGTTCGCGACGCGGAGCTTGCTGCTCATCGCCAGATTTCGCTTTGTCTGCAACGTCAGTAGTTTGCTGGCGGTTATCGCGAGCTTCCGCATTTTGCTGCTGTGACTGACGACGGTTACGGCGGTTATCTTCACGGTTTTCGCCGTTTTCTGAACGTTCGTTACGGTTGTCACGGTCACCGCGATTATCACGGTTATCACGACGATCGTTACGGTCGCGACGATTGTTCTGACGCGGTTTACGACGATCCTGCTGGCGTTCGGTTTTCTCTTCAGCTTTCGGCGCAGGTTGTTCAACCGGTTTCACTTCTTCGCTACCACCGAAGATGGACTTCAGTGCGCCAAAGAAACGGCTAATCAAACCGGGCTGTGCGGCAACGGCTGCAGTCGCTGCCGCAGCTTTAGGCGCGGCGGCCTTCGCGGCAGGTTCCTGCAGAGCAGGAGCTGGCGGAACGTCTGGCATGGCGAAGGTGGCCAACGCCGGTTGCTCAGGCTGTTTACGCTCGACGTACTCTTCTTCCGTCGGCAATGCCATTGCCTCTTCATGCAGTTTCGGCAGTAGATAGCTCAGGGTCGGCGTTTCTTCCCCTTTACGTACGCGCAGCACAGAATAGTGCGGGGTTTCCATCTGATCGTTTGGCACGATCACACAGCGCACGCCATTCTGACGCGTCTCGATTGCATTTACCGCGGTACGCTTTTCGTTGAGCAGGTAGGAAGCGATCGGCACAGGAACAATAGCGTGTACTTCCTGCGTATTTTCTTTCAGTGCTTCTTCTTCGATCAGACGCAGAATAGACAGCGACAGTGATTCGTTATCACGTACGGTACCAGTGCCGGAGCAGCGCGGGCACACGTGATGGCTGGATTCACCCAGTGACGGGCTCAGACGCTGACGGGACATTTCCAGCAGACCGAAGCGAGAAATATGGCTGATCTGAATACGCGCTCTGTCCTGGCGTACGGCCTCGCGCAGACGGTTTTCAACCGCGCGCTGGTGACGAACCGGCGTCATATCAATGAAGTCGATTACAATCAGACCGCCGAGGTCGCGCAGACGCAGCTGACGTGCAATTTCATCGGCTGCTTCAAGGTTGGTGTTGAACGCTGTTTCTTCGATGTCGCCGCCGCGGGTTGCGCGTGCGGAGTTGATATCGATAGCGGTCAGTGCTTCAGTGCTGTCGATAACGATTGAGCCGCCGGACGGCAGACGCACTTCGCGTTGGAACGCGGACTCAATCTGAGACTCGATCTGATAGTGGCTGAACAGCGGGATTTCGCCGGTGTACAGTTTGATTTTGCTGCTGAAATCCGGACGACCCAGCGCGGCGATGTGCTGACGCGCCATCTCCATGACTTTTGGGTTGTCGATGAGGATTTCGCCGATGTCCTGGCGCAGATAGTCGCGGAAGGCACGCACGATAACGTTGCTTTCCTGATGGATCAGGAACGGAGCAGGGCGGCTGTCAGCGGCTTTTTGAATCGCTTCCCAGTGCTTCAGGCGGAAGCTCAGGTCCCACTGCAGCGCTTCGGCGGATTTGCCTACCCCTGCGGTACGCACGATAAGCCCCATGCCATCAGGCAGTTCCAGGCTTGCCAGCGCTTCTTTTAATTCGGTACGGTCGTCGCCTTCAATGCGACGGGAGATGCCGCCCGCGCGCGGGTTGTTCGGCATCAGAACCAGATAACTACCCGCCAGGCTGATAAAGGTAGTCAGCGCAGCGCCTTTGTTGCCGCGTTCTTCTTTATCGATCTGAACGATGACTTCCTGACCTTCACGCAACACGTCTTTAATGTTGGGGCGACCATGGGAGTTGTAGTTAGCGGGAAAGTATTCGCGGGCAATTTCTTTTAACGGGAGGAAACCGTGACGTTCAGCGCCGTAATCAACAAAAGCAGCTTCCAGACTCGGTTCAATACGGGTAATTTTGCCTTTATAGATGTTGGCTTTTTTCTGTTCGTGTCCAGGACTTTCGATATCCAGATCGTACAGACGTTGCCCATCTACAAGGGCGACACGCAACTCTTCCTGCTGAGTCGCGTTAATTAACATTCTTTTCATCGTAACTTACTCATTATTCTTACATTGACGACTAAGCTGCGGGCAGAGTAATGCCTTTCCGGGTGTGAACCGATGGCCTCGTGTCTATTCGCGTCGCCAACCTCACGGTTATCGTCAGCTCAAAGAGGCGCAGAGTGTCGGTTGCCTGTATTTCATACGGAAACACAGCGCAATTATCAGGGGAACAGTCTGGGTGTTACTCTCCAGAGAAGCTTCCATTGTGCTTGTCGTCTTTCACGCTGTCGGTGCGTTGGCTTTATCTTCTCACCCTGGTCACTTACAGGAGTAAGAACCTGGGGGTATCCAGACTTGCCGCCTTCCTACAATGTGAAATCCATAGAGCACTTACCGGTAAGGACTGCAACCCGCAGCCCGCTAACTGCCTGAAAGATCAATACGTCTTACGCCATTGCTGCGTTGATGATCGGTCGGGCAAAATTGGGTCATTCCGGAAAAGTTCTTGTTTTAACAAGATTCAACACGGAAACAACCGCATTATTCCACTGCTAACCTTGTTATAGCAAGATGACTTTTGCCATTTATCACCCGGTTACTCACAGTTTTTTCACTTCCGCGTAGTGATTGCTTTAATAACCACCAAATCGGCTATGTCAAACTTAAGTAATAAGGTATAGCAGTTAATATAAGCATAGAAAAATGTGTGGCGCGAATCTTGATGGCTATTTAAAATCGGCCCCCATGAAAACAGAGACTCCAGCCGTAAAAACAGTTGCCATTACTGCCGACGAAGCAGGGCAACGCATCGACAACTTTTTGCGCACCCAGCTTAAGGGCGTGCCGAAAAGTATGATTTATCGCATTTTGCGTAAAGGCGAAGTGCGGGTGAATAAAAAACGCATTAAACCCGAGTACAAACTCGAAGATGGGGATATTGTGCGTATTCCACCTGTGCGTGTCGCTGAACGTGAAGAAGAGGCCATTTCGCCAAACCTGCAGAAGGTTGCGGCGCTGACCGATGTCATTTTATATGAAGATGACCACATTCTGGTGCTTAACAAACCTTCAGGTACGGCCGTGCATGGCGGAAGCGGGTTAAGCTTTGGCGTCATTGAAGGATTACGTGCGTTGCGTCCGGAAGCGCGTTTCCTTGAGCTGGTGCATCGCCTCGACCGGGATACCTCCGGTGTGCTGCTGGTTGCCAAAAAACGCTCAGCCTTGCGTTCATTGCATGAACAACTGCGTGAAAAAGGCATGCAGAAAGATTACCTCGCGCTGGTTCGTGGCCAATGGCAGTCGCATGTCAAAACCGTGCAGGCGCCGCTGTTAAAGAACATTCTGCAAAGCGGCGAGCGTATCGTGCGGGTGAATCAGGAAGGCAAACCGTCAGAAACACGTTTTAAAGTGGAAGAGCGCTATGCGTTTGCCACGCTTGTGCGCTGTAGTCCGGTGACCGGACGTACGCACCAGATCCGTGTGCATACCCAGTATGCCGGTCATCCAATTGCTTTTGACGATCGCTACGGTGACCGTGAGTTCGATAAGCAACTGGCGGATACGGGGTTGCACCGACTTTTCCTGCATGCCGCAGCGTTGAAGTTTACTCATCCGGGTACGGGAGAAGTGATGCGTATTGAAGCGCCAATGGATAAGCAGTTGAAGCGCTGCCTCGAGGTATTACGCAGCAAAGCCTGATGCGCGTTGCTTATCAGGCCTACAATCGTGTGATGGACCGTAGGCCTGATAAGACGCATCGCGTCGACATCATGCAGATTAATCAGGCGTTCAACGGGTTCATTTCTTCCCGCCGCAGCATTTGACACAACGCGATCAGCGGCAAACCTATCAAGGTATTTGGGTCACGACCCTCCAGGCGTTCAAAGAGTGCAATACCTAACCCTTCACTTTTGAAACTACCTGCACAATGGAGCGGACGCTCTTTGCGCAGATAATCGTCAATTTCCGCCTCGCTTAAATGACGGAAATGGACGTCAAAAGGTTCTACTTCAGTTTGTAAATGTCCGCTCGCAGAATTATACAGCGCCAGTCCGGTGTAAAACGTCACAATATTGCCACGGGCTTTGAGTAATTGCTGGCGCGCATTTTCTTCTGTTAATGGTTTGCCGGTTATTTCACCATCAAGAACACAAATTTGATCGGAGCCAATAATCAGATGCGAGGGATAACGGTGGGCGAGTGATTGTGCTTTTTGCTGCGCCAGTCGCAACACCAGATGACGCGGCGCCTCGCCTGGTAATGGTGTTTCATCAACCTCTGGTGCTGCGCATTCGAACGGAATTGCTAGTTTTTCGAGTAAAGCGCGACGCCAGGGAGAGGTGGAAGCAAGAATAAGTTGAGGCATATTTTTTCCCTCGCATATAGCGTATTGATGAGAGCCATTTTAAACTATGGACTTCGACCTACAAGCTGGCTGTAGTGGCTTGTCTTGAGCGATTTTAAGTCGATGACCCGCAATGTGTGCGAATTATTGGCAAAAGGCAACCACAGGCTGCCTTTTTCTTTGACTATATGACGTTACAAAGTTAATATGCGCGCCCTATGCAAAAGGTAAAATTACCCCTGACTCTTGATCCGGTTCGTACGGCTCAGAAACGCCTCGATTATGAAGGTATCTATACTTCTGATCTGGTTGAGCGCGTCGCCGATTCTGTAGTCAGTGTGGACAGTGATGTGGAATGCTCCATGTCGTTCGCTATCGATAACCAGCGTCTCGCCGTTATAACCGGTGATGCGAAGGTATCGGTTACGCTCGAATGTCAGCGTTGCGGGAAACCGTTCCCACTTCATGTTCACACAACATATTGTTTTAGTCCTGTCCGTTCTGACGAGCAGGCTGAAGCACTCCCGGAAGCGTATGAGCCGATTGAGGTTAACGAATTCGGTGAAATCGATCTGCTTGCAATGGTTGAAGATGAGATTATCCTCTCCTTGCCGGTAGTTCCGGTGCATGATTCTGAACACTGTGAAGTGTCCGAGGCGGACATGGTCTTTGGCGAATTGCCTGATGAAGCGCAAAAACCAAACCCATTTGCCGTATTAGCCAGCTTAAAGCGTAAGTAATTGAGGAGTAAGGTCCATGGCCGTACAACAGAATAAACCAACCCGTTCCAAACGTGGCATGCGTCGTTCTCATGACGCTCTGACCGCAGTCACCAGCCTGTCTGTAGACAAAACTTCTGGTGAACAACACCTGCGTCACCACATCACTGCCGACGGTTTCTACCGTGGCCGTAAGGTAATCGCTAAGTAATCACGCATGACTCAATGGCTTTCCACCGCTGGTGAGAAAGACAAAGAGTGAACGCGTGATGAAGCTTAGTGAGGCTTTCCCCGGGTAACTGGGGAAACACCTAACCGGGCAGCGACGATACCTTGACACGTCTAACCCTGGCGTTAGATGTCATGGGGGGAGATTTTGGCCCTACCGTGACAGTGCCTGCAGCATTGCAGGCACTGAATTCTAATTCGCAACTCACACTTCTTTTAGTCGGGGATCCCGATACAATCACGCCATTACTTGCCAAAGCTGACTTCGAACAACGTTCGCGTCTGCAGATTATCCCTGCTCAGTCAGTTATTGCCAGTGATGCCCGGCCCTCGCAAGCTATTCGCGCCAGTCGTGGAAGCTCAATGCGTGTTGCCCTGGAGCTCGTGAAAGAAGGTCAGGCACAAGCTTGTGTCAGCGCCGGTAATACGGGCGCACTTATGGGACTTGCGAAGTTATTGCTCAAACCCCTTGAGGGGATTGAGCGTCCGGCGTTGGTGACGGTTTTACCGCATCAGCAAAAGGGCAAAACGGTGGTGCTGGATTTGGGCGCCAACGTAGATTGTGATAGCACGATGTTGGTGCAATTTGCCGTCATGGGTTCCGTGCTGGCAGAAGAGGTTGTTGGCATTGCCAATCCTCGCGTAGCGTTACTCAACATCGGCGAAGAAGAAACGAAAGGTCTCGACAGTATTCGAGATGCTTCAGCTGTGCTAAAAACAATCCCTTCCATTAATTATATCGGCTATCTTGAAGCCAATGAGTTACTGACTGGCAAAACCGATGTGTTGGTCTGTGACGGTTTTACAGGTAATGTCACATTAAAGACGATGGAAGGTGTTGTCAGAATGTTCCTTTCACTGCTGAAATCTCAGGGTGAGGGCAAAAAACGGTCGTGGTGGCTTCTGTTATTAAAACGTTGGTTACAAAAAAGCCTGACAAGGCGATTTAGTCACCTCAACCCCGACCAGTATAATGGCGCCTGTCTGTTAGGATTGCGCGGCACGGTGATTAAGAGTCATGGTGCGGCCAATCAGCGAGCATTTGAAGTCGCGATTGAACAGGCAGTGCAGGCGGTGCAGCGACAAGTTCCTCAGCGAATTGCCGCTCGCCTGGAATCTGTATACCCAGCTGGATTCGAACTGCTGGACGGTGGCGAAAGCGCAACCTCACGAGCACACAGATAACGGTGCGTTTGTGAATGTAGCCACCGTATCAGCGATTTGCTCGTGGCGGTATATAACCAAAAAGTGACTGAGCGTACATGTATACGAAGATTATTGGTACTGGCAGCTATCTGCCTGAACAAGTGCGTACTAACGCCGATTTGGAAAAAATGGTTGAGACATCTGATGAGTGGATCGTCACTCGTACAGGTATCCGTGAACGCCATATTGCAGCGCCAAATGAAACAGTTGCGACGATGGGCTTTGCCGCCGCAAACCGTGCGATTGAAATGGCGGGCATCGACAAAGAACAAATTGGTCTGATTGTGGTTGCTACCACATCATCCACTCACGCATTTCCAAGCGCGGCGTGCCAGATCCAAAGTATGCTGGGGATCAAAGGCTGTCCGGCGTTTGACGTTGCGGCCGCTTGCGCTGGTTTCACTTACGCCCTGAGCGTTGCCGACCAGTATGTTAAATCTGGCGCAGTTAAGCATGCTCTGGTCGTTGGCTCTGATGTTCTGGCGCGCACCTGTGATCCAACCGATCGCGGAACGATCATCATTTTCGGTGATGGGGCGGGCGCGGTTGTACTGAGCGCATCGGAAGAGCCAGGCATTCTCTCCACGCATCTGCACGCCGACGGTCGCTATGGCGAACTGTTGACGCTGCCTAACGCCGATCGCGTGAACCCAGAAAACCCGATTCATCTGACGATGGCGGGTAACGAAGTATTTAAAGTCGCGGTGACCGAACTTGCGCACATCGTTGATGAAACGCTGGAAGCCAATAATCTCGACCGTTCTGCGCTGGACTGGCTGGTACCGCATCAGGCTAACCTGCGCATTATCAGCGCGACGGCGAAAAAGCTGGGTATGTCGATGGATAATGTTGTCGTGACGCTCGACAGACATGGTAATACCTCTGCTGCCTCCGTACCGTGCGCGCTGGACGAAGCCGTCCGCGACGGGCGTATTAAAGCTGGGCAGTTGATATTGCTTGAAGCCTTCGGGGGTGGATTCACCTGGGGCTCCGCGCTGGTTCGTTTCTAGTATAAGGATTTAAACATGACGCAATTTGCATTTGTGTTTCCGGGGCAGGGTTCCCAGACCGTTGGGATGTTGTCTGAAATGGCAGCAAACTACCCAATTGTTGAAGAAACATTTGCTGAAGCATCAGCTGCGCTGGGCTATGATCTGTGGGCGTTGACTCAGCAGGGCCCGGCCGAAGAACTGAATAAAACCTGGCAGACGCAGCCAGCGCTGTTGACCGCATCTGTCGCGCTTTATCGCGTATGGCAGCAGCAGGGTGGTAAAACACCTGCGCTGATGGCGGGTCACAGCCTGGGCGAATATTCTGCGCTGGTCTGCTCAGGCGTGATCGCATTTGCTGATGCCGTACGTCTGGTAGAACTGCGCGGTAAGTTCATGCAGGAAGCTGTACCAGAAGGCACAGGCGGCATGTCTGCGATTATCGGTCTTGATGATGTGTCTATCGCTAAAGCATGTGAAGAGTCAGCAGAAGGTCAGGTTGTTTCTCCGGTTAACTTCAACTCGCCAGGCCAGGTGGTTATCGCGGGTCATAAAGAAGCGGTTGAACGTGCGGGCGCTGCCTGTAAAGCTGCGGGTGCGAAACGTGCTCTGCCACTGCCAGTTAGCGTGCCGTCTCACTGTGCGCTGATGAAGCCTGCTGCTGAGAAACTGGCCGTTGAGCTGCAGAAAATCACCTTTAATGCACCGACAGTTCCGGTCGTGAACAACGTCGATGTGAAGTGTGAAACCACGGCAGACGCAATTCGCGATGCGCTGGTTCGTCAGCTGTATAGCCCGGTTCAGTGGACTAAAACCGTTGAATTTATGGCATCCCAGGGCGTAGAGCACCTGTATGAAGTTGGTCCGGGTAAAGTTCTGACCGGTTTGACGAAACGTATTGTTGACACCCTGACTGCTTCGGCACTGAATGAGCCGGCGGCACTGTCTGCGGCGCTAGAGCAATAAAAGAGGAAGACCATGAGTTTTGAAGGAAAAATCGCGCTGGTTACCGGTGCAAGCCGTGGCATTGGCCGCGCAATTGCTGAGACACTCGTTGCCCGTGGCGCGAAAGTTATCGGTACTGCTACCAGCGAAAGCGGCGCGCAGGCCATTAGCGATTATTTAGGTGCAAATGGTAAAGGTCTGATGTTGAATGTGACCGATCCTGCATCTATCGAATCTGTTCTGGAAAATATTCGCGCAGAATTTGGTGAAGTCGATATCCTGGTCAATAATGCCGGGATTACTCGTGATAACCTGTTAATGCGCATGAAAGATGACGAATGGAACGATATCATCGAAACCAACCTGTCATCTGTTTTCCGTCTGTCAAAAGCGGTAATGCGAGCTATGATGAAAAAGCGTCATGGGCGTATTATCACTATCGGTTCTGTGGTTGGTACCATGGGAAATGCAGGTCAGGCTAACTACGCTGCGGCGAAAGCGGGTCTGATCGGCTTCAGTAAATCACTGGCGCGCGAAGTTGCGTCTCGTGGCATTACTGTAAACGTTGTTGCTCCGGGCTTTATTGAAACGGACATGACGCGTGCGCTGTCTGATGATCAGCGTGCGGGTATTCTGGCGCAGGTTCCTGCGGGTCGCCTTGGCGGCGCTCAGGAAATCGCCAGTGCGGTTGCATTTTTAGCTTCTGACGAAGCAAGTTACATCACAGGTGAGACTTTGCACGTCAACGGCGGGATGTACATGGTTTAACCACGATTGAAAAATATTTGCGTTATTAGGGTGAATGGCCTCAAAATAGCGCAAAATCGTGGTAAGACCTGCCGGGATTTAGTTGCAAATTTTTCAACATTTTATACACTACGAAAACCATCGCGAAAGCGAGTTTTGATAGGAAATTTAAGAGTATGAGCACTATCGAAGAACGCGTTAAGAAAATTATCGGCGAACAGCTGGGCGTTAAGCAGGAAGAAGTAACCAACAATGCTTCCTTCGTTGAAGACCTGGGCGCAGATTCTCTTGACACCGTTGAGCTGGTAATGGCTCTGGAAGAAGAGTTTGATACTGAGATTCCGGACGAAGAAGCTGAGAAAATCACTACCGTTCAGGCTGCCATTGATTACATCAACGGCCACCAGGCGTAAGTGAACATCTCCAGGCGGTCATTCGACCGCCTGAGTTTTATCTTTTTATCCCACTTGAATTATTTTCCCTCCCTGGAGGACAACCGTGTCTAAGCGTCGTGTAGTTGTGACCGGACTGGGCATGTTGTCTCCTGTCGGCAATACCGTAGAGTCTACCTGGAAAGCTCTCCTTGCCGGTCAGAGTGGCATCAGCCTGATCGACCATTTCGATACTAGCGCCTATGCAACGAAATTTGCTGGCTTAGTAAAGGATTTTAACTGTGAAGACATTATCTCGCGCAAAGAACAGCGCAAGATGGATGCTTTCATTCAATATGGAATTGTCGCTGGCGTTCAGGCCATGCAGGATTCTGGCCTCGAAATAACGGAAGAGAACGCCCACCGTATTGGCGCCGCTATCGGCTCTGGTATTGGCGGTCTCGGTCTTATCGAAGAAAACCATACCTCTCTGGTAAATGGTGGACCGCGTAAGATCAGCCCGTTCTTCGTTCCGTCGACGATTGTTAACATGGTGGCAGGTCACCTGACCATCATGTACGGCCTGCAAGGGCCAAGCATCTCCATCGCGACCGCCTGTACTTCAGGCGTGCATAACATCGGTCATGCTGCACGTATCATTGCATACGGCGATGCGGACGCGATGGTTGCGGGTGGTGCAGAAAAAGCCAGTACGCCGCTGGGCGTGGGTGGTTTTGGCGCGGCACGTGCGCTGTCTACACGTAATGATAACCCGCAAGCGGCAAGCCGTCCGTGGGACAAAGAACGTGATGGCTTTGTGCTGGGCGACGGCGCAGGCATGGTTGTACTGGAAGAGTACGAACATGCGAAAGCGCGCGGTGCAAAAATCTATGCTGAAGTCGTTGGCTTCGGTATGAGCAGTGATGCTTACCACATGACGTCACCACCGGAAAACGGTGCAGGCGCTGCGCTGGCAATGGTCAACGCGCTGCGTGATGCGGCTATTGAAGCGGGTCAGATTGGCTATGTCAACGCGCATGGTACGTCTACGCCTGCAGGCGATAAAGCAGAAACCCAGGCAGTGAAATCTGTCTTTGGTGATGCGGCAAGCCGTGTAATGGTAAGCTCCACCAAATCTATGACCGGACACCTGTTGGGTGCGGCGGGCGCGGTAGAGTCTATTTTCTCTATTCTGGCGCTGCGCGATCAGGCTATTCCGCCAACCATCAACCTGGATAACCCGGATGAAGGTTGTGATCTGGACTTCGTACCTCACGAAGCGCGTCAGGTTAGTGGTCTGGAGTATGCGCTGTGTAACTCCTTTGGCTTCGGTGGTACCAACGGCTCTTTGATCTTTAAAAAGATTTAAGCCCGTTAGGTGATGCGCTAGCATCGATAGCAAATTGAAAAGGTCCGCTTGTCGGGCCTTTTTTTATTCGGTTTTCCGCCCTTGTCCTGTGTTACTCATCCTGCCAAACTAGCGGACCAGAAATAAGGAGCCACCATGTTCTTAATTAATGGCTGCGAGCAAAATATGCTGGCAGCAAGCGATCGAGCGACACAATTTGGTGATGGCTGTTTTACCACTGCCTGTATTATCGACGGCGAAATCCCTCTCTTTGCAGCGCATCTTGAGCGTTTACAAGACGCTTGCCAAAAACTGCTGATCTCTTTTGAAAATTGGTCCGAGCTGCAAAATGAAATGAAAATGCTGGCGAAAGGGCACGTACGCGGGGTGTTGAAAGTGATTATCAGCCGTGGCAGTGGAGGCCGGGGCTACAGTGGCAAAAGTTGTCACAGCGCCACACGCATCCTCTCCGTTTCAGCCTGGCCCGTTCATTACGATCGTTGGCGGCAAGATGGCATTGTGCTGGCGCTAAGCCCAGTACGTCTGGGACGTAATCCACTGCTTGCCGGGCTTAAACATCTGAATCGACTGGAGCAGGTGTTGATTCGCTCTCATCTTGAACAGACGGACGCAGATGAAGCACTGGTTCTTGACAGCGAGGGATGGGTTACGGAATGCTGTGCGGCTAATTTGTTCTGGCGTAAAGGTGATGTGGTTTACACGCCCCGCCTGGATCAGGCCGGAGTAAACGGCATTATGCGACAATTCTGTATCCGGATGCTGGCACAATCGCCATTCAGTATTGTCGAAGTGTATGCCGGGTTGGAGGAGGTTATGCAGGCTGATGAAATCGTCGTCTGTAACGCGTTAATGCCCATTATTCCCGTGCGTGCCTGTGGCGACACATTGCTGTCTTCACGTTTGTTATTCGATTTTTTAGCCCCACTTTGTGAGCACCCGAATTAGTCATGAAAAAACTGTTACTCGTTGTCCTGTTATTGCTGGTTGTGCTGGGCATTGCCGCGGGAGTGGGAATGTGGAAAGTTCGCCATCTGGCGGACAGTAAATTATTGATTAAAGAAGAGACGATTTTTACGCTGAAAGCGGGGACGGGCCGCCTGGCCCTTGGCGAACAGCTGTATGCGGACAAGGTTATTAACCGTCCGCGCGTGTTCCAATGGCTGCTGCGTGTGGAACCTGAACTGTCGCATTTTAAGGCCGGAACCTACCGTTTTACACCCGACATGACGGTTCGGGATATGCTGCAACTGCTGGAAAGCGGAAAAGAGGCGCAGTTCCCGTTACGTCTGGTTGAAGGGATGCGCCTAAGCGATTACCTGAAACAGGTGCGCGATGCCCCGTATATCAAACATACGTTAAGCGACGATAGCTATGAGACCGTGGCCCAGGCGCTGAAACTGGAAAACCCGCAATGGGTGGAAGGTTGGTTCTGGCCAGATACCTGGATGTATACCGCCAATACGACTGACGTAGCGTTGCTAAAACGCGCGCATCAGAAAATGGTTAAAGCGGTGGATACTGTCTGGGAAGGGCGCGCTGACGGCCTGCCTTATCAGGACAAAAATCAGCTGGTAACCATGGCTTCTATTATTGAAAAAGAGACTGCGGTTGCCAGCGAGCGTGACCAGGTGGCTTCGGTGTTTATTAACCGTTTACGTATCGGTATGCGTTTACAAACCGATCCGACGGTGATTTACGGTATGGGGTCACGGTATAATGGCAAATTGTCGCGCGTGGATTTAGACACCCCGACCGCTTATAACACCTATACCATTACAGGACTGCCACCTGGCCCGATTGCCATGCCGGGAGAGGCATCGTTGCAGGCCGCGGCACATCCGGCAAAAACGCCGTATCTTTATTTTGTGGCTGACGGTAAAGGTGGCCACACGTTTAACACCAATCTTGCCAGCCACAACCGGTCCGTGCAGGATTACCTGAAAGTGCTTAAGGAAAAAAATGGGCAGTAACTATATCGTCATCGAGGGCCTGGAAGGCGCCGGAAAAACCACCGCGCGTAACGTAGTGGTAGAGACACTTGAGCAACTCGGTATTCGTGACATGGTTTTCACCCGCGAACCTGGCGGCACGCAACTGGCTGAGAAACTAAGAAGCCTGGTGCTGGACATTAAGTCGGTGGGTGACGAGGTTATCACCGACAAAGCCGAAGTTCTGATGTTTTACGCCGCGCGCGTACAACTGGTCGAAACCGTTATTAAACCTGCGCTGGCGAAAGGCGCGTGGGTAATTGGCGATCGTCACGATCTGTCTACGCAGGCGTATCAGGGTGGTGGACGTGGTATCGATCAAAACATGCTGGCAACCCTGCGCGATGCAGTGCTCGGCGATTTTCGCCCGGATCTGACTATCTATCTGGATGTGACGCCAGAAGTCGGGTTGAAGCGTGCCCGTGCACGCGGCGAGCTGGATCGTATTGAGCAGGAATCTTTCGATTTCTTTAATCGTACCCGCGCGCGCTATCTTGAGCTGGCTGCCAAAGACGCCAGCATTCGCACTATAGACGCTACGCAGCCGCTGGAGGCTGTGATGGCTGATATTCGCAATACCATCACCCAGTGGGTGAAGGAGCAGGGCGCATGAAATGGTACCCATGGTTACGACCGGATTTTGAAAAACTGGTGGCCAGCTACCAGGCGGGTCGTGGTCACCATGCGTTACTGATTCAGGCGTTACCCGGAATGGGCGACGAGGCGCTTATTTACGCTCTCAGCCGCTATTTAATGTGCCAGCAGCCGGAAGGACATAAAAGCTGCGGACAGTGCCGTGGCTGTCAGCTGATGCAGGCGGGGACGCACCCTGACTACTATTCGCTGCTGCCAGAAAAAGGCAAAAGCACGCTGGGGGTTGATGCTGTACGCGAAGTCAGTGAAAAGCTGTACGAGCATTCGCGTCTCGGCGGTGCGAAGGTCGTGTGGATCCCTGATGCCGCCCAGTTAACCGATGCTGCCGCCAATGCCCTGTTGAAAACGCTGGAAGAACCCCCGGCACAGACCTGGTTTTTCCTCGCCAGCACAGAGCCTGCTCGTTTGCTGGCGACATTACGCAGCCGTTGTCGGTTACATCATCTTGCGCCACCTCCGGAGTCGTATGCTATCTCCTGGCTTGCTCGTGAAGTGACTGCGTCGTCAGAAGCGCTGCTTAGCGCGTTACGTCTAAGTGCCGGTTCGCCAGGCGCGGCACTCACGCTGTTACAGGCTGAAAGCTGGGCGCACCGTACAGATTTTTGTGCGGCACTGGTGAATACATTAAACGCCGGTGATTGGTATATCTTGCTCGCGGCGTTAAACCACGATCAGGCTGCCGCCCGTTTACACTGGCTGGCAACGTTGCTTACGGATGCGTTGAAACGTCCGTATGGGATTGCCCATTTAACCAATCCCGATGCCCTGGACCTGATATCTTCCATCGCAGAACGGTTATCCGTTGCCCAGATACAGGCGATACTCGGTGACGTTTGTCATTGCCGTCAGCAGTTGCTGAACGTGACGGGCGTAAACCGCGAGCTGGTATTAACCGATCTTATTCTTCGTATTGAGCATTACCTGCAACCAGGCACCGTACTGCCTGTTCCCCATCTTTGAGAGAGACATTATGTTTTTAGTCGACTCACACTGCCATCTTGATGGCCTGGATTATCAATCTCTGCATAAGGACGTGGACGACGTGCTGGCGAAAGCGGCCGCACGCGATGTGAAATTCTGTCTTGCCGTTGCAACCACCTTGCCAGGATACCGCAGTATGCGTGAACTGGTTGGTGAGCGTGACAATGTGGTTTTTTCCTGCGGCGTGCATCCGTTAAATCAGGATGAAACCTATGATGTTGAGGTGCTGCGTCGTTTTGCCGCTGAAGAGGGGGTTGTGGCGATGGGAGAAACCGGACTGGACTATTTTTACACGCCGGAAACAAAGGTGCGCCAGCAGGAATCCTTTATCCACCATATTCAGATCGGCCGTGAGTTACAGAAGCCGGTTATCGTGCATACCCGCGATGCGCGAGCCGATACGCTGTCTATTCTGCGCGAAGAAAAAGTGACGGATTGTGGCGGCGTACTACACTGTTTTACAGAGGACAGAGAAACGGCGGGCAAACTACTGGACCTTGGATTCTATATCTCGTTTTCCGGCATCGTCACGTTCCGAAATGCAGAGCAGCTCCGTGATGCCGCCCGCTATGTTCCTCTGGACCGGTTATTGGTCGAGACGGATTCTCCCTACCTTGCGCCTGTACCGCATCGTGGAAAAGAGAACCAGCCCGCCATGACTCGTGACGTTGCAGAGTACATGGCCGTAGTGAAAGGTGTTGCCGTTGAAGAACTGGCGCAGGCAACCACTGATAACTTTGCCCGCCTGTTTCACATCGACGCTTCTCGCCTGCAATCTGTTCGTTAACTGACTTTTTTTAAAGCTCGTAATTAATCGCTAATGCGAGTAAAGTTCACCGCCACAAAATGGGCGGTGAATAACCAGCTTGACACATTCAGAAACGCATTTTATCGGAATGTGCGGATTTTGCGGCCATTCACGACTGAACTGTGATAGCCGTCAAACAAAAACAAACTGAATTATTTTACTCTGTGTAATAAATAAAGGGTACTTAGATGCCCTGTACACGGCGAGGTTCTCCCCCCTCGCTAATGCGTGAGAACGTAGAAAAGCACAAATACTCAGGAGCACTCCTAATTATGTTTAAGAATGCATTTGCTAACCTGCAAAAGGTCGGTAAATCGCTGATGCTGCCGGTATCCGTACTCCCAATTGCAGGTATCCTGCTGGGCGTCGGTTCCGCTAACTTCAGCTGGCTGCCAGCCGTTGTATCGCACGTAATGGCAGAAGCGGGCGGTTCTGTTTTTGCGAACATGCCGCTGATTTTTGCTATCGGTGTTGCGTTAGGCTTCACTAATAATGACGGTGTATCTGCACTGGCATCCGTTGTTGCTTACGGCATCATGGTTAAGACCATGGCTGTAGTTGCGCCGCTGGTTCTGCATTTACCTGCTGAAGAGATCGCAGCTAAACACCTTGCTGATACGGGTGTTCTCGGGGGGATTATCTCCGGTGCGATTGCAGCGTATATGTTCAACCGCTTCTACCGTATTAAATTGCCTGAGTATCTTGGCTTCTTTGCGGGTAAGCGCTTCGTTCCTATCATTTCTGGTCTGGCTGCTATCTTCACAGGTGTGGTTCTGTCCTTCATTTGGCCGCCAATCGGTACTGCTATTCAGACGTTCTCCCAGTGGGCTGCATACCAGAACCCGGTCGTGGCGTTCGGTATCTATGGCTTCATTGAACGCTGCCTGGTGCCGTTTGGTCTGCACCATATCTGGAACGTTCCATTCCAGATGCAGATCGGTGAATACACCAACGCTGCAGGTCAGGTGTTCCACGGCGACATCCCTCGCTATATGGCGGGTGACCCGACTGCGGGCAAACTGTCTGGTGGCTTCCTGTTCAAAATGTACGGTCTGCCGGCTGCTGCTATCGCTATCTGGCACTCTGCTAAACCAGAAAACCGCGCGAAAGTGGGCGGTATCATGATCTCCGCGGCGCTGACCTCGTTCCTGACCGGTATTACCGAGCCGATCGAGTTCTCCTTCATGTTCGTGGCGCCGATCCTGTACATCATCCACGCGATTCTGGCTGGTCTGGCATTCCCGATCTGTATCCTGCTGGGTATGCGTGACGGTACGTCGTTCTCCCACGGTCTGATCGACTTTATCGTTCTTTCCGGTAACAGCAGCAAACTGTGGCTGTTCCCGATTGTCGGTATCGGTTATGCGATTGTTTACTACACCATCTTCCGTGTGCTGATCAAAGCGCTGGACCTGAAAACTCCGGGTCGTGAAGATGCCACCGAAGACAGCAAAGCAGGTGCGTCAGGCGAAATGGCTCCGGCTCTGGTTGCGGCGTTCGGCGGTAAAGAAAACATCACTAACCTTGATGCGTGTATCACCCGTCTGCGTGTCAGCGTGGCTGACGTTGCCAAAGTGGATCAGGCTGGCCTGAAGAAACTGGGTGCGGCGGGCGTTGTGGTAGCTGGTTCCGGTGTTCAGGCGATTTTCGGTACTAAGTCCGATAACCTGAAAACTGAAATGGATGAGTACATCCGTAACAGCTAAGCAGTAAGAAATTGGGGAGAACTAAGGCAGCCTACGGGCTGCCTTTTTTATTGCATTAATTAGCCTGAATGCGAATCGGCGCGGTGACTGCGAACAGCCACGGACGAGCCTCTGCATTCACGCGAGGGGATAACGTCTCTCTGACCTGCTGGTGGTAATCATCAATCCATTGCTTTTCAGCTTCACTCAATAGATGCAGTTCAACCAGATTCAAATCAATCGGCACCAGCGTCAGCGTAGAGAAACGACAGAAACCAGGGCGGCTGTTGATTATTTCCACCTGGTTCTCAATACGGATCCCATATTGCCCGGCCAGATAGTAACCCGGTTCGATAGTGATGATATTGCCCGCGACCAGAGGCCAGGGGTTTACTTTCTTGGCAATGCGATGGGGTTGTTCATGGATAAGCAACTGGTGGCCTACGCCGTGTCCTGTTCCATGATCAAAATCCAGGCCTAAATCCCACAACGCCCGACGGCTAAAGGCATCCAGTTGATGGCCCTGAGTGCCGCTGGGAAACTGCAGTGAAATAAGCGACAAAAAGCCTTTCAGCACGGCGGTGTAATGCAGACGACGTTGCGGATCCTGTGGACCAAACGCGAAGGTACGCGTCGTATCCGTCGTACCATTGTGGTACTGGCCGCCGGAATCATTCAGATACATGGCCTGCGAGGTAATTGGCGTATTGGTTTTTTCACTGGAGTGGTAATGACACATCGCCGCATTGCTGGCAGAGGCCGATATCGTGCTGAAGCTTTGCTCAATAAATCCCGGCTGCTGCTGGCGAAATTCCAGTTGTTTTGCCTGGGCTTCCAGTTCGGTGACCGGATTGCCAGCCGCTTCGCGCAAAGGGACTTCATGGGCCAGCCAGGCAAGGAAATTAACCCAGGCTGCGCCATCTTGTTCATGGCATTCCCGATAGCCCGCCAGTTCAACGTCATTTTTGTGGGCTTTCATCAAGGTGATGGGATCAGGGGCCCATAAGACGTTGCCACCGTGTTCTTCAATGGCAAAACGCAACGCAACCGGGGCGTAGTCTTTATCGACCAGGAAGCGTTTCCCACTGGCCAGTTGCTGGCAACGTACCAGGAAACTCTCTTGCGGGGCCAGCGTGAGCGTGTTCAGCAGTGATACGGGTAGTTGCTGCGTTTTGTTGCTATCCACAAACCATTCCAGCTCACCGCTGCGATGGAGCAGGGCAAACGAAAACGGTACTGGCACCATAGCCAGATCTGAACCGCGAACATTCAACAGCCAGGCAATGTTATCCGGCAGGGTAATTGCCAGTACGTCAGCCTCATGTTGAGCGAGTTGTTCCACGACGCGGGCACGCTTTTGCGTGCTGCTTTCCCCGCTGATTTCAATGGGCATTTCACGAATGATGCCGCAGGGGGCTGCCGGTCGGTCAAGCCACACCTGGTCAAAAGGATCTTGCTCAAGAGGTACCAGCTCGCAATGAGTTGCCGACAAGGCTTCAAACTGGCTGTTGACCATCAGCAGCGGTTCAAAGCCGATACGTGTACCCGCTGCAACGTGAGACTGCAAATAGTCGGCCAGCGGTTCATCGTGTAAATGATGAATTTCAAAATCATCCAGAGAGACTTCATTGCGTACCTGGACCTGATAGCGTCCATCGACAAACATTAACGCACGGTCCTGAAGGACCAACGCGAGGCCGGCAGAGCCGCTAAATCCGGTCAGCCAGGCCAGTTTATTGTCATGCGGCGTACAATCTTCGCTTTGATGAGCGTCGGCGCGTGGAACAATCATGCCATCCAGCCCCTGCGCTATCAGCAGGTTGCGCAGGGCGGAAAGAGGAGTTGAGTTGTGCATAGTTAACCTTCAGGTCTTAACGGAACGGCGGTTCGTTGAATGTACGTAACTTACGGGAGTGCAGTCGGTCGCCTTCAGCACGCAGACGATCGATAGCCCGGATACCTATTTGCAGATGCTCAGAAATAGCACCTTCATAAAAACGGTTGGCCTGACCAGGTAGTTTGATCTCACCGTGCAGCGGCTTGTCGGAAACGCACAGCAGCGTGCCGTACGGAACGCGGAAACGGTATCCCTGAGCGGCGATGGTGGCGCTTTCCATATCGATAGCCACCGCGCGACTGAGGTTGAAACGCAGCGCAGAAGCGGAATAGCGTAGCTCCCAGTTACGATCGTCGGTGGTGACGACAGTACCGGTACGCAAGCGCTGTTTAACTTCTTCACCGGGCATACCGCTGACTTCTTTGGTGGCGTCATACAGGGCGCGTTGTACTTCCGCAATGCTCGGAATCGGAATATCCGGCGGTAGTACGGCATCCAGAACGTGATCGTCACGCAGATAAGCGTGGGCCAGAACATAGTCGCCAATCGCCTGGCTTTCACGCAGACCACCGCAGTGACCAATCATCAGCCAGACGTCAGGACGCAGTACGGCCAGATGATCGCAAATGGTTTTGGCGTTAGACGGGCCAACGCCGATATTGACCAGCGTGATCCCCTGACCGTCAGCCGTGATTAAATGCCAGGCGGGCATCTGGTGTTTCTTCCAGGCGAGATCGGAGATGGCTTCTTCTGGCGCTTCGGTTTCGGCGGTGATCCAGATCCCGCCCGCACAAGAAAGCGCGATATATGGGCTGTTCGGGTCGAGGATCTGGCTGCAACCCCAACGCACAAACTCATCGACGTAGCGGGTGTAGTTGGTGAACAGCACAAAAGGTTGAAAATGTTCAACCGGCGTTCCCGTGTAATGACGTAGTCGCGCCAGCGAAAAATCCACGCGTCGGGCATCGAAGTGAGACAGCGGAGAAAATTCCGCCGGATGAAAAATCCCGTCTGCCGTTTCGTCACCAATCTGCGACAATTCAGTGGTGGGGAAATGGCGCGTTAATCCGGCGCTCATCGAGCGATCCAGCGTCAGTTCTGAACCGTCAATCACATAGGGATAGGGGATTTCATGCTGCGACGGCTCGACCGAGATATGCGCATCATAATCCTGATACAGCAGCGTGAGCTGTTCTTCAAGATACGGACGAAAAAGCGACGGACGGGTAATCGTAGTGGTGTAGCTGCCCGCATGGGTAAAACGACCATAGGCTCGGGTTTTCGGGGGATTGGTGGCGATGCCATCCCAGGTGACACACAGTGATGGGTAAACAAAAAGACCGTTATGGCGGGCGATTACATCAGGGAGCGTCCCTGTTTCAATATACTTACCAATGGCGCTACGCAGTGCTTTAACCGACTGCTCGTACAGCGCGTCCAGTTTATCCAGTGCCTGAGCCGGGGTCAGGCTGGAGCCCTTATTGTTCATGTCTGTCTCCTTGTTCCACAGATGTACTGCTCTCCCGATAGTATGTCACAGGAATGTGAAACAAAAGTCAGACGTTGAGGAAGATTGCGCGAAGACCGGACGGCCTCCGCACCCTGGCTTAACCGTGCTGCTTATCCCGCATCAGCAATGCTGTAGTCGCGGAAATAAGACAACCCGCCATCAGATAAATGGCTACACTGTGCCAGTCTCCGCCGGAGAATGTTACCAGTGCAGCAGCAATGAAGGGGGTAAAACCGCCGCCAACTACGCTTGCTACCTGATAACCAACGCCTGCGCCGCTGTAGCGATAGCTTGCGCCAAACAAACCGGTAAACATAGGCTGCTGTACGCAGACCACCATATCGTGTGCAATGTTGGCCAACATAATCGCGAAGAACACGATCCAGAAAATGGATTGCGCTTCTAACGCCATAAAGAACGGGAATGCGCTAAGCGTCCCGACCAGTGCGCCAGTAATGTAAACGCGCCGGCGACCAAAGCGGTCGGCGAGCCAGGCAAAGCAGGGGATGGTCAGACAGCTCAGTCCACCAACTAACAACCCGATATTCAGAAACAGTTCGCGAGGTAAGCCCAGATTCTGCGTGGAGTAATTAAGGGCAAACGCGGTGACGATATACATCGTCAGCAGTTCACACAGGCGCAGAGCGATAATTTTCAAAAACGCCCCTGGATGACGGATTAATGCCTCGACTACCGGTAGTCTCTTTTTCTCTGGTTGCGGTGCCTGCTGCTGCTGTTCGAATTCGGCCGATTCATCCATTCGGTTACGCATCCACAACGCGCCCAATACCAGCACGATGCTGAACAGGAATGGAATACGCCAGCCCCAACTCAGGAACTGCTCATCGGTGGTTTGCGAGCTAATCAGCGAGACCAGACCGGTAGAAAGTAACAGTCCGACGCCGTAACCAACCTGGACGCCGCTGCTGTAGAAGGCTTTTTTATTTTTCGGCGCGCTTTCGACCGAGAGCAACGCTGCGCCGCCCCATTCACCGCCAACGGCGAATCCCTGAATGGCGCGTAGTGTCACCAGCAGCACAGGAGCCCACCAGCCAATGGTGTCAAAAGAGGGAATAATCCCGATCAGCGCAGTGGCAATACCCATCATCCAGACGGTAAGCATCAGCATACGTTTACGGCCCAGACGATCGCCGAAGTGGCCGAAGATCACCCCGCCTAACGGACGGAACAAAAATCCGACGCCAAAGGTAGCAAATGCGGCAAGTGTCCCCATCGCTGGGCTGACTTGCGGGAAGAACTCGCGGTTAAAGACCAGTGCGGCAGTAATGCCATAAAGCAGAAAATCATACCAGTCGACCACGGCACCCGCGAAGCTGCCAAGCGCAGCGCGTCGGGCGCGGTTAAGCGAAGAGGCGTCCTGTTGGGGACCCGTGGAGGTGAGGGTGGAATCCATAGTTATCCTGTCTGTACTGTTTTTTAGTTATTAGTATTTGAGTTGGGTTACACACATTGCAGTCGCAATATTAACGACCGTTATGAGATTATCGCGACAGACGGGAAGTGAAAACGATTATCTCCCTCATCTGATGGCAACATGAAAAATAAGATGAATGAAAAATCTGAATCAGGTGGAATCGTGGCCTGTCAGGAGTGTTCTGATTTCAGGCGGAGCATTAGGAGTACTGTATTTGGGGAAGCTATATACCCACTTTCATAATGGTATACGGAGATTCAGTGAAACCACATCGCTCATAAGCACGAATCGCACGCCCGTTATCTCCGTGGACATATAAGCGAAGCTCCAGTGCCTTTTGTTCAAAGTGTGCGCGGTAGATGCGGTAGCCCAGCGCATTAAGCAACATCGCGTCGGCCGGTGTGGCGTCACGGATTTGTAATGTCATGAATGATTCCCGTCCTGGTAATAAATTGACGATTACTAAATTATATCAAAACTGTCAGTGATACAGTGGGATGCGAATATTTCAGAGGCTTGTCAGTATGAAGATTGTTTTTATCCCTGCGTTGATCGTAGTCCTGATTGATAAAGAACAGGACATAGGACGGGAATTGACCCGCGATGAGGTTGAGTCCATTCGCGATGGCGCTACAGCCATCCGCCTGCCGGCCGAAGCAGCCGAGGATATAATCAGAGAGCGTGGCTACCGCGATATTGATCCTGAGAATGTCTGGCGCGAGTGGCAGGCGTATAAAGCTGACTGAACGTCGATGGGAACACACTGCTTTAGTGGCACATGAAAATTGTGCACTTACACGGATGCGTTTACTCAACACCTGGTGTGGAGCTGAGGGGCAACTTTGAGCGAAGTGCAGACATTTTACTCATGGCGGTGGAGCGTTCCAGAATAATTAGGCATCACTCTCCAGTAACAAATTTAATTTGTATTAATCGATCCCGGGCAGGCAATACCTGTTGCAATTGATGATCGATGAATTCTTTTTTGAGTGCCTGCAACGATGAACATCATTGGTAATCACGGAAAGCAAGTTGTCTTAATACTTGCATATCTGTAACAGAAAGTTCATGTACTTGATGACTATACTGATCATCGCCTTTAAGGAAATATCTACGCCCCAAAATCCCGTTCTAACCGCGAGCAAAATATCCGCGTGGGACATCAGGGAACAACGGCTGAAATTTTCCCGCATTCCGCTGGCGCCAGCTTAGCCCTGGCCACCAGCTTGAAGGGAGCTTCCGCTATTGATTTCTGAAAAAAGCGGTCCTTGAAAGAGTCATTTGTGTCTGGCAGTCGACCATTTTCTTGACTTCAGCATCTGTTCCCTGCATTGAAACTTTGCCACACATAGCATCCTTAGTTTTGATCCACTGGCGCTGAGAAGGCAGCAACTCTTTTTTCTTCGCTGGCGTTAATGTGCTCCAAGCGGTATTCAAATCAGAGTCGGCATTCGCAAAAGCCATTCGGGACTGATCAAGGTTGTCAGCTTTTTGCTGCTGAGGCTGCTGGTAGGATTGTTGTTGAATGGTTTGCTGAGCTTGCTGCTCCGCCTCATACTTAGCTTGTTGCTGCGCCCTGAGTTGTGCCTGTTGTTCTGCTTCAATTTGACTCTGCTGGGCATCCTTAGCCTGCTGGATTTTCTGCTGCTCAACGATCGGGTTGATGATGGAAAGCGATGTCAGTGCAGCGGCACCCACTGATATTGGGTTATCAGAAGAAGCTTTTACAAAAACGTTTTTCTGATCGTCGGTTGCCTGTGCGGTGTAGGAGATGCGTTTTGAAAAGGCGTTTGCGTTGTTATCCAAAGACAGGCTTTCCATTTGCTTGTCGAGATTACGGTTAAAGTTCTTTCTGTAAGCATCAGAAAGCTGTGCGTACTCGTTCGCAGGTAGGGTCATCGTCACGGTCCCTTCACAAGTTTTCATTGTGCTGCCCGTGTCACTTGAAGTTGTGGAGATTTCAGAGATGGTCAGTTTAATCTTGTCCAAAGCGCTTCGTTTGGTCTGATTAGTGACGTCAGGGTATTTGTCGACCTGTTCAGAGAGACCTTCATAAGCAGATTTTTTTAATAAATCCATGAGAGCTGACTGGGTCATTTCAGAGGAACAACCGATCATGTCTTTTTTGTTATCACAGCCTGTAATGGCAACGGCGAGTAAGAGTGCTGAGTATTTTAATCTCATGAGTTCCCTTTAGAGTATGGATTGGCTTTTAAGAGGCGGTCTGTAATCAGTCCGGAGGGCTACAGCAAATAGCGCTGAACACTGAACGCATCACAAGCAAGAACCAAGGTGATATCGGCAAAGACTGTGGAATCTTTAATTCAACTGATGAGAATGGTATGCACAAGGTTCAGTATCGATTATCCCGACGCCGGAAACCTACAAGGCAGGTTTTGCTGCTGAACTTAAAAAAACCAGGTAAAGTCGGTGCTGGCGTACCATTTATGACCTTTACCTCCGCGGTGCACGAAAAAAAATCCGCAGAAATTCGTTCTTGGCTCATATGTCCTGCTCCCTTCAAATTAATGCAGACCAAACTTAGCAACGTCCGCTCCTGGTACACCGCGGGTGTTGGCATGAAGCAACCCGGCGCCCGTTAATATTAAGCGGAAAGATGAATTAACGCGTCTCCCCGTTTCTCCATCCTCTTCGCTTTTTCCTTTATCCTGCCTCTCTTGCTGTGCATACAGCGACGTGTTATCACTCGGTAAATGCAAAAATTACCGAAGTTACTAGAACTTGCATTAGCCACGGATAATCAGCGTACCGAAACCTGCATTTCACGGGTTGCTATGGTGTTGAGAGTAATCCCTGAACACCGCCTGTCTGCAGTTTATGAACCGATGATTAACATGGTTTTGACTGGTCCTAAACGCATGATGATTGATGACAGAACGCTGCAATATTATTCAGCTCAGAACAGTTGAAATGTTACCTGGGCAGAGTGAAGTCATCACAGCGCAAGTGATATGACAGGCGACCTGTTGAGACCATGGTAACATTACAGCTTGTGTCATTTACCTCACTACACACATCGGCCTACCAGATACTGGTTCGGGGTGTATTTCCGTATCCACGTTGAATACGGTTCTCAGCAATCCAGGGTTCATCACCGCTTCTGGTGTGCCTTGCGCCATAATATGTCCGTTCGCCATTACCACCAGATGATCGCAGTACCGGCTGGCCTGATTAAGGTCGTGCAGCACTGCGACCACCGTTTTCCCCTGAGCCCGGAGTTCGCCCATCAACCGCATCAGTTCCACCTGGTGATTGATATCGAGATAGGTGGTTGGCTCATCGAGTAGTATGACGGGTGTATTCTGGGCCAGGACCATCGCCAGAAAGGCGCGCTGGCGCTGACCGCCGGAAAGATCGGTTAACCGTCGGTCGGCAAGATGTTGGATCCGGGTCTGGTGCATAGCATCTTGGACCCGCGCATTGTCTTCAACGGAGAGGCGCCCCCAGAGTGACAACCACGGGTTGCGACCGTACGAAACAAGCTCCTGGACGGTGATCCCCTCTGGCGTTAAATGGTGCTGGGGCAGCAGCGCCAGCCTGCGGGCTAGCTGGCGTGATGAGAGCGTGTTGATGGCATTATCGCCGAGAAATACGCCACCGGATTGCGGCGCTAACAGCCGTGAAAAACAGTTTAGCAACGTCGATTTCCCGCAGCCGTTAGGGCCGAGCAGGGCGGTTGTCTTCCCCGCTGGTAGGGCGAGTGAAACGCCATCAAGGATCTTGTTTGTACCGTAACAGACCGTCAGATTTTCAGTTCGTAATGTCATTTATCGCATTCTCACAAGCAGCCAGACAAACCACGGTGCACCGATAATGGCGGTCAGTACGCCAGCCGGAAGCTCCAGCGGGGGATGAGTAATTCGCGCCAGCAGGTCGGCAACCACCAGCAGCAACGCACCTGTCATGGCCGATATGGGCAGCAGCCAGCGGTGACGCCTACCGGTAATACTGCGCACCATATGCGGCACCACAAGACCAATAAAACTAATTGGGCCGCAGACGGCCACGCCGGTAGATGTCATGGCGACGGCCAGTAGCAAAGCCAGGAGCCGGATACGCGGCACCGACACACCGAGCGTGGTGGCGCGGGCATCGCCCAGTGCCAGAAGGTCGAGATCGCGGCAAAAACCCAGGCTCAGCGGCAGAAACAACATTAGCAGCGGGACGGCAATCTTCACAAAGCTCCAGTCACGGCCCCATAAGCTGCCGGTCAGCCACAGCAGGGCGCCGTTCACATCCTGCGGGCGCGAAAGCATCAGCCAGTCCGTCAGGCTGGCCCAGCAGGCAGACAGCGCGATACCCGTGAGTGCCAGCTTCATCGGCTGGCTGGTGTTCGCCAGCATTCTCAGCAGTATCAGGCCCACCATGCCACCGGCAAAGGCCAGCAGCGGCAGAGCAATCACCGGCAGTGACGGTACGAGAAGCAGTGCGCCCACAGAGGCAAGGCTGGCGGCATGGTTTACGCCGAGAATATCCGGCGACGCCAGAGGGTTACGAACGATCCCTTGTACCAGAACGCCTGCAACCGCGAGGGCTGCTCCGACAAACAACGCCAGCAGCAGTCGCGGCAGGCGGTACGCCGTTAACACGTAATGATACTCACGCCCGGCCTGCCAGTTGGTCAGCAGGGCGCGCCAGGGAACGGCGATCCCCCCCATTTGCAGAGACAGCAGCGAAAATCCTGCCAGTGCGAGGGCGATAAAAATGACTAACACAATTTTCAACCACGCCTCCTGACCAGCCAGACAAAGCAGGGCGCACCAATCAGAGCAACCACAGCCCCCGCGGGTAATTCGCCAGGAAAAGCCAGCGCGCGGGCCAGAACATCCGCCACTAGCATCAGTGTGGCGCCCATCAGTATGCTCATCGGCAGGACCTTGCGCTGGTCAAATCCTACCCAGAAGCGAGCCAGATGCGGCATCAACAGACCGATAAACGCCACCGGGCCAGCCACGCTGACGCAGGTACCGACCAGAAGCAGCACCAGAATGTTGATGATCAAACGCAGCTTCGGCAGATTCACCCCCAGCGTGCGGGCGGTGCTGTCGCTGACGTTAAGCAGGTTCAGTTGATTGGCCAGCAGCAACACCACCGGTACAGCGACCGCCACCACCGGTAAAAGCTGCCAGAACTCCTGCCAGCGTGCGTGAGATACGCCCCCTGCGAGCCAGTAAAAAATGCCGTAGGCGTGATCTTCCGTCAGCAGCAGGGTGATGCGGGTCAGGGCCATGCAAAACGCCGAGAAAGCGATACCCGCGAGGATCAGTTTGTTTCGGTCCTGGGTGTGGCGAAATCCGCCGCCTGCGGTCATCACCAGCAGCCAGCTTACGCCGCCGCCACAGGCGGCGATAAAGGCGATGGAGTAACCCGCGACGGGCACGGGGCTGAGCGCGCTGGTCAGTGCCATAGCCAGCGCCGCGCCGCTGTTAATGCCGAGCAGTGAAGGGGAGGCCATTGAATTATGCGTCAGGGTTTGCAGCAGCGTTCCCGCGAGAGCCAGGCTTGCGCCGATCAGAATGGCGACCAGGCTTCGCGGCAGACGTAGGTTTTGCACCAGCGCTTGTGCAAGCGTCGGCACGTGGCCCGGCAGCAGGGCGCGAATAGCATCAACGCCAGAAACAGGAATGGCCGAGTAGCAAAACAGACTCAGCCAGAAAATTGCGATAAGCGCGGCAAGGGGCAGCCCCCATTGCAGTGCCGGATGTCTGAGAACTGTCATTTCACATCGGATAAAGGCTGGTGATGAAAGATTTTTACCGTGTCGCTGGCAATACGTTCGGCCGCAAAAATGCCGCGCATCCGCGCCCAGGCGTTACTGTCGACCGACGCCGTCTGCTGTTTTTGCGCAGCCGTTAACATCTGCCACAGCGGGTCTTGCTGCCAGCGTTTGACGATGCTCTCTTCGCGGTAGTGGGCGACCAGCAGCCATGCAGGATTGATCGCCAGCAGCTGTTCCAGGCCGATGGACGGCATAGACGCACCCGCCATCGCCGCAGGTACCTTCAGCCCCAGAGCGGTCAGGACGCCCCCAGTCCAGGTCTCCTGCGTGTGCAGGTTGAACTGCTGCTCCCGGGACGTACCAAACAACACCAGCGTGCCTTTTGGTAACTGGTTGGCCCACGCTGACATCTGTTGTTTGTGTTGCGCCAGACGTGACTGCATCTGTGCCTTTTTGCCCACAATCTCGCCGATGATGGCCGCAGACTGAAGATTTTCAGCGTAGGTTTCATTGCGAGATTTCAGCAGCAGCACCGGTGCGATTTGCTGTAAGGCGCTGTAAATACCCGCATGACGGCTGCTGTCGGCGATGATCAGGTCCGGTTTCAGCGCGCTAATGGCTTCTAAACTCGGCTGCGCACGCGTGCCGACAGACTGCCAGGGTTTCAGATGGGCGCGAACTTCGGGAAGAATGCGCGTGGCATCGTTATCGTCGGCAATGCCGACCGGACTGACATCGACGGCAGCCAGCGCGTCCGCGAACGACAGCTCCAGTACCACTATCCGCTGTGGCGTTTTATCAAGCGTAAAGGTGCCATGTTCGTCCTGAACCGTGGCGGCAAAAGCGTGGCTGGTGACCAGCAGCAGAGCGGCGAAAAGTGTGCGGATAAATGTGAACATCGGTGCTCCTGAAAGCCGGGTGGCGCTGCGCTTACCCGGCCAACGAAATCGGTGTGAATTAGAACTTCAACGACCCCTGCATATACAGCGTGCGCGGCTGGCCTGCGTAGATGCCTTTGTTGTTGTCGTCATAAGAGCGGGTGAAGTACGCCTGGTCGAAGATATTCTTCACGCCGAACGCCAGGTTCAGGTCTGCCATTTGCGGACCAAAATCATAAGCTACGCGTGCGCCCCAGAGCATAAAGCCAGGGATGCGACCAGTACTGCCGTCGGCGCTCTCTTTCACGGTGTTGGCGTTATCCGCAAACTGGCTGGACTGGAAATCGCTATTCAGGTTGAACGTCCAGCTACCCGGTTTATAGTCCACGCCCAATGTGCCTTTGTGTTTCGGGGAGAACGGCACCTGGTTGCCGTAGGTGTCGCCTTTCTCGCGGATCTCGGCGTTCACATACGCATAGCTTGCGTAGACCGAAACGCTGTCGAGCGTTGACGTCAGCGTGCCGAGGTCATAGCGGGCCTGGGTTTCCAGCCCGGTATGGCGCGTTTTACCCCGTGCGGTTACGGTGTCGTTGGTCTGGTTGGAGTCGTACTGATTATTAAAGTTAATCAGGAACAGCCCCATTTCCGCTGTCAGCGCGCCATCGTCGTATCGGGTTCCGAGCTCCCAGGTTCGCGCTTTTTCCGGTTCCACATTGCCGCTTTGCACAGCCTTGCCAATTTGGCTGTACTGTACGGTGCCGAATGAGCCTTCAGTGTTTGCATAAAGATTCCAGCTATCAGTCAGGTGATAAAGCACGTTTAGCGCCGGAAGTGGGGCGTTGTAACTCACTTCTTCATGTGTGCCTTTGATGGCGTTGTTCTGGTATGACTCGATATGTTCAAAGCGCATACCCGGTGTGATCGTCCAGTTGCCTACGTCGATTTTGTCATCCAGATACCAGGCGTGCGCTTCGGTACCGGAACGGGTGTCGCGATCGTATGGGCTAGCGCTGGACGGGAGTTGTCCGCTGCTGGTGGCG
Organism: Citrobacter sp. Cf087; assembly: GCF_030334285.1. Lineage (NCBI taxonomy): Bacteria > Pseudomonadati > Pseudomonadota > Gammaproteobacteria > Enterobacterales > Enterobacteriaceae > Citrobacter > Citrobacter sp. Cf087. Next base: position 390,626 of record NZ_JAOWED010000022.1, read on the forward strand.
GTGTAGTAACGCATTTCATGCGTCGACTCGCTCACATAGCGGTATCCCACGCCCACTTCGTGCGCGGAAGGACCCACCATAAAGCTCTGACTGTAGCGCGGTTCAATGCCGCGTACCCAGTAGTTACGCGGTGAAAGGGTGAGGCGTTTGCCCTGTTCCAGGTAGCCGCTACGCAGGGTTTCGGTGTAGAAGCCCTGAATATTGAATTTATGCTGGCTGTCCGGCTGAAACTGATAGCCGAGGCTTGCCAGCTTGCGGCGCCCCCAGAAGCGATCGTAAGGGCGCGTGGACTGCCAGCGGTCGGCGTTGTAATCCGCGCGCGACAGGCCGCCGGGCATGTCGGCTTCACCGTCGTAGTATTGCAGCAGGCTGTTGAAAGTATGCACGTCGTTCGGCGCATATTTGCTTTTCAGCATCAGGTCGTCGATGCGCGTCGCGCTGTGCTCGCGCCAGTCGCTGCCGCGGGTGCCGGAGTAAAGCAGGGCGGTACCAAAACCGTTATCCGCCGTGCCGCCCACCATCAGATTGTGTGTCTCTTTTGGGTTATTTTGTGAGGACGTTGGGCTGAGCTGGCCTTCCATGCCGGCTTCGATACCGAAGTCTTGCGGAATGGCGCGGGTGACAAAGTTCACCACGCCGCCCACGCTCTGAGGTCCGTAACGTACGGCACCGCCGCCGCGTACCACATCGATGGCGTCCATATTTCCGAGCGAAACGGGTGCCAGGGAAAGCTGCGGCTGGCCGTAAGGGGCAAACGGCACCGGAATACCGTCCATCAGTACCGTTGAACGGCTGGCAAGGCGCGGGTTCAGGCCGCGAATACCAAAGTTCATCGCCAGATCGTGGCTACCGGTACCGTTGTTCTCCGGGGCGGTAACGCCAGGAATGCGGTTCAGCACCTCGCGCATGGTCGTCGCGCCGGTTTTGGCGAAATCTTCACGGCGGATAACGTCACGCGCGCCGGCATGTTCGAATACGTCGTTTTCGCGCGCATCGCCCAGCCAGTCGCCCACAACCGTGAGCGCATCTTCCTGCGGCGCAGGAACGTGTTCGAGCGTCCAGCTGTTATTCCCCAGTGGTTTCACCTGCAGGCCGCTACCGTTCAGCAGGTGTTGCAGACCGGTTTCGACGTCGTAGTCACCGTGAAGACCGTTACTCTGTTTGCCGCGCGTCAGGCTGGCGTCAACAGACAGGGTAATTCCGCTGCGTGCGGCATATTGGTTTAGCGCTTTATCGAGTGAGCCTGGTGCAATATCAATCTGCGCTGCGAAAGCGGATAACGAGAGCCCAGCCAGCGGCAGCAGGCTCAGGCGAATGGCGTTAACCAAAGGTGTTGTTTTGCGAAAAACGCGTAAAGGCGTCATACCTTCTCCATCATCATTTTTGTTGTGTTCATCTATGAGTCGAATGAGAAGGGGAAAAAGGACAATCGAAATGAGAATTATTTTTCTTACAATGCTGAGATATTTACCCAGTATCGCGTAACCGACTGAATTTTCACTGGAAGAGTCTGCGCGATAACATTCAGGATGGCATCGGTATTGTTCAGCGGGAAGGTCCCGCTCAGGCGTAACCCGGCCACAGCCGGATCGCAGCGCAGCACGCCGTTGCGATAACGGCTCAGCGTGGCAATCACTTCACCCAGAGGTTTATCGCTAAAGCTCAGAATGCCCTGCGTCCAGGCGGCGCTTTCATCATCCGCTGAGGTAATTGCACCAAATTCAGACGCGCTAAACTGCAGGCTCTCGCCAGCGCTGACGATGCGTTTTTCCTGCGGAAGATTTGCCAGTAAGACTTCAACCGCGTGTTGTTGAACGGTAACGCGTGTGACGTTGTCCTGCTGGTAGACGGTAAATTCTGTGCCTAACGCGGTGAGCTGGCCCTGGCGGGTCACAACGTGGAAAGGTCTCTGCTTCGCGTCTTTTGCGGTAGTAATAGCAATTTCGCCGTACCAGAGATGGACAGCGCGTTGACGCGTATCAAAACGAACGTCCGCGGCGCTTTGTGTGTTGAGCGTCAGCAGCGAGCCATCGTCCAGCCGCTGATGGCTGACCGCGCCTTTGGCTGTGCGGTAGTCTGCGCGCAGACCTTCTCCGGCTTCAGATTGCCAGAGCTGCCAGCCGCCGCCCACGCCGAGCAGCAGCAGTAGCCCTTTCATGACATGACGACGGGTAAGATGCGTATCGTGCAGCGCCCGGCTGGCGACATCGCCCGGAACGCTGCTGAGCTGGCTGCGCAGGTTTTCAACCTGTTGCCAGGCCCACTGATGATCTTTGTCCTCTTCATACCATTGTTGCCAGCGCGCTTCCTGCTGTGGGCTGACACGCTCGCCGCTCAATACGGCATACCAGTGTGATGCCGAGCGCAAAGCCTGACGGCGAGAATCGGTGATAGAAGCGTTCACAGACCGTGCTCCAGACGAAACAGCAGACAATGTTCGATAGCCTTTGCCATATATTTTTTCACTGAACTGACCGAAACACCGAGCTTTAGCGCTATTTCGCTGTAGGTCAGACCATCCAGCTGCGAAAGGAGAAACGCTTCGCGTGTTTTTCCGCTTAGCCCGTCAAGCATGCTGTCGATGAGTTGCAGGGTTTCGAGCTGACTCTCGCGTTCCTCGGGCGAAGGCGCGAGCGCCTCCGGCATCAGCGCCAGCATCTCCAGATAGGCTTTTTCCAGCGCGTTTCGACGAAACAGGTCGACCATTACCCGTTTGGCGAGAGTGCACAGGAAGGAGCGCGGATCGCGGATCGTCGAGAGCGACCCGCTGCCCATTACCCGTAGAAAAGTGTCCTGGGCAATGTCATCTGCATCAAAGGCGGACTGGAGTTTGCGCGTCAGCCAGCTTTTCAGCCAGCCGTGATGTGCGCCATAAAGCGACTCGAGCGTAAAGGAAGCAGTGGTAGTGGCGTGGTCAGACATGCGGAATGTATCAAAAGTTAATTATCACGCGATTATAGTAATATGAGAATGGTTATCATTACAATTGGAAATATAATTGTATTACGTTGAACGTATTAACGCATTGTTTTTTATAAAAATCTTATGATGTGGATATTAGACGGGAAAAGGAGTCTGCTTTTGGCATGTGATGGTTGGAATGACATCTGACCATGTCTGTTGTGAGTGAGAATCGGACACCTCACTTCCTGTCACCAGTGGCGGAAACCTTGCTCATGCTGCTGGTGTTAGCGTTTATCTGGATGATGCGGGCACTAAAACGACGGGCGTTATTCGTCGTGATCAGCCCAGAACTATTGATATGGAACCTCGGAACGGCAAGCGCCTGGAACAAATACCTGCGGTCATTATGAATGAAGTGTTGGCCAGACTGAGCTGTGGCTTTGATATGCGCAATGAGCAATAGCATAAAAGCAAAAAGCCTGCTTAGTTTCCTGAGCAGGCTTCTTAAATATGGCTCCTCTGACTGGACTCGAACCAGTGACATACGGATTAACAGTCCGCCGTTCTACCGACTGAACTACAGAGGAATCGTTTGAACGAGGCGCATATTAGCGAGGGTGGTGAGGCTTGTCAAAGGGGTAAATACATTTGTGTGTTCGTTTGCTGACAAAATCAGCAAAGCGGCGATCTTTCCGTCTTTTTATGCTTTTGCCCCATTCTGGTGCGTGTCTACCTCTTCCAGGGCAGCCTGAATGAGATATTTCGGTGTGCAGAATGATCTTCCTTCGCTTTTACTCCTGACTTTGTGCGGCTTTAACCATAAAACACCGTTTTAGACGAAAGTGGCAAGCATCTTGCAATCCTGAATTCAATGACTGCCAGCACGGGTTCTGGTATTCCGACAGGAGGCAAAATGAACTTCAGACGACTGAAATATTTCGTGAAAATCGTCGATATTGGTAGCCTGACCCAGGCAGCGGAAGTATTGCACATTGCGCAACCCGCGCTGAGCCAGCAGGTCGCAACGCTGGAAGGTGAGCTTGATCAGCAATTGCTGATTCGTACCAAGCGTGGCGTCACGCCGACGGAAGCAGGAAAAGTGTTATATACCCACGCCCGGACGATTTTACGTCAGTGTGAACAGGCGCAACTTGCGGTTAATAACGTGGGACAGACCTTGACAGGCCAGGTCTCTATCGGCCTTGCGCCGGGGACAGCAGCGTCATCCATTACCATGCCGTTATTACAGACGCTACGTGCCGAACTGCCCGATGTGCAGGTCTATCTGCATGAAAACAGTGGGGCAGTGCTGAATGACAAGCTGCTCAGCGGGCAATTAGATATGGCAGTGCTCTATGAGCGTTCACCCGTGGCGGGCATCAGCAGTCAACCGTTGCTTAAAGAGGATCTGTATCTGGTCGGCACGCGTGAGTGCCCGGGGCAAAGCGTCGATTTAGCCGCGGTGGCGCAGATGAATTTGTTCTTGCCACGGGATTACAGCGCGGTTCGCCTGCGCGTAGATGAAGCTTTTTCGCTACGTCGCTTAACGGCTAAAGTGATTGGCGAAATTGAATCTATCTCCACCCTGACGGCTGCCATTGCCAGTGGTATGGGCGTCACAGTGTTGCCCGAGTCGGCCGCCCGTTCATTATGCAATGCAGCGAACGGCTGGATGGCACGCATCACAACCCCATCGATGAATCTGCCATTATCGTTGAACGTGTCAGCCAGAGGGAGCTTATCGCCCCAGGCGCAGGCAGTGAAGGAGATCCTGATGTCGCTGGTTAGCCGTCCGGCGCTGGAAAATCGCGAACTGCAGCTGGTCAGCTAAACCTTATTCCCGCGAGGAATAAGATGCAGGTTTTTATTATTTGTTATGCCGGGCATCAGACTTTAACAATAGCGTAATGTCTGATGTGCCCGGAGTGAAACGTGAATTTCCAGCAACTCAAAATAATCCGCGAGGCGGCCCGTCAGGATTACAACCTGACGGAGGTCGCGAATATACTGTACACCTCGCAGTCGGGCGTCAGCCGACACATTCGTGAACTTGAAGATGAACTTGGCATCGAAATTTTTATCCGTCGCGGTAAACGCCTGTTGGGCATGACTGAACCGGGTAAAGCCTTGCTGATCATTGCCGAACGTATTCTGAATGAGGCCAGTAATGTTCGTCGACTGGCGGATCTGTTTACCAATGACACGTCCGGCGTTCTGACGATTGCCACCACGCATACCCAGGCACGCTATAGCTTGCCTGCGGTGATAAAAGCCTTTCGTGAGCTGTTCCCTGAGGTGCGTCTGGAACTTATTCAGGGCACACCACAGGAGATTGATGTCCTGCTACAAAATGGCGGGGCAGATATCGGAATTGCCAGTGAGCGGCTGAGCAGCGATCCATTGTTGGTGGCTTTTCCCTGGTTTCGTTGGCACCACAGCCTGCTTGTTCCTCAGGACCATCCATTAGTGAAGGTTTCTCCGCTAACGCTGGAGTCCATCGCTCACTGGCCGTTAATTACCTATCGTCAAGGGATTACAGGGCGTTCCCGCATCGATGAGGCGTTTGCTCGCAAGGGGCTGATACCTGATATTATTCTCAGCGCCCAGGACTCGGATGTGATTAAAACTTACGTGTCACTGGGATTGGGGATTGGGCTGGTGGCAGAGCAATCCAGCGGCGAGCAGGAAGAGGGGACGTTAACCCGTCTGGATACCCGGCATTTGTTTGATGCAAATACCGTTTGGCTAGGACTTAAACGCGGACAACTGCAGCGTAACTACGTCTGGCGATTCATCGAGCTATGCAACGCAGGGTTATCCGTCGATGAAATTAAGCGTCAGGCGATGGAGCCAGATGAAGCGGTGATTGATTATCAGATTTAACAATAAAAGCCCGTGAGCAAACGGGCTTCTCTCGTCGCCAGTATGGAAAAGCCTGGGTGTGAAGTGAAGCGCTCTACCTGGCTAATGGGATCGCAGAAAAGCAAAAAGCCTGCTTAGTTTCCTGAGCAGGCTTCTTAAATATGGCTCCTCTGACTGGACTCGAACCAGTGACATACGGATTAACAGTCCGCCGTTCTACCGACTGAACTACAGAGGAATCGTTTGAACGAGGCGAATATTAGCGATGCCGCTCAGCGTTGTCAAAGCCTGAATGGATAAATGCGATCGTTTGCTGAAATATTCCCCATTTCGCCGATTATTCAGACGCAACCGGTTGTTTTATGCACTTTTCACGTTCGGGGCGTGGGTATTTCCACAACCAGCGGCCTGTGACCATACGCCAGTAAAATAACGCGGCGCGCACGGCCCAGTCGAAGAACATACCTAACCAAACGCCGACAACTCCCCATCCTAATACGATACCCAGAGTGTAGCCCGCGACTACGCGGCAGCCCCACATGCCCAGCATCGATACCCACATAGCAAAACGTGCATCTCGCGCACCTTTAAAGCCCGCTGGTAACACCCAGGAGGCTGCCCATATCGGCATAAATGCTGCGTTGAGCCAAATCAGGATGACTATGACCTCTTTTACATCCTGATCGTGGGTATAAAATGAGGCCATCACCCCGGCGAAAGGTGCGGTTAGCCAGGCAATTGCCGTTAGCCCAATCGTCGACAGCCAGAACACATGCCGTAGCTGGATTTCAGCCTGGGCAATCTGGCCATTTCCCAGACGCCTGCCGGTAATGATTGTCGACGCGGAACCTAAAGCATTCCCCGGTAAATTGATAAGCGCGGCGATAGAAAATGCAATAAAGTTCCCGGCGATAACGCTGGTTCCCATGCCTGAAACAAACATCTGCGTCAAAAGTTTACCGCCGTTGAACAGCACTGACTCGATACTTGCCGGAATGCCGATCCCCATCACTTCCCATATAATGGCGAGATTGAGTGGCTTAAAATAGCTTTTGAAGGGAATTCGCAGCGCGGGGTTAAAACCAATCATCAGTACCCAGATGATGGCAATCGCCCCGATGTAGCGCGAAATGGTCAGTCCCAGGCCTGCTCCCACAAATCCCAGACCTTGCCAGGAAAAGATCCCGTAAATCAGGATGCTACTGATGATGATATTCAGGATGTTCATACCGCCGTTTATCAACAACGGTATTTTAGTATTTCCGGCCCCACGTAGTGCGCCACTGCCGATCAGCGCAATGGCTGCCGCCGGGTAGCTGAGCACCGTTAGCTCCAGATAGGTAAGTGCCAAAGCTTTAACGTCTGGCGTTGCTTCACCTGCGACAACGTCAATAATCTGTTGACCAAAATAGTGAATGACCGCTGCCAGCACGGTAGCAAAAATTGTCATGATCACCAGCGATTGTCTGGCTGCGGCTCTGGCCCGTCGACGATCTCGTTTCCCGAGGCTAAATGCTACAACTACGGTGGTACCCAGATCGATGGCGGCGAAAAATGCCATGATGACCATATTAAAACTGTCGGCGAGTCCGACACCGGCCATTGCTTCTTTTCCCAACCAGCTTACCAGGAAGGTACTCAGAACACCCATCAATAGCACACAGGTGTTTTCCAGGAAAATGGGGACAGCCAGCGGAGTGATTTCGCGCCAAAAAAGAACCTTATAACTCTTGCGTTTGGCATACCAGGGCGTGCGGGAAGCGACCTGGCGTAAGGCAGCGGAGACGTTCAAAGTGGACCTTAACGAAGAAAGTTGAAACCTCATTTCAAATGATGAGGGAGAATCATAAAAGCTGCAAAGTTTTTTCTATTTAAAATGTCTGTAAATGCAACAAACTGTCGAGAGAAGCATCAATTGATTCGCATTCGAAGAAATGAGGTTTGACAAAATTTTTTTCGCCGCTAAGATAAGCCTCCACAACGATTCCTCTGTAGTTCAGTCGGTAGAACGGCGGACTGTTAATCCGTATGTCACTGGTTCGAGTCCAGTCAGAGGAGCCATATTTAAGAAGCCTGCTCAGGAAACTAAGCAGGCTTTTTGTTTTCAACGCGTCAAATTGGCATCAAATTTGACGCTGGCCTTTACCCTAATCAGGGGAGCAAGCAGCATAATCATGCCCAACATGGCGGCCATCCCGGTATATACAGCAGGAAAACCTGTGATTTCAGCCACCAGGCCTATAGGTGCAGGGGCCAGTAGCGTACCCAGATAACCGATCGTGGTGACGATGCTCATTCCCGTGTTGGTCGAGATATCAGGCTGGTTTCCCGCAGCGGAAAAAGCAATCGGTACCAGATTGGCTATGCCAATACCGGCAATAGCGAAGGCAACGGTGGCTTGCCAGGGATGACTAGCCATTGCGGCTGCCAGCAGCCCAATCCCAGCTAACAGACTGGATGAGCGCATCACGAGAATGGCATTAAAGCGGTTACGAATGAAGTCTCCCATGAAGCGAAAGATTGCCATTGTTCCCGCAAAGCAGGCAAAGGAAAGGCTTGCCGTTTCTGTAGTCGCATTGAGATTTTTCAATAAATAACGTGACGACCAGTCCACAACAGCACATTCCGGGATCATGGCGAGCAGGGCAATAACGCCTATAAAGTAGATCGTGCATGAGCGATGTGGCTGCTTTCCTTTGATTAACCGTTTTATTTTTATCGATTTATCTTTGATGATATGTGGATATACCGACAGCGTGATCGCTAAGGAAATAGCACTAATTAAAAACAGGTGCATGAGAAAGCCGAATTGCTTAACCAGATACCCCCCAATAAGACCTGAAATGAAAAGCCCAATGCTCCAGAAACAGTGACATGAAGATAACACCGTGCGTGACAGTGCTTTTTCGACTGCCACGGCATTCGAGTTCATTGCGACGTTCATTGCTCCAATCATAGCACCCAGCAAAAATAGCACTGGTGCTAACCAGTAGATATCAGGTGCGAATCCAACAGGAATAAGGGCGACGGATGCCGCAATGGAAAAAATGCGCACGACACGCTGTGAGCCGTATTTTTCCATGGCCATGCCGGACATCGGCATCATAAATAATGCGCCAAGCCCGAAAATCAATATCAGGTGGCCAATTACTTTATCAGTAATGTGAAAGCGTGAAACCAGTTGGGCAATTTGTACTGCCCAGGCACCGGTTACAAACCCATTCACTAAAAATAATGTTGTAACAGCCCAGCGCCCTTTTTGCGCGACTTCCATTAGTGATCCTTTTAATTCTACTCTGATGCCTGAGACATATCTTTTTTATCGATGATCAAAATGTGGTCCGGACAAAATGAAATCGCGGTGTTTCCGTCCAGTCGTGATATGACCTCAACACCGGTAAAGTCTGGAATAGCAAGTCTGGCACCACATGGAATCAATTCAACGCCACCGATGCCAACGCAAAACGCGCCAGCGGCAACTGCGGACGTTACGCCACTTTTAGAATCTTCAAAGACGATTGTTTTCTCCGCAGGAAGATCAAGACGTTCGGCTGCGAGAAGATACGGGTCAGGGAAGGGTTTTCCCCGGGAGACGTCATCGCGTTCAACAATAACGGAAATGCAAGACTGAACCTGAAGCATCGCCGTCACACGGTCGATTTTCTCACGCCAGCCACTGGTTACAATACCAACCCGGACGCCTGCTGCATCCAGCGCAGTGATAAGCTCAGAGACACCGGGAATAGGGTTGTAGGAAGCCGTGTTTTCGACATGAATAATATGAGCCTGAACTTTTTGCTGATCCACGAGCGGTAGGTCACTGAACAGTGCCCTAATAGTATGTGGACCAGGTTGCCCGTGGATATGTTTGATAATCTCGTCTTCAGATATTGTCTTACCATACATATCTGCTGCTTCGCGCCAGGCTCTTTCTATAACCTCATTTGAATCAATAAGCACACCATCCATGTCAAATAACACGGCGGCAGCTCTGTTGGTGATATTATGCATACTCGGTTTCCTTATTATTAGTTTGACTCGTTTGACTTAGTCTGGACGCGACGGCAATTTGTCCTAAAGAGATCCCTCCATCATTAGTGGGTACAAGTTGATGGCAGTAAGCTTCAAATCCTGCCGCGTGTAATCGGTCAAGAGCATTGATGAGAAGAAACTCATTACAAAAAACCCCGCCGCTTAATACCACTTGCCGTGTTTTTGCGTGCACAGACAAACGGATACAGACCGCGGTAATAATCTCTACGATGGTCGAATGAAAGCGTCGGCTTAACTCAGGTAAATCGAGAGGCCGTGTTGTCAGTGCTGAAATCAGTTCGTGGACCAACGGGCGATAATCCACTTCGAGATGGCCTTCTGATTCCACAATCGAGAAGGCAAAAGGTTGTGCCATATGAAGATCGCATTGCAACAACGCTTCTAATTCAATGGCGGCCTGCGCTTCGTATTCAATATGCGTACAAATACCCATTAATGCGGAGATGCCATCGAAAAGTCGACCGATGCTGCTGGTTACAGGCGTGTTGATCCTGCGCATAGCCATTTTGGCGAAGACGTCACGCTGTTGAGCCGGCAACGTGCTTAGACCTGGAATTGAGGATTCAGGAATATGCTCGCCGAAAATTTCTGTTAATAGCGAAATAGCGATCCGGATGGGTTCTTTAACTGCGCTGTCACCGCCTGGCAAAGCGATGTGGCGCAGATGTGCTGCACGTTCAACGCTTCTGGTATCCCCCACAAGAAATTCGCCACCCCAGATTGTGCCATCAGTGCCGTAACCCGTACCGTCGAATACTACGCCAATTGTTTTTCCTCTGAGTCCGTTCTCGGCCATACACGCAGCCATATGCGCATGATGATGCTGTACCTGAATAACCCGCAGCTGCGATTGCTCCAGCGCATTGCGCGTTGAGCGAAATGCCGGATGAAGGTCACAGGCCACAATCGTTGGCTCAATATCGAGGAGCTTTTGCAGGTGATTGACGCACGCAAGGTGTGATTTAAACGTAAGGTCATTTTTGAGATCGCCAATGTGTTGACTCATAAACACCTTATTACCTTTAGCAATGCTAACGGTGGTTTTCAGTTCCGCCCCGAGAGCGATGATCGGATCAACGTTGAAAGGAAGGTGGACAGGATAGGGGGCATAACCTCGTGAACGTCGCAGGAATGAAAGGTGGTTACGATGAGCCATAACGCGGACCACTGAATCATCGATACGCGTGTGAATATCACGATCGTTAAGAATAAAATAGTCCGCGATTTCGCCCAACTGCGCAATTGCACTCACATTATCAAATACGATAGGGTGGCCTGAAAGATTGCCGCTGGTCATCACCAGCGCTGGCATTGTGGCATCTTCTAGCATTAAATACTGAAGCGGCGTTGATGGCAGCATGACGCCAATATTCGTGTTATGCGGTGCGATGATTTCCGGCATCGTACTGCGGCGTTTACGCAGCAGTACGATGGGGCGCTCTACACTTTCCAGGTGTTTTCTTTCCTGAGCGTTGACGTGGACTATTTGTGCCGCGTTGTCCGCGTCCCTTACCATAATGGCAAAAGGTTTTGCATCTCTACGTTTGCGTTGCCTCAGTTGCGAAACCGCATCTTCATTACTCGCATCAACAACCAGATGAAAACCGCCAAGGCTTTTAATCGCAATAATCGCCCCTTCGTGTAGCCTTGCTATGGCAAATTTGACGATATCATCTGTTATTACGGTCTCGCCATTACGCGACCTCAGATCCAGTTTTGGTCCGCATGCGGGGCAGGCATTGGGTTGCGCGTGATAACGACGATTATCGAGATCGTCATACTCATGCTGACAGGCCGGGCACATTGCAAAGGCTTGCATTGTTGTTTGTGAACGGTCATAGGGCATTGCCTGGATAATTGAATATCGCGGCCCGCAGAGTTTGTGCAATTAATAAAAGCGTACCGATAGCGCGGGTTCTGCGGATCAAACATTTCGTTCAGACAATCCTGACAGACGTTTGAGTCTGGCGGGATAATGGTATCCATCTTCGCAAGCTGACGGCTTTTACGGATACTAAACTCTGCGTAACGTTGATCCGAATTTTCTCGCGGTACCTCCACAATACCATTGATGCGGGCCATTGGCGGCGGGTTAGATGCCAGCTCATCAATAAGCTGCGCGATATTGTCTGATGTAGCCTGTAGTTCCAGTAACACGCCTTCGGAATCATTGAGAACCCAGCCGGTCGCGGCAAAGGTGCGAGCCAGTCGATGGACGAAAGGACGAAACCCGACTCCCTGGACAATTCCGCAAATGCGGTAACGTCGGGTTTCCAGAGCGCCGCCTTGCTCAGCAGAGTCGTGGCAATTCTGCACCATAGAGCTCCTCTATTGTCGATACGGTTCCATCCTGCTCAAGCATGCTGACTCTCACTTCTGGCGTTGCTAATACCTCGCCAATAATGGCGGCTTTTTGGCCAAGTGGGTGCGTCTTTAATAGTCTGAGCACGTCTTCTGCGCTGTCTGGTTCGACAAACAGGCAAAGGCATCCCTCGTTTGCAAGATTGATGACATCGACGCCCAGCATATTTGCCGCCATCGCCGTTTCAGGCTGGATGGGTAAAGATTGCCGTTCGCAGCGCATTTCATGCTTTGCTGCACGGGCATGTTCATGGAGTACCGCGGAAAGTCCACCGCGAGTGACATCTCTCATCGAGGCAATTTTCCCGGCAGGAACGGCATCGATAAGCTGGTGAATCATCGCGTTGAGAGGGGCGCAGTCGCTGAGAATATTTCGTTCAAACCCCAGACCTTCACGCAGAGATAACAAATGAATGGAGTGATTCCCAATAAAACCACTGAGGATGATTTTTTGTCCTGGGCGCACGTTTTTGATTGAAACGGGGGCGCGCTCAATAACGCCGACGCCTGCTGTATTGATGAACAAGCGATCTGCCTCACCCTTGCCGACAACTTTCGTGTCTCCGGCAACAATTTTGACGTCTGCAGCAATGGCTGTATCGCGAACTGACTCAATAATGGCGCTCAGTTCAGATATGGGCATACCGTCTTCAATAATGAGACTCAGCGTCAGATACAGCGGACGTGCGCCACTTACCGCAAGATCGTTAACGGTACCGCATACGGCAATTTTACCGATATCCCCATTGCCAAAGATCAGCGGAGTGACAACAAAAGAATCTGTAGTAAATGCAATTTGTCGGGACGGTAACTCCAGTAACGCGCTGTCTTCCATGGTTCCCAGATAAGTATCGCCCAAAATTTCCGCAATTAATTCGACCAGTTCCCTGCTCAGGCGAGCGCCCGTGCCATGGTCCAGAACGACGGTATCTGTTGGTTTCATCGCTTGTGTTAATGGACTTTTCATGCGGTTTTCCTTTCGTTGCGCTCAGGAAGATCGTCATGTTTTGCTAGCAGCGATAAAATCTCAGCCGAGGGGGCAACGGTTGCGCAATAGCTGGCAAGCCACTCTAAGGCGCGAGTGGTATCATCGGCAGAAGGGGCAAATACGCAATCTTCCGGCACCCAAACATTGTATCCGCGGAAAAATGCATCTGCGGCCGTGGTTTGTACGCAAACATGCGTTTGTAAGCCGGTCACGATGACCGTTTTTACACCCAGTTTTTGCAGTGTTTCATCAAGATTATTATTAAAGAAACCGCTATCTCTGCCTTTTACTACGATGAGATCGGAGGGGGCGCAAATACTGTCGATTATTCGGTTTTCAGGTCGTCCTGCGAGGGCGGGAATACCTGCATCGCGATTTTTATAGCGCCGTTGTACTGCGGGATCGGCAGGGTCATTTATTAACTGCAAATGGATGACTGCCTGGTTTTGATTTCTGATGCCGTCAAGAAACTGATTAAATGCAGTCAATTTTTGTTCTAATTCCTGAGTCGAATGGGTTATTTTATATGTAAATTCATATTGCAGATCATTTGTTAACACAGCTACATTTGGCATATTTATATTCTTTTATCATTAAAATAATGGGCGTAATTTTTTTTGCGATTTCTCTATGGAGAGTTATGTTTATTTATTGCCATGCTTTGCTATCATGTGCTTATTATAGGTATTTGTATAATTCCATTTTTTTCAAGGTTCGATAAATGAAAGGAATAGATATGAAATTGCTGCGTGCCTTTGTTACGTTGGCGATAAAAGGAAGTTATAGCAATGCTGCAAAGGAACTTTTCCTGACTCAGCCAGCACTGTCAAAGCAGATACAAACGCTGGAGCATTTGACCGGTGGTGAGCTTTTTTTGCGCGGACGCCATGGCGCGAGTTTGACAGTATTTGGTCAACAGATTTTTTCAAAAGCCAATGAACTTTTACAATCCCATATTGAATTTCTAAACTATGCGAAAGAAATAAATACCAGAAATCGTGAAAAGTTATTTATGGGATTTGGTCTTTCCTCTTTTCAGCAAGTACCTAAGTGGATAAATCAATTCCATCAGCAATTTTCCGAGTGTGAAGTGGTTATTAATCATCTTCCCTCCAGCGCTCAGATGAAAATGTTGTTGGAAGGACGCTTGCATATCGGTTTTGTCCGGATGCCGGTCAGTAAAGGCCTGGCTTCATATATTTTTTATGAGGAAACGCTGGCTCTTGCTGTTCCGATGGAGGGTTATATGGAAAGCATGACTATTCAGAGTGCGCTATCGGCATATCCCTTACTCCAGTTGGATCCATCAACCAGCCCATGTCTTGCGGAACAAACCTCACTCTTTCTACAAAGCATCCAACTTAGCGCTGAACCGGTCTCTGTAACAAATGACATGACTACGCTATTGGCATTGGTTGCCGGGGGGAACGGAGTCGCCTTTTTACCCACAAGTGTCCGGCATTTTTTGCCTGCCGAAGCGAGACTATTGATGCTCGCTGAAAAACAAATTCGCTGGAACATTGGTGTGGCATGGAACCCCAAAATTAAAAACCATCGGCGGGACGATTTCTTGCGCCTGGTGATGGCCGGGGAGGCCGATATCGTCATGTAGCCGTTATACGCCCTGACGAGAAGGTAACGGCCACGCATTGATGCCTGACGTGTAAACCGCTTTGGGCATAAATAAAATAGGATTTCAGTACTATGCTTAAGCAATAGCGCAGGGAAATGGTTATAAGAGCAGCACTGACTGGGGTTTTCGCTTAAAAAATCGAGGGTTAAAGTTGAAAGAGCGTGAGTAACTCGCTCATACTCTATACTCGCAGAGTTACCCGGCGTAGCATGGCAAAACGCTTGGGCTGTTAATGAAAAAAGGAAAACGTCGTGGCAGAAGAAACTATATTCAGCAAAATTATTCGTCGTGAAATTCCGTCGGATATCGTATACCAGGATGAACTGGTCACTGCGTTTCGTGATATTTCCCCTCAGGCACCTACGCATATTCTGATCATTCCTAACATCCTGATCCCAACCGTCAACGATGTGACGGCTGAACATGAACAGGCATTGGGCCGCATGATCACCGTTGCAGCGAAAATTGCTGAGCAGGAAGGCATTGCTGCAGATGGGTACCGCTTAATCATGAACACCAACCGCCACGGGGGTCAGGAGGTGTATCACATTCATATGCACCTGCTGGGTGGCCGTGCGCTTGGCCCAATGCTCGCGCATAAAGGTCTGTAGGCATGATCAGAGGATGCATTGTACTTTCACTGGGCTTGCTGCTACTGGCGGGTTGTCGAACACACCCAGAAATTCCGGTAAGTGATGAGCAGTCGCTGGTGATGGAGTCAACGATTCTGGCGGCAGGTATAACAGCAGAACAGCCCACGTTAACCACGTCTGATATTCAGGCCTCGGCATCCTCGCGACTCTATAACGAAAGACAAGAACCCGTCACCGTTCATTATCGGTTTTACTGGTATGACGCCAGAGGATTGGAAATGCATCCTCTGGAAGCGCCGCGCAGCGTGACTATCCCGGCTCATTCGTCGGTGACGCTGTACGGCAGCGCCAATTTTCTGGGGGCGCACAAGGTTAGACTTTATCTTTATTTGTAAGGGGTGAATCTTGATGATCAAAATGAATCGCTACGCACTGATTGCCGCGCTGGCGATGTTTCTCTCTGGCTGTGTGGTGCAACGAGAGCCCGCACCGGTAGAGGAAGTCAAGCCGGTGCCGGAACAGCCTGTGCAGCCGCAACAGCCGGTGCCAGTAGTGCCAACGGTGCCAACCATACCGCAGCAGCCGGGTCCGATTGAGCACGAGGACCAAACGGCGCAGCCGACGCCACGTCAACGTCATTATGACTGGAACGGGGCTATGCAGCCGATGGTCGGAAAAATGCTGCAGGCTGACGGCGTAAAAGCGGGCGGCGTTCTGCTGGTTGATAGCGTGAATAACCGCACCAACGGCTCGTTAAACGCGGGTGAAGCCACCGAAACCTTACGTAATGCTCTGGCGAATAACGGTAAGTTTACTCTGGTTTCCGCTCAGCAACTGGCAGTTGCCAAGCAGCAGTTAGGTCTGTCGCCGAACGATAGCCTGGGAACGCGCAGTAAAGCGATTGGTATCGCCCGTAACGTTGGCGCGCAGTATGTGCTTTATTCCAGCGCATCCGGCAACGTCAATTCGCCTGCGCTGCAAATGCAATTAATGCTGGTACAAACTGGCGAGATAATCTGGTCAGGTAAAGGTGCCGTTCAGCAACAATAACAGACTCACGCGCGGCGAAGTGTTGTCGCGCTATTTCCCGCAGTATCATCCCGTCGCAGCCAGCCAAACTGGCCTGAGCGGCGGGAGCTGCATCATTGAGCATCATTCTCACCGGCTGGTACTGCGTTGTCATCACGACCCTGATGCGCCGGAATCGCATTTCTTACGCCAATATCATGCGTTAAAACACCTGCCAGAAAACCTTGCGCCACGTCCTTATTTTTATACGCGTGGGTGGATGGCCGTCGAGTTTTTTCACGGTAAGGTAGAATCCAGATTACCGGACGCCGACGAACTCACAGGCTTACTGTATCATCTGCACCAGCAACCCCGATTGGGCTGGCGAATCAGCCTGCTGCCGCTACTTGAACAGTACTGGCAGTGTGGCGATCCGGCGCGTCGTACACCATGCTGGCTGCGCGCGCTGAAGCGGCTGAGGAAACGAGGTGAGCCTCGACCTTTGCGTCTGGGGCCGCTGCATATGGATGTTCACGGTGACAACATCGTACGCACAGCCTCAGGGCTGCGGCTGATTGACTGGGAATACGCCGGAGACGGTGATATTGCCCTGGAGCTGGCGGCGGTATGGGTCAGCGATGAATCCCAGCACCAACAGCTGGTTAGCACCTACGCTCAACGAGCGCACATTGAGCCAGACGTTTTGTGGCGACAAGTCAGACAATGGCAACCCTGGATAATGATGCTGAAGGCGGGGTGGTTTGAGTATCGCTGGCGGCAAACCGGCGATAGACAATTTATCAGGCTGGCCGATGAAACCTGGCGGCAGCTAACAATGAAAGGATAAGGAGAGCAGTGTGGGCCCAGTAATGTTGGATGTCGAAGGGTATGAGCTGGACGCAGAAGAGCGTGAGATTCTGGCGCATCCGCTGGTAGGTGGGTTGATCCTCTTTACCCGAAATTATCATGACCCGGAACAGCTGCGTGAATTAGTGCGACAGATCCGGACTGCGTCACGTAACCATCTGGTGGTGGCGGTAGATCAGGAAGGCGGACGCGTACAGCGCTTTCGAGAAGGCTTTACTCGCCTGCCTGCGGCTCAATCGTTTGCCGCGCTGCACGGTCTGGAAGAGGGCGGCAAACTGGCTCAGGACGCCGGATGGTTGATGGCCAGCGAAATGATCGCGATGGACATTGATATCAGCTTTGCACCGGTACTGGATGTGGGCCATATCAGCGCCGCAATCGGCGAGCGTTCTTACCACGCCGATCCGCTAAAAGCATTGGCGATGGCGACCCGCTTCATTGACGGTATGCATGCCGCAGGCATGAAAACGACCGGTAAACATTTCCCTGGTCATGGGGCCGTGACGGCGGATTCACACAAAGAAACCCCAACCGATCCTCGCTCAGAAGCCGAGATTCGTGCGAAAGATATGTCCGTGTTCCAGACGTTGATTACTGAGAACAAACTGGATGCCATTATGCCTGCGCACGTTATCTACAGTGATGTAGATCCGCGTCCGGCGAGTGGCTCACCTCACTGGCTGAAAACGGTGCTGCGCCAGGAGCTTGGCTTCGATGGTGTCATTTTCTCCGACGATTTGTCGATGGAAGGGGCGGCGATTATGGGAAGCTATGCCCAGCGTGGACAGGCATCGCTGGATGCAGGTTGCGATATGATCCTGGTCTGCAATAATCGTAAGGGAGCGGTCAGTGTGTTAGATAATCTGTCGCCGATCAATGCAGAACGTGTTACACGTTTGTATCATAAAGGTTCATTTTCACGTCAGGAACTGATGGATTCGGCACGCTGGAAGACGGTAAGCGCTCAGCTAAACCAGCTTCATGAGCGCTGGCAGGAAGAGAAAGCAGGTCATTAACGCAAGTTTGGCGAGGATGCGATGATTATCTATTTACACGGTTTTGACTCTAACAGCCCGGGCAACCATGAGAAGGTGTTGCAGCTGCAATTCATCGACCCGGATGTCAGGCTGATTAGCTACAGTACGCGGCATCCCAAACATGATATGCAGCATCTGCTAAAAGAAGTGGACAAAATGCTACAGCTGAATGTGGATGACCGTCCGCTGATTTGTGGTGTGGGGCTCGGGGGATATTGGGCTGAACGGATTGGTTTTCTGTGTGATATTCGTCAGGTCGTGTTTAATCCTAACCTGTTCCCGTATGAGAACATGGAAGGCAAAATTGACAGACCTGAGGAGTATGCAGACATCGCAACAAAATGCGTGACCAATTTCCGCGAAAAGAATCGCGATCGCTGTCTGGTTATCCTGTCGCGTCATGATGAAGCGCTCAATAGCCAGCGTTCGTCGGAAGAGCTGCATCACTTTTACGAGATAGTCTGGGACGAAGAGCAGACGCATAAGTTTAAGAATATCTCTCCGCATTTGCAGCGCATCAAAGCGTTCAAGACGTTAGGTTAATCCTTATTGAATGCGTAAAAAACCAGCCATCGGGCTGGTTTTTTTGTTCTTAAAGTTCCGGTTGTCTATCTTTTCAGCATCAAAACTTGATACACATCAATTTTGGTATGACCAATGCACCGTTCGTGTTATTCTCACTCTCGAAGAACATTTTCATTACTGTAACTTGTTGTTAATTAAGAGCTATATTAATAACTTTTAATTAACAATTGGTTAATAAATTTGAGGGGGTCACGTTGACTACACCATTGAAAAGGATCGTGATTGTCGGCGGCGGTGCTGGCGGACTGGAAATGGCGACGCAGTTGGGTAAAAAACTCGGGCGTAAGAAAAAGGCCAAAATCACACTGGTAGACAGAAACCACAGTCACTTGTGGAAACCGTTACTGCATGAAGTGGCGACGGGTTCACTGGATGAAGGCGTGGATGCGCTGAGCTATCTGGCACATGCCCGTAACCATGGCTTCCAGTTTCAGTTAGGTTCGGTGATAGATATCGATCGTGAAGCGAAGACCATTACTCTCGCTGAGCTGCGCGATGAGAAGGGGGATCTGCTGGTTCCTGAGCGTAAAGTGCCGTATGACACGCTGGTGATGGCGTTGGGCAGTACCTCCAACGATTTCAACACTCCTGGCGTGAAAGAAAACTGCATTTTCCTCGATAACCCGCATCAGGCGCGTCGTTTCCACCAGGAGATGCTGAATCTGTTCCTGAAGTATTCCGCGAATCTGGGCGCTAACGGAAAAGTGAATATCGCCATTGTGGGCGGTGGTGCGACGGGGGTTGAGCTCTCCGCTGAGCTGCACAATGCGGTAAAACAGCTGCACAGCTATGGTTACAAAGGGCTGACCAACGATGCGCTGAACGTTACGCTGGTGGAAGCTGGCGAGCGCATTCTGCCTGCGTTGCCGCCGCGTATTTCCGGTGCTGCGCATAATGAGTTAACCAAACTGGGCGTACGCGTACTGACCCAGACGATGGTTACCAGCGCTGACGAAGGCGGACTGCACACCAAAGATGGCGAATACATTAAAGCCGACCTGATGGTGTGGGCGGCGGGTATCAAAGCGCCAGACTTTATGAAAGACATTGGCGGTCTCGAAACGAACCGTATTAACCAACTGGTGGTTGAGCCAACTTTGCAGAGCACGCGCGATCCTGACGTGTACGCGATTGGCGACTGCGCTTCCTGCGCTCGCCCGGAAGGGGGTTTTGTGCCTCCGCGCGCTCAGGCAGCACACCAGATGGCGACCTGTGCGATGAACAATATTCTGGCACAGATGAACGGCAAGCCTCTGAAAGCGTATCAGTACAAAGATCACGGCTCTCTGGTCTCGCTCTCTAACTTTTCTACCGTGGGTAGCCTGATGGGCAACCTGACTCGTGGTTCGATGATGGTGGAAGGGCGTATTGCGCGCTTTGTATACATCTCACTGTACCGCATGCACCAGATTGCTTTACACGGCTACTTCAAAACCGGCCTGATGATGCTGGTCGGCAGTATCAACCGGGTGATTCGCCCGCGTCTGAAACTGCATTAATATCGACTTGTGGCGCCGGATGATTTTACGCATCCGGCGCCTTCCTTCAGAGTTCTCCGAATCATCCTGCGTTCATGCCTCATCCTGCTATTTTCATCCGTAATCTGATTGGCATTCCTTACCTTCTGTTGCAAAGTTGTTGCTAATAGCAAAAAAGGAGGAAGTCCCGTGAATAAATCAATGTTGGCGGGTATAGGGATTGGCGTAGCTGCTGCGCTGGGTGTTGCAGCAGTGGCCAGTCTGAACGTTTTCGAGCGTGGCCCACAGTATGCGCAAGTTGTCTCTGCAACACCGATTAAAGAGTCGGTAAAAACACCGCGTCAGGAGTGCCGGAACGTAACTGTCACGCACCGTAAGCCGGTACAAGATGAAAACCGTATTGCGGGTTCCGTATTGGGGGCGGTTGCGGGTGGCGTTATTGGCCATCAGTTTGGCGGCGGACGTGGTAAAGATATTGCCACCGTGGCCGGGGCTTTAGGCGGCGGCTATGCAGGTAATCAGATTCAGGGTTCGATGCAGGAAAACGATACTTACACCACCACGCAGCAGCGTTGTAAAACGGTGTATGACAAATCTGAAAAGATGCTGGGCTACGACGTGACGTACAAAATTGGCGATCAGCAGGGGAAAATCCGTATGGATAAGGACCCCGGCGCGCAAATTCCGTTGGATAACAACGGACAGTTGATACTGAATAACAAAGCGTAAAATAGCATTATCCTGAACATTAGCCCCCCATTCGCTCAGGCTGGGGGGCTTTTTTTATCAGAAGGTTAAGGCATAGTTCAGACCAAAGGTGCGGCCCCGGCCCTTGTATTCATACAGTGACGGACTGCCGTAGGTTGGGCTGTACAGCAGTGGCGCACGTTGTCCCCACAGCGTGGTGTACTCTTCATTCAGCAGGTTTTCCACGCTAAAGGTCAGCTTACCCAACGGGAGCTGATAGCTGCCGATAAAGTCCATGGTGTTATAGCCATCCAGCTTATTGCCGCTGGCGTCGGTCAGATCAAATGTTTGCTGGCTCTGTACGCGCAAGATCCACGGTTCTGGTGCCCAGCCGATCCATGCGGTTGCTTTCGACGGTGAGGCCAGAGTCACATCCCATTTTTGCCATTTACCGTTCTGTTTCACTTCCGATTTAATGACATTGAAGTTGCCGCCCAGGCTCCAGTCCGTATCCGCAATGAAATAATCCACCGCGCCTTCAAGGCCATAAATGCGGCGATCGTCGGGTTGAACGTTAATGGTCATATCGCTGCGGTTGATAACGATCGATTTATCCGAAGTCGAGTAGTAAGCGGCCAGTTGCGTGCGCAGACTATCGCCGGTGTAGCGCCATCCCAGTTCGTACGAGTTAACTTTAATCCCTTCCAGACGTGAATCCGCCACGTTGACGCTGCGCTGGAGCTGGTAATGATCGCCAACCAGCGAATAGGTGCCGTTACCGTAATATTTCCCTGGATCCGGAAGCTCCACGCCCTGAGAGAAATTAAACCACGTTTGCTGACGGTCAGTCAGATGGGCGAGGATACCGGCGTTGAACAGGAAATTATCGTAATCGGTTTTGCCGCCCGGAATGGTATCGGCAGAGTTCGCAAGCCCGGTCGCGATTCCCTGCTGTTGAGCATAGCCAACGAAATCATCAACCCTGTTTTCGGTCCATTGATAGCGCACGCCGCCGCTGAGGGTAAAGATGTCGTTAATGTCATAGCTGTTTTGCAGGAAAGGCGCAAAGTTGGTGATGCTGTAACCGGGGTAACGCCCGGTGGTATAAGCGGTGCGGTTATCCATGCCGCCGGAGGGCAGGGACCAGGCCAGATCGAAGAATTTCTGATTGGAATCGAAGGTCTCGTGATCGGCATCGATACCCCACGTCAGCTCCCAGTTATCCATCAACTGGCTGTTGAGGGTAATTTTGGCGCCAAACTGGTCTGTGTCCTGCTGTGATGCGGAGAAACTGGTGACCTTACCTTTGCTGAGCGTCGGGAAAGGATAGAATTTCAGCGATTCGTCGCGGTAATAGATTTGGCTGACCAGGTTCTGGCCGAAAAAATCCGCATCTGAATATTGCAGGCTGATCAGATGACGTTCGGTGCCGGGAATACGATCGGAATTCAGTCCGCTGCTGGTATAAGCTTTACCGTTTCCGGTTACGGCGGACATATTCTCGCCGAGATCCAGCCCGTAATCGTCATCTCCCTGGCTCTTATAATACTGTGTAACCAGTTGCAACTGACGGTCGTCGTCAAGTTCAATCGTCCCGGTGCCCATCACGTCCAGACGATTGGAGTGCTGTAGCCCGGTTTGGGTGTTATCCAGCAGCAGGGCATCGTGATTACCGTCATACCAGCCGCCAAATCGTTGATACGCGACGGACATACGCCCGGAAGCGCGATCTGTTCCTCCACTCACCGCCGCGGCAACGCGTTCATCATGATCGTTACTGTTGTTGAAGCCGCTTTTGCTCCCCAGTTCGAGTTCTACTTCACGCTCCGGCTGGCCTTTTTTGGTGACGATGTTGATTAATCCGCCGGTACTGCCACCGCCATAAAGTGAGGTTGCGCCTGAAATGACTTCAATGTGCGCAATGTTAAACGGGTCAATGGAGTCAAGTTGACGGCTGTCGGTTCGTGAGGAGTTCAGACGGACACCGTCAATGAGCACGACAATGGCGCGACCACGCATGTTCATGCCGTAGTTTGTACGCCCCTGGCTACTGACATCGATTCCTGGGATTAACTGAGCAAGAACATCCTTGAACTCTTTCCCCCCCTGAACCTGTTGTTCAATCTCGCTTCCTTCAATAACCCAGGTCGTTTGCGCCATTTCTGCCACGGTGCGTTGGCTACGGTTGGCGCTGACGATGAGGTTCTCTTCCTCAGCCGCAATGGCCGGGAGGGTTAAAGACAACAGGAGAGGATTGAGCACCCAGAGACGCTTATTCATTTGTATTCCTTTTAAAAAGAGTCGATCTGTTTTTGTTATGGAGGTAGAGAAACCGATGGTTACATTGTGAAACAGGCATTAAAACAAATGCGAATATTGCTGATAACAATTGTCGTTATCAATACCCTTTACAAAAAATGATCGGATAACACGATGAAAACAATGAGAAATGTAGGGGCAATGGAACGGGAATCTAACCGGGGGCTTTATCAGCTCCCGGGGGTGTTAGTACAGCGGGGGAATTGCGGGAAAGGGTTAAGCTTTGACGAGTTCGGGCCACAGCCGCAGGGTGGTACGTGCGATCTGCATCAGTTTTTCAAACGTTGCACCTTCACGGGCGCTGATCGACATACCTTGTAAAATACAGTTCAGGTATTCAGCCAGTTTTTGCACGTCACAGTAGGCGGGGATTTCACCTCGTTGCTGACGCTGATGAAGAAACTGAGTAAGCGTCTGTTCCTGCATCGCATGGCGAGATTTCACCGTATGCGCAATATCGCGGGAAGAGGCTGCCAGCGTCGCAGAAGTGTTAATCATGAAACATCCCGCTGGGGTGTCCTTGCTGGTAAAGCAGGTCGCTATGGCGGTGAAATAGTCTTCCAGTGCGGACTCAAGGCTTTTTTCTTCACAAAACAGCTGGGCTTCGTGTTTCGCCGCAAAGCGGGTGATGTAGCGGTCCAGTACGGCACGGAACAACCCTTCTTTATTGGTGAACTCCGCATACAGCGTGGGCGCTTTTGCGCCGGTAGCTTCTACGAGATCGGCGAGCGAGGTCGCTTCATATCCGTGCTGCCAGAAGAGTGTCATGGCCTTATCAAGCGCGGCTTCCCTGTCGAACACTTTTGGTCGGCCACGGCTTTTTTTTGCACAACCTGTCGTTTCAGTTGTCATGGCGCCGATGTACCTTTGTTGGGTTTATTGAATAACCATTATAAAAATATTCGACTGCACACTCCAGCGGATTCACGATAAAAATAAATTATATCTATTGTCATGAAAAATAAGACCTTTATATTTTATATAACGATCATTATAAAAAAGTATTGACGTGTGACCTGGATCACATCTATGATTTACCTATCGATCGTTAAGTTAATCTTTCCGACACCCATTCATCTGCTAAAGGTCACTATCATGAAAAACGTAAAAACCCTGTTTGTTGCTGCTGTTCTTAGCTCACTGTCATTTGCAAGCTTCGCCGCTGTTGAAGTTCAGTCCACACCTGCGGGTCAAGAGAAAGTCGGTACTATTTCTGCGAATGCGGGGACTAACTTAGGTTCACTGGAAGATCAACTGGCGCAGAAAGCCGATGAGATGGGTGCGAAGTCTTTCCGTATTACTTCCGTTACCGGCCCTAACACCCTTCATGGGACTGCTGTTATCTACAAATAAGATTTAACCCATCGCAATGCCACTGCGAGTTAAATAAAAAACCCCCGCGGAATAAAATCCAGCGGGGGTTTTTTTATGTGCGGAGTTTACATCGGCTGTTGAGCAACGTCGTGATGACGGGTCACATCGACCGGCATGCCTGAGCGAATCTCCATCGCATGATCCATGACGGCGGCATCTGTTTGCGCCGCATTTTTAAATGTCTGCATGGACGCGTTCAGCACGATTGGCAACAGTTGCGGGTCGTCATTGATTTTTTCGGACAGCGGCTGATGTACTTCTACCAGCCGCACGCCGTTAGGCTCAACGGATGCTTTGATCGGCGTATTGATAATATTGACCTTAGTTCCGGGCGTTACCTGACGGAACAGGGTTTCGATATCACCGTCGCGCAGACGAATACAGCCGGAACTGACGCGCATGCCGATGCCAAAGTCAGCATTGGTGCCGTGCAGCAGATAAACGCCGCCGTATGCCGCTAAGCGAATTGCATGATGGCCCATCGGGTTATCCGGACCGGCAGGTACAACGGCAGGCAGGTCAATTCCGTTTGCTTTGTATCGCGCGCGGATATTTGCCGTCGGCGTCCAGGTGGGGTTGGCGCGTTTATCAGAAATGGTGGTTACCATCGTAGGCGTCAGCGTGTCACCACCTAACTGGCCAATACCAATAGGATAAACGGTCACCGAATTGGTCCCCGGCTGGTAATAATAAAGACGCAGTTCGGCGAGGTTGATAACAATACCTTCGCGCGGGGCGTCAGGTAGCAGAGTTTGTAACGGTATAGTCAGCACGCTGCCCGGACGTGGTACGTAAGGGTCAACGCCGGGGTTGGCCTGCAGCAGCGCTAAAAAGCCGACATTATATTTTTTCGCAATCGCCTCCAGAGAACCGCCATTGTCTTCAACAACGTGAACGGTATTCTGGCCTACCAGACGGCTTCCCGGCGGTGGCAGCGGCCAGGTGTTTGCCTGAGCCGGAAGTGCTAACGCGAAGGTCGCTGCCAGCGTAAAAAACGCGAGCCAGCGAGAGAGTCGTTTATTGTTTAACATCACCATAAATCCATTGTTTTTACGTGGTTTTTATTATGTAAAAGTAAACGAGAATTATGGCGGTTTGCTGTGTCTGGAAGTGCAGGGAAGTGCAAAGAGTTTGTAAATTCATCAGGCCGGGTGAGTGGTGTGCTCACCCGGCCTGTTCACTATGCTACGGCGTTTTCTTCAAGCTGACGCATAAACTGGCGGACCCAGTCGATCCGCGTTTTACGCTCGCCCAGATCCTGCATAAATTTCAGTCGGGTTGGGCCGTCCAGACGGAAGTGTTGCGGTTGTTTTTGCAGTAAACCAATCAGCCAGACCGGGTTGACGTGGTTTTTCTCGGCAAATTCAATGGTACCGCCTTTGTCATGACCTTCGAGCTTTCTGATCCCCAGTTTCTGCGCCTGCTGGCGTAAACGAGCGATATCCAGCAACGTACGGGCCGGGTCGGGCAGCAGGCCAAAACGATCTATCAGCTCGACCTTAATCTCTTCCAGTTCGTTTTCGCCTTTCGCGCTGGCAATGCGCTTGTAGAACGATAGTCGGGTGTTAACATCCGGTATATAGTCATCCGGCAGCAGAGACGGCATACGCAATTCAACTTCGGTTTGCTGGCTGGTGAGATCTTCCAGTGATGGTTCGCGTCCCTCTTTGAGCGCATCGACAGCATTTTCCAGCAGCTCCATATACAACGAGAAGCCGATGCTTTCCATGGAACCACTTTGATCTTCACCCAACAGTTCCCCGGCGCCGCGAATTTCAAGGTCGTGGGTCGCCAGCGCAAATCCTGCACCCAAATCTTCCAGCGAAGCGATGGCTTCCAGACGCTTTTGCGCGTCGGTGGTCATTGCTTTTGGATGCGGCGTCAGCAGCCAGGCGTACGCCTGATGGTGTGAGCGTCCCACACGACCGCGTAGCTGGTGCAATTGCGCTAAACCAAAGTGATCGGCGCGTTCGATGATAATGGTGTTTGCGGTCGGAATGTCGATCCCGGTTTCGATAATGGTGGTACACACCAGCACGTTAAAACGCTGATGGTGGAAATCGTTCATCACGCGTTCCAGCTCGCGCTCGCGCATTTGCCCGTGGCCGATACCAATACGCGCTTCCGGCACCAGTTCTGCTAATCTGTCAGCGGTTTTCTGGATATTTTCGACGTCGTTAAACAGATAATAAACTTGTCCCCCGCGCAGAACTTCACGCAGGATCGCCTCGCGTACCACCAGGCTGTCGTATTCGCGCACGAAGGTTTTGACCGCCAG
Organism: Citrobacter sp. Cf087; assembly: GCF_030334285.1. NCBI lineage: Bacteria > Pseudomonadati > Pseudomonadota > Gammaproteobacteria > Enterobacterales > Enterobacteriaceae > Citrobacter > Citrobacter sp. Cf087. The sequence goes on from NZ_JAOWED010000022.1 coordinate 417,653, forward strand.
ACGACGAGCGGGCGGCGTGGCGATGATCGACAGATCGCGCATGCCGCTCATCGCCATATTGAGCGTACGCGGAATAGGCGTTGCCGTCAGGGTCAGAATATCGACATCCGCGCGCATCGCCTTGATGCGTTCTTTGTGGCGAACGCCGAAACGGTGCTCTTCATCGACAATCAGCAGACCCAGATCTTTTAACTTCACATCCGCTTGCAGCAGTTTGTGCGTGCCGATGAGAATATCAATTTTCCCCTCGGCAACCTGTTCCAGAATCTGCGCTTGCTCTTTGGCGCTACGGAAACGGGACAACATCTCAATGCGTACCGGCCAGTTGGCAAAACGATCGCGGAAGTTGTCGAAGTGCTGCTGTGCGAGCAGGGTAGTCGGAACCAGCACGGCAACCTGTTTGTGGTTCTCTACGGCAAGGAAAGCGGCGCGCATCGCGACTTCGGTTTTACCAAAACCGACGTCACCGCACACCAGGCGGTCCATGGCCAGAGGTTGGCACATATCGCTGAGTACAGCGTTGATCGCCTGCGCCTGGTCAGGCGTGGTTTCAAACGGGAAGCTGTCGCAAAACAGCTGATACTGTTCACGGTCATGCTTAAAGGCAAAGCCTTCTTTCGCCGCGCGCTGGGCATAAATATCCAGCAGCTCTGCCGCGACATCGCGCACCTTCTCAGCGGCTTTCTGTCGGGCGCGTGACCAGGCATCGCCGCCCAGTTTATGCAGCGGTGCATTCTCTTCTGCACCGCCTGCATAGCGGCTGATCAGATGCAGTGACGACACCGGCACGTACAGTTTGGCATCGTTGGCATAGGTGAGCATCAGATATTCACCGGTGATACCGCCCGCTTCCAGCGTGGTCATCCCGGCATAGCGACCCACGCCGTGTTCCAGATGCACTACCGGCTGACCGGGATGCAGCTCTGCAAGGTTACGAATTAATGTATCCGGGTTGATGGTGCGACGCGAATCCTGGCGGCGACGCGCCACGCGTTCCCCAAGCAGATCGCTTTCACAAATCAGTGCCAGATTGCGTTTGCTATCGATGAAGCCGTGCTCAGCTGCGCCAATCATCAGATAACGACCGTTATCTACGGCTTCATCGAGTCGCAATATCCGCTTCGGTGCCACTTTGATACGAGCGAGCAACTCGCCAAGCGCTTCACGTCGGCCTTCACTTTCGACCGAGAAAATCACCGGGCCGGTAAAGCCCTCAAGGAATTTACGTAACGCATCTAACGGTGATTTTTGCTGTGCCTGCACGGCGATGTCCGGCAGCTTCTGGAACCCGAGGTTGGTATTCGCAGCTTTGTTCGCCAGACTCTCGGTTTTCAGTTGAACGCGCGGCCAGCGTTTAAGTTCAGAAAACAGCTCATCAACCCGCAGCCACAGCGATTCCGGCGGCAGAAGCGGGCGCATTGGATCAACACCGCGATTTTCAAAGCGTGACAGGGTATCGGCCTGGAAGCGTTCTGCGCTGGTCTCGATATCACCGGTATTGACCAATAACGTATTGGCAGGGAAGTAGCTGAACAGCGGCGGCAGCGGCTCGCTGAAAAACAGCGGTTGCCAGTATTCAATACCCGCAGGTAACGTGCCTTTGCTGACCTGCTGATAAATATGTTCGGCGTCGCGTTTAACCTCAAAGGTATCGCGCCACTGACTACGGAATAGCTCGATGGCCGTTTTGTCAGTCGGGAATTCGTGCGCGGGAAGCAAATTAATGGCATCGACTTCTTCCAGCGTGCGCTGGGTGTCGGTATCAAACAGACGCAGGCTGTCGATTTCGTCATCAAAGAAATCCAGACGATAAGGCAACTCGCTGCCCATCGGGAACAGATCCAACAACGCGCCGCGCGTGGCGTATTCGCCGTGTTCCATGACCTGATCAACATGGCGATAGCCAGCGCTATCCAGCTGTTCGCGCAGGGCGTCGCGCGAAAGCCGCTGACCTTTTTTCATGACCAGCGCATGCCCGTGCAGATAGCTGTGCGGACAGACACGCTGCATCAGAGTATTTACCGGAACGATCAGCACGCCTCGCTGCATGGCAGGCAGTTGATACAGCGTAGAGAGACGCGAAGAGATAATCTCCTGATGGGGAGAAAAACTGTCATAGGGCAGCGTTTCCCAGTCGGCCAGGTTCATCACCATCTGGTCGGTAAACTGACGAATTTCATCATGCAGGCGCAAAGCATTTTGCATGTCCGGCGCGATCAGCACCACTGGACCGGCGTGATGTTCGGCGATTTCGGCGACCAGCGTTGCGCAGGCGGCACCGGTAAGCTCACCCAACTGGCGCTGATCGCCAGCTTTCGCTGGGAGCGTGTAACGATGTTGTTCAGGCATTCGGTTGTCAGGTTCTCGTTTAGATATACATCTGATAAGCAATGTTCTTTATTATCCGTGATCGTTTCTCATAAGCAAATTGATTCGCCCCCTGATGGGGGCAAAAAGCGCGTTGGGGTTAGCGCGAAACGACCGATAATGAAGGCGGGGAAAAGAGCAGGTCGGCCACTGTTTTTTGTGAAATTTTACGCACCAACAGGCCAAACAAGGTGCACAGCAGCAGGCAGGCGAATGGATACACCAGCAGCAGGGCCAGCTCTGCATATGCAGGCCAGGCGGCATGATTAATGTTTGGGATTAGCGTTAAGCTGAACAGCTCAACCAGAATACGGTGGGTGGTGTAGATGGCGATGGTATTGGCACCAATCACGCTTAACGGGCCGGACTCACGCATACCAAAGCGCAGCTCAAATTGATAAAACAGCTTCATGATCAGCACAATGGAAAGAAGAGAAAGTAATAGTGAGACATTTGCCAGCCACGCGACGATGGCGGCGATTGCGCTAACCAGAACAATGAGCGCATGGCGGCGCAGGGGCACCTCCTTAATCCATACCATCAGCGTTGCGCCAAACCATGCACCGAGGCTGTACCAGGGCAGATTGCGAATCACGCTGTTCATTCCCCACCACGGCGTCGGGACAAAGTTGATCGCCACGCTCAGCGCCACAAATAACGCCAACAGCGGCACCGCCCAGCGGCTGAAAATTTTACACAGAACAAAATAGACAATCAGCGCGTACAGATACCACAAGCTGGTACTGGCGGTCAGCATCCCGTGGGTAAAACCTGCGATCGAACCAGCATAAGCGGCGTTGGCAGCATGGCTCAGATCGCGCTGTGGGGCCAGCCAGTTATTGAGCGTCACTAACGCCAGCCATTGCACCACACCCCAGAGAATCAGCACCCAGGCAATACTCCAGATTCGTTTATCCACGCAGGTGGTCCACGGGACGCTATCAATGTAGCGACGGATCAGATATCCCGAAATAAAGAAAAAGACCGGCATGCGAAACGGCGCCAGGTACAAATTGAGGTAAATCCAGCATTTGCTCAGCAGCTCTGAAAGCGGATGCTGAAAAGTAGTGAGGTGCGGGTAAAATGTGATTACCGAGTGGTAAATCACCACCAGACAAATACATAACCCTTTGATTTGATTAATCCATAGTTCTTTTTTATTCATCGAGACGGCGTATCCATATTGTTGGTTATAGCCTGCCATCCTGCGCAACCCGCTGTGCGCTGTAATGCGTAACTGTCTGCATTTTGATTTTTTAAGATAAAGATCAGGGACCAGGATGGAAGGGAAGACGGACAACTTTAGCGAATTGATTTATTTATACTTTTAGGAATAGTGCTGACGAACACTTACGGTTCAGTCATTTACCCATTCCGCTTTCGCTTATATACTCGTGACTTTGCTAACAGCAACCAGACGGATTTCATGTACCAACCTGTCGCTCTATTCATCGGCCTGCGTTATATGCGTGGGCGTGCAGCAGATCGCTTCGGTCGCTTCGTTTCCTGGCTCTCCACCATTGGCATTACCCTCGGGGTAATGGCGCTGGTCACGGTGTTGTCGGTGATGAACGGTTTTGAGCGCGAGCTGCAAAACAATATTCTTGGCCTGATGCCTCAGGCCGTTCTCTCGTCTGAACAGGGTTCCCTCAACCCGCAACAACTGCCGGAAAAAGCGGTGGTGTTGAACGGCGTCAACCGCGTTGCACCCATAACTACGGGAGATGTGGTGCTGCAAAGCGCGCGTAGCGTGGCGGTCGGCGTGATGCTCGGTATCGATCCGGCGCAAAAAGATCCGTTAACGCCGTATCTGGTCAATGTGAAGCAAACAGATCTGCAACCGGGTAAGTATAATGTCATCCTCGGCGAGCAGCTTGCCGGGCAGTTGGGCGTAAACCGTGGCGATCAAATTCGCGTGATGGTGCCTTCGGCCAGCCAGTTTACGCCGATGGGGCGTTTGCCGAGCCAGCGTCTGTTTACGGTGATTGGCACCTTCGCCGCCAACAGCGAAGTAGACGGCTACCAGATGCTGACCAACATTCAGGATGCTTCCCGCCTGATGCGCTATCCGGTGGGCAATATTACCGGCTGGCGTTTGTGGCTGAACGAACCGTTAAAAGTTGATACGCTGAGCCAGCAAACGCTGCCGCAGGGCACCAAATGGCAGGACTGGCGCGAGCGCAAAGGAGAACTGTTCCAGGCCGTGCGCATGGAGAAGAACATGATGGGGCTACTGCTTAGCCTGATCGTGGCTGTGGCGGCTTTTAATATTATTACCTCGCTGGGTCTGATGGTAATGGAGAAGCAAGGGGAAGTGGCGATTCTACAAACGCAGGGGCTAACGCCGCGGCAGATAATGATGGTGTTTATGGTTCAGGGGGCCAGTGCCGGGATTATCGGCGCGCTGCTTGGCGCGGTGCTGGGCGCATTGCTCGCCAGTCAACTGAACAATTTAATGCCAATTATTGGTGTGCTGCTGGATGGCGCGGCGCTGCCGGTCGCTATCGAGCCGCTGCAGGTTATCGTCATTGCGCTGGTGGCGATGGCCATCGCGCTGCTGTCTACGCTTTATCCTTCCTGGCGCGCTGCCGCCACTCAACCCGCTGAGGCTTTACGTTATGAATAAGATCCTGTTGCAATGCGACAACCTGTGCAAACGCTATCAGGAAGGCACTGTGCAGACCGATGTCCTGCACGATGTCAGTTTTAGCGTCGGCGAAGGTGAGATGATGGCGATTGTCGGCAGCTCTGGCTCCGGAAAGAGTACGCTGCTGCATCTGCTGGGCGGATTGGATACGCCGACTTCCGGCGACGTGATTTTTAGCGGTCAGCCGATGAGCAAGCTCTCGTCGGCGGCGAAAGCGGAACTGCGCAATCAGAAGCTGGGCTTTATTTACCAGTTCCACCATTTACTGCCGGACTTTACCGCGCTGGAAAACGTAGCGATGCCGCTGCTGATCGGCAAGAAAAAACCGGCTGAAATAACCGAGCGCGCACGGGATATGCTGAAAGCCGTAGGACTGGATCATCGTGCCAGTCATCGCCCGTCTGAACTGTCTGGCGGCGAACGCCAGCGTGTGGCCATCGCTCGTGCGCTGGTGAATAACCCGCGTCTGGTCCTGGCGGATGAGCCAACGGGTAACCTGGATGCGCGTAACGCGGATAGCATTTTCGAGCTTCTGGGCGAGCTGAACCGCTCTCAGGGCACGGCATTTCTGGTGGTGACGCACGATCTGCAACTGGCGAAGCGGATGAGCCGCCAGCTTGAAATGCGCGATGGTCGCCTGACGGCTGAACTGAGCCTGATGGGAGCTGAGTAATGGCTTCGCCTTTATCGTTATTGATTGGTCTGCGCTTTAGCCGTGGTCGGCGGCGCGGCGGTATGGTTTCGCTGATATCTGTGATTTCCACCGTTGGCATCGCGTTGGGTGTGGCGGTGTTGATCGTTGGTTTAAGTGCCATGAACGGATTTGAGCGTGAGCTGAACAACCGTATTCTGGCCGTAGTCCCACACGGAGAGATTGAAGCCGTAAATCAGCCGTGGAATAACTGGCAGGAAGCGCTCGACAAAGTACAAAAAGTGCCGGGTATTGTCGCCGCGGCGCCTTATATCAACTTTACCGGACTGGTAGAGAGTGGGGCGAATTTACGCGCGGTGCAGGTGAAGGGCGTTGACCCGAAACAGGAACAGCGTTTAAGCGCACTGCCATCCTTCGTGCAAAACCATGCCTGGGATAATTTTAAAGCCGGTGAACAACAAATCATCATTGGTAAGGGTATTGCCGATGCGCTGAAGGTGAAGCAGGGCGACTGGGTGTCGATTATGATCCCTAACGCCAGCGCGGATCATAAGTTACAGCAGCCTAAACGCGTGCGTTTACACGTTACTGGGATCCTGCAACTGAGCGGCCAACTCGATCACAGCTTTGCCATGATCCCAATGGAAGATGCGCAGCAATATCTGGATATGGGAACCAGCGTTTCCGGGATTGCGCTGAAAGTTAACGACGTGTTTAACGCCAATAAGCTGGTGCGCGACGCGGGTGAAGTCACCAATAACTATGTTTATATTAAGAGCTGGATCGGTACTTACGGCTATATGTATCGCGATATCCAGATGATTCGCGCCATTATGTATCTGGCGATGGTGCTGGTGATTGGTGTGGCCTGCTTTAATATCGTTTCCACGTTAGTGATGGCGGTAAAAGACAAAAGCGGCGATATTGCGGTATTAAGAACCCTCGGGGCGAAAGATGGGTTGATCCGTGCCATTTTTGTCTGGTACGGCCTGCTGGCGGGCCTGTTCGGTAGCCTGATAGGCGTCGTCATCGGGGTGGTTGTCTCGTTGCAACTGACGCCGATCATCAACGGAATCGAGGCGCTTATCGGTCATCAGTTCCTGTCCGGCGATATCTATTTCATTGACTTCCTGCCATCGGAATTACACTGGCTGGATGTGATTTACGTGCTGGTGACAGCACTCGTGCTGAGTCTTTTGGCAAGTTGGTATCCGGCGCGTCGCGCCAGCAATATTGATCCAGCGAGAGTACTTAGCGGCCAATAACAACAATAATACACGACAGCATTCATGCTGCATCAAGGCGTAGCCAACGCAGAGGCATCTTGAAGGATGACGTGTATCAAGGAGCGGTGATGTATTACGGATTTGACATCGGCGGGACCAAAATTGCGCTGGGCGTGTTTGATAAGCAACGTCGTCTGCAATGGGAAACTCGCGTCCCTACACCTCGCGACAGCTACGACGCTTTCCTTGATGCGGTCTGCAATCTGGTGACGGAAGCTGACCAGCGTTTTGGTATCAAAGGTTCGGTCGGTATCGGGATTCCTGGCATGCCGGAAACGGAAGACGGCACGTTGTACGCGGCCAACGTTCCTGCCGCCAGTGGCAAACCGCTCCGCGCCGATCTTAGCGCTCGCCTTGACCGCGATGTGCGTCTGGATAACGATGCGAACTGTTTTGCTCTCTCCGAAGCCTGGGATGACGAGTTTACCCAATATCCGCTGGTGATGGGGTTGATCCTCGGTACGGGCGTTGGCGGCGGCCTGGTGCTTAACGGGAAATCCATCACCGGACGCAGCTATATCACCGGCGAGTTTGGTCATATTCGTTTGCCGGTCGATGCGCTGACGCTGATGGGCTTTGATTTCCCGCTGCGTCGCTGCGGATGCGGCCAACTGGGATGCATCGAAAGCTATCTTTCCGGCGGTGGATTTGCGTGGTTGTATCAGCATTACTACCATCAACCGCTGGATGCCCGTGAAATTATCGCGTTGTGGGAGCAAGGCGATGAACATGCGCGTGCACACGTTGAACGCTATCTGGATTTGCTGGCGGTGTGTCTTGGGAATATCCTGACTATCGTCGATCCTGATTTGGTGGTGATTGGCGGAGGCTTATCGAATTTTACCGCTATTACGACGCAACTGACGGACCGACTGCCTCGTCATCTGTTGCCGGTTGCCCGGGTACCGCGTATTGAGCAGGCACGGCACGGTGATGCCGGCGGGATGCGCGGGGCTGCTTTCCTACATCTTACCGATTAATACAAAGAGGTTGTTATGCTGTCGCGTCGGGGTCATCGGTTAAGCCGCTTTCGTAAAAATAAACGCCATTTGCGCGATCGCCTGCGTCAACGAATCTTTTTCAGAGACAGAGTGGTGCCTGAATTGATGGAAAAACCAAGAGTGCTGGTACTGACGGGAGCGGGAATCTCCGCTGAGTCAGGAATTCGAACCTTCCGCGCGGCGGATGGTCTCTGGGAAGAACATCGGGTTGAGGACGTTGCGACTCCGGAAGGATTTAGTCGAAACCCGGAACTGGTTCAGTCGTTTTATAACGCCCGTCGCCATCAATTGCAACAGCCAGAAATCCAGCCCAACGCGGCGCATATCGCACTGGCAAAACTCGAAGCCGAACTGGGCGACCGTTTTTTACTGGTGACGCAGAACATTGATAACCTGCATGAGCGTGCGGGCAGCCAGAACGTTATCCATATGCACGGCGAACTGCTCAAGGTTCGCTGCTCGCAAAGCGGGCAGATTCTGGAATGGAAGGACGATGTGACCCCGGAAGATAAATGTCACTGCTGTCAATTTCCGGCACCGCTGCGACCACACGTGGTGTGGTTTGGTGAAATGCCGCTGGGCATGGATGAAATTTACATGGCGCTGGCAATGGCGGATGTATTTATTGCGATTGGCACATCGGGACATGTTTATCCGGCTGCGGGTTTTGTGCATGAGGCGCGGCTGCATGGGGCACATACGGTAGAACTAAATCTCGAACCGAGCCAGGTTGGCAGCGAGTTTGAAGAGAAGTATTACGGTCCGGCAAGCCAGGTGGTGCCAGAGTTTGTTGAGAAGTTATTGAAAGGTCTGTAAGAACGGATGGCGTAGGCCCGATAAGCGTAGCGCCATCGGGCAGTGATGATGCGCCAGATGCGACGCTGGCGCGTCTTATCCGGCCTATGAGGAGGGCAATTAACGTCCTGCTTTTAGCTTCTGATAATACTCTTCATAGATAGCGCTGGCGGAACCGACATCGTTCTGCCATTCCCCTTTGTTGATGGTTTCTGCGTCAGGGTACAGGGTTTTATCATTTGCGACTTCAGGGCTTAACAGCTTACGTGCTGCCAGGTTTGGCGTCGGATAACCAATTGTTTCCGCAACTTCTTTCGCTACGTCCGGGCGCAGCAGGAAGTTAATCAGCTTCAGCGCACCTTCTTTGTTTTTCGCGTTAGCCGGAATAGACAGGCTATCCATCCAGAAAATGCCACCTTCTTTAGGCCATACCACTTCCAGTGGTGTACCTGCCTGACGCGCAACATACGCGGAGCCGTTCCATACCATCCCCAGATTGACTTCACCTTCCATATACGGGTTGGCCGGGTTGTCAGAGTTAAACGCCGCGACGTTAGGCATCAGTTTCTTCAGCTCGTTATAGGCAGCTTCAATCTCTTTCGGGTCGGTGGTATTGCCGGAGTATCCCAGCTTGCGCAGCGCCATCTGGAACACTTCACGCGCATCATCCGTTAACAGCAGACTGCCTTTGTACTCCGGTTTCCATAGATCGGCCCAACTGGTGACGGTTTTCGGATCGATAGCATCGCTGTTTACGCCAATGGCCGTCGCACCCCAGATATACGGGATGGAGTAGTCATTGTTCGGGTCAAACGGCTTGTTGAGCATTTCCGGATCGAGGTTGTGGAAGTTGGTCAACGTCGACTTGTCGATCTTCTGGATCATGCCTTCTTTACGCATTTTATCGACGTAATAGGTGGACGGAACCACCAGATCATATGCGCCGTCTTTATAGGTTTTGAGCTTGGCGTACATGGTTTCGTTCGACTCGTAGGTCGAATAGATAACCTTAATGCCGGTCTCTTTGGTGAACTGTTCCAGCAGTCCTGGCGGGACATACTCGGTCCAGTTATAGAAATAGAGCGTGTTGTTGTCATTCGCGTGAGCGGCGCTCATGCCCAGTGCCAGAGCACCCGCCGCGAGCAGGTGGCGTGACCATTTTTTCATCATTTAACGTCCCCTGAATTAAGGGCCTCAGCGGCCCTTGGTTTTATCACGTGCAATAAGCTGGCTGGCGATCACCATAACCAGCGACAGAACCAACAAAATGGTCGCCAGCGCGTTCACCTCTGGTGATACGCCGACTTTGACCATTGAGTAGATTTTTAATGGCAAAATTTCATAACCCGGTCCGGTAACGAAGGACGAAACGACGACATCATCCATCGACAGCGTAAAGCTCAGCAACCAACCCGCAGCCACCGCAGGCATAGCCAGTGGCAGTATAATCTTGCGCAGAATAGTTACTTCGCTGGCACCCAAATCTTTAGCAGCCTCAAGCATGCGTACATCAAAACCTTTCAGGCGTGAGTAAACTGTCACCACCACAAAAGGTAGACAAAAAGTGATATGTGAGAACAACAGCGACCAGAAACCCAGTTGAATGCCGATCAGCATAAACAGCACCAGCAGAGATATTGCCATCACAATATCTGGCGACATCATCACCACGAACAGCATACCACTGACGAACGGTTTACCGCGAAAACGGTAGCGATACAGCGCAACCGCAGTGAGTGAGCCGATCAAGGTGGCAAACGTGGCGGATAGCACCGCCATCGTCAGCGAGTGCTGCGCCGCCTGCAACAGGCTGTCGTTATTCATCAGCAGGCCGTACCATTTGGTAGTAAAACCCTGCCAGTTGATGCCGAAGCGCGAGCTGTTAAAGGAGTTCACAATCAGAATGATGATTGGAATATACAGATACGCGTAGATAGCGGTCATAAAACCGCCGCGGAGCAGTCGACCGATCATTCGAGTTCCACCTTCTTGTTCAGCAAGCGCGAGGCACGCCAGTAGATCAGCAGCATCAGACCCATCACGATGGTCAGCGTAATGCTGGTGGCTGCACCAAACGGCCAGTCACGGATGTTCAGGAACTGAACTTTAATTACGTTGCCAATCAGCAGGTTTTTCGCGCCGCCCATTAAGTCGGAAACGTAAAACAGCCCCATTGCGGGCAACATGACCAGCAGGCATCCGGCGATAATCCCCGGCATCGTTAACGGAATAATGATGCGGGTGAAGGTCTGAAGTTTACTGGCGCCTAAATCGCGTGCGGCTTCCAGCAGCGGCTTATCGAGCTTTTCAATGCTGGAATAGAGCGGCATCACCATAAACGGGAGCAGGATGTATACCAGCCCGATAATCACCGCGCTGGGGGTAAACATGATGCGAATGGGTGTATCGATAACCCCGAGCCATAACAGAAACTCGTTGAGATAGCCTTTGGTACTGAGGAAAATTTTGAGTCCGTAGATACGAATAAGTGAATTGGTCCAGAACGGAACAATCAGCAGGAACAGCAGCAGCGGGCGCACTTTTTCCGGCAGTTTCACCAAAAACCAGGCAAACGGGTAGCCGAGTACCAGACAGGCGAGCGTGGCAATCAGCGCCATATTGAGGGAGTGAACCAGCACCTCAAAATAGAGCGGATCGAGCAGGCGCGTATAGTTCTCCAGCGTAAAGACCATTTTGACGAAATTGGCGTCGTCGCGGGTCAAAAAGCTGGTACCGATGATCATCAGGTTGGGCAGAAAGACAAATAACACAAGCCAACCGACAATGGTGACGATCACCACACTCTGGAATTTACTTGTGTTCTTCATCAGCCAGTACTACCTCCCAGCTTTCTACCCAGTTAATCGCCATTTTCTGGTCGAGAGAGTGGTCAAAGTCAGGATCGTCTTCATTGAAGAATTCGCTGACCATCACCATCTTGCCATTTTCCAGTTCCACAACCGACTCCAGCGTCATGCCTTTGTAGTTGCGTTCGCGCACGTAGCCGATCAGGCCTTCGATATGATTATCATCGTTGATTTCATCTACGCGCAAATCTTCAGGACGTAACAGGACGTGCAGCTTTTGTCCGGGAACCACCGCGAAGTTGACATAAATATTGCACTCGCGGCCTTCAACGTTAGCACGAACGCGCTGTTCATCCAGACGTTCAATCACCGTGGCGTTAAACATATTGATCTCGCCGATAAACCCGGCGACGAACAGATTCTTGGGCTCTTCGTAGATTTCGCGCGGTGTACCGTCCTGCTCAATCTTACCATCGCGCATCACCACGATGCGGTCGGACATAGTCAGCGCTTCTTCCTGATCGTGTGTGACAAAGACAAAAGTGATACCAAGCTTACGCTGCAGAGCTTTCAGTTCATTCTGCATCTGCTTACGCAGTTTGTAGTCCAGCGCAGAGAGGGATTCATCTAACAAGAGTAAGCGGGGTTTGTTGACCACAGCTCGGGCAATCGCTACGCGCTGCTGCTGGCCGCCGGAAAGTTGATGCGGTTTTCGCTGGGCGAACTCTTCCAGTTGCACCATGCGCAGGGCTTCGGTAACGCGGGGAGAAATGTCGGCTGCGGGCGTTTTTTGCATGCGTAAACCAAAGGCCACATTCTCAAATACGGTCATGTGGGGGAATAACGCATAGCTTTGGAAGACGGTATTCACGTAGCGGTTTTCCGCTGGAACGTGAGTAATGTCCTCGTTGTCCAACATAATATGACCGGAATCAACCGTTTCCAGACCGGCAATCAGGCGAAGAACGGTTGTTTTACCGCAGCCAGAGGGGCCAAGCAGCGTAAGAAACTCGCCATTATTGATGGTCAAATCCAGGCTGGAAATCACCTCTTTGCCATCGAAACTTTTGCGAATTCCCGCTAATTGCACCAGTGGAGAAAGCGAACGCGGTTGTTTATTCAATTTTTTACTCTGTCCCATGTAAACGCAACGGATGGCTGACCGATGCGGGGTTTGTGGTTAACCACCTTGATGACTCTTAATGAGGGCCGTTATTCTACGGCAAACCATTGTAATCGCCAATCCTTGTTGCGAATTACTGACTTAGCCCTATAGTCAGAGGGGATGTCAGGGCGAAATATTCTCACTTGCGGGGATAAAAGTGACCTGACGCAATATTTGTCTTTTGTTGCTTATTGATAATGTTGTCACAAAAAGTGAGGGTGACTGCATGGATAAACTACTTGAGCGTTTTTTACACTACGTGTCGCTGGACACCCAATCAAAATCGGGCGTGCGGCAGGTACCCAGCACCGAAGGACAGTGGAAATTATTACAACTGCTCAAACAACAGCTCGAAGAGATGGGGCTGGTTAATATTTCACTGAGCGAAAAAGGCACGCTGATGGCAACGTTACCCGCTAACGTTGCTGGCAATATTCCTGCGATCGGCTTTATTTCCCATGTGGATACCTCACCGGATTTCAGTGGTAAAAATGTCAATCCGCAAATTGTTGAAAACTATCGCGGTGGCGATATTGCGTTAGGCATTGGTGATGAAGTTTTATCGCCAGTGATGTTCCCGGTGCTGCATCAACTTCTGGGGCAGACGTTGATCACCACAGATGGCAAAACGTTGCTGGGCGCGGATGATAAAGCAGGCGTGGCGGAAATCATGACCGCACTGGCTGTGCTTATCCAAAAAGATATTCCGCACGGTGATATCCGCGTGGCCTTTACACCGGACGAAGAGGTGGGTAAAGGGGCGAAGCATTTTGACGTTGCGGCATTCGATGCGCAGTGGGCCTATACCGTTGACGGTGGTGGCGTAGGTGAGTTGGAGTTTGAAAACTTCAACGCTGCGTCGGTTAATATTAAAATTGTTGGCAACAATGTGCATCCCGGCACCGCAAAAGGGGTGATGGTGAATGCGCTGTCGCTGGCGGCGCGTATTCATGCAGAGGTTCCGGCAGATGAAAGCCCGGAAAAGACGGAAGGTTACGAAGGCTTTTATCATCTGGCGAGCATGAAAGGGACGGTCGATCGGGCGGATATGCACTACATTATTCGTGATTTTGACCGTAAGCAGTTTGAAGCGCGTAAACGCAAGATCATGGATATCGCCAAGAAGGTCGGTAAAGGGTTACACCCCGACTGCTATATCGAACTGGTGATTGAAGACAGTTACTACAATATGCGCGAAAAAGTGATTGAGCATCCGCACGTACTGGATATCGCCCAGCAGGCGATGCGCGATTGCGATATTGAGCCGGTGCTAAAACCGATCCGTGGCGGCACTGACGGCGCGCAGCTGTCGTTTATGGGATTACCGTGTCCGAATCTGTTCACCGGCGGCTACAACTATCATGGTAAACATGAGTTTGTAACCCTGGAAGGAATGGAAAAAGCGGTACAAGTGATTGTGCGTATTGCTGAACTGGCCGCGCAACAAAAATAAAGTATGTGTAGTTGCCGGATGGCGCTTCGCTTATCCGGCCTACATTATTACACTCCAGTAGGCCTGATAAGACGCGTAGCGTCGCATCAGGCACACTTCGCATTATCCTTCGAAGAACCAGTACCCGCTGTTGACCAGCGCGGCAAGCATGGCAAGGAAAGAAGGATCTTCCAGCGCATCCTCAAAGTTCTCAGCCGTCAACACAATATGACTGGCCAGCGCTTCCAGGGCAGGACGATGCGGTGAATCAATTTTCTCACCGTTAGCGTAGACGTCGTCGCCAATACGCAATACACGCAATCCGCCCAGACGCACTAACACATCACCTTGCTTCAGGGCATCGTAAATTTCGTCTGGCTGATACGGTGGCTCCGGCGGGGCAATATCCAGTTCATGACGAGACTGAGAAATAAACTCGCCAAACCACTGCTGGAAATGTTCTGGTTGATTAATCAGCCCGAGCATCATTTCGCGCAGCTTATCCATCTCCTGCGGCAGAACGTCGGCCGGATGATCGCGCGGCGGCAGGTCCGGATCGCTGTAATAGGTGCTACCCAGTTCGCGTTGCAAAACGTAATCGGCGAACCCGCTGATCAGCTCGCGAGTGTTTGGCGCACGGAAACCGACCGAATAGTTCATCGCGTTTTCCAGCGCATAACCTTCGTGCGGGAATCCCGGTGGAATGTACAGGATATCGCCGGGTTCCAGCTCTTCATCGATAATAGCTTCGAACGGGTCGACCTGAAGGAGATCCGGGTGAGGGCAGTGTTGTTTCAACTGCAGTTTTTCACCTACGCGCCAGCGACGACGACCTGTTCCCTGAATGATAAATACATCGTACTGATCCAGGTGCGGGCCAACGCCGCCGCCGGGGACAGAGAAAGAAATCATCAGGTCGTCGATGCGCCAGTCCGGTAATTCACGGAACGGGCGCATCAGCGCGGCAGTTGGCTCGTGCCAGTGGTTGACCGCCTGCACCAGCAAAGACCAGTTGTTCTCGCCAAGATGGTCGTAGCTTTCGAAGGGACCGTGGCTAACCTGCCATTTTCCGTCCTGGTGGCTGACGAGTCGGCTGTCGACTTCGCTTTCCATTGCCAGTCCAGCCAGTTCGTCAGGAGAGAGAGGATCAATAAAATTGTTAAACCCGCGTTTTAAGACCACCGGGCGTTTCTGCCAGTGGCGTTCAAGAAAATCGGGCCAGTTAAGTGTGAGTTGGTATTCCATAATGAGCATCCCGCAGGCTGGTATCTGCAACCGATTATAACGGATACTTAACCTCAAGCGTGAAGTCAGTACATATTTATTACATGCGACGATTACTCGTCTTTCTGGCCCGGCTGCTGGCGACCAAAAATAACTTCCATGCGCGCACCACCCAGCAGGCTATCACCGGCAATAATCTGCCCGTCATACTGTTCGGTGATTTCTCTCGCCACCGCCAGACCGACGCCTTGTCCTGGACGTAGCGTATCTACGCGCTGTCCACGGTCAAACACCACTTCCCGTTTGCTTTGCGGAATACCAGGACCATCATCTTCAACCAGAATATGCAGCTGATCCTCAGACAGTTGCGCTGAAATCTCGACAAACTCCAGACAATATTTACAGGCGTTATCCAGTACGTTGCCCAACACCTCGACAAAATCATTCTGTTCGCCCACAAAGCTGATTTCAGGTGAGATATCGAGATTAATGTTGACGCCTTTACGCTGATACACCTTATTCAGTGCCGAGGTCAGTTTATCCAGCAACGGCGCGATCGGGTGCAGTTCGCGGCTGAGCAGGGCACTGCTGCCACGCATGCTGGCGCGATGCAGGTAATAGCCTATCTGTTGGGAAATACGGCTGATTTGTTCCAGCATGATAGGCTCTGCGTCGCTGACGCTCATCTTTTCATTACGCATTGAGCGCAGAGTACTCTGCAATACCGCCAGTGGTGTTTTCAGACTATGGGTGAGGTCTGTTAACGTGGTGCGGTATTTGTCATAACGCTCACGTTCGCTTTTTAACAGCCGATTGAGATTACGAACCAGGCTGGTCAATTCGCGTGTGGTGGCGGGGTTTAGCATCTCACGATGATGTTCCTCAAGCTCACGGACTTCACGCGCCAGCGATTCAATCGGCCGCAGGCTCCACCACGCGGCCACCCATAACAGCGGAATGACCAGCAACAGATTGGCGACCAGCACATAAATAAACCAGCTCCAGACCATATACGAGCGCTTTAGCTCTATTGGAATGGTATCGACAACCACAATGGTCAGTTGCGGCATTCTGGCAGTAGCAGGGTAGACGTTTACCGCCACGGAGTGGGTCATTTCGGCGTCGTCGTCATCTTCTCTGACTTCTTTTAACTGCTGCTGCGCGGAGTGATCTTCGCCCAGTAGGGTGCTGGTAGCGTCTACGTTGGCTTCAATCTCATGAAATCCGTTGGTTTTTAGCCAGTCCGGTTGGATACTTTTCGTCAGCCAGGGAACATTGCGCTGCGCCCACAGAAGTTCACCCGCTTCATTGTAAATCAGAGACATTGTTGGGCTTTGCATGTCGAGGTTCTCGGGCAGCTCGATGTTAATCTTGCCGTTTTCCCATTTCGCCAGGGTATAAAACAGATTACTTTCGCCCCGCAGCAGGCGGAACGTTGTCTTATCAAAGCTGACGCTATAGCCTACCAGGGCAACCATGCCGTAGGCCAGTGAAAGCACCAATACCACGCCCGCGGTGGCCAGTAAAAAGCGCAGCCGCAGCGATAACGGGAAAAAATGACGCAATAGTTTATTCATTAGCGCAGTTCGAAAAGATAGCCTTGTCCACGTACGGTAGTGATCACCTCATGCGGATATTGCGCCTGAATTTTTTTACGTAGACGCCCCATCAGGACATCAATAGTGTGACTTTCGCGCAGCTCGGCATCCGGATAAAGCTGCAACATGAGCGAATCTTTACTGACCACTTTGCCATTATTACGGATGAGAGTTTCCATAATGGTATATTCAAACGCCGTGAGCTTGATAACCTCATCATTGACGGATAACTCGCGTCGGGAGAGGTCTACCTGAAAAGGCGGAAGGGAGATAATTTGCGATGCCAGACCGCTGTTTCGACGCATCAGTGCCTGCATGCGTGCAGCCACTTCTTCGATGTGAAACGGTTTGGTGACATAATCGTCAGCGCCTGCACTGAGGACTTCCACTTTGTCCTGCCAGCCTTCGCGCGCGGTTAATACCAGAATTGGCAGCGAAACCTCATTACTGCGCCAGCGGCGGATTAGCGACAAACCATCTTCATCGGGGAGCCCTAAATCAACGATCGCGATATCCGGCAGATGCTCATTCAGATAATAGTCCGCTTCCTTCGCATCTTCTGCATCATCCACCTGATGCCCTAAATCCTGTAACTGAACCTTGAGGTGGTGGCGTAATAAAGCATTATCCTCGACAACCAGTACGCGCATCATCGTTTCTCCCTAAAATAATGGTATGAATAGTTTAACGCTGATTATGTGGATTGAAAGCAGCGCTATGAAATTAAATAACTTTTCTCATGCTCCCCTGCCCGTGGGGGCGTCCAGGGGGCAGTGCTGTTGGCATCTGATTGTTCTGCATGTTGACCTGATCCTGGTTCATGTCGCCAATCCACTTGGAGTAAACCTCGTACACCATGCGCGCATCTTCATGTACCATCTGACTCGCTATGAATGACGGGTTCGCTCCGGCCATCAACGTCCAGCATGCGTAGGTATGCCGTGACTGATAAGGATTCCTTTCGCGGATATTTGCAAGTTTAGTGCCTCGCTTCCAGCCATAGGCAATCGAGTTCTTGGAGAAGTAACTGCCTTTTTTTGACGAATATGCTGTCGGTGAAAAAACGTAGCGAAGAGATTGCTGCTCAGTTTTTCCGATCTCCCGATGGTGAAATCGAATTTCTTGCTTCGGATTAGCGCCGGTGACTTCGTATTGTTCCTTCAGTGCATCCAGAGCAGGTTTAAGCAACGTTATCGTCCTTATTCCGGCATCTGTCTTAGGGGGTACAAATACTCGCTTATTCGTCAAACTTCTGGATACGTGGATTTCACCTTTTACCAAATCAATGTCTTCCCATGCCAGGGCGCATATCTCGCCCGGCCTCATCCCCGTATGAACGGCAACAATGATGATTAATGCCTGGCTACGGGGAAGGGCGGCTATCAGTGCCTGGTACTCATGAAGTAAAAGTGGGTCGGGATCATTTTTAGATAACTTGAGTCGCGACACTCCTTCATAAGGAGCATGCAATATAAACTGGCTTCGGTTTGCGAGCTTAAGCATTTCTGATAAAACTGCCATCTGTTTATTGACTGTTGAGGGCGCGCGGCCCTGCCTGGCCAGATTCGGCATTGCCGGGTTAATAATTGTCCCGGTCAATAACTCCTTTCGGTAATGCAAAATGTCGGCATGCTCAATATCTACCAGACGGGTATTTTCTCCGATTACACGCAGTAACGTATTTACGACCGAAGTAAGCGATAGCAGTGTTGCACCAGATACCTCTAAGGCTTTGGTGTCTGTAAAAAAATCACTCAGTTCTTTAAACGTGATGATTTTTTGGGTTGTGATGAACTTCTTAAGCGCTTTGGATTCCGGGAAACGTTCCGCATAGTCGAACTTACCGAGCTGTATTTCGCTTGTGATGAGCGCGCGAAGATTGCCTGAATACACCCTAAAACCATATGGGATGGGTATGGGGGGACTGAAATGCCCTTATGATCATTACCGAGTAAATCATCACGGAGAGTTCGCCAATTGAGGAAAGGTGACACGGATTTACAGATCAACAACCCCTGGCGTTATAACAACGCAGGGGTTGAATATTTTACTGAATACTTTCCAGGTCTTTTGCTATATCGCGATGGCGTCCCTGGTCGGCAATCTCACGCCCCTGGCGAGCCGGCGCTTTAAGAGCCTTTTCCAGATAGCGTTTCCCTTCGCCAGTCTTTTTCTCTTTCAGCAAAAAGTCACCATAAAAATAGTTTGGATCGATGCCATCAGGATTTATCGCCAGTGCTTTTTTCAGCATTTCTTCGGCTTTGCTTTTATCACCAAACCCAATCGGCCAGCCGGGAACCTGATAATATAGCGCCCCAAGGCTGGTCCAGGCTGATCCTTGTAAAGCATTGGGGTCGATGCTGATCGCTTTTTCCAGATCGCTACGGGCCTGTTTGACCAGACTCAATGCACCCAGCCCTCCTTTAGCCCCCGCCCAGCTACTGTCGATAATCGCCGACCAAATAAGCAATGCTGCGTCAGCATTATTTTTTGCCTGACTCGCACTATGGGCCCGCTGACTTAGTGTGGTAAAGCAGCTCTCTTTTTTTGCTTCAAGGGTCTGATACTGACAAACGGACCAGTCGTGCTGGAGGTTTTCCAGCGTGGTAGTCGCCATGGCAGAGGCGGGAAAAGCTGCTGTCAGGAGCAACGTTTTTATAATTTTCATTTGTCTTCACCTTTGAATGTGCCCTGGGTATAGGACTGGATCACTGCTAATTTTTTACCCAGCGCTTTGTCTACCATACCGGGAAACCAGGCATTGATTTTAACGAACAGACGTTCCATCGTGCCGAAGCGGTAGCGTTTCTGCTCTGTCTCAAGGAGATGTACCAGACGTACGGCGACAAATTGTGGGGAGTCACTGCTGTTGCCCAGTTTGCGGTTAAGCGCGTAAACCTCGTCACTGTTGAGCGCCGTTTCGGTAGCACGCGGCGCGGCATACAGTACGCTGATACCATTCCCCTTTAATTCGCGCCCCAGCGCTTCCGACAAACGGTGCGTGGCCGCTTTGGTGGCGCTATACACGCTCCAGGCAGGGTGGCCAATCTCACCAAATATCGAACCAATGTTTAGGATGATGCCCTGTGGATTAAACTTATCCAGCATGGCGCGGGTCAACAGAGTGGGGATTTCGATATTGGTTCTAATCTGTTCCCGAATATCGTCAAAAGACTGTTGTTCAAACAGTGCAAAACGGCTGGTTCCGGCATTGTTGATCAGGATATCCAGTTTGTTCTCATCTTTGAATCTGCTGGCCAGCGCGACGATTTCGTCATCAGTATAACTGCTCATTAGCACAATATGATGCCGTTCCGGATAGGGAAGCATCTCTTTCAGAAGCGTCATCGCCTGTGCATTTCGTCCAACCAGGCAGAGTCTGGCTCCTTTGTGCGCCAGCCTGTGCGCCAGCTCTTGTCCGATACCACCGCTGGCGCCAGTCAGCAGAACGGTTTTATCATGCAGGTTCATACGTGGTCTGCCCCAGTTGGTTAAGCATCTCTGTGTACAGGTGATAGACGCGACGAGCGGCATAGATAATGGCTGCCTGATCGGCCTCGTCAGTCACGGTATCCATAAGTGAGGCGAAAAATTTAAGATGTCCTTGATCAAGTTCACCGTGTGAACGCAGGTAGGTTGTCGCCTGTTCTGGCAACCCCAGTGTCCGTTCCACCTGGGCTGCAATCGCGGTAGCAATAGATACGCTGGTTCCCTCCAGAACCTGTACCATGCCAAAAATACTCATAGGGTTGACCCGTTCAATGCGGTAGTAGAGCCAGGCCACCATCATTTCTATCGGTATCCCTGGGGTGCCATTGCGAACGCTTTCCGCATCACCGCCGCAAGCCTGAATATCGTTCAGGATCCATTCCTGATGCCCGTACTCTTCGTCAATATATTCAGCAATTGCGCCCCGAATGGCTTCATGTGAGGCTGGCAAACGGCTGCCAGCACTCATCAACAGGGGGACGGTATGGCTGACGTGATAGTAAGCCTGTGTCAGAAAAGCGATATACAGGTCGCGCGAGATGTCACCAGTCTGGCAGCGCGCGATGACAGGCGAGGAGAGTAAACTCCGGCGTTCGGCCTCAGTCTGTTGTTGTAATTTGTTATAAAAGCTCATGATGACTCCTCTTCACTACAGGTGAGAATGTGTTGCCAGAGGGATTGCCGGATGAGTTCCCGGCGTGGGCGGCCATTTGCAGTGAGCATGCCAGGCTCTGATATAGCTGAAGTGAATAACAGGCGATGGAACTGCGCATAATCAGGCAGGCGAGCTGAAAGGGCCAGCAGCTGCTCGCGGGCCTGCATCTGTTGCCCGTCGAAGACATCGACGAGTGCAACGTTATGCCTTAAGCCTTCTCCAAAAATCACTATCCGGCGTACAGCTGGACAGGTCATGGCCTCTGCCTCAGGCCATTCAGGTGAAAAATTACGACCAAAAGCGTTTATCTGGACATTCTTCAGGCGCCCCTGAATACGAACAAACCCGTGTTCATCAACACTGCCAAGATCGCCGGTGGCAACTGTTGGGGAGGCTGGTGCGGATCCCAGATATCCCAAAGCGTTAGCCGGGCTGGTGACACACAATTGTTGCTGGTCATCAACATTGATCTGGATACCTGGCAATGGCCGACCGACGCTGTTCTCTTTTATAGCGTCGGGCAGATTGAGGGCAACGACAGAGCCACATTCTGAGAGACCGTATCCTTCATATACAGGTAAGCCACTCTTTATCGCCATTGTCAGCAATGAAGCCGGAACCTTGCCACCGCCTGCGGCGACAAACCGTAAAGATTGCGTACTGCCTGGTACCTGCTTGTGTAGATGCAGTAACACACGTAGCAACTCTGGTACCAGCACCAGACTTTGTGGGCACCAGGTGGTCAGCGCCTGAAGAAACTGGGCTGGATTAAAGCGGCTGGAACCTTCAAACCCAATCCGGGAGGGTGGGAGAATCACCGTCTCAGCGCCAAGTAGCAGAGGGATGTAAACGCCGCACAGATTTTCCAGCAGAATACTGAGGGGCAGTGTCACCAGGTGTTTTTCCAGTTTCAGGGGGTGCAATGCGGCCGCTAACGTTTGAGCCATCCATACCATACCATCCAGACTCAGACAGACGCCTTTTGGCTCTCCGGTTGTACCGGAGGTATACGTTATCTTTGCCGTTCCTGCCGGCAGAGTCACGGGGTCCTCTACTGCACGGATTTGCAGTCTCCCGAGTACAAAATCGTGTTCCTGCCAATCCGCCAGGATTTCTCCACCGATTTGTGCATCCACAGAGGCTGATGATCGTACCCAGGCTTTCTGTTGCCCGCTGAAAAAGGAGGGGACAGGGATGATCACCACTCCACTTATCAGGCATGCGAGATCGATGATGGCCCATTCAGGGCTGTTATCCATTTCAAGTGCCAGCCGTTTTACCTAATTGTTCGGCCACTGCTTTAACGGCATCATGGTATTGCTGCCAGCTCCACGAGCGAGAATCGCCCTGCAGGGCGATGGCATTTGGCTGAAGCGCAGCCTGTTTCTCAAGCGTGTTCAGAAGCATAAGATCCTCCGGAAGGGGTTATCCAGGGAGCAGAAGGCGGATCAGCAAACATTCCCAGCAACAGGCTGGTCTGACTCAGTGTGGTTTGCCCACCATGTAACTCCCCCGCCATAATTTGCGGGTCATGTTCGTAATAGCTCCCCCATTCACGCGCAGCTTCGCCAAGCCTTGTCGAGTCAGCAGGCATCAATGTGACTGGTTGCAGATTCAGGCGGAAAAAGGTATTGCGTATTTTTTTAGTTCCGGTAAAGACAATCCACGAATAGCAGTATTGATTGAGAAGCAGGCATAGAGCCGCATACATTATTCGGGTGCTTGCCCCATCGCTCGCGGCAAAATTACCAATTTCAACAATCGAGTCGCGTGAAACGGGATGTGACAATCGTGCAGACAGCACGACTTCAACCGGGACATCAAGATAGTGTTCGAGGTATATCTTGCCCATTGAGGCCGGCTGGACGCCACAGGCTGCTTTTAATTCTCCGTTGGCATCGAACATTCCAAGTAACCATGGCATGCAGCGAGGAAGAGAAGCATGATAAAACTGAGAATAACTTTCACGAATAAACTCTGAAATATCATTTTGCTCACGTTCACCTGGAAGCCAGCGCAACGTATAAGGAGATAAGATTCGCATAGGAAGACCTCTTTTAGCGTCTTACCAGTATGGCGAGTCAACATTATGTCAACATTAAGTTGAGCATGAGCCAGGTAATTTAAATCCAATGTCGCGACAAAAATGTGTAGGACCCGAAAAAACGGAATATCTGATGTGTAAATACATTACGTAAAAAATTAATAATTTGCGCTCTTAAATCGTTGATCATTTCTGCTTACAGGGGGGCTGTATAAAAAAACAGTGTATACATCGGAGGTAATTATGGGAGTTGAATTAGCCATTGATCGCACTAAAGAACTACCAAAAGACGCGATACCAATTCTCCAGGATTACAGCAGGCATTCACTGAGTGCCTGCTGTAATGTTAAACATTAAAATTTGTATTTATTTCTTATCGTTACAGTCAGGGATCATTCTCAAAAGAGTATTATCTTTCTGGACGTAGTGATGAAATAACGCTGCACCTGCATGCGCTGCAATTAAAAAGTATCCGACGTTTGCCAGTGTTTCGTGAATATCTTTAATAAGTGATTTTGTTTCCCCGTCAGGAGTAACGAAAGGTGAAATGTTAAAACTTAAGAAGCTCCAGTCCTTCCCACCGTAAGCCATAATTGCAATACCTAATAATGGCAGAGCCAAAAAAGAAATGTATAGCAGGATATGCATTATTTTAGCAGCCATCATCTGCCAGGTCGGTGGGGGCGGAGTGATGGCTGGGTCATGATACTTATGTTTAATAATTAATCGTATTATCATTAAAAACCAGACAAATACCCCGGCATTGTAATGTGTTTCTTTCATGAGCAGGTAGGTGTTGCTGCCTTTAGGAAACCAGCCGCGTAGCTCCATAGCTGCATAGGTTATCGCTATTAACATCAGAGTCAGCCAGTGTAAGCGAATCTGAAGTTTTGAGAATTTCATCATTATTGTTTCCTCAAAGGGTGTGTTGCATCGACCATAAAGTATGAAGCTTAACAAATCCTTATTTTCGTTGAGAGATTAAGAAATTGTTATTCCAATGACCGCACGTGAATGTTTTAATAATTATTATCACTTACGGGTCCTTTCCGGCAATCCGGGCTGTTTCTTGTTGCCTTCATTTTTCCATTCGTAGCAACCATCAGCAAAGAAAATTGCGCGGCCATGCTGCCAGAGTGGTTTAAACATTCTGCGGGTGGCTGCAGTTTCAGATCGTGGATAAATTAGTAGCAGCTTAGACCACCATAGATTGTTACTTATTTGGGGGCAAATGTGGTGGGGGGGAAGGGATAATGTAGCGGGTGATAAAAAGCCGGAATCGCTTACGCTTATCCGGCTTCTGTTCAGCATCTGGGGAGTTGCTGATTACTTCAGTTCATCAACCATGGCGATGGCGCGACCAATATAATTGGCAGGCGTCATTGCTTTCAGGCGAGTTTTCTCTTCTTCCGGCAGTGCCAGACCATCGATAAACTGCTTCATACCTTCGGCGTCAACGCGTTTGCCGCGAGTCAGTTCTTTCAGCTTCTCGTACGGTTTTTCAATGCCATAGCGACGCATCACGGTCTGGATCGGCTCTGCCAGAACTTCCCAGTTATGATCCAGTTCATCCAGCAGATGATCGCGGTTCACTTCCAGTTTGCTCACACCCTTCAGCGTGGACTGATAGGCGATCAGCGCATAGCCAATGCCCACGCCCAGGTTACGCAGAACGGTTGAATCGGTCAGGTCGCGCTGCCAGCGGGAAACCGGCAGTTTGCTCGCCAGGTGTTGCAGAACCGCGTTAGACAGGCCCAGGTTACCCTCAGAGTTTTCGAAATCGATAGGGTTTACTTTGTGCGGCATGGTGGAAGAACCAATTTCACCGGCAACAGTTTTCTGCTTGAAGTGACCCAACGCAATGTAACCCCAGACGTCGCGATCGAAATCGATCAGAATGGTGTTAAAACGGGCGATGCAATCAAACAGCTCAGCAATGTAGTCGTGCGGCTCAATCTGCGTGGTGTAGGGGTTCCACTGGATGCCCAGCGAGGTGACGAACTCTTCGCTAAACTGATGCCAGTCAACTTCCGGGTAAGCGGCGATGTGGGCGTTATAGTTACCCACAGCACCGTTGATTTTACCGAGGATTTCAACCTGGTTGAGCTGGCGATACTGACGTTCCATGCGGTACGCCACGTTTGCCATCTCTTTGCCCATCGTTGACGGGGTGGCAGGTTGACCGTGAGTACGGGAGAGCAGGGGAATATCGCGATATTCAACAGAAAGCGCGGTGATGCCATCAATCAGTTGGCGCCAGTACGGCAGGACTACTTCGTCGCGCGCCGTTTTCAGCATCAGCGCGTGAGACAAGTTGTTGATGTCTTCTGAGGTGCATGCGAAGTGGATAAACTCGGAAACAGCGTGCAGTTCCGGGATATCCGCCACTTTTTCTTTCAGGAAATACTCAACTGCCTTCACGTCATGGTTGGTCGCACGCTCGATGGTTTTGATACGCGCAGCATCTTCTTCATTGAAGTTAGCGACGATCGCATCAAGGTAACCGATTGCGTCGGCAGCAAAAGCAGGAACTTCCTTGATCGCTGCGTGCGCGGCCAGTTTTTGCAGCCAGCGTACTTCAACCTGTACACGGAATTTCAGCAAACCGTATTCGCTGAAAATCCCGCGCAGCGCGCTGACTTTATCGCCGTAGCGTCCATCGACAGGGGAAACGGCGGTCAGTGAGGATAATTCCATAGATCACAACTCCGGGGTTAAATGAGCAAGAATTTGTTTTGCCTGAGTCGTCAGGCGATTACGAGAAAACATGAGTTGCAGACGGCCGCCACCTACCTGATGCCAGAGCACGGCAGCGCGAATGCCAGCCAGCAATGAAGCGCGTACTTTGGCCTGAACCTGTGGGCTCTGCAGGATAGCCGGGGAGCCAGTGACCTGAATACGCGGGCCGAGTGGGCTGATGACGTCAACATAAATGCCGGCCATCGCACTCATCAGTGTTTCTGACTGCAAATCAAAATGGTCCAGTTGGCGCTGCAAGCCGTTGATACGGTCTCCCAGCGTGTCCATGGCGCCTTTGGCGGCCGAAAGCTTACGCTCCAGTACCATCAGGCTTAATGTATAGCGGGTAAGTTCCGCGTTCAGCCCCTGACGGCTGCTGGCGTTGAGCACACCGAGCAT
Source organism: Citrobacter sp. Cf087 (assembly GCF_030334285.1). Taxonomy (NCBI): domain Bacteria; kingdom Pseudomonadati; phylum Pseudomonadota; class Gammaproteobacteria; order Enterobacterales; family Enterobacteriaceae; genus Citrobacter; species Citrobacter sp. Cf087. The sequence continues at coordinate 443,953 of NZ_JAOWED010000022.1, forward strand.
CGTTTCCAGACCGAGACGCAGGTTGGCCTCGCTGCCGCCAAACACGCCCAGCGTAGAGCTGGGATTCATGTCAATGACGCTGTTCAGTGAAACGTGTAATGCATCGGCATCACAATGCCCCTGGTGCGCCAGTTCTTGCACCAGGCGTGCCGACTGACAAATGCCTGCCAGGGCGAGGGTGATGTCATAATAATTCTTTGCCACGTTCACTGCTTCCTTGTATCAAATGTGTAAATAATTATACCGGCAGAGGCAATCGTTGTTCGATAATGCCGCCGCCGAGGCACACTTCGCCATTGTAAAAGACCGCCGACTGACCCGGCGTTACCGCCGCGACGGGTTCATCGAAAATGACTTCAATACGCTCGGCATCCAGTGCCTTAACGGTGCACGGAATGTCGGTCTGACGATAGCGGGTTTTCACCGTGCAGCGCATGGTGCCGGTGAACGGTTGACGGTCGACCCAATGTAATTGCTGTGCAATCAGGCCAACGGACATGAGGCGCGGGTGTTCATGACCCTGAGCGACAACCAGAATGTTGTTCTCAACGTCTTTATCCACCACATACCATGGATCTTCGGTACCTTCTTTTGTTCCGCCAATACCCAGACCTTTACGCTGACCCAGGGTGTGATACATCAGCCCCTGATGCTGGCCAATTTCTTCACCGTCAACGGTAATGATCTTGCCGGGTTGTGCTGGCAGGTAACGACCGAGGAACTCACGGAACTTACGTTCACCGATGAAGCAGATGCCGGTGGAGTCTTTTTTCTTCGCAGTAACCAGACCCAGATCTTCGGCAATTTTACGTACCTGCGGTTTTTCCAGTTCGCCAACCGGGAACAGGCTTTGCGCGATTTGCTCATGGCCGAGGGTATAGAGGAAATAGCTTTGGTCTTTATTGCCATCAAGCCCACGCAGCAATCGACTTTTACCGTCGACATCCGCGCGACGCACGTAGTGACCGGTGGCGATGTAATCGGCACCTAAATCTTCAGCGGCAAATTCGAGGAAGGCTTTAAACTTAATTTCTTTGTTGCACAGAATATCCGGGTTCGGCGTACGACCCGCTTTGTACTCTTCAAGGAACAGTTCAAAGACGTTGTCCCAATATTCTGCGGCAAAGTTGACGGTATGCAGCTCAATGCCGAGTTTGTCACAGACAGCCTGAGCATCCGCAAGGTCGGCGGCTGCTGTGCAATATTCCTCGCCATCGTCCTCTTCCCAGTTCTTCATGAACAGGCCTTCTACCTGATAACCCTGTTGTTGCAACAGCCAGGCAGAAACGGAGGAATCGACACCGCCGGACATGCCGACGATCACTTTTTTTGGGCTTTCAGACATAGGAATACTCACGACATTGAACTTCAAGGCGGCATATTCTAGCACGCAGCCCCTTACTTGACACCCTCTGTAAACGGCCAGTTAAATTCACCGATCATCGCCAGCGGGTAGCGTTGTCCGCTCTGGTAGCAGCGAATGCTCTCCGCAACCAGCGGTGAGCGCAGGTTTGGCGCGCAGAGAACTTCTTCTGCGCTGACCCAGTGACAGCAATCTATATCGCTGTCATGAGGTTCGGTAGCGCACATATTGGCAAGCTCGATAGAAAACAGAAAACGTAAAAAGGGCGTTTTATCCGGCGCAATCCATTGATGCATTCGAATGAAATGTTGTGGCTGTGCGTGGATACCTGTCTCTTCCCAGAGCTCGCGCGCGGCGGCCTGCACTAACGTCTCATCCGCTTCCAGATGTCCTGCTGGTTGATTCCACAAGGCTTTGCCATTGATTGTTTCCTCAACGACCAAAAACTTATCTTCTGCATGCACAATGCAGGCGACCGTGACGTGCGGTTTGAACATACCTGTTCCTTATTCAGTTAGTTACATCCCGCCATTGACCATTGGCGAGATTATCCAGTGTGTAATCTCCCATGGCGTAGCGAATGAGGCGCAGCGTCGGGAATCCAGCATGTGCTGTCATACGGCGAACCTGGCGGTTGCGGCCTTCATATAAGGTCACTTTCAGCCAGGTGGTGGGGATATTTTTCCGCTCCCGAATGGGTGGGTTTCTCGGCCACAGCCATGCAGGCTCTTCTACCACTTCAATACCTGCTGGCAGCGTGGGACCGTCATTGAGCGTTACCCCGGTACGCAGCGCATTCAGCGCTTCTGTCGTCGGCTCGCCTTCAACCTGGACGTAATAAATTTTCCCGGTGCGCTTTCCGGGTTGTGTTAAACGGGCCTGCAGCGCACCGTCATTGGTCAGCACCAAAAGCCCTTCACTGTCCCGGTCGAGTCGGCCCGCAGCATAGATTCCCGGCACGGGAATAAAATCTTTTAACGTGCTTCTGCCTGCCTCGTCCGTAAATTGCGGCAAAACATCGTAGGGTTTATTGAACAAAACCACGCGTTTTGGCTGGTTTTCTTTACGCTGCCTGGTGACTTGTCGTGAGCTGAATCGCTCAACCCGGTGATTTCTAAAAGAAGTTTTTTGCATGGTATTTTCAGATTATATCAATTGCCGCATTATAGCCTAAGAACGAGTGTCTTTCATGGCGGCAAACATTAGGGTAGTATTGACATGCTCATTACAAAACATTAACAAAAAATTGCTCTAACGCATTCGTGCAGCAGGACGCAAACGCACATGCAGCGCGATGACAGACGAGCAGAACCAGAAGCGCTCGAAGGAGAGGTGAATGGAAAGCAAAGTAGTTGTTCCGGCGGAAGGTAAGAAGATCACCCTGCAAAACGGCAAACTCAACGTTCCTGAAAATCCGATTATCCCGTTCATTGAAGGCGACGGTATCGGCGTTGATGTAACCCCACCGATGATCAAAGTTGTCGATGCTGCTGTCGAGAAAGCCTATAAAGGCGAGCGTAAAATCTCCTGGATGGAAATCTACACCGGTGAGAAATCCACTCAGGTTTATGGCCAGGACGTCTGGCTGCCTGCTGAAACCCTTGATCTTATTCGTGAATATCGTGTTGCCATCAAAGGCCCACTGACCACTCCAGTTGGCGGCGGTATTCGCTCTCTGAACGTTGCCCTGCGTCAGGAACTTGACCTGTATGTCTGCCTGCGTCCGGTGCGTTATTACCAGGGTACGCCTAGCCCGGTTAAACACCCAGAACTGACCGACATGGTCATCTTCCGTGAAAACTCAGAAGATATCTATGCGGGGATTGAGTGGAAAGCGGACTCCGCTGATGCTGAGAAAGTGATTAAATTCCTGCGCGAAGAGATGGGCGTGAAGAAAATCCGCTTCCCGGAACATTGCGGTATCGGTATCAAGCCGTGTTCCGAAGAAGGGACCAAGCGTCTGGTTCGTGCAGCGATTGAGTACGCCATCGCTAACGATCGTGATTCTGTTACCCTGGTTCATAAAGGTAACATTATGAAATTCACCGAAGGCGCGTTCAAAGACTGGGGTTACCAGTTGGCGCGTGAAGAGTTCGGTGGTGAACTGATTGATGGCGGTCCGTGGGTTAAAATCAAGAACCCGAAAACTGGTAAAGAGATCGTGGTTAAGGACGTCATTGCCGATGCGTTCCTGCAACAGATCCTGCTGCGCCCGGCTGAGTATGACGTGATTGCCTGTATGAACCTGAACGGTGACTACATCTCCGATGCGCTGGCCGCACAGGTTGGTGGTATTGGTATCGCGCCGGGTGCAAACATCGGTGACGAATGCGCACTGTTCGAAGCAACCCACGGTACTGCACCGAAGTATGCAGGTCAGGATAAAGTGAACCCAGGTTCTATCATTCTGTCTGCAGAAATGATGCTGCGCCACATGGGTTGGACCGAAGCGGCTGACCTGATCGTTAAAGGTATGGAAGGCGCGATTAACGCCAAGACCGTAACCTATGACTTCGAACGTCTGATGGATGGCGCTAAATTGCTGAAATGTAGTGAGTTTGGCGACGCGATCATCGAAAACATGTAATCCACATTCTGGGTTGTATGAGAACGGGAGCCGATTGGTTCCCGTTTTTTGTGCCTGATAAATTCTTTCCCTGTCTTTTTATCCGCCCAGCACTAGGGGGGATCAGGGCTTGTTGTGGTCTATTTATGTTTGGTTTAGCTAAAAAAAGGCAAAACGAGACTAAAGCCTCCGACATAAAGCGCTGACCAGGTCGCCGCAGAGATCAGACTGACTGCATACACTTTCACTGGATGAAGATGCAACATTCCAGCAACTAATGGCACAATGTAACGCAGCACGGCAATAAAGCGCGAAGTAAAAAGTATCGGTACAGAACTGTCTTGCAACCGGCGTCGAACCCGTACTACTGTATCGGCATGACGCGACATGATGCGTGCCAGCCAGGGTAGATGTCCCATCATCATTCCAAGGTGATAATTAACAATTGTCCCGCACCATGCGCCAATCATTACAGCAATTCCCGCTTCCCATGGCGCAATAGTCGCTTTGCCGACGGAAATTACAGCAACCAACATAACAGATGCTGGCGGTAATACAGCTGAAATGAGGAACGTAGATTTTGCGAATGCTATTCCAAAAAGCAGGCCCCACAGGCTGAAAGGATGAAGCGCGAAATGGCTCATCAACGCGTTTACCCACTCCATCAATGCTTCTCCAGTTAAGGTTCCTTGGCTATTTAACCGCGATACGGCTTAATCAGGCCTCAACACAGATGAATTACTGACTGCTGCACTTAATCCCGGCTGTGACAGCTATCTGCGTATAGCAGCAGAATACAGTTGAGCGGGATAGGGTAAAGGAAGATGAATCGAACGCACTTAATCTGAAACCAGCCACATATCAGCCTCTTCAAACATTTCCTGAACAGTACGGCTTATCTGTTCCTTCTCGTGCTTGCTGGCGTCAGTGTTGATCGCCGGCAATGTCATCATCGGTTTAACCCGGACATCAGCGTCGGGGAAAATCCGGTGAACCCTCTTGGTCAATTCGCCCAGAATGATATCTTTTGCACCGGGCAGACCATCAAAATTCCTTTTGTCATAAACGAGTTCCACGAACATTGCTTATCGCCTTTTTACTGGATGGGTATACAGTATTTATACTGTGTTTTTATCCGGTATTCAAGAGAGGGCATAAACATGGGCTTTCCTTCACCTGCGGCAGATTATGTTGAAACACGAATCTCCCTCGATCAGCAACTAATCAGCCAGCCCGCAGCGACTTATTTCATGCGGGCATCGCGTTCACATTTCAGGGAAGGAATACGTCAGGGGGGCTGCTTGTTGTGGATGCGTCACTTACTGCCTGCGATGGCTCATTGCTGATATGTGCAACCTACTCCCTATTAATTAAGACTTAGCGATGTCGCTAATGCCTGGCGGACTTCCGCTTCTAGCTAATAGCGAATTTCAGCGACTGTAAAAGCTTCACCATTAAGGTTTGTCATTGGTCGCAACATGTTGAATGCGCTGGCGTGAAAAACTTGGATTCTTGGCGAAAACTCTTCCCCAAAACTAAAACCAAAGTTTAGATAATCAATGAGTTTAAAATGGTAGCTACTGGCTGATTTGAAAGTAGAGAGGATGATAATTTCGACTTTATCAAATGGTTGCTATGATTTTAGCAATGAAATGTTGCGCCACATGGGGTGGACCGAAGCGACTGACTTAATTGTTAAAGGTATGGAAGGCGCGATCATCGAAAACATGTAATCCAGATTCTGGGTTGTATAAGAATGGGAGCCGATTGGTTCCCGTTTTTTTACCTGCAAAGTGCTTTCCTGGCACTCAGACTATTAAACTCATTTTAATAGCACTAAAGATTTAATTTTTATCTTTGTCATTACAATTCTATTTATTGATAAAAGATATCCATATCTTTCAATATTTATTTAAATATATTCGGGCATGAGAGCTAACTATAATTGAGTGGTGTTTGTATATTGTTGATTTTTAGATGTAAAACAGTCGTTTTAAAAACAAGAAAATATTGGGGGGATATTAAATGTGGTGGCGTTTTAATGTTATTTTTCTCTAATTTTAAATCCATTTTTATCAGCATGTTATGACAATTTATTATTCTGAACGATAATAATGTCCAAAAAAGAACATTTTTCTCGATTGATTTTTTATTACCTTTCTGTTTTTATCTTGGCGACATGTTTGAGAAATAAAATTCAAAGCATGACTCCTTGTTATGTATGTAACTTACTATTAGTTGATGATGAAAATGGTTATTAAAATGCTAAGTTTAAAAACAGGTTTAGTGGCTGTTACATTATGCTTTGCTATGACAGTTTATGCAGGAGAAAGCGTAGTCACCGGCGGTTATGTACATACCCGGACAGATGGACAGAACCTTAACGGTCTTAACGCTAAATATGGTTATACCCCAGATGAAAGTGATTTAGGCGTTATAACATCCTTAACTATTTCAGCAAATGACGATAATGATATAGATCGTGGTTATGGTTCTGCATTAGTCGGTGCAAGTTATAAAGTAAATGATGTGATAAAACCTTATGTAATGGTGGGTATTGGGAGAGGTGCGATCAAAGCTAATGGTGAAACTGATACTTCTACAGGTTTTGCCTATGGTGCTGGTATTCAGTTTACCCCCATTGCAGCTTTCACTGTTGATGCAGGCTATGAAGGTTCTAAGGTCTTTGGCGCGCAAGCTAATAGTATTGTAGTCGGTGCCGGCTGGAAATTCTAAGGTTATTTATATGAATAAATTAATGATAATACTAGTTGCATTTTCTACTGTTTCTTTGATGTCTGGTTGCGTATCAGAAGAACAACGCTTAGCTAAGTGCGAAGCGAAGGGAATTAGCCGTGATGTTTGTTATCATGAAGAAAAAGAATATTGGAATAATTACAGTGCTAACATGAGTCGACTGCAGGCTGCTAATACACAAGCAGATGCTTTTAAAGAGTCTATGAGTGATCGCAAGAAGCATAAGCATTATGATGACGATTAATATTTTAGACCACGTACTTACTGTCTTGAGTGCTTATGTTCTTAACATTATAATCATTTATTAATTATTCAAATGCTTATGCTCAGGAATCACTCTCAAAAGCGTATTTTTTTCTGTATATAGTGATGAAATAATGCAGCGCCAGCATGGACTGCAATCAGAAGTAACAGATATTGGCGAATTGACTCCCCCCAAGGCCAGAGGTATTTATGATAACAATGGCCTTAATTTGGTTTGAGAAAAACGCTTCGCCTGCTGTATGTAATCATTCTTTTGATGAAAGTTTGTATGGGAATACGTGCAGGGCATTGGCTGCAATGGGGTAAACACCAAGGCCTTCTGTTCGAGCTTTAATTTCCTCGAATGAGAGTGAAGGGGAAGGTTCTCGTCCTCCCCACAGATTAATACCTTCAGGAACATCGTCCCGACTGTACTCCTCGGCGATCTCAATAGTTCCGCCGCTATTCAATTCGATCACGACGCTTTTTCCGTCAACAGGAATGAGATTCCCTTCATTGTCAGTGATAAAGATTTTCATTTGCTTACCTCTTATTAGTACATTCATATGATAGCAAAATCGGAAGGAGGGATGTCATTATTGTTATGATCTTTTCAGGGTTAATTTTATATAAAAATCAATTTCTTATGTTGTGGCTTTGGAAGTGTGACTGGGCGCATGGCGACTTTTGATTCTATCTACCATGCTCTGTAGAGATAAATTAGAACACGTCAATGCTCATCGCAACGACTGATCAGTTTTCGCCACGGGACATGAGAATGCGCAAAGTACTTTTACCGGTAACCGCTGCGGTGTGTCTTTTTTTGATAGGTGTTTTTATTCTTAATATGCAGCTTTGGTATTCCTCTTCGACAGAAACCCTTGGAGGAGCCAGATATGCCGCGAAAAATATGGATAACATACTGGATGAAGCTTTCCAGGCAACTCGAACTGCTATGCACATCGCCGAAAAAAAATGCGATCTGGAGGGTCAATACCAACTTGGAACTGAAGCTGCACTTCGCCCTCATTTGCGAACGCTGATCATTATCCGACAGGGGAAGCTTTGGTGTACGTCACTGCCAGGTAATCGGATCTTGCTTAAGCAAATTCCGGTGATTGCTGATACAAATTTGCTGCTTACTCCCGCAAGAAATACGGAAAATGAGATACCCGTTCTGCTGTATCAAACTCGTTTTCAAACCAACCACATCATTGTCACTATTAGCGGGGTGCATATCCGTGGAGCATTGAATGTTCCGTTAAAGGGGGTGACATATTCACTACTCGTAGGTGACGAAGTGCTTGATTTATTGGGTGATGTGAAAACCGTTACAGCAAGCTCACAGATGTCTGGTCAGGTAAATTCCGCAAAGTATCCGTTCAGCATTATTTATAATGAACCGCCATTGTTTAGTGCAAAAAGGCTGGTTACACAAGGTTCAGGGATTCTGGTTTTTATCCTGTTAATATCTTTCGCAGCCGCTTATGCCATTGATAAATATCTAAATAAGAACGATACCCCAGAAGAAACGTTGCGCAGAGCGATAGTAAAAGGAGAGATCGTGCCTTTTTATCAACCTATCGTAAATGGTCGTGAGGGGACGTTACGCGGTGTTGAAGTGCTGGCCCGATGGAAACATCCAACAGCCGGATATATCTCTCCTGCCTCCTTCATTCCCGTCGCCGAAAAATCAGGCCTGATAGTGCCACTAACTCAAAGTCTGATGAGGCAGGTTGCGGCGAATATGAACGCCATTGCCAGCAAACTGCCATCTGGATTCCATGTCGGTATTAACTTCAGCGCATCCCATATCACTACCCCTACATTTGTTGAAGAGTGTCTGAAATTCAAAGATAGCTTCAGCCGCCATGATCTCAACCTGGTGATTGAAGTTACTGAGCGTGAGCCATTACATGTAGATGAAGAACTTGTGCAGAGGCTCAATATCCTGCATGAAAATGGCTTTGTGATTGCGCTTGATGATTTTGGTACGGGCTATTCCGGGCTTTCTTATTTGCATGACCTGCACATTGATTACATTAAAATCGATCAGAGCTTTGTGGGAAGGGTTAATGAGCTTCCCGATTCAACCCGAATTTTGGATTGTGTTCTCGATCTGGCGCGCAAGCTATCTTTAAGCATCGTTGCAGAAGGAGTTGAAACGAAGGCCCAGCTCGATTATCTCAACAAAAACAACATTGTTTTCCTGCAAGGGTACTATTTCTATAAACCAGTAGCCTTCACTGAGTTCGTCATGATTCTGCTGGCAAAGCCTAAAGTGAAGGTTTTTGTCGAATAAATACAGGATAACCTTATTGATGAAAAGGGAGCATGAAATCTGCTTCGGGAGTAAAAATCCGACGATTATCTTTATCGTGAGACAAATCTCAGATTCTGTTATTTAAAATCTATACCCTTATCGATATGGTGGTTATTTGTGTTTTCATATACAGCAACTGGATAATGGCATGGCAGATATAACATTCGCGATGGAGCGTGATTCAAGTCACAAAGCGGCGAAAAAAAAGTTGGATGTGCGAAACAATACGAAGTACACAAACCGCAACCAGTTTGCGATTGCCGCAGTACTGTTTTTAGGTGGTATCGTCGGGGTTATTGTTTTGACATTGTATCTAATGGCGCAAGAAGGGGTGTTTCTGTATTAATTGTTTAAATATTCTTACCGTTGGTGTATTGCTAGTAGGAGGTGGAACAAGCTACTTCTTCTGTATTGATGAACGGAATAACATCGTAGGGAATAGCTGTTTGTGGAGAAAGATTGTAGATCTTACCGTCATAGTGGCTACTTACATAAGAAAATGACTTTAATATAAAGCTAAGATCAGCGGGTAGAGTCGTGGGTTGAGCGTTAACTTCATTGTAAAACCGTTTACAGCTACCTTTCAAATCTAAACCTGAAAAAATTATTCTTTCAAATTTTAGACTAAAGGCTATTTGTAACGCGCTAAATGCGACCGTAGCACTACCAAAATGACCATGTGTTATATCAGTTGAAAATGCAATTGTTTTCACTTTTCTGAATGCAGAGCATTTAATTCGAAGATTCCTGTTAGTCATTGTTTTTATTTTATAGCGAATCTTTCTACCGATACCACCTCTGGATTTGCAAATGTCCTTTAACAGAAAACATGTGTTGAGCAAGTTCTCTGCCTCTGTTGAATTAGCTCTTTTAATAACATCTTCACTAATAAAGGTATGCTGAGCATAGGCGGAATACTTATAAAATAAGTCTTTATTGTTTTCATAAAAAGAACCGTCACAAACAACATAAAGAAATACAGGGATATTGTTGTTAATTAAATAGCCTGCGCTACCATTTACGCAAATGCAGCTTTTACTACGCATTATCTCAAGGGGCGTATCTAATGATGAAGGTCCAGACAAGTAAATAATACAATCATCGGAAACTCTTTCACCCATTATTCCATTAAGTATTTCGCGTGTGATGAGCATGGCGGTTACCGTGGATGTTATTTTTGAAATAATAACATTGAGTATCCGTTCCAAATCAAAGAAGATGTTTCTTTTTGTTTTTTAAACTTGAAGAATTGATTATGTGAATGTATTTTTATTATTATTTTGATAAATGTTTTTTGAGAGTAAGGTCTGGTAACTCAGAAAAATATGATGATGTTGGCTTTTGTTTTTCGGTTTTTAAAATCTAGGCATTTGTTGTGTGAATAAATCTGATTCTGGTGTTCTTGCCTGGTAAGAATTTAACATGAAAATTAGTTACTTTTAGTTACAGGTGGCTGAGAGTGTTTTAATCATATCCTTATAAAGAGTGCGATTTTATAACATCATCCGCCTGTTATTTGATGTAACATAATTCCTGACGGGCTATCAATTCCAGTCCGTCAGGAAGGGAAAACAACATTAGAACTGATAGTTTAACGATACCCAGTAGTTACGGCCCGGGTTTACGTATCCGGTAGTGGATTGTGCAGTCTGATAATAATCACCTGCGTAGGTGCTATTACGGCCCACCTGGTAAAGTTTAACCTCGCTAAAGTCTTTATCCAGCACGTTATTAACTGCCGTATTAAGTGTCAGATCTTTGGTCAGTTTGTAAGACATTCCCATGTCCAGGACGGTCCAGGCTTTTAAATTAGCACCTTTATCGTCATAGACGGCTTTTTGTACTGCGCTGAGATTGTCGTAATTTTCCGTGAAGCGTGGGGCCTTACCGCGATAACGTGCGCTCAGCCAGGCGTTCATATCTTCCGTTGCCTGCCAGTTCAGACGGGCGTTAGCCATATGCTTTGGTGTATAGCTTAACGGCGCGCCTTTATTGTCACCATCTTTTTGCTTGCTCTGAGTGTAGGTGTAGTTGAGAGATAAGGTCAGCACATCCGACCATAGAGGGAAGGTGCTGGCAAATTCAACGCCATCGGTCCTCGCCTTGCCGCTGTTGGTATAACTGTTGGTATTATCATCGATAGAATACGAGACAATTTTATTTTTGTATTCAGTATAGAAGCCGGTAATGTTGGCGTTAAGCCCGGCGTTGTTCTCGTAATACAGCCCGGTTTCGTAGCTGATGCTTTCCTCTGGTTTGAGGTCCGGGTTACCGACTGTATTCACCGTTCCCTGCGCGGTTACACCGCTGATCCCGTTATGTAACTGACTCAGTGATGGTGCTTTATAACCTGTCGTTACGCCGCCTTTGAGGGTCCATTCATCAGATACGTCCCAGACCATATACGCACGTGGGCTGAGATGACCGCCAAAGACATCGTTATGCTCATAGCGTGTTCCTGCGGTTAAGGCCAGCGAATCGAGAATATGCCATTCATCTTCGGCATAGGCTGCCCACGTTTTTTGGTGGAACGTCTCGCCGGTATTGGCCAGCACCACACCATCTTTCATCCGTGCATCCCAATATTCCCCGCCGAGGGTTAACAGATGCGAATCACCTAGTGGTGTCAGCAGCACGGAGTCCAGAATGACGTTGGTGTTCTTCAGTTCACGCGCGTCACCGGCCCGACCTGCGTTCTCTGGCGTGAGTGCGGAGGAGACCAGTTGTCGGCCCTTGTTCTCGGTTTCATTCCAGCCGAGGGAGGATTTCCAGGTGCCGAACGTTAAGGCGGTATCGTGGCCGAGGGTCACTTTGTTACGCTCATAGCGCAGCGTTTTATCATAACCTCCCGTCAGGTTACCCAACTGACCGTCATCGTTGTCATAACGCTGTCTGGCGGAGTCGAGATCCAGCCACAGCGTATTGCTTTCATTGGCTTTCCAGTCGAATCGCGTGCCAATATTGTAGTTTTCCGACTCGGTTGGATAAGGTACGCGGGTGGAAGAGGTATCGCTCAGCGAAGTGACGCTGGAACCCTGACGCTGGGTTGTGCTCCCCCGAACCTGCATATCCAGTACGCCCGCGATTAACGGGCCGCTTGACCAAAAGTTGGCGACCGTACTGTTACCCCATTTATTACTCTCTTGCAGGTTAACGCCGGTATTGATGGAAGTGCTCCATTTATCGGTGCTTTTTTTGGTGATGATATTCACCACGCCACCGATTGCGTCGGAGCCATAAAGCGTCGACATCGGGCCGCGGATAACCTCAATATGATCGATTGCCGCCAGCGGGGGCATAAAGCTGGTATTCATGGCAGAGAAGCCGTTTGGCGTCACGTCGCTGCTGCCGTTTTGACGAATACCGTCAATCAGGATCAAGGTATAGCTGGCGGGCATGCCACGGATGCTGATCTCCAGACCGCCAGTTTTACCGGTGCTGCTTTCAACATCTACCCCTTCAACAGAACGCAGGGCTTCACCTAAGTCATTATATTTATTGGTTTGTAACTCTTGCTGCGAAATAACAGAGACGCTGGCGGCGGCATTGGTGATTTTCTTTTCGTAACCGGAAGCGGTTACCACCATGACATCTTCAGCAAATACCAGGGGGCTGGAAAATCCTAAACAGGACAGAACGACAGAGGCAACAGGTTTTAAACGCATAGTCAAACTTCCTTTGTTAAAAATCAAAGGCAGTAAGATAAGTGATCGTAATGATAATACAAATAATTATCATTACAAATTTACATAACTTGTCACTTCTGGTGTTTTTTTTGAATAAATATACATAAATTGTCATGAATTTTAGATAAGGAAATAGCAGGAAGGGTAAATAGTCCGCATGAGTAATTATTAGATAGGGATTAATATTCCTTTGAATAAATGGCGAGGGATTAATCTATATTTTGAGATTCACATCGTACTCATAACGGAGTATCAGAAAAAAAGTATGATAATTTTAGAAAATCGTCATACTTTTCTGCGCCGCATCATTTTTTTCGTCATTTCTGTCCGCCATAATCCCTTCCCCAGGAGACTGCTTAACGACTGTAAATCGTTATGCAGCATAAAAATAACGTAAATCTGGATAACATAATGATCAAAGGCAAGCTGGCACTGCTTACGTGCGTATTGACTCTCGCATTAACCTCACCACTTCTCGCCGCGCAAAATGCGAGCGAAGGGCAGACGTTAAAACTGGCAATTGGACCGGAGCCAACGGAAGGTTTTGACCCGATGTTGGGCTGGAGTCATGGCAGCTATCTGCTTTTGCATGCACCATTATTAAAACAAAATGCAGATATGAGCTGGGGAAACCTGCTGACGGAAAAAGTAGAGACCAGCGCAGACGGCAAAACCTGGACGTTGATGTTAAAACCTGACCTTAAATTCTCTGATGGTTCGCCGTTAACCGCTGAAGATGTGGTGTTCACCTATAACAAAGCAGCAAAAAGCGGCGGCAAAATCGACATGGGAAACTTCACCCATGCCAGTCTGAAAGATAACCGCACGGTAGAAATTACGTTGCGTAGCCCGCAAAGTACCTTTGTGAACGTGCTGGGTTCATTAGGAATTGTTCCGCAAAAACGGTATGACGAAAAAACATTCGCTAAAAATCCGATTGGCGCGGGTCCGTATCGACTGGTGAGTTTTCAGCCGGGGCAGCAGTTGATCGTTGAGGCTAACCCCTGGTATGCCGGTAAGAAAAATGATTTCAGTAAGCTGGTGTTTGTCTTCCTTGATGAAGATAACGCTTATGCCGCAGCGCGTAGTGGCCAACTGGGACTCGTACGTATCGCGCCGTCGATGGCGGTCGCTCCTCAGCAGAAAAATTTGAAACTTTGGGTACGCGACAGCGTGGAAAACCGCGGCATTGTGTTCCCGATGGTTCCTGCAGGTAAAAAAGACGCCAATGGCTATCCGATTGGGAACGATATCACTGCCGATGTTGCCATCAGGCGCGCCATCAACTACGCCATCGACCGTAAGCAGCTTGCCGATCAGGTCATGGAAGGTCATGCGATTCCGGCGTATAGCGCGGTTCAGGGTCTGCCATGGCAGGGACAATCAGTTGCGTTCAAAGATGGCGATAGCGAAAAAGCGCGAACGATTCTTGAAGAAGCCGGCTGGAAGGTGGGTAAAGACGGCGTACGCGTGAAGGACGGTAAAGAGGCTCGCTTAACGTTGTGGTACGCCAGCGGTGACAGTACACGCCGGGATTTAGCCGAAGCCGTACGTGCGATGCTGGAGCCAGTGGGTATTCAGATTTCTCTGCAATCCGGGAGCTGGGAAACTGTTGAGCGGCATATGCATGCCAACCCGACGCTGTTTGGCTGGGGAAGTCTGGATCCGATGGAGCTTTTCCATCACTACAGTAATCAGGCTGCGGGCGTGGAATACTACAATCCAGGCTATTACAGCAATCCTGTCGTTGAGCAGCATCTTAAACAGGCAATTGACGCTCCGGACTGGCAAAAAGCGTTGCCGTTCTGGCAACAAGTTGAGTGGGATGGCAAGCAAGGGGCTGGCGTGCAGGGCGATGCTGCCTGGGCATGGCTGCTGAATATTCAGCATACCTACCTGGCAAATCCGTGTATTGACTTAGGTAAAGGCGCACCGGAGATTCACGGTAGCTGGTCACTGCTCAATAATCTGGATGAATGGACCTGGACCTGCCGTTGATGAAGTCTGTTGTGGGCCATTTTCTACGGCTGATAGTGTTATTAGTGCTGGTTGCGGCTGGCACTTTTGTGCTGCTCAGCTTTTCTCCGGTCGATCCTATTCGGGCTTATATCGGCAACGATCTCCTGCATGTGCCGCCGGAGCAATATGCGCGTATCGCGGCTCGCTGGGGATTGGACCAACCGCTATGGGAGCGTTTTGGTCACTGGTTTGGCCGTGTATTACAGGGCGATCTCGGCTACTCAATGTTGTTTAACGCGCCGGTTGCCAGCGTGATCAAGGAGCGCTTTGCGACTTCGTTTGCGCTGCTTGGTGGCGCGTGGCTACTCTCTGGCATATTGGGAACGGCAATGGGGTTTGTCGCGGGTCGCTACCTGAATCGCTGGCCGGATAAAGCAATCTGTCGCCTCAGTTATCTGCTTTCTTCGCTGCCGACCTTCTGGATTGGCATGCTGTTGCTGGCATTATTTGCCGTGCGCTGGCCGGTATTTCCGGTCTGCTGCGCGTGGGAGCCGGGCAATAGCGGCGATATGGCGACGCTGACTGAGCGTCTGCGCCATCTGGTGCTTCCCGTTTGCGCGCTCAGTTTGCTGGGACTGGGACAAATTACGCTTCATACACGGGAAAGCATCGCCAGCGTGATGAAAAGCGATTTTGTCCGTTTTGCGCGTTCTCAGGGAGATAAAGGCTGGTCACTGTTACGCCATCAGGTTCTGCGTCATGCAATTACGCCTGCGCTGTGTTTGCAGTTTGCCTCGCTGGGGGAGCTGTTGGGAGGCGCATTATTGGCCGAAAAAGTCTTTGCTTACCCGGGACTGGGGCAGGCCACTATTGATGCCGGATTACGTGGAGATCTGCCGTTACTGATGGGAATTGTATTGTTCAGTACCGTATTGGTGTTTATTGGTAACTCGCTGTCTACCTGGCTTGTCCGTATGTTGAACCGTGCTCTGGAACGACCTGATGCTCTATAACCCGACGCCGACGCTGATTCGTCTTTTGCTCTCTTTTAGCTGCCTGTTATTCATTGCAGTGTATGGTGCCGCAATGCTGGATAACCCGTTGAGCGTTAATCTGCTTGCCCGGCATTTACCGCCTGATGCGCTGTACTGGTTTGGCACCGATAACCTTGGTCGCGACCTGTGGATCCGTTGTTTTCAGGGGGCACTAACCAGTCTGCAAATTGGTATTGGCGCGGCATTGTGCAGCGGTTTCATCGCGTTAGTGATGGCGGCGGTTTCGCGCATACATCCGCGTCTGGATGTGCTTATGCGCCTGATTACCGATGCCATGCTGTCGATGCCGCATCTGCTGTTGCTCATTTTGATCTGTTTTACGCTGGGCGGTGGGAAAAACGGCGTGATTATGGCGGTTGCGCTGACCCACTGGCCGCGTTTGGCGCTAATCCTGCGTGCTGAAGCGCAGCGCGTGGCCCACAGTGACTACTTGACGCTGACCTGGCGCCTGGGGCACGGCCATTTTTACTGCTGGCGACATCACTATCTACCCGCCTTATTACCTCAATGGCTAACGGGAACACTACTGATGTTTCCCCACGCGGTGTTGCACAGTGCGGCGTTAAGCTTCCTCGGTTTTGGGCTGGCACCGCATGAACCGTCACTGGGACTGCTGCTGGCGGATGCGCTGAGATTTATCAGTCATGGCGATTGGTGGTTGGTGCTGTTTCCGGGACTGATGCTGTTCAGTCTGGTGATGTTATTCGATCAGCTCGCAAGGGCGGTACATCGTTTATGGTTACGAGGTGACGCATGTTGAGTTTAAGACAGGTCTCGCTGGAGGTGGCGCGTTATCGCTGGTATGGCGCGAGAAACTGGTCTTCGCTGTTGCAGGATATCTCTTTCGACGTGGCACCGGGTCAAATGGTGGCGTTAGTGGGAGGAAGCGGGGAGGGTAAGAGCCTGCTGCTGCAATGCCTGCTCGATCTCTTACCGGAGAATTTGCGCTTCCAGGGCACTATCACGCTGGAGGGAAAAACGCTGAACAGCGATGATATTCGCAAATGTCGTGGCAATACCTTCAGCTATGTCCCGCAAGGCGTTCAGGCGCTTAACCCGCTGCTCTCGATTGAAAAGCATCTGCGCAGGGCATGCCAGCTTTCTGGCCAACAATGGAATGCCGGAAAAATTGAACGATTGCTCCAGCGTAGCCGACTGGAAAGTCGCGTATTAGATGCTTTTCCGCGCCAGCTTTCAGGCGGTATGGCGAAACGTGTCCTGGCCTGTCATGCGTCTCTGAGTCAGGCTCGCTATATTCTGGCGGATGAAATTACCGCCTGGCTTGATGCACCTCTGGCTAATCAACTCCTTGAACAGTTGCGTGAGCAATGTGAGCAAGGGGCTGGCGTTTTATGGGTAACGCATGACCTCACGCTGGCGGCCCGCCATGCGGATCGTATTGTCGCGCTGCATCAGGGAAGGGTGTCGGATAACGTCAGCCGGGAACAGCTGTTACGCGGAGAGATTAGCGAACATCTGCAACGACAATGGCGGGCGCTGCCTGAAAGAAATCAACTTTTTGGAGAGCGCGATGTTGTGCTGTCGTGATGTAACAATCCGTCAGGGAGAAAAGGTTCTGTGGCAAAATCTGACCTTCTCTCTACACCCTGGAGAACGTATTGGGATTTGTGCGCAAAGTGGGACGGGCAAAACGACGCTGGGACGCGTACTGGCGGGCTGGCAGAAACCAACTTCGGGTGACATTCTGGTTGATGAACAACCGTTACCGATGCACCAGTATTGCCCGGTGCAACTGGTGCCACAGCATCCGGAATTAACTTTTAACCCCCGACGCAGCACCGGTGATGCGGTTCATGATGCCTGGCGACCGGATGCTGAAATGCTTACCCGTCTTCACATCAACCCAGAGTGGTTAACTCGCCGCCCCGGACAACTTTCTGGCGGTGAACTGGCGCGAATTGCTTTACTTCGTGCGCTGGACCCGCGGACACGTTTTCTTATTGCTGATGAAATTACCGCCCAGCTCGATCCTTCCATTCAACGGGATATCTGGGCGCTGCTGCTTGAAGAATGCCAGCGTCGGCCATTGGCTATGCTGATTATCAGCCATCAACAGGCCCTGCTTGAGCAGCTTTGTTCCAGCAAACTCCTTGTAACGTGAAATGAGATAAGGCTTGTAGCTGATCTATTGATTAAATTGATATGTTATATTATAACATTCACTCGCAAATGATTTGAGGGTGAAATTTTGGCTATTTGTATTAAAAAACTGACAATTGCTCTGGGGATGCTTGTAGTCAGTGGTTCGGTTATGGCGCACGGTCATCATTCCCATGGTGCGCCGATGAGCGAAGCAGAACAAAAGGCGTCGGAAGGGGTTTTTGATGATAACCAGGTGCAAAATAGGGCGCTGACCGACTGGGATGGCATGTGGCAATCTGTCTATCCGTATCTGGTCAGCGGCGAGCTTGATCCGGTCTTCAAAAAGAAAGCTGAGAAAGACAAAAGCAAAACGGCAGAACAAATTAAAGATTACTACCGTAAAGGTTATGCAACCAACGTAGACACCATCGGCATCGAAAATGACGTAATGGAATTTCACACCGGTAATCAGGTTGCATCATGTAAATACGACTACGCCGGTTATAAAATTCTGCACTATAAGTCAGGCAAGAAAGGTGTACGTTATCTGTTTGAGTGTAAAGACGCTAACAGCAAAGCACCTAAATACGTGCAATTCAGCGATCATATTATCGCGCCGCGTAAATCGAGCCACTTCCATATTTTTATGGGAAATACCTCGCAGGCAGCCTTGCTTGAAGAGATGGAAAACTGGCCGACCTACTACCCTTACCAGTTGAAGGGAGAAGAGGTTGTGGATGAGATGCTGCACCATTAATCCGGGCTAACCTTATCTGTACACACCCGTCACCAGTGGCGGGTTTTTTAATTCATAACCTTCTCTTTCCATCACCCGATGCATTCGTTAGCATATTGTCTCGCAGCAAGTGCATGTGTTTTTTCAGGAAGAGGTTAACGTGTTCGCAGAGTATGGAGTTCTGAATTACTGGACGTATCTGGTGGGGGCTATTTTTATCGTGCTGGTACCGGGGCCAAATACGATATTTGTGTTGAAGAACAGCGTTGGTCGGGGAGTGAAGGGCGGTT
Source organism: Citrobacter sp. Cf087 (assembly GCF_030334285.1). Taxonomy (NCBI): domain Bacteria; kingdom Pseudomonadati; phylum Pseudomonadota; class Gammaproteobacteria; order Enterobacterales; family Enterobacteriaceae; genus Citrobacter; species Citrobacter sp. Cf087. The sequence goes on from NZ_JAOWED010000022.1 coordinate 463,034, forward strand.
ATCTCGCCGCAAGCGGTGTGTTTATCGGCGATGCCGTGTTAATGTTTTTGGCCTATGCCGGAGTTGCCGCATTGATCAAAACAACGCCCGTTTTGTTCAACATCGTTCGCTATCTTGGCGCGTTTTATCTGCTGTACCTCGGTGCGAAGATCCTGTATGCAACACTGAAATCGAAAGCAAGCGATGCCGCGCCTGAAGAAGTCCCGTTTGGCGCTATTTTTAAACGTGCGTTAATTCTGAGCCTGACGAATCCTAAAGCTATTCTTTTTTATGTTTCGTTCTTCGTGCAGTTTATTGATGTCAATGCGCCGCACTCAGGGCTGTCATTCTTTATTTTGGCTATTACGCTTGAGATAGTGAGCTTTTTCTACCTGAGCTTTCTTATTTTCTCCGGCGCGTTCGTGACGCAGTATATCCGTACGAAGAAAAAGCTGGCCAAAGTGGGTAATTCCCTTATTGGTCTGATTTTTGTTGGTTTTGCCGCTCGTCTGGCCACGCTTCAGTCGTGACGCCATTGGCCCGTTGGTTACGGCGGGCCTTCAATATTACACCCTGCAATTCATTTATAATTGTATTGTTATAACCAATAAATGGTATTTCAAATGAATATTATGAGGCGTACCCTGTGTACAGCAGCGGTTCAGTAAGAACTCGCTGGTTGTCGACTGGAAAAGGGAAGAAAAATGCTTCAAATTCCACAGAACCATATCCATACACGCTCTACTCCATTCTGGAACAAAGAAACGGCACCTGCCGGAATTTTCGAACGCCACCTTGATAAAGGAACCCGTGCCGGGGTTTACCCTCGACTTTCGGTTATGCAGGGGGCGGTCAAATATCTCGGATACGCAGATGAACATAGCCCGGAGCCCGTAGAGGTGATGGTTATTGAAGCCGGTCAGTTTGGCGTTTTTCCACCGGAAAAATGGCATAACATCGAAGTGATGACCGACGACACTTACTTTAATATCGATTTTTTCGTTGCCCCGGAAGTTCTGATGGAGAGCGCGAATCAACGAAAAGTCGTGCGCACCGGCAAGGAGTAAATCATGGGCAAAGCAACCTATACCGTAACAGTGACCAATAACAGCAACGGCGTGTCAGTCGATTATGAAACTGAAGCGCCGATGACGCTGTTGATTCCGGATGTGGCCGCTGAAGTGGTTAAAGACCTGGTCAATACGGTACGTTCATACGATACCGAGAATGAGCACGACGTCTGCGGCTGGTAGATGTTAGCCTCTGCCTCTGATTGCATATTTTCGTTTTTGATTTATAAACCGCACTGCGTTTCTCTGGCGCAGAGCGGTTTTTTTATCCGTGTTAAACCTGGAAATATCCGGAAAAAGATTTCTTAAGAATACCTTAAGAAATCCGCATTGATTGCTAATGTTGGATCATTCACAGGGGTTATGATCGTGAAACAGTCACAATACAGAACCTCGCTTATGAAACTGAATACCCGACTAACATTACCCACTTTCATTCTTGGGCTGATCATCGTAGCGATCCCGTTCACTGCGAACTGGAATCTACCTTTGCTCAACGGTACTGTCGTCAGATGGATTGAGAATGGCCAGGCGTTATGGCTGCTGTTTGGAGCGCTTTTTACTCTCAGCTACATCCGGCCTTTATCACGTCCTGAAGGCGAGAAACAATTTTGGCTTTGGGCGGCTGTGTGGTGGTTGGTGTTGCTGGGTCGCAGTACCAGTTGGGGCCGTGATTATTTCCCCGAGCACCCTAAACTTCTGTTCAGAGTTATCTCAGTGGTATTGATTGCAATGATTATTCTGCCTGTCCTGATATCAAAACGCTTACGCCAGGATATAGCCCGTCGCTTACGCAATGAACCGCTGCCGCTAGGGCTGTTAGCGATCACCACCTGTGCATTTTTGATCTCCGATACGGTAGAGCATCATCGTCTGCTGGCCCCTATCTTTTTGCACAACGCGCAGTACGGCGATCTCATTGAAGAGCTGTATGAACTCCCGTTTATGGTGGGATTGTTCCTTATGAACCTCGGTTTTATGCAGCGGGATAAGCAGGAAGAATCTGCTGCCATTCGCTTTAGTGAACCACAGCTGGCGAAGTAACGGGAAAATACCTGAGTCTGGAATGACCAGACTCAGGCGGTTAGCGAGGTGACTTACGCAATGGCCTCGCACAAGCGTGATTTCATGTCGCTATACGTCTGTGCGGCATACTTTTCAGCCCATCCCTGATCGCTAATGTGCTCAATACTTACGGCGCAATATTTGGTTTCCGGCGTTTTCGAAATAGGATCGAGGTTATCCTGGGTTAACTCGTTACACGCACCAATCCACCATTGATAGGTCATATACACCGTTCCGGTATTGATACGCTCGGATACATCCGCGCGGCTGATGACCTTACCACGACGCGAGCTGACCCATACCAGGTCACGATGACGAATACCCAGTTTTTCTGCATCATGAGTATTGATTTGCACATACCCAGGCTCATCTGCCAGGGCTTGCAGCGCTGCGCAGTTGCCGGTCATTGAACGACAAGAGTAGTGCCCAACTTCACGCACTGTACACAGGACCAGCGGATACTTTTCATCAGGAACTTCTGCGGGCGCTCGCCATTGTGCGGCAAACAGTTTGCCTTTGCCATTGGCGGTATCAAACTGGCTGTTCGCGTAAAGGTAAGGTGTGCCGGGGTGATCGAGCTCCGGACATGGCCACTGAACATGCCCCATTTCACCCATTTTCTCATAGGTTACGCCGTAGAACAGCGGGCACAGCTCGCGCATCTCATCCCAGATTTGCTGGTTACTTTGATACCGCATGGGATAGCCCATTTCACTGGCCAGCAGGCTGATGATCTCCCAGTCACGCTTGACATCACCTGAGGGTTCAATCGCTTTTTCAAAACGCTGGAATCCACGATCGGCGCAGGTAAAGACGCCACCGTGTTCACCCCAGGAGGTGGCCGGCAGGAGGACGTCGGCCATTTCCGCTGTCTTGGTCATGAAGATATCCTGCACGACAATAAAATCGAGCGCGTTAAACCCTTCGCGGACCAGACCTAAATCGGCCTCGGTTTGCAACGGATCCTCCCCCATGATGTAGTAGGCTTTAATTTTGCCTTCAATAGCCAGATGCGGAACTTCGGTGATGCGCGTCCCAACCTTGTCATCCATCTGATTAACGTCAATGCCCCAGGCGTTGGCGAATTTCTCCCTGACGGTGAAATCGGTCACGTCCTGATACCCAGGGAACTGGTTAGGCAGTACCCCCATATCGCACGCGCCTTGCACGTTATTCTGCCCACGCACCGGCCCAACGCCGACGTTAGGACGTCCCAGATTGCCGGTCAGCAACGCCAGGCTCGACAAACCACGAACCACGTCAACGGCCTGGCCAAACTGGGTGACGCCCATTCCCCACATCACGGTTGCCGATGGCGCTGCGGCAAATGTACGCATCGCCTGACGAACCTGCTGTGCGGGAACACCCGTTAAATGTTCAACGGCTTCAGGCGCATAGTCCTTCACGGTTTCCCAGTATGTTTCCAGTCCTTCCGCATGCTTTTGTACATACTCGCGATCGTAGAGTTGCTCTTCGATGAGGACATGGCCAAAGGCGTTAACCAGTGCCATATTACAACCGTTTTTTAACTGCAAATGTTGGTCAGCGATACGAGCAGTTTCAATACGACGTGGGTCACAGACAATGATTTTTGCGCCATTCTGGCGAGCTTTAATTACCCTGCGAGCCACGATCGGGTGCGAGTCGGCGCAGTTATAGCCAAAGATCAGCAGACATTTTGAGTTTTCAATGTCGCTGATGGAATTGCTCATGGCGCCATTGCCTAATGTTTCCTGTAACCCGGCAACGGAAGGGCCGTGACAGACACGGGCGCAGCAATCGACATTATTGGTATGGAGAACGCCACGTGCGAATTTTTGCATCACGTAGTTGGTTTCATTCCCTGTTCCACGTGAAGACCCGGTGGTCATAATGGCGCGGGGGCCATAGGTATTTTTGATTTCAGATAAGCGTTTTGCGGTGTAACGAATGGCTTCATCCCAGCTAACGGGAGTGAATTTTCCACCTTTTTCATAACGGATCATCGGGCGAGTCAGACGGGGAGTCAGAAGGCGAGTGTCGTTAAGAAAATCCCAACCATAGTAGCCTTTCAGGCATAACTGATTTTGGTTCGTTACACCCTCTGCGGCCTCGGCGCGGATGATTTTGTTATTCTCAACAACAAGCTTGAGCTTGCACCCGGCCCCACAGTATGGGCATACACTGGTGATTTTTTTCATCAATAACAGACCTGTTAAATGCTGAAATAGCGCGAATTGTAAACGGAGCCGCGCGATACGCATCGCGGACTACGATTTGTCATAGTGACCGGCTGTTTAAGCATAAATCGTGCCAGAAGTGAAAACCTAGTAATTGCAGGGACTGAGGGCGAATGAGTAAAGCAGAATGACTGACGATTCGACATTAATGACGAGCTACGTCAGGGAAAATGTCTCCATCGAATGGTTTAACCTTATGAAAGATCAGAAAAAGATGAAAATAGCAGGTGATACCGATCACAAATTTTAATTTTTCAGCGCTATGCTATGCTTTTATACAACGAGCGAATCGTTAACTTAAAAACATAAGTGAGGGATATTATGGGCATTATTTCATGGGTGATTTTCGGTCTTATCGCTGGGATTTTGGCAAAATGGATTATGCCGGGTAAAGATGGCGGCGGATTCTTTATGACCATCATCTTAGGGGTTGTCGGTGCGGTAGTAGGTGGCTGGATCAGTACCTTCTTTGGTTTTGGTAAAGTTGATGGTTTCAACTTTGGTAGTTTTGTCGTAGCGGTTATCGGTGCGATTGTGGTGTTGTTTATCTATAGAAAAGTCAAAAGTTAAGTAAACATGCAGACAATAGAGGCCACTGATAAGTGGCCTTTTTCTTTGGTTACCACCACCCCAGTTCCGTGCCCAGAACCACGATGATAGCCACGCCAATCATAATAAGCGTTGTTTTTTTCATCGTTATGCTCCAGGCGCAGCGTAACCGCCAATAAAAAACCAGGATAAGAAAACGACAGCGGAAATGAAAATAATGACAGGGAAAATAATACCGAGTCGCATACGATTATCTACCAGAGTTATTTAAAGACGAGTCAGCATAGCAGGGGTTAATGTACGACAAAAGCGGTTTTATCCTGACGCTTTTTATCCTTGTACATTGCGCTGTCTGCGAGATGAAGCGCACAGTTTACATCAGTCTCCAGCGGATCAATTTCCACCACGCCCAGACTGGCACCAGGATAAAACAGATGAATATCGCCCAGGTGATAGTCGCCGCAAATTTGCTGCTGCAACTGATGTTTCACCTGCTGCAGACGAACACGTTGCTCCCTGTCATCTTCCGGCGACAGGCGAGCGACTAAAAATTCGTCACCGCCCAGTCGACCGAGAATGTCATTATCACTACATTTACGCAGCAGGCGGTGGCCAATCTGGATCAGGAACTGGTCGCCAACCTCGTGACCAAAGCGGTCATTTATCAATTTGAAATCATCCAAATCGATATAGGCGACAACTATCTTCTGCCTGAGGTGGCGGGCGAGCGAAAAAAGGGTCTCTACATTTTCAAAAATTGCGCGCCGATTCGGTAATCCGGTCAGGGCATCGGTGTAGGAGTGAGCAATCAGCGCAGCGTTCGCTTCACGTAACTGAGCAACCAGCGACTCTTTTTGAATAGACTGGGCGATTAGTCCGGCAAACAGATGCAACACCTGTTCACCACGTTCGCTTAACGCATGCTGGCGGCGACTGGTGGCGCAGAGCGTTCCGTAAAACGTTCCGTCCGGAAGATGAACGGGAGTACTCAGAAAAGTGGTGATGTCCAGTGCGCGAGCGGCGGTACATTCCGGCCATCGTGCGGGCACGTTGTCGCTGTACAGACAGTTTTCCTCAATAGCGCGTTTGCACAGCGTTTCATCCCACGGTACGGACAGCCCTTCGGGGATCTGCATTTGGCAGCTATTACGCGCATACAGAATATGCTGCAGACGGGCATCCAGATCGACCTTGGTCAAGTATGTAGATTCCATCTCAGTCACTACTTCCAGCATTTCCAGAAGTTGGCGTACCAGACTCTCAACTGACTGCTCCGTGGCTAAGGATTGTGAGACTCTGGCAAGGATCATGTCCGACATGAGGTGTAAATACTCCTGAGTGATGACAAGGCTGGCGTGGGCGCATGATAGAACATCAGGGAGCAAGATGAAACACGTGTTTCTGGCTGAAATGTAATCATAAAATTGAAATTAGAACGTAAAACATGGAGATAGAAGGGAAGTCGGGGTAACCTGCCGGAATAATACTTTTAAACAGGAGTAGAGATGAAACTAGCGTCTATTATTTTGCCCGGCTTGCTGGTGCTGGCGGGGTGTACAACGCAGCCTGATGCCCCTAAACCACCAAAAATCGGCATGGCGAATCCGGCATCGGTGTATTGCGAACAAAAGGGCGGTACGCTGGTTGCGGTGCAGACTCCGCAAGGCGTAAGGTCAGACTGCAAACTACCCGGAGGGGAAGTGATTGATGAATGGGCGCTCTGGCGTAGAGATCATCCGACAGCGGGCAAGTGATACGCGGTCAGCATTGACGTAGCCACTCAGCGAGCACCAGCGCGTGGTTTTGCTGGGTATTTTTCGCCGCATACAGTAGCGTTAAGGTTTGCTGTCGGGCAATCTCTGCGAGGCGCTTTCCTTCTTGCTGCTGTTGAGCCAGTTCAGCGCGATATTGCTCAGAAAAATGCGAGAAATCAATCAACTCTGCGTGGAATGCCTTACGTAAATCAGATGACGGGGTAAGTGCTTTATTCCATTCGTTGAAAATAAGATCGCTCTTTTTCACCCCGCGAGGCCATAACCGGTCGACCAACACGCGGTAACCATCGCTTTTTTCTGCCGGGTCATACACACGTTTGCACTGAATATTCATCTCTTCATCCGCTCCATTAAGCTATCGCTATTACGGTTAAATAAGATCGTAAAACGTGACCATTATAGCATTCCGCCAGCCCTGACTCCCAATTTAAGGGATTGTGATACCAACAAAAAATCGGTAGGCTGAGGCTCCTTATAGTGTCCCTCATTGTCTGGACATAAGGAACGTTTAATGGAAATTTCCCCGATTAAAGATACGCTTCGCATTGCGCTGGTGGGCGATTACAACCCCGATATTGTGGCGCATCAGGCTATTCCTCTTGCCATTGATGATGCCGCTGCCGTCCTGGAATTAGTGGCTGATTATGACTGGCTAACCACATCTGATATCAGCAGCAGTGAGGACCTGGTAGGTTATGATGCCATTTGGGTCGTTCCAGGCAGTCCTTATCGCCACCTGGAAGGGGCGCTGATCGCGATACGCTATGCGCGTGAAAACAGCATCCCATTCCTGGGTACCTGTGGCGGCTTTCAACATGCCATTCTGGAGTATGCCCGCAACGTGCTGGGCTGGATCGACGCCGCCCACGCGGAGACGGACACCACGGGTCGGATGGTGATAGCACCGTTGACCTGCTCGCTGGTAGAAAAAACGGATGATATTGAGCTTCGGGCCAATACGCTGATTGCCAAAGCCTACGGACGGGATGTTATCTCGGAGGGATATCACTGCAACTACGGCGTATCGGAAGATTTTGCCGCTGAGCTGGAGCGTGGCGATCTCCGTGTGACCGGTTGGGATGAGGCTGGTGATATTCGTGCCATTGAGCTGGTGACACATCCATTTTATGTCGGCACGCTCTTTCAGCATGAACGCGGAGCGCTGGCGGGAAAACCCGTACCTCTGGTTCAGGCGATGCTGCGCGCCGCGCGCGGATAAATATTGGGCAGGTTGTCCGCGAACCTGCCCTCTGCATTATGCGCTCGCGATCTCCCGATTGCGCCCCGCGCACAAACCAAACACCGCCATCAGCATCGCTAACACGGCGACACCCGTTAATGGAATCAGCCAACTACCGTTGAGGTCGTGAATTTTCCCCATCAGCGGTGGCCCGCAGGCGGCCAGTAAATATCCGACAGACTGCGCCATGCCGGAGAGCGCTGCAGCCTGATGCGCTGAGCTTGCGCGCAGGCCAATAAAGGTTAAGCCGAGGATCATCGTCGCGCCTGAGCCAAAGCCAAACAGGATGGTCCATAGCAATGCCTGTTCGGGCATTATGGCGAATCCCGCCGCGCCGACGGCGCACATTAACGAAACCAGAGCGGCGATGGCGCGCTGATCCTTAAATCTGTTCAGGACGAGAGGGATCAATATTCCCGGCGCGGCAGTCGCCAGCTGCAGTAAACCATGCAACGAACCGGCCTGAGATTCACTGTAGCCATGGCTAATTAAAATGGCGGGTAGCCAGCCAATGATGACGTAATAGACAAGGGAGTTGATCCCCAGAAACAGCGTCACTTGCCAGGCTAGGCCAGAGCGCCAGATCGCGCGGGAATGCAAGGCGCGCGAGTTACTCAGGCTGGCATGAGCAGTCTGGCGGCATTGGGGCAACCAGATAATCAGCGCCAGCAGCGGGAAGGCCATCAGCACCATCAACGCACCGCGCCAGTCAAATCCATTTAGTGCCAATGGAACCACAATTGCCGAGCCCAGTGCCGCCGCCGCGCCCATGGTCAGCGAGTATGCGCCAGTGAGTTTCGCCACATGCTGGGAAAAATCACGCTTAATCAATCCGGGTAACAGCACATTTCCCAACGCGATTCCGCAACCAATGATGGCGGTACCGCTAAACAGGAACCCTGAGGAAGGCAGCGAACGAATCGCAATACCTACGCAAATCAACAGCATCGCGGCAAACAGGCTACGTTCGATGCCCCAGCGGCGCGCAACGGCGGCAGCCAGGGGTGATACCAGCGCGAAGGCCAGCAGCGGCAGGGTAGTCAGAAGCCCAGTCTGGGCGGTACTCAAGCCGTAGTCGGCGCGAATGGCATCCAGCAACGGGGCTGCGCCGGTAAAGGTGACGCGCAGTGTGGTGGCAATCATCAGGATCCCCGCGATCAGCAACGCTGCATTTTTGCCACGGGAGGAAGGTGTAGTAATCATTTTTTTCTCATATCGTCAGGCGAGGCGATACTTTAGCGTTTTTACACTATGGATGAATCAAGCTAAAATGACAGATTATCGCTAAAATAGGACATTCTTATGTTGGGACTGAGACTGGATGGATATGAGCCCGATTTGCACCACGATGCGGCGGTAGCATTTTGTATTCAGGCTCGGGAAGATGAACTTTTCAGTCCGCTGCATCAGCATCGTAAGGGACAGTTGATCCTGGCGCTGCATGGCGCGATCACCTGTGAAGTTGAAAACGCTATGTGGATGGTGCCTCCGCAATATGCGGTGTGGATCCCTGGCGAAATTCCACACAGCAACCACGTTACCGTGGGCGCGCAATTGTGTTTTCTATTTATTGAGCCGCAGGCTGTCGTGATGCCTGAACGTTGCTGCACGCTGAAAATCGCCCCGTTATGTCGGGAACTCATTCTGGCGCTGGCGTCCAAATCGGATGCTCAGCGACTGGAACCGGCAACTCAGCGGCTGACGCAAGTGTTGTTTGATGAACTCCCGCAGCAACCCCAGGAGCAGATGCAGTTACCGGTTTCCGATCACCCGAAAATTCGCAGAATGGTCGCAACGATGGCGAAAGAGCCTGCACAATGGCAGACGTTGGGACAATGGGCCAGCGTATTTGCGATGAGTGAACGTAACCTTGCTCGTCTGGTCGTCAAAGAAACGGGGTTGAGTTTTCGCCGCTGGCGTCACCAGCTCCAGCTGATTCTGGCGTTGCAGGCGTTGATCGATGGCCGCAATGTACAACAGGTCGCGCAAATGCTCGGGTACGATTCGACCACGGCATTTATCACTATGTTCAAAAAAGGCCTGGGGCAGACGCCAGGCCGTTATCTGAACGGGCTGGCTACTGCTTCCCAACAATCAACGAGACCAGGCCTGCCGCAATAAGCGGCCCCACCGGCACACCGCGAAACAGCGCCACGCCCAGTACCGTGCCCACCAGTAATCCGGCAACAAGCTGGGGCTGACTGCCCATTAGCGTAACGCCGCGTCCGCCGAGCCATGAGACAAATACCCCGACGGCAATAGCGACCAGTGATTTCCAGTTTACAAAGGAGTGGATGAGCGTGGAGGGCGGTAGCGTTCCGCTGGCGATCGGTGCCATGACGCCAATGGTCAGAATGATAATCCCGACGGTCAGGCCCTGTTTTTCAATCCAGGGGAAGAAAGTATTCAGAGGGGTAACACGGACAATGATCAGCACCAGAATTGAAACAGCGACAGTGGTGTTGTGGCTGACAAAGCCCAGAGCTGCCAGTCCGAGGAGGATCAGCAGAGTGACATCAAACATCGTAGTTTCCTTGCCAAAAGAAAAAATAAGCCTGCTTACTGTACGCGTAAATGCGTGACGGAACAGGCTTTTTTTAATGATTATGATTTTTTTTGGGCTAACGCACGATGCGACGTTTTTTACTGCTAACGCAGACTATTATTGTTCGCGGCGGAAAGGGATTAATTCAGGTTGCGCGATACGCAGGTAATCTGCGGTATCCATGATCACGGATTTTTCCAGCAACCCGGCATTAAACGCAATTTCATGAAAACGCTCAAACAATAGCGGATCAGCGACCAGCTTGAGATTAGGATGAAAACTGAACGGTGGGATAGCGCCAAATACGCAGCCAGTCAGTTCATCTACCTCCGCCGGGCTGGCAAGAGACGCTCTCAACCCGCCAATATGGCTGGCTAACCGGCTCAGGTCGGCCTGCTGATCGGCAGAGAGGATCGCCAGAACATGCTGATTGACGCCGTTGCCTTTTACTTTGCAGACCAGCGCTTTTGCTCCCTGGCCCAGTGCGGTACCACGAATTTCAGAAACTGCCTCACATTTGCCGACGGCTTCATGGCTTACCACGCGGTACGTTGCGCCTTGCTCTGACAACAGCGAAATTAAACGCTGATGCGTTGCGTTACCTTTGTTCACTTCCGTCATGACTTACTCCTGGTACAACAATGAAAATCCTGCAGAAAAATAATCACGCACCGGCGTGTTTTTTCTGTTTGTTCAGATAGAGCTGTGCATCAGATGCTTTGTAAGCATCATCAATAGTGTCGTTCGGCTGCATATTATAAACCCCGGCGGAGAAGCTGATGGATATATCATGCGCAATAATTTGTAAGTTATAGCGAATTCTTTCCAGCAGGCGGGGCGTTAAATCACTGGGGTGGTCGATGAGGATAATACAAAACTCATCGCCGCCGAGGCGGATGGCGTAGTCGCTTTTGCGAATAGAGCTTTGAATGGCTTTGGCCAGATGGGTGATAATCCGATCGCCTTCTTTATGCCCTAACGTGTCATTGATGACTTTCAGTTTATCGCAGTCGATGGCGATAAAGGTGACGAGCGTTCCCGTGTTCACCAACTGTTGCAAACGCTGCTCAAGCGCCGGCGTTAAAATTTTACGGTTGTAGAGCCCGGTCATCGCATCACTGACATTTTCCCGCGTGACGTTGTGATACAACCGAAAATGCGTTCTGACCATATTCAGCAGTAATATCGTTGCCAGTAAATAGAATGCGAATATCTTCCAGGACGAGACAATAAAATACATAACATCGAGTGAGAGTGTGATGCGTATACCACCGGGTATGTCCTTCTCATAGTCAACATAGCGGAACAGATCGGTTTCACTTTTATGAACGAGAATCTCTTTACCGGAGCTGGTATCCGAGACCGTTACATTAAGATAGCGCCAGACGAGAGGGCGGTCGCTGGTATAGAAAATATTCTGTAAATTCTCTTTATTAATATCTACCATCACCACACCTTTTAACTTACCGGTGTAGTAGACCGGTGTTAAAAAGCTCATCACTTTTTTCTCGGTCAGGTTATCTTCATAAATACTGGAAATCACCGTGCGGCCGGTGAAAATACCATCAATATCATTCTGGTCGATTCCCAGCGTACCTTTTTGCAAAAACGACCAGTTGTGTATCGCAAATTTCCGCGAGTCGATCAAATCATAGAAATAGACGTAGTTATTTTTGAGATCGACGTAATATCGAAATTTATACTCTAACGTCCCTAATCCCTGACCGTAATCTTTCTGCTGACGATTAACATTGACCGCCCGGTCAAAAGAAGGCAGCAGAAAAATGTCATCAAGCTGTTCACTACATTTTGTTGAGGTGGTCTGCAACGTACCGTGCAATGGCAGATAGTTGTGCTTAGTAAGGTTGAGCCCATGAGCGCCGTTAACGCTGTCGAAAGTGGTGCAAAGTGCTTTTTGCTGTTCGAGAGAGGCTGGCTCCTGGGGGGACGAAAATGTGCGCATCAGATGGGCTGCGATGCTTTGATTTGTGTACTTATCATAGAGAAACGATGAGTCGGCTTTCTCATTGATATAGCGCATGTACGCATTCATTGCTTTATCGCTGGCAATGAGCTCATAAACCAAAAAAGAAGACGTCAAAACAATTACGCTGACGGAGATAAAGAGCCTGAGCGCTTTATGATGCAATTTCATAATGGTTTACAGCCCTGTAAGTCTGATAATTCAGTCTATCACACGGCATACATCCGCTCTAACGCTACGGGCAAGGACATTTTGTAATAAAAATCATTCGCGCGCTTCACCTTTAACTCTTAATGTTGTATTTATAATGCAACTTATAAAAGGAGACAGGCCAATGAGCGCGACTGAAAAAGCGGGTCATACATTTTTAGCCAGCCTGGGCAAAACCCGTCTGCGTCCGGGCGGCGTTGAAGCAACAGAATGGTTGTTTAGCCAGTCACAGCTGACGCCCGGCAGCCAGGTGCTTGAAGTGGCGTGCAACATGGCCACGACGGCGATAGAGTTAGTTCAACGCTTTGGTTGTACGGTCTACGCTATCGATATGGATAAAACCGCGCTGTCTAATGCCAGAAATAATGTGGCAGTAAATGGTCTGGAAAATCACATTCATGTGATGGCGGCAAACGCCAACACTCTTCCTTTTGCGGATAACAGTTTCGATGTTGTGATTAACGAAGCCATGCTGACAATGTATGCCGATAAAGCGAAGGCGAAGTTAATAGCCGAATATTATCGCGTGTTGAAGCCCGGTGGGCGCCTGCTCACCCACGATATTATGTTCACCGCCCAAAAACTGGGCGCGGGCGAACAGGGCCAGCTTGTCGATGTGGTGAAATCAAACGTTAGCCCAATGACCAGACAAGGCTGGCGTGATTTGTTTCTTAACTGCGGGTTCGAACAGGTCTTGCAGCAGAATGGCAACATGTCGCTGATGTCACCGCGCGGATTAATTCGTGATGAAGGGCTTACAGGGGCAGTTAAAATTGTGTTTAACGGCTTACGCACGAGCGAAAATCGTCGTCGGTTCCTGAAAATGTTTCGCTTCTTCCGTTCGCAACGTCATCAGCTAAACTACATTGCCTGCTGCTCTGTTAAGGGAAAATAAAAACAGGATGGGGCACTATTTATAAAATCAGTCAGCACATCTACGCGCTGACTGATTTGTTTAGATTAATTGTTACTGGTCGTACTTTGCTTATGAAACAGTTCGCGAAATACCGGGTAAATATCATCCTGGTCGCGGATATGCTGCATCGCAAAGTTATCAAAGGTTGATTGCAGATGTTCGTATTCACGCCATAAGGTTTGGTGGGCGCGGCGAGTGATTTCGATATAGCTGTAATAGCGTACCACTGGCAGTAGCTTTTTCGCCAAAATCTCATGACACAGCGGTGAATCATCTGCCCAGTTATCACCGTCCGATGCCTGTGCAGCATAGATGTTCCACTGGGCAGGGTTGTAGCGATCTTTCACCACTTCATCCATTAACTTCAGCGCACTGGAGACAATGGTTCCCCCGGTTTCCTGAGAGTAGAAGAACTCATGTTCATCCACTTCTTTCGCCTGGGTATGGTGGCGAATATAAACCACCTCCACGTTCTTATAGGTCCGGCTTAAGAACAGATACAGCAGGATATAAAAGCGTTTAGCCATATCTTTGGTCGACTGATCCATCGAACCAGAGACGTCCATCAGGCAGAACATCACCGCCTGGCTGGAAGGGTCGGGGCGTTTTTCATAATTTTTGTAGCGTAAATCAAAGGTGTCGATAAATGGCACGCGTTCGATTTTTGCCCGCAGTTCGGCAATCTCTTTGCGTAACCGTTCCTCTTCCAGCAACTGCGCTGGTTCGCTTTTCGCGATGGTTTCCAGATCCGCTTCGAGAGCATGCAGTTCGCGACGCTTACCCGCTGTCATCGCCGTACGGCGCGCCAGTGAGTTTTGCAGGGATCGCACCACGCTAATGTTGGCAGGCACACCGTTAGAGGTAAAACCTGCCCGGTGTGTTTTATACTCCGTTAACTGACGCTGCTGATTCTGCTTCAGGTTAGGAAGTGCTAAATCTTCGAACAACAGATCAAGATATTCATCTTTAGAGATCTGAAAGACGAACTCATCCTGACCCTCACCATCCTGGCTGGCCTGGCCTTGTCCACTTCCTGAGCCGCCACCGCCGCCTTGTGGGCGTTCAATGCGGTCATTCTGCACAAAATGGTCGTTACCCGGATGTACGCGATGGCGCAGGCCACCACGTCCCTGATGAAACATTGGTTCGCTAATATCATCAGTCGGAATAGAGACAGATTCGCCGCTATCCACATCAGTCACCGAACGCTTGTTAATGGCCTCGGAGATCGACTGTTTAATTTGCGATTTATAACGGCGTAAGAAGCGCTGGCGGTTTACCGTGCTCTTGTTTTTGCCGTTAAGACGCCGGTCAATAAACCAGGTCATAAGCCCCCCGTACTGCCAACTGTTCGCCATGTCTGTAAGTGCCGGATGGCGCTGTCGCTATCCGGCCTACGGAACATTGTTTTGCAAGCCCGGTAAGCGCATGCGCCACCGGGCACTTATGTTAAGACGATTTACGTACGCGCAAATACCATTCGCACAGTAAACGCACTTGTTTACGCGTGTAGCCTTTTTCCATCATACGGTCGACAAAATCGTCGTGTTTTTTCTGCTCGTCAGTCGAGGTTTTAGCATTGAACGAAATGACCGGCAGCAGCTCCTCGGTATTGGAGAACATTTTCTTCTCAATAACCGTGCGTAGTTTTTCGTAACTGGTCCAGTTTGGATTGCGACCGCTGTTATTCGCTCTGGCACGCAGAACAAAGTTGACGATCTCGTTACGGAAATCTTTCGGGTTACTGATACCCGCCGGCTTCTCAATTTTCTCCAGTTCTGAGTTCAGTGACTCGCGATCAAACAGCTGCCCGGTATCTGGATCGCGATACTCCTGATCCTGAATCCAGAAATCCGCATAAGTGACATAACGGTCGAAAATGTTCTGTCCGTATTCGGAATAGGATTCGAGATAAGCTGTCTGGATCTCCTTGCCGATAAATTCAGCATATTTCGGGATCAGATAGCCTTTCAGGAACTCAAGATAACGCTCAGCTTGCTCCTGCGGGAACTGTTCACGCTCGATTTGCTGCTCCAGTACGTAGAACAGATGAACCGGGTTAGCTGCCACTTCAGCATGGTCAAAGTTAAATACGCGAGAGAGGATCTTAAACGCGAAACGCGTGGACAGACCGTTCATTCCCTCATCAACCCCGGCGTAATCACGATACTCCTGATAGGATTTCGCTTTTGGATCGGTATCTTTCAGGCTTTCGCCATCGTAAACGCGCATCTTCGAGTAAATGCTCGAGTTCTCAGGTTCTTTCAGGCGAGAAAGAATGGTAAAGCGAGAGAGCGTTTCCAACGTGCCCGGTGCGCAAGGCGCATGGGTCAGCTCACTGTGGTTAAGCAGTTTTTCGTAAATTTTGATCTCTTCAGAGATCCGCAGGCAATAAGGCACTTTGACGATGTAAACACGGTCAAGGAACGCCTCATTGTTTTTGTTATTACGGAACGTTACCCATTCAGACTCGTTCGAGTGGGCAAGAATAATCCCGTTAAACGGCAGGGCGGAGATACCTTCTGTCCCGTTGTAGTTTCCTTCCTGGGTGGCGGTCAGCAGAGGATGCAGCACTTTAATCGGTGCTTTAAACATCTCAACGAACTCCATAATCCCCTGGTTTGAGCGGCACAGTGCGCCCGAATAACCGTAGGCATCAGGATCGTTCTGGGCGTGGTGTTCGAGTTTACGAATATCCACTTTCCCGACCAGCGCAGAAATATCCTGGTTGTTTTCATCACCAGGCTCCGTTTTAGCGATAGCGATCTGCTCCAGAATAGACGGCCAGACTTTGACGACGCGGAATTTTGTAATGTCCCCGCCAAAATCATGCAGACGTTTAGCAGCCCACGGCGACATGATCGTACCGAGATAACGACGCGGGATCCCATACTCTTTTTCCAGGATCTGCGCGTCTTCCTGCGGATTAAACAGGCATAACGGATGATCGTTGACCGGGCTACGTTCGCCATTGGCGCTCAGGACATAAATCGGTACTCGTTGCATCAGCGACTTCAGCCGCTCAGCAAGAGATGATTTCCCCCCTCCCACAGGCCCCAGCAGATACAGAATCTGCTTCTTCTCTTCCAGACCTTGAGCCGCATGCTTCAAATAAGAAACAATCTGCTCAATGGCGTCTTCCATGCCGTAAAACTCTTCAAAAGCGGGATAGCGTGCAATTACCCGATTCGAAAAGAGTCGAGAAAGTCGAGGTTCATGGGCAGTGTCAACCATGACAGGCTCACCAATAGCCATTAATAGCCGCTCTGCCGCGTTGGCATAAGCACTGCGATCTTGCCGACAAGTGGTAAGAAACTCCTGCAGCGTGAACTCTTCGTCCTTGGCAGCTTCATAACGCTGGCGATAGTGATCGAATATATTCATGGTATGCCGTCCTTTCGTTTTTTAGCACATGTTAAGAGCCGTTCATATGAATAGTAGAGGCCCCTGAAGAGGTAAACTGAACGACGTCGCTGCTGAAGAAATAAGCAACTCTCATGCCATTTTAGTGGTCAGGAGATCAACGTATTCGGTGATACACCTTCTAAAATTAAGCGTAGATGGCATTTGCAAAACTTGCCTGTGTGCGCAAATGAATTTCAATGGCATATCAATAACTCATCAGCAAAAAAAGCACATCTTATGTAAAGAATTGGAGCGGGATTCATGCGGTGTTCACCGTGCTGCAAGCAAAATGTCATCACTCGCTGAGAAATTAGGGGGTTACATTCTGGGGTGAATACGTAAAATAGTTGGGCTGAAGCGTATTGGCGGTTACACTTTGACCGCTACACATTTGAATAAGGAATTATGGATTGTGACCAAACTCAAACTTCTGGCACTTGGCGTCCTTGCCGCAACCGCAGTTAGCACCGCACAGGCGGAAAGTCAGTGGACTGTTGGCGCGGGTGTTGGTGTGATTAACAGCCCGTACAAACAGTATGACCGCGATGTTTACCCTGTTCCGGTTGTCACCTATGAAGGCGATAATGTGTGGTTCCGCGGCTTGGGTGGCGGTTACTATTTGTGGAATGATACGGCAGATAAGCTTTCCATCATGGCGTACTATGATCCGACGCATTTCAAGCCGGGTGATAGCGATAGCCATGCTTTACGCCAACTCGACAAGCGTAAAAGCAGCTTGATGGCTGGTCTATCATATGTACATAACACCCAGTATGGTTTCCTGCGTACCGCACTGGCGGGTGATACCCTGGATAACAGCAACGGCTTTATCTGGGATCTGGCCTGGCTCTACCGTTACACCAATGGTGGTCTGACCCTGACGCCGGGTATCGGTGTGCAGTACAGCAGCGAAAACTACAACGACTACTATTATGGTGTGTCCAATCACGAGTCTCGCCGCAGTGGTCTGAATAGCTACAACGCTGACGATGGATGGGATCCGTACCTGGAGTTGACCGCGAGCTATAACTTCCTTGGCAACTGGAACGTGTACGGCACTGGCCGTTATGTGCGTTTGAGTGATGAAGTTAAAGACAGCCCGATGGTCGATAAGTCCTGGTCTGGCATCTTCTCGGTGGGTGTGACCTACAAGTTCTGATACTACTCGGTGTCAAACACTAGCCCGCATCTCTGCGGGCTTTTTTACGTCATTAAATTTAAGACAACCCCCAGATCATGATGGTGCAATTTGTGCACCCTAACAGGACACATGCACGTTGTTTTGCTTTACTGTGGTGCATTAACACAGGAGGGTGCGATGACAGCGAAACAGGTGACGTTTACAAACCAGGTATCGCTTCCTGCTATTGGGCAGGGAACATGGTACATGGGCGAGGATCCAAGCCGACGCCGGGATGAAGTGTCTGCGCTGCAGGCCGGACTGGATCTCGGCCTGCGATTGATTGATACCGCAGAAATGTACGCTGATGGTGCAGCGGAAGAGGTGGTGGGTGAAGCATTAACGGGACGGCGTGATAGCGCTTTTTTAGTCTCGAAAGTTTACCCATGGAATGCCGGTGGAGAGAAAGCCATTGCCGCCTGCGAAGCCAGCCTGCGTCGACTGAAAACTGATTATCTGGATCTCTATTTGCTGCACTGGATGGGCGATTTTTCATTTGCAGAGACCGTCGATGCCATGGAAACACTGATTGCGCAAGGGAAAATCCGCCGTTGGGGCGTCTCAAATCTCGATTATGATGATATGCAGGCGTTATGGCAGGTACCCGGTGGACGGGAGTGTGCGACTAACCAGGTGCTTTATCATTTAGCCTCGCGCGGTATTGAATATGATTTACTGCCGTGGTGCCAGCAGCAGCAGATGCCGGTTATGGCATACAGTCCGCTGGCCCAGGCGGGACGCCTGCGTGGCGATTTGCTTTCTAATTCCGTGGTGAATGACATTGCGCGCGTGCACAATGTTAGTGCTGCGCAGATTTTGCTGGCGTGGGTGATTCGTCAGTCGGGTGTAATAGCAATTCCGAAAGCCGCAAGCGTAGCGCATGTCGAACAAAATGCCGCCGCGCTGCAGATAACGCTCTCTGTAGATGAGCTGAAGCAGTTAGATAAGGCGTATCCGGCGCCAAAAGGTAAAACAGCGCTGGATATGGCCTGATTTGCCAAATGACGATGCTCACGCAGCTTATCAGGCCAACGGCTGCGTGTGGTTTGCATGCCGGATAAGGCGTTAGCCGCATCCGGCATGTTGCACTGATTTACCTGATGGCGCTGCGCTTATCAGGCCTACGACTGCGTGTGTTTGTAGGCCGGATAAGGCGTTAGCCGCATCCGGCATGTTGTGCAGAGTTGTCTTAGCGTTTAGCAACACGAATAGTCTGCGCGAGGCGAGATGGTTTTTCTTCGGTGGTTTTCTGCGGAGCGGTCGCGTAAGCCGTTTCTACACAAACAAACGTTTTGTAGCCATCATCCGGCATGTCGCCCATACTGACGGACAGCGCCGGGCCAGGGTTCCAGCCCACGACATTCAGGTGGTGGTGGTGGACAACGTCGATATTGCGATTCAACGCATCATCATGAATCACGCTGCACGCTTCCGGATTCAGATAGACACGATCGGTGCGGTCCGGGAAGGTCTGGATACCATCAGCCAGCACATCTTCTTTAGCATCATTCACTTTATCGATCAGGCGATCGCCGAGACCACTAACTTTCACTGCCGCAATGTCACCAACGTTGAAATAGGTATGCAGTGCCGAGGTGGTTTCAAACTCACCGTGAGCTTCCAGCTCCATCTCACAGGTGGCTCCCACTTTGAAACGGGCCAGCAGGCAAAACTCGTGCGGCCAAAGCTGATGCGTTTCGGCATTGCTCTGCAGTTCAAACGTCAACACCACGCCATTGTCGTCTTCGTTGTGCGCTTTCAGCGTCCATGGCAAGTTACGGGCAAAACCATGCGAAGGCAGGCCCTGCTGAGCAGCCGGACCAAACCACGGCCAGCAAATGGGTACGCCGCCACGCAGCGCTACGCCGGTTTTAAACGGGGTATTGTTGCTTAACCACAGGACTTCCTCTTCGCCGTTTGGTTTCCAGGAAAGAAGATGTGCGCCCTGTAGCGCGAAAGACGCTTTAACCTGGGGGTGATCGACAACAAGAACCTCAAGCTCATCAAGCTGACGGCGGGAGAGGACAGGGGTAAGCTGTTCAATGACCGGGAGAGCGAAAATTTTGTTAATCATGATGCAATCCTTGGTATGTGAATATTTTGGTCATAAAAAAAGGCGACCGAAGTCGCCTTTTTGGATCAGATACTCATCTCAACTTATTTGGAGATGTGAGCAATCAGGTCCAGAACTTTGTTAGAGTAGCCGGTTTCGTTGTCGTACCAGGATACCAGTTTCACGAAGTTGTCGTTCAGTGCGATACCAGCTTTAGCATCGAACACGGAAGTGCAAACTTCACCGTTGAAATCGGTAGATACTACGTCGTCTTCGGTGTAACCCAGAACGCCTTTCATCGGGCCTTCGGAAGCAGCTTTGATTGCTTTCTTAATTTCTTCGTAAGAAGCAGCTTTTTCCAGACGAACGGTCAGGTCAACAACGGATACGTTCGGGGTAGGAACGCGGAACGCCATACCAGTCAGTTTGCCGTTCAGTTCTGGCAGTACTTTACCTACAGCTTTAGCAGCACCGGTAGAGGACGGGATGATGTTCTGGGATGCGCCGCGGCCGCCGCGCCAGTCTTTGTGAGACGGGCCATCAACGGTTTTCTGAGTAGCGGTGGTCGCGTGAACAGTAGTCATCAGACCTTCGATGATGCCGAAGTTGTCGTTGATAACTTTAGCCAGCGGAGCCAGGCAGTTAGTGGTGCAGGATGCGTTAGAAACGATGTCCTGACCTTCGTATTTGTCAAAGTTAGCGCCTTTAACAAACATCGGAGTGTTATCTTTGGACGGACCAGTCAGAACCACTTTTTTCGCGCCAGCAGTGATGTGCTTACGAGCGGTTTCATCTGTCAGGAACAGGCCAGTAGCTTCAGCTACTACGTCAACACCAACTTCGTCCCATTTCAGGTTAGCCGGATCACGTTCAGCGGTAACACGGATTTTTTTACCGTTTACGATCAGATGACCGTCTTTCACTTCAACGGTACCGTTGAAACGGCCGTGAGTGGAGTCATATTTCAGCATGTAAGCCATGTAGTCAGCGTCTAACAGGTCGTTGATTGCAACGATCTCGATGTCAGAGCGTTCTTGAGCAGCACGGAAAACAATGCGACCGATACGGCCAAAACCGTTGATACCTACTTTGATAGTCATATATTCCACCAGCTATTTGTTAGTGAATAAAAGGTTGCCTGTAAAATTACAAAAACCTTACGCAGCGTCAAGCGGAATCGTGTCAATCATTGCGACAAATCAATCTGCTGCCTAAGCTTTGCGCAACTGACTCGCCTCACTCTTCCTTTGGGCTTGAAACCACATGGGGTCGGCGGCCCGAATTTTAAAGGGCAATCAAGATAAAAACGTGATTCTGATCACGAATTGCAGGCTGCCATTTCGCAAGGATCAAGTTTAGAACAAAAGTTCGCACTCCGGTGTTAATGTTTTGTTAGAATCTGTCTCGCGATGTGAGTTTAGATAAAGCGAGATGTGAGCAAATGGCTAATCAACCTTCTCCAGAAGAACTGAAAAAAAATTTAACCGAAATGCAGTTCTACGTGACGCAGAATCACGGGACAGAACCGCCATTTACCGGGCGTTTGCTGCATAACAAGCGTGACGGCATCTACCACTGTCTGATCTGCGATAAACCGCTATTTCGTTCCGAGACAAAATATGACTCTGGCTGCGGCTGGCCCAGCTTTTACGAGCCTGTCAGCGATGAGGCTATCCATTACATAAAAGATACGTCACACGGCATGCAGCGCATAGAAATCCGCTGCGGAAACTGCGATGCGCACCTGGGACACGTCTTCCCGGATGGTCCGAAACCTACCGGTGAACGGTACTGCGTTAACTCAGCGTCTTTGAACTTCACCGATAGTGAAAACGGTGAGCAAACCAAGGGTTGAAGAAACGATTCAGCAAATTATTCTACGGAGAGTGGATTTAACATGAATCTTGATGAGATGATCAACAGTATGACGCCGGAAGTTTATCAGCGCTTATCGACTGCCGTTGAACTCGGAAAATGGCCGGATGGCGTAGCGCTAACGGCAGAACAAAAAGAGAACAGCTTACAGCTGGTAATGTTATGGCAGGCGCGAAACAATATTGACGCGCAGCATATGACGATTGATACCAACGGTGAGATGGTGATGAAGAGCAAGCAGCAGTTGAAGGTTGAGTTTGGTATTACGCCCGAACCGATTGCGACGTTTAAATCCTGATTAACCTGGCCCGGCAAACATCGGTGTCGGGCCCGCAGTTGCTGTTATTTCTTGTTCATCATCGCCTTCAGATCGGCGAACGGATTGTATTTCGCCTCGCCGACGTCTTTCTGCGCATCTTCCCCTGCCACTACGGTAGAACCATACTGATCCACCTCAGTGTATTTCGAATGCTCATGATCGTGACAGTACAGGCATAACATCTCCCAGTTGCTACCGTCTTCCGGGTTATTGGAGTGATCGTGATCGATGTGATGTACTGTCAGCTCGCGCAAATTTGAATACACGAACTCACGGGAACAGCGTCCACAGACCCAGGGAAAGAGTTTAAGCGCCTTTTCCCGGTAACCGACTTCCAGACGGGCGTAATTTTTAGGGATAAAAGCCATAAAGCTCATGCCTCCAGTAGAAAATGAAGAGCTGCGCCAAAAGCTGGCGCAGCAGAATGTGCTAATCATAACCTATTGTGTCAGGCGTTGGGATCAGTGTTTGATGCCTAATGAATCGGCTAACTGCTTCGCCAATTGATTATTGTCATCTGCGCCGTACTCCCAGAACATGGCGCCTCCCAACCCTTTGCTTTTGATGTAGTCGGCTTTGATCGCCACCGAACGCGGATTTTCATAGGAGAGGGCAAAGAGTGTTTTTCCATCCGCAGACTGCACCGACAGCCACGGTACTTTCGCTTCATCATCCCAATGTTGGCTAAAGCGCTTTTGCGGATCGTTGATCAACTTCGCCACGATATCGTTGTACTTCACGTAGGTATCTTTGCTCAGGTCGACGCCCAGTGATTTGAACAACTCAATTTGAGCTGACTCGAAATAGGGCTGGGTAGCCGGGTTTTTCTGCGCGTCAGGTTTGCTCCAGTCAATACCTGGCTCAACGGCGCGTTTTGGTACGCGTCCATAAAAGCCAATGCCCAGATTCATTTGGCTCGGTTTCAGACCGGCTGCGAGATAGTTACTGACCACAAAATCGGCGCTGTATTTATCCGCCGCGGCGACCGTCGGCCATTGCGTCGAATCATACAGGTTCGAGTTAAAATACTGGGTGCCGTAAGCCATGTCATAGGTCATCAGGTTGATGTAGTCGAGCGATGGTGCAATGGCTTTTACATCCACCCAGCTTTTCGGACTTTCTGCATTTGCGCCCACGGCGATGGTCAGCAGTTTTTTATGCCCCAATGCGGTCCGCAGTTCTGTTAGCAGCGCGGTAAAGTTAGCGCGGTCAGCCGGTTGGCTTTCGACCAGTCCCCAGGCTCCGTTAACCGGATATTCCCAGTCGAGGTCGATGCCATCCAGACCATATTTCGCAATTATCTCTTGCGCAGACTGAATAAACACTGCGCGCGTATCCTTCGTTGCCGCCGCACCAGAGAATCCACGCGCTCCCCAACCGCCGACGGAAAGTAACACTTTCAGGTTTGGATTTTGTTTACGCAGCTGTGGAATTTTCAGCAAATCATCCTGCACTTTCTGTGAAAGCCAAATTTGATGCAGTTTGCTGGCGTCTTTTAAGGCGTCATTGGTCTCGTCTTTTTCGTTGTTGTAGACAAGGCCAAACGAATAGTTGAGATGAGTTATCTGGCGAACATCCAGTTTATTGATGTCGCCGCCAGGACCGGCAGTGACGTCGCCACCGCCATTAAAGTAGCCAACTGACATCAGTGAATTGGCGGAAACAACGCTGGCGCAGAGCAAGGGTAATGCTGCCAACAAAGGCAATAGTTTCATCGGTGTTCCTCTTTGACATTTAAACAAGTAAACACGCCACGGAAATGGCGTGGCGAAAAAAACAGCACCCGCAGGTTAACAGTTTCATAACAGGAAAAATGCGAAGGGGTTCACGCCATTTTAGCGAAGCGGCTGCCAGGTTCACTTGGTTTTCAATTCATCTTTGCACTTATTTGTGATCTTGGTTGTGAAATGCAGATAATAATCTGTGTTTTAAAGATTTGATGTTGACCTCAAAAATTATATGGATAAGTATGATTGTCACTGATGCAAAACTGAACACAAAGGAAAATTCAATGAAAGCACTGGCAAGATTTGGCAAGGCCTTTGGCGGCTATAAGATGATTGATGTACCGGAACCAGTTTGTGGCCCGGATGACATCGTGATTGAAATCAAAGCGGCGGCTATCTGCGGCGCGGACATGAAACACTACAATGTTGATAGCGGATCTGATCAATTTAACTCCATCCGCGGCCATGAGTTCGCCGGTAAAATTGTCCGCGTTGGCGACAAAGTTAAGGACTGGAAAGTCGGTCAGCGGGTGGTTTCTGACAATAGTGGACATGTCTGCGGTGTTTGCCCGGCCTGCGAACAAGGCGATTTTCTGTGTTGTACAGAAAAAGTGAACTTAGGTCTCGACAACAACACATGGGGCGGAGGGTTCTCTAAATATTGCCTGGTGCCGGGAGAAATCCTCAAAATTCACCGCCATGCGCTGTGGGAAATCCCACAAGGCGTTGATTATGAAGAAGCGGCGGTGCTGGATCCTATCTGTAACGCCTACAAATCTATTGCTCAGCAATCCAAATTCCTTCCCGGCCAGGATGTCGTGGTTTTCGGCACCGGCCCATTAGGGCTCTTTTCCGTGCAAATGGCGCGCATTATGGGGGCCGTTAATATTGTGATGGTCGGGCTGGAAGAGGATGTTGCCGTACGCTTCCCCATCGCCAAAGACCTGGGCGCGACAGCTGTCGTTAACGGTTCGACCGAAGATGTGGTTGCACGTTGCCAGGAAATCTGCGGTAAAGACAATCTGGGGCTAGTCATTGAATGCTCTGGTGCCAATATAGCTCTGAAACAATCGATCGAAATGCTGCGCCCGAATGGTGAAGTCGTTCGCGTCGGCATGGGCTTTAAACCTCTCGATTTCTCCATCAACGACATCACCGCGTGGAACAAAAGCATCATTGGCCATATGGCCTACGATTCTACATCCTGGCGCAACGCCATACGCCTGCTGGCCAGCGGAGCGATCAAGGTCAAACCGATGATCACTCACCGTATCGGCCTATCGCAATGGCGCGAAGGATTTGACGCCATGGTCAATAAAACCGCGATTAAAGTCATCATGACTTACGACTTTGATGAATAACATGTTTATTAAAAGGACGTTATCGCATGGAACAAATAGCAAAACCGCACTGCGGCGCCAGACTGGACAGGCTACCTGACTGTCGCTGGCATACGTCAATGTTTGCGATGGTTGCCTTCGGATTACTGGTTTGCTGGAGTAATGCCGTCGGCGGATTAATTCTCGCGCAGTTAAAAGAACTTGGCTGGACTGATAATTCCACCACCGCCACGTTCTCTGCCATTACGACGGCAGGAATGTTTCTCGGCGCGCTCGGTGGGGGAATTATTGGCGATAAAATCGGGCGTAAAAACGCATTTATTCTATATGAAGCGATTCATATTATTTCTATGATCGTGGGTGCGTTTTCACCCAATATGACCTTTCTGATCGCCTGCCGTTTTGTAATGGGAGTTGGATTAGGCGCGCTGTTAGTGACCTTATTTGCCGGGTTTACCGAATATATGCCTGGTAGAAATCGTGGTACATGGTCGAGTCGGGTCTCGTTTATCGGCAACTGGTCTTATCCACTCTGTTCGCTGATTGCGATGGGGCTGACGCCACTTATCAGCACGGAATGGAACTGGCGCGTACAGTTGTTGATTCCTGCGGTGCTGTCGCTCATAGCAACGGTTATTGCCTGGCGCAGTTTCCCTGAGTCGCCTCGCTGGCTGGAGTCTCGCGGGCGCTACCAGGAAGCCGAAAAGGTGATGCGGGCAATTGAGGAAGGTGTCATTCGACAGACCGGTAAGCCGCTGCCACCAGTCGTAATAGATGATGATGGCAAACAACCGTGTTCTGTTCCGTACTCCGCATTATTAACAGGGGTGTTACTGAAGCGGGTTATTTTGGGTTCCTTTGTTCTGATTGCTATGAACGTCGTCCAGTACACCTTAATTAATTGGCTACCGACAATATTTATGACACAGGGCATTAATCTGAAAGACTCCATTGTCTTAAATACCATGAGTATGTTCGGCGCGCCGTTTGGGATTTTTATCGCCATGCTGGTAATGGATAAAATTCCGAGAAAGACCATGGGTGTGGGGTTATTAGTGTTAATTGCCGTGCTGGGATATATCTATTCACTGCAAACCAGCATGCTGCTGATTACGCTAATTGGTTTCTTCCTGATTACTTTTGTCTATATGTACGTTTGCTACGCCTCGGCAGTCTATGTTCCGGAAATATGGCCAACCGAAGCGAAACTCCGCGGTTCTGGTCTGGCGAATGCGGTAGGACGTATCAGTGGTATCGCTGCGCCTTATGCGGTCGCGGTATTGCTTAATGGTTATGGAGTGACGGGTGTATTTGTACTGCTGGGTGCGGTCTCCATTATTGTCGCTGTCGCCATTGCTACCATCGGAATTGAAACCAAAGGCGTCTCTGTCGAAAGTCTCGGTATTGATGCAGTTACCAGCAAATAATATTGATGGGAAATAAAATGAAAAATTCAAAAGCGATATTAAAAACGCCGGGCACGATGAAAATTATTGCCGCCGATATCCCGGTGCCAAAAGAGCACGAAGTGCTGATTAAAGTGGAATACGTTGGAATTTGTGGATCAGATGTTCATGGTTTTGAATCAGGTCCTTTTATTCCGCCGAAAGATCCCAATCAGGAAATTGGTCTGGGGCATGAATGCGCCGGTACGGTGGTGGCAGTAGGGAACCGTGTGACTGAATTTAAACCCGGCGACCAGGTGAATATCGAACCGGGCGTGCCGTGCGGTCACTGCCGCTTCTGTCTGGAAGGGAAATACAACATCTGCCCTGATGTTGACTTTATGGCCACGCAACCTAATTATCGCGGCGCGCTAACCCACTATCTGTGCCATCCGGAGAGCTTCACTTACAAGTTGCCCGATAATATGGACACCATGGAAGGCGCGCTGGTAGAGCCCGCGGCGGTAGGGATGCATGCCGCAATGCTGGCGGACGTTAAACCGGGCAAGAAAATCGTCATTCTGGGGGCGGGCTGTATTGGTTTAATGACCCTGCAAGCCTGTAAATGTTTGGGTGCTACCGACATTGCGGTGGTTGATGTCCTGGAAAAGCGTCTGACCATGGCCGAGCAACTTGGTGCGACGACCGTGATCAACGGGGCGAAAGAGGACACCGTTGTCCGCTGCCAGCAGTTCTCCGGCGATATGGGGGCCGATATTGTTTTTGAAACCGCAGGTTCAGCGATCACTGTTAAGCAGGCTCCATATCTGGTAATGCGCGGCGGGAAAATCATGATCGTGGGTACTGTACCTGGTGATTCAGCGATTAATTTCCTCAAAATTAACCGTGAAGTGTCTATTCAGACCGTTTTCCGTTATGCCAACCGCTACCCGGTCACGATTGAAGCCATCTCCTCAGGGCGTTTTGATGTGAAGTCGATGGTGACGCATATTTACGATTATGAAGATGTTCAGCGCGCGTTTGATGAATCCGTTAATAACAAATGTGAAATTATCAAAGGCGTTATTAAAGTAAATTATTAATCTATTGAAAAGGGAGAAATAACCATGCTGGCAGATATTAAATATTGGGAAAATGATGCTCAAAATAAACATTATGCGATTGCCCACTTTAACGTGTGGAATGCGGAAATGCTAATGGGAGTGATTGATGCGGCGGAAGAATCTAAATCGCCGGTAATTATCTCCTTCGGTACCGGCTTTGTGGGTAATACCTCGTTTGAAGATTTTTCGCATATGATGGTTTCTATGGCGAAAAAAGCCTCGGTGCCGGTTATTACCCACTGGGATCACGGACGCAGCATGGAGATAATCCATAACGCATGGGCCCACGGCATGAATTCACTGATGCGTGATGCTTCCGCTTTTGATTTCGAGGAGAATATTCGCCTGACCAAAGAGGCGGTCGATTTCTTCCACCCGCTGGGTATTCCGGTCGAAGCAGAGCTGGGCCATGTGGGTAATGAAACGGTCTACGAAGAGGCGCTGGCGGGTTATCACTACACTGACCCAAGCCAGGCGGCTGAGTTTGTCGAGCGTACCGGCTGTGACTCGCTGGCGGTAGCGATTGGTAACCAGCACGGCGTCTACACCTCCGAACCGAAACTGAACTTTGACGTGGTTAAACGAGTGCGTCAGGCGGTATCCGTTCCGCTGGTGCTGCACGGCGCGTCCGGCATTAGCGACGCGGATATCAAAAAAGCCATTTCATTAGGCATTTCGAAAATCAATATTCACACCGAACTGTGCCAGGCCGCAATGGTGGCGGTGCAGGAGAACCAGGACCAGCCGTTCCTGCACGTTGAACGTGAAGTACGTAAAGCCGTAAAAGCGCGCGCGCTGGAGAAAATCAAATTGTTTGGTTCAGACGGTAAAGCGGAATGACAATATGGATAATATCGAGGTTATTTGTATAGGGGCGGCAATTGTTGATATTCCCTTGCAACCAGTGAGTAAAAATATCTTTGATGTTGACTCTTATCCATTAGAACGAATAGCTATGACCACGGGAGGTGACGCTATTAATGAGGCGACGATTATTTCTCGCCTCGGCCATCGCACGGCGTTAATAGGCCGGATAGGTGACGATGCTGCGGGGCATTTTATTGTCGACCACTGCCGTCGGGAGAATATTGATATTAAAAGCCTGAAGCAGGATGCTGATATTGATACTTCCATTAACGTGGGTTTAGTCACCGCTGATGGTGAACGCACCTTTGTGACTAACCGTAACGGCAGCTTATGGAAACTGAATATAAACGATGTTGATTTTGACCGTTTCTCTCAAGCAAAGCTGCTGTCGCTGGCGAGTATTTTTAATAGCCCGTTGTTGGATGGTGATGCACTGACGGCAATTTTCACTCAGGCGAAAGCGCATAAGCTCATTATCTGCGCGGATATGATTAAACCGCGACTGAATGAAACGCTGGACGATATCCGTGAAGCGCTGAGCTACGTGGATTATCTGTTTCCCAATTTTGAAGAGGCAAAACTGCTCACTGGGAAAGAGACGCTGGATGAGATTGCCGACAGTTTTCTGAACTGTGGCGTGAAAACCGTCGTGATTAAGACCGGCAAGAGAGGCTGTTTTATCAAGCGTGTTGACATGAAAATGGAGGTCCCGGCGGTGTCAGGAATTACCGCCATCGACACCATCGGCGCGGGGGATAACTTTGCTTCAGGATTTATCTCCGCGCTGCTAGAAGGCAAACCGCTTCGCGACTGCGCGCTGTTTGCTAATGCAACGGCGGCAATATCGGTACTGAGCGTGGGTGCCACGACGGGTGTGAAGAACAGAAAGCTGGTTGAACAACTTCTTGACGAATACGAAGGGTAATAGCGGCAGATGAAAATGATTCCTTTAGGAAGTACGGATATTACGCTTTCCCGCATGGGATTAGGCACATGGGCTATTGGCGGTGGTCCGGCATGGAATGGCGATCTCGATCTGCAGATTTGTATCGATACCATTGTTGAGGCGCATCGCTGCGGTATCAATCTGATTGATACCGCGCCAGGCTACAACTTTGGCAACAGTGAAGTGATTGTCGGTCAGGCGCTGAAAAAGCTGCCGCGCAGCGAGGTAGTGGTTGAAACCAAATGCGGCATCGTCTGGGAGCGAACAGGCAGCCTGTTTAACAAAGTGGGCGATCGCCAGCTGTATAAAAACCTCACGCCTGAGTCTATTCGCGAAGAGGTTGATGCCAGCCTGCAAAGATTGGGTATCGACAGTATTGATATCTATATGACCCACTGGCAGTCGGTCGAACCCTGTTTTACGCCGATTTCGGAAACCGTAGACACGCTGAACGCACTGAAAAAAGAGGGGAAAATCCGTTCGATTGGTGCGGCAAACGTCAATGCCGGGCATATCAGGGAGTATCTCAAACACGGTGAGCTGGATATTATCCAGGCCAAGTACAGCATTCTTGACCGGGCGCTGGAAGCTGAACTGCTGCCGCTATGTCAGCAGAATGGCATCATCGTGCAGGTATATTCACCGCTTGAGCAGGGGTTGTTGACCGGTACTATCGCCCGAGATTATGTTCCTGGCGGCGCGCGGGCTAACAAGGTCTGGTTTCAGCGGGAAAATATGTTGCGGGTGATTGATATGCTTGGGCAGTGGCAGCCGCTTTGTGAAAAATACCGCTGCACAATCCCCGCACTAGCTCTGGCGTGGATTTTAAAGCAAAGCGATTTGATCACCTTACTGAGTGGCGCAACCGCACCTGAACAGGTTCGCGAGAATGTCGAGGCGTTAACCATTCCCCTGACAGATGATGATTCATTATTGATGAGGCGAATGGCGGAAGCGTTGGATATAAATTAATTCAGATAGGATTGACCTCTGTTTCTGTGTAAAAGAGTATTAAAATCTGTGATTCAGACATGTTCTTTTGAAAATAAATATAGCCTGTGAGATACTAGGGTCTTATTATTACTTTGCAGGAAACAGAGGTATCATCGTGGCGGCAAAAGACAGGATTCAGGCCATTAAGCAAATGGTGGCTAACGATAAGAAAGTGGTGGTATCTAATTTAAGTTCAATCTTTCAGGTGACTGAGGAAACGATTCGCCGCGATCTTGAAAAACTGGAAGATGAAGGTTTTTTGACCCGAACATATGGCGGTGCAGTGCTCAATACCACTGCGTTGTCCGACAATATTCATTTTTATAAGCGTGCAAAATCTTTCTTCGAAGAAAAGCAGATCATTGCACGTAATGCATTACCGTTTATTAAAAATAAGACCACAATGGCTGCCGACTCCAGCAGTACCGCGATGGAATTATTAAAGCTGTTGAAGGAAAGAAACGATCTGACGTTGCTTACCAATTCGGCTGAAGCATTTCATGAGCTGGCGCAGTCAGAAATTAACGTGGTCTCTACTGGCGGTGAGCTGAATAAGAATACGCTGTCGCTGCAGGGAAGAATCACCAAGGAGATTATCAGCCGCTATCATGTTGATATCATGGTGATGAGCTGCAAAGGTTTGGATATGCAGAGTGGGGCGCTTGATTCTAATGAAGCGGAAGCGGAAATCAAAAAAACCATGATCCGCCAGGCGACTGAGGTGGCATTGTTAGTTGATCACTCAAAGTTTGATCGTAAAGCTTTCGTTCAGCTAGTGGACTTTAGCCATATTAATTACCTAATAACCAATAAGGCACCGGGTGCAGAGTGGATTGCATTTTGCAAAGAGAATAATATTCAACTCGTTTATTAACTATAGCGAGGGTTGTGTCGATATTATTTTAGTTTGCACCTGGGAAATGCCATAAGAATCTAATGATGATGGATGGCGCGGCAAAATTGCTTCTGCCGCGATCGCCATACTTTCTATTTAGCTGAATTTGAGGCATCCAGATGGAACAATGTGACCCTATCGGCGCAAGATTAGATCGCTTACCTTTATCTCGATTTCATTTTCGTATTTTCGGTATTATTAGTTTTAGTTTGTTAATAACCGGTTTTCTCAGCTATTCCGGGAATGTGGTATTAGCAAAATTAGTCAACACTGGCTGGTCAAACAATTATCTAAATGCCGCGTTTACCTCAGCGCTGATGTTCGGCTACTTTATCGGTTCACTAGCCGGCGGCTTTATTGGTGATTATCTCGGTCGACGCAAAGCGTTCCGTATCAATTTGTTAATCGTCGGGGCCTCAGCCTGCGCTGCAACGTTTGTGCCCAACATGTACTGGCTTATCTTCTTCCGCTGTCTGATGGGGATTGGAATGGGGGCGCTAATTATGGTGGGCTATGCCTCATTTACAGAATTCATTCCACCCGCGGTACGTGGGAAATGGTCTGCCCGTCTGTCATTTGTCGGCAACTGGGCACCAATGCTATCTGCGGCAATTGGCGTCGTGATCATTGCACTTTTAAGCTGGCGGGTGATGTTTCTGCTCGGTGGCATGGCAATGCTGTTGGCCTGGTATCTGTCAGGAAAATACTATATTGAATCCCCACGTTGGCTGGCTGGTAAAGGGAAGAGAAGCGAAGCTGAAAAACATCTTATGCAGGTTGAATCGCAAATTGAGCTAGAAAAAAACATCACTTTACCATCCTGCCGGAACGAATGCCCGTCGGCGGATTTAAGCACGGCAAGTGGTTCATTTTGGCTATTGTTTAAGGGGCCAATGTTGCGCTGTACACTGGTGGCGATCACGGTGCTTATCGCAATGAATATTTCGCTCTACACCATTACGGTATGGATCCCGACTATATTTGTTAATTCGGGAATCGATGTAACGAAATCCATATTTATGACCGCGATAATTATGATTGGCGCGCCAGTTGGGATATTTATTGCCGCGTTAATTATCGATCGCTTTCCACGGCGATTGTTTGGCTCATTCTTGTTGATTATTATCGCATTGCTCGGGTATTTCTATTCACTTCAAACTGAAGAGTGGGCCATTCTGAGCTACGGGCTGGTGATGATTTTTTTTCTGTATATGTATGTCTGCTTTGCCTCTGCAGTTTATGTCCCAGAACTATGGCCCACGCACCTAAGATTGAGAGGATCAGGTTTTGTTAATGCGGTGGGAAGGATTGTCGCTGTGTTTACGCCCTATGGCGTCGCTATTTTGTTGACCCGCTATGGCTCCGTTACGGTCTTTATCGTGTTAGGAGTAATGTTGGTTCTATGCGCGCTGATTCTTTTTTGTTTTGGCATCGAAACACGCAAAGTATCGCTGGAAGAGATTTCAGCGCTGGCCTGAGATAACGCGCCGACAGGAGTGACCCTGTCGGCATCGCTTACGGTTGGGTTTCCAGCCAGTCGTCCAACGTATACAGCGTTGCACCCGCCGCCGCCATTTCTATAAAGGCGTTTGCACTGTCCTGGGGTTGAATATTAACCCCACGGCAGCCGTCGGTAATAACGCTGACGGTGTAGCCAAGATCGAGCGCATCCAGTACAGTGAATTTAACGCAATAGTCGGTTGCCAGACCCATGATGATGAGCTCGGCAATGCGGCGTTCGAGTAGCCATGCATTCAGCGCGGTAGCCTGACGACGACCGTTATCAAAAAACGCACTATAGCTGTCGACCAGCGGGTTCTCACCTTTAGTGAACGTTTGAGTTATCGCACGCTGGTTCAGCAGCGGATGCAGGGCTGCACCTGCGCTGTTTTGTACGCAATGATCGGGCCAGAATGTCTGCGCCAGTCCATCGAGTTGTCCCTGGCTGTAGGGCTCGACCTGATGCTGGCTGGCAAAACTGCCGTGATTAGCCGGGTGCCAGTCCAGACTGGCAACGACCATGTCGCCGCGTAAGGCACACCAGTCAATCAGACGGTTGGCAATATCGATTGTGCTGTCACCTTGTGGGACCGCGAGGGCACCACCGGCACAAAAGTCATTTTGTAAATCGACCAACAGTAAGGCTCGGGCCATGGGCATAGACTCCTTTAATCGTCAGGCGTGAGCTCACCACGCAGATTTTGCGTCATCGCTTCACGGATCGTCTGCGTATCCAGTCCCTGACTCAGCAAATAGTGCAGTTTGGTGAGAGTGGCTTCGACGGTCATATCCGCGCCGCCAATCACGCCAGCATGCGCCAGCGCATTGCCTGTCGCGTAGCCCCCCATGTTCACCTTGCCGGACATACACTGCGTAAGGTTCACCACCACAATGCCACGCGAACTCGCATCTTCAAGTTCTTTCAGGAACTCTTTATTCTGCGGCGCATTCCCCACGCCGTAGGAGCGCAAAATTAATGCTTTTACAGGTTGGCGCAGGAAGTTGCGTACTACATCAGCGGAGATCCCAGGATAAATGGTGACCACGCCAATCGGTTGCGGAGTGATAGGATGCACAATCAACTCACCTGTACCGTGAGGTGCGGGCGGAGTTCCCAGCCGACGAATGTGGATCCCGGCTTCCAGCAGTGGTGCAAGGTTGGGTGAGGCAAACGCGTCAAAACCATCAGCATGCGCTTTAGTGGTCCGGTTGCCGCGAAACAATCGATTGTTGAAAAACAGGGTAACTTCATTGATCGGGTAATTTGCTGCAACGTACAACGCATTCAGCAAATTGATTTGTCCGTCAGAACGTAGTTCTGCTAATGGGATTTGTGACCCTGTCACAATGACCGGCTTGCCCAGATTCTCCAGCATAAAAGAGAGTGCCGAAGCCGTAAACGCCATGGTGTCAGTGCCGTGCAGAATGACAAAACCATCGTAATCGTCGTAGTGCGCTTTAATGTCTTCCGCAATATGCTGCCAGTCTTCCGGCGTCATATCGGAGGAATCCATCAGCGGGGCGTATTCGTGGATGGTGAAGTCTGGCATCTCCGGACGGTGGAATTCAGGCATCAATGCCAGCTGGCGCTGCAGATGACCGGAAACGGGAATATAACCCTGTTCTGAGCGCTGCATACCAATGGTACCGCCGGTATAGGCAACGTAAATTGATTTTTTCTGCATGACTTTTCTTCTGTCTCAAAGAAAACCCCTCTTCATCCCGAAGAGGGGTCAATAGTTAGCGAACGTTGGCGCAGGTCAGGCAAAACGCATAGCGGTTTTGCGGATCGTTGAATGCGGCCAGCTTATCGCTTTCGGCTTTTACTGCACTGGCCGCAGAGGCCAGCGGTGGTGGGAGCATAGCCTGAATGGCGTCAGGCAGCATGGCACGAACGGAGCCTGACATGCTGTCCATCACCATATCAACGAATGTCGGTTCGTCCTGATAATACGCAATGTGCCATTGTTTCAGTTTGGCCAGCTCAGCCGCTTTCGCCACGGCGTCATCAAAATCACCCAGACTGTCTACCAGACCGTTGGCTTTTGCATCCTGTCCGGTCCAGACGTGGCCCTGCGCGATTTTGTCAATCTGCTCAGGTGTTGTTTTACGCGCATCTGCGACCAGCGTGATAAAGCGCTTATAGCCGTTCTCGATGCTAAGTTGCATCATTTGCTGCACTTCTGGTGGTAACGCTTTGGTGATGGAGATATCCGCCAGTGGGGATGTCGCCACGCCGTCGGTGTGTACGCCAATGGAATCCAGACTGTTTTCCACGGTGTTGATCACGCCAAAGATGCCGATTGAACCGGTCAGCGTGCTGGGGTTCGCCACAATGTAGCTTGCTGGGGTGGAGATCCAGTACCCACCGGATGCCGCCATGCCGCCCATGGACACCACAACCGGTTTACCCGCCGCTTTTGCCGCAGCCAGCTCAGCACGAATGACTTCGGAGGCACTGACGCTGCCGCCAGGGCTGTTCACGCGCAGAACAATTGCTTTTACTTTCGGATCAAGACGGGCTTCGCGGATCTGCGCGGCAGTCGTGTCACCGCCCACATTCCCAGGGGTTTCTTCACCGTCCATAATCGCGCCATTGGCGAAGATAACGCCAATGCTGTCTCCAGTATCCGCTGGCGTTTTCAGTGAGTAATCGTAATAGCTGACAGCGCGATAATTTTTATCCGCTTTGCTCCAGCCAAACTGTTTGGTCAGCATTTTTTCGACTTCAGCGCTGGAGGCCAGTGCATCCACCAGTTTGTTGTCGAGCGCATATTTCGCGGTATCACCCCCGACTTTTGTCAAACCGTCCAGCATGGCCTGTGCGCCAGGGAACACCTGCTGAGCAGGGATCTGGCGATTGGCAGCAACCGTGTCGAGATAGTTCTGCCACAGCTCGCCGATCCAGCGGCTGTCAGCTTCACGCGCGGCAGGAGACATATCATCACGGATAAACGGTTCTACGGCAGACTTATAAGTCCCGACACGGAACACGTGTGTGGAAACTTTCAGCTTGTCGAGCAGGGACTTGTAGTACAAACCGTTGGTGGCAAAGCCGTGCAGATCAACGGAACCCTGTGGAGAAAGATAAATTTTATTGGCGAAACTGGCGAGGTAGTACTGCCCCTGGCTGAAGTTATCGCCTACGGCAAAGACCGGTTTGCCGCTGTCGCGGAATTCCCGCAGCGCTTTACCGATATACTGCATGGAAGGCTGGTCGGCCCCGGCAAAATTTTTCAGATCCATCACAATGCCGGTGATGTTGCGATCATCTTTTGCCTGGCGAATAGTATTCACGATATCGAACAGGGAGTTTTCCTGCAGGCGATCGGAACTGGCACCAAACAGCTGACGACCAATAACGCTTAAGCGACTGGTGCTCGACGGCTTATCGACAATCACCCCCGAGATATCCAGCAGCAGTGCGCCTCGCTCAGCGTGTTCACTGGTATTGCTGCTGCTGACCTGCATCCAGATACCCACGCCCACCAGCACCAAGAAGATGAAGAACAGGTTAAGCACAAATTCACGGACGAAATTAAGTAATCGCCATGTCCATTTAAAAAATCCGGCAATAAATCGCCACAGGGTTCGCATGTATTCTCCCTACCGATTAACAACACGCCATCCCGAAATCCCGGAGAAAGGCGATAAGATGAGGCTATCGTAATGACCAGACAGGCACTTGTCAGCAGGAATCACCGCCTGTGCTGTAACAAAATCCGCTCACGTGTTAATTTTGTGAACAAATCTCATTGTTGGAGTTAAGCAAATGGATGCACTCGAATTACTTATCACCCGTCGTAGCGCTTCTCGTCTTGTCGAGCCGGCCCCGGCGGGAGAGCAACTGCAAAACATTCTGCGGGCGGGAATGCGCGCACCGGACCATAAAACGCTGCAACCGTGGCAATTCTATGTCATTGAGGGCGAAGGGCGTGAACGCTTTAGCACCGTACTTGAGAAAGGCGCGATTGCCGCAGGTAGCGATGAGAAAGCTCAGGAAAAAGCGCGCAACGCACCGTTTCGCGCACCGCTGATTATTACCGTGGTGGCGAAATGTGAAGAAAACGACAAGGTTCCTCTGTGGGAACAAGAAATGTCTGCCGGTTGTGCGGTGATGGCTATGCAGATGGCCGCAATTGCCCAGGGCTTTGGCGGTATCTGGCGAAGTGGTGCATTAACCGAAAGTGCGGTCGTTCGTGAAGCATTCGACTGTCGCCCGCAAGATAAAATCGTCGGTTTCCTCTATCTGGGCACACCGCAGCTAAAAGCATCCACGACGATCAACCTTGCCGATCCGAGCGCATTCGTCCGTTATTTCTGATATCAACGGCAAAACTGTCTGGATTCTGAGCAAAGACACTCGAATTCAGACAGTCACTCTTACCACATCATGGAATGAGCGCTACCATATCCGGATTGCAATGACAGGAGATGTCCATGAGCGAGCAAGCTATTCGTTTAACGCAATACAGCCACGGAGCCGGTTGCGGTTGTAAAATTTCCCCAAAAGTGCTGGAAACCATCCTGCACAGCGAGCAGGCGAAGTTTGTTGATCCGAACTTACTGGTGGGTAATGAAACTCGCGACGACGCGGCCGTATACGATTTGGGAAACGGCACCAGCGTTATCAGCACCACCGATTTCTTTATGCCGATTGTCGATAATCCGTTTGATTTTGGCCGCATCGCCGCGACTAACGCCATCAGCGATATATTCGCTATGGGCGGCAAACCGATTATGGCAATTGCTATTCTGGGCTGGCCGCTGGATAAGCTGGCGCCGGAAATCGCCCGCGAAGTCACCGAAGGCGGACGTTTTGCCTGCCGTCAGGCGGGTATTGCGCTGGCGGGCGGCCACTCTATCGATGCTCCAGAGCCTATCTTTGGCCTTGCGGTAACCGGCGTTGTGCCGACCGAACGCGTGAAGAAAAACAGCACCGCAGAGGCAGGGTGTAAGTTATTCCTGACCAAGCCTCTGGGGATTGGCGTTCTGACGACAGCAGAGAAAAAATCACTACTGAAGGAAGAACACAAAGGACTGGCGACAGAAGTGATGTGTCGGATGAACATTGCCGGTGCGGCATTCGCCGATATCGACGGTGTGAAAGCCATGACCGACGTTACCGGTTTTGGTCTGCTGGGGCATCTGAGCGAAATGTGTCAGGGCGCAGGCGTTCAGGCGCAAATTATCTACCAGGATATTCCTAAACTGCCTGGCGTTGAAGAATACATCGCGCAGGGTGCAGTACCCGGCGGTACCCAACGTAACTTTGCCAGCTACGGACACCTGATGGGTGAAATGCCGCAATCGGTACGCGATCTGTTGTGCGATCCGCAAACTTCCGGTGGCCTACTGCTGGCGGTAACGCCGGAAGCTGAAGCCGAAGTGAAAGCGGCAGCGGCGCAGTTCGGTATCGATCTCACCGCCATTGGTGAGTTAGTGGAAGCTCGTGGCGGTCGCGCCATGGTTGAGATTCGTTAACTCGATGCGGTTGTTTATTGCCGAAAAACCAAGTCTGGCGCGTGCTATCGCCGATGTGTTGCCAAAGCCGCATCGCAAAGGCGATGGTTTTATCGAATGCGGAAATGGACAAGTGGTGACCTGGTGTATTGGTCACCTGCTTGAACAGGCGCAGCCGGATGCCTACGACAGTCGTTATGCTCGCTGGAGTCTGGTCGATCTGCCGATTGTCCCGGAAAAGTGGCAACTGCAACCGCGCCCCTCGGTGACCAAACAGCTCAACGTCATTAAGCGCTTTTTGCATGAGGCCAGCGAAGTTATTCACGCCGGTGACCCCGATCGTGAAGGGCAACTGCTGGTGGATGAAGTGCTGGATTACCTGCAACTGGCGCCTGAAAAGCGCCAGAAGGTGCAGCGTTGCCTGATTAACGACCTCAACCCGCAGGCCGTTGAGCGGGCTATTGAGCGGCTGCGCGCCAACAGTGAGTTTATTCCGCTGTGCGTGTCGGCACTGGCGCGAGCGCGTGCGGACTGGTTGTACGGTATCAATATGACGCGCGCTTACACCATTCTCGGACGTAACGCAGGCTATCAGGGCGTACTTTCGGTCGGGCGCGTACAAACGCCGGTGCTCGGGCTGGTTGTGCGTCGTGATGAAGAGATTGAGAACTTCGTCGCCAAAGACTTCTTCGAAGTGAAAGCGCATATCGTAACGCCCGCCGATGAGCGGTTTACCGCTATCTGGCAGCCGAGTGAAGCGTGTGAGCCGTATCAGGATGAAGAAGGGCGCTTGCTGAATCGCACGCTGGCTGAACACGTGGTGAACCGAATTAACGGTCAACCGGCGATAGTCACCAGCTATAACGATAAACGGGAATCAGAATCCGCGCCGTTACCGTTCTCGCTGTCGGCGTTGCAGATTGAAGCGGCGAAGCGCTTCGGTTTAAGTGCGCAAAACGTTCTGGATATCTGCCAGAAGTTGTATGAAACCCATAAGTTGATTACCTATCCGCGTTCGGATAGCCGTTATCTGCCGGAAGAGCACTTTGCCGGACGTCATGCGGTACTGAACGCGATTAGCGTCCATGCACCGGATCTGCTCCCGCAACCGGCGGTCAATCCCGATACGCGAAATCGCTGTTGGGACGACAAAAAAGTGGATGCGCACCATGCCATCATTCCTACCGCGCGCAGTTCATCCATTAACCTGAACGACAACGAAGCGAAAATCTACAACCTGATTGCCCGTCAGTATCTGATGCAGTTTTGCGCGGATGCGGTATTCAGAAAGTGCGTGATTGAGCTGGACATCGCCAAAGGCAAGTTTGTCGCCAAAGCGCGCTTTCTGGCGGAAGCCGGATGGCGCACGCTGCTTGGCAACAAAGAGCGCGACGAAGACAACGACGGAACGCCGTTGCCGGTGGTGGCAAAAGATGACGAACTGCTGTGCGAAAAAGGCGAAGTGGTTGAACGTCAGACTCAACCACCACGTCACTTTACCGATGCCACGCTGCTGTCAGCGATGACCGGGATTGCGCGATTCGTGCAGGATAAAGATCTGAAAAAGATCCTGCGTGCAACGGATGGTTTAGGTACAGAAGCGACGCGCGCCGGAATTATCGAACTGCTGTTTAAGCGCGGGTTCCTGGTGAAAAAAGGACGGTATATCCATTCTACCGACGCGGGAAAAGCGCTGTTCCACTCGTTGCCAGAAATGGCGACGCGTCCGGACATGACCGCGCACTGGGAATCTATCCTGACCCAAATCAGCGAAAAGCAATGTCGCTATCAGGATTTCATGCAGCCGCTGGTGGGGACGCTGTATCAGCTTATCGATCAGGCGCGCAGCACACCGGTACGACGCTTTCGTGGAATTGCTGCACCTGGCGGTAGTGGTGGCGATAAGAAAAAGAGTGCGCCGCGTAAACGTCCGGCGAAAAAAAGCCCGCCATCTGAAGAGGCGGGCCTGTAAGTTTGTAGGCCTGATAAGCGTAGCGCCATCAGGCTTTGCCGGATGCGGCACCTGTGCCTTATCCGGCCTACGGGTCTACAGAGAAGATATTAAATCACACCCTGACCCAACATCGCGTCGGCAACCTTTACGAAGCCTGCGATGTTGGCGCCACGTACGTAGTTGGTCTGCTTGCTTTCGCCGCCGTATTCAACGCAGGCATGGTGAATATCCAGCATGATGTGGTGCAGGCGCGCATCCACTTTCTCCGCTTTCCAGCCCAGACGAGCGGCGTTTTGCGCCATTTCCAGACCGGATGTCGCTACACCACCGGCGTTAGCGGCTTTACCCGGTGCGAACAGTACACCTGCCTCGAGGAACAGATCGGTGGCCTCGATAGTGGTCGGCATGTTTGCCCCTTCGGCGACAGCTTTCACGCCGTTGGCGATCAATACGCGTGCTGCATCGACATCCAGCTCGTTCTGCGTGGCACACGGCAGGGCGATATCGACCGGAACCGACCACGGCTGTTTGCCTTCCAGATAGGTCAGGCCAAACTCACGGGCATAATCTGCTACGCGACCGTCGCGGCTGTCTTTGATTGCGCACAGCCGCGCCAGTTTTTCTTTGGTAAATCCACTTTCGTCAACTACGGTACCGCTGGAATCGGAGGCGGTAACCACCCGCGCGCCAAACTCCATGGCTTTCTCAATGGCGAATTGCGCCACGTTACCGGAGCCAGAAACCGCTACGCGCATGCCTTCAAAGCCCAGACCATGGCGTTTGAGCATCGCTTCGGTGAAATACACCAGACCGTAGCCGGTGGCTTCCGGGCGAATCAGGCTGCCGCCGAAAGAGAGACCTTTACCGGTAAAGACGCAGGCGCTGTTGTTGGAGAGTTTTTTCATCATCCCGGCCATAAAGCCGACTTCACGGCCGCCCACACCGATATCGCCCGCCGGAACGTCGGTATCGGGACCTAAATGGCGGAACAGTTCGGTCATCAGCGCCTGGCAGAAACGCATGATTTCGCCTTCGCTTTTCCCTTTTGGATCGAAATCGCTCCCGCCTTTACCCCCGCCCATTGGTAGCGTGGTGAGGGCATTCTTAAACGTCTGCTCGAAGCCAAGGAATTTCAGGATCGACAGGTTCACGGAAGGGTGGAAACGCATACCGCCTTTGTATGGGCCAATGGCAGAGCTAAACTGCACGCGCCATGCGCGGTTGACCTGCACCTGATTGCGGTCGTCCAGCCAGACTACGCGGAACTGGATCACGCGCTCCGGTTCAACCAGACGTTCCAGCAATGACATCTGGCGATAACGCGGGTTTTGCTCAAGGAAAGGCCACAGCGTGGTCATTACCTCACGAACGGCTTGCGCGAACTCGGTTTGATTCGGGTCGCGCTTTTGCACATGGTTAAGGAATGACTCCAGAGAACATGTCTGATCCATAGATATAAGAACCTCTTATGTATTGATATGGTTATATTTTTGATTTTTGTGTTAAGTGTTGTGCAGTTTTTGACTATACCATCAGCACTGTGACGCGACGCAAGAAAAAATTAACCCCGCTAAGTAAATTAATATTGTGTCGTGGGTCATAACCAAAAACGATGATCGAAGAGGCTAAAGTTTCTGCCGATTTATACCGTTATACTGAGCATAATTGTCAGTTAAAAAGGAAAGAATATGCGCCGTTTAATCGTGGCAGGCGTGTTGGCCCTGGTGTCCGGCGCGACGCTGGCAAATCAGCCTTATCGCCCGGATGTGCAGGTTAACGTACCGCCGGAAGTGTTCAGTTCCAGCGGTCAGCGGGCGCAGCCCTGTAGCCAGTGCTGTATTTATCAGGATCAAAACTATTCAGAAGGGGCAGTGATTAAAGCTGACGGCGTCTTGCTTCAGTGCCAACGCGATGAGAAAACGATCAGCACAAATCCGCTGGTCTGGCGTCGCGTAAAAGAATAAACGCTTCCAGTAGTGGGATATCGGCAGGCGCCAGCGGATAACGCAGCGCC
Organism: Citrobacter sp. Cf087; assembly: GCF_030334285.1. Classification (NCBI taxonomy): domain Bacteria; kingdom Pseudomonadati; phylum Pseudomonadota; class Gammaproteobacteria; order Enterobacterales; family Enterobacteriaceae; genus Citrobacter; species Citrobacter sp. Cf087. The sequence goes on from NZ_JAOWED010000022.1 coordinate 505,626, forward strand.
TCTTCGGGTGAACACCAGACGATATCCTGATGTTCATACGCCTTCAGTTCCCCCTGATATGACGGTACATGCCAGGCATGTAAGTGGATCAGTCTGCCCGAAACCTCGCGCTGATGACTGGCAATGTAGCGCCCCACGACTGCTTCAATGCCCAACTCTTCACGCAGTTCACGGAACAGCGCCTCGGGTTGACTTTCGCCCGGTTCAACCTTACCGCCGGCAAACTCCCACATGCCTGACTGATCCGCCTGTAGCGGACGCTGAGCCAGTAAAATTTTGCCATCACGTTCAATGATAGCGGCGACCACATCAAGGGTTTTCATTATATTCATCAAGATCTAACAGCAGAAAATGACATACTATCGTTATCTTTGTTTTATCTAAAGTATTCAGGAGCCACCGTTGAACGAACCTCAGTCGTGGGTAAAGCCGTTAACGCGTATCCCTTCCAGTCTAAAACCGCTCGTTGCTACGCAGAAAAAACATTATGGCGATGTGCTGCATCCCACGCGCTGGTGGGGGCGGATGCCGTTTCTGTTCTGGCTGGTGGCGCTGTTTGTCGGGTTTCTGGAGCGTAAAAAGGCGCGTTTAACGCCGGTGATGCGCGCGCTGTTGATGACCCGCGTTTCTCAGGTGTGCCACTGCGCTTTCTGCGTTGATGCCAACAGTCTACGGCTGGCTGAACGCTGTGGCGCGCTGGATAAAGTCTTACAGGTTGCCAACTGGCAAGAATCGGCGCTATTTAGCGCAGAAGAGCGAGTAGCGCTGGCCTATGCCGATGCGGTGACCGCAACGCCTCCACAGGTTGATGATGCGCTGAAAGCGCAGATGAAGCAGCATTTTACCGATGATGTCATTACGGAAATGACCGCGCTGATTGCGTTTCAAAATCTCTCGGCGCGTTTTAATGCTGCTCTCGATATTCCTTCCCAGGGGCTGTGCGACAGCTTTAAAGGACGCCCGCATGCTTGATCGTCATATTCATCCGCGATTAAAACCCCTTTTGCATCGCTGCGTAAGCATTATTGATAAACCGGCGATTACCCCGGACGGGCTTACGCTGGTCGGTTTTGCCATTGGCGTGTTGGCCTTGCCATTTCTGGCGTTAGGCTGGTATCTGGCAGCGCTGGCGGTCATTGTGCTCAATCGGCTTTTTGATGGGCTGGATGGGGCTCTGGCGCGGCGCAGAGGGCTAACCGACGCAGGCGGATTTCTTGATATCACGCTCGATTTTCTGTTTTACGCCTTAGTGCCATTCGGTTTTATGCTCGCCGATCCGGCGGCTAACTCGCTGGCTGGCGGCTGGCTGCTGTTCGCCTTTATGGGAACCGGCAGCAGCTTTCTGGCCTTTGCCGCGCTGGCGGCGAAACATCAAATTGATAACCCGGGCTACGCGCATAAATCGTTTTATTATCTGGGGGGACTGACCGAAGGTACTGAGACGATTTTGCTATTTGTGTTGGGTTGTCTGTTCCCGGAATATTTTGCCGTGATGGCGTGGGTCTTTGGCGCGCTGTGCTGGATGACGACATTTACCCGGATCTGGAGCGGATACCTGACACTGAAAGCGGTCCAGCGTCAGGAGTAAGATATTGCGTTGCCGGATGCGCTTCGCTTATCCGGCCTACAACGATGGTATATCCAGGCAGAGTAAAGCGTTCTCGCCGCATCCGGCAATAATGACAATCTTACTTACTGGCGTCCGGGCCCCGTTCACCGCTGGCAACCGGATTTTTTGGATTGCTGCTCCACTCATACCAGCCGCCGTCGTAGACGGAGACGTTTTTCCAGCCCATCGCGCGGGCATACATAAACGTTTCTGAAGCGCGCCAGCCGGTACCGCAATAGAAAGAGACCTGTTGATTCGGCAGGATATTCCATTGCTTCCACATGGCGGCGATGTCATCCGCGCTGCGCATGGTGCCATCCGGGTTATGAAAATCTTCCATATGCGTGGAGTCGCTGCCAGCGTGGCCCCAACGTGCACCTGCAATCTCACCTTTTGGCTTAATGTAGCTATAGCCACTGGTGGTACCGACAAATTCTGGCCATGAACGAATGCTCACCAAAGACGCATCCTGGCGATGCAGCAGACCGCGAGCCTGTTCCATATCGAGCATCAGCTGCGGCTGGGCAGGGATTTTCACGCCGAAATCAGGTTCTGGTTTCACCGTTGGCGGAGTTCCGCGTTCGACCGGTAAACCTGAGTCGGACCAGGTTTGCCAACCGCCGTCGAGCAGACGAACATCTTTCACGCCTGCGTACAGCATAATTTGCGCCACGCGAGCAGCGGCATAGACATCGCGACCGTATAAAATCACCGTGGTGTCGTGGCGGATACCGTGTTTCGCCAGCATCGCTTTGAGCTGCGCGTCGGAAACTTTATTCCACAGCGGTTCGCTTTCAACTTCGTTGGTATCAATGTAGCCCGCACCAGGGATGTGGCTGAGCAGATACAACTTCGGCGCGCCCCAGGCGGCCTCAATCACTTTCCAGTCACCCGCCGGTTTAGCGGTTACGTTTTTACCCTGCTGCAGGTCGTGCAGCCACTGCGGGTACACCAGCTGTTCGAAGTGCGGCAGACGTTGCAGGCGGGCTGGGTCCGTAAGCGCATCGCTGAGGGTGGAGATATGGTTAAAGCCAACTTTTTGCAGGCGGGCTTTGACAGCCTGTATGTCGTTATCGCTACCATACAGCGCTACTGGCGCATCAGTTTTCAACTGATGTGACTGAATCCAGGCGCTGAGTTGTTCATCATTCATCTTGTCGAGCCAGGCGGCAGACAGGTTCAGTGCGGAAGGTTCGTGTCCTGAAGGACCATTAAGCGACTGCGGCCAGCCGTTGTAAAAAGCGCTCTGACGGGTATCGATCGCCGCGCCTTGCTTTTGCTGTAACTGGTCGAGGGTGAGCGTCTGAGCTGTTTCAGCTGCCCAGGAAGAAGCGCAAGCGAGCCCTAAAGCCAGTGCCAGCGCGGTCATTTGAGAAACACGTTTCATCGAATAGCCCGACGTTGAAAAAAAGAGGACGACATTCTGTGCCGCCGGTTACGTAAAAACCTTGCGTTAACGCAGCATATCGCCACATTCACGCCCAGTTTTCCATCTGAAGTACGCGGCCTGCAGGCGGAACGTCCTGCGCGTCATGGGTCACCTGAACCACCGGGATCCCTAGCTTACGCACCTCGGTGAAGACCCATTGGCGAAAGGTGTCGCGTAGCGACGCATCCAGCCGACTAAAGGGTTCATCAAGTAACAGTGCCTGGGGCTGAGCCAGTAGCGCGCGGAGCAGGGCGACACGCGAGCGTTGTCCGCCGGAGAGCGACGCCGGATCGCGAGAATAAAAACCGGCCAGGTCAGCGCGTGCGAGAGCACTTTCCACCGCATGTCGTCTGGCGGAACCCTGCAGGCTGGCAGGTAGGGCCAGCAGTAAATTCTGCCCAACGCTGAAATGGTCAAACAACAACGCATCCTGGAACAGAATGCCAATCTGGCGCTGCGCCGTAGGTAGCGCGTCAACGCGTCGTTCGTTGAGCCACAGCTCGCCTGATGCCTGAAACTGAGGCGACAACGCCCCGACCATCCACGAAAACAACGAAGACTTTCCGCTGCCGGAAGAACCCATGATCGTGACAATGTCACTTTTATCAACCTCAAAGGTAACGTTCTTCAGCAGCGCAGTCGCCCCCTGGTACAACGAAACGTTTTGCACAATGAGCATTAGCGGAGTCCTTGTCGAAAGCGGCCAACCCACGCGGCGAGAAAGGCTGCGAGTGCGAAAACGAGCAGTGGTAGAAGAAGCTGCCACAACGCTTGTGTTGCCAGAATCTCGCTGCTACCGCCGCTGCTTAATGCCACCGCTTCGGTGGTCAGAGTGGAATAGCGTCCGGCACCTAGCCACAGCGTCGGCATATACTGGGCGATACTGACCGAGAAGCCAACCGCGAAGGCAATCAATGCCGGGCGCACCAGCAGCGGGCATTTCACCAGCCAGAATATCCGCCCCTGCGACCAGCCCAGCGTTTGTGCAATCAAAATTAATCGCGAGTCAATGCGCTGCCAGGCCGGTTTAAGCACAAATAGCATCCAGGGCATCACCCACAGCAGGTGGCCCCAGATAATGGTCGTCATCAGTCCATCCTGTCCGGCATATAACGCCAGCAGATATTGTCCGGTTACCAGTGGTAGCGCAGGCAAAATGAGCGGTAGCCAGACCCAGCGGTGCCCGGTTTGTGGACCCCATTCCAGCCAGACAAAAAGTATCAGTAGCGTTAACACGCTGGAAAGGAGCCCTAGCTGCAGGCTATTGCTGAGCGCCTCGTGGTTTAGTGAGGAATAGCTGGCGATAAGCGCCAGTACAAGCGCGCATACCACACCGCTGACGGGCAAGATCTGTACCAGCGGGCGTGCGATTGTTATAGGTGAAAAATGCAGGCGTTCACCATTTACTGCCGGGATAGTACGTCGCCAGGCGCGCCACAACAGATAACTCACCAGCGCGATAATGAGGAGTAACAGCACCAGCAACAGGCTGGCGAGTGCGCCTTTCGCCTGCTGTTCGACATCGCCCTGACTGAGCCATTGCCAGCTCAATACGGCCAGTGTTGGCGGATTTCCGGGGCCGAGGACGATTGCCACATCCACAACGGAGAGTGACCAGGCAACAATCGCCAGCATAGCTTTGCCTAATGCCGGGCCGATAGCGGGCAGTACCAGCCAGTTCAGGCATTGCAGTCGGCTGTAACCCAGCGAATCCAGCACGATAACCTGCTGCGAAAGTTGTTTTTCACTCAGTAGAGCCGAGAGGATCCATAACAAAAAAGCGCTCTCTTTTACCGCCAGCGTCACGCCAAGCCCAATGCCGTAACGGTCTGGCTGTGGGCTGAGGAACGGAAGCCATTGCCAGATTTTACCGCCTTCGGCAAAAACCAACAGCACGCTGGTGGCGAAGGCAACATGCGGGATCGCCAGCAGCCACGGAAGACGGGTGCTTAGTCGCGCCCAGCCTGCACCGGGCCATAAAGCGAGGATCGCCAGCAGCGCGATGATTAGTGCGCCGCCGGCAGCCAGTCCTGTGGAAACAAGCGTCGCCAGTAACGCCTGCGGAAGTTGAGGGTCGGCAAAGAGAGCCTGCCAATGGGGTAGGCTAAGGGCTGGCGTTATCAGAGAGAAAGCCGCTGGCACCAACGGCAGATAAACTGTCGCCATGATGGCCCAGAGTAGCAAAATTAATGCGTACCGTAGCGGCGTAGCCATTCTTGTTCCAGAGCGTTTACCCAGGCAGCATGCGGTTCCGGCAGAACGGCAGGGAGTCCTTGTGGGATCCGTGCCAGCAGCGCATCACGCTGTTCGACAGGTAATTTTTGTGGATCAAGCACCGAAGGATCTCCCCAGACAGTTGAGTCGGCTTTACGTAGTTGTGCTTCGGGCGAAAGCAGGAAGTTTGCCACGACTTTTGCTGCGGCACTGGCGCGGGCATTCGCCGGAATGGCAACAAAGTGCACGTTGCCGAGCATGCCCTGTGAGAAACCAAAACTGTAGCTGCTTTTAGGCAATTCGCCGCTGGCTACTTTTTGCTGCGCGTGGGCTGGGTTAAAGGTCAATGACAAACGCAGGGTGCCGCTATTGAGCAGTACATCCATTCGTGCTGGCGTGGGCGGAAAATCTTTGCCTTCACGCCAAAGTACAGGGTGCAAGGTATCAAGATAATGCCACAATGGCGCGGTAACGTCGGCGAATGTCGCTGCATCTGGCGCAACTTTCAATGCTTGTGGTTTGGTGGTGAGCGAAATTAACAACTGCTCCAGAAACGCCGTGCCGGTAAAGTCTGGCGGGCGCGGATAGGTCACCGTGCCAGGGTGCGCCTGCGCAAATTCAAGCAGTGCCTGCGGAGATTGCGGCGGCTGTGCGGTGAGATCGCGCCGGGCAATAAAGGTGAGTTGGGCACCGCCCCACGGTGATTCAGCCCCCTCCGTTGGAACGGAGAAATCTTCGGTCACCGGTTTCTGGGTATCAACATAGCGCCAGTTAGGCAGCGTTTGCGCCCACTGAGTTTGCAGAAGCCCGGCTTCTTTCAGGGTGCGGAAGTTTTCGCCGTTAACCCACAATAAATCGACAGAACCCCCGGTTTTTCGCCCGGATGCTGCTTCTGTCTGGATACGTTTTACCGCGTCGGCGGCATCTGCGAGACGTACGATTTTCAGGTTAATTGCATAGTGCGTTTTCATCTCGCCGCTAACCCAATCGAGATACTGGTTAACTGCATTGTCGCCACCCCAGGCGTTGAACCACACCGTCTGACCGCGGGCATCATTTTTGATTTGTTGCCAGCCGTCGTCCTGGGCAAACGTCGCCAGCGGACAGAGCATTAAACTCAGGCACAATAAGCAGTAACGCATAGTATCTCCATGGCTAAAAATGGGGGGAAGTCTCAGGTTTTTTTTCGCTGATGTTCAAGATAAAGGCTTCTCGCCACTGAAATTATTACGCTCAGAGCGAACAGGATGAACAGGCCGGTTACAAACCAAAATGTACCGCCGGTTAACAGGCTACCCGCCCATGAATAGACGATAGTGGCGGGTAACTGACCGATGCCGGTGGCGATGAAAAAATGGCGAAACCGAATCGAGGTCAGGCCTGCTGCGTAGCTTACCGGATCGAACGGTACAAAAGGTAACAGGCGACAGACCAGAATGGTGTGCTTGCCATAGCGCTCGAAAAAAGCGTCCATGTTGTTCAACACCGTTTTTCCGGTCAGTTTCTCCACCGCGCCACGGCCTAAAACGCGGGCAATAAAAAAGCACAGCGCCGCGCCTGCCATTGCGCTGCACCAGGACAATATGCCGCCCCAAAATGCACCAAACAGCGAAGCGTTGGCAAAGGTGATCACAAAAGCGGGAAGCGGGGCGACGATGGCCTGCAAGATCATCAGGAAGAATGAAACGACCGCCGCCTGAGTTCCGTAAGAACGAATAAAATTCTCAATTGCATGCTGATCGAGCGTGGCAAATGCCGCCAGGCTGGCGTGGAGAAAATCGCTCACGCCAGGTATCCACGCCCACGCTATCAGCGCGAGCAGCAGCAGGATTATCACTCCTGCGCGGTAGTAATGGATGCGTCGTTTTATCATTTATCTGCGCACTCGTGAGGAGCTGATGGATCGACATGCTTATAACGGGCCCAGGCTTTGGTTGCCTGTACGAGGGCGAATAACGCCAGCCCCGCCACGCTGAGCTTACCGATAAATGCCCAGCTAATTCCTTCGCTGGCCAGTTCGTGCGACATCAGCGTATAAATAAAAATGCCTGGTAAAGTGGTTGCCGCAGATATCACGGTAAATGACCAGAACGGAATGGCCGTCAGCCCATAGGCGTAATTTTGAATATTATAAGGGAACAGCGGCACGAGCCGGGTGAGGATCAGAAAGTCAACTCCGCTATGGGCAATACCTTTTTCGATAGCCTGAAACATTGTCGTATGCCCAACGTATTTCAGGAGCAGATCCCGTCCAAGCCAGCGAGCCAGCAAAAACGACAGCGCCGAGGCCACGGTTGCTGCCACTAACGAGATAAGCGTCCCTGCCACGGGGCCAAACAGCACACCGCCGACGATCACCAGGATGCTGCCGGGGATCAGACACAGCGCAGCAACAATAAACAGCAGGATATAAAGCGTATAGCCGAACATACCGCTTTGGCGGATGACGTCTTGCAAATGGTGGAAATTGGTTATCAGGTCGGTCAGACCATAATGATGGAAAACTCCCGCCAGAACGCAGAACAGGACCGCGACAATCAGCAGCCGGTATTCTGCTTTATGCGAACTTCTTTTTCATGGGGGTTCTCCTGTAAAACCGAGTGCAATGGAGCATTTTCGTCAGCGAAAAGTGCGCGCGAAGATATAATAAATTCCCGGCCGCAACAATGTATTACCGTCGCTTTATTGATTTTGCACAGAATAAACAGACTCTCCAGGCCGGGCCCGGAGAGTAAAAAAACATAGAAGGTCAGACGCGGAATTTAGCCCATACCGGCGCATGGTCGGACGGTTTTTCCATACTGCGAATTTCATAGTCGATGCCGGTTTCTTCGCAGCGTTCCGCCAATGGGTTGCTCGCCAGCAGCAGATCGATACGCAGGCCACGGTTATCGTCAAAGCCTTTTGAGCGGTAATCAAACCACGAGAACTGGTCATTCTTTTCAGGATTTGCGTGACGGTAGGTATCCACCAGACCCCAGCCCAGCAGGCGTTCCATCCACTCACGCTCCTCCGGCAGGAAGGAACATTTTCCGGTACGCAGCCAGCGTTTACGGTTCTCTTCGCCAATGCCGATATCGAGATCGGTTGGGCTAATATTCATATCGCCCATGATCAATACCGGATTGTCGCGCTTCAACTCTGTCTCAAGATAGTTTTGCAGGTTCTGGTAAAACGCGGCTTTGGCCGGGAATTTAGTTTCATGGTCGCGGCTTTCGCCCTGCGGGAAATAGCCGTTGATCACAGTGATGCTGCCCAGAGGGGACGGAATTTCTGCCATGATAATACGACGCTGCGCTTCTTCGTCATCGCCCGGGAAGCCACGACGTACCGCAATTGGCGTTTCTTTCGTTAACAACGCGACGCCGTAATGGCCTTTCTGGCCGTGATAAAAGACGTTGTAACCGAGCTTTGCTACCTCTTCGAGAGGGAACATATCGTCGTGGACTTTTGTCTCCTGTAAGCCAATAACATCCGGTTGATGTTTTTCGACAATGGCTGCCAGTTGATGGGGACGGGCACGCAGGCCGTTGATATTAAAAGAGACAAATTTCATAGTCACTGCCACTTTGCAAGATGAATAGTGCAAGGATGGTAGCAGAATTTCTGCAGACTGACTGCTTCTTGTCACCTGATTCCAACAATGATTGCTAATGGTGTTAACGATGGAGCAAAAACTGCACCGTTTTGGCGCGAAGCGCGCCGGAATGGAGCAATAATTTCCGAAAAATTTCGTATACGATCACAATTCCAGAATTATATTTGGCGACTGAATAAAACTGCGTTTTTTCCTCTGTTTAGTCACCTGATGCGCAAACATATTCACTTTATATGCACGTATAGTGAATATCGTCACGTTGTAACCCGTTGATATTCCGTCCTCGACCTCCGTTTATGCACTTTTTTCGCTGGCTGGCACGAACCCTGCAATCTACATTTACACCGCAAACACTATATTTATTAACATATAAATAACCTTTTATTTACCGTTGAGGTCGCTATGTCTCTGTCAATTACGCGTGAAAATTTTGATGAATGGATGATGCCTGTATACGCTCCGGCCCCTTTTATTCCGGTGCGGGGTGAAGGTTCACGTCTGTGGGATCAGCAGGGTAAAGAGTATATCGATTTCGCGGGAGGCATTGCGGTTAACGCGCTGGGTCACGCCCATCCGGCATTGCGCGAGGCATTAAACGACCAGGCGAGCAAATTCTGGCATACCGGAAATGGCTACACCAACGAGCCGGTATTGCGTCTGGCGAAAAAGCTGATTGACGCCACCTTCGCCGAGCGCATTTTCTTCTGTAACTCCGGCGCAGAAGCCAACGAAGCGGCACTAAAACTGGCGCGTAAATATGCCCACGATCGTTTTGGCAGTCAGAAGAGCGGGATTGTGGCGTTTAAAAATGCCTTCCATGGCCGCACGCTGTTTACCGTCAGCGCCGGTGGTCAGCCCGCCTATTCACAGGATTTCGCGCCGCTGCCGCCGGATATCCGCCATGCCGTGTATAACGATCTCGATTCTGCCAGCCAACTGATTGATGACACGACCTGTGCGGTCATCGTCGAGCCTGTCCAGGGCGAAGGCGGCGTGGTGCCGGCAACAAACGCGTTTTTGCAGGGGGTGCGTGAATTATGCGATCGCCATAATGCGCTGCTGATTTTTGATGAGGTTCAGACCGGGGTTGGCCGTACTGGCGAGCTGTATGCCTATATGCATTACGGCGTTACGCCGGACCTGCTGACGACAGCTAAAGCGCTGGGCGGTGGTTTCCCCATCGGCGCGCTGCTGGCGACAGAGCATTGCGCCAGTGTGATGACGGTGGGTACGCACGGTACAACGTACGGCGGCAACCCGCTGGCGACGGCGGTGGCGGGTAAACTGCTGGAAATTGTTAACACGCCGGAAGTGCTCAACGGAGTAAAACAGCGCCACGACTGGTTTGTGGAGCGTATTAACGCCATTAACGAACGTTTTGGACTGTTTAGTGAAATTCGTGGACTCGGGCTGCTGATCGGCTGCGTGCTGAACGCGGAATTTGCCGGGAAAGCGAAACTCATCTCGCAAGAAGCGGCTGTTGCCGGGGTGATGGTACTGATTGCTGGCGCTAACGTGGTGCGTTTTGCGCCAGCGCTCAATGTCAGCGAAGAAGAAGTCGCCACCGGACTTGATCGCTTTGCGCTGGCCTGCGAACGCATTAAAGCAGGAGGTTCATCATGATGGTGATTCGTCCCATTGAACGTGCTGATATCACCGCGTTGATGCAGCTTGCCGGTAAGACCGGCGGCGGATTGACCTCGCTACCGGCGAATGAAGCGACGCTAATGGCGCGTATCGAACGTTCGCTACAAACCTGGCGCGGTGAGTTGCCCAAAAGTGAGCAGGGATATGTGTTTGTGCTGGAAGACAGCGCCAGCGGAACTGTGGCCGGGATTTGCGCCATTGAGGTGGCGGTAGGACTTAACGATCCCTGGTACAACTATCGGGTCGGCACACTGGTCCACGCCTCGAAAGAGCTGAATGTGTATAACGCGCTGCCGACGTTGTTTCTGAGTAACGATCACACGGGTAGCAGCGAGCTTTGTACGCTGTTTCTCGATCCGGACTGGCGAAAAGAAGGCAACGGCTATTTGTTGTCAAAATCGCGCTTTATGTTTATGGCCGCGTTTCGTGACAAGTTTAATGAGAAGGTCGTGGCTGAGATGCGCGGCGTGATCGATGAACACGGTTACTCGCCGTTTTGGCAAAGCCTCGGCAAACGTTTTTTTTCAATGGAATTCAGCCGGGCGGATTTTCTCTGCGGAACAGGGCAAAAAGCGTTTATTGCTGAATTAATGCCCAAGCATCCTATTTACACCGATTTCCTGTCTGATGAAGCACAAAGCGTGATTGGTCAGGTTCATCCGCAAACGGCGCCCGCGCGGGCGGTGCTGGAGAAAGAGGGCTTTCGCTATCGCAACTATGTCGATATTTTCGACGGCGGGCCGACGCTGGAATGCGATATTGACCGGGTGCGGGCGATTCGTAAAAGCAGGCTGGTGGAAGTGGCGGAAGGTCAGCCAGCAATCGGCGATTATCCGGCCTGTCTGGTTGCCAATGAAAACTATCAAAACTTCCGTGTCATGCTGGTTCGCGCAGACCCGGATACCCAACGTCTGGTACTGACGGCGGCACAACTGGATGCCCTGAAATGCCACGCGGGCGACCATGTACGTTTTGTGCGTCTTTGTGCAGAGGAGAAAACAGCATGACACTATGGATAAACGGTGACTGGGTGACGGGACTGGGCGAGCGTCGGTTGAAAACCAACCCAGTAGGTGGTGATGTGCTGTGGCACGGCAATGATGCCGATGCCACGCAGGTGACGCAAGCGTGCCAGGCTGCGCGTGCAGCTTTTGCCGGTTGGGCTAAACAGCCCTTCAGTGAACGCCAGGCGATTGTTGAAAAGTTTGCTTCATTGCTGGAAAGCAATAAGTCCGAGCTAACCCAGATTATCGCCAGGGAAACCGGCAAACCACGCTGGGAAGCCGCGACTGAACTGACGGCGATGATCAATAAAATCGCCATCTCCGTCAAAGCTTACCATGCCCGTACCGGAGAGCAGCACAGCGAACTACCGGATGGCGCGGCAACGTTGCGCCATCGCCCACACGGCGTGCTGGCGGTTTTTGGTCCGTATAACTTCCCTGGTCATTTACCCAATGGTCATATTGTTCCGGCATTGCTGGCAGGCAATACGTTGATTTTCAAACCCAGCGAGTTGACGCCGTGGACCGGTGAAACAGTAACAAAGCTGTGGGAACAGGCGGGGTTGCCGCCGGGCGTGCTGAACCTGGTGCAGGGCGGACGTGAAACAGGGCAGGCGCTGAGTGCGCTGGAAGACCTCGATGGTCTGCTGTTTACCGGCAGTGCCAATACCGGTTATCAGTTGCATCGGCAGTTATCCGGTCAACCGGAAAAAATCCTCGCCCTCGAGATGGGGGGTAATAATCCGCTGATTATTGAGAATCCGGAGGATATTGATGCCGCGGTACATCTGACCATTCAGTCCGCATTTGTCACCGCCGGACAGCGCTGTACCTGTGCCCGCCGCCTGTTAGTTAAAAAAGGCGCGCAGGGTGATGCGTTCCTGACGCGTCTGGTGGAGGTTAGTCAGCGTTTAATGCCCGGTAACTGGGATGCGGAACCGCAGCCGTTTATGGGCGGACTGATTTCCGAACAGGCCGCGCAGCATGTCTATGATGCCTGGCAGCGTCTGGCGTCGTTGGGGGGACGTACGCTGTTGGCGCCACGTCTGGTGAAAGCCGGAACGTCACTGCTGACCCCTGGAATCATTGAACTGACCGGGGCGGCGAACGTACCTGATGAAGAGGTTTTTGGGCCGCTGCTTGGCGTATGGCGTTATGACAGTTTTGATGAGGCGATTCGTGTGGCGAACAACACCCGCTTTGGACTGTCGTGTGGGTTAGTTTCGCCCGATCGCGGCCAGTTTGAACAGCTACTGCTGGAGGCACGAGCAGGGATCGTCAACTGGAATAAGCCGTTAACCGGCGCTGCGAGTACCGCACCGTTTGGCGGCGTTGGCGCTTCCGGGAACCATCGCGCCAGCGCGTGGTATGCCGCAGATTATTGCGCCTGGCCGATGGCAAGTCTGGAATCACCGGTCTTAACGCTGCCAACGGCGCTTAGCCCCGGGCTGGATTTTTCTCGCGAGGATAATCTATGAAAGCCCGTGAGGTAAATTTTGATGGCCTGGTGGGACTGACTCACCACTATGCTGGATTGTCATTTGGTAATGAGGCCTCAACCAAACATCGATTTCAGGTGTCGAACCCGCGTCTGGCGGCGAAGCAAGGTCTGCTAAAGATGAAAGCGCTGGCGGATGCGGGTTTTCCTCAGGCGGTGATCCCCCCCCACGAGCGGCCTTTTATTCCGGTTCTGCGTCAGTTGGGTTTTAGCGGCAGTGACGAACAGGTGCTGGAGAAAGTGGCGCGTCAGGCACCTCACTGGCTCTCCAGTGCCAGCTCCGCATCGCCTATGTGGGTAGCGAATGCGGCAACGGTTTGCCCTTCAGCAGATTCGCTGGACGGGAAAGTGCATCTGACGGTGGCGAATCTGAATAATAAGTTCCACCGTTCGCTGGAAGCGCCTACTACCGAAGCGTTGCTACGGGCGATTTTCCGTGATGAGAATAGTTTTGCTGTCCACGGTGCGTTACCCCAGGTTGCGCTTTTCGGTGATGAAGGGGCGGCAAACCATAACCGCCTCGGTGGAGATTACGGCGATCCCGGTGTACAGCTATTTGTTTACGGTCGTGAAGAAGGCAATGCATCCCAGCCGAAGCGCTATCCGGCAAGGCAATCCCGTGAGGCCAGTGAGGCGGTCGCACGACTGAATCAGGTTAACCCGCATCAGTGTATTTTTGCTCAGCAAAATCCGGATGTCATCGATCTTGGTGTGTTTCATAACGATGTGATTGCGGTGTCGAATCGCCAGGTGTTGTTTTGTCATCAGCAAGCGTTTGTCAGACAGCAGGCGTTATTAGAGCAGTTGCGTAGTCAGGTGGCAGGTTTTACCCCGCTGGAAGTCCCGACTGCGGAAGTTTCGGTGCAGGATGCGGTGACTACCTATCTGTTTAACAGTCAGTTGCTGAGTCGTGATGACGGTTCGATGATGCTGGTCCTGCCACAGGAGTGCCGGGAGCATGCTGGTGTGTGGCGGTATCTGAACCGTCTTGTCGAGGAAGACAATCCGATCGATGATCTGCGGGTATTCGATCTGCGTGAAAGTATGTCCAACGGCGGCGGTCCGGCATGCTTGCGCCTGAGAGTGGTGCTCACCTTGCAGGAACAGCAGGCGGTGAATCCGGCGGTTATCATGAACGATATGCTGTTTAACACGTTGAATAACTGGGTTGACCGTTACTATCGCGATCGTCTTACCGCTGCCGACCTTGCCGACCCACAGCTGTTGCGCGAGGGGCGTGAAGCGCTGGATACGCTGACGCAATTGCTTAACCTCGGCTCTGTGTATCCTTTCCAGCAGGAGGGGATGCGCCATGGATAACTTTCTGGCTATCACGCTCGCAGGCGCCACTCCAGAGAAAACGCAAGGAACCATTCATGGTATTGACTGGCAGTGGATCGGTCACGGAATTCTGGAACTGACGCCGCTTGCACCCGTTGAACATTCTCTGGTGCTGTCTGCGGGGATCCATGGCAATGAAACCGCGCCGGTAGAGATACTCGACTCATTGTTGTCCAGGTTATTTAGCGGCGAGCTGGTACTAACATGGCGGCTACTGGTGATTCTGGGAAACCCGCAGGCACTTGCTGCGGGAAAACGGTATTGTCATAGCGACCTGAATCGTATGTTTTGCGGCCGGTGGCAGATTTTTACCGCGAGTGAAGAAACGCGCCGAGCCCATGAGCTTGAGCTGTGTCTGGAGGATTTTTATTCGCGGGCGAAAGAGCCAGCACGCTGGCATCTGGATCTACACACCGCGATTCGCGGTTCACAGCATCTGCGCTTTGGCGTGTTGCCACAACGCAACGTTGCCTGGGATGAGGGTTTTCTTGAATGGCTGGGAGATGCGGGACTGGAGGCGCTGGTCTTCCATCAGGCGCCTGGCGGTACGTTCACCCATTTTAGCGCTGAACATTTTGGCGCACTGGCCTGTACGCTGGAACTCGGTAAAGCGCTGCCGTTTGGACAAAACGATCTGTCCCAGTTTGCGCAAACGGCAGACGCCCTGGCGCAGTTGCTGCGAGGCGAGCGAGTATCGACGGGAGAAACATCTCCGCTGCGCTACCGCGTAGTGTCGCAAATCACGCGACGTAGCGACGATTTCATTCTTCATATGGATAACCAGACGCTCAACTTTACCCCTTTTAAAGAGGGAACCTTGCTGGCGCAGGACGGTGATGAACGTTTTATTGTCACCCATGATGTTGAATACGTTCTCTTTCCGAATCCCAACGTGGCCTGTGGTTTACGTGCCGGGCTGATGCTCCAAAAAATGTGATAAATATATATGCCTTGCAGGTTTATCCTTCAGGGCTTATTTTTGCGTGCTGTTTTTATTTATTACGGATTATTCCTGGTGAATTGCTTTCTTAATAATCAGGTTTCAGGTATAGTTCTTCATAATCCTTTCAAAATCATCCTGTTGTAATTTTTTATTGCAACTCTGCGCAATTTATTCTTTTTTTCTTCATAATTGATGAAAATTTGTTTTTTATACTTTCACTGTTTTACCGTTGCTCTGATTAATTGACGCTTAAGCCGGTAAAGTTAATCTCGTCAACACGACATCACATTGCATAAGAGTCGCATGAGTGTCGTAAAAATAACTGAAAGAAAGGATAGAAATTATGCGTAAACTGACTGCTCTGTTTGTTGCCTCTACTCTGGCCCTGGGTGCTGCCAACCTGGCTCACGCCGCTGACACGACAACAGCTGCGCCAGCTGATGCCAAACCGATGATGCACCACAACGGTAAATTCGCCCCGCATCACGACATGATGTTCAAAGACCTGAACCTGACCGATGCTCAGAAACAGCAGATTCGCGAGATCATGAAAGGTCAACGCGACCAGATGAAACGTCCGCCGCTGGAAGAGCGTCGCGCGATGCACGACATTATTGCCAGCGATAGTTTCGATAAAGCGAAAGCCGAAGCGCAGATTGCGAAGATGGAAGAACAGCGCAAAGCCAACATGCTGGCGCATATGGAAACTCAGAACAAGATTTACAACATTCTGACCCCGGAACAGAAAAAGCAGTTTAATGCCAATTTTGAGAAGCGTCTGACAGAACGTGCAGCGCAGAAAGGTAAAATGCCACAAGCTGCCGAGTAATCGATCAGCGTCTACACTAAATCATTCATGCTGTGTTGCACTGATTGCCGCACAGCGTGAAACCGAACTCAAGACCGCCGCTCTTGTCCACAACACGTTTAACGATGTGGGCAGGATCGGCGGTTTTTTCTTTCCTGCCTATTGCACCGGACACACGACACGCTATTCTCCTGAAGCCCGTGAAAATTCTACCTGGATCAGCGCGTTATTCTTTTTTGCAAAACACCGGGTTCATCGCTAAGGCAAATCAACTCTGCTGCCGATAACAATAATCTGCAGGGTGAACATACCAATGATGATTTATGGCTGCCTGTATACGGCGGGTTGCCGTGCTGCGTCTTTCTGGAGGGATGATGGAATACTTTGATATCCGCAAAATGCCGGTCAATCTGTGGCGAAATGGTGCGGGAGAAACCCGTGAGATTTGCTGTTTTCCGCCAGCAACACGAGATTTTCACTGGCGGGCGAGTATCGCCTCCATTGCAGCCAACGGAGAGTTTTCTCTCTTTCCCGGCGTAGAACGCGTGATTACTTTACTGGAAGGTGGAGAAGTGACCCTGGAAGAGTCAAACACCTTCACACATACTCTGAAACAGCATCAGCCTTTTACCTTTGCCGGTGACAAGGTGGTAAAAGCGAAGCTGACAGAAGGGCAGATGTCGATGGATTTCAATATCATGACCCGACGGGATGTCTGCCAGGCGAAAGTCAGAGTTGCCGACCGTACGTTTACGACTTTTGGTTCGCGCGGCGGCGTGGTATTTGTTATCAGCGGTGCCTGGCAACTGGGCGATAAGCTACTGACCGCCGATCAGGGTGCAAGCTGGCACGACGGTAAACACACCTTACGACTGCTGGAGCGCGAGGGAAAACTGCTGTTCAGCGAGATTAACTGGATGCCGGGCCATTCTCCGGACGCAGTTCAATAATGTCATATTGACCAGACAGAACAGGCCGACAGAGAATTTTGTAGCCATCATGGTCAAAGCCGGCCGGCATACGCGCCAGGGTAGCCGCTTCATCCAGCGTTGAAACGGCTCCCAGCCACAGCCAGTTGTTGATGATATGGTACTGTGTCATTTCAGCGCGGGTTTCCTGCAGCGCGATGGCATTGCTCCATGGCCAGCAAATGACTCTCACTCTTTCCAGCGCCTCTAACAGACGCAAATGATGGGCTTCATGACTCTCTTTCCCGCAGCACGCTCCGGCGCATCGCTTAAGCGCGGAGCGAAAACAGGCGCGCCCGCGACTCAGGGGTTCCAGCCCCAACAGGCCGTAGCAGAGCTGCTGTTCATCCGCGAGGCTTTGCAACGCTTGTAGCGCTGTGCGACGATTGGCAAACAGGCCAAACAGATTGGGGGCATGGGAGAAATCAATATCTCGTGCGTAGACAACCTGAACAGTTCGGTCGGTAAGCTGCAAGGCGCAAAGCTGACGATTGCGCCGC
Organism: Citrobacter sp. Cf087; assembly: GCF_030334285.1. NCBI lineage: Bacteria > Pseudomonadati > Pseudomonadota > Gammaproteobacteria > Enterobacterales > Enterobacteriaceae > Citrobacter > Citrobacter sp. Cf087. The sequence goes on from NZ_JAOWED010000022.1 coordinate 523,185, forward strand.
AGTCGTTTATTAAACAACGGCTGCTGTTCTTTGATCAATCGCGCTTCCAGCAGCAGGGCACCAATTTCTCCCGCGGTACAAATCCAGCTAATGCGTTTGGCCTGACGCAGCATTGCTGCTTCGTTTGCGGTACGCAGGTGTGCCATCACGCGGCTGCGAATATTGACGCTTTTACCAATATAGAGCGGCATAGTGTCACTTTCACTGTGAAACAGATAGACGCCTGGCACGGCGGGAAGCGCATTCAAAAATGGACGCAGGTGCTCAGGATATTCATAGATTGCCGCTGCCTCAAATGTCAGGCGCGGGGCTGATTGACGCCGTACCACTTCTCACTCCGGATGCTGGTTATCCATCCAGTATAACAGTTTGGAACCGATTAAAAAAGCGGCATCAGATCAGGAAAAGGGACCGGACAGCGGTGATCTCAGTGCTATCCGGCAATATGTGACTAAAAGAATTACACTTTTTTCCAGAAGTCATCAAACACCGTAATCGGTGTGCGACGTTTGTGCTCGGTCTTCAGATACCAGCCTTCAATTTTTTTCGCGACGTCGGCAGCCAGCGTTTTTCCTTCCAGATAATCGTCGATGTTGTCATAGGTGACGCCTAATGCGGCTTCATCCGGCAGAGAAGGACGCTCGTCTTCGAGGTCGGCGGTTGGTGCTTTCTTATATAAATGTTCCGGGCAACCCAGCGCGGCAAGCAACTGCTTACCCTGACGCTTGTTCAAACGGAAAATAGGGTTAATGTCAGTACCGCCATCGCCGTATTTGGTGAAAAATCCGGTGATAGCTTCTGCTGCATGATCGGTTCCCACGACAACGCCGCTGGTCATACCGGCGATACTGTACTGAGCCTTCATACGTTCACGGGCTTTTTCATTGCCACGGACAAAATCGCTCAGTTCAATACCCGCTTCACGCAGGGCCTGTTCACTGGCCAGTACCGCACCCTTAATATTGACGGTGAGTACGCGGTCCGGTTGGATAAAGGCGATGGCATCCTGACAGTCCTGTTCATCAGCCTGAACGCCATATGGCAGACGTACGGCAATAAACTGCAGCGCGTCATTCCCCGTTTCTTCGCGAAGCTCGGAAATAGCCATCTGGCATAGTTTTCCCGCGAGCGTTGAGTCCTGCCCGCCGCTAATCCCTAATACCAGTGATTTCAGAAAGGGGTAGGTCTGCAGATAAGATTTAAGGAAATCCACGCTGCGGCGAATTTCTTCTTCTGCATTGATGTGCGGTTTTGCGCCAAGCGCCTGGATTATCTCTTGCTGCAGAGTCATTTAACCCCCTATGGAAAATAAAATGATCAAAAAAATGATGTGTTAAAATTATCGCGTTGAGGCCCAAACGACAAGGGATGCGAGCATCATTTTGTTTTAATAGAATTTTCCGAAACCGCCTAAGTATCATCTGATTGCTTGAAAAATGCGTTGTTGTGCTCCAGGCTTATATAACACGCTGAAATACAAGAGGACGGAATATGAACAAGAACCTAACAGGAATTCTGAGTGCAGCGGCTGTTTTGACTATGCTGGCAGGGTGTACGGCTTACGATCGTACCAAAGACCAATTTGTTCAACCCGTGGTGAAAGATGTGAAGAAAGGGATGAGCCGGGCGCAGGTGGCGCAGATTGCCGGTAAACCTTCTTCTGAAGTCAGCATGATTCATGCGCGAGGGACATGCCAGACCTACATCCTGGGTCAACGAGATGGTAAAGCTGAAACCTATTTTGTTGCTTTAGATGACACCGGACATGTGATTAACTCCGGTTACCAGACCTGCGCAGAGTACGACACCGACCCGCAGGCGGCGAAGAAGTAACAACTGCTTATTGCCTGAGCATTCAGACGAACCGGCCATCGTGCCGGTTTTTTTGTGCCGAACGATCTTATTTATTGCCGCGAATTATTTGCCCGAAATGTGAGGGGGGTCATAACGACAGGTCAAGGAGAGACAATTTAGTTGGTCAAGGAAATACCATCCACTGGTGCAATCCCGTATACTCATTTCAGCCACCTAAAAAAGTAATTTAGCTGACGCAAGTTACCCAGAGCATGGATGCAGGTTATGGCTTGCGGAGTGTCTGGTTGACAGATAATCGCATATGAGGATCGTTTTAATGGAAAAGAAACACATTTATCTGTTTTGTTCTGCGGGCATGTCGACTTCATTGTTGGTTTCGAAGATGCGTGCTCAGGCCGAAAAATACGAAGTGCCGGTTATTATTGAAGCGTTTCCTGAAACGCTGGCCGGAGAAAAAGGTCCAACGGCCGATGTCGTGTTATTAGGTCCACAAATTGCTTATATGTTGCCCGAAATTCAGCGTTTGTTACCCAACAAGCCTGTGGAAGTGATTGACTCGCTGCTGTATGGCAAAGTCGATGGTTTAGGCGTGCTTAAGGCTGCTGTTGCAGCAATTAAAAAAGCCGCAGCAAATTAATTATTTTATTTTAATTTTTCCCGTCAAAGAGTTATTTCATTAACATTCACCGCAATTTTTAATTGCGGTATTTAAGGGTATTTTTCTATGAGTAACGCTATTGCTTCACTTGAAAAGGTACTCCTTCCTTTTGCTGTAAAAATTGGAAAGCAGCCACACGTTAATGCAATCAAGAACGGTTTTATTCGTTTAATGCCGTTAACCCTCGCAGGGGCCATGTTTGTATTAATCAATAACGTTTTCCTGAGCTTTGGGGAGGGGTCGTTTTTTTATTCAATGGGCATTCGACTTGATGCTTCAACTATTGAAACGCTGAATAGCTTGAAAGGCATTGGTGGAAACGTCTATAACGGTACGCTGGGTATCATGTCATTGATGGCACCGTTCTTTATCGGCATGGCGCTGGCAGAAGAACGTAAAGTCGACTCACTGGCTGCCGGGCTGTTATCTGTCGCCGCGTTTATGACCGTAACGCCTTATAGCGTGGGTGAAGCCTATGCCGTTGGCGCGAACTGGCTCGGCGGTGCCAATATTATTTCCGGTATCATTATCGGCCTCGCGGTCGCGGAAATGTTCACCTTTGTGGTTCGTCGCAATTGGGTCATTAAATTACCTGATAGCGTACCGACATCTGTATCGCGCTCATTCTCTGCGCTGATTCCTGGCTTCCTTATCCTCTCCATTATGGGGATCATCGCCTGGGCATTGAACACCTGGGGTACGAACTTCCACCAGATCATTATGGATTCCATTTCAACTCCGCTGGCGTCGTTGGGCAGCGTGGTGGGCTGGGCCTACGTGATTTTTGTTCCGCTGCTGTGGTTCTTTGGTATTCACGGTTCACTGGCGCTGACTGCGCTGGACAGCGGTATCATGACGCCATGGGCGCTGGAAAACATCTCTATCTACCAACAGTTTGGTTCCGTAGATGCCGCGCTGGAAGCCGGTAAGACGTTCCACGTCTGGGCGAAACCGATGCTCGACTCCTATATTTTCCTTGGAGGTAGCGGGGCAACGCTGGGTCTGATTATCGCTATCTTCCTGGCATCGCGTCGTCCTGACTATCGTCAGGTTGCTAAACTGGCACTGCCATCAGGTCTGTTCCAGATTAACGAACCTATCCTGTTCGGTCTGCCGATCATCATGAACCCGGTGATGTTTATCCCGTTCATCCTGGTTCAGCCGATTCTGGCGGCGATTACGCTGGCAGCTTATTACTCAGGCATTATTCCACCGATTACCAACATTGCACCGTGGACCATGCCAACCGGTTTGGGCGCGTTCTTTAACACCAACGGTAGTGTCGCTGCTCTGCTGGTCGCGCTGTTCAACCTCGGTATTGCAACGCTGGTTTACCTGCCGTTCGTGGTGGTAGCCAACAAAGCGCAGAATGTTATTGACCAAGAAGAAAGCGAAGAAGATATCGCTAACGCATTGAAATTCTAAATTTAATCCGGCATGGCTTCACGGTCATGCCGGACTGAACCAGAGGAAAAAAGTATGTTGGATATCGAGAACATCGTCGACACGCAGTCCGAAGCAGAAGAACTTGAAGAAGTGGTGATGGGCCTCATCATCAACTCCGGTCAGGCGCGTAGCCTGGCGTACGGCGCACTTAAAATGGCCAAGCAAGGCGATTTCGAGTCGGCCAAGGCGATGATGGACCAGTCTCGTCTGGCGCTGAACGAAGCGCACCTCGTGCAAACGAAACTGATTGAAGGCGATCAGGGTGAAGGTAAAATGAAAGTTAGCCTGGTGCTGGTCCACGCGCAGGACCACCTGATGACATCAATGCTGGCGCGTGAGCTGGTGACTGAACTGATTGAACTTCACGAAAAGCTGAAATAGCGAGGAGTGCATAATGCAGCTACAGATTAACGCACCGGAAATCAAAACCGTTTATGAACAGCAGCTGTTTAATGGCAAAAATTTCCATGTGTTCATCTATAACAAAACTGAGAGCATCAGCGGGCTGCATCAGCATGACTACTATGAATTTACCCTGGTTTTAACCGGGCGCTATTATCAGGAAATCAACGGTAAACGCGTACTGCTCGAACGTGGAGACTTTGTCTTTATCCCGTTGGGATCGCACCACCAAAGTTTTTATGATTTTGGTGCGACAAGGATCCTTAACGTCGGCATCAGTAAACGTTTTTTTGAACAGCACTATCACCCGCTACTGCCATTTTGTTTCGTTGCATCGCAGGTCTATCGGGCGAATAACTCGTTTCTTACCTATATTGAAACGGTTATTGCATCACTTAACTTTCGCGAGAGCGGACTGGATGAATTTGTAGAAGTGGTCACCTTCTATATTATTAATCGGTTACGTCATCATCGCGAAGAGCAGGTGTTGGATGATATTCCGCAGTGGCTTAAAACCACCGTTGAGACCATGCATGACAAACGGCAGTTTAGCGAGAATGCGCTGGAAAATATGGTACACCTGTCCGCGAAATCCCAGGAGTACCTGACCCGCGCAACCCAGCGTTATTACAGCAAAACGCCGATGCAGATTATTAATGAAATCCGCATTAACTTTGCTAAAAAACAGCTGGAAATGACGAACTATTCTGTAACGGATATTGCTTACGAGTCTGGCTACAGTAGTCCAAGCTTGTTTATTAAAACGTTTAAAAAGCTGACGTCGTTTACACCGAATAGCTACCGTAAGAAATTAACTGAATTTAATCAGTAGATATTATTTGCCAATAACCCATTTTTTATAGCTTGCCCAAAATAGCGTCGGGACAGCCACGCTATACCTGACATACGGGTTGAGCATAATACACGTCAGTGTTTTGACACTGAAGGGAGAAAGTATGAGCCAGAAATTAAAAGTCGTCACTATCGGTGGCGGGAGCAGCTACACCCCTGAATTACTTGAAGGCTTTATTAAGCGCTATCATGAATTACCGGTTTCTGAGTTGTGGCTGGTTGATGTCGACGGTGGAAAAGAGAAACTGGACATTATTTTTGACCTATGCCAGCGCATGATCGATAAAGCCGGCGTGCCGATGAAGTTGTTTAAAACGCTGGATCGCCGTGAAGCACTGAAAGATGCTGATTTCGTTACCACCCAGCTGCGTGTAGGGCAGCTGCAAGCCCGTGAAAAGGATGAACGCATTCCGCTGAGCCACGGGTATCTGGGGCAGGAAACCAACGGCGCTGGCGGGTTGTTCAAAGGCCTGCGTACCATTCCGGTTATCTTTGATATTGTTAAAGATGTGGAAGAACTGTGCCCGAATGCGTGGGTGATCAACTTCACTAACCCAGCCGGGATGGTGACTGAGGCGGTTTATCGCCATACGAATTTCAAGAAATTCATCGGCGTATGTAATATTCCGATCGGCATGAAAATGTTCATCAGCGACGTGCTGGCGCTGAAAGAGAGCGATGACTTATCTATCGACCTGTTTGGTCTGAACCATATGGTCTTCATTAAGGATGTTCTGGTCAACGGTGTGTCACGCTTTGATGAACTGCTTGACGGCGTTGCTTCGGGTCAATTGAAAGCCTCTGGCGTGAAGAACATCTTCGACCTGCCGTTCAGCGAAGGATTGATTCGTTCGCTGAAGCTGCTGCCGTGCTCGTATCTGCTGTACTACTTCAAGCCAAAAGAGATGCTGGCGATCGAAATGGGCGAGTACTATAAGGGTGGCGCACGTGCTCAGGTAGTACAAAAAGTTGAAAAACAACTGTTTGAGCTCTACAAAAATCCTGAGCTAAACGTTAAACCGAAAGAGCTGGAGCAGCGCGGCGGGGCCTATTACTCCGATGCGGCCTGTGAAGTGATCAATGCCATCTACAATGACAAACAGACCGAGCACTATGTCAACATTCCTCACCATGGGCATGTTGATAATATTCCTGCCGACTGGGCGGTTGAGATGACCTGTACGCTGGGGCGCAACGGTGCTACGCCGCATCCGCGAATTACCCATTTTGATGAGAAAGTGCTCGGCCTTATCTATACCATTAAAGGTTTTGAAGTGGCGGCGAGCAACGCAGCGTTGAGCGGTGAGCTGAATGATGTGCTGCTGGCGCTGAACCTGAGCCCGCTGGTGCATTCTGACAGCGATGCCGAAATTCTGGCGCGTGAACTGATTCTGGCGCATGAAAAATGGCTGCCAAACTTCGCCGGGTGCATTGAGAAACTCAAAAGCGAACAACACTAACTGAGGTCGGCTATGGAACGCGTACTGATTGTAAATGCGGATGATTTTGGCCTGAGTAAAGGACAAAACTACGGCATTGTTGAAGCTTGTCGCAATGGTGTTGTCACCTCGACAACGGCGCTGATTAACGGTGCGGCAATTGACCATGCGGTACAGCTGAGTCGCGACATACCTGAACTTGCCGTCGGAATGCACTTTGTTCTGACGCTGGGCAGGCCGTTGACGGCAATGCCGGGCCTTACTCGTGACGGGGTACTGGGGAAATGGATCTGGCAGATGGCGGAGGAAGACACTTTGCCGCTGGATGAAATTTCTCAGGAACTGGCCGCACAGTATCAGCGTTTTATTGACCTGTTCGGGCGGGAGCCGACGCATCTGGATAGCCATCACCATGTGCATATGTTCCCGCAAATTTTCCCTATCGTAGCAGGGTTTGCTGCCCAGAAGGGGATTGCGTTGCGTATCGATCGTCAGGCTGTATTCCAGGCGTCTGACTTACCGGAAACCTTACGGACTTCCCAGGGATTCAGCAGCGAGTTTTACGGTGAGGCGATTTCTGAAGCTCTGTTTTTGCAGATGCTTGATGCGTCAGCCGATCGCGGAGAATCCTCTCTGGAAGTGATGTGTCATCCGGCTTTTATCGATGACATTATTCGTCAAAGTGCCTACTGTTACCCCCGCTTAACTGAGCTCGACGTGCTGACGTCTTCGTCACTGAAATATGCTATTGCGGAGCGCGGTTATCGTCTTGGCAGTTTTCTAAACGTGTAATTCCTGAGTTTGCGGCGCTTGATGCGCCGCATTTTTTTAGGCCGGAATCGTGTCTATTTTTCCGGCGCGTGACCAGACGCGGTGCGCGGTCATCAGCGTCAGCAGGGTATCCATGAACTGTGTGTCTGCACTGTCCGCTTCCACCACGCCTTCTTCTCCTTCCTTTTTGATATTCAACGTTGCTTTAAACTGACGAGCATCGCCAGCCAGGGCGATAGGTTTTAAGTGTTTATACGCTTCGAGTAAGTAATATCGGGCATCTCCGTTCATTGCGATATCCGCAATATTCCCACATGGAACAATGACTGCATCGACCGTCAGGGATGGCGAACCCGCAAAGGTACCGGCGATTGTCAGAACGGAGCCATCGTCGGCAACCACATTCCCCATTCGGGAATAGAGCAGTTTGGCATGAACACCTTCGGCCTGTAGGGCTTGCATGATGGCGAGCAGATCGGCCGATTTCACCTGGTCATTAAGTAAAATGGCGACCACACGGCCCTTAATCTCACCTTGCGCACCTGCATATAAACTGAGTGACGGCGCATTTTTCAAACCGTTGACGTTGGCCGGCGGTATAATTTTGGTTTGTTCCTCAGTGAGTTCAAAACCGAGATTCCCGGCAACCGCCGTGGCGAGGGCAGTATCAATATGAGCTAACTGTTCGACCACTCTTTCTCTGATATAGGGGCGCGTAACTTTGCTAAGCTCGAAACTGAATCCGCCTATAATATGCTGCTGTTCAATTGGCGTCTGACTTAGCCAGAACAGACGAGGCTGCGCATAGTATTCGCCGAAAGAGGGGCTGCGTTCGCGGATTTTGTTTCCTTCAATCCGTTCCTGGTACGACTCAAATCCACCGCGTTTTGGCCCCGGAGGTGTTTCACGCGGCCAGTTATCATTGATGGAATTCGGTTCATAGTTGGCCGGGTTAGTATCGATGTCCATGCGATGCATGCCGTCACGCTGGAAATTATGATACGGACAGGTTGGGCGATTAATTGGGATTTCATGGAAGTTGGGCCCGCCCAGACGACTGATCTGGGTATCGGTATAGGAGAACAAGCGGCCCTGCAACAAGGGATCGTTAGTAAAATCGATGCCCGGGACGATGTGTCCGGGATGAAAAGCTACTTGCTCATTTTCGGCGAAAAAATTGTCCGGATTGCGGTTTAGCACCATTTTACCGACGAGTTGTACCGGAACCAGTTCTTCAGGTATCAATTTCGTTGGATCGAGCAGGTCAAAATCGAACTTGAATTCGTCCTCTTCAGGAATGAGCTGTAGCCCCAGTTCATATTCCGGATAATCGCCCGCTTCAATCGCCTCCCACAGATCGCGGCGATGAAAGTCGGGATCCCGACCGGTAAGTTTTTGCGCTTCATCCCATACCAGCGAAGCTTTGCCTGCCAGCGGTTTCCAGTGGAAACGGACAAAGGTGGCTTTCCCTTGCGCATTAATCAACCGAAATGTGTGAATACCAAAGCCTTCCATCGTGCGATAGCTGCGCGGAATACCCCGATCGGACATTGCCCATATGACGTTGTGCAACGTTTCAGGCTGTAATGAGACATAATCCCAGAAGGTGTCATGGGCGCTTTGACCCTGCGGGATAGCCCAATGCGGCTCCGGTTTAACCGCATGGACGAAATCTGGGAATTTATGGGCATCCTGAATAAAGAAGATGGGAGTATTGTTTCCCACCAGGTCGAAAATGCCCTCTTCAGTGTAAAACTTGGTCGCAAATCCCCGTATATCTCTGACCGTATCCGCAGAGCCTGCGCCGCCCTGAACCGTAGAGAATCGGACAAAAACCGGGGTGATTTTATTTTCATCACTCAGAAAGTCCGCTTTCGTCGTCGCGCTGAGACTGGCATAGGGCTGAAAGTAACCGTGAGCGGCAGAACCTCGGGCATGTACGATCCTCTCCGGGATGCGTTCATGATCAAAATGGGTGATTTTTTCCCGCAGGATGAAGTCTTCCAGCAGAGTTGGCCCACGGTTTCCGGCGCGCAGAGAGTTTTGATCGTCCGCAATGCGCACGCCCTGATTGGTGGTCAGGGCAAAATCCTCGCTTCCTTTGCGAAAACTGTCCAGCGCGTTGAGTTTGTCACTTGTGACGTCAGGCGCTTTTAAGCTGCCGGATGTGGTGGGTTGCATGCCTGGTGGAGTGGGTTCAGGCGCTGGCTGATGTGAACCGTCTGCTGGCGCCAGTGAGTCAAGTCCTGGCTGGGATTCGCTGGCATCATGAACCGGCGCTGAGTGATGGAGTGGGTGCTTATCGTTCTGTGACATTAAACTCGTCTCCTGTTTTCATCGCTGAAAGGGTCGTTGTTGCTGTCAAAAACTTTAACTATAGACCACTCATTCAGCGGCGCAGGTACAGGTCGATGACGTAAAGCGCGATGAACCAGGCAAACAGCGCACGCAAGGCAGGACGTCAGGAGACAAAATCGGCTAAGATAGCAGTTTTCTGATTTTTAGAATTTGTCTTTAGTGAAGCAACTGATTATGAAACCTCTTCGCCAACAAAATCGTCCGGTTATCAGCTATGTTCCTCGCGTGGAGCCCGCTCCACCAGAGCATGCGATTAAAATGGATGCGTTTCGTGACGTATGGATACTGCGCGGAAAATATGTCGCTTTTGTCTTAATGGGGGAGTCGTTTCAACGTTCGCCTGCATTTACGGTCCCGGAATCAGCGCAGCGCTGGGCTAATCAGGTTCGTCAGGAAAATGAACTGAGCGATTAATGGATATAAAAAAACCGCCGGATCATGATACTCCGGCGGTTTTTTGTTTTTTAGCTGACAGACTTAGCGATGCGCCAGTTCGGCGTTATCGTCGCTGTCCAGAATTGTTTTATCGGTCTGCTTCAGCCATTGACTGGTCAGCGTACCGGCAGTCATGGAACCGCTTACGTTCAACGCAGTACGCCCCATATCGATCAGCGGTTCAACGGAGATCAACAGCGCAACCAGCGTGACCGGCAGACCCATAGCAGGCAGAACGATCAGCGCGGCAAACGTTGCACCGCCACCGACACCCGCAACCCCTGCGGAACTCACGGTCACGATACCAACCAGCGTGGCAATCCACATTGGGTCCAGCGGGTTGATTCCAACGGTCGGCGCGACCATTACTGCCAGCATTGCCGGGTACAGACCCGCACAACCATTCTGGCCAATCGTGGCGCCAAAAGAGGCGGCGAAAGAGGCGATGGATTCAGGCACGCCCAGACGACGGGTTTGCGCTTCAACGTTCAGCGGAATTGAGGCTGCGCTGGAACGGCTGGTGAAGGCGAAAGTCAGCACCGGCCACACCTTACGGAAGTATTTCAGCGGGCTAACGCCGTTAATACCCAAGAGGATCCCGTGAACCACGAACATAATGCCCAGACCGAGATAAGAGGCCACGACGAAGCTACCCAGCTTAATGATGTCCTGAAGGTTGGAACCGGCAACCACTTTGGTCATCAGCGCCAGAACACCGTACGGCGTCAACTGCATCACCAAACGAACCAGCTTCATCACCCAGCTTTGCAGGGTATCGATAGCCACCAGAACGCGCTCGCCTTTTGGTGCATCATCCTTCAGCAGTTTAAGTGCGGCTACACCAAGGAATGCTGCGAAGATAACTACGCTGATAATCGACGTCGGGTTGGCGCCAGTCAGATCGGCAAACGGGTTTTTCGGAATAAACGACAGCACCAGTTGCGGAACGCTGAGGTCAGCCACTTTGCCAACATAGTTGGTTTCAATCGCGTTCAGACGGGCCGTCTCGGCACCACCTTGCACCAGACCTTCGGCGGTCAGGCCGAACAGGTTGGTCACCAGAACCCCGACCAGTGCGGCAATCAGCGTGGTAAACAGTAGCGTTCCGATGGTCAGGAAGCTGATTTTACCTAACTGAGAGGCATTGTGCAGACGCGCAACGGCGCTGAGAATAGATGCAAATACCAGCGGCATAACAATCATCTGCAGCAACTGGACATAACCGTTGCCGACAATGTTGAACCACTGTACGGAATCTTTAAGAACCTGGCTGTCGGAACCATAAATGGTGTGCAGGGCAAGGCCGAACACGACACCCATGATCAGACCGACCAGTACTTTTTTGGCCAGACTCCACTGTTTGTGACGGGCTTGCGCCAGCACGAACAGCAGCACTACGAACACGATAATGTTCGCGATTAATGGAAAGTTCATCCCCGTTCTCCTGATCTTATTATACGTATCACCGTTTAAAGGTGATTCTGTTGGCGCAAGATTAGCAGAACTGTGACTTGCCTCTTATATTCAAATGGAATTGTTTATACCGAAAATGACTTTTTGGCTGATTTATTAGTCAATCTGATGCGTTATGAAACGATTGAACTGCATTTGTAGCGTATTAATCATCTGCGAAGACCAGCGTACCGCGCTGTTCTCTTGTACGGTCTGCGGCATCCAGATTGCCCATGCGAACAGTGCCATGCACAGAAACCGCTCCAGTTGGTTGCCTTTTTGCGGCACGAGGATGGGCAGACGAAAACGCCAGCGGCAGGGCCAAAGCAGGGGAACGCCCGCCGGGGTCAGCATATCGGCCAGAATATGGCTGAGATAACCGAGAACCATACCTTGTAAGGCATCAGCCGGTATTATCCAGGTGTCCGGGACTTTCAGGTAAAACGTAGTCAGTAGGGCAAAGACTGCAAGCAGGCTATGCGTAAACCCGCGATGACCAAATGCCCGGGCAATGGGTTTTGATATCCACTTCAGACGCTGCCCCAGCAGGGATTTGGGATGATCAATATCCGGCAGCAGGCACGTTAAAATGGCGGAAGGAACAATATGCCACCAGTCACCCTGAGCAAGAACGGGCGTTAGCTCGGCATTCTTGGCAAATACCGCACAGGCAATAGAAAAAAGAAGGTGGCCTTCCGCCGTCATGATAAAACCCAATAAACTGTCGATTCATACAGTATAGGGGTTTTATACAGTAGGCGGAAGAGGTGACGTTGTAACCCTTTGTCACAAGTGCGCCATTACCGCGCCAGCCAACCGCCATCCACGGCTAGCGTATAGCCATGAATATAGTCAGAGGCGGGACTTGCGAGGAATACGACCGGGCCTTTCAGGTCATTTGGTGTGCCCCAGCGCCCTGCGGGAATACGATCGATAATCTCCTGATTGCGCTCGCTGTCTGCGCGCAGCTGCTGGGTATTATTGGTCGCCATATAGCCGGGTGCGATAGCATTGACATTAATTCCTTTGGCCGCCCATTCATTGGCGAGCAGGCGAGTGATGCCCAGCACGCCGCTTTTTGATGCGGTATAGGAAGGGACGCGGATTCCGCCCTGAAAAGAGAGCATTGAGGCAATGTTAATAATTTTTCCGCCATTGCCCTGAGCCTGAAACTGGCGCGCCACGGCCTGTGACAGAAAGAAAACGGATTTAAGATTCAGATTCATCACGTCATCCCAATCCTTTTCGCTGAAGTCCAGCGCACCCTGACGGCGTATGGTTCCCGCATTGTTGACCAGAATATCGATCCGGCCAAACGCCGACACCGATTGTGTCACGATGCTGGTGAGAGCATCTTGTTGGCTGAGGTCGGCCCGAATAGCCATAAAACGTCGACCGAGAGCGTTAATTTTCTCTGCGGTTTCATGTGGTATTTTACGATTCACGCCGACTACATCGCAGCCCGCTTCAGCCAGCGCCACTGCCATACCCTGCCCAAGGCCGGTGTCACATCCAGTGACGATGGCTACTTTACCTTCGAGACGAAAAGCTTCCTGAATCATGCTCACCTCAACTATTTATGTCATTAACGCTTGCTCTATAGGGCAAGAATAGGAGAGGTTAAACAGAAATTCAATTAAAAATGAAACGCTGTTTTAAAAATAAGGGGCTGAGAAAGCGGGCAATACGATCATTGCCCGTTACAGGATTAGCCGCGCAGATGAGCGGCAGTAAGTTCGGTGAGCGAGGTTAGTTTGACGTCGGCAAGGACGAAGCGGGGATCGTCCTGATTCTCATGCGCTGGTACGACGATGGAACGCATACGGGCGGCTTTCGAAGCAATCATGCCGTTTACCGAGTCTTCCAGTGCTACGCAGTTTAATGGGTCAATGCCCAGTTTTGTGGCGCAATCGAGATAAACCTGCGGGTGCGGTTTGCTGTAGGGCAGTTTTTCTGCAGAAGCCAACGCGTCGAAGCTGCTGCGCAGATCAAACATGGTCAGCACTTTTTCCAGCATATGCAGCGGCGAGGCGGATGCCAGTCCTACTTTGATTCCCTGAGATTTGCACAACGCCACGGCTTCACGCACACCCGGCAGCAGTGGTTTTGTTTCTTCCACTAACGCAATGGCCCGGGTGATGATGCGCTCGGTGACCTCCTGACGTGAGGGACCGTTCCACGGTTGCTGCGCAAACCACAAATCGACCACCATATCGATGCGTAAGCCAAGGGTGTCGGGAAGTTCATGGCGGCGGGAGATATCAACGCCTAAACTTGCTATCACATCCAGTTCAGCCTGATCCCAAAGCGGTTCAGAATCGACCAGTAATCCATCCATATCGAAAATTGCAGCAAGAATTTGACGCGGGGTTGACATTACAACCTCTCCTTTACGGTGATAAAAGGGATTAAGAGCCAGTCATAACAGGCTCTGAGCGTTCATTATGGCTAATTAAGCAGTATACCGCCTTTAAAGATCAGGCGAAAACGGTTATCAGCGGGTAAACTTAGGCCAAAATGACACGTCTTTATCAAGGGGAACTCATGACGTATCAACAAGCTGGACGCATTGCCGTCTTGAAAAGGCTGGCGGGATGGGTAATTTTCATTCCCGCGCTGATTTCAACACTGGTTTCTGTACTGAAATTTATGTATGCGCACAGCGAAAAGCAGGAGGGAATTAACGCGGTCATGCTCGATTTTGCTCACGTGATGATCGATATGATGCGGGTTAATACACCTTTTCTTAACGTGTTCTGGTATAACTCGCCAACACCCGATTTTCAAAGTGGACTGAATCTCGTTTTTTGGCTGATATTCATCCTGATTTTTATCGGTCTGGCGTTGCAGGATTCAGGCGCCAGAATGAGCCGCCAGGCACGTTTCTTACGCGAAGGCGTTGAGGATCAACTGATTCTGGAACAGGCAAAAGGCAGTGAAGGATTATCCCGCGAGCAACTTGAATCGCGAATTGTAGTACCGCACCATACGATCTTCTTACAAATTTTCCCGCTTTATATTTTGCCGGTGATCGTTATCGTGATCGGCTACTTCTTCTTCTCATTGCTGGGCTTTTTGTAAGTGCCGCTCTATCGGGCCTGCCACGTTGCGAAACGGCAGGCCTGATAATCAACGCGGTACGTAGCTAAGCAGCGAGTAATCTATCCAGCGCTTTCTGCGCCACAACCAGATGCTGCCCTCCGAACAGAATTGCTCGATTCAGCAGCGTATAGAGCTGGTAGATTGGCTGCCTGTCGAGAAAGTCCAGCGGTAGTGGTGAGACAGACTGGTAACCGTCATAAATTTGCGGCGGCTGATCGGTATGCAACGGCAGCATTGCCAGGTCACACTCTCTGTCCCCCCAGTAGCAGGCAGGGTCAAAGATGTACGGACCGTTAGGACCGAGGGCGCAGTTCCCGGACCACAAATCACCGTGCAGGAGAGACGGCTGCGGCTGATGAGAAGAGAGACGTTGCTGGACATGTTCGACGATGGCATCAATATTGCCAAACGCAATGCCTTTTTCAGCGGCGAGTTCCAGTTGCCAGCCTATTCGCTGCTCGGCGAAAAAGGTTGACCAGCGACGTTGCCAGGTATTGGGCTGCGGCGTGGTAGAGAGCGCGTTATCGAAGTCGAGGCCAAACTGAGGCTGGTCGCTCCATTCGTGCAAATGCGCAAGCTGTTGACCGAGGATAAACGCGTTATGCGCATCAAGCGGACGGGGAGGGAGGAAATCCATCACCAGAAAGCTGTAATCTCTGTCTGCGCCTACTGCCCAGACTTTCGGTACAGATACAGTTTGACTGCGGGAAAGTAGCTCCAGCTGATCGGCTTCTGCCGTAAAGCCGGTTAACAGCTCTCTTTCATCGCATTTGACGAAAAAATCTCGCCCCGCATAGCGTAAATGCCATGCGGCGTGAATCTCTCCGCCGGGCAGTTCATTACGCAGTTCGATTTCGCCTTCACCTAATTGCTCGCTTAAAAGACGACTGATAGCCTGCCACATGATGTCTCTCCCCATGTTGTCTGCCAGATCATAAGGTTAGCGCAAGAATGCGGTTAAAAAACACGAACTGACGCACACCACGGACGCGTCATCGCTGGAAAGGCACTTAATGTTTGTCGCTCTTCTTCACCCCGTACCGTTGTGGAGACGTCTGACTGCACATGATTCACTTCTTTGTAATCACGTGATTTTTTATCATAGTCGCATAACATCCATGCTGACAGTTTTACGCGAGAATCCCTCTTTCTCTTCATAAGAGGGACGGTGTCATTACTGAGTGAGATACGAATAAATTTTTTGCGTGTCGTCCAAAGAGCACAGGCGCGTACCCTGATTGAGCGTTGCTGCGCTACCTGCGGCGACGCCGTAACGGACAATATCCTCAAAAGGTGCATTCTCAGCCAGTTTAAGCGTCATGGCCCCGACCATGCTGTCGCCCGCGCCTACGGTGCTTTGACTTTTCACCGGTGGCGGAACCACCTGAACGCAGGTTTCTCGATCTACGCCCAGCGCCCCTTGCGGCCCAAGCGAGACCACAACGCGGTGCGCTTTCCCACTATGTACGATTTCCTGCGCGGCCTTGCGCACATCATCGGGCTGTGTCAGTTCGCGGTTTACCAGCGCACTCAGTTCTTTGAGGTTGGGTTTGACCAGTTCGATATTGCCGATGGCTAACGCCGCCGTCAGTGCTTCGCCTGAACTGTCGACAATACAGCGGATCCCCTGTTTTTGTGCGGTGGTAATCAGTCGGGTCAACTTCTCAAGCTGTACGCCGGGCGGCAAACTACCGCTGATGACCAGCAATGCACCAGATTCAATTTCCAGCACCTGATCCTGAAGTTGGTAGAACTCGTCATCGGTCAGCGCAGCGCCAGGCATGACAAAACGATACTGTTCGCCGCTGGACTCAATGTGGACATGAAGATTTTGTCGGGTCCAGTCTTTGGCTTCGACGGTGGATACGGGAACATTTTCGTCGGCGAGCAATGCAACAAGATGCTCTCCGGTTGCACCCCCCGCGGGGAAAATCGCCGTTGCGGTTCCGCCAAGATGGGCAATTGCGCGAGCGACGTTGATGCCGCCGCCGCCGGGTTCAAAAACCGGCGAGGTACAACGAAGCTTACCTTCCGGGTAAATTTGCGGGGTGATTGTTGCGCTATCGAGAGAGGGCGCAAGTGTTAACGTATAGATACGTACCATCTTTACCTCCTGTTAGGCTGTCCTCAGTCTGGCACTTAACCTCCCGAAAGTGAAGTAATTAACAACATGATTTTTCATATCTTTATTTAAAATTATCGTCATAAAGTTATATAAATAAAATAAAGGTTTAGGAACGCTCTTATTCAAAAAATGAAATAAGAATTTATTGCTATGTTATTCGAGTCTTTTTATAATTTGTTACCTTTCAAGGGTCTTTTGTCATTGATCCATATGAAAGTTTCCGAGACCGTAATGGTCTCTTTTTTTGTTGTACGGACTCTTAATAAATGAAGCTTTTGAAGACAGTGCCCGCAGCATTGCTGCTGACGGGAGGCCTGCTTGCGTCAATGCATGCTGCCGCCGATGATTCCGTTTTTACTGTCATGGATGACCCTTCCAGCGCGAAAAAACCCTTTGAAGGTAACCTGAACGCGGGATATCTCGCCCAGTCAGGCAACACAAAAAGTTCTTCTTTAACCGCAGATACCACCATGACTTGGTACGGCCAAACGACCGCATGGTCTCTGTGGGGAAATGCCAGTAATACCTCCTCAAATGATGAGCGTTCATCGGAGAAATATGCCGTAGGTGGCCGTAGTCGTTACAACATGACCGACTATGACTATCTCTTTGGACAGGCAAGCTGGTTGACCGACCGCTACAACGGCTACCGCGAGCGTGATGTGCTGACCGCGGGTTATGGTCGTCAGTTCCTCAACGGGCCTGTGCACAGCTTCCGTTTCGAATTCGGTCCTGGCGTGCGCTATGACGAGCACACGGATGGCACCACCGAAACACAGCCGCTGGGCTATGCGTCCGGGGCCTATGCATGGCAGATGACGGACAATACTAAATTTACGCAAGGCGTGTCGGTATTCGGTGCGGACGATACAACGCTCAACTCTGAAACGGCCTTGAACGTTGCCATCAACGAACACTTTGGGTTAAAGGTGGCTTACAACGTCACCTGGAACTCTGAACCACCGGCAACAGCGCCGGAACATACCGATCGTCGTACTACTGTTTCACTCGGCTACCGGATGTAATGACAAACCGGGTCAAATAATTGGCCCGGCTTTTATCTATTAAAGTTAAGGTTATTTAATAGATAATCTGTGTTTTATTTTTAGTACTTATCAATAACGCGCTATTTTTCAGACGAATTCGATTTAATTGATAAATAAACGAAACTGGAATAGCGGGTGAGCGTCATTTAACCCCAGATCATCGCTGCCCAACGTAGCATTAGCATTGCTGCACAAATAACGAGCAGGATCACAACCATCTTCCAGTGTTTCTTTGCAAAGCGATTTGTTGGCATTGTTCTTTTCCTGCTCAGATTAGATGACTTTCTGCAAGTGTAACAAAGACGTCAGGGTGTCAGTGAATTGATTTACATCATAGAGCGCGCGTTGATTGTTGCTTTGATCGGCTCGAAATGCCGTGTACACTGTGAAACGGTGTTATCAAAAAGCGGGTGTAGGTCCAGTGTAGCCATTGAGGCAATCAGTGACATATTTCGCAGAGTGAAGCGGGAATCAGCCCACACCTTTTTGATAATTTTAAATATTGAATCTTTGTATGTGATCTTACGTGTGGGTCACCACTGCAAATAAGGATATAACATGCCTGTTATTACTCTTCCTGATGGCAGCCAACGCCATTACGACCACGCTGTAAGCCCCATGGATGTTGCGCTGGACATCGGTCCTGGTCTGGCGAAAGCCACTATTGCTGGCCGTGTTGACGGTGAGCTGGTAGATGCTTCCGATCTGATTGAGCATGATGCGAAGCTCTCCATCATCACCGCGAAGGATGAAGAAGGTCTGGAGATCATTCGTCACTCCTGTGCGCACCTGTTAGGGCACGCGATCAAACAACTCTGGCCGCACACCAAAATGGCGATCGGACCGGTTGTTGATAACGGTTTTTACTACGATATCGATCTTGACCGTACGTTAACCCAGGAAGACGTCGACGCGCTCGAAAAGCGGATGCACGAGCTCGCTGAGAAAAACTACGATGTCATTAAGAAGAAAGTCAGCTGGTACGAAGCGCGTGAAACCTTCGTGAAGCGTGGCGAGACCTATAAAGTCTCTATTCTTGATGAAAACATCGCCCATGATGACAAGCCTGGCTTGTACCATCATGAAGAATATGTCGATATGTGCCGTGGCCCGCACGTGCCGAACATGCGTTTCTGCCATCATTTCAAACTGATGAAGACCGCTGGGGCATACTGGCGTGGCGACAGCAATAACAAGATGCTGCAGCGTATTTATGGTACTGCATGGGCAGATAAAAAAGCCCTGAATGCCTATCTGCAACGTCTGGAAGAAGCGGCCAAACGCGACCACCGTAAAATCGGCAAGCAGCTTGACCTGTATCATATGCAGGAAGAAGCACCGGGTATGGTGTTCTGGCACAACGATGGCTGGACTATCTTCCGTGAACTGGAAGTCTTTGTTCGCTCAAAACTGAAAGAATACCAGTATCAGGAAGTGAAAGGTCCGTTCATGATGGACCGCGTGCTGTGGGAAAAAACAGGTCACTGGGATAACTACAAAGATGCAATGTTCACCACCTCTTCTGAGAACCGTGAATACTGCATTAAGCCAATGAACTGCCCGGGCCACGTACAGATCTTTAATCAGGGTCTGAAATCCTATCGCGATCTGCCGCTGCGTATGGCTGAGTTTGGTAGCTGCCACCGTAATGAACCGTCAGGTGCGCTGCATGGCCTGATGCGTGTTCGTGGCTTCACTCAAGATGATGCGCATATCTTCTGTACTGAAGAGCAGATTCGTGATGAAGTTAACGCGTGCATTCGTATGGTCTACGATATGTACAGCACCTTTGGCTTCGAGAAAATCGTCGTCAAACTGTCCACTCGCCCCGAAAAACGTATCGGTAGCGATGAAATGTGGGACCGTGCTGAAGCTGACCTGGCCGTTGCGCTGGAAGAAAACAACATCCCGTTTGAGTTCCAACTGGGTGAGGGCGCGTTCTACGGTCCGAAAATTGAATTTACCCTGTATGACTGCCTCGATCGTGCATGGCAGTGCGGTACTGTACAGCTGGACTTCTCCCTGCCGTCCCGTTTAAGCGCCTCTTACGTTGGCGAAAACAACGAACGTCAGGTGCCGGTTATGATTCACCGTGCAATTCTTGGGTCGATGGAACGTTTCATCGGTATCCTGACCGAAGAGTTCGCTGGCTTCTTCCCGACCTGGCTTGCGCCGGTTCAGGTTGTGGTCATGAACATCACCGATTCTCAGTCTGAATACGTTAACGAATTAACGCAGAAACTACAAAATGCGGGTATTCGTGTAAAAGCAGACTTGAGAAATGAGAAGATTGGCTTTAAAATCCGCGAGCACACTTTACGTCGTGTCCCTTACATGTTGGTCTGTGGCGACAAAGAGGTAGAAGCAGGCAAAGTTGCCGTGCGCACCCGTCGTGGCAAAGACTTGGGCAGCCTGGACGTAAATGAAGTGATTGAGAAGCTGCAACAAGAGATTCGCAGCCGCAGTCTTCAACAACTGGAGGAATAAGGTATTAAAGGCGGAAAACGAGTTCAAACGGCACGTCCGAATCGTATCAATGGCGAGATTCGCGCCCTGGAAGTTCGCTTAACAGGTCTGGAAGGCGAAGCTTTGGGTATTGTGAGTCTGAGAGAAGCGATCGAAAAAGCTGAAGAAGCTGGAGTAGATTTAGTTGAAATCAGCCCTAACGCCGAACCGCCAGTTTGTCGTATTATGGACTACGGCAAGTTCCTTTATGAAAAGAGTAAGTCTTCTAAGGAACAGAAGAAAAAGCAAAAAGTTATCCAGGTTAAGGAAATTAAATTCCGTCCTGGCACCGACGATGGCGATTACCAGGTAAAACTCCGCAGCCTGGTACGCTTTCTGGAAGATGGCGATAAGGCTAAGATCACACTGCGTTTTCGCGGTCGTGAGATGGCCCACCAACAGATCGGTATGGAAGTGCTCAACCGCGTCCGTGACGATCTGAGTGAACTGGCAGTAGTCGAATCCTTCCCTACGAAGATCGAAGGCCGCCAGATGATCATGGTGCTCGCTCCTAAGAAGAAACAGTAAGGCCTTCAAGTAGCAATGTCTGTGGAGCCTACGGGTTCCACAGCCGTTGTTCGCCTACGTTTCGTTTATTAACAATGCGAAGTGGAAGTTATTAAAATGCCAAAAATTAAGACCGTACGCGGTGCTGCTAAGCGTTTCAAAAAAACCGGTGGTGGTGGATTTAAGCGTAAGCACGCAAACCTGCGTCATATTCTGACCAAAAAATCTACTAAGCGTAAACGTCACCTGCGTCCAAAAGGCCTCGTGTCTAAAGGCGATCTGGGTCTGGTTATCGCGTGCCTGCCGTACGCATAAGCCGTTAACGTTTAATTCATTTTTTTACTAAGAATATAGATACAGGAGAGCACATATGGCTCGCGTAAAACGTGGTGTAGTTGCCCGTGCACGTCACAAGAAAATTTTGAAACAAGCTAAAGGCTACTACGGTGCGCGTTCTCGCGTATACCGCGTTGCCTTCCAGGCTGTTATCAAAGCTGGTCAGTACGCTTATCGTGACCGTCGTCAGAAAAAGCGTCAGTTCCGTCAACTGTGGATTGCGCGTATCAACGCAGCAGCACGTCAGAACGGTATTTCTTACAGCAAATTCATCAACGGCCTGAAAAAAGCCTCTGTTGAAATCGACCGTAAGATCCTGGCTGACATCGCAGTATTCGACAAAGTAGCGTTCACCGCTCTGGTCGAAAAAGCGAAAGCAGCTCTGGCATAAGCCGGTGAAAAGAGGGAGCCTGGCTCCCTCTCTTTTATTTGCAGTACAATCAATTAGTTGACAATTTATCCGTAAGCCTTTTCAATAAAGGTTGTCCGGTTTTTACCACACAAGGTAACGCAAGCATGAATGCTGCTATTTTCCGCTTCTTCTTTTACTTTAGCACCTGAAATCAGGAGGCTTGCGCGTGAAAGAAGAAACGGAAAACAGCGCCTAAAAGCCTCCCTGGTGGAGGCTTTTTTTATACGCGTCATCCTTCAAGTTGTCTCTGTATTGGCTGCATTCGCTCTTTTGCTGCGTTGATACAACTTGAATGATTTTGCGTATATATGAGCGACTAGTGAATATCGCAACATAACGAGGAAAACCATGTCACATCTCGCAGAGCTGGTTGCCAGTGCAACGGCCGCCATTAACCAGGCTTCAGATGTTGCCGCGTTAGACAATGTCCGCGTCGAATATTTGGGCAAGAAAGGGCACCTGACCCTTCAGATGACAACCCTGCGCGAACTGCCGCCAGAAGAGCGCCCGGCAGCAGGTGCGGTGATAAACGAAGCCAAAGAGCAGGTGCAGCAAGCGCTGAACGCGCGTAAGGCCGAACTAGAAAGTGCTGCTCTGAATGCTCGTCTGGCTGAAGAAACTATCGATATCTCCCTGCCAGGGCGTCGTATCGAAAACGGCGGTCTGCATCCTGTAACGCGTACAATTGACAGGATTGAAAGTTTCTTTGGTGAGCTGGGCTTTACCGTGGCGACTGGTCCGGAAATCGAAGATGACTATCATAACTTCGATGCGCTGAACATTCCTGGCCATCATCCGGCGCGCGCTGACCACGACACTTTCTGGTTTGACGCGACGCGTTTGCTGCGTACGCAGACTTCCGGCGTGCAGATCCGCACCATGAAGGAAAAACAGCCGCCGATCCGTATTATCGCCCCGGGCCGTGTATATCGTAACGATTACGATCAGACTCACACCCCGATGTTCCATCAGATGGAAGGGCTGATTGTTGATACCAACATCAACTTCACCAACCTGAAAGGCACGCTGCACGATTTCCTGCGCAACTTCTTTGAAGAAGACCTGCAGGTTCGTTTCCGTCCTTCCTACTTCCCGTTCACTGAACCTTCTGCGGAAGTAGACGTGATGGGCAAAAACGGTAAGTGGCTGGAAGTGCTGGGTTGCGGGATGGTTCACCCGAACGTGCTGCGTAATGTTGGCATCGATCCGGAAATCTACTCGGGCTTTGCATTTGGTATGGGGATGGAGCGTCTGACCATGCTGCGTTACGGTGTTACCGATCTGCGTTCTTTCTTCGAAAACGATCTGCGTTTCCTCAAACAGTTTAAATAAAGGCAGGATAAAACAATGAAATTCAGTGAACTGTGGTTACGCGAATGGGTAAACCCGGCGATTGATAGCGATGCTCTGTCAAACCAAATCACAATGGCGGGTCTGGAAGTTGACGGTGTGGAACCTGTTTCCGGCGCGTTTAACGGCGTTGTGGTGGGTGAAGTGGTTGAATGTGGCCAGCACCCGAACGCTGACAAACTGCGTGTCACCAAAGTGAATGTAGGCGGCGACCGTCTGCTGGATATTGTCTGTGGTGCACCAAACTGCCGTCAGGGGCTGAAAGTGGCTGTGGCAACCGTTGGTGCCGTTCTGCCGGGCGATTTCAAAATCAAAGCCGCGAAACTGCGCGGTGAGCCGTCTGAAGGTATGCTGTGCTCATTCTCTGAGCTGGGTATTTCCGACGATCATAACGGTATTATCGAACTGCCGGCCGATGCGCCAATTGGCACCGATATCCGTGAATACCTGAAGCTTGACGACAACACTATCGAAATCAGCGTTACGCCGAACCGCGCCGACTGCTTAGGCATTATCGGTGTCGCACGTGATGTTGCTGTGCTGAACAAAGCTCCGCTGGTTGAGCCGGAAATCGCGCCTGTAGCGGCAACCATTAGCGACGTCCTGCCGATTCAGGTTGAAGCCGTGGAAGCCTGTCCACGCTATCTGGGCCGCGTGGTTAAAGGCATCAATGTTAAAGCGCCGACCCCGCTGTGGATGAAAGAAAAACTGCGTCGTTGCGGTATTCGTTCAATCGATGCCGTGGTTGACGTGACTAACTATGTGCTGCTCGAACTGGGCCAGCCGATGCACGCATTCGACAAAGACCGCATTGAAGGCGGAATTGTTGTCCGTATGGCAAAAGAGGGTGAGACCCTGGTATTGCTGGATGGCAGCGAAGCGAAGCTGAATGCGGATACGCTGGTGATTGCGGACCATAACAAAGCGCTGGCGATGGGCGGCATCTTTGGTGGCGAACATTCCGGCGTGAATGATGAAACGCAAAACGTCCTGCTGGAATGTGCATTCTTCAGCCCGCTGTCTATTACCGGTCGCGCACGTCGTCACGGTCTGCACACCGATGCTTCTCACCGCTATGAGCGTGGTGTCGATCCGGCTCTGCAACATAAGGCCATGGAACGTGCAACGCGCCTGCTGATCGATATCTGCGGCGGCGAAGCGGGTCCAGTCATTGACGTGACGAACGAAGACACGCTGCCAAAACGCGCAACCATTACGCTTCGTCGTAGCAAACTGGATCGTCTGATCGGACACCATATTGCGGATGAGCAGGTGAGCGACATTCTGCGTCGTCTGGGTTGTGACGTGACGGAAGGGCAGGATGAGTGGAAAGCGGTCGCGCCGAGCTGGCGTTTCGATATGGAAATTGAAGAAGACCTGGTCGAAGAAGTCGCCCGCGTATACGGTTATGACAATATCCCGAACACGCCGATTCAGGCGGGTCTTATCATGGGTACGCATCGTGAAGCGGATTTGTCGCTGAAACGTGTAAAAACCATGCTGAATGACAAAGGCTACCAGGAAGTAATTACCTACAGCTTCGTCGATCCGAAAGTCCAGTCGCTGCTGCACCCGGGTGAAGAAGCACTGCTGTTGCCAAGCCCAATCTCTATTGATATGTCGGCTATGCGTTTGTCCCTGTGGACCGGCTTGCTGTCTACGGTAGTGTATAACCAGAACCGTCAGCAGAACCGCGTACGTATTTTTGAAACGGGTTTACGTTTCGTACCGGATACACAGGCCAATCTCGGGATCCGTCAGGATCTGATGCTGGCGGGCGTGATCTGCGGTAACCGTCATGATGAACACTGGAATCTGGCAAAAGAGACCGTTGATTTCTATGATCTGAAAGGCGATCTGGAAGCGGTTCTCGACCTGACCGGCAAACTGGCAGACATTCAGTTCAAAGCTGAAGCGAATCCAGCACTGCATCCGGGTCAGTCTGCGGCGATTTATCTGAAAGGTGAACGTATTGGTTTCATTGGGGTTGTTCATCCTGAACTGGAACGTAAACTGGATCTGAACGGTCGCACTCTGGTGTTTGAACTGGAGTGGAATAAGCTCGCAGACCGCGTGGTGCCTCAGGCGCGTGAAGTTTCTCGCTTCCCGGCGAACCGTCGCGACATCGCGGTTGTTGTGGCCGAAAACGTTCCCGCTGCGGATATTTTATCCGAGTGTAAGAAAGTTGGCGTAAATCAGGTAGTTGGCGTAAACTTATTTGACGTGTACCGCGGTAAGGGTGTTGCGGAGGGTTATAAGAGCCTCGCTATCAGCCTGATCCTTCAGGATACCAGCCGTACACTTGAAGAAGAGGAGATTGCCGCTACCGTCGCCAAATGTGTAGAGGCATTAAAAGAGCGATTCCAGGCATCATTGAGGGATTGAACCTATGGCGCTTACAAAAGCTGAAATGTCAGAATATCTGTTTGATAAGCTTGGGCTTAGCAAGCGGGATGCCAAAGAACTGGTCGAGCTGTTTTTCGAAGAGATCCGTCGTGCTCTGGAAAATGGTGAGCAGGTAAAACTCTCTGGTTTTGGTAACTTCGATCTGCGTGATAAGAATCAACGTCCGGGCCGTAACCCGAAAACGGGCGAAGATATTCCCATTACAGCACGGCGCGTGGTGACCTTCAGACCCGGACAGAAGTTAAAAAGCCGGGTCGAAAACGCAACGCCCAAAGAAGAGTGATTTAACGATCCGTTAAGTCACTTGCTCTGCCATCAAAGCGGCAGCGCAAACCATGATATATAACTAAAAAGGCCGCTCTGCGGCCTTTTTCCTTTTCACTACCGAATCAGCACCGTAGAATCACCTTCATCTCTTTTCAGCAGAATGGAAAACATGCTGACTTTCGCCCATCAACAGCAGCGTCGAAATGTGCGCTGGATACTGTCACTGTCAGTACTTATGCTACTGGCAACGATTCTAAGCTTGTGCGCAGGAGAACAATGGATCGCTCCCGGCGACTGGTTCAGCGCCCGCGGCGATCTGTTCGTCTGGCAAATCCGACTTCCCCGTACCCTTGCCGTTTTGCTGGTAGGCGCTGCGTTGGCCTTATCAGGCGCAGTGATGCAAGCTCTCTTTGAAAATCCGCTCGCCGAGCCGGGATTATTAGGCGTGTCTAACGGCGCGGGAGTCGGGCTCATCGCGGCGGTGCTGCTGGGGCAGGGGCAACTTCCCGGCTGGGCATTGGGCCTTTGCGCCATTGCCGGGGCGCTGATTATCACGCTCATACTGCTACGTTTCGCCCGCCGCCATTTGTCTACCAGCCGTCTGCTGTTGGCAGGGGTGGCGCTGGGGATTATCTGTAGCGCGCTGATGACATGGGCCATCTACTTCTCCACCTCATTTGACTTACGACAGCTGATGTACTGGATGATGGGGGGCTTCGGTGGCGTAGACTGGCATCAGGCCTGGCTCATGGTGGCGTTGATTCCGGTACTGGTGTGGATCTGCTGTCAGTCGCAGCCGATGAATATGCTGGCATTAGGAGAGACATCTGCTCGTCAGCTGGGGCTGCCACTATGGTTCTGGCGCAACATGCTGGTGGTCGCCACAGGCTGGATGGTCGGCGTGAGCGTGGCTCTGGCAGGGGCGATTGGTTTTATTGGGCTTGTGATCCCGCATATTTTGCGACTGTGCGGCCTCACCGATCACCGTGTTTTATTGCCAGGTTGTGCGTTGGCTGGTGCAATCGCATTACTGTTTGCTGATGTTGTCGCGCGTCTGGTGCTGGCCTCGGCTGAGTTACCTATCGGCGTGGTGACGGCCACCATGGGCGCACCGGTATTTATCTGGCTATTGTTAAAAGCCGCGCGCTAGAACGCGTTAGTTCGGTCTATGATTAAAAACTGAAAATCCACCTGTTGTTCTGGAGATGCTATGCAAAACACTATCCTCGATACAGAAGTGACGACCATCGACGGCGAGGTTACCTCACTGCAGCCGTATTCCGGAAATGTGCTGTTAATCGTCAACGTTGCTTCAAAATGTGGACTGACGCCGCAGTACGAGCAACTGGAGAATCTGCAGAAAACCTGGCACCAACAGGGCTTCAGCGTTCTTGGTTTCCCTTGCAATCAGTTTCTGGGCCAGGAGCCGGGCAGCGAAGAGGAAATAAAAACGTACTGCAGTACCACCTGGGGCGTAACTTTCCCGATGTTCAGCAAAATTGACGTCAACGGCGAGGGACGCCATCCGCTGTATCAGAAGCTGATTGATGCCGCACCAACGGCCGTTGCACCTGCGGACAGTGGGTTCTATGAGCGAATGGCGAGCAAAGGTCGTGCGCCGCTCTACCCGGACGATATTCTGTGGAATTTCGAGAAGTTTTTAGTGGGGCGCGATGGAAAAGTGCTGCAACGATTCTCACCGGATATGACGCCTGAGGATCCCATTCTGGTGCAAACCATCAAGCAGGCGCTGGCAAACTAATGTCTCGATTGATGCAGCTACAGGACGTCGCGGAATCGACCCGTCTTGGCCCGCTTTCTGGTGAGATAAAAGCAGGAGAGATCCTGCATTTAGTGGGACCAAACGGTGCCGGAAAAAGTACGCTGTTGGCGCGTATGGCGGGTCTGACGAACGGAGAGGGCAGCATCACTTTTGGTGATATGCCGTTGGAGGAATGGCCGGCTGCCAGGCTGGCGCAATATCGTGCCTATCTTGCGCAACAGCAAAATCCCCCGTTTGCGATGCCGGTCTGGCATTTTCTGACGCTGCATCAACCCGACAAAGCACGTACCGATCTGTTACAGGAGGTCGCCGATGCGCTCGGCCTGGGAGATAAACTGGGGCGCGGCGTGAACCAACTCTCCGGCGGTGAGTGGCAGCGTGTGCGCCTGGCTGCGGTTATCCTGCAGATTTGCCCACAAGCGAATCCATTAGGTCAGCTTTTACTCCTGGATGAGCCGATGAACAGTCTGGACGTCGCGCAACAAAACGCACTGGATCGATTGTTGAGTCAGCTGTGTTTGCAGGGCATAGCGATTGTGATGAGCAGTCACGACCTTAATCACACCTTACGCCATGCGCATAAAGCCTGGCTACTCAAACGCGGGAAACTGCTTGCCAGTGGTTCTCGAGATGCGGTACTGACGCCGGCTAATCTGTCTGCGGCCTATGGCGTCAACTTCCGACGTTTGGATATTGAAGGGCACAGAATGCTCATATCAACCACTTAAGTTAAATGGGTTCTTGAAAATCATATAATTTCCACGCTAAATTGGTATAAAAATAAAATTCAGAGGATTCGTACTGAATGCGCTTTTGGCTCCTTTTAATCACAGCATTGTTTTTGGCGGGCTGCAGCAGCCATCGTGCGCCTGCGCCAAATGCCCGCTTGTCGGATTCAATCGCCGTTATCGCCGGTCTTAATGATCAGCTACAAACCTGGCATGGCACACCCTATCGTTATGGTGGTATGAGTCGTAGCGGGGTGGATTGTTCTGGATTTGTTTTGATGACGATGCGCGATAAATTCGATCTGCAACTCCCACGCGATACGCGTACGCAATCAAAGATTGGTACCGAAATTGATAAAGACGATTTGCTGCCCGGCGATCTGGTTTTCTTTAAAACCGGGTCTGGGGAAAGCGGTCTGCATGTCGGTATTTACGATACCAATAATCAATTTATTCATGCTTCAACCAGCCGTGGAGTGATGCGCTCGTCTCTGGATAACGTTTACTGGCGTAAAAACTTTTGGCAGGCGCGACGTATTTAATCCCCACAACTCCGAGGCTGCCATCGAGTGGCAGCCTCGACATCACCGTTTGAAAGTTAACTTTTATTTCTGCTTTGGGTTAGACAATACCCATGAACATTAAGAGCGTATCTTGCTAAAAATATGATTTATTCCGAGATATTAAAAAGTGCAAAGCTGGATATTCGCTTATAATCAGGATAAGCTAAAAAAAAGGATTCGATTTACCGGCTAAAAAGGGAAAAATGAAAGGGCCTCTACTTGCATCAGCAGTAACGTATTTCTTCATCCTTTGCTACAGGATGCCGGATAACACCCATGCAGCGGGGCTGGCACGATGATTGTTTCACTGGATAATCTTTACCATTCTGAGTTCTCTTTTCTTCCTGCGAGAAGCGAAAAAGGCGATCTTGAATTCGTCGACATCATCACCAATTTCGCCAGTGCACATGGGGATGTGCGTATACCCACCGAGCTGGTCCTACCTCGGATGTCAGACGACGAACAATGTCGTTTATTTGTAGAAAAACTAGAATTAATCGAAACGTGCCAACATTTTTTTATTCAGCGAAAAGTATTTGCCTGGATTAATTTAACGCCAGCAATTGCTAATACTTTATTATCAGATACTGAACTTGCTTCACAAGTTGAACGATTTTCATTTCTGGAGCTGACTATTAATGAAAGCTATCCGGAGTTAAACAAAGGCAAAGATAATCCAACATTGGCCGCACTTGCTGCGCGATTTCCATTAGCCCTGACAAACTATGGTGCTGGCGGTATATCAACCCGGGCAATTTTTGACGGCCTGTTCAAACGCGTCGTTCTGGATAAAAACTTTGTTCAACAAAGGATTGCACATATTTCGTTTGAACCGTTTATGCGGGCTATTCTGGCGCAACTATCTCCCAGCTGTGAGTCAATAATCATTAGCGGAATTGATACACAAGAGATGCTGGAGCGCGTTTTGCCTGTGGGATTCAGTGCCATGCAGGGAGGATTGTGGCCTGCAGTGCCTCCTGCGCAGATAATTTCGCTTGCTAAGATATAACCCTTTTATTTGCTGGTGTTTAACAGGCTATTAACAGTCTACACTAGAGGCAGGAGGCCCTATGACCCTGTCTTTTACCACTCGCTGGCGTGATGAACTACCAGCAACTTATACCGCGCTTTCACCCACCCCTTTGAAAAATGCGCGCCTTATCTGGCATAACGATGCGCTGGCGGAGCAATTAGCTATTCCTGCGGCGCTATTTGATATTCCAACTGGTGCGGGCGTTTGGGGAGGCGAATCGCTGCTTCCCGGAATGTCGCCTTTAGCCCAGGTTTATAGTGGGCATCAGTTCGGCGTCTGGGCTGGTCAGCTTGGCGACGGACGTGGGATCCTGCTGGGCGAACAACAGCTTGCGGATGGTTCAACGTTTGACTGGCACCTGAAAGGCGCCGGACTCACGCCGTATTCCCGCATGGGTGATGGGCGCGCCGTGCTGCGCTCGACCATTCGCGAAAGCCTGGCCAGTGAAGCGATGCACTACCTGGGAATACCGACCACGCGGGCATTGTCGATTGTCACCAGCGACACGCCGGTGTATCGCGAAACGGTCGAAGCGGGGGCGATGCTTATCCGCGTGGCGCAAAGCCATATGCGGTTTGGCCATTTTGAGCATTTTTACTATCGCCGGGAGCCGGAAAAAGTGCGCCAGTTGGCTGACTTTGCGATTCGCCATTACTGGCCGCAATGGCAGGAAGACGCCGATAAATATCAGCTGTGGTTTAACGATGTTGTCACGCGTACTGCGACGTTAATCGCTGACTGGCAGGCGGTAGGATTTGCGCATGGTGTTATGAACACGGACAACATGTCGATTCTGGGTCTGACGATGGATTACGGTCCATTCGGTTTTCTTGATGATTACGTGCCTGATTATATCTGCAATCACTCTGACAACCAGGGGCGATACAGTTTCGATAATCAACCGGCCGTCGCGTTGTGGAACCTGCAACGTCTGGCGCAAACCCTGTCGCCGTTTATCCCGGTCGAGGCGCTCAATGATGCGCTGGACAGTTACCAGCTGGCGCTGTTAACTCGCTACGGTCAGCGGATGCGGCAAAAGCTCGGCTTCTTTAGCGAGCAGACAGACGATAACGAACTGCTTAGCGAGCTGTTTAGTCTGATGTCGCGGGAAAGAAGCGACTATACGCGAACGTTTCGCATGCTCAGCCAAACGGAACAACACAGTGCGCAATCTCCGTTGCGCGATGAGTTTATCGACCGCGCAGCGTTTGACGACTGGTTCACGCGGTATCGCTCACGCCTTCAGCAAGACAATATTGCCGATGCTGCCAGACAAACACAGATGAAGGCGGCTAACCCGGCGATGGTATTACGTAACTGGCTGGCGCAACGGGCGATTAGTCAGGCAGAGCAGGGGGATTACGCCGAGCTGCATCGGTTGCACCAGGCGTTGCGTACCCCGTTTGCCGATCGTGATGATGACTATGTCAGCCGTCCACCTGACTGGGGCAAACGGCTGGAAGTGAGTTGTTCAAGCTAAGGGGCCAGAAATACCTGCGGGGAGGCGTTGGCCGGATGCTGGCCAACGTGTACCTGAGCACCGTACCAGCGCTTCAGGTCATCGGCTTGTAACACAGTTTCCGGTGTTCCCTGCGATACCAGCCTGCCGTTGTGCAGCAGCACTATTCTGTCTGCCCACAGTGCGGCGAGGTTCAGATCGTGAAGCACAATGCACACATGCAGCTCTCCCGAAGAGGTAAGCGTTTTTAGCATGCGCAACAGATGCTGCTGGTGGTAAAGATCCAGCGCGGAGGTCGGTTCATCAAGGAATAACCAACCGCGAGGCGCACCGTCGCACCAGAGTTGTGCCAGCGCACGGGCTAACTGTACTCGCTGTTGCTCGCCGCCGGAAAGCGCGGCGTATTGCCGACCCGCCAACGGTGTGCATCCGGTCATTTCCATCACCTGAGCGATAAGCCGGGGCTCCTGCTGTTGGGTCCACGGCGCGCGGCCCATCGCGATGACGGCCTCTACCGGCCAGTCGAATCCCAACAGTGTTTGCTGGCGCATCACTGCCCGATGCCGCGACAGGGTCTGGGTAGACCATTCATGCAGCGGTTTGCCCGCCAGCACGCAGCGTCCGCTAGCGGGCTGCAGAAAACCGGTCAGCAGGCGCAGCAGGGTGGATTTTCCCGCACCGTTTGGGCCGATGAGCGCAACCAGTTCACCTCTTGTAAGGGCGAGCGATACGTCGTCAATCACCGGTCTGCCAGCTACGTGATAGCGAAGCCTTTCAGCGATGAAATGTTCAGCCATGCGCTCCTCGCTGACGAAAAATAAGCCATAAAAACCACGGTGCGCCGAGAAGACTGGTCAACAGACCGACCGGCATCTCCGCAGGCGCAACCGCCGTACGAGCCAGGGTGTCGGCAATCAGCAATAAAAACGCGCCCGCCAGCACGGAACCCGGAATAACGGCCCGATGGTCTGAGCCGAGCCACATACGTATTAAATGTGGGATTACCAACCCGATAAAGCCAATCACCCCGCTTACCGCCACGGCTGAGGCAACCAGTAATGCGCTACAAAGCAGCAAAATACGCTGGATTGTACGTACATCAACGCCGAGATAATGCGCCTCTTCCTCACCCAGTTGCAGAAGATTCAGCGCCGGAGCAAGTCGCCAGATGATCAGCACTGTCGGGATTGTCAGCGAAGTGACAGCCAACAGCGTGGACCACTGTGCGGCCCCCAGACTTCCCATTCCCCATAGCGACAGCTGGCGCAGTTGCGCATCATTACTGACCCACGACAGTACGCCAACCGCCGCCCCGCAGAGCGCGTTGATGGCAATGCCGACCAGCAGCAGGCGGGAGAGCGAACCGTCGCGCTGTTGGCTGAGGATAAAAATCACTACGGTTGCCGCCAGCGCGCCGAAAAAAGCGGCCAGCATTGGAGCATACAACATCATCAGCGCGGGCAAAGAGACAGGCAGCACCACCCACAGGGCCACAGCGCAGGCAGCGCCGCTGCTTATTCCCAGTAATCCAGGGTCTGCAAGCGGATTGCGAAACAGCCCCTGCATCACGCAGCCAGCGAGCGCCAGAGAGCCGCCAATCACCAGTGCCAGCAGGACGCGGGGAAGACGAATCGTGAGCCAGATTTGACGCAGTGCCTCATCGCCATCACGCCAGAGCAGACTTACCGGCAGGCGCAACGCGCCAAAACCGGTAGCCAGAACCGTCATTGCAATCAGCATCAATGCCAACATCCACAACGAACAGGTGATCCGCCGGGACATCAGGGCAATTGCTCCGCTTTAGCACGAAGCTGCAAAATAGCCTGTGGCGTGCGAACGCTGAAGCCCAACAGAGCCATATCGTCAACCTGCAATACCTGTTTATTCCTTCCGGCAGGTGTTTGCGCAAGTCCCGGTAGCGCCCACAGATTATCTTCGCCACCCATCGCCTTAACGCCGTCCTGCGAAATCACCACCAGATCGGGCTGGCTGGCAATGACGCCTTCTTGTGACAGCGGCTGATAGCGATTAACGCCCTGCATCGCGTTGCGTAGACCTGCGGCACGAATCGCCGCATCGGCTCCGGTTTGCTGGCCCGCCGCCATCGCGGTCATCCCGCCATGATTGAGAATAAACAGCACACGTTTATTAAGTTCAGACGACGGGAGCGTCGCCAGTTCCTGACGTAACGTTGCGCGCAGCGTTTCGCCGTCGGCCTCCCGATGAGTAGCCTCAGCGATAACCCGAACTTTTTCATCAATCGCGTTAAGATCGTTGCTTGCTGGGATCGTGACAACCCTGACGTTGCTCTGCTCAAGCTGTTTTAGCGCTAAAGAGGGCTGTGCCTGCGCGCTGGCAAGGACCAGCGTAGGGCGGGTAGCCAGGATCCCTTCGGCGTTGAGCTGGCGCAAATAACCAACATCAGGTAACGCGGTTGCCGCAACAGGCCACTGGCTGGTGCTGTCTCTCGCTACAAGGGAGGGTTGTGCTCCCAGTGCGTAGACAATCTCGGTGACATCGCCACCGAGCGCAACAACCCGTTCCTCGGGCGCAGCCAGCGCCGCGAAGGGCAGCAGCGCGATCAGGGCCAGCAGTTTTTTCATGCGGCCAGTCCTTTCGGCGTCAGTGCGTCAATCTGTGCGCGCCATTGCGTCTGCTCCGGCTCGCCTTCCGTACGTTGACCATACAGCTGGGCGATTTGCGTGCCGTCGGCAGCAAACAGCTCCAGACTGGTGACGTGACCATCGGCGGTCGGTTTACGCGTCACCCACGTTTCCGCCACGCTCTCTTCCAGTAGATGCAGGGTAAATGTTGGGTTGAAGATGTTCAGCCAGCCTTTCATCGGCACCAGTTTTTCTATTACGCCGGTAAATATCTGTACACAGCCGCGATTACCCACAAAAACCATAATTTCGTTGCCATCCTGACGCGCGGTGTCGAGCAATTGCGCCAGTGCGCTATTAGAAACCTTACAGGCCAGGTCGTCGCCAACCAGATTAAACGCCTGTTGGCGGGTGAGATCGTGGCGTTTCAGCAGACCGAAGAACTGATGGACATCGGTCATCGCTCGCCACTCTTGATCAACAGTCTGTGCGTCGACAGTGACGGCGGCAGGCACAGAATTGTTGACGGGTTGCAGCACCAGCGGCGGGTTTTCTGCAAAGATGAAACGGGTCAGCAACGCCGCCCATTCCTCAACGAAGGTATTTTGTGTGGTATAGACCTTCAGCAGTGCGTCTCCCTGATGGTCAAAGAATTGAATGCTCTGACGCTCGCCGTGGGCGGTAGTCTCACTGATATGAAAAGCGCTTGCCCACTGATTGAGGAACAGGCGCAGGTCGAGGGCACGCGGATTAAGAACCAGCCCGGCATGGCCGTTCAGGTGCTGATTGGTAAAAGCGCCAACCTGTTCATGCACCGCATATTCGTTGCGGCAAATGCATTTGGTTTCACCAACCGCTTCCAGTGCGCCGAGGATTTCGCGGACTTCGCCACGTAAGCGCCAGGCGTCATGGCCGACGCGCGCAAAGGTCAGTTCGGCTTCGCTAATATTCATCAATCCTGCAATGTCACGTGCGTATTTGCCGGGATTTTCTTTCTTCAGTTCCAGCCAGCGTGTGTAATGATTCATTGTCTCTTCCTTCCAGATTGCGGCCCCGGCGAACCGGGGAAAAGTGATTACCACTGATAACTCACGAAAATTTTGCCATTACGACCATCCTGCGGAATGCCTTGCGGCGACCAGTACTCTTTGTCAAAGGCGTTGCCCAGTACCAGCGTGGTGGTCATGCCTTTCAGCGCTTGTTGGCTCTGATAGCTCACGTAAAAATCGTTTACCGCATAGCCAGGCTGTTTAGCGTAGGTGCTGCTGATATGCGTTGAACGGTCAGCAAATGTCCCGATCCAGCCTACGGAGAAACCGCTGTGCGCAACCGGCACATTCAGTTTGCTGGTGACGGTGTCCGGATTAATGCTGGAAATGTATTCACCTGTGTCAGTATCTTTTCCGCGTGTGCGGTTATAGGCCATGTCGAGGCTGAACAGGTCGGCGGTATATTTTGCCATCACGTCCCAACCCCAGATTTTGGCATTGGGAACGTTATAGGACATGGTTGTCGCGGCAGCAAAGTCAACGCTGGTGGAGATGTAATCTTTTGCTTTGGTATCGAAATAGCTGGCTTTAAATTCGAGCGCATCGCTCGCCATCAGCAGATCGTCAAAGCGCAGGCCAAATCCGTATTCCTGTGTTTCGTTGGTTTCCGGGCGCAGGTTAGGGTTTGGCACCCAGTAGTTAGTGTAGAAACGACCAATCGAGAAGTGTTTCGCATCGTTATACATCTCGCCCATGGTTGGCGCACGGAAGGCCTGAGCGTATGAACCGAACAGCATCAGCCAGTCGGCTGGCGTAACGGTGAGTCCGGCGCGGGACGACCATTTGTCAGCATCAACATCTTCATAGCCGTCGCTGCTGCCGCGATAAGAGTCATAACGGGTACCGCCCAGCAGCGTAACCGGCAGGTCACGCAGGGTGATTTCATCCTGTAGCCAGCCGGAGCTGAAATCGATCTTTGCCTCCGGGAAACCGGTGGTTGAACCACCCGGTTGTTGTTCCTGGCGATAGTATTCACCGCCGTAGGTCAACAGGTGAGATGCAAAAGAGTCGGTAAACAGGCGGCTGCGGTTGTCGATCTTCCCGCCTTTGGTGGTTTGCTTGCGAAATTCGCCAGTGTTATCTGCGTTCTGAGCATTAATGCGCGCTTCGGACCAGTAGATACGGGCATCCGCGTTCAGCCAGTCATTGTCTGCCGGAGCGAGCGAGTAGGTCAGTTGCGCATCACGCTGGATCGTTGAACGGTTGGTCATCGGGTTGCTGGCATCCGCCACACTGGTCTGCGGGTTTTTAGGTTCCCGGGCGTCATTGTTGTAGTAACGCAGCGAGCCGGCCAACGTCTGGGCGCTGTCAATTTTCCAGCTACCTTTCGCCAGCATATTGTTAATTGCTTCATCATTCGGCGCAGTAGTACCGTCACTCTGGCGTAAATCACCGCGATCGCGACTCGACCATGCGAGCAGTCCGTCCAGCGTATCGGTGCGCCCAAATGCGCTGGCGCCCATACCGAGGCTGTGATCGCCGGTTGCCGCGGTACCGAACACGCGGTAACCGCTGTTTTGTCCGGCTTCCAGCAGATCTTTGGCATCCGCACTGTCATAGGCGATCACGCCGCCCAGCGCGCCGCTACCGTACAGTAGTGCGGAAGGGCCACGTACGACTTCGATACGTTTGATAAGCGCCGGGTCGAGGAAGGTGCTGTTCAGGTGTCCGGTGTCAGTTCCCTGACGAACGCCGTCAACCAGTACCAGAACGCCACGTCGATCGTAGCCGCGCAGATTCACGTCCTGGCCGTTGGTACGACCCGTACCATCGAGGGTCAGACCCGGAACCGTCCGCAACAGATCGGCTGCCGAACTGGCGGTCTGGTTTTCCGGGGCGGTGGCATCAATCACGCTGACCATCATCGGCGCTTCAAAGGCGCTACGAGCATTGCCGGTGGCGGTAACGGTCATATCCTCGACCGCCGCATAGGCGACGGCGGGCAGGTTACTGACAATCGCCAGCGCCAACAGCGACGGGCGCAGGGAAGCGGTGTGCAGGTAAGGCATAGCAACTCTCCATTAGGAAATCGAAAAGCGCTGGCTGCCTGGGTATGTGACCTGGGTGGCTGGCGAAATGTGTTGTTTATTTAGTCAGAATGAGTTTTCCGGCTTGCGTCTGGCGCAGCAGGTAGTGCTGACCATCATGTTCTATGATCACGCGTCCTTCGTTACCCAGCAGGGTTTTACTGTCAATTCGTCGCTCGTTTGGCGCGACGGAAGGCGGTGTTGTGTCTTTTGTAGGCGTAGCCGTTGTGTTATCCATACGTGACATAGTGTTTAAAAATAACAATCAATGTAACAATGATAATCATTATCATCAAACTGCAAATTTGCGGCAAGCGTTTTTGTGAAATAATTGTGACGAGAACGTTTTTTGCACAACAATTGGGGAAAAACAAAGGATTAGCACCGGGCAAAGTGATATTGCCCGGCGAACAGCATTAAAAACGGCTATCAACCGCAGAGGCGAGTTTTTCAACCAACAGTTCAGTATCTTCCCAGTTCAGGCACGGGTCGGTAATAGACTGACCGTAAACCAACGGCTGGCCGCTAACGATTTTTTGCGTACCTTCACGCAGGAAACTCTCCGCCATGATCCCGGCAATTGCCGTCGAACCGTTACGAATTTGCTGGCACACATCATCACAAACGTCCAACTGACGACGATGCTGCTTCTGGCAATTGCCGTGGCTAAAATCGACCACCAGATGCTCAGGCAGGGAAAATTCGTGCAGGGTATCGCAGGCTGCGGCAATATCTTCAGCATAATAATTCGGCTTTTTACCGCCACGCATGATGATATGCCCGTAAGGGTTACCGCTGGTCTGATAAATGGTCATCTGACCGGTTTTATCCGGCGAGAGGAACATGTGACTGGCGCGGGAGGCGCGAATCGCATCGACGGCGATGCGCGTGTTGCCATCCGTTCCGTTCTTAAAACCGACCGGGCAGGAGAGCGCGGAGGCCATTTCACGATGGATCTGACTTTCGGTGGTGCGCGCGCCAATAGCTCCCCAACTGATTAAATCGGCAATAAACTGGCCGGTCACCATGTCGAGGAATTCAGTCGCCGTGGGGACGCCCAGTTCGTTGACCTGCAACAGCAGTTTTCGCGCCAGTTCAATACCGTGGTTTACACGATAACTGCCGTTCAAATCCGGGTCGGAAATCAGGCCTTTCCAACCCACGACGGTGCGTGGCTTTTCAAAATAGGTACGCATCACGATTTCCAGACGCGCCTGGTGCTTTGTGCGCAGCGTCTGTAATCGTGTCGCGTATTCCATCGCGGCATCAAGATCGTGAATCGAGCAGGGACCTACGATCACCAGTAAACGGGGATCTTCACCATTTAAAATTTTTTCTATCCGACGTCGGGAGTCCGTAACATGACGGGCGACGGAGGATGAAACAGGATGCCGTTGCGCAAGCTCTGCTGGAGTGACCAGGTTGTCAATACGCGCAGTACGGAGTTCATCGGTTCTGTTCATTACTTGTCTCAGAAATTTGTTGCTTCAACGGCAGGACTACCGGGAAGTGATGTACATCACAATATCACACTCATCCTGCCTGGTGGCGAGCATAATAACAAAAAATCGAACCAATGCACTAGCATTCTAGTACATGCGGCGATTCAGTCCCATGATATCGAGGATCTTGGTAGCAATCTCTTCTACCGAATAATTGGTACTGTTCAGCCAGGGGATCTGGTTTTTCCGGTACAGCGCTTCTACCTCAGCAACTTCCATTCGGCACTGTCGCAGCGAGGCGTAACGGCTGTTCTCACGGCGCTCTTCGCGGATGGCCGCCAGGCGCTCAGGGTCGATAGTCAGACCGAACAGCTTATGCTGCAACGGCTTCAGGGAGGCGGGCAGCACCAAATTATCCATATCATCGGCAATAAAGGGGTAGTTGGCGGCGCGGATACCAAACTGCATGGCCAGATACAAACTGGTTGGGGTTTTGCCGCAACGAGAAACACCAAGCAGGATAACCTGGGCCTGATCGAGGTTGCGCAACGAAATACCGTCGTCGTGGGCGAGGGTGTAGTCAATGGCGGCAATGCGCGCGTCGTACTTGTTGAGGTTACCGGGATTCAGACCGTGCGTGCGATGGGCGATAGGTGTAGGGTCGAGCTTCATCTCGTGTTGTAGTGGGGCAACCAGCGCCTGCACAATATCCTGACAAAATCCCTCACTTTGCAGAATGATTGAGCGAATTTCTGGCAGGACGATGGAGTAAAACACCAAAGGGCGCACACCAGTTTGATGGTAGATCGCGTCAATCTGGTCTTTAACCGCGCGCGCACGACTCTCATTTTCCACAAACGGCAGCGTAATGCTGCTGATCGTGACCGGGAATTGCGACATCACCGCGTGACCCAAGACCTCGGCGGTGATGGCCGTACCATCAGAAATATAAAATACGTGACGATCAACAGCATTATCCATTTTGCTCATCCTGGGCAGACATAATTCTCTGAAAGCATAAATTAAAATTCGCCAGAAGCGAATATTGCTGCATCTTTTTTATAAAGTGAAACGGTATTTTTATAATTAATGAAAAGTACATTTCATTTTTCGGAACAAATGTTTATACCGGTAGTTTTTGTGGAGATCCCCTGTGGCTCGCGGGTTTGCGCAAATGTGGAAACAATCTGAAAAAATAAAAAATAAAGTTGCTTGAACGATTCACCGTTTTTTTCGCTGGAGTAAATATGCAAAGATAATTACGCAAAATTGAGTTTCCTAACCTCGTTCAAATATAAGGATTGTTCGATGTCCAACAATGGCTCGTCACCGCTGGTGCTTTGGTATAACCAACTCGGCATGAATGATGTAGACAGAGTTGGGGGCAAAAATGCCTCCCTGGGTGAAATGATTACTAACCTTTCAGGTATGGGTGTTTCCGTACCGAATGGTTTTGCAACGACCGCCGACGCGTTTAACCAGTTTCTGGACCAGAGCGGTGTAAACCAGCGCATTTATGAGCTGCTGGATAAAACGGATATTGACGATGTCACCGAGCTTGCAAAAGCCGGCGCGCAGATCCGCCAGTGGATTATCGACACTCCTTTCCAGCCGGAGCTGGAAAATGCCGTCCGCGATGCCTACGCGCAGCTGTCAGCGGACGATGCCCATGCCTCTTTTGCTGTGCGATCTTCCGCTACCGCAGAAGATATGCCAGATGCGTCATTTGCCGGTCAGCAGGAAACCTTCCTCAACGTCCAGGGATTTGATGCCGTGCTGGTTGCCATCAAACACGTATTTGCCTCGCTGTTTAACGACCGTGCGATCTCTTATCGTGTCCACCAGGGTTATGACCATCGTGGCGTAGCGCTCTCTGCGGGTGTGCAGCGGATGGTGCGTTCTGACCTCGCGTCTTCCGGCGTCATGTTCTCCATCGATACCGAATCCGGTTTCGATCAGGTAGTGTTTATTACCTCTGCATGGGGCCTGGGCGAGATGGTCGTGCAGGGGGCCGTTAACCCGGATGAATTTTACGTGCATAAACCGACGCTGGCGGCTAATCGTCCGGCTATCGTTCGTCGCACCATGGGTTCGAAAAAAATCCGCATGATCTACGCGCCGACTCAGGAACACGGTAAGCAGGTAACGATCGAAGATGTGCCGCAGGAACAACGCGACATTTTCTCCCTGACTAACGAAGAAGTGCAGGAACTGGCCAAGCAGGCGGTGCAGATCGAGAAGCACTACGGTCGTCCGATGGATATCGAATGGGCGAAAGACGGTCATACCGGTAAGCTGTTCATTGTGCAGGCGCGCCCGGAAACCGTGCGTTCTCGTGGCCAGGTGATGGAGCGTTATACGCTGCATGCGCAGGGTAAAATTATTGCTGAAGGTCGTGCCATCGGTCACCGCATTGGCGCGGGGCCGGTCAAAGTCATCCAGGACATCAGCGAAATGAACCGTATCGAACCAGGCGACGTACTGGTTACCGACATGACCGACCCGGACTGGGAACCGATCATGAAGAAAGCAGCGGCGATTGTCACCAACCGTGGCGGTCGTACCTGTCACGCGGCAATCATTGCCCGTGAGCTGGGGATCCCTGCCGTGGTGGGCTGTGGCGATGCGACCGAGCGCATGAAAGATGGTGAGAAGGTTACTGTCTCTTGTGCCGAAGGTGACACCGGTTATGTTTACGCTGACATGCTCGATTTTAGCGTGAAGAGTTCCAGCGTGGAGACCATGCCGGATCTGCCGTTGAAGGTGATGATGAACGTCGGTAACCCGGACCGCGCTTTCGACTTCGCCTGCCTGCCAAACGAAGGTGTTGGTCTGGCGCGTCTGGAATTTATCATCAACCGTATGATTGGCGTACACCCGCGTGCACTGCTGGAGTTTGATGACCAGACGCCTGAGCTACAAAATGAAATCCGCGCCATGATGAAAGGTTTCGATTCTCCGCGTGAATTCTACGTTGGTCGTCTGACGGAAGGGATCGCGACGCTGGGAGCGGCGTTTTATCCTAAACGCGTCATCGTGCGTATGTCTGACTTTAAGTCCAACGAATATGCCAACCTGGTCGGCGGTGAGCGTTATGAACCGCATGAAGAGAACCCGATGCTGGGCTTCCGTGGGGCGGGCCGTTATGTTGCCGATAGCTTCCGCGACTGCTTCGCGCTGGAATGCGACGCAGTAAAACGTGTCCGTAACGACATGGGCCTGACTAACGTTGAAGTGATGGTACCGTTTGTACGTACCGTTGCCCAGGCGAAAGCGGTGGTGGAAGAGCTGGCACGCCAGGGGCTGAAACGCGGTGAGAACGGACTGAAGATCATCATGATGTGTGAGATCCCGTCTAACGCCTTGCTGGCCGAGCAGTTCCTCGAGTACTTCGACGGCTTCTCCATCGGCTCAAACGACATGACGCAGTTGGCGCTGGGTCTGGATCGTGACTCTGGTGTGGTTTCTGAACTGTTTGATGAGCGTAACGACGCGGTGAAAGCGCTGCTGTCAATGGCGATTCGTGCAGCCAAGAAACAGGGCAAATACGTGGGTATTTGCGGTCAGGGCCCATCTGACCATGAAGACTTTGCGGCCTGGCTGATGGAAGAGGGGATCGACAGCCTGTCGCTGAACCCGGACACTGTCGTACAGACCTGGCTAAGTCTGGCTGAACTGAACAAGTAACATCATGCCTTATCCGGCCTATTCAACGTAGGCCGGATAAGATACGCTAGCGTCGCCAT
Organism: Citrobacter sp. Cf087; assembly: GCF_030334285.1. Lineage (NCBI taxonomy): Bacteria > Pseudomonadati > Pseudomonadota > Gammaproteobacteria > Enterobacterales > Enterobacteriaceae > Citrobacter > Citrobacter sp. Cf087. The sequence continues at coordinate 565,302 of NZ_JAOWED010000022.1, forward strand.
CCGGCACTTTATCCTGCAACACTCTCCACGCTCAAACGCTGAATAATATCCTGACGCAGTTGGTATTTTTGTACTTTACCGGACGCTGTGCGTGGTAATTTCTCCACGATCACAATGTGCTCAGGGTATTTGTACTTTGCCACCCGCTTGCGACTAAAAAAGGCTACCACTGACTCCAGTGACAGCGAATGATGCGGCGGTTTTAGTACCACATAAGCACATGACCTTTCACCTAAGCGTTCGTCTGGCATCGCGACAACGCAGGCATCGTGAATGCGGGGGTGCTGCAATAAAATATCCTCAACTTCGCGGCTGCTGATGTTTTCTCCACCGCGGACAATGATATCTTTTTTCCGTCCGGTGATTTTGATGTACCCCGCATCGTCCATTCGGCATAAGTCGCCGCTGTAATACCAGCCGTCTTGATCCAGCGCACGGGCGGTGAGTTCGGGTTCATCGAGATAGCCCATAAACACATTGGGACCGCGTGAGGCTTCTTCGCCTTCTACACCCACAGGCAACGTATTGCGCGCTTCATCGACGACTTTAATTTCGACGCCTGCAGCAGCATATCCGTCGGTATCCATCATGCGAGAAAGCGAATCATCGAGATTGACCAGCGCATGCGGGGAACTCTCTGTCGAGCCATAAATGCTTAATAATTTTATGCCGAGATGCTGGCAGTCACGGGCAATCTTCTGTGGAATGGTTGTGCCCCCACATAAGAAAAAGCGTAGCGATGAGAGATCGCTTGGCCGTTTATCCATGCTACACAACATGTCGTAGACGAAGGGCGTTGCGCCGAGCACACAGGTACAGCGTTGTTGTTCCAGCAGTTCAAGACAGGCGGCTGGGGTGAAAACATCTAACAATACGCTGCGTGCGCCGATTAAAAACGGTGCGGTAACGCCATGCAGAAAACCGGTAGCGTGTCCCAGTGGTGCTGGCATTAAAAACACATCCTGCCAGGTGAGATTAAGGCGGGCACAGTAGGCGCGCTCGCTGGCAAGGATGTTGTTGTGGGTCAGCATTACGCCTTTTGGCATTCCCTCGGTACCGGAGGTAAACAACACCGCCGCCAGTTCATCGGCGTGAACATTAATCGTTTGAGTTAATGGCGGAGCTAAAAGCAGTTGGCTGAGCGCTAGCGAGGTCGTTGCCGGAGCCAGTTTATCCACGGCAACGATCTGTTGCAGATGTGGCAACTGGTTTTGTAAGGGCAGGATCAGATCGACCGGTCGGGTCTGTTTAAACAGCGTCGGTGCGAAAAAAATCTTCGCTTTGCACTTATTCAGCACCCATACCAGTTCTGCTTCACGCCACGCTGGCAGCAGCGGTACGGAAACGGCCCCGGTTTTCAGGCAGGCCAGGTAGATAATCGTAAACTCGCACCAGCCCGGTAGCTGGAAGGCAATGCGATCGCCAGGTTGAATACCGCAGGCTAAAAACCAGGTTGCCAGACTGCTGGCCGCGCTATCGAGTGCAGCATAGGTGTATGAAGCGCCATGGTTATCAACCACCGCGATTTTATCTGGCATGGCTCTGGCAGTTTGGTTCCAGTAATCGCCAAGCGAAGCATCTCCCCATAAACCCTGTTGCCGCCAGACTTCGCGACGTTCGGCGTTAAACGTTAGTGTGATACTCATGAAGTTATTCCCTGGATGATTTCGGCATACATCTGACCGGATGGCCGGCGTGGCCGAACCGGTGTACTACAGGTAAAATCCGTTAGCCGTAGCGAAAATCAATGCCAAATGTTCCGACCGGATATTCCCATTGGTCGAGGATCGTGTCGCCGCACAGTACTCGACACGTTCCGCACTCCAGGCAACCAGCAGAATCAAAATGAATGTTTCCACTCTCGTCCTGCTTATAGAGCCCGGCGGGGCAGGCTTTCAGCAGCTTGCGAAATTCATTAAGGTCTGGATGTTCGGCCAGGATGATGTGCGGGTGGCCTTCATCGACATTGAATTTATTGACGCCCAGTTTGACGTCAACGTTAACAGTATTGTCCTGACTCATAGTGCAGTTGCCCCCTTGATACCGTCTTTCAGTAAGTTCATCAGTCCGATTTGTTTGGCATGGGACATAATCATCTTGCGAACCGGTTGATTTGGACGTCCGTCAACGGTGAACATATCGCTCATGATGTCGGCCACCATACGCGGATACTGGGTGAACAGACGTGGGTTTTCCATCAACGCCGGGAGCTTGCGAAAATGTTGTAAATCACGCATCACACAGCCTTGTTCAAGCGCGCGTTTGTAGTCCATCAGGCTGCTGGCAGAGAAATCCTGTCGTTCTTTTGCTGCAATGGCTGTTTGGGCAGCGGCTTCTGCGGAAGCGATGGCCAAATCCATACCTCGCACCGTGAAACCCAGGTTCAAACAGAAACCGGCGGCATCACCGACGATCATCACACCGTCATCGACCAGCTTTGGAACCATTGCCAGACCGCCTTCCGGCACCATATGCGCGGAATATTCCAGTAATTCACCACCGGCAATCAATGGTCGAATAGTTGGATGTTGCTTAAAGTCTTCCAGCATTTGTGGAATACTTTTTGTGGCATGGGCAATATCCCCCAGACCACACACCAGCCCCAGAGAGATGGAGTCCTGGTTGGTATACAAAAAACCTCCTCCCATCAATCCATCAGACGGTGAGCCTGCAAACAGCCAGGCCGCGCCCTCATTACCTGAAAGGTTGAAGCGATCTGCAATGACCGCTGGAGGTAAGCCGATCAGCTCTTTTACGCCAACGGCATAGTGATGTGCAGAAGAGGGAGGAACCATCCCCAGGGACCGCCCCAACATAGAGTTGACGCCATCGGCCAGGATGACAATATTGGCTTCCAGGATATCGTCACCGGCCTGGACTCCGGTGACCTTATTACCTTCGCGGATCAGAGCATCGACGCGCACACCGGGGATGAACTGCACGCCAGCTTGTTCCGCTTTTTCCATTAACCATGGGTCGAGTCTGTTGCGCAAAACGGTATACGAATCCTGCGTTGGTGCGTCAGCTTTTTCACGATGGAAATCGAGAGTGACGGCGCTTTCTTCGGTCAGAAAGGAGATTTTTTCGCGGGTGACTTTACGCTCGAGCGGCGCCTCCTGCGCGAACCCTGGCATGATGCGCTCAAGGCTATGCGCGTAGAGTCTTCCGCCGGTCATATTTTTACTGCCTGCACTGTTTCCGCGCTCAATGACCAGCACGTCCAGTCCGGACAGAGCCATAACGTAGCCTGCAACCGTACCCGCCACGCCAGCACCGACCACAATGGCATCAAATTTTTCATCTGACATGCTTTATGCTCCTTTCCCGCTGCAAGGGCAGCGGGAGATGTGCGTTAAATGGGGGGATTAGCGGCTGAGATGTTCGATAAGGGCCGGAACAACTTTGTAGATGTCGCCTACCAGGCCGTAATCGGCATAATTGAAAATAGGGGCTTTCTTGTCTTTGTTGATAGCAACAATGACTTTCGCGCCGTTACCACCGACCATATGCTGAATTTGTCCTGAAATGCCCAACGTCAGATAAAGGTCTGACTTCAGTAACACACCAGAAACGCCAATGTAGCGTTCGCGCTCCATCCAGTTTTCGCCTTCGGCGATCGGGCGCGAGCAGCCCACTTCTGCCCCCAGTACCGATGCCAACTGATGCACCATCTCCAGATCGTGTTGCGCAACCAGGCCGCGACCCACGCCAACCACACGTTTGGCTTTACTGAGGTCCACGCTGCTCACGGATTTAGCGCGACGTTCCTGGCACATAATTTTATGAAGCGGTGCGATGTAAGCTACTGGGACAACAGGGCAGTTGTACGAGGCGTTTTCCGCTACAGGTTCAAGCAGGCCAGGGGCAAGAGTGATAATTGCCAGCGCGCTTTTGATTTTTTCTTTGCCGAATGCCAGCCCACCATACATTCGGTGCTCTGCGAACACTGTGCCATCCTCAAGAGTCACCGATATTGCGTCGTTCACCATCGCGGCATTGAGTTGGATGCTTAACCGTGCCCCAAGTGATTTCGCGCGCTTTGTGGCTGGCATCAACAGCATTCCGGCGTGTTCTTGCATCAGCGCCGCGATGGTTTCGGCGTAATTTTCTACACGCTGTAAACCGGAGGGGGCTTCGAGCACGATTATTTCATCGGCACCCAGAGGTTTAACCTGATTAGCCTGTTCGCTGCCTTGTACAATAAGATGGACATGCTCACCCCACTGACGCGCGCCGGTCATTAATTCTGCATAGCGTTCTACGTTATCGCTGAACACCCATACGTTAGCTAATTTACTCATGACAATTTCTCTCCGTTGAGCTTAGTTCAGGGCTTTTTTCAGGTGTTCAGCCAGTTCGGCAATGGCTTCAGCCGAGTCATTTTCCAGAATGATATGCTTACGTTCCGTTTGTGGCGGTACGGTGAGGCTTACCAGTTCCGCTAACGGTGACGCAGGCGTCCAGCCAATATTGCTGGCTTGCCATGGTGTGACGGGCTTTTTACCCGCGCCGAGAATGGCTTTCATTGAGGGAATACGCGGCGTGTTGATATCCGAGGTTACGCAGAGTACGGCGGGGAGCGGCAGGTCGATCACTTCAACCTCGTCTTCCAGCACGCGCTCAACCACAATGCGGTCGCCGTTACGTTGGATGTTGCTGACGGCGTTAATCACCGGGAGTTGCAACAGTTCGCCAACCAGTAAGCCAACCTGTTGGGCATAGATATCCCCCGATCCTTCTCCGAACAGCATCAGGTCGAAATTCATATTTTTGGCCGCGCAGGCCAGCGCCTGAGCGGTGTCGCGGGGCAATGAATGCTCCAATTGCGGATCCTGCACCATGAACAAACTGTCCGGTCCACGTGACAGCACGTCTTTACGCACTTTGGAATTTTGCAGTAGCGATCCGCCCACGGTTAAAGCGACGATTTCATCACCCTCCGCACTCAGTTGCGCCGCGGCCTCAATCGCATTCAGATCAAACTGGCTGATTTTGGCATCGGCCCGGTCAAAGTTAAGCGAATGCTGTGGGGTAACAACAATGTCCTGTTCTTCAGGCACCAACTTAAAGCAGGTTATTATTTTCATGGCATCTCCAGTCATCCACAGTAGGGAAAATTAACTGAAAATAGTTTGCGGCAGAGAGGGGACAGTTTTCGACGGGGCAATCTGTTTTCATTCCCAACAATCTTGCAAAAAAAAGTGCTGCGGGAATGCTTGTTTTATAAACGAGAGCTCGGCCTTGTGTACTGAAGAGAAAAAAGAGCAAACAAACCAGGGAAGGATAATTGCGAAATGCATCATGTTTTTTATCGTTTTTACGCTTAATTTGTTTCTGATATGTAAATTGTTAATGTTGAATTAATAACATTTATTCTTTTCGTTTTTTATCAAACGGAAATAAACGTGGAAAACAACGCAATGAGGCAGGAGGTATCATCTTGCAGTCGACGCAAATAATTTTGTTTCGCCAGCAAGGAATAACGTTGTATAACGTTATTATCGTTTTCACTTTTCGATATTCATTATTCACAAAATTACTGCCTTTAGGTGGAGGTTGTCATGTATCAACGCTGCTTTGATAATGCCATTGAGACCCTTTTTGAGCAGGGGAAAACGCCGAGATTTTCCCGATTCGTCATTAGCGATGATCCTAACTGGGAGTCCGGACATCATGTTCATGATAATGAAACGGAACTTATCTATGTTAAAAAGGGGGTTGCAAGATTAATCATCGACTCTTCGCTGTATGTCGCGCATGCCGGGGACATTGTGGTGATTGAGCAAGGGCGATTGCATGCGGTTGCATCTGATAGCAGCGCACCTGCTACCACTTACACCTGCGCACTCTACGGTTTCCGGTTTAACAGTTGGCAGGACAATCAGCTATTGCAGATGCACTCGTGTCCGGTCATTAGCGTCAGCCAGGGTAAAGAGGTTATTAAGAGTATTTTTAATGAGCTGGGGGTGATGCTCCCGCAGAGCAAGAACAACCTGACGTCTTCCGCTTATGACGCATTCGCGTATGCATTAACCGTGTTATATTACGAAAACTTTAAAAATGCTTACCGCTCTGAACAGGGATATATTAAAAAAGATGTCTTAATTAAAGATGTATTGGTCTATTTAAATAACAACTTCCGCGAAAAAATTACTCTCGAACAGTTATCTAAAAAATTCCGCGCCAGCGTGAGCTATATCTGCCATGAATTTACCCGCGAGTATCGTATATCACCCATCAATTATGTTATTCAACGGCGAATGACAGAAGCGAAATTTTCCCTGACCAATACGGAGGCCTCGTTGGCGGAAATTTCGTGGCGGGTAGGGTATGAAAACGTCGATCATTTTGCCAAACTTTTTCAGCGGCATGTGGGGTGTACTCCCAGCGATTATCGTAAGCAGTTTAAAAATAACCTTGCTGAGCAGGAATGCTTGATGCCTGAAGTTTGATTCTCCCGCACCGTCCCGGATAGCGTATCTGCGCTATCCGGTCAGTTATACCGCTTACTTATTCTGATAATCCTTTAGGATTTGGCGACCCGCGACGTAAATCATGATTTCATCGGTACCACCGCCAATGCGCTCACAGCGGACATCGCGCCAGAATCGGGATACGCGTGCTTCATCGGTGTAACCCAGTCCGCCCATGATCTGAATTGCGTCGTCAATCACTTCCATTGCCGTACGTGCACAATACAGTTTTGCCAGTGCCGCACTGGTTCGCAGCGACTGTTCCTGATCGGCCTGCCAGGCGACCTTCAGCACCATATTGCGCATGTTTTCAATTTTGATTGCCATCAGCGCCAGTTTTTCCTGGATCATCTGGTTATGACCGATCGGCTTACCAAATGCGATGCGCTGGTTAGCGTAGCGGGCGGCATCTTCGAAGGCGCATTCGGCAAAACCCGTGCTGCGCGCGGCGTTGATCAGGCGTTCCATTTCGAAGTTGTACATTACGTTGAGGAAGCCCATGCCTTCTTCGCCGACCATATCGCTTTCGTCCACTTCAACGTCATCAAGATAGACTTCGCAGGTGCTTAACATGTGCCAGCCGATTTTATGCAGCGGGTTAACCTTAATGCCCGTTTTCTTAGAATCCACCCACCACAACGTAAAGGCTTTCTTCGGATCTTTCGGCTCCGGGTCGCGAGCCAGTACCAGCATGTACGGATACTCTTTAGCGCCGGTGATAAACGTTTTTTGTCCGTTGAGATACACCTTGCCATTTTTGCGGGTGTAGCTGGTGGTGGCACTATTATTATCGGAGCCTGCTCCCGGCTCGGTTAATGCCAGCGCATACGCCGGATCGCCCGTTTCCATGGTGCTTTCTGCTGTTTTACGCAGCTGCTCGGCGGAGCCAAAACGTCGCATGCTGTGGATGCACTGACCGTTAGTGATCAAAAAAGCGGGCGCGCCACATTTTGACACTTCCATCAGCGCCAGCATCTGGGTGACGTAATCAGCCGGGATGCCGCCAAACTCTTCCGGAACGCCCAGCATCGAAATGCCGTTGTCCGCAAGGGCTCGCATAAATTCCTTCGGATAAGTCGCCGTCTGATCGCAGGTACGGAAATACTCCTCCGGGAAATTGCTGGTAATCAGCTCACGAATGCTGGCAAGCAACAGTTCTTGTTCTTCAGTTAATGAAAAGTCCATCAGGGTACTCCTTTTAATTGGCTGCGTCGGGTAATACAAAGCCCATCGAGGCATCGATAAATAATCTTTCGTCCATCAATTTCAGGTCTGGGGAAATAATCGGTGTGAAATCCATTTTGTCCAGGATGTCTTCCTGTAAAGAGACTCCCGGTGCTATTTCGATTAAATGAAGACCATCTGCTTTTAACGTAAATACAGCGCGTTCAGTGATGTAACGCACATTAAGTCCACGTTCGAGGGCAATTTTTCCGCTGAAAGTCACTTCAGGTAATTCATTAACGAATTTTTTCACCCGACCTTCCTGCACGATATTTAACTTACCGTCCGCAACTTCCGTTTTCAGACTTCCGGCAGTTAACGTGCCGCAGAAAATAATTTTTTTGGAAGTGGCGCTAATATCGATAAAACCGCCGGTACCCATGATTTTGCCATTGAATTTGTGTACGCCGACGTTGCCGTGGCGATCCACTTCGGCAAAACTTAAATAGCACACATCCAGCCCACCACCGTGATAGAAGTCAAACTGGGACGTCATATCCAGAATGGCGCGAGTGTTGACGTTGGCACCGAAAGCAATGCCTTGAGAGGTGATGCCGCCAATCGGACCCGTTTCGACTGTCAGAATAAAATCGTCAGCACAGCCTTCTTCGCGCGCGACGAGACCAATGCCATCGGCAATACCTACGCCAACGTTGCCGACCGCACCTTTGCGCATTTCAAACAGGGCGCGTCGGGCCACCAGTTTACGCTGATTGAGCGGCAGGGCAGTTTGTTGGCTGTCATCGAGCACAAAATCGCCAGAGATAAAGCGGTTAACCGGCGCACCACCGTACAGTTGCGTTTGGTCGGGGTCGATGACCACAATATCGACCAGATAGCCGGGAATACGTACCGACTTCGGATGCAAAGTGGCTTTCTTCACCATTTTTTGCACCTGCATCATAACGATGCCGCCGTTATTGTGTACGGCCTGGGCAATCACCAGCGCATCAAGATACATAACTTCATCTTCAAAGGTGGCATAGCCTTCGCTGTCACAGGTGGTGGCGCGAATAAAGGCGATGTTTGGCGCAATGGCTTTGTAATACAGGTACTCTTTGTTATCAATTTCCACCAATTTGATCAGATCTTCGGTGGTCACTTCATTCAGCTTACCGCCCTGTTGGCGAGGGTCAACAAATGTACCGATGCCGATATCACTGAGGATCCCAGGCTGGTGGGCTGCCGATGCACGCAGGGTTTGGGTTAATACGCCCTGAGGATAGTTATAGGCGGCAATTTTATTTTGTTCCGCCAGGTCGGAGATTCGTGGTGATTGTCCCCAGTGTCCGCATAATGCCCATTTGACTAAGCCTTCCTGTGCCAGCGGGCTAATTCCCCGGTCGGCACGGTCACCCAGACCCGTAGGGCTAATCAACGCTAGATTCCGTGGTGACTGAGAATTTTTATATTTTTCAGCCAGCGCGTTAATTAATGTTGTTGCTTCGAGAATACCGCCACCTGCACCTAATACACAAAGAGTTGCTTCATCAGGAATATAATTAACTGCATCTGCTGCGGATAATACAGGTACCCGACCATCTATACGATTTGGTCTTGAAAATTTCATGTGAACTCCAGATTATATGCGTGCGACTACCTGTCGCTATATTCGACAATAATATTGTGAGTTATTTAATAAAGTTTAATCATCGGCCAGATATCCGTGGTTAGACGAATATCTGGGGTAGGGCATTACTGATATTAATATGGATATATCTGTAATTAAGCCTGATGCAATATTGTCAATACAGTACGCAGGTCGGTGACCGAAATTTGTCCTGGGGCGGAGGCTTTTTTTACTGCCCCAAAGGTTGCCGCTGAACCGAAAACTTCACCAGACAGACGTGAAATCACCCCTGTTTTAGCCATCGACATGGTGATTATCGGGCGATCGGCATAGCGTTCTTGCATTTCCAGCGTGGCGCTAAGCAGTGTCAGAACATCCGCTTTATTTTGCGGCATCAAGGCAATTTTGGGGATGTCTGCGCCTAGTTCCTGCATTTTACGCAGGCGCTGGACAATCTCTTCTGCAGCTGGTGTCTTATGAAAATCGTGATTGGACATAATCACAAAGACATTTTTCGCGTGCGCATGCTCGACGGTCGCTTTGACCAGTTCGTCTCCGGTAAACAGTTCCAGATCGATCATATCTACCAGACCGCTGTCTACCGCCGCGCGGTTAAGTGCAATATAGTTTTCGACAGACAGTGCCTGTTCACCGCCTTCTTTGGCGCTGCGGAAGGTGAAAAGTAGCGGTTTGTCCGCTATCACATCGCGGATGGCGCGAGCCGCTTCCAGCACGGCATCTGTGGAAGAGACATCGCCGAAATGGTCAACGCGCCATTCCAGAATGTCGAAATCCGCTTCGCGATAGGCCAGCGCTTCGCTTTTTACCGTTGCGATGTCTATACCCATCAGCGACACAATGATCTTCGGCGCACCATCGCCAATAACGAGATTTCTTACGGTTACGGTTTTCATTGATTACCCTTTAACTATTCTACAAATGCTTGCCCGTCAGGCGGCAAAACCCATAACCTGTTTCACATACTCCAGCGGGAAATCTTTCCCGGTCCAGAGCTTGAACTGTTCAGCCCCTTGCCATAACAACATGCCGTAACCATCAATTGTTTTGCAACCAGCACTTTGTGCCTGCTGCAATAATTTGGTCATATGCGGGTTGTAGACGCATTCGGTTACCAGCAGTTCCGGACGTAGCAGGGAAGCGTCGGTCACGAGAGATTCATTTTCCAGCGGCTTCATGCCGACTTTTGTTCCGTTGGTTAAAATATCCGCGCTGGCAAGTGCGTCAGCAAAAGCCTGGCGATCGGCGAGATCGATAACAGTGACCACGCAGTCGGTGTTTTCATTGACGCGTTTGGCAAACTCCTGCGCTTTGGCAAAAAACTCATCCTGGCGGTTAAAGAGTTTAATTTCTTTGATGCCTTCAATCGCTGCCTGTGCACCAATGGCTGTCGACGCACCGCCTGCGCCCAACAGTACCATGGTTTTACCTTTGATATCGAAACCACTTTCCTTAATTGCACGAATATGACCCGTGCCATCGGTATTGTAACCACGCAGGTAACCATCATCATTGACGATAGTATTAATTGCACCGACCAGTTTGGCGGCAGGTGTTAATTCATCAACATATTCACATGCTAGCTGCTTGTTGGGCATTGAGACCCCTGTACCACGCATCTTTAAGGCCTTCAGCCCGGCAATTGCATTAGCAAACGTTGAGTTATCGACTTCAAATGCCATATAAGTGAATGGCAATCCCGCTTTTTCTAATGCCTTATTTTGCATTTCAGGCGACAGACTGTGTCTGATAGGGTAGGCCATCAATCCAATTAGTTCATATTTAGCAGTTACGTCCATTTGATACTCCTTCTAAACAATTTATTGAAAATAACGTTCGCCCAACCGCACATCATTTTTGGGGATATCAAATACGCGGTAGTAACGAATAAAGACGATGATGGCGGTGATGAAGGCCAGCAGAGCAAATGCAAAGTCCAGCAAAATGATGTACTGCAGACCAATGTTAGAGAGGTATCCGGTGATTAATGGGATAATAAAGTTGGCTACGCCACCCATCATCATATAAATACTGGTGACTTTGGCTTTGCTCTTGGGAAAGAATTCAGACATCACCGAGACACCGAGCTGTAAAATACCGCCAGCGGCAGAGAATCCAATGAGAAATGAACCGACGTTACACACCAGCGGAGAGGGATATAAGTAGATGACGGCTGCGGTGATGGTTGCCAGCCCGGCGTTAAACACATTTGCCCAAATAGGTCGAACCCATTTTTTTAACAGAGCGGCAAAAATAAATACGCAGACCAATGATCCCATACTGTAGTAAGAGATTGTCTTCAGTGCGTCAGATTCTGCCATGCCGGCAAAGGCCATCGCATATTTTGGCATCCAGACCACGATGACGTAAAAAGTCGAAAAGGCAGCAACACCAAACATGACGGATGCCACACCTTCCAGCCAGACCAACGGTTTACTGTTCATCTGTGGCAGATCTTTCGCGATGCCAGCATCCACCATCTGGCCAGGGAAGCGACTTCTTAGCAGCATCAAGGTAATGACGACAAACAACGCACCCGGGATAATGACCGCATAACCGTACCAGATATGGTTTAGCAGCATGGTGCTGACGACGATGGGGTAGATCATCTGCCCAAACGAGACCATAGCTTTCACCAGGATAACGGCTGAGCCAGAGGCTTTAGGGAAGCATTCCATTAACGCCGGGTACCCGCCGGTATCCAGTGCCGAGTTTGCCACGCCAACGCAAACGGCCAGAATAAAGGCAATCATCAGATTAGGGCTGGCGGGAATACCGAAGAAGAACAGTATATAAAGAATAGCGCCTAACAGAATGATAGCCCGACGACCAAATTTATCTGAGAGCACGCCAAAGAATAAGATGCTCACCAGTCGCCCCAGACCAATGCCTGAAATCAAATAGGCAATTCCTGCATTGTCGGTGGAAAACTTTTCTGCAAGAGAGGTCATGTTTTGCGCCAGTGTAATGACGCTAATGCCGTGTAGGAAATAACTTAAATAAATACAGATTATCGCCAAAAGAAATGGCGTATTAAAGGTCTTGCTTTGAGACATTTTCACAACTCCTTGCGGATTTTAAAATTGTTCTGTGCTCGTCGATATTGTTTAAATTGCGGCGACCTTGTAATTAATATACTGGGCGGCAACCACAGAACCTACATAGCATGGCGTTTAAGTTACCAGGTATATTGCATAACACACTGTGAAATCGAACTCTGCCAGCCAGTGTTTTGCTGATGTTTTAAAACTGAAGTCAATTATTTTGCAGAAGAGGGGAACAATATTGCATCCACGCTTATTTTACGGCTTGTATCATCTTTAGCTGATGTTTTGACGTGATGTGGCTGCGATAACCAATAAACAACGCCAACAGGAATCCAACAGCGGCTATGCCAGTATCAAACCACATGATGTGAGCAATACTGGTTTCAGAGAGTTTTGCTGTTATCAATGGAATGGTGAAGGTCGCAATGCTGCCCGCGCTGTAGTAAATACCGGTCGCTTTGCCCTTCGCATGCGGAAAGCGTGCGGCCATCAGCGTTAAACCGATTTGCACAACGCCCCCTGCGGAAGAAAAACCGATGACAAACGCAAAGATAATGACAACGATAGGTGTCGGATGCAGACAAACCATCAGCAGTGCGACAAATGAGATAAACGTATACAGCATCAGCATCGATGTCGCGCGTTCTGCTTTTCGCGCCAGCGGGGCGGTGATCAGCACGCACAGTAGAGAGCCGCAGGTATAAATGCTTAACAGTTTGATAGATAACGTATAGGACATTCCGGCGACAAACTGTCCGTATTGCGCCAGCCACTGGCTTACCAGGTAAAATGTTGCCATTGCGATGTAGCCGTACAGGGTGTAACTGGCAAGGTCGAGCAGGGAGCAACGATGTTTAGATTGTCCGGTTTCCCGTTCAGCCGGTTGAGCCCGGATGACGGTATGAGGCCCGGGATGTGGCGGAAACCGACAGCGAAATAAAAACACACCGTTGAGTATCATTACGGCTGCCGCCAGCAGGAAGGACCAGCCAAACCAGATTTCGGCCCATACCAGCAGACTGATAATCATTGGCAGCAGGAACTGACCGCTGGAGACGAAGGCTTTTATCAAAATATTGGCCGTGCTGGGTGAACGGGGGAATGCCTCCATCAAGCTGGGATAGGTTCCGGCATCGAGAAAACTGTTTGCCATTCCCGCTAAAAAACCAAAAGCATAGGCAAGAAAAATACTGTGAGTATTTATGATGCCAATAAAGAAAATCAGGTAGCAGGTCATACCAAGGATAATAAATGGTCTGCGACCATAGCGATCGGAAAGCATCCCTGCTACTAATAAAACGCTTAAGCGGCCGATACCGAGTGAGGAAATAACAATCGAGACGCCCGCGGTATTGGTTTGCCACTGTTGTTCCAGTGAAGACATATTGAGGCTCATCAGAATGACCCCCATGCCGTGCACCAGGTAATTTAGGTACAGCCCTATCGCAGTGGAGAAATAGGTGTTTTTCATAATGTGTTACTCAGCGAAGAGGCTAAATAGGTATGGCGTTGCGATCTCTTAACACATACGCTCGAGATCGTGAGCATAGAGTTCAACAGCTGCCGACTGATAGATTTTCCAGTCGAGAAAACCATCGTGGTGATAAACCGCCTGAAAAGCGTTCAGATCGGGGAAAAAACGCATGGTGTTATTACCAATGCGGTTATTTATTTTGTCGATAATTGCATTAATTCTTAACTTCCTCTTGGCTTTCATTTCTGAACAAATGCGGACAATGTCGTCTGGAATTTCTCTTTCACCCTTTTCCCATTGTTGCCAGGCGACAACATTGTCATCGTGCGCGATATACCTGGCGCTTTCTTCCACCGTCATAGCAAAAATATGGCGGATCGCCTGTAGCTCTAATGCGTTCATTATTTGGTCGCTTCATAAAAGACGGTGGAATAGTAATAACATTGCTGTGGATATTTCGGCTTGAAGAGAGTCACAGTATTTTGTGCAATATTATTTGGTCCTTGACGGGGAAGATAATGTGTTAGTGCGTTAAGGTTGGTGGAGTGGCGCGCGAAGGACAAAAAAAAGCCCATCGTGGGAGATGGGCAAAGACTACACACAGCAATTCGTTGTTTCACTCAGGGGATTTCCATGCTTATAAATCAATGTGTTGATCTAAAGCCATGGGCTAATAGTAGGCATACTGATTTTTTACGTCGATCAGATTCATCTCAATAGTTTAAAAACTGTAAAGAATTTGCGACACAAATGAGTATTGAAAGAGGGACGAAGTTGGTTCTAATCCCGTAAGAGGGAGGGATTGATTAGTATTGTTAAACAATCAGGCGGCGTTGCCGCCTGATGTTGGATTACTTATTGCGTTCGATTTCAGCAATTTCTTCGAGGATTTCATCCGGATTGGTACCTGGCGCAGGGGCTTCGTTTACCCAGGCGGAGAACAGACGCCAGGAAACGGCCAGTACTACTGGACCGATAAACAGACCAATCATGCCGAAGGCAATCAATCCGCCGATGACTCCGGAGAGAATCAGGAGCAGTGGCAAATCGGCACCCATGCGAATCAGCATCGGTCGAATCACGTTATCCAGTGTTCCGACCACGCCGCTCCACACCAGCAGCACGGTGCCCCAGGTTGAATCCCCCGTCCAGTATAGCCAGATAATGGCCGGAATCAGTACCGGTAGCGGCCCAAGTTGCACCAGACATGACAGGATCATCAATACCGCCAGCAGTGTGGCATACGGCACACCGGTTACCGCCAGACCAATACCCCCGAGCACTGCCTGTACCAGAGCGGTGACCACAACGCCTAATGCGACGGCGCGAATGGCTTGTGCTGCCAGCAGAATGGCAGCATCTCCACGTTTTGAGGCAAGACGGCAGGCGAAGTGACGAATACCTAATGCGACTTGTTCACCGCGCCAGTACAACAGGGCACTGAACAGCAGCATCAGGCCACAGTGCATCATAAAGCGGCCGATATGCGCGGCCTGACCGACGAACCAGGTGGTGGTGGTGCCGATATAAGGACGAACCTTGGCCATAATCGCCGAACCGCCCATATCCAGTAAGCTGTGCCATGCGCCATACATTTTGGCACCCACCAGTGGAATGCTGTTCAACCATGCCAGATCCGGTAGTGTCATATCACCTGCGGTTACGGCATGGATCAGCGGCCCACTGCCATCGACGATGCTGTTAACCAGCAGCGCGATGGGGATGATGAACAACAGCACCAGCAACAGCGTCATCACCAGTACGGCAAGTGAACGGCGTCCCCAGAGCAATTTTTGTAAGCGTAGCAGGATAGGCCAGGTTGCAATGACAATCGTGCCTGCCCAGGCAAAACCGAGGATAAAGGGCTGAACAATCCAGAGACAGGCCACAATCAGGATGGCTAAAAACAGCACCGATAGCAGCACTTGTGCAATATCCCTGGGCTGACGGAAATTTACCATAAATACTTTTCACCTTTGTCTTTGCGCCAGAACGTTGACGCGACGTGAATACTTAAATCACACCCTGTAATGATGAGCAATTTCAGCGGTTTTGAACAGGCGGATTCTGCCTGTAAATCTGCTGAGCGTATTAGAAAAAAATGTGATACAACAAACAAAGCAACACGCAAACGATTAAATTCACAACACAGACCGCAGGAAAGGGTCACTATAATGATTCCACAAATTTCTCAGGCACCAGGTGTCGTTCAACTGGTGCTCAACTTTTTGCAGGCGCTGGAGCAGCAAGGATTTACGGGCGATACGGCAACGAGCTATGCCGATCGTCTAACAATGTCGACGGATAACAGTATTTATCAGCTGCTACCTGATGCTGTCGTTTTCCCTCGTTCAACCGCAGATGTGGCGCTAATCGCCCGTCTGGCGGCAGAACCGCTTTTCTCGTCGTTGATTTTTACCCCGCGCGGCGGCGGCACCGGGACCAACGGTCAGGCGCTGAACCAGGGCATTATTGTTGATATGTCCCGCTATATGAGCCGCATTATTGAAATCAACCCGCAAGAAGGTTGGGTGCGGGTAGAAGCCGGGGTGATAAAAGATCAGCTCAACCAGTTTCTGAAGCCTTACGGCTATTTCTTTGCCCCGGAATTATCCACCAGTAACCGGGCAACACTCGGCGGGATGATCAACACCGATGCATCCGGGCAAGGATCGTTGGTTTACGGTAAAACTTCCGATCATGTGTTGGGCATCCGTGCGGTGCTGATGGGCGGTGATATTCTTGATACTCAGCCAATGCCGATCGAGCTTGCCGAAATGCTGGGGAAAAGCAATACCACCATTGGCCGCATCTATAAGACCGTTTATGAACGTTGTCGCGATAACCGACAGCTGATCATGGATAAATTCCCGAAACTTAATCGCTTCCTGACCGGGTACGATCTACGGCACGTCTTTAACGATGAGATGACCGAATTTGATTTAACCCGCATTCTCACCGGCTCTGAAGGTACGCTGGCGTTTATCACCGAAGCCCGTCTGGATATCACCCCGCTGCCAAAAGTCAGACAACTGGTTAACGTCAAGTACGACTCTTTCGACTCGGCGTTGCGTAATGCGCCGGTGATGGTGGAAGCACGCGCATTGTCGGTAGAAACTGTTGACTCCAAAGTACTCAATCTGGCGCGGGAAGATATCGTCTGGCACTCGGTAAGTGAATTGATTACCGATGTACCTGATAAAGAGATGCTGGGTCTGAACATTGTAGAGTTTGCCGGTGACGACGAAGTATTGATTAATTCGCAGGTCAGCGCACTGTGTGAACGTCTGGATGGCTTAATCGCTCGTCAGGAAGCGGGTGTCATTGGCTGGCAGCTGTGTACCGAACTGGCGGGAGTCGAACGAATTTACGCCATGCGCAAAAAGGCAGTCGGTCTGCTGGGCAATGCAAAAGGTTCCGCGAAGCCAATTCCGTTTGCCGAGGATACCTGCGTTCCGCCGGAGCATCTGGCGGACTATATTGCCGAGTTCCGCGCGCTACTCGACAGCCACGCCCTGAGTTACGGCATGTTTGGTCACGTAGACGCAGGCGTGCTGCATGTCAGACCGGCGTTGGATATGTGTGACCCGCAGCAGGAAGTGCTGATGAAACGCATTTCTGATGATGTTGTGGCGCTGACGGCGAAATATGGCGGTTTGCTGTGGGGCGAGCATGGGAAAGGTTTTCGTGCAGAATATAGCCCGGCGTTCTTCGGCGAGGAGCTGTATCGCGAACTGCGCAAAGTGAAATCGGTGTTTGATCCGCAAAACCGGCTGAATCCTGGGAAAATCTGTCCACCGGAAGACGTAGATGCGCCGATGATGAAAGTGGACGCGGTGAAACGCGGAACGTATGACCGTCAGATCCCTCTGGCCGTACGCCAGGAGTGGCGCGGGGCAATGGAGTGTAACGGCAACGGGTTATGCTTTAACTTCGATGCGAAAAGCCCTATGTGTCCGTCGATGAAAATCAGCCTCAACCGTATTCATTCGCCAAAAGGGCGAGCCACGTTAGTGCGTGAATGGCTGCGTTTGTTAGCGGATCGCGGGATTGACCCAATACAGCTGGAAAAAGAGCTACCGGAAAAACGCGCCAGTTTACGTTCGCTGATTGCCCGTACCCGCAACAGCTGGCATGCGCGCAAGGGTGAATACGATTTCTCACACGAAGTAAAAGAGGCGATGTCAGGTTGCCTGGCGTGTAAAGCCTGTTCCACCCAGTGTCCAATTAAAATTGATGTACCGGAGTTCCGTTCGCGCTTCCTCCAGCTGTACCACACGCGTTATCTGCGCCCGTTGCGCGATCACATGGTGGCGACCGTTGAGAGCTATGCGCCGTTAATGGCACGAGCGCCCAAAACGTTTAACTTCTTCATCAACCAGCCGCTGGTGCGAAACCTGGCTAAAAAGCACATTGGAATGGTTGATTTACCTCTGTTGTCTGCACCGTCGCTGCAACGCCAACTGGTGGGGCATCGCTCCGCCAATATGACGTTGGAACAGCTCGAATTACTCAGCCTTGAGCAAAAAGCCCGTACGGTGCTGGTGGTGCAGGACCCTTTCACCAGCTATTACGATGCGCAGGTGGTTGCTGACTTTATACGTCTGGTAGAGAAGCTGGGCATGCAGCCGGTACTGCTGCCGTTTTCGCCAAACGGCAAGGCGCAGCACATTAAAGGCTTCTTAAACCGTTTTGCCAAAACGGCGAAAAAGACATCCGAGTTTCTTAACCGGGTAGCGAAGCTGAATATTCCGATGGTGGGTGTTGATCCGGCGCTGGTGCTTTGTTATCGCGATGAATACAAGATGGTGCTGGGTGAACAACGGGGGGATTTCCATGTGTTGCTAGCCAACGAATGGTTATCGAAAGCTGTGGAAGCACAGCAGCCAGTCGCTGTTGGCGGTGAACCGTGGTATTTCTTTGGTCACTGTACCGAAGTGACGGCCTTGCCGGGCGCGCCTGCACAGTGGGCGGCTATTTTTGCTCGCTTTGGCGCAAAGCTGGAGAACGTCAGCGTGGGATGCTGTGGTATGGCTGGCACCTACGGCCACGAAGTGAAGAATCACCAAAACTCATTGGGGATCTATGAGTTATCATGGCACCAGGCAATGCAACGATTGCCACGTAACCGTTGTCTGGCTACCGGGTACTCCTGTCGCAGTCAGGTTAAACGCGTTGAAGGTACGGGCGTTCGCCACCCATTACAGGCACTGCTGGAGATTATAGGATGATCTGGAAACGTGAAGTCACACTCGAGGCGCTCAATGCCATGGGTGAAGGAAATATGGTTGGGCTGCTCGATATTCGTTTTGTGCACATTGGTGACGATACGCTGGAAGCTACAATGCCGGTGGACCATCGCACCAAACAACCCTTTGGGTTGCTGCACGGCGGCGCATCCGTGGTGCTGGCGGAAAGTATTGGTTCAGTAGCGGGATACCTGTGTACTCAGGGTGAGCAGAAAGTGGTGGGCCTGGAGATCAACGCCAACCATATCCGTTCTGCGCGGGAAGGGCACGTCAGGGGCGTATGTCGCGCGTTACATACCGGCTCTCGTCACCAGGTTTGGCAAATAGAGATCTTCGATGAGCAGGGACGATTGTGCTGTACTTCGCGTCTGACGACCGCAATTTTGTGATGCATATTGCTTTTGGTCATTATCTGCACAGGGAATGGTGTTATACTGTGCAGGTTTTGAACACAAGCGAGGATGATATGTCTACCCAATTAGACCCTGCCCAACTGGCAATAGAATTTTTACGTCGTGATAAAACCGATCTTTCACCGGCTCAGTACCTGAAAAGGCTGAAACAGCTCGAACTGGAGTTTGCTGATTTACTGGCGCTCTCCTCGATGGAACTGAAAGAAGAGATCTATTTTGCCTGGCGCATGGGCGTTCATTGATTCCGGTATGCTTATCGTAACGAAACCCCGACACGTGTTCGGGGTTATTTTTGCCTTAAATCTTCATTACCACTTCATCTCACCGCTGTTAACCTTCGCACTTAGTTCCAGCGAGCTTGCGTCTGCCAGACCTGGCCATGCTGCCGTCATGGTTTTAATCACATAATCCGATCCTTTCTTCGCCCCTAACACCTGCTCAAACGACTGCAAATAGTCCTGGGTGAAGCGAATAGCTTTATCGCCGGTTGGGCGTTCGCCAATGTAATGACCCGGGACCACTTGAGTGGGCTGTAAGCTCTGCATTTCGCTCAGTACGTTACGCCATGTACTACGCTGTTCTTCAGATTGTGTATCCGCCGTCCAGACGTGAATACCTGAAGCCACGCCTGTGCCGCCAATAATGGCCCGATTCGCCGGGATCCAGATATACGCTGCATAATCGTTGGAGTGACGCAGTTCCAGCGGTTCACCATCAACCGTGAACTGCGTTTGCGTCGTCGCCTGCGGAACGGTGAGCGATGTTGGCGCGCCGTCCTTCATTTGCGGGCCCCAGAATTGCAGTTTGGCCTCTTTGGTGGCGCGGATATGGTCTACCACCTGCGGTGTTGCCAGAACTTTTACCTGTGGGAAAGCGTTGACGATAGGTTGCAGACCGAAATAGAAATCCGGATCGCCGGAAGTGATCACGATAGCCTTCAGCGTTTTACCGCTGGCGCGAATCATCTGCACCAGCTGTTCGCCATCTTTGGTGCTGAACTGGGCGTCAAACAAAATCGCCTCTTTGGGGCCAGACACCAGCGTCGAAGAGACCGGGAAAATACCCTTCTCCTGCGGATTATAGACGTTCAGCTGTAGCGGTGCGGCGAAAGCTGAAGACGCAAACAGAGGTAACAGCAGGGCCAGAGATTTAACTTTCATACCAGGTAACCTTATGCAGGGAATTGTCTTTTGATAGTTCCCGTATTTTAAGCATATTCGTATCTGTTAGAATTCCCTCATTAGGACATGCTGAGTTTCATAAAACGATCGGATGGGATGCAATGGACAGAGTGATGGCGGCAATGGTATTTAATCATATCTGTGATTTGGGCAGTCTGAGCGCCGCTGCACGTGCATTGGGGCTTTCCCGTCCGATGGTCAGTCGTTACCTCGACGAGATGGAGAAATGGGCAGGCGCAAGGCTTATTCATCGCTCATCGCGTCGCTTAACGATCACGCCAGCGGGTGAAGAGGCATTACTGAAAACGCGTTCTCTGGCGCAACTTTCGCTGGATATTGGTGCCGCCAGTGGCGCGCAAATTCCCTCAGGCACGCTACGTGTGGCCTGCGCCCATTTTACCGCCATGCATATTCTTGCTCCGGTTCTGCCGGCGTTTATGGAGCAATATCCGCAATTACGTATTGAGGTGGAGATCAATAATCAACCGGTAAGCCTTGTGGGGGAACGCATCGATGTGGCGATCCGCATAACGGATAATCCCGAGCCAGGAACCATCGCCCGTCGGTTGGGCGACTGTAAATCGGTACTTTGCGCGTCCGCAGATTATCTGCATCAACATGGCACGCCTGAGACAGTCGACGATCTCACTCGGCACAATTGCCTGTACTACAGCGGTTTTGCCGGACAATCCTGGCACTTTTTGGATGCCCAGGGGCAGTCTGTCTCCGTTGCAATCAAAGGGAATTTGAGTGCAGGGATCTCTTCGCTGCTCTGCGAGTCGGCGGTGGCAGGAATGGGGATCGCGTTGGTGCCAGAACTGGAAGCGCAGGAAGGGCTGGCGCAGGGAGCGTTAATTCGATTACTGCCAGAACTTCAACCTAAATGCTTACCAATTTATGGCTTATACCTTTCTCGGGAGCATCAGCCTGCGGGGCTACGTTTGCTGCTGGATGCGCTTAGTGGGGCGGCGCAATGCTAAAAAGGTAGCTAAACGTGCTCACAAAATAGTCAAACCGCAAGTTGTGTTAAAAAAAACTTAACGGTGTATGAGATTATTCTTATCGTCCCTTCAAGAGCTAAGCCATTGTGAGTGCCGGAGATAAGCGCCGGATGGGGCCGGAACCCTTAAGCCTGCCAGCAAGCAGACTTAAGGGTTTTTTGTCATTAGCATATTATTTGAATAGTTGTTTTCCCTGTTTTTATCCCTACCTATCCCTTAAATAGACATTATCTATACATCTTTTAATCTTTGACCTGCCTGAACGATTAGATTTCTATAATCCATTATTAATCAATGCATTGAACAAATAATTCCATTCCTGTAAACCCTCGCTGCAGGGTCTATGCTTAGTAAAAGTAGTCAAAAAGGGCGGTTAACCCGAATGCCCCTGCTGTTGAGGGGTTGAAGTGATAATCATTATCACTAACATGTTGTTATAGCTTAAAAGCTAGTGACTCGAGGTAACCCTATGGAATTGCATTCAGGAACATTTAACCCGGACGATTTTGCCTGGCGTGGACTGACGTTAACACCTGCGGCTGCGGCGCATATCCGTGAACTGGTGGCAAAGCAACCCGACATGTTGGGCGTACGCCTGGGCGTGAAGCAAACGGGATGCGCGGGATTCGGCTACGTGCTGGATACCGTGCGCGAGGCCCAAAAAGACGATCTCCTGTTTGAAACGGATGGCGCCAGACTGTATGTGCCTTTACAGGCGATGCCGTTCATCGACGGCACAGAAGTCGATTTCGTTCGCGAAGGATTAAATCAGTTATTTAAATTTCATAACCCGAAAGCCCAGAACGAATGCGGCTGTGGCGAAAGTTTTGGGGTATAGGCGGTACTATGTCTCGTAATACTGAAGCAACTGACGATGTCAACACCTGGGCTGGCGGGCACCTTAATTACAAAGAGGGCTTCTTCACCCAACTGCAAACCGATGAGCTGGCGAAAGGGATCAACGAAGAGGTCGTGCGCGCGATTTCGGCAAAACGTAATGAACCCGACTGGATGCTGGAATTCCGCCTGAATGCCTTTCGGGCATGGCTGACGATGGAAGAGCCGCACTGGCTAAAAGCGCACTACGACAAGCTGAATTATCAGGAGTACAGCTATTATTCCGCACCGTCCTGCGGTAACTGCGATGAAACCTGCGCATCTGAGCCGGGAGCGGTGCAGCAAACGGGGGCGAATGCGTTTTTAAGCAAAGAGGTTGAGGATGCCTTTGAACAGCTTGGCGTACCGGTCCGTGAAGGCAAAGAGGTGGCGGTTGATGCTATTTTTGACTCGGTATCGGTGGCGACCACCTATCGCGACAAACTGGCGGAACAGGGCATTATTTTCTGTTCGTTCGGTGAGGCGATTCACGATCATCCTGAGCTGGTAAAACAATATCTGGGCACCGTGGTTCCAGGTAATGACAACTTCTTTGCCGCGCTGAATGCAGCGGTGGCATCTGACGGCACGTTTATTTATGTACCGAAAGGCGTGCGTTGCCCCATGGAACTGTCGACCTATTTCCGTATCAATGCAGAAAAAACCGGGCAGTTTGAACGCACCATTCTGATCGCGGATGAGGGCAGCTACGTCAGCTATATCGAAGGCTGTTCGGCCCCGGTGCGCGACAGCTATCAGTTGCATGCCGCGGTGGTAGAAGTCATCATCCACAAAGATGCCGAAGTGAAATACTCGACGGTGCAAAACTGGTTCCCCGGGGATGGTAACACCGGCGGCATTTTGAACTTCGTCACCAAGCGCGCTCTGTGCGAAGGTGAAAACAGCAAAATGTCGTGGACGCAGTCGGAAACCGGCTCGGCCATTACCTGGAAATACCCAAGTTGCATTTTGCGTGGCGACAACTCTATCGGCGAATTCTACTCCGTGGCCCTGACCAGTGGTCATCAGCAGGCCGATACAGGCACCAAGATGATCCACATCGGTAAAAACACCAAATCGACCATTATCTCGAAAGGGATCTCCGCCGGACACAGCCAGAACAGCTATCGCGGTTTAGTGAAAATCATGCCGACCGCCACCAACGCCCGCAACTATACCCAATGTGACTCGATGCTGATCGGGGCGGATTGCGGAGCGCACACATTCCCATATGTGGAGTGTCGTAACAACAGCGCCCAGCTCGAGCACGAAGCCACGACGTCGCGCATTGGCGAAGATCAGCTGTTTTACTGCCTGCAGCGCGGTATCAGCGAAGAGGATGCCATTTCGATGATCGTGAATGGTTTCTGTAAAGACGTGTTCTCTGAACTGCCGCTGGAATTTGCCGTGGAAGCGCAAAAACTTCTCGCCATAAGTCTTGAACACAGCGTCGGTTAAAATTTAAGGAAAGCACATGTTAAGCATCAAAGATTTACAGGTCAGTGTGGAAGATAAGGCGATCCTGCGTGGGCTGAGTCTTGAAATTCGCCCCGGAGAAGTGCACGCCATTATGGGGCCAAATGGTTCCGGGAAAAGTACGCTTTCCGCCACCCTGGCCGGACGTGATGACTATGAAGTCACCGGCGGGACGGTAGAATTCAACGGTAAGGATTTACTGGAACTGTCACCGGAAGACCGGGCCGGCGAAGGGATCTTTATGGCATTCCAGTATCCGGTGGAAATCCCCGGCGTCAGTAATCAGTTTTTCCTGCAAACGGCACTGAATGCGGTGCGCACCTACCGTGGTGAAGAGTCGCTGGACAGGTTTGACTTCCAGGATCTGATGGAAGAAAAAATTGCGTTGCTGAAGATGCCGGAAGATTTGCTCACGCGTTCGGTCAACGTTGGTTTCTCCGGCGGTGAGAAAAAGCGTAATGACATATTGCAAATGGCGGTGCTGGAGCCTCAGTTGTGCATTCTGGATGAGTCGGACTCCGGGCTGGATATCGATGCGCTGAAAATCGTCGCAGACGGCGTGAACTCACTACGCGACGGGCAACGTTCATTCATTATCGTCACCCATTATCAACGCATCCTGGACTATATCAAACCCGATTATGTTCACGTTCTCTACCAGGGGCGAATAGTGAAGTCCGGTGATTTTACGCTGGTCAAACAACTTGAGGAGCAAGGTTATGGCTGGCTTAGCGAACAGCAGTAACGTGCTGCAACAGTGGCACCATCTGTTTGAAACGCAAGGTGAGACGCGCTCGCAACATGCCCAGCAGCATCTGCAGCAGATGCTGCGTCTGGGGCTGCCAACGCGTAAGCATGAGGACTGGAAATACACGCCGCTGGAGGGGTTAACCAATAGCCAGTTTGTCAGTCATGTCACTGAGATAACGTCAGCCCAGTGTGAAGCGTTAGCGCCGGCAATTGATGCCATACGACTGGTATTTGTCGACGGGCAATTCTCTCCAACGCTGAGCGACAGAGTGGAAGGTAGTGGTTTTGACATTACCATTGACGATGCGCGCCAGATGCTGCCAGCGGCTATCCAACCGGAAGTGTTTCTGCACCTGACCGAAAGCCTGTCGCGTAGCGTCACTCACATTCAGGTGAAGCGTAACCAGCGCCCAGCGAAACCGCTGCTGCTACTGCACATTACCCAGGGGCTGGCGGGCGATGAGGTGAACACGGCGCACTATCGCCACCATCTGGAGCTGGCGGAAGGCGCAGAAGCCACCGTTATTGAACACTATGTCAGCCTCAGCGAGCTTCGCCATTTCACTGGCGCACGTTTAACCATGAATGTCGCGGCGAATGCGCACTTGCGCCACATCAAACTGGCGTTTGAGAACCCACAGAGCCACCATTTCGCGCACAATGACATTCAATTGGGGGCGGATGCCACGGCCGCCAGCCACAGTTTTTTACTCGGTGATGCGGTGCTGCGTCATAACACCAGCACCCAGCTTAACGGCGAAAACACCACGCTTCGGCTCAACAGCCTGGCAATGCCGGTGAAAAATGAAGTCTGCGACACCCGCACCTGGCTTGAGCATAACAAAGGATATTGCAACAGCCGCCAGCTGCATAAAACGATAGTCAGCGATAAGGGGCGGGCGGTATTCAATGGCCTGATCAACGTCGCTCAGCACGCTATTAAAACCGATGGCCAGATGACCAATAATAATTTGCTGCTCGGTAAACTGGCGGAAGTGGATACCAAGCCGCAGCTTGAAATCTATGCCGACGACGTGAAATGCAGTCACGGGGCGACGGTAGGGCGGATCGACGACGAGCAGATGTTCTATTTGCGTTCGCGCGGGATCGGCCAGCAAGATGCCCAACAAATGATTCTCTATGCGTTTGCCGCTGAGCTAACGGAAGCCCTGGGCGAGGAAACGCTGAAACAACAGGTACTGGCACGGATCGCCCAACGCTTGCCGGGAGGCGTAGCATGACATTTCCCATTGAAAAAGTGCGGGCCGATTTTCCGGTTCTGACGCGTGAAGTGAATGGTTTACCGTTGGCGTATCTGGATAGCGCGGCCAGCGCGCAAAAGCCGAACCAGGTGATTGATGCCGAAGCCGAGTTCTACCGTCACGGCTATGCGGCGGTCCACCGCGGTATCCATACGCTGAGCGCTCAGGCTACGGAAAAAATGGAGAATGTGCGCAAGCTCGTTTCGCTGTTTATTAACGCCCGCTCCGCCGAAGAGCTGGTGTTTGTTCGCGGTACGACGGAGGGCATCAACCTGGTGGCGAACAGCTGGGGCAGCAGCAATGTGCGGGCGGGCGATAACATTATCATCAGCGAAATGGAGCACCATGCCAATATTGTGCCCTGGCAGATGCTGTGTGCCCGCGTAGGTGCAGAACTGCGCGTTATCCCGCTCAATGCCGATGGTACGTTGCAGCTGGAAACGCTGCCGACGCTGTTTGACGATCGCACGAAGCTGTTGGCGATTACCCACGTATCTAACGTGCTGGGCACGGGAAACCCGTTGGGTGAGATGATCGCGCTGGCGCATCAATACGGCGCGAAAGTGCTGGTGGATGGTGCGCAGGCGGTGATGCATCATCAGGTGGATGTGCAGGCGCTGGATTGCGATTTTTATGTTTTCTCCGGGCATAAACTTTACGGTCCAACCGGTATTGGCGTTCTGTATGCCAGAGAGTCGCTGCTGCAGGAGATGCCGCCGTGGGAAGGCGGTGGTTCAATGATTGCGACGGTGAGTTTGAGTCAGGGAACGACGTGGGCCAAAGCGCCCTGGCGGTTTGAAGCCGGAACGCCGAACACCGGGGGCATTATCGGACTCGGCGCGGCTATTGAATATGTTTCAGCGCTGGGGCTGACTGAAATCAGCGAATATGAACAGTTCATAATGCGCTATGCGTTGGAGCAGCTGGCGGATGTGCCGGATTTAACAATCTACGGACCGGATAACCGTCTGGGTGTGATTGCGTTTAACCTCGGCAAGCATCACGCCTATGACGTCGGGAGTTTTCTCGATAACTATGGCATCGCCGTGCGGACGGGGCATCACTGCGCAATGCCGCTGATGGCCTTTTATAACGTTCCCGCGATGTGCCGGGCGTCGATTGCAATGTATAACACCCATGAAGAAGTGGATCGCCTGGTAACGGGCCTCAAGCGTATTCACCATTTACTGGGCTAACAGGGAGGCGTTATGGCTGCGCTACCGGATAAAGAAAAGTTGTTGCGTAATTTTCTGCGTTGCGCTAATTGGGAAGAGAAATACCTGTACATTATTGAACTGGGTCAGCGTTTGCCGGAACTAAACGACGACTTACGCTGCCCGGAAAATAGCATTCAGGGATGTCAAAGCCAGGTATGGATTGTTATGCGTCAGAATGGCGAAGGGATTATTGAATTACAGGGCGACAGTGATGCGGCAATTGTGAAAGGGCTTATTGCCGTGGTATTCATTTTGTATGATCGCATGACGGCCCAGGATATTGTGAATTTTGATGTGCGCCCGTGGTTTGAAAAAATGGCGCTCGCACAGCATCTCACACCGTCTCGTTCACAAGGGCTGGAGGCGATGATTCGGGCTATTCGCGCCAAAGCCGCAACTCTTAGCTAAACTGATAAAACACGTCAACTTTCAGACCGACTTGAAAGCGTTCGTGTAAGGCAACGCAGTGACTCGTAGGCCGGATCGGGCGCTCGCCGCCGGCCGGCAAGAACGCCAGGGGGGTGAGTGAGTATGAAACGCGCGTCTGTTATTACGTTAATGCTAATCGGCGCCTACAGCGCTATTCAGGCCGCATGGGCGGTCGATTATCCTTTGCCCCAGGCGAACAGCCGCCTTGTTGGGCAAAACCAAACCTACACCGTGCAGGAAGGCGATAAAAACCTACAGGCGATAGCCCGTAAGTTTGATACCGCTGCAATGCTGATCCTTGAAGCCAACAATACTATTGCCCCCGTACCTAAACCCGGAACGCTGATCACTATTCCCTCACAATTACTGCTGCCGGATGCACCACGCGAAGGCATTATTGTGAATCTGGCGGAACTGCGTCTGTATTACTTCCCGCCGGGAGAGAATATTGTTCAGGTATTCCCGATTGGTATCGGTTTACAGGGGCTGGAAACGCCGGTAATGGAAACCCGGGTTGGGCAGAAAATCCCGAATCCAACCTGGACCCCTACACCAGGCATCCGTAAACGCTCTCTGGAGCGCGGCATCACATTACCGCCTGTTGTACCTGCTGGACCAAATAACCCGTTAGGACGCTTTGCACTGCGTCTGGCGCATGGAAACGGTGAATATCTGATCCACGGCACCAGCGCGCCCGACAGCGTGGGCCTGCGAGTGAGTTCTGGGTGTATTCGCATGAACGCGCCGGATATCAAAGCGTTGTTTGCTCAGGTCCGCACAGGCACGCCGGTCAGGGTGATTAATGAGCCGATAAAATATTCGATAGAGCCGAACGGCATGAGGTATGTCGAAGTGCATCGACCGCTGTCGCCTGAAGAGGAACAAAACGTCCAGACCATGCCGTATGTGTTACCAGCCGGCTTTACCCAGTTTAAAGACAATAAAGCGGTGGATAACAGTCTGGTGGAAAGGGCGTTGTATCGTCGTGCAGGTTATCCGGTCACCGTCACTGCCGGGCAAGCATCGGTCGCGAGCAATGGGCCAGAAGTGAAGTCTGCGCAAAATGGTGTGCCGGGAGAAGATGCTGAGGTGCGCGCTACGCAATAACAGGGAAGGGGAATTCAGAGCAAAAAAATGGCGCACAATGTGCGCCATTTTTATTACACAGATACTATTACTTGCGGTATTTAGTAGCTGCGTTGTCCAGACGCTGGTTAGCGCGAGCTGCGTCATCTTTAGCAGCCTGAACGTCGGAACGCATTGCGTTCACGTCGTTGCTCAGCTGGTCAACTTTAGCGTTCAGAGTCTGAACGTCAGAAGACAGCTGATCGATTTTAGCGTTGCTGGAGCAACCTGCCAGCAGAGTAGAACCCAGGATTACCGCGCCCAGTACCAGTTTAGTACGATTCATTATTAATACCCTCTAGATTGAGTTAATCTCCATGTAGCGTTACAAGTATTACACAAAGTTTTTTATGTTGAGAATATTTTTTTGATGGGAATGCACTTATTTTTGATCGTTCGCTCAAAGAAGCATCGAATTGTGCAAAAACGGCTAAAAAACCGAGTGAAAACAGAAAGCTTCCATCGGATTCATCTTAGATAATCACGGATTAGATAGTGAAATCCGATTTGATTTTTTATTAATTGTGGCTATCGATTAAATAAAAAAAGCGCCACCAGGGCGCTTTTTTAAGCAAATTAATTCGCGATGGAATTATTACAGCACGTGAACGGATGCAGTGTTGGTGGTGCCGCTCGGAACCAGTGCACCAGAAACCATAACCACAACGTCACCTTTCTGAGCCAGACCGCTTTCCAGAGCGACTTCTTTACCCAGGCGATAGAAATCATCGGTAGAGCTGATTTCTTTAACCACCTGTGCAACAACGCCTTTGCTCAGCACCAGCTGACGCGCGGTAGTTTCGTTGGTGGTCAGCGCCAGGATGGTAGCATCCGGGAAGTATTTACGTACTGCACGAGCAGATTTACCACCCTGGGTTGCGACGACGATCAGCGGCGCGTCCAGTTTTTCAGCAGTTTCAACCGCGCCACGGCAAACGGCTTCGGTGATGCGCAGTTTGCGGCTGTCGTTGTTGAAGTCCAGACGGCTGGTCATCACACGGTCAGTACGCTCACAGATGGTCGCCATGATGGTAACGGCTTCCAGCGGGTATTTACCTTTTGCTGACTCGCCAGACAGCATTACTGCGTCGGTACCGTCGAGGATGGCGTTCGCTACGTCACCGGCTTCTGCACGGGTCGGACGCGGGTTTTTGATCATGGAATCCAGCATCTGGGTCGCAGTGATAACGACTTTACGTGCGCGGATACATTTTTCGATGATCATTTTCTGCGCGAAGATAACTTCTTCAACCGGGATCTCAACGCCCATATCGCCACGCGCAACCATGATGCCGTCAGACGCTTCGAGGATTTCGTCGAAGTTGTTCAGGCCTTCCTGGTTTTCGATTTTGGAGATGATCTGGATGTTTTCGCCGCCGTGCGCTTTCAGGTGCTCACGGATTTCAACGACGTCAGAACGTTTACGGATAAAGGACGCTGCAACGAAGTCAACGCCTTGCTCGCAACCGAAGATCAGGTCTTGTTTGTCTTTTTCAGCCAGTGCTGGCAGTGCGATGGAAACGCCCGGCAGGTTAACACCTTTGTTTTCGCCCAGGTCGCCGTTGTTCAGCACTTTACAGATAACTTTGTTACCTTCGATGGCGGTAACTTCCATGCCGATCAGACCATCGTCAACCAGAACGGTGTTGCCGACGGACAGATCTTTCGTGAAGCCTTCATAAGTAACAGCAACGATTTCGTTGTTGCCTACGACAGATTTGTCGGTGGTGAAGGTGAAGGTCTGGCCTGCTTTCAGGGAAACGTCGTTACCGCCTTCCAGTTTGATGGTACGGATTTCCGGACCTTTGGTGTCGAGCAGGATTGCTGCTTTCTTGCCGGTTTTGCTCATGACGTTGCGCAAATTCTTGATGCGCTGACCGTGTTCTGCATAGTCGCCGTGAGAGAAGTTCAGACGCATGACGTTCATGCCCGCGTCCAGCATTTTGGTTAACATCTCTTCGGATTCGGTTTTCGGACCGATGGTGCAAACAATTTTCGTCTTTTTCATGACAGTCTTAGTCTTTAAGTTGAGAAGGATATGGAAATCTGGCTCCCGCCGCGCACGGACGGGAAGCTAAACCTGAGTTACGAAAGTTGTGATGCCTCGCTCTAAGGATAGGTGACATCGAAAGAGCGTGCAGAGGAATGTGTGCTTGTGTTTCAGCCCAACGGGATGGTGATTTTTGTAGTCGTTGAGTTTTACAGGTCAATGTGCTGAAACCATTCAAGAGACAATTGGCGCGCATTATACGCTGAAAATTATCAAAAAGGAAAATGGAAACAGCGTTTCAAAACACTTCTGTGCACTTTTACAAAGAATCAGCATTAAATTGTTTCGGGTTGGTTAACAAAACACCGCCCAACTTCAGACGGTGTTGCGCAACAAGAAAAAAATAACGTGTTGCAAACTCAGCATTCAGCCTTAGTCGAGCAGCTTTCGCCCCTCAAGATCGATATGGATGTCCTGCTTATGCGCTTTCCGATACCACAGAACCGCCAGACCGATTACAGACCAGATAACCCCGAGCGTCAGCGCGTGAATGTTCATATTCATACAGACATAACCAATGACGACCATCCCCAGCACAGGAGAAATCACATGAGGGACAAAACGACGATGCTCTTTCATCTTTACGTTGTAGAGCACGAAGACACTCAGGTTCACCATAAAGAATGCGAAAAGCGCACCGAAGTTGACAAGGGTGGATATGGATTCAATTTTCCCGGAAAACAAGTAACTAAGGAATAGTGTCACAGCCCCGGTGAACAGAATTGCATAGTCAGGTGTTTTTCTTTTACTGTGCACATGCGCCAGAAATGTGGGTAACATTTTATCTCGCCCCATAGAGAACAGGACGCGCGATACGGCAGTTTGCGCCGTAATGATATTCCCGACTGCGCAAACGAACGCTACGATGATAGAAAATGCAACTTTAAGCCAGATGCCGCCAACATCGCCTGCAATCGTGAAAAAGGCCTCGTTAGTTTCTGTACCTTCCGCAAAACTGTCGATTTTACCCGTAGCGAATGCGGCAAAGGTCACCACAATAATAAACAGCACGGTGGCCAGGATAAGGGCGAGAAGGGTTGCCTTACTGACTGCTTTCCCGCCGCCTTCGCTTTCTTCACTTAGGGTACTAATGGCATCAAATCCGAGGAAGTTGAGCGCCGCAACAGAGATCGCGGTAGCAATTAAGCCAGGCGTAAACCACTGAGAATCAAAAAAAGGTTTGAAAGAAAATGACGCGTGGCTGCTATCAAGCATCAGCAGTCGCAAAATCAGCACCACAAAAATGGCCAGAATACCGAGTTGAATAAAGACCAGCAGTTTGTCGAATTTAGCTGTTTGTTGTATTCCCAAATAATTTATGCCCGTTCCGATAGCCACATAAATTAACGGCCATACCCAAATCGGTATTTGCGGAAGTATTGCATGAACAGCAACACCGCCCAGGACGGCAACCAGCGTAGGGAATAACAGATAATCCAGCAACAAAATCCATCCGGTGAGAAAACCCACAGCGGGGTTGATGCACACGCCTGCATAGGTATAAGCCGACCCGGAGGATGAGATGTGCTTTGATAATGTTGAATAGCTGTGGGCGGTAAAAAACATCGCGATAGCGCCAATAATATACACGAGCGCGACCATGCCATGAGATAAATTATATACGACGCCATAGAGAGAAACCGGCGCGATCGGCACCATAAATACCAGCCCGTACAGCACCAAATCTGTGAGAGATAACTTTTTTATTTTACTCATAGTAAACACCTCAATTCGTGTTAATCAAGGCCTCGTAAAAACTCACGGACAGCAGTGAGGCAAGGCTCGGTATTTTCTTCATGTGGGTTATGGCTGCTGTTAGGAATCGTGACACCCCGACAGTGGGTTATATGGGTAATAAGCGGTTGAACGACCTGTGATGTCGCCTGATCATACTCACCATGAAGGACTAATCCTGGGCATCGAATCTTGTGCAATGAACGGGTGATGTCCCACTGCGCCAGCAAGCCATTCACCGCAAGTTCATTGGCGCCCCATAGCACATGGTAGGCGGTGGGATCGGCGGCAAATTGCGCATCAGAACGCTGAATATGCAGCGGTTCTTGCGCCAGGGAATAAACATGTTTTTTGTAGTAGGCAATAAGTTGTTCAGGCGGATGCTGATAGATTTTTGCCTGCATAATGGCATCGTCTGACATTGCATCAGCGCCAGTCGTGAGTTCTTTAAACAATCGCAGTACTTCGCTTTGCCAAAGTGGGATGCTGGCGGGAGCGCTGGCATATATCACACCACTCAACCCTTCCGGTTGCGTGCAGGCGTGCTCTGCTGCCAGCATACCTCCCCAGGAATGTCCGAGTAATGAATATCGCTGACCAATATTCAGATGACTGATTAATTGGCGAAGTTGCTGAAGATAACGTTCTATTGTCCAGAATGAGGCATCCGCCAGCGGAAAATGCGTCGAACGACCACAGCCATATTGATCGTAAAATATCACCATGCGTCCATCATCAGACAGCTCATGATAATTTAATAGATAATCAAAACCGCCTGATGGACCGCCGTGTAAGATAATTAATGGCATTAATTGAGATGCCGGGTCGCCATAAATACGATAGCTGGTTAATATGCTATCGCAAAACATTTCACCATATTTGTAGTGACTTTGCATATTTTTAACCGATACGGAGGGTAAAGGGCAGGTGATTCAATAATCACCTGCAGATTGGCGTTTATTTTTTAATTGCTTGCAGAACGTTACACCAGAATGACTTGTAATGTTCCCATTGCATAAATTGCGGACTTCCCCAGTGCGGTGCGCAATCACTGGCAAAACAGCCGACTTTACCTTTATTGTACTCACCGAGAACTAATAGTGGGTCGTCATTTATTTTGACCAATGTGATGCTGTTTACCTTGGCACGCAATTTGTTATAACCGAGCAAGGGGGGCCACTGTGTCAGGTCTTGCGTAATGATATGCTGTTCCTCCGTGTTGATTGGGCAGCATCCTTCCGGAATTTCAACGCGATCATCATGCTCCAGCATTTCGACAGGCAAAACTTCGGCCAGCAGGGTGTTTTTATAATTTGCTTTCGCTTCAATGCCGGTGAAGGAAAGGTATCCGCCAATCATTAACAGACCGCCGCCATTTGAGACATATTCTTTAATCAGCGCTAACGCATTCGGGATGATATTCATCTGATAAAAAGTTTTGTTTTGCAACAAAAAGGTATTGCTGCCTATATCGCTAATCACGATAGCATCGTATATATCAAGTTCCTCTACCGTCTGCGGGAAGCGGGTTTGTACAATATGCGCTGGCATGTAGTCGATAGTGATATTTTGCTGGCGCAGACAGGATAAGAGATAGTCAGCGCCTTCTTCGTATTTACTGGATGTGAAGCTGTCATATCCCTTAGAATGAATCATATGAATATGCCATGACTCACCGATAAATAAAATTTTCATACTGAGATCCTATTATTTGATATTAATAATATCATGCGATTGAGTGCGCATCCGGTGTAGTACCAGCTCATGCTGCGGCATGCTCGATGCGCCTTCTTGTTCAACTGCCAGTGAAGCAAAGGCAGAGGCATACTGAATGGCTGATACAAGGTCTGATTTACGGGCAAGTGAGGCGGCCAGTGCGCCATTAAATGCATCACCCGCGCCCGCAGCATCTTTGACGACGGCACTCCAGGCTGGGATAAACAAAGTACGGTGGCGTTCGCACAGTAATGATCCTTGTGCGCCGAGAGTGATAATGACCTTCTCAACGCCTGATTGAAGAATGATATTCCCTGCTTTTTGAGCATCATCAATATTTAATATTGTAATACCCGATAAAAATGATGCTTCTGTTTCGTTAGGTGTTAAAATATCTATTGAAGGTAATAAACGGCTAACATTTTTGGTATAAGGTGCCGGATTCAAAATAATTGTCTTGTTTGCTAATTTACCCAAGCGAACAAATTCTTCAATAGCATCGATATTAGTCTCCAGCTGCATTAGCAAAACGTTAGCTTCAGATATATGACCCTGCTGTTCATTAATTTCGTGTCTGGTTAGCATCATATTGGCACCAGGATAGATAGCAATGATATTATCACCATCCTGCTCTGAAACATAAATTAATGCACTTCCGGTGGGTGCATCATCAGTCTGATAAGCACAATATGAATTTATACCAGATTGGATAATATGATTGAGGGCAAAAGAGCTAAACTGATCTTTACCTACTTTAAAAATAAAGTGGACGTCGGTGCCAGCATTATTTGCGGCCAATGCCTGATTAGCACCTTTACCTCCTGGATAAAAACCGAACTGGCTTGCGAGGATTGATTCACCGCTTTGCGGAAGCCAGGGGACGGTAGCCGATACATCAATATTAAATGAACCTAATATACAAACTTTTCCCGACATTTTCGTGCCTTCTCTATGTAATCGAAAATCTTTGTTTGCCGGAGTTGAAATTGTGCCGGAGATATCAATTTTATTTTCTGTTATCAACTTGCTTAATGCCTGGCGGTTAACAATACCACCACCGTAACAACGCAAAAGCATTCCTGTTTTCTGAAAATAACAAAGATCTGAACGTATAGTCTCCTGGCTAACATTAAAAAGAACGGCGAGTTTTCTCACGCTGACACTATGATCTTTGATGAGTAAGTTAAGAATAGATGTACGCCTTTCTTCTTTAAACATTAAAGCCTCCGTGTATTTTGCTGAATTGTATTTATAGTAATGTTGCCATGTGGTGAAATGAATCACAGATCATGCTGTAAACCGGAAGCAAAACCAAATTATTGAGAATAATAAAAAGTGGATTACACGTTCTTTATTTTTATATGTTTACAATTAACGCAAGATATCTTGTGAGCACAGTCATGTATTAGTTTTGCAATTTCCTATGTCTCATTTAAAAGATGCTGGCTTGCTCGATTCAGTTATAAATTGAGATGGGTAGAGATAAAAAAAACAGTGAACAAAAATGTCAGGAGTTTTTCCATCATCGTGGCTGGGATAGAACGGATATCTGTTCAGTGTTCGCGACATATATATCTAAATGTTATATCAAATACTTTTTAATTCATTTTAAAAGACAATTCCGCTGATTACACTCGTTTGGACATCCATACTGCTAAACAGCCAAAAGCGATAGCAGAAGAACAATAAGCAGCAGCGGATACCCAAACGACATGATTGTCCTGAAAAATATTTCGAAAGTGTTTACGCCAGGAAGGCTTGCCATCACCGCTGTCGATGACGTCAACCTGACGGTTGAACAGGGACAGATTTACGGCATTATTGGTTACAGCGGGGCAGGTAAAAGCACCTTAATTCGTTTGCTCAATGGGCTGGAAAAACCGACCTCAGGCAGCGTGATGATTAACGGCCACGATATCTCTGCCGCCCGTGGGGAATCGTTACGCCAGGCACGACTGAAAATCAGCATGGTGTTTCAACACTTCAATTTGCTGTGGTCACGGACCGTTAGCGAAAATATTGCTTTCTCTATGCAAATCGCTGGCGCGTCCAAAACGTCCATCAAACAGCGGGTTGCTGAAATGATTACGCTGGTTGGGCTGAGCGGTCGTGAAAATGCGTATCCGTCCCAGCTCAGCGGCGGGCAAAAACAGCGTGTAGGAATTGCCCGCGCGCTGGCGAACAATCCGGATGTCCTGCTGTGTGACGAAGCCACCTCGGCGCTGGATCCGCAAACTACCGATCAGATCCTCGATTTACTCCTCGATATTAACCGTCGCTTCAAATTGACCATTGTGCTGATCACTCATGAAATGCACGTGGTACGCAAAATCTGCGATCGCGTGGCGGTAATGGAAAATGGCAAAGTTGTTGAGGAAGGCGACGTACTCAGCGTCTTTACCCATCCACAGCAGCCGATCACCCAACAGTTCGTTCGTCAGGTGAGCCAGTACACCGAGGAAGACGAGTTTAATCCGCAGTTGGCAAGTGAGCTTGGCGGCGTAGTTATCAAGCTTACGTTTACCGGGCAACGCACGCACCGGCCTGTGGTTGGCGAGTTGACCCTGCGCTATGGCCTGCCATTCAATATCTTGCACGGCAAAATGACGCAAACCGCACATGGTGTGTTTGGTCAACTTTGGGTGCACGTGGTGGCCTCTGAGGAACAATTGAACAATATTTTGGCCGACCTGCGCCAGAGCGACATTGAAGGCGAGGTGATTCAACATGGCTGAAGAACTGTTTCCCCATCTGAAGTGGGAGCAACTGTTAGCGGCAACCCAGGAAACGCTGTATATGACAGCTCTTTCGGGTGCTGCGACCTTTATTCTGGGCATCGCGCTTGGTCTGGCATTGTTCCTGACCGCGCGCGGCGGATTGTTCCCCAACCGAGCGGTATATAGCGCTATTTCGCTGGTGGTGAATATCTTTCGTTCAATCCCATTCATCATTTTGATCGTGCTGCTGATCCCGTTTACCAAAGCGATGGTAGGCACCATTCTCGGCGCCAATGCCGCGTTGCCTGCGCTGATCGTCGGTGCAGCGCCGTTTTATGCACGTCTGGTCGAAATCGCTCTGCGTGAAGTGGATAAAGGCGTTATTGAAGCGACACGTTCGATGGGCGCACGGCTGAGCACGCTTATTTTTCGGGTTTTACTGCCGGAATCCTCTCCTGCTCTGGTGTCCGGGATCACCGTGACGCTAATTGCGCTGGTTAGCTACAGCGCGATGGCAGGGGTAATTGGTGCCGGTGGTTTAGGGAATCTGGCCTATCTGGAAGGATTCCAGCGCAACCACAGCGACGTCACGCTGGTGGCGACGGTGACGATTTTGCTCATTGTCTTCATCATCCAGCTTTGCGGCGATGTGATCACCTCTCTGTTAGATAAACGCTAATAAAATACGGAAACCATTATCATGAAAAAATCACTGACGTTACTCGCCGCAGCAACCTTAAGCGCCCTGAGCTTTGCCTCCTGGGCAGACACTCTGACCGTTGGTGCGTCTAACGTGCCGCACGCGGAGATCCTTGAACAGGCCAAACCGATTCTGGCGAAACAGGGGATCGATCTGGAGATTAAACCGTTCCAGGATTACATTCTGCCGAACACCGCGCTGGCTGGTCGTGAGATTGACGCTAACTACTTCCAGCATATTCCGTACCTGAACAGTGTGATAAAAGATCATGCGGGCGATAAAACGTATGACTTCGTCAGCGCCGGAGCAATTCACATTGAGCCAATTGGTATCTATTCGAAAAAAGTGAAATCGCTGAAAGATCTACCGGAAGGCGGCAAAGTCATCATGCGCGATGCGGTATCTGAGGAAGGCCGTATTCTGTCGATCTTCGAAAAAGAGGGTGTTATTAAGCTTAAGCCGGGCGTGGATAAAGTAACCGCGCGCATTAGCGATATCGTCGAAAATCCGAAAAAACTGAAGTTCCTGCCAAACGTGGAAGCCGCGCTGTTACCGCAGATGTATAACAACGACGAAGGCGATGCGGTGGTGATTAACGCCAACTACGCCATCGACGCCGGGCTGGATCCGGTGAAAGATCCGATTGCCGTTGAAAGCGGTGAAAACAACCCGTACGCCAACATCATTACCGTGCATCGTGGCGACGAGAAGAAGAAGGATATAGTGGCGCTGGTTGATGTCCTGCACTCAAAAGAGATCCAGGACTGGATCCGTACTAAATATAAAGGCGCGGTGATCCCGGTAAACAACTAATCCGCTTTTTGCCGAGTGGCGTATGAACGGTAACGCATCGATGCCGTCAACGTCCGGTGTGTTAACCATTTCAGAAACCTATAGTCATACAGGATGGACCGGAACGTTGACGTCAATCGATCCGGTTAACCATATGGCTGGATTGTTGTTCAAACATATGGCACATTGAAATAAAAGTTAAAAAGGGACTCCACCGGAGTCCCTGTTTTTAAACAATAAACTCTATTAGCATAAAAGCCATCGCTAATACTAACTCAGCAAGCCATAGGGCTGCTTCTATTTTAAACCCGGTAGTCAAATGACCTGGAAGGTTTCTAATATAATTATAAGATTCAATACTCATATCATGATTGATTACTCTATTATATGGGAATATAAGGCTCCCCATAATAAAATCTATTTTTGCGAAATATGCCGCAGGAGTGCCAATCAAACTCGCCCCTCTTGCCAGTCGTGCTGTTTGAGGAAGCAAACCAAATTTATTCTCATATGCTTTTGCAATTATCTTGTAATTATAACCATTAATAACATAAGATATAAAGATTATTGCTAGCATTAAAAACATAAAACTTATTCCTATCAAACCTTGTAAATTAGCGTAATTTTCTATCAAATAACTTTTCATATATAAGGATTCCTGATTCTTCCATAAATGTCTCGGGCGAGTAGGTAAGCTTTTCTGGACTATTAATTATAATTTCTCCCACATACTCTCCTGCTTTTTCTCCATATTTTTCAGCACCTTTACCTGCTAAGATTCCAGCACCAGTGCCGATCGCTAAACATAATGCAGCACCAGCGCCTGCAAATTCTGCGCTAGCAAAACCCATTGCCCACATGCAAACAGCTCTGGAAGCTGTGCCAGCAGCACCACTGGCAAACATACTTGCAGTTTGTTTACCACCAAACTTACTATATTCAGAGATAGCGGCTTTTCTACATTCACTTTCACGGCCTTTTGCGCAAGCATCGTATACATTTGTAGTGTAACTAGCAAAATCGAGGCCGACACCAACATAACCTACGGTTTTCATTATTTTAAATAACTTTGCGGATTTTTCTATATAACTTGCATACCCTTCAATATCATTTATACCAGTTTGATCCCATTTATGTATAATTGATTTTGTTGATAGTCCTAGAGCCTGTTTTATATTATCATATTGTTTTAGATCTAATTGCTCTTTTGATAATCTATTCATAATAGCATCAAGCTCTTTAAACAACCGCTTTCGCTGACCAAAAAATTCCTCACCAGAAATACGACCAGCATTTTCGCTATAAGTTCTTTGGTATAGACCCTGAATTTGATTTAATTTTTTATTAATTTCTTCATAATAGTTTCCTCCCGCGTCCTTTATATAACCCAAAATGTCGCCACTTGTTCCTAGTGCATCACTGTATAAATTTGATGCGAATATATCTACCGGGGTTCTGTTTTCAAATAGAAGTTTAGCCTCTTCATTTGTTAATGGTGCTAAAGCCAGATCAATTTTATCTCTGGCAACTTTAATATGATTTATTTTATCGGTATCAATTTTTTCAGGATCAGCAACAATCAATATTGAACCTGGTTTTTTTCCTCTTTCTGGATTTAGTTGGCGGTATAACTCTCTTACTCCCGATGGTGGATTGACTATTAACTCACACTCATATTTCTTAGGTGATGTTTGATCTGGCACGACACAAAAACCGGGTTCAACCGATTGTCTTGCTTCAGAGGGGCGCTGATGCCGTACAGGTGGTGTCTCCGATTTTGAATTACTGGTGTTATTTACTGACTGAAAACTGGACAAAAGATATTCATCATATCTGTATGTTAAATTAAAACGTGGTGTAAACCTGCAATGACATTTGCATGAACCTCTACTGTGTGCGGAACCTGCAAGGAGACATATTATTTCTGTTTCATAACCTGATAAATCTTTCCCCATCCTTGCGTAAGTATCAAATAAATGCCTGGAAATCCGTGTTCGAAAACCCGTGCTGAAATTTGAAGTTAAGAATTTATTGTCCTTATCTCCAGAAATGATTGTTTTTCGCCCTGATATTATACCTCCTGCAGAACCAATAAAATCATCATGTTCAAATCTTTCATTGAGGTCTCTAAGTGAATCATATGAACATCTTTGTAAACCTGATTCCTCCTGCATTTTCCTCAGTCTCTCTGAGGCTGGTGTTATTTTTCGACCTTCATAATCGATGTCATCATCAAAGGTATTCTTGAAGGTATTTCTAATTAAATTTCTACCTACCTCTATATATGAACCATTTGGTACGCCGCCTTCAATTTTATATCGTTGACCATCAAGGCCGCATATATATTCATCTCCTTCGCATGCTATGTTAATTCCTCTGATACGAGGGAGACCAGTATTTTCCAAAATATAACCACCGCAACTTGTTCTATCTCCAGGAGATAATAAAAAGCCTTGCTTATCTTCATCCCAGAAGTTCATAGATTAAGTCCCTATTTTAAATATCCAGACTAATGGGTATATGATATCAAACTATTTCACATTTAATTAATGTGACTATGTTCTCAAATTACACAAAAAAACCTAAATTCCGCATGTGAAATTTAGGTTTTAAATATTCAAGGGTTTATCTATTTATCGGATAAATGAATTATAAAATTCGGCTTGTATCAATAATTAACTCTATTTCACCAACTCTGCCATTTGATACTGAATCGCCTAATGAATCATTATCAGCAACCAAACCGTAAGCGAAGACAGCATGTGATTTGTTCCTTACTTTATTAGTTTGTGCCAGAAAACCTCTTTTGACCCAACTTTGCCGTCATTGAGTAACTTCTGTTGGAGTTATCTCTATAGCCAATGACTTTGAACGTCATAGGCCGGATAAATCGCGTTAGCGTTGTCATCCGGCGCTAAAGTTATATACGCTCAATTCTCGCTGGCAACCCCTGACGCACCGACGCGCCCGACACCCAGTCAAGCCAGGTATTGGCAACCTGCCGGGTAGGATCCGCAAAGCCCAAATCATTGAGATTAATCCCTGACTTTATCTGTGCATCAAATGCCATTGGCTTGCCGTCGAGCGTATGCTGAGCTGCGCCCATCTCTTTATGCCCGTAACCGTGTTCAATGGCGATGACACCCGGCATGACGCCATGCAGCAGACTTATCTGCGCTTGCGCCTGACCGCCAGGGGTGGTGATACGCACGATATCGCCATGTGCTAAACCATACCGCTGACCATCCTGCGGATTGAGCGCCACCAGATTAACCGGTTTCAGATGATGAAGGCGTGGGATAACCGCCGTGGCGCTGGACATGGTATTGGATTTAAAGGAAATTAGTTTCAACGGCCACTCTTGTTCCGGGAACAACTCCTCGACCGCACGTCCATCAGACAGACGTGAAGGATACCAGGTCGGGCAGCCGCTGTAGCGCTCGCCGGTAATTGCATGACGGTGCGCGGCGACGTTCGCATTCCAGATTTGGAGCGGTTTTTCCCAGGCATTGCCGACGCGGTTATCAACTCGTCCGCTGATGTCCGGCGCAAAGCGCCCGCCGCGGGAGTAGATAAACGCAACTCGGCTGATTTCATCGGGTTTCAGCGTTTGGGTCATCACAGGCATGATCCGCTGTACTCCGGTCAGCGCTATGTCTTCCGGCTGTGCCTCTGCAACCGGGGCTTTGCCCATAAACGCAATATTGGCGGCGAGGCGCAGGTAGTAATCTTCCGCACGATTCAACGGATAGTGATTACCTTGCGGATCGGTAATCGCATTGTCGCCGAATCCAGGTAGCCCAATGCGCTTTGCCACTGCGATACAGAAAGATTCCATCGAGGCCGATTGACCGTCAGCCGTGAGGCTGGTCGCAGGTCTGACGACAGGCCAACGCGCGGTGGTGGCTTTGCTGGCCACGCCTGCCCACGGAGCGCTAAATCCCCAGCTTTCGAAGTTGTGAGTATCCGGCACGATGTAATCTGCCAGCGCCGTGGTTTCGTTCATAAAGGCGTCAATCGCGATAAACAGCGGCAAGCGAGCAGGATCCTTGAGCTTTTCTTCCGCCACGCCACGTAATCCCGCAATGCCGTAAAACGGGTTGGTCATGTTTGAGATCCATGCTTTCAGCGGATAAGGGTAACCTTCAAGCGCTGAGACGAGGAGTTCGGTAAGCTGACCTGCGACAAACGGATACCACGGGGCCTTAGCCGGGAAGGGGGATTGTCCGGCAGCTACCTTATTGCGGTACTCTTCGGAAGACTCATAAGCGGTTTTACTGCGCGCGATGCTTAACCCTTTCGGCTTTACCTTCCCGGCGAAGCTGTCCATGTTGTAGCGCGGACCGTCGGTGGCACCATTGAATTTGCCGCCACCAACAAACACACCGCCTTCAAGACTGAGGTTGCCAATCAGCGCATTGAGCATCATTACCGACCAGGCGTTATAAAATCCATTGCCTGCCATCATTCCGCCGTGCGTAATTACTGCCGCTTTACGTCCGTGGCGGGTGAATGCGTCGGCCAGAGCGCCAATGTCTGCTTCTGACACCCCACACTGCTGGCTGTACTGCGTTAGCGACAGTTTCTCTGCGGACTCTCGCAGACACTGGAAGCTGCTTTTTACCGTTACCGTCTGCCCGTCAGCCAGCGTCACCTCGCGGGTAACAAACAGTTGCGCACGCGGGCAACTGTTGGCGGCGACAATCTCACCGGCCTCGTTGACGACCACCGGCTCCTGGGCGGCGTTTGTGCTCAGATGGGCGAGGGTCAGGTGTTGTCCGGCAAGCGTTGGAATTTCATCGGTAATCACAAGATGAGTGGCGTTAGTCCAGCTTTTTTCTCCTGCCTGCTGCATGGCCTGCACACCGGGAATGGCGAGATAATCAGCGTTATAGCGTTGTTTATCGATAATCCAGCTTATCATCCCCATCGCCAGCGCGGAGTCGCTTCCCGGTCGTACGGGCTGCCAGTGGCCGCGATCGTCAGCCAGCACCGTGGTTAATGGCAGGGCGGGCGCTACCACAACATAGCGGAAGTCGTCACGTAAACGGGCGCTGGCCAACTGGCGGGCCTGGCGCTTAAACGGGTTGCCGGATTGCGCCGGAGAGGTGCCCATAAACAGCGCGAATTCGACGTTATCCCAGTCGGGTTTCACGTGGGTATTTTTATCCAGATCGCCCATTAACGCGCCGGAACCGGCCCGATAGGCCAGACCGCAGTAAGCGCCATGAGCACCGAAATTTTTACTGCCGAAACTGTTCAGTGCGAAGCGACGTAGAAAGGTATCACGTCCTTCATCGCTGGTATTAGTGACCAGCAGTTGATTGGATTTTGGGCCAAAGCCGGGATGTTTCGCATCAAGCGGTGTAGCGGGATCGTAGATGGCTCTCAGACCATCAACGTGGCCTTCACCAAACAGATCTCCGCCTTCCACCACCTCTTTGATCAGCTGTTCGAAGCTGATGCGCTGCCATTTTCCCTCACCGCGCTTACCGACGCGCTTCATGGGCTCCAGAATACGTAACGGGCTGTACAGACCTTCGAGTAAAGTTGCACCACGGGCGCAGGCGGTGGAACGTGCGTCAAGACCTGACTCCCCGGCCAACTGTTCCATTGCCGTGGTAAAGGGGACGGAGGCGTCGATATGGTGCTCGTGCGACAACGGATGATAAGGGTTGCCCGCAATGCGCAGCACCTTGCCTTGCTCAGTGTCAACGCGAACCCGCACGCCACACTGCGTCCAGCAACCAAAACACTGTGTCATTGAGATCACCTGCTGCGGGTTTTGCTGCCAGTGCGGCCGGGCGTTGGCTTCAGGGATGAGCGCGTTTGCAAAGATGCGGTCACGGGTAATTTTGCCCGAGGTTCCGTCCAGCAAACCGTCTATCGCGCGCTTTGCCACATCCCGATAACTCAGGCCAAAAGTCACCATGCCACCTACGGCAAGGCCCACTTTAAGCCACTGACGACGGGTTAAATTAGCCATGTTGCATTCTCCTTGCGATCGCGTTCAGGGCTTCACGAACAATAATAATCAGTGCTATCCACAGGCCGAAGGTACCCACAATGGCCAGCCAGCCATCGGTGCCGCCGGGCAGGGTGTAGGGATTAAACTGCGCGTTAAATTTCGGTATGGTTTGCACCTGGATGAGTAACGTCCAGCGCATTAGCCAGCACAGCGCCATGGCGCTAAAAGCGAGTAATACGCGCAGCGGTAGCGACAAGGGGTAACGTACAACCAACCCGCAAAGAACA
Source organism: Citrobacter sp. Cf087 (assembly GCF_030334285.1). Classification (NCBI taxonomy): domain Bacteria; kingdom Pseudomonadati; phylum Pseudomonadota; class Gammaproteobacteria; order Enterobacterales; family Enterobacteriaceae; genus Citrobacter; species Citrobacter sp. Cf087. Next base: position 610,051 of record NZ_JAOWED010000022.1, read on the forward strand.
AGTGAAACAAGCCATAACGCAACCCAACCGATAGCGTAGTGTTGTGCTGAAGAAGCCACATCCAGCCATTGGCGGATAGCCGAACCGGAAAGCGTATTACCGCTCGCCCAGATCAACACCACGATAGCCAGTGCGATCAACGTGACCATTTGCCCCCACGCTAGCTTACGCGGCAGTACGTCCTTGTTATTTGTCGTGGCAATAAGCAGGGCAAGAAACGTTTGCAGCGCGCTGAGGAACATCGCAACCGGAAATGCGTAACTGAACCAGATGGGACGCGCCTGCACCACCGACACTTCACGGCCGGTGTAAACCAGCAATCCGATGGCGGACAGTGCGCTACCAAGTGCTAACCATTTTGTGACGTTGTAACTTTTTAGCGTTAGCCGTTTAACGTGCTGCGCCAGAAACCACAGACCTAAAAAACCGGTAAACAGCGGTAAGAACAGTGCGCCCCACGGCATCCAGGACCACGGCGTCGGATACGCATAGAAATGCCAGACGCGGGCGGTTTGGTGTAGATCAGCGGTCAGCGCCAGCGGTGCGGTAATCGCGCAGGTCAGGGCGATTAACAGCGTCAGATTCTCCAGATCTGCCGTTTCTTTTTTGCGCCAGTGGAGAACGCAGGCGAACAGTGCGGCGCAGGCGGCAATGCCGATGAAAAAGAAATATTGTACGGCCCAGGGTAACCAGCTTACGTCCTGGGGATGGGCCAGAACCTCGTCGATAATTAGTGAATGGTTCATTTAAACCTCCTGCCAGAGAGCGGGTTGAGCACGTCCAATCAATGGGGTGACAAACGCCTCATCCAGTCCCAGATAGAACACGTGAGGAGACGTACCGCTTTCCGGCTTCAGGACTTTGATGGTGTCATGGTGTTCATGCAGCATTTGTGAAATGCGGCTGTGTGGATCTTTAATATCGCCAATGATGCGCGCGCCGCCGACGCAGGATTCTACACAGGCCGGGAGCAGCCCCGCTTCGAGGCGGTGAACACAGAAGGTACATTTATCGGCGGTTTGCGTTTCATGGTTGATGAATCGCGCATCATAAGGGCAGGCCTGCACGCAATAGGCGCAGCCAACGCAGCGTGTGTTGTCGACCACCACGATGCCGTCTTCGCGTTGGAAAGTGGCCTGTACCGGGCAAACGGGCACGCAAGGGGGATTATCACAATGGTTGCATAGTCGCGGCAGCAGGACGTTGGTGACGCTTTGCTGACCTTCAATCTGTACTTGATACTGGTTGACGAGGGTACGAAATTCGCCCTGTGGCGTCTGGTTTTCAATGGCGCAACTGACGGTACAGGCCTGGCAGCCAATACAGCGTCGCAGGTCAACCAGCATGGCGTAGCGATGCTGAAGTGAGCCTTCATGGCGTTCAGGCGAAAAGGGAAATTTCGCCTGAGCCAGCGGAACCAGTGATGCGCCAGCGGTCAGGACGCCCAGTTGCTGGAGAAACTGCCGTTTACTGCTGTCCATATTTTCTCCCGTCACGATGCAACAACGAAACATTGGTCACGCCGTTGATTTGCGTGTGATGAATAAAGAATCTCAATGATTTACAGTGTAAAAATCGTGACGGGGTATACTCTATTGTGGTTAACCACATACCCGGCTTGTTGTTGATCTAAAACAACATAATTGACAGGGACAATTGAGTGGGACGCAACGTAGTAAGATGTCTGACAGTGCTGGCGTCGCTGTGGATGCTAAGCGGCGCGATCAGGGCGCAGACATGGAACATTGGCGTTTTGGCGATGCGCGGGGAGGTTTCTACACGTAATCACTGGCAGCCGCTGGAAACATTGTTGAATCAGCAAATCCCCGGCGAACAGTTTCATATTCAACCGCTGGATCTGCACCAGATGCAGGAGGCGGTGAATCGTGGAACGGTGCAGTTTGTTGTTACTAATCCGGCGCAGTTTGTTCAGCTAAACAGCCGTTCTGCGCTGCGCTGGCTGGCTTCGCTACGCTCCACCCGTGGTGGGAAAGCCACCAGTAACGTGATCGGCAGCGCGATCCTCGTCAGACGCGACAGCGGGATAACCTCCCCACACGATCTGATCGGCAAAACGGTTGGCGCCATTGATGCTCAGGCTTTTGGCGGCTATTTGCTGGGATATAAAGCGCTCAGTGATGCCGGTCTGCGCCCTGAACGCGATTTACGTCTGACGTTTACCGGATTTCCCGCCGATGCCTTACTCTATTTATTACGTGAAAAAGCCGTGCAGGCGGTGATCGTGCCGGTGTGCCTGCTGGAAAAAATGGATGAAGAAGGCCTCATTCGTAAAACCGATTTTATGACCGTGTTGAACCATCCGACCTCAATTCCCTGTCTGACCAGTACACCGCTCTATCCTGACTGGTCATTTGCCGCACTACCTGCAGTGAGTGACGAGCTGGCCGATCGCGTCACGCGGGTGTTGTTCAATGCACCGCAAAACGCGACATTTCGCTGGGGAGCGCCCGCCTCGACCCGCGAGGTGGAAGCGTTGTTGCGCGATGTCCGCCAGCATCCGCAGCAGCGTCAGTTGTGGCTGGATGTCAAAAGCTGGTTTATTCAACACCGACTGGCAATGGGGGGCGTGGCCATCGTGTTGCTGTTGCTGACGCTCAACTACATCTGGGTAATGCTGTTGGTTCGCCGACGCGGCAGGCAGCTAGAGCGGAACAACGTGTTGTTGCACAAACAGGAACAGGCGCTGGAGACTGCCCGACAAATGAGCGTGCTGGGGGAGATGACCTCCGGTTTTGCCCATGAGCTCAATCAGCCGTTGTCGGCTATCCGCCATTATGCCCAAGGCTGTCTGATTCGCCTGCGCGGTCAGGATGAGCAGCATCCGTTGCTGCCCGTGCTTGAGCACATCGACACCCAGGCACAAAGGGGGGCCGATACGCTGCGCAATCTCCGGCAGTGGGTCAGCCAGGCACAGGGCAATCCGGTACTTCCCGATGACTGGCAAGCCATCAACGTTCACGATGCTATCCATCACGTCTGGCAATTACTACGCATGCCCCAGCAATTCCCGGCGGTAACGCTGCACACACAGGTCAGCAAGGCGTTAACATTGACGCTGCCAAGCGTTCTTCTTGAGCAGGTGCTGGCCAATCTGGTACTCAATGCCGCCCAGGCAGGGGCTACCACAGTTTGGTTTAGCGCCCTGCATAAGGATGGTGGTGTGAGTATTCAGGTGCAGGATAATGCCGGAGGCATTGACGAGACGCAGTTGTATCAGGCGTTTCAGCCGTTTATGACCACGCGTAAAGAAGGCATGGGACTAGGACTGGTCATTTGTCAGCGACTGGTGCGCTACGCAAACGGAGATATTGAGATCAACAATCAGCAGGCCCCGGACGGAAAAGCGGGGGCGAGAGTGACATTATATTTTAAACCAAATCGGGAAGGAGGCCGTAGTGGCGATAATTCATCTGCTGGATGACGACATTGCCGTCACCCAGGCCTGTGCGTTTTTATTGGAAAGTCTGGGATATGAAGTGTCTTGCTGGGAGCAAGGTGAGAAATTCCTCGCTGAGGCAAATCTGCACCAGGTGGGTGTACTGCTGCTGGATATGCGTATGCCGGTACTGGATGGGCACGCTGTGCATGAAATCATGCGTCAGAAAGCAAGCACGCTGGCGGTGGTCTTTCTCACCGGGCATGGCGATGTGCCGATGGCGGTTGAGCAAATGAAACGTGGCGCGGTCGATTTTTTGCAAAAACCGGTGTCAGCCGTGCCGCTTCAGGCAGCATTAGAACATGCCTTGCAGGTCTCGGCAGCGGCGTTCTCGCGACAAGAGATCATCTGCTGCTATCAACAGCTTACGCCAAAAGAACGGGAACTGGCGCATCTGGTAGCAAAAGGATTAATGAATCGGGAAATTGCTGATGCCATGAATATTGCCGTGCGTACGGTTGAAGTGCACCGGGCGCGGGTGATGGAAAAAATGCAGGCGGGAAGTCTTGCTGAGCTTGTAAATCGACTTCAGAGAGTTCAGTAGAATGATGACATTTCTTTGATTTTCATTGAATTTTGTCTAAATACTCAGAGTGATATATGCTGTTGGTTTGAGTTAATGACGAGCGGGCAAAAATGGGAAATCAGACGAAAGACGACGAGTTGTACCGTGAAATGTGCAGAGTAGTCGGTAAAGTAGTGCTGGAAATGCGCGATCTGGGACAAGAGCCTAAGCATATCGTCATTGCGGGAGTACTGAGAACCACCCTTGCGAACCAGCGTGTGAAGCGCAGTGAGTTAGAAAAACAGGCTATTGAGACCGTAATTAAAGCATTGGCCGGATAATCCGCAAAAAGAGGGCGGTAGTTTCTCTCGCCGTCCTCTTATTCTCATTACGTTAATCTATCAATAATTATAATTTAGCGTTGCAATTAATGCTATCAAACTCGCTATATATTTAATTGTATATCGGATGATATATAAAAATATATATGAGAGTGGAGTCACAAATATTTGCAATACATATGAAGTGCTATTTCAATTTATCTTAATGATAATAAATCTCACTCCGCATTAATTATATCCCTTCCGTTTTTTAATTGATGACGATCAAGACTATGCATGCTGAATAACCACATTATTTCTGTGCCTAACCCTAAAGGATTAGATTCATTCAGTTTAACCACCGTCATTTATGCGATCAGGTTAGGGCAAAAATTTACGTGTTGTTGGCAACATTAACCGCCCGATATGGCTTGACCTGCGCTGGTTTAAATTAGCCTGAAGGTGTTGCTACCACAGCATTTGCGAAGAGGATGCGAAATAAATGAACCAGGTTGATCGTCCATTTTTAGATTGTGGTTTAACGCGACTAGAATTTCTGCGGATATCAGGAAAAGGACTGGCGGGATTAACGATTGCTCCCGCGCTGTTATCCCTTTTTGGTTGTAAGCAGGAAGATGTCGATAGTGGGACTGTTGGGCTTATCAATACGCCTAAAGGGGTTTTGGTAACCCAGCGAGCTCGCTGTACGGGCTGTCACCGCTGCGAAATTTCCTGTACCAATTATAACGATGGTGCGGTGGGTACCTTCTTTTCCCGGATAAAAATCCATCGCAATTTCTTCTTTGGCGATGATGGTGTCGGGTCCGGTGGTGGGCTGTATGGCGATTTAAACTATACCGCTGATACCTGCCGGCAATGCAAAGATCCGCAGTGTATGAAGGTCTGCCCGATAGGTGCAATTACCTGGAAGCAGGAAGACGGTTGTATTGCGGTGGACCACAAACGCTGTATTGGCTGTAGCGCGTGTACCACAGCCTGCCCGTGGATGATGGCGACCGTAAATACCGAAACGAAAAAGTCCTCAAAATGTGTGTTATGCGGGGAATGCGCCAATGCTTGTCCGACTGGGGCATTAAAAATTATCGAGTGGAAAGATATTACTGTTTGATAGATAGCAGGCATACCTGATTCGCGCCATTAATTGCCAAAAATACCGCAGTTTTGGATAAAAAAGCTGCCTGAAGAATGGCGGGTATATCTATTAAACCTTCTTGCAAAGGAAAACATGATGGCTAATGGTTGGACAGGTACTATTTTACGGGTCAATCTCACCACGGGTAATATCACCCTTGAAGATTCCAGTAAATTTAAAAAATTTGTCGGTGGGATGGGCTTTGGTTATAAAATTATGTACGACGAAGTCCCGCCAGGCACCATGCCTTTTGATGAAGGGAATAAGTTGGTTTTTGCCACCGGACCATTAACGGGTTCTGGCGCTCCCTGTAGCTCCCGCGTCAATATCACCTCCTTATCGACTTTTACCAAAGGCAATTTAGTCGTGGATGCTCATATGGGCGGTTTCTTTGCTGCACAAATGAAATTCGCCGGTTACGACGCCATTATTATTGAAGGCAAGTCCGCATCGCCGGTCTGGATCAACATTAAAGACGATAAGGTTAGCATCGAAAAAGCCGATTTCCTGTGGGGTAAGGGGACGCGAGCCACAACTGAAGAAATTTGTCGCATCACCAGCCCGGAAACCTGCGTCGCCGCGATTGGCCAGGCGGGGGAAAATCTGGTGCCGCTCTCCTGCATGATCAACAGTCGCAACCACAGCGGCGGAGCTGGTACTGGCGCAGTAATGGGCTCGAAAAACCTGAAGGCTATTGCGGTAGAAGGGACCAAAGGCGTCAATATTGCCGATCGCAAAGAGATGAAGCGGCTCAATGACTACATGATGACCGAGCTCATCGGCGCTAACAACAACCACGTTGTGCCAAGCACCCCGCAGGCCTGGGCAGAATACTCTTCGCCAAACTCGCGCTGGACGGCGCGTAAAGGGCTGTTCTGGGGCGCAGCAGAAGGCGGACCAATCGAAACCGGGGAAATCCCGCCGGGCAACCAAAATACGGTAGGTTTCCGTACCTATAAATCGGTGTTCGATCTGGGGCCAGCCGCAGAAAAATACACGGTCAAAATGAGCGGCTGTCATTCATGCCCTATTCGTTGTATGTCACAGCTCAATGTTCCGCGGGTGAAAGATTTTGGCGTGCCGAGTACCGGCGGCAACACTTGTGTGGCGAACTTTGTACACACCACCATTTTCCCCAATGGCCCGAAAGATTTTGACGATAAAGACGATGGGCGTGTGGTGGGAAACCTGATTGGTCTGAACCTGTTTGACGATTACGGTATCTGGTGTAACTACGGCCAGTTGCACCGTGATTTTACTTATTGCTATTCGAAAGGCGTCTTTAAACGCGTACTGCCGGCTGAAGAGTATGCGGAGATCCGCTGGGATCAGTTGGAAGCGGGTGATCCTAATTTTATTAAAGACTTCTACTATCGGTTGGCGCATCGCGTGGGGGAACTCAGTCACCTTGCGGACGGCTCGTATGCCATTGCTGAACGCTGGGATTTGGGCGAAGAGTACTGGGGTTATGCCAAAAATAAACTGTGGTCGCCGTTCGGTTTTCCTGTTCACCATGCGAACGAGGCTTCAGCGCAGGTGGGGGCGATCACCAACTGTATGTTTAACCGTGACTGCATGGCGCACACCCATATCAACTTCATCGGTTCCGGTTTGCCGTTGAAATTGCAGCGCGAAGTGGCGGGCGAGCTGTTTGGTTCACAGGATGCCTACGATGAAACCAAAAACTACACCCCGATCAATGCTGCCAAGATCAAATATGCCAAATGGACGCTGCTGAAAGTCTGTCTGCATAACGCGGTTACGTTGTGTAACTGGGTTTGGCCGATGACGGTTTCACCACTCAAGAGCCGTAACTATCGCGGAGACTTGGATCTGGAAGCGAAGTTCTTCCAGGCAGTCACCGGTGATGAAACCACGCAGGCGAGTCTGGACCTTGCCGCTGAACGCATCTTTACACTGCATCGCGCTTATACGGTCAAACTGATGCAAACCAAGGATATGCGCAATGAGCACGATCTCATCTGCTCCTGGGTATTCGATAAAGATCCGAAGATCCCGGTCTTCACTGAAGGAACCGACAAGATGGACAGGGAGGATATGCGTCAGTCATTGACGATGTTCTATCAGGAAATGGGCTGGGATCCAGAGCTGGGTTGCCCAACGCGTGAAACCCTGAACCGACTCGGACTTGAAGACGTGGCAGCTGATTTGGCGGCGCAAGATCTGTTGCCAGCGTAAGGAACGTGAGATGACTAACGTGAGCAACGTTCTGGCACCCGTAGAGGCGCTTCCTGACGAGGTTGATAGTCAAAAGAGACACTGGCTACAGGCCTTTCACTCGCCGGTAGAACAGGTGACTGCGCCGCAGGTTCAGGAACCCTCTAGCCCGGAGTCGATTGTGGCAGATTTTATCCGCCAGCATTCGGCATCCGGGCAATTGGTGGGGCGCAGCGTGTTTCTGCAGCCACCTTATTCGGTCCCTGAAACCGATCTATCCGTGCTGCTGGATGTGCTGTGTCAGGACGCAATTAACGCGGATATCACCCGTGTGCAGGGCGCGGAAGATGTCTATTTCTACTCAACGCAAACCATGACGGCAAACTACGCCGACATGTGCGTGCAGGTGGTGGAAAACGACATCTGCCGTGCGATTGCCGAGGCGGTACGCTTCGACGGCCGCACGTATCCTCGCCCCTATAAGGTCGCCATGTTGACGCAACCGCCGTATAGCTTTGAATCTCAGCAGATTACAGCGGCGCTAACGGCTATGGAAACGCATCCCGATTACGCAGATATACGTACTGTGGAATCGTCAAATGCGGAACCTTATCTGTTTAGCGAACGTTTTATGAGTTATGGCAAAGCGTACGGCCTGTGTGAATGGCTTGAGGTTGAGCAGTATCAGAACCCCTGAATTATTCAGGTTGATGTCATGGAACGTGTGGACGACCACTGTCACAGTTTAGAGGATAACCCGATGTCCTTCACCCGACGAAAATTTGTCATTGGCATGGGGACGGTGATTTTTTTCACCGGCCCAGGTCAAAATCTGTTAGCGAGTACCAGGAGCCCTAAAGCCGTTCGTTACGTCATGATTCACGACGAATCACTGTGTAACGGATGTAATATCTGCGCGCGGGCCTGCAGGAAAACCAACCATGTTCCTGCCCAGGGCAGCCGTTTGTCGATAGCGCATATTCCAGTCTCGGACAACGACAACGAAACGCTGTATCACTACTTCCGTCAATCCTGCCAGCATTGTGATGATGCGCCTTGTATTGAGGTGTGTCCGACCGGTGCCTCCTGGCGGGATGAGAACGGTATTGTGCGAGTAGATACGTCTTCCTGTATCGGCTGCAGTTACTGTATTGGTGCGTGTCCTTATCAGGTTCGTTATCTCAACCCGCATACCAAAGTGGCGGATAAATGCGACTTTTGCGCTGAATCACGCCTGGCGAAAGGTTTTCCACCGATCTGCGTTAACGCTTGCCCGGAACATGCGCTGATTTTTGGCCGTGAAGATAGCCCGGAAATTCAGACCTGGTTGCGAGAAAACAAGTATTACGAATATCAACTTGCAGGCGCCGGGAAACCCCATCTGTATCGTCGGTTCGGTCAACATTTGATTAAAAAGGAAAATGTATGAACGCGTCGCAAAATGCCGAACAGTTTCACGCCCAGCTTGCGCAGTATGTTCCCCTGTTTTCACCGGACTACTGGCCCGTGTGGTTAGTCGTTGCCGGGTTAATGCTGGTGGGAATGTGGCTGGTGCTGGCGCTTCACGCCATGCTGCGCTTTCGGGCGGCACATAAAACGTCGGCAGGGCACGGTGAGAAGGTCTATTTATATTCGAAGGCTGTTCGTTTGTGGCACTGGTCGAATGCGCTGCTGTTTTTGCTACTTCTGGTCAGTGGCCTGGTCAATCACTTCTCTGCCGTCAGCGCACCGGTAATGAAAAGCCTGCTTACCGTTCATGAGGTTTGCGGCTTTTTGCTACTTGCCTGCTGGGTTGGTTTTGTGCTGATCAACCTGATTGGCGGCAACGGACATCACTATATTATTCAACGTCAGGGCTGGATCGCTCGCGCGCAAAGACAAACACGTTTTTACCTGTTTGGCATTATGCAGGGCGAGTCACATCCATTCCCGGCATCACCGCGTTCTAAATTCAATCCGCTACAGCAGGCGGCCTACGTTGGCGTGATGTATGGGTTGCTGCCACTACTGCTGATTTCTGGGTTGTTATCGCTTTACCCGACGGTCGTCGGAGATCTGTTTCCTGGTGTGCGTTACTGGCTGCTTCAGGCGCACTTTGCGCTGGCAATTGTCAGTCTGTTTTTCATTTTTGGGCATCTTTATCTTTGCACTACGGGCCGCACGCCGGGCGAAACCTTCAAGTGTATGGTGGATGGCTACCACCGGCATTAAGCGATGATGATTACACGAAGTGACTTACGGGCCTGGCGTGTTGGGCCCGTCATGTATCGCTGGTTTCTACGCGCGTTTCCCGCAGGAGGAAGCTATGCCGATGTTCATCGCGCGCTCCAGCGGGAAGGGTATACCGATTGGGCAAATAGCCTGGTGGAATACGGCTGGTCGAAATGGCGGGAAGAGGCGAGTTTTGCTCAGCAGGATATTGACGCAATGGGGAATATTTCCTGTGAGCAAGCCGCGGAGGAAACCAGTCGTCCGTTGGCGAGTGCGGAAGATTATGCCCGATTTAGCAGTGCGGGTGACAACGTTAAAATTGCCAGCGCCGGGTATGCCGCACAGATCGCCAGTGCCGGTTACAGCGCACGGATTGGCAGTGTAGGCTATAACACGCATATCGGCAGTTCAGGCGATCGTGGGCGAATAGCGATTGCGGGAAATTCGGCGCGTATCAGCAGTGTGGGCGACGGAACGCGTATCGCCAGTACCGGCATGCGCGTACGCATCAGTTCGCTTGGCGACCGAAACCGGGTTGCCAGTAGCGGTGATTTAACCCAGGTAGCCTGTTTTGGCGCAGAGGCAAAAATCGCTAACTGCGCGGACAATATCCACATTATTGCCAGCGGAGAGAACGCCGTTGTTGCCAGTACCGGTACTGTAGATTCGATAACGCTCGGTCCCGGCGGATGTGCGGCGCTGGCTTATCACGATGGCGAGAGAATGCGCTTTGCGCTTGCCGTTGAAGGGGAAAAAAACATTCGGGCGGGCGTGAAATATCGGCTCAACGAAGACCATCAGTTTGTGGAATGTTGAGCCGAGAGGTTATTTTAGTGCGAAGCGGCGCTGGGTGATTTTCTCCAGGCTAAAGCACAGCAGGTAATAGACCAGTCCGGTAAAGATAAAAATGGCTGCCGGGTAGATTTGCACCCGGCTGTTAACCTGACCGGCAACCGTCGTGAGTTCCGGTACGTTAACGATAAATGCCAGTGACGTGTCCTTCAGTAGCCCAATGAAAATCCCCGTCAACGACGGCAGTACGTTACGCAGCACCTGCGGCAGCAAGACAAGACACAGGGCCTGATCCGGGCGAAACCCCTGAACGACTGCCGCTTCATATTGCCCACCAGGCAGTGCGCTAATTCCAGCATACACCGAGTGCATCACCGAAGCGGTGGTGAACCATGCCAGCGCCAGCGTCACGGTAACGGCACCGGGCAGATCGCTTCCGGTCAGCATGGGTAGCAAATACCACATCCAGAAAATCACAAAGATGAGCGGAATGCCGCGAATAAATTCCGCCCAGATAAACAACCCGTTGCGAACCGCGCCTGGAAATCGCCAGGCGCAGCAGGCAAGAACGATCCCGCCAGGCAGCGCCAGCAAAGCCGCACCGATAGCCATCAGCAAAGTGAGCAGTACACCGCCGGGTTGCCCCTCAGCCACACGTCCCCACAGGAGATAGTCAAGATTGTCGGTAATGACCGAAATATTAGCGATCATGCAGTATGCTCCTGACGCTGAAGATGCGCATTCTTACCTTTGACGATTTACCCGCCGCCGGCCGCGGCCCAAGACGCGTAAGCAACATACCCAGCACGATGCCGGTAAACAGATAGAGTGCGGTGCCAAGGGCAAAGGCTTCCAGCGCGTGCGCGTTGTAGCTCTCAATTTGCCGTACCTGGTAGGTGAGCTCAGCAAATCCAATACCGCTGGCAAGCGAGGAAAGCTTCATCAGGTTGAGATATTGCCCAACAATGGGTTGCCAGGCGTTTGCCAGTCCCTGAGGCAGCAGAATGTGACGAAATATCGCCCAGGATGAAAACCCCTGCGCCACGGCAGCCTCGCGTTGTCCGGCAGAAACTGCCTGTAAACCTGAGGCGATCTCTTCGACCAAAAATGCTGAGGTAAATACGCTCAGTCCCCATGCTGAACAGATAAACTCCGGTGTTAACCACCAGACATCACCCGGCAGAATTGACCATGGATGATCAGCATTGATGAAGCTAATGACGTCACGGGGAAGCCAGTTCCATGCGGCAAAATACCAGAACATCAGTTGCACCAGTAAAGGTGTATTGCGAAACACCGAGACCCACACCCCGACCATCGTTTTAGCGAGACGATTGCCCGTCAGTCGCAGGCTGAGCAGTGAGATGGCAATGAGCGTGGCGAGCACGATACCTGCCAGCGTCACCCAAAGCGTGGTAAGAAAACCAGAAATTATCCATTGCAGGGGTTGCCCGCTCAGCACTCCCTGCCAGTCCATTGCATGCATTATGATGATGACTCCTGGTGTAACGGGTCGAGCACTTTTTTCAGGAAACGCTGGGTTCTCGGGTGCTGTGGTTGGACGAAAAAATCCTCCGGCGGGGCCACTTCAAGAATATCGCCACCATCGATGAAAACCACACGATCGGCAATCTCGCGGGCGAAATGCATTTCGTGGGTCACGACGATCATGGTGATACCGCTGTGGGCGAGATTTTTCATCACCTGCAATACCTCGCCGATCATTTCAGGATCCAGCGCGGAGGTGGGCTCATCAAACAGAATAATTTGCGGTGATGAAGCCAGCGCGCGGGCGATGGCCACGCGCTGCTGCTGTCCACCGGACAACTGTGCGGCATAGGCATTGGCTTTTTCCGCCAGTCCCACCTTTTCCAGCAACTCAAGTGCCCGGCGATCCGCTTCCGTCTTATTCCAGCCGTGAACATATTCCAGCGCCAGCGCGATGTTTTGCAGCGCAGTCAGATGCGAATAGAGATTGAATTGCTGAAATACGAAACCGATACGGCTGCGTAGCTGGCGTAATGCCGCCCCGCGCAACTGGCTAATCGGTTTACCATCAATGAAGATTTCGCCATCGCTGAGCGACTCCAACTGGTTGATAAGACGTATAAGAGTGGACTTTCCAGAGCCGGAAGGCCCCAGAATGGTCACCACTTCACCGGGCTCAACTGCCAGGTTGACGCCGTTAAGTACAGTTTGAGCGCCATACTCTTTAACCACATTGCGTAGTTCGACGCTCGCCTGACGCAAATGGGTAAAATCCGCAGCCGAAGCTGCGGATCGATGAAAAAGGGCTGAGAGCATATTATTTGGCTTCTATTTTAAAGGCGCGGGCTTGTGGACTTTTGGTTTCAGGACCAAACCAGACATCATAAATTTTGGCCGCCTGCCCGGTAGATTCCAGCTTCAAAAGTGCATCGTTGACGGCTTTTAACAACGCTGGCTCACCTTTTTTCACCCCCACGCCAATCTCTTCTTTGCTCAGCAGATCCGGTAGAATTTTGAAATCTGCTTTATCCGGCGCACCGCCTAATAAACCGGCCAGAATCGTACTGTCCTGGGTGATGGCCTGAACATTGCCGTTGCGCAGTGCGGTTAACGCCAGCGGGATATCGTCATAGGCCAGTACGCGCGACTGCGGGAAGCGCTGATGCAGTGCCTGTTCACCAGTAGTGCCTTTTACCGCGCCGATGCGTGCTTTGCTGTATTGATCGAGCTTATCCGGAGATTTTGCTGGCACAAGAAACTGCTGGCCGGTAACAAAATAGGGGACGGAGAAATCTATTACCTGCGACCGCTCAGGCGTGATCGTGATATCCGCAACGATTAAATCGGCTTTACCAGATTGTAATAACGGAATTCGGTTTGCCGGATTGGTCGCCACCAGTTCCAGTTTTACACCAAGAGATTTGGCCAGCGCTTCGGCAAAATCGACGTCGTAGCCGACAATCTTATGCGTTTTGGCATCGATGGAGCCAAACGGCGGGTTCGCGTCAAATGTTGCGACTTTTACTACGCCTGCGGCTTTGATATCGGCCAGTTGGTCGGCCTGAGCCTGTGAGACGCTAATGCCTGATGCCAGCAGGATGCCGAGTGCCAGCAGTGTTTTTTTCGCGCTGTGAGTTTTTGTTACCATCATTTTGTAAGTCCCTGTCGTTTTTTTTGGTTTGTGCTTTTTACGCTCCCATAACTCAGGTTCAGGACAAAATAAGAAAAAATTCTTATCTATTTACAAAATGTTATTAGTGAAAAAGGTGTTAACAATGGGTAAACGCAATGCGATATGTAGCCAGGCGAGAGGGCATAGCCAGGAGGTAAAAAAAACCGGCATTGCGCCGGTTCGGAAATCAGATTTTGCAGGCGTCACCGCAATCATTATCAGCAATAATTTCTTGCGCTTTCTTGTCTGCATCTTCCAGACGTTCAGCGTTACGCTCTTGCGCTTCTTCCAGTCCATCAAAGACCAGATTATCGAGATCAATTTCCATCATTCACCTGCTCAGGTTCAGCGTTTAACATCACGTTATTATATTGCAAAAATGTTGCTTAACAGCAGCGATTCTTGCTACTTAGCATCGAACGCAATCCGCTGTGCGTATTTATCCGCCAAAGTGGCCCACGGTTCGCAATTGCTAAAGAATTGTTGGTTGTAAATACCGCAAAATTCTCGCTCTCTCTACCGTTTTATTTCCACTTTTTCATTAACGTGATGCGCGATCATTTTTAACAAATCTGCGACAAAATCACTATACATATAACTTAATATCTTTTATACATTAATTGTTCAACCCTGCGACTATTCCACAAAAGAGAAAGCTATATGGAACAGACACCTGATAAGAAAAACGATAATTCTCAAAAAGATGGCAAAGAACAGTTCAATAGATCAATCGGTTTAATTTCAAACTTTGCGTTGGGTTTTACCTACCTGTCGCCGCTTACCGCCGTCTATTCGCTGTTTGCGCTGGCCGTAACGCTGGCGGGGCCGCCTGCAGTATGGTGGATTTTAATCGTCGCATGCGGGCAACTTTTGGTGGCGCTGGTGTTTGGTGAGGTCGCTTCCCAGTATCCGATAACCGGCGGACTTTACCCTTGGGCCAGAAGGTTGTGGGGCAAGAAATATGCGTGGATCGCCGCCTGGATCTACCTGTGGGCACTGGTGGTCACCATTACGTCGATCGCGGAATATACATCAACGTTTGTTGAATCACTCTTCCACTATGGTCAGACTCCAGCCACGATGTTGGTGACTTCCGTTCTGCTGCTGCTGTTGATGATGGCGGTTAATATGTCCGGGACTAAAAATCTGGCCCGGGTGGCGAAAATTGGTTTCTGGTGTGAAATTGTCAGCGTGATCGCGCTGGGGATTTATCTGCTGATTTTCCACCGTTCGCAGCCGTTCTCTGTAATTTTTGACTCGATGGGTGTGCTGGCTCATGACGGCAGCTATTCCACCGCATTTATGTCTGCTGCGCTGATGGGACTGTTTATGTTCTTTGGCTTTGAGGCCTGCGGTAACGTTGCGGAAGAGGTGCAGAATCCCAGTAAAAAGATCCCAGTGGCGATGATTTTAAGCATCGTATTCGGCGCGATTTCCGCCATTATTTCTGTTATGGGTTATCTGCTGGCTTCACCGAATCTGGTCAGCATCGTGAATGGTAAAACGTCCGATCCGATCCCGGCAATCCTTAATGAAGCTCTGGGTGAAACCGGCGCGACTGTCTTTATCGTCGTCGCGATTATCGCCATGTTGTCGTGCATTTTGTCTCTCCAGGCTGCGTTAAGCCGTCTTATCTTTTCTTTCTCCCGCGACAGAATGCTGCCGGGAAGTGAATGGATGGCCAAAATCTCTAAAAATGGTGTTCCGGATAATGCCATGGTCGTCAGTTGCCTACTGCCAGTGATCATCTGTGTTTGGGTTTATTTCCAGCCAGATAACCTGTCGCGTATCACCGCGTTTGCTGTTATCGGGATTTACATCTCGTTCCAGATGGTTGTGCTTGCCGCGCTGCGTCAGCGCCTGAAAGGCTGGAAACCGGCGGGGGAGTGGACCATTGGCGGTTGGGGGGTAATCGTGAATGTGCTGGCGTTAGCTTACGGATTGTGCGGGATCTGGTTACTGGCGCAACCGGCAGACAGCAGCGACTTCATTGACCGTTGGACGGTCCTGTTCGGCCTGGCGATTGTCGTTGGCTCGGGACTTATTTATATGTTCCTGACCCGTCCGTTTGGTCGTTCAGCGGCGCCGGAAAACGACGCCATTGCGTACGCCAGTAAGCTCAATATGGGGCAGGATAACTAAAAACTAAGGGCCTTCGGGCCCTTAGTTTTTATAGTGATAAAGGATAAAATAGTCGCTCTGATACACCACGGTACTATTTGCAGGTGACAGCAATTCACCCACGCGAAAACGTGGCCAACTGGAGAAAATGATCCTGTTTTCCAGATTGGTCAGAATCACATAATCAGGATGAGCGCAGGAGAGCAGTTCGGCTTCTATCTGACTGACCAGCAAATCGACCGCGGCAACACCGAGAAACTGGTCGTTGTAGTAGACCGGGACGGCTGACGTTAGGGTATAGGAGATATTGCAAATATAGTCGACGTAGGGACCGTGGATATAGGCTTTGCCAGCCGGAGGAGAATGCTTAAACCACTCAAAGGTTCTGAAATCCAGTCGTTGTTGCGTGGCCTGATCCAAATCCAGATGCGCCTGGCTCAAACCGTTATCTTTCTTATACCACCACTCCAGCAACCAGTACTCTTTTGTGTTTGCGGTGCTCTCAATATGGCTGGCGAATCCCGCCCCTGAACAGTAATGGTTGTCACTGAGCGTGCGCTTGATGTGCTGTTGAACGGTGGATCTTACTGATGGGTCGAGAACGACCTCGGCTGAGGCCTTTTGTACCCCTGAAATCGCCTCATGGATGCTCCTCGCTAGCGCAACGGTAGAATCTACGGTAGAAACAGTTATGTCATCAATTTTACGGATTAATGCGCTTAGGGATGTCGAAGAGCTCATTGTCTGTCCTGCCTTCACTGATTGTCAGTTCGAGTTATATTTCAGCTTTTTTTCAATAAGGTAGTAGGTAAACGTGTCGATGATCCGTGTAGCAAACTGTACTGACTCTGCCTCGTTGTGAGCAGCCAGTGCATCGGCCAGCGCTGAATAAAGCGCGATAATTTCCGCATGAATACTGTCTGTGCGATAAAGTATCGCCACAAGTGATGCCCATTCAGCCTGAATTTGCAGCTCCTGATTGGCCAGTCGCGCTGAATGCGAACTGGCGGCAATCGCCAGCAGACAACGCATATCGGCCTGGGTCATCAGCTCAGGTGAGTTTGCCTTTCTGAGTACCTCGACAAACTCGCGAAATTTGGCGATATCCGCACCGGTCATCCGTCGGGAAGCCAGTCTCGCGCTATGGCTAATAATGGCACAATGCATTTCACCCAGATCAGACAGATAATCCGTACTGATCGCTTTGAACGGGTGCAGGGCGCTATTTTTGCCATCGATATTTTCGCAAACGAAGCTCCCGCCATTACGACCACGAACCGTATGGATAAGATTATTAGCCCGAAGCGTGTTTAGCGCTTCTCTGATAGTGATATGTGAGACACCCATCATTTTTGCCAAATCAGTTTCGTTGGGAAGCTGTTCTTTTGGCTCCAGCAACCCCGTGATAATGGCATTTGAAAGGCGCTGGACTATCTGGTCTGAACGACTGACCTGCCCGATAGGCGCAAATATGACCGCGTGAGTAATCATAATCTTTTCTGTACTCAATTCCCTGAAACAACGACCATTTTTAACACATGCCCGTCGGGCAAGGAAGGTAAGAATGGCCGAGTTATTTTACATGCCTGGGCGCAACGTCACTGCACAAGCGGATGTGTGTCCCGATAACCTCATGATGAGCTGAGCATAACGCGTCAGCTGGCAATGAAAAGCCTTACCTTGCAAATGTGAAAATTAAGTTAAAAATGCGAGGCTTATCATAGTGTCAATGTTGCGCATTTGAAAAAATTTTACAATATATATATTACATAAGATTCTTTATGTATTAATTGGCAGGAGACAAACATGAAAACCCTGAAGCATTTTATTAATGGGCACTATGTAGCAGGCAGTAGCGAAGATAGCTTCGAACTGGTGAGTCCGGTTGATGGTGAAACATACGCAATTTCTCCCAACGCTAACGAGGCGGAGGTAGAGCAAGCCTACTCAGCAGCGGAGGCGGCGTTTAGCATCTGGAGAAAATCGACGCCAGCACAGCGGCAAAAGGCGTTATTGCTGCTAGCTGATGAGATTGAACGCAACGTTGAGCGACTGGTAACCGCGCAGAGTCAGGAAACCGGTCAGCTTCGCCATTTTATTGAGAAAGAGGAGATTGCGGCATCCTGCGATGCCATCCGTTTTTTTGCTGGCGCGGCGCGCTGTCTTGAAGGGAAGGCGGCCGGAGAATATTCCGCCGGGTTTACATCGACCATCCGTCGTGAACCGCTGGGTATCGTTGGGCAAGTTACGCCGTGGAACTACCCGTTCATGATGGCGGTGTGGAAGATTGCACCAGCGCTGGCGGCAGGCAACACGGTCGTGTTAAAGCCAAGCGACACCACACCAGTCAGTACGCTGCTGTTAGCTGAACTGGCAGCACCATTGTTCCCGAGAGGGGCGTTTAACGTCGTGTTGGGCAAAGCCAGCACTGGTTCGCTGGTGGTTTCAAATCCGAAGGCTTCACTGGTTTCGATTACCGGTTCGGTCCGCGCGGGCTTGCAGGTTGCGGCATCAGCAGCGGCGAATCTGACTAAAGCACATCTGGAATTGGGCGGGAAAGCGCCTGCAGTCGTGTTCGCCGATGCGGATATGGACAAGGCGATTGCGACAATCACTACGGCAGGCTTTTTCAATGCCGGGCAGGATTGCACAGCGGCTACGCGGATCCTGGTAGAGCAATCCATCTATGCTGAGTTTCTGGAAAAACTGATCCAGAAAACAAAAAGTATCAAATTTGGGCCGCCAGAAGATCAGAATGCGCTGTACGGCGCATTGAATAGCCGGAATCAACTGGAGCAGGTGAAAGGTTTTATTGAGCGTTTACCGGCACATGCAAAAATTGAAACCGGTGGGCGCGCCGGGTCAGGTCCGGGCTTCTATTTTGAGCCGACGATTGTCTCCGGA
This sequence comes from Citrobacter sp. Cf087, assembly GCF_030334285.1. NCBI lineage: Bacteria > Pseudomonadati > Pseudomonadota > Gammaproteobacteria > Enterobacterales > Enterobacteriaceae > Citrobacter > Citrobacter sp. Cf087. The sequence continues at coordinate 628,852 of NZ_JAOWED010000022.1, forward strand.
TTGCATCAAAATGATGAAGCTATTCAGCATGAAGTATTTGGTCCGGTAATGACCATTCAGTCGTTTTCTACTGACGAAGAGGCACTACACAAAGCGAATGATGTGGAGTATGGTCTTGCCGCCAGCGTCTGGACCAGTAACCATGGTCGCGCGCAGCGCTTCAGCATTGACCTCGATTTTGGCACGGTGTGGATTAACAATCACATTCCTCTGTGCGCCGAAATGCCGCACGGCGGGTTCAAAAAATCGGGTTATGGCAAAGATCTCTCATCCTATTCGCTCGAAGAATACACTCGGGTGAAACATATCATGTGTGACATTTCTGAATAGAGAGGATTACGATGAAAACAGTAAAAATTGCGGTTCTTTCATTAGTGATGCTCTCTGGCTATAGCCTTGCAGAAAGTACATCGCTGAATACCGTGAAAGAGTATATGGCGGCGTGGAATGCGCATGATGCTTCGCGAGCCGCTCAATATCTTGCGGAGGACGCAGTCTATTATGATGCCGCCGCGGGAGAACCGATAAACGGCAGAGAAAAAGCGGAAAAAGAGGTTATCGGCGCTTTTATTAAGGCGGTGCCAGATCTTAGCTGGAAAATGGTTGGCAAACCCGTCTACGACGAAGACACCGTGGCATTCCGTTGGGAATTTTCAGGCAAAAATAGTGGTGAATGGGCAGGGAGTCCGCCGACAAATAATCCGATCAAATTTGAAGGCGTAAGCTATATTCATGTTAAAGCAGGAAAAATCACCTGGCAGGGTGATTATTATGATTCTAAAAAACTGGATGAAGAGTTAAAGCCAGTGAAGTAGTCGGTTGTACCCCTTTATAAATAAGAAGGGGGTATTTCTCTTATTTGTGTCGTATTAAAGGCAGTGTGTAGCAATAAGGAAAAAAGTTAATGGCAATTACCAGACGTGATTTTCTCAACGGCGTCGCGGTGACTATTGCGGCGGGACTTACCCCGCTGGAGTGGGTCAGGGCGACAGGAAAGGGAAACGCATTTATAGATGGAAATTATTATCCTCCTGCGCTGACAGGGCTGCGGGGTAATCATCCTGGATCATTTGAAATGGCGCATGCGCTAGGCCGCGAGCAGAAGCATTTTGATTTAAACGCTCTGCCCGTCGAGGAAGAGTACGATCTGGTGATTGTTGGGGGCGGGATTAGCGGGTTAGCTGCCGGTTGTTTTTGGCGTCAAGTTGCCGGGCAAAATAGCCGGATCCTGATCCTCGATAACCATGACGATTTTGGCGGACACGCCAAACGTAATGAATTTACCAGCTCGGGCAAGAAATTACTCGGTTATGGCGGCAGCGAAGCATTCCAGTCACCCGCGCATAATTTCAGCCCTGAAGTACAAAAACTGATGGAAACCGTGGGCGTCAGCGTCACGCGGTTAAAAGAGAGTTTTGACGTAAACTTCTACCCCGACTGGCAGCTCAGTCGCGGGGTTTTTTTCGACAAGAAGAATTTTGGCGTAACAAAAATCGTCAGCGGCGATCCGGGCCGCGCGGTATCTGATGATATTCCGCCGGACAGGCTCAATGGCCGTAAAATTGAAGACTTTATCAATGATTTTCCGCTAGGTGAGAACGACAGAAAAGCGCTGATCGACCTGCATGTGCGCCCTGGCGATTACCTTCCGGGGATGACGGTTGATGAGAAAATGGAATGGCTGGATACCCACAGCTACAGTGAATTTTTAGCAACAAAAGTGGGTTTGAGCAAAATGGCGCTGCTCTATTTTCAGCAGCGTTCCAATGACTTCTTTGCCATCGGCATTGAAGGCATCTCCTGCAGCGATGCCAGGGCGTGCGCCTTACCCGGCATGGAAGGGATGGGGTTACCGCCGTTGGACGGAGAGTCGCTGGCCGACCTCGAAGAGCCGTATGTTTACCATTTCCCGGACGGTAACGCCGGTCTGGCCCGACTGTTAGTCAGGTATATGCTGCCGGATGCGCTACCGGGTAACACGATGGAAGACTCTGTTCTCGCCAGATTACATTATGAAAAGCTGGATCTACCAGAAAACACCACGCGCCTGCGCCTGAACAGCACAGTGATTAATGCGGCTAACGTGCAGGATGGCGTTGTGGTGACCTATCTGCGTGACGGTAAAATGCACCGTGTGCGCGGTAAGAACACCATCATGGCAGGCTATAACATGATGATCCCGTATCTGGTGCCTGAGATGCCGGAACAGCAGCAGGCGGATCTCAAACTGAACGTCAAGGCTCCGCTGGTGTACACCAACGTGGTGGTAAAAAACTGGCAGGCGTTCAAACAGCTTGGCGTACATGAATTTTATTCTCCAGCGGCACCTTACAGCCGGGTTAAGCTCGACTATCCGGTCAGTATTGGTGGGTATCAGCATCCGGCCTCCCCGGACGATCCGATGGTCATTCACATGGTCTATGTGCCGACCTATCCGGGCAGTAACCTATCGGCCAGAGAGCAGTTCCGCCTGGGACGAGCCTATTTGCTGGGGACCACTTTTGCGGCGCATGAGGAGATGATTCGCTCCCAGTTGCAGGAGATGTTTGGCTCAACAGGCTTTGATAATCAACGCGATATCTCCGCCATTACCGTTAACCGCTGGGCGCATGGCTATGCGTACTACGCCAATTCACTGTTCGATGATATGGATAAAATGCCAGAAATTATCGAGCGGGCGCGTCAGCCAGTCGGTCGCATTGCCATCGCTAACTCCGATTCTGACTGGAGTGCTTATGCCCACACGGCAATCGATCAGGCATGGCGTGCGGTTAATGAACTCAAGGATATGGGGTGATCTATGCGTAACGTAACCATTCTCGCCGCCTGTTTATTTACCGCTTCGGTAAGCGCTGCTGAATCTAACGGTGAATACATCGCGCGAATTTCAGACTGCGTCGCCTGTCATACCGCTGAAGGTGGTGCGGCGATGGCGGGGGGCAAAAAATTTCCTACTCCGGTGGGGGATATTTATTCGACCAACATTACCCCGGACAAGGCTCAGGGTATTGGTAATTACTCATACGAGGATTTTGAAAAGGCGGTACGCCAGGGAATTGCCAAAGACGGTCACCCGCTCTATCCGGCCATGCCTTATCCCTCTTATGCAAAACTTTCTGACGAGGATGTTCAGGCGCTGTATCGCTATTTTATGCATGATGTCACACCGTCTGCGCAACCCAATAAAGAGAATGCCATTCCGTGGCTACTCTCCGCCCGCTGGCCACTGCATATCTGGAACTGGCTGTTTACCGACGCGCCAGCGACGACAGTAGATAGCGCGAAACCAGATGACAACGCAGCCCTGGTAAAACGGGGCGCTTATCTGGTGGAAGGTCCCGGGCACTGCGGTTCTTGCCATACACCGAGAGGCATGGCGATGAATGAAAAAGCCTATACTCATGCAGATGCCGAGTACCTGAGCGGAGCGATGATTGACGGCTGGTATGCACCTTCGCTGCGGGGCAGCGGAATGTCTGAGCAGGCGTTAAAATCGCTGTTGCTGACCGGTAAGAGCAAGCATGCTGCGGTTTCAGGTTCGATGGCTGAAGTCGTCACGCAGAGTACACAGTATCTGACCGACGAAGATGCCACGGCGATCGCCCAATATCTGCTGAGTCTGAAAAGCGCGAAGCCTGAAACGGTGCGTGCTGCTGCGACTACAGCATCCTGGTCGAATTCACCAGAGGCGGGCAAAGTGACCTATAACCGTTACTGTTCAACTTGTCACGGTCTGGAAGGGAAAGGTACGGATGATAACGCACCTTCTTTGGTCAACAATCCGCTGGTCATGGTTGATGACCCGACGCCGCTGTTCAGAGTGATTGCCCACGGCGCAGAAACACCGACAACGCGTGGCAGCGTCTCCTTCAAGATGCCCGCTTACGGAGGCATGTTAAGTGACAACGAAATGCGCGACGTGATTAATTACGTGCGTAAGACCTGGGGTGAAGGGAATGGCGAAGTAAGCCATGAAGATCTGGCTGGGATTAAAAAAGCATCACATTAAACAGTATGCCGGATAAGGTGCTTGCACCACCATCCGGCAGTGCTTACACGGTGTTTACCCTGATAATATCCGCGAGTCGGGTAAACGCCGCCGACATTTCATGCTCTTCAATACTTGCAAACCCCAGCAACAGGCCGCTGCGTTTCTCTTCATTCACGTAATAGCGTGATAACGGGCGCACCAACAACCCTTGCGCATTCGCTTGTTGGGCAATGACCGCGTCATCGCTCCCTGCGGGTAACTGTAAGATCATATGCAGCCCGGCGTTGCTGCTGAAGGAACCAAGATAATGTTCACCAAGCTGGCGGCTGATAAGCTCTACCAGCATCTGGCGACGACGACTGTATAGTTGGCGCATTTTCCGAATGTGCGCTGCGTAATAACCCTCGCGAATAAACTCCGCCAGCGCGGCCTGAATCAACAGATGTCCACCACGATAGAGGTCGTTATGAACCTTTTTCAGCGGAGCGGCTAACGATTTAGGTAGCACGACATACCCGAGTCGCAGTGCGGGATAGAGTGTTTTACTGAATGTCCCGATGTAGATGACCGGTGTCTCTTCTTCCAGCCCCTGCAAAGAGGGGATCGGCTGGCCGGAAAAGCGGAACTCACTGTCGTAATCATCTTCCACTATCCAACTTCGCGTTTCACGTGCGCGAAAGATAAGTTGCCGGCGGCGACTGAGGCTCATCACCGAACCGAGAGGGTATTGATGTGACGGTGTCACAAAAATCAGTTTTGGCGGTGTTTCGCCTGCATCCGGCGGGACCATACCTTGTTCATCAACAGGAATAGCCGAAAAATTTACCGCATTGATACGCAGAATATTTTTGATTCCCCAGTAGCCCGGCTCCTCAATCCAGGCGTGATCGCCCGGGTTGCATAACGTTCGGGTCACCAGATCCAGCGCCTGGTGAATACCTTCGGTAATCAGAATTTGCTCCGGCGAACACCGCACGCCGCGAGCGGTGCGCAGATAGTCCGCCAGCGCTTCTTTCAGCTCATTCACACCGCCTGCGGCATCGTAAGTGAGAAACTCCGGGCGCAATCGTCTTGCCAGCCTGTCCTGAATTTTTTTGAGCACCCGGTGTGGGAAATGCTCTACATCAGGTACGCCTGGAATAAACGCGCCCCACTGACGGGGACTGGCGCTGGCATTACCTAACAGCTCAAGGCAGCGGGCAGATAAGCGGGTGTGATCCTCCAGAGCGGCAGCAACAGGTTCTTTATTGGGACGCAGGTTGAGATTGTCCAGCACGCTGTCAGTGACAAATGTGCCGCTACTGGTACGCGCAGAAATATAACCTTCGGCCTGCAACTGCTCGTAAACCCGCAGGACGGTATTGCGCGATAGCATCAGCTCTCCTGCCAGGTCACGCGACGGAGGCATTCGGGTAGCCGGTTTCAGGCTACCTTCGAGGATGCAACTACAAATGGCGGCATACAGGCGGCGATGTAGTTTTTCGTCAGTCTGCTGACTAAACGCATGCTTGATCACATCTCCGGCAAGTGAACGCATTTGGATCCTTAAAATAAAACGATTTGGCTCTCGATTAAAGTACCAGACGGCGTCTAAATTTAAAGGGTAATTCAACCGAAATGTATTAATGGACAAGGTGTAGAGAATGAACAATAAAAACCTGCAACAACGTCGTCTGGATGCCACCCCGCGTGGCGTGGGTGTGATGTGTGATTTTTATGCCCAGTCGGCAGAAAACAGCACGATTACCGATATCGAAGGCAATCAGTACATTGATTTTGCCGCCGGGATTGCCGTGCTGAACACCGGACACCGCCATCCTCGCCTAGTGCAGGCAGTCGAAGCGCAACTTCAGGCTTTTACCCATACGGCTTATCAGATTGTCCCGTACGAAAGCTATGTGTCTTTGGCTGAGAAAATCAACGCCGTCGCGCCAATCGATGGCAAGCGTAAAACCACATTCTTCACCACCGGGGCTGAAGCGGTAGAAAACGCGGTGAAAATTGCACGCGCACATACCGGGCGTCCTGGCGTTATCGCATTTGGCGGTGGTTTTCATGGTCGTACTTACATGACGATGGCGTTAACCGGCAAGGTGGCACCCTATAAAAAAGGTTTCGGTCCGTTCCCTGGCTCTGTTTACCATGCTCCGTATCCTTCTGAATTTCAGGGTATTTCCACGGCGGATTCCCTAAAAGCGATTGAGCGTCTGTTTAAAGCCGATATCGACCCAACCCAGGTTGCGGCGATTATCTTCGAACCCGTCCAGGGCGAAGGGGGCTTCGTGGTGGCACCGCCGGAATTTGTGGCTGCCATCCGCCGTATTTGCGACGAGCATGGCATCGTGATGATCGCCGATGAAGTACAAAGCGGGTTTGCCCGTACGGGCCAGCTGTTTGCGATGGATCATTACGCCGATAAAGCGGACCTGATGACCATGGCGAAAAGCCTCGCGGGCGGCATGCCACTGTCTGGCGTCGTGGGCAAAGCCGAAATCATGGATGCACCTGCGCCGGGTGGTCTGGGTGGAACTTACGCCGGGAACCCGCTGTCGATCGCGGCGGCCCATGCAGTACTGGACATTATTCATGATGAACAGCTGTGCCAGCGTGCGGCGGCCCTCGGCGAACAGCTGCGCGCCGCTCTGACAGATGCGCAAGCAGGGTGTCCTGAACTGGCCGAAGTGCGTGGTTTAGGTTCTATGATTGCTGCTGAATTCTGTGATCCAGTGACAGGGGAACCCAACGCTTCCGCCGCACAACGCGTGCAGAAGAAAGCCCTTGAGCAAGGACTGCTGCTGCTGACCTGCGGTCAGTATGGCAACGTTATTCGTTTCCTTTACCCGCTGACGATTCCGCAGGATCAGTTCGCCAAAGCGCTTCAGATCATCAAAGCGGCGACGAAATAGTCCCGTATACCGCAGAAAAGACATAAAGCCGACGGTTGTCATCACCGTCGGCTTTATTATTGCTGGCATAAATTGATCTTCCTCGTGTGTAGTGCGGTATTTATCGCGAATGGGTTGCCAGTCATTACGTTATATAATTTAATACATATCGTTTTTACTCCTCTATTCAGATGGTATCCCATGTTAACTTTCCGCTCTTTTGTGCTGGTATGCGCCAGCATGTTGTTTGCGTTTTCTGCTCAGGCCGACCGTACGATCACCGATCAGCTTGGTCGACAGGTCACGATCCCTGACCATGTGGACAAAGTGGTCGTGCTGCAACACCAGACGTTGAATATTCTGGTCCAGCTCAATGCGCAGCAGGACATTGTTGGCGTGATGTCGAGCTGGAAAAAACAGCTCGGGCCTGAATTTGCGCGCTTTATGCCGACGATTACTACATTGCCGACACCGGGCGATCTCACCAGCGTGAACATTGAAAGCCTGCTGGCAATTCATCCACAGGTGGTGTTTGTCGCCAACTATGCGCCCGCGGAGATGATCCAGCAGATTCAGAACGCCGGTATTCCGGTCGTTGCTATCTCATTGCGCAAAGATGCCGACGGGCAACAGAATAAAATGAACCCGACTATGGCCGATGAAGAGCAGGTCTACAACGAAGGGTTAAAGCAGGGTATTCGCTTGATTGCGGATGTCGTGGGGCGCAAACCGCAGGCTGAAACGTTAATCGACTACGTTTTTGCGGCACGAGCAAAATTCAATGCGCCGGTTGCAAACATCCCGGATGCGCAAAAAGTCCGTATTTATATGGCTAACCCCGACCTGATGACTTACGGCTCCGGGAAGTACACAGGACTGATGATGCAGCACGCGGGGGGATTAAACGTGGCGGCTGCCAGTGTGAAAGGGGCCCGTCAGGTTGCGCTGGAGCAGGTATTAGCGTGGAACCCGCAGGTGATTTTTGTCCAGGATCGCTATCCGCAGGTGGTAACTCAGATCCAAAACGATCAGAACTGGCAGGGGATTGATGCGGTGAAAAATCATCGTGTCTGGTTGATGCCTGAATACGCCAAAGCCTGGGGCTATCCGATGCCGGAGGCGTTGGCGATCGGTGAACTGTGGATGGCCAAAAAACTGTATCCGGATGCCTATAAAGATGTGGACGTTGATGCGCAGGCGCAAGATTACTATCAGCGTTTTTATCGTGTGAACTGGCAGTCTGATGCAGCTAAGTAACCGTTTTTTGCCCCAGCAACCGCTCTTAATCGTTGTGGTCCTGTTGCTGGGCGTCAGTTCGCTATGCCTCGGACAATATCCGCTGTCGTTAAGCGAGGTGTTTTACCACCTGACGCACTATAGCGAGGCTGAGGGAATAGCCAGCCAGGTGATCTGGACGGTCAGATTACCGCGTATTCTGATGGCGCTGCTGGCGGGGGGCGCGCTGGGGTTATGCGGGGCGACGTTGCAAGGAGTATTTCATAATCCGCTGGTCGACCCGCATATTATCGGTGTGACGTCGGGGGCGGCCTTTGGCGGAACGCTGGCCATCCTGCTCGGTCTTTCGCCCTTGCTGATGATGGGGTCAACGTTTTTCTTCGGTCTGACGGCATTGATCCTGGTGTATGCCATTGCTGCGTTACAGGGGCTGGAGAATACGCTGGTGTTGATCCTGTCAGGTATCATTTTGAGCGGTTTTTTTGCCGCGCTGGTGAGCCTGATCCAATATCAGGCTGATACCGAAGAGACGTTACCTAATATTGTGTTCTGGCTGCTGGGGAGCTTCGCGACGGCCAACTGGCATAAAGTACTGCTATTGGCGGTTCCAGTCGGTATCGCCGCGACGGTTTTGTTCCAGCTACGCTGGCGGATAAACCTGTTATCGCTCAATGACAAAGATGCCAGAGCACTGGGGGTGGCGGTGGTTCCTCTGCGACGCAGCGTTTTGGTGTGCTGCGCATTTTTGGTCGCCGCTCAGGTGGCGGTCAGCGGCAGTATTGCCTGGGTTGGGTTGGTTATTCCGCATCTGGCGCGTTTGCTGGTGGGCGTTGATCATCGTCGTCTACTGCCGTGTGCCTTCTGGTTGGGGGGCGGTTTTATGATTGTCGTGGATGATATTGCCCGCACCCTGATGCACGCGGAGATACCGCTGGGGATCATCACCGCATTGTTCGGTGCGCCGTTGTTTGCTTTCTTGCTCATTCGTACCAGCCGTCGGGAGAAATCATGATACCTGCCGCACTGCGCGTAAATCAGCTTTCTTATGGGTATCGCGCGCCGCTATTTGAGCCGCTAACGTTCTGTTGCCAGAAAGGTGATATCTGGGCCGTGCTTGGACGTAACGGTCTGGGTAAAAGTACGCTGCTTGATACGCTAACCGGCACGCTGCCTGCTTTAGGCGGGAGTATTGAAAATAACGGTGGGATAGGAATTGTGGCACAGCATAGCCATCTACCGTTTCTTTATACGGTCAGCGATGTGGTGCTGATGGGGCGAGCACAGCACGTGAAGCTTTTTGCGCAACCCAGCCAGCAGGATCAACAAAGAGCAATGCAGGCATTAGAGCAGTTGAGTATTGCGCATCTTGCCTCCAGCTCATTTGGCTCACTTTCTGGCGGGCAGCAACAGTTAGTGATGATTGCCCGGGCTCTGGTGACTGAGTGTCAAACGTTGTTACTTGATGAACCGTGTTCCGCGCTGGATCTCGCCAATCAGCAGGTGGTGCTCCAGCTCATCAGCGATTTGGCCCATCAACAGGGATGCAGCATTCTCTTTTCGACCCACGATCCGCTTCATGCGTTGCAGGTTGCTTCCCATACTTTGCTGCTACTCCCTGAAGGTAAATGGCGGGCAGGGCCAACGGACAGCATTGTGACCGAAGAGAATCTGTTTCTGGCCTATGGCTTACCGCTGCGAAAACTTAGCGTGGAGAATCACCCTACGCCGTTTATCGCACCGTTGTTTTCTATTCGGCGTTAAGCGGTAAGAATCCTGCGGCGGTAAGGAACGCCTGACCGCTGCGGGAAAGTATGAATTCAACCAGCGCCATGACTTCTTTGGATGCATCAAGCACCGCCAGTTGGTATTCGCAGCAAATATTGTGCTCGTCCGGAATAGCCACGTAATGTACGTCGGTCATCGCGTGCAGCGCGTGTGCGTAATGCGCGTAACCGATAAACAGATCGGCCAGCCCCTGGCGCAGGATCCAGGCGCTCGCCAGTTCTCCTTGCGGGATTTTTACCGTATCACGGCCACCAACCAGTGGGATAGCGCGCGCCCGAAGTTGCTGCCCGAGTCCTGGTTCCAGTACATCCATATTGTCGAAAAATGCCCAGGTATAGTCTCCGGAAGGGTCGCAGCCGGGCGTTGATGTACCTGGTCGCAGCGTTGGGTCGCGGAGTAAATCCAGCCAGGTTCCGATTCGGTTGCTGACAAGGCTCAGTTTGTTCCAGCAAAAGGTGTGCGTTGAGACGGCTTTATTACGTACCAGCAGGTTTTGCGGATGTTCCCGGTTGGCGGAGGCAAAGAGCGCACACGGTTCACCCGCTTCAATACGCTCGCGCAGTAAACCGGCCGGACCATATTCAACCTTGACGTCTATTCCACTCATGTGCGTGAACTGGCTTATCAGCGGGGTAAATGCTGGGCGTAAACTGCCCGCGGCGAACAGGAGGATGGAAGAGGGCATGGTATCCGGGCTCTGACGAAAGACATTATACAAAGAATATGAATGATACGCGTTGAGCATGGAATTTAGAATGATTTAACGCATTGCTATTGTAGCAACGTAGGAAATGATAAAACCGAAGATAAAACGATAGTTTTGAAGGGAAATAGCACCAAATCGAAGAGATGATTTGGTGCGTCCGAGTGGACTCGAACCACCGACCCCCACCATGTCAAGGTGGTGCTCTAACCAACTGAGCTACGGACGCAAGATGGTGCGTTCAATTGGACTCGAACCAACGACCCCCACCATGTCAAGGTGGTGCTCTAACCAACTGAGCTATGAACGCAACGTTGTAGGTGACAACGGGGACGAATATTAGCGGCACAGACCGAATGAGGCAAGAGGGAAATGGCATTTTTCTTCCTGATCTCACGCGATTGCAGAGTAATTAAGCAAGTTGATTATATTTTGTTGATTTTGCAGCGTGTTTTTTATTCAGGCAGCAAGCAGGGGCATAATGGGAACGGTTTGAATGACATGAGCACTCAGTCTTTTAGCGTTGCAAGGATCGTGGCTTCTATTTTCTCTTGAGTCGTGTAGGGGGCAAAACGCTTAAGCGGCTTACCGTCGCGCCCGATCAGGAATTTAGTGAAGTTCCACTTGATCCACCCAGCACGCCGGGTAATTCATCTTTCAGGAAACGAAACACCGGATGCGTCCCAGCGCCGTTGACGTCCACTTTCTCAAACATCGGGAAGCTCACACCGTAGTCGATGTGACAGGTTTGTGCGATTTCATCGGCTCCACCAGGTTCCTGTTTACCGAACTGGTTGCAGGGGAAACCCAGCACCACCAGACCCTGTGCGGCGTACTTCTTATCGAGCACTTCGAGGCCTGCTATTGTGGCGTGAATCCACAATGACTGGCGGTATTAACCACCAGCACCAGTTTGCCAGCGTAATCGGCCATCGAGATGGGTTGGCCATTGAGACTGGTGGCAGTAAGTTGATGAAAGGTGGTCATACCGGAATCCTCAATTAAGTTCACATTACTCATATTGCCTGCGGGTTATAGGCTTCGCTTAGTGACTTTTTATTATGGTAGCAACCGTAAGATTAATAAAATGACTAAGTTGAGAGGAATTGCTCCGCCATCAAACTCACATTTAATCTGCCGTGGCAGAGTTAAAAAATCCACGCCAGGCGTGGATTTTAAGAGGGCGTGGGAAGCAGGAGTTAGCGCTCGTTTTTTGCCATTAACAGCGCCAGGTCGACGAGCCGATTGGAGAATCCCCATTCGTTATCGTACCAGGCGAGAATTTTGACCATATTGCCACCAATTACCAACGTTGACAGGCCGTCGATAATGGATGAACGCGGGTCACCCTGGTAGTCGCTTGAAACGAGCGGTTCATCGCTATAGCCCAGGATCCCTTTCAGCGGCCCCGTCGCGGCGGCGTTACGAAATGCATTATTGACTTCTTCTTCCGTTACATCCCGCTCAAGCGTGACGGTCAGGTCGACAATTGACACTACCGGAACTGGTACGCGCAGCGAATAACCGGTTAAGCGACCATCCAGCTCAGGGATGACTTTGCCAAGCGCCTTTGCAGCACCGCTTGAGTAGGGCACTATCGACAATGCAGCGGCGCGGGCGCCACGAAGATCTTTTTCCGGTTGGTCGTGCAGCGCCTGGCTGTTGGTGTAGGCATGGGTGGTGTTCATCAGACCATGCTTAATACCGAAATGTTGGTGCAAAACCTGCGCGGCAGGTGCCAGACCGTTGGTGGTGCAGCTACCGTTGCTGACGACAAAGTGTTTATCCGCCGAGTAGAGATGATCGTTAACGCCCATCACGATGGTTAAATCATCGTTTTTACCTGGAGCAGAGATAATTACGCGCTTTGCGCCACCGTTGTGGATATGTACTGCCGCCTTGTCTCGTTCAGTGAAGAAGCCGGTTGCTTCAATGACAATATCGACTTCACGTTGACGCCAGGGGATTTTGGCTGGGTCGCGTTCGCTAAAAACAGTAATGGAATTACCGTTAACGACCAGTTGCCCCTCACTGGCGGCGACGTCGGCATCGAGTTTACCCAGCAGCGAATCGTATTTCAGCAGGTGCGCCAATGTTTTACTGTCAGTCAGATCGTTGATTGCCACAATCTGAATATCCGAGTTACCCAGTGCAGCACGCAGTACGTTACGTCCGATACGGCCAAAACCGTTAATACCGACCTTTACCATGATCAACTCCTTATCTGTTGTCTCTGGCATAAATTTAGGCCGATCACTGCTTGGCGTAAACGACAAAAAAGGATCACTTTAGGCCATTTTACGACAATGAAAACGCTGGCGATATTCGCCCGGGGTCAGGTGAAGCTGTTTTTCGAATAGTCGTCGCAGGTTGATGCTGCTGCCGAATCCCGTTTGTTCGGCAATACGCTCCAGCGTCTCGTTGGTCTGCTCCAGACGCTGCCGGGCGGCGGCCAGACGAGCTTCAGCTACATAGCGCGCCGGTGAAGCTCCTGTTTCCCGGGTAAACACGCGGGTGAAGTTACGTGGACTCATGGCGACTTTTTCCGCCAGTTTATCCACGCTGAGGTCGGCGGTGAGGTTCTCAAGCAGCCAGATCAGCAGATCGTTAATCGGGCCCAGAGTACTGGTATGCTGAAGGTTGTAGCGGCTAAACTGCAGCTGGCCCCCAGGACGGCGCAGGTACATGACGAAGTCTTGAGCGACGTCGCGCGCCAGACTGAAACCATAATCCTCTTCAACCAGCGCTAGCGTTAGATCAAAGCCGGAGCTCACGCCACCCGATGTCCAGATGTGTTCGTCCTGAATATAAAGCGGACCGCTTTCGACGCGCACCTGAGGGAATTCTGCCTGCATGGTTTCAAGTAGTTTCCAGTGGGTGGTGGCTCGTCTGCCGTCCAGCAGCCCGGTTTGTGCCAGCAGCATCGCACCGCCGCAAATGGATGCAATGCGGCGGGCATGGGGAGCGGCAAGGCGCAGCCAGTCAACCACAGCAATTCCTTCCTGCGGATTTTGACCTCTGCCGGTGATAATGATGGTATCGAGAGGTTCGCGAGGATCTATCTCATGCAGGCGATGATCTGCCAGTAGGTTCAGGCCGGACTGACCATGGATCACCTGATGTGGTTGCGTTGTGGCTAACTGAACCTGATAACAGGTTTCCGTAGCGCTTTTGGGATGCAGGCGGTTGGCCTGCATCATGATGTCGGCAATACCGGCGGATTCAAACAGCATGCCGCCATCGGGAACAATGATGAGTATCTTCTTCATGTCCTGAAAAGTAGTCTTTTTACAAAATAAGTCAACAGACATGTGTTGCGGGATACTATTCTTGTCCCAATATTACAAATAAATCAGGCTGATTGTGGCCTCGCCCTGTAACTCAGTCTCATCCTGTAAGCTCAGGCCATCGGAGGCAATGGCGGCAGAGATCCTGAGGGGGATTGTCAACTGACGAATTGCCACGGGATTATTTTTCGCATCCACCGGAGTCAGTCTCATGATGCCTGAAATCAGTGTTAGTGCTGTCCCGGCTGATTGCCACATGCTCCGTTCTTGTTCCCCCGTCTGATACCCCCATGACGCGATATCGCCTTCCACGGCGCTCTCCCCGGCTAATGCGGTTATCAGGTAACCACCAATCGGTTTTTGACCTGAGGTAACACCCAGTCCAAAGAGGGTGTCAGATGAATGCCGACCAGATGTCTTATCATCGTGAGAGTCAATTATCAGGTTACGGACCCGGGTTTCCGCTTTTTCATCATTGACCATCCATGCCACCTGTCGCAGGCTCTCGCACTGTATATGCAAGCCGATAACACGTGGCGTCAACAGATAGGGAGATGAAGAACGGATCGATGAGAGACTCAGCGTACCGTAATCCACAGTGCCGCCATTATCCAGCGATACCCGGCATGCCGCCGGGATCATTTCAGCTGAAAAGCTCACATCCACCGTATTTTCCGCATACGCCTTCGTAATCAACAGGCAAAATATCCCCCCGGCACAACAAAGCCACCGATGTATCCGGCTTTTAATAAGCGAAATCAGGCGCATCTTTCCTGTAACACTTGACTGGTGGTATATAACACGCTGAAAAATTTCCTTGAACCAAAATGAAATCATCGAGTTATTCTCTCTCTGGTACGGTCATACGTAATGACAATGTTGACGCCTGCTGATCTGAAACCTGAAAGCTGCGGGCCTGTACACGGGGAATAACCGTAAGCAGGAAAGTGGCCGACATCCCGTTCACGGGCTGATGATGCTGCTGGAGCTCAACTGTGTCTCCGTTGAGAACAGCAATAGGGGTCTGCGACCGTGATTCAGACGATTTATTAAGCTCGTGGTGAACAACGAACTGGCTGCTCTTATTATCGACAAACGCTTCACTGAACATCACCGTTGCCCGTCCCTCCTCACCGAAACTGAAGTCGAGTCCTCGACGGTCATTGTCATCAAACCGGATATGTATGGGTTGAGGAACATCACACCGCACCTGTACCTGTACCTGACGGGCGGGCAACTGCTGCCATTGTACCTGCCCGGTGGGCTCAGTATCCTGAAACCGGACTTTGCCGTATTCGTGGCGCAACTGGCTGGCAATAATATTGCACTGCGCTTGAACGACCGGACTGACAATAAAATAGATGCCGCAACATAATGATATTAAACGAATCATTCGCATACTCCCGTTAACTCTTCATATAAACCATCCTGAGGTGGAGTTGGGGGCAGGGAATACTGTAGCTGGCACATGGGGCTACCGTTGTCATCCCCCACAAAGAACGACTCACCGGGCTGCAGGTTGCTAAAGAAAACCAGGCCTTTTTCCAGAGAATTCGTCACGTACTGCCCATCGCTGTCTACGATCCCTTTTCCTTTAGACAGAAGCTTTCCGTTAGTACGTCTGACTGTCATGAGTACCCTGCGGGTGTCTGATACCCTGAATTGTGTGAATGCGACGGCTCCTCGCGAAACGGTAAGCTCCGCGGCACCATTGGTTAAGTCGACATGTCTGGGCAACGTTTTAACATCAATATTGAGACGAGAGGGCTGCCACGGTGTTAAGCCGGGAACCAGCGCTTTGCCGCGATAATCAGTCCAGACGGGGCCCTGCGGGGTAGATACTTTGATCCCGGAAAGCGGAGAATTTAATGAAAGCGCGCCGTATGATTCCTGAATCGCATAAGGTGAAAAAAGTATCCCTTCCTGATTAACGGAAATCCCACCGCTTAGCGAACCGCCATACCCCCAATAATTGGCGGTCTGGCTGGCATACCCACTCATCTGGGCATAATGCAAATTCTGCCCAAAACTGCCGCTGATGGTATTTTGTGCATTTTGCCAGTCCCGTCCTGCCGATAGCGAATATGACATATCGTCCCATTGTCCGCTGGTCTGAACATCGTTATAAGTCCGGGAGCCCTGTCGACGAAGGGACAGATTTACGCGATCGTGTCCCAGAGGCAGCCCAAGTCGGATATAAAAAACATCATCGTCACGTTGCGTACTCGTCCGGGAGCCAGAAACACGTTGCCATGTGGCCGAAAGGTTAATCTGACCATGTCCAGCCCAGCGCCAGTTTTTTGACCATGAGGCATACCATGATTTCGGTGTGGCGGCATGGTCACGCGCGGAGGAGGTCGAGTAACTCAGCGAAAACAGACCTAAATGTTCATGAGCCCAGTTACCTCCCACATTGTAGTAACTGTTCGCTGTGGAAGTCGTATGATTTACAGCGTCGCTGAGCTCACGAAATCCCGCAGATGTTGTGGTCCAGGCCGCCTGAATACTGGCGGAAGGGTTAAGCTGGTAGCGGAGACTGAGGCTTTCCTTGCTGCCCGCATGATGCGTGTACTGTTCCTGTGCCATCGTGGTTTGCAGCGACAGTGACCATGCCGGTATCGGAATAAAACTCAGGGATGCCGCCGCGGATTGATACTGTGCTGAGGCCAGAGCGCTACCGCTTAGCGTTGCCTGTCGGGAAATCCGCATTCCCTGACTTCCGGTAATGAGCCAGGGGGCCGATTCATCGCTGGCAACTGTCTCGCGCACTTTACCGAGTGCCACAGACCCATAAAGGGGAGCGTCGGCCGGAGTTTGTAAGGCCGTGACAGGTACTGAAAACGTTGTTAACTGACCATCCTGTTCCGTCACTTTCACATCCAGCGGAAACTGCGTGCTGAGCATGGAAATGTTATCTAATGAAAACGGTCCTTCAGGAACCTGTGTTGCCTCGATTAACTGTCCGTTTTGATAAACCTCAACACGAGCCTGCGCGGAACGCGCTATTCCCTGAACAGAAACGCCGCTACGAGCAGGACGCAGTGCACTATCAGGAAACAGTTGAAGCCCCGTTAATCCAGGAATGGCGAGTAGCGTCTGACGAGCGTATATCTCTCCTGCCTGAAAGGTCTGTTGTAGCGACTGAAACGTCTTCTGGACATAAGTATATAGTCGCTGAGAACGACGTGTTCCGTCACTGTACGATACCGTATGACGACTGCGAAGCAGCCAGTCATTCAGATTCAGTCCTGATTCAAATAGTCCCAGTTGATAAGTTTCGTGCTTTCCGGACTGAACTGTGGTTGACGACTGCAGATTATAATTAAGCAGCCCCGATGTGCCTCCCTGAATAATATCCTTCCGTAATAAGATGCTTTCTGGCGTCAGCGCAGATGTCGGAACTGTAATACTAATCTGATTTTTATACGGGTCTGCCGTTAACTGTGCTGCGGGATAAAGCGTCTGATAATCCAGACATCCTTGATTAAACTCATACGCAAGTCCGAGATTTCGGGATGTTTCAGGAGTTATACAGGGTTCGCCCTGCGCATTAAATCGCGTCATAAGCTGACGTTTATTGCGCCCGTTAATCACCCAACTAACAGGATATTCGCCTGGTGAAAAACGTGCGGCGTGAGAAAAATAATGACTCAGACCAGCATCCAGTCCACGGTTTTTTAATCTTCCGTTATCAAATAGTAAAGGTTCGGCGGATAACATCATACTGTAACTACCAAGTAGACCGAGAAATAAATAATATGCATACCTGTGAACAGGCAATGTTCTGATTAAATTAAAGGGCATTTATTAACCTTATAGCTATCCTTGCAGGAGCTCGGATATAAATCGTTCTGATGCGAAATAGGTTTTTATAATAAATATTCAGCGTTGAAACCTGACATCCGGTCTGGCGCTAAAGTTTCTTTCAATTTAGCGAAGCAATAAACTCCGACACCTGAACACCGTAACGGCTGACTGGAACAAAACGTACTTCGTTATCAGCCGTAAGCGAGGATGCTGATGATAAGGTTATATGCTGGCCCGGCAGTAAATACGTTCTCCCGAGGTCAAATTGTGTCTTCGACGGTAGTGTGACAAACTGCTGGGCCAGGCGGACGACATAGGGGCCTGGATTAGTAACTTTCAGCTGATTGCCTTCTTTATGCCATGTAAGTAACGTCCAGGGATCTTTTCGTTCCGGTAATCCTTCTGGATGAATAAGTACGGGTAAATTCTGACGTATGGTAATACCAATTTTGTTACTACCGGGAATTTTTGGGGGGATACCTTCGAAAATGACACGTTTAAGATGCTCAGTAATTAGCGGCTTTTCCGTTTTAAGAATAAATCGAACTTGCTGAGTCTTACCTCCTTCAACCCGGACTACCGGCTGAGTCGGCAGGAGTTTAATCGTGTCATCCTCACCGTCAACATTAATGACCTGTGTGTAAAGCAGGGAAGGGATATTGTCTGTATTGGTGACATTCATGCTGCCTCCGCTTTCCTTTTCCTGGATCAGTAAAAGGGAACTGTCAGGCTGCATTCCGGTGGCCATACTAACCTGTGGGACGCATATCAGGAAAAGTGAAAGAATGAAAAGAACTTTCCAGAAGAAAAATGGCTGACGCATTGTAGTTATTCCAGTATATTTACCGGGCCATTAGAACATGGCCCGGTAATAAACAGAGTCGATAAAATTGATTTTATCGTATTAATTTACGGGATATTATTAAAGATAAACCAGAGAAATCGTTGCCTCACCGTCGAGATTCGTTTCATCCGTAATCTTAAGGTCTTCCCCTTTGCGAAGAACTCCTTTAATAGATAATGGAACTTTCAATTCAGAGAAAGCTGCCGGGGTTAATGTATCAGGATTTCCTAAGGTGTGTAACCTGGCCGCAACATCCACGCCGTTTACGGTGCTGCCAGAGGCCGTGCGTGACCAGTCGTCGCTGGTAATTTTTTTACTGATAAACACCAGATTGTCAGTGCTACCCGAATAAGTCATATCAGGGAACCAGTTAATAACAGTATATGCCCCCAGTGTTGTTTCACCGTCGTTCGTAAGCCCCAGACCAAATTGATTGCTGCTTGCGGGTATATCGCTGCCATCAACGGTGGCATTTTTAATCACACCATTATAAAGAGAATCTCTACGTTCATCATGAAGGGTATACGCAACAAGTCGTTCGGAATTGCATTTAATACCCATATTAATACGTTTTTCCGGCAGTTGATTGTCTTCAGTTGCAGACAGGTTCGTCATTAACATTGTTCCGTAGTCAACAATACCGGCGTTATCCAGATTGACGGCGCATGCGCCCGGCACTAATTTTCCGGTGACTTTAAGCGTGGCCGTGTCTCCACCTGCCGCAAGGACTGAGCCGGAAATAAAAGTAAGTGATAAAGCAACCAGTAGTTTATTTAATTTCATTTAAGTAACATTCCTAATTATGGATTTAAAAATACAACGCCTGTGCAGCGCCATGTTCACTTTATTCAAGTAAACATGGCGATGCGGAGCATGACTTTCTTCATGTAGCAGGTTTTAGATATTCACACCCGGTAAAAATTAGAGAAATACAAAAGCAATACGTTGTATTTGGTTTCTCTTGAAGAATATTGTCCAGTAAATGCTGCTTTTAAAAATCAAGCTCGTTAATTAATGGTCTTAGTCATTGAATTGTTTTGGATAATGCTTCTGGCCTTGCTAAATACCTGTGTATCCTCATAGAAAACTTCACTGACAAGATGACTCAGTCTTATGTTAAAAACGTTCAGAATTCGCAGAATAAACTCTAACGTAAAAGCGCACTGCCCCCGTTCAAACCGTGATACATGCTGCTGACATATATTTAATTCAACAGCTAACTCTTCTGCGCTCATATTCATTTTTTGTCGGTTGCTACGAACGAATCGACCGATTCTGGCGTTAACGTTAGATATATTGTATTTCAAGTGCATTAGCGACTCCGTTTACTATTTGTTTATGTTGATTTATTTGTTGACATATATTTCGGCCATAAAAGTATTGCAAACATCCTTTACTCTTAAAACAAGTTAATATCGATCGGTCAGTAAATCATCAATAGAATAAAACTATCAAAACAGGTTAAACGATTGTTTCAATAAATTAAATGAATTTGAGGTTTGGTTGTATCTTCATGAAAAATAAAGATAATATATGATAACGATCTACTTATCTCACAGTCATGAATACACTAATAGTTTCACGTGCAATCATAATTGCTATTATTTGGTTACTCCGTGAAATATATAGTTACACGTTACACCAATAAGGAGTAAATTACAGATGTGTTCTATAAATATCAGCGGGTATCTGGTGCTGAAAATTAGAAATAAAGCCTGAAATGACCATTGTCAGGTCTCAACAATAATATTGATGATTAAAGGGGACTCATAATTTATAGTTCAGAGTAAAAATTGCGGTGATATCTGCCCGTTGCCTGAATTCACTCACACCCACAGCACGATATACTATCCGAACAGCTTTACGGATGTTTTGTAATGACGCTTTGCGGTTCCATGTCCATATCGCGCGATGCGTAAGGATATCCATTGTTGGCTCCAGTGTACCGCGCCTGAGTGGACACAGGACGGGCGGCTTTTCCGCTTCTTTCCGGATCGTGCCGTTGATTTCATCCCCCACAGATCCCCCGCAGTTGGTCGGAGTCCGTGGCCTTTCCGACACAGTATTGCCGGCGACAAAAGCGATGAATGGCTACAACCCACCTGCAATGAGATGAAATGTGTCCTCAAAACAGACGCACTGATGGACGCATTACGAACTTAGCGCGGTATCAGACCTTGGGGCAGTTCAACTTAGCCATCTACACTTGCTTTGTACTAAGATGCTTATCTAATAGATGCTTTAAGAAATCGTCTCAGGATCATGATGGATTTATCACTATGACTAGAACAGAAAGGCTTCTCGAATTACTACAGATATTAAGGGCACAAAGATATCCGATCACTGCATCCACACTCTCAGAAAGATTAGGGATAAGTGTGCGTTCCCTTTACAGAGATATAAAAACGCTGCAGCATCAAGAGGTATGCATTGAAGGTGGTGCTGGAATTGGTTATATCGTTAAATCTGATTTTCATTTGCCACCCTTAAACCTGTCTCATGAAGAAGTCAATGCTATTACGCTTGGATTGAATTGGGTCTCTCATAATACGGACCATGATTTCAAAATTATCGCTAAGAATGCACTTGCCAAAATACATACTGTCATTTCCGGTGAGTTGAAAAATCTTATTGAAAGTCAATCCTATCTGATTGGTCCTTCAGAAAAAATGAGATGTTTTTTGAAGATATTCGCAATGCTATTAAAAAGCGAAAGAGAATCAAAATAAAGTATTGTGATAAGAAAGACTCTTACTCTTCTCGAGTCATATGGCCCATTGGGTTGGTATACATGGAGTCATGTTGGCTTTTGGTTGCATGGTGTGAGATGAGAAATGATTTTCGCCACTTTAGGACTGACAAAATTAAGGAAATTGAGCAACTGGATTCCTTTTATAGTGAAAGCAGGGCGGTTTTATTGAAAAAATGGAGAGTAAAAGAAGGGATTAGCGAGGAGAAAGAGTACTGACAAAAACTGTCACAGCTCATTTGTATACTAACCCAGATGAAAGGTTCAATTCTACATCTTTGGGGGGAGTATGAATTTCCAAAATAAAATTGCTGTGATAACAGGAAGCACTACAGGAATAGGTGAGGCCGTCGCAAAGCAATTACACATACATGGTGCTAAGGTCATTATTGTCGCCCGTTCGTCAGAGCAGGCTAAACAAAAAGCGAAACAATTATCTTCACAGGGTCAACAAGCGATGGGGATCGGATGTGATGTATCACAGCCCGAACAAGTACGACAAATGATCGATGAGGTTATCGAACGCTTCGGCAGACTTGATTATGCTGTAAATAATGCAGGCTTAACAGGTGATCATGGTAAAAACATAACAGAGCAAACAGTTGAGAACTGGGATAAGGTTATTGCCACCTCATTGAGCGGAGTTTTTTACTGCCTAAAATATGAAATACCTCAGATGATGAAGTTTGGTGGCTCAATAGTGAATTTATCTGCCGTAAATGGCCTGGTTGGCATTCCTGGATTAGCGCCTTACACCGTGGCTAAGCATGGTATAATTGGTTTAACCCAAACCGCAGCGCTAGAATTTGCATGTCAAGGAATTCGAGTAAATGCAGTCGCTCCTGGTTATGTCCAGACCCCGCGAATGAGTGCACTTCCTGAAAATATCGTACATAGCTTCGCCAAAAGCCACCCTATGAAAAGGATGGCAAAAATGCAAGAAATAGCAGACTTCATATTGTTTTTGCTATCAGACAAATCCGCATTCTGTACCGGAGGAGTTTATCCAATTGATGGTGGATATTTAGCCGAGTAAATTTCTCTAACGTTTTAAACTATAAGCATTACCTAACCAAAGCGGTAGGTTCAATAGGAGCGTTATAATATATTTAATGCTCCTATTATAGGGGTAATGATAACAGCATCTCCAGTTTGAACTAATATGAGAATAAATGATCGACTTTCCATTGGTTTAACTCACATTGAAAAACGGGCATCTTTGTCTGTAGATACAGATGAAATGCTTCCTTTTGCCACTCGTTGAGTAGCATAGTCTCTTCGGCGACAATCCATGCCTTTTCTCAGAGGGGCCATCGCCTGAAATGAGGTTTTGATTTCGAAATAAAACATTAGTGCATTTTGCTGATAAAACGTGGGGAAGATTCTGAAAGCTCCCGGCGAAGGTAACTCGTTGGGAGCTGTCTTTATTTATTGGGCCGACTGTAATAGGTCGAGTTCAGAACACCGGCAAACCCAGCCCTTGCTTCACTTCTCTTAATGTCTGCTGCGTGATCTCGTGCGCCTGTTCGCTGCCTTTTTTGAGCATTGCCATCAGCATGCCTTTATCCTGAATGTAGGTTGCCCGCAGCTCGCGCATTGGGGCGATGAGTTCCTGCAAGCACACCTCCAGCTCGTTTTTGCATGTCCGGTCACCCAGTCCACCCCGTTGGTAATGCGCTTTCATTTCCGCCACTTTTGCTTTATCCGGATGAAAAGCGTCGAGGTAAATGAATACCATATTGCCGTCGATTTGCCCCGGGTCGGATACTTTCAGATGATTGGGGTCGGTGTACATTGCACTGACCGCGTGATGAATGGTTTCTTCGCTGGCTGACAGGAGCAATGTGTTACCAAGCGATTTTGACATTTTGGCATTCCCGTCGATCCCTGGTAGGCGGCTGGTTTCACTCAGCAGCGCTTTGCAGTGCGATAAGACGGGGGCCGGTAACAGGCTATTCATCTTGTGCACGATTTCATTAGTCTGCTCAATCATTGGCAACTGATCGTCGCCGACGGGAACCACTTCGGCTTTGAAGGCCGTAATATCTGCCGCCTGACTGATGGGATAAACCAGAAAACCAACCGGTAACGAGCGGGCAAACCCTTTCTGCGCAATTTCGTTTTTAACCGTAGGATTACGCTCTACGCGAGCCACGGTGACGATATTCATATAAAGCGCGGTCAATTCCGCAAGGGCAGGCAGGGCCGATTGCAAACAAATAGTGGTCAGTGAAGGATCTATTCCTGCGGCAAGATAGTCGGCAAGTACCTCGGGAATATTGTCGCGGATCTTTTGCGGTGTGCTGCCGTTATCGGTTAGCCCTTGCAGGTCAGCCACCAATATAAACTGCTGATAATCATGTTGCAGCGCGGCGCGCTGGCGCAATGACCCCACATAATGGCCAAGATGCAGCGGGCCGGTGGGACGATCGCCAGTGAGGATGATGGTTTTATTGTTCATGTAAGACTCCTTAGTCATAAAACCGAAAGGGGTCTCTAAATGCAAATAACCGCCTTTCGGCGGTTATCTAAAAATGGGAAAAACACATTTTGACCGCCTTTAAGAAGGCAGCCACCACAGGTTGTAATTAAAAGCGGTGATATCGTGTTTTGTGTTCATTGAATTAACATATCACCGCCTGGCGTTGAGGTAAAGCCATGTTCAACTGGCCTCCAGCATGCCAAAGCTCACGATGCGCGAACGTCCCAGCTCTTTAGCGCGATACAGTGCCACGTCTGCAGCACGCAGCAGGTTGTCGCTCTGGGCGTGCTGCGGATAGCTGGCTACGCCAATAGAAACATCGACGTGACCAATTTCAGAGACGCCAAAGCGCAGCGACAGTTCGCGTACGCCGTTATAAATATCCGTCGCAAGGCGGTTGGCGGCCTGTTCATCCGTATTGGCCAGCAGCACCAGAAACTCCTCACCGCCATAGCGGAAGGCCATGCCGCTGTCGTGAACCACGCGCTGAATGGTGGCGGCGATACTTTTTATCACGCTGTCTCCCGCCTCGTGACCAAAGCGATCGTTAATATTTTTAAAATGGTCAATATCGATCATCAGGCAACTGATCGGCTCCTTGTTGCGTACGGCCTGGCTCATCAGAGTGCGTAAGGTATCTTCCAGATGATGACGGTTGCGTAGACCAGTTAGCGGATCGTAGAGCGCTTTCTCCAGCAGGGCGTCACGCAGACGCTGGTTGGCTAATGCGAGGCCGAGTGCTTCTGCCATTAGCTCCAGATACGCACGAGAGGGGGCGGAATCATCGCTAAGGTTCTGGAATGAGAGCAGACCGATGGCTTCTCCCTGGGCAATCAGTGGAACGCACAGGGTATGCTGCTGGCATGAGTCCGGCAGATGGTAGCAGGCGATATCGGGTTCACCTTGTACCGGAGGGTGGCTCTGGCCGCGGCGCACAGCCCAGCATTCGTCCGGGTGGAACGCATCCGCTTTACCCTGCGGTGAGAGCCATTGTGCAACGCAGCGCATTTGCCAGGGTTCCCGGTCCAGTATGTAAAGCCGCCCGGCAATACCTGGGGCAATATTCGGTGCAAACAGTTCCGCCACATTGATGACATCGGCAAAATTCTCGCAGCCCTGCAGACGCTGCGTCATACGTGCCAGCAGATCGCGGATTGCCCAGTCGGCATCTCGCTCCTTCTCCAGTCTCTGACGAGCCAGACCGTTCTCGCGGAATATCCGGATCGCCTGTGCCATGTCGCCTATTTCGTCTATCTGGTTAAAGCTGGGCGTCTCAACGGCATAATCCTGCGATGCGAGACGGTTTACGACATCGCTCAAACGCACGACGGGGCGCAGAACACGACGCTTTAAAATGAAACCGAGAACGAATAAAAACAGCAGCGCCGTCAGACCGACCATCACTTCAGAGGCCGTCCGCAGCATGCGGGATGACTGGGTTGCATCTTCAATCGTGTTGCGTACGCGGCTATCGAGTAACTGGCGGAAATGATCTATACGGTCCTGGGCTCGCTCCAGTTCCTGTTCATAGGCTTTTCCGTACAGCAGGGCGATGGCCTGCGACTCTTCTCCACGCGCGACGCTGGCAAGCGCCTCGGCCTGCTCATCCTGCAGAGCATCCACAATCCGCAGCCCTTCATGCAATAGCGCCAGCTCTTCATCCATTGCACCAAGGTCTTTGAGCTTCGACAGACGATGCTCAACGGCTTTCAGCGACGCTTCTTTCTGGCGGTAGGCGTTGAGCACCTCAGGATCTTTTGCAATAACATAGTCGCGCGCCAGGTCGGACAGCGACCAGGCATCGAGTTCGACTTCTTCGGTAAGTTGATCGAACTGATAACGCTGTTCTACCACCTGGCGTTCTGTGTTATCGGCGCTGGATGCCATCAGCATGACAACGCCTGAAGCGATGGTCAGACATACCGTCGCGCTATAGGCCCAGTTGGTGATTGTGGCTATTCGCACTGATTAGTTCCTTCTGCGACGATTAATGAATACGCATGATTGAAATTATAGGAAACGTATGATTTTGCGTGAAAATAAAAAAGGCGGTCCTTAAACCGCCTTCTGTTATCGTCCTGCAATCAAAAATCTGGAGGATTTTTTCCTTCTTCCATAAAGGCTTCGTCGATTCCTTCTACGTTACCTTCATGGTCACGCCCGGAAAACAGGTTCCAGCAGGTAATGAATAGTGCGGCAACCAGGGGGCCAATCACAAAGCCGTTAATACCGTAGATCTCCATGCCGCCGAGAGTGGTAATCAAAATCAGATAGTCCGGCATTTTGGTGTCTTTACCTACCAGCAGCGGGCGCAGGATATTGTCCACCAGCCCAACGATAATCACAAAGAAGCCAACGATAAACAGCCCTTGCCATAGCTGATGGGTGGCGAACAGAAATATTGCTGCTGGTACCCAGACGATCGCTGAACCGACGGCGGGCACGAGGGAGAGAAACGCCATCAACGCGCCCCACAGAACGCTACCGTCGATATCTACAATCGCAAACGCGATGCCGCCAAGAATACCCTGAACCAAAGCGACGACCGCCGTGCCCTTGACGGTTGCCCGCGTCACGCCGACGAATTTTGCAAACAGGTGCTGTTTAGCAAAATCAGAAAGCGGTAATGAGTCCAGAATCTGGCGCACCAGGTACGGTCCGTCCTTCAGTAAGAAGAACAGTAGATACAGCATGATGCCGAAGCTAATAGCAAAGCCGAATGTTCCTTTACCAATCAGGAACGCGCTGCCGGCGAGGTACTGTCCACCCTGCAGCACGACATCGGACAGTTTTTTCTGGATCTGCGCGACATCATCCAGATTGTGTTCTGCCAGAAAACCTCTGGCCCAGTCAGGAAGATACGAAAGAACAGAAGCGACGACCTCCGGGAACTGCGTGTCATTCTGTTGCAGTTTGGTGTACACCACGTTCAGTTCAATGGCCAGCGATGACAGGATTACCATCAGCGGGATAAAGACAATCAGACAGATAATGACGATGGTAATCAACGATGCCAGTCCGTTGCGTTCGCCAAGCGCGCTGCGCAGTCTGTTTTTTACCGGGTTAAAGATAGTCGTTAATATCGCGGCCCACAAAATGGCGGAAAAGTAGGGGGACAGCACATCGAAGAACGCCCAGGTCACGAGGGCAAGTATGAAAATGAAGAAACCTTTAGTCAGTCCGTTAAATCGCATTAGTGAACCCTGTAATGAAAAGCAGTCCAGACTATAGAACCGTTCAGGGGATTTACCAACTTTAGCTGAAGATTGCCGCTTATTTTGGCTAATACGGTGACTTACTGAAGATAAAAACCAATGAATATCCACAGTGTTAATGTGATATTTGAATGACAGCAACCATTAGATTTTTAGTGCATCAAAGATGACGGTTTCTATTTTTTCTGGAGTGGTGAAGGGGGCAAAACGCTTAAGCGGTTTTCCGTCGCGTCCGACCAGAAATTTAGTGAAGTTCCACTTGATCCTCCCACCCAGTATGCCGGGTAATTCATCTTTCAGGTAACGAAATACCGGGTGTGTAGCGGCACCGTTAACCTCCACTTTCTCAAACATTGGAAAACTCACGCCGTAGTTGACGTAGCAGGTCTGCGCGATTTCGTCGGCCCCACCGGGTTCCTGCTTACCAAACTGGTTGCAGGGGAAACCAAGCACCACCAGGCCCTGTGTGTTGTATTTCTTATACAGTGCTTCAAGGCCCGCATATTGTGGCGTAAAGCCACAATGGCTGGCGGTATTAACCACCAGTACCAGTTTGCCTGCATAGTCGGCCATTGAAATAAGCTGACCATTCAGGCTTGTGGCGGTAAGTTGATGAAAAGTGCTCATTTTTTAAACCTCAGGTCAGGGTGAGTTTAGCGTCGACATTGCCACTCAGCGCGTTACGGGCAGTTGAAGCCTGATAGAAAATCTTCATGGCATCGTTTTTCTGTTGTTTATTGGCACAACTTGACCATTTCTGATTTCCTCATTGACACAAGGTTGAGGTTTACCAAACAGATATCCTTGGGCGAAATCGCAGCCCAGCGCCTGAAGGCTTTTTAGTTGTTCCTGCGTTTCAACACCTTCAGCAACAGCCTTCATATTGAGGGATTTCGCCATGCCCGTGATCAGTTTGATGATATTAAGCGCATCTTCATGTGTGGATATTGAATGCACAAAAGACTTGTCTATTTTAATTTTATCGAAGGCAAGCTTGCTCAGGCGCGAAAGAGAAGAATATCCGGTACCAAAATCATCGATGGAGATTTTTACGCCCAGGGCTCTGAGCTTATTAAGCGTATTCATCGGTGTCGTACTCTCAGTGAAGAGAGAGGACTCTGTTACTTCCAGTTCAAGACGATCGGCTGGGAGTCCAGTTTCTTTCAGAATAGACAGTACGATACCGACAAAGGCTTTGCTGCTTAGCTGGACAGGAGAGACATTTACTGAAATTTTAGCAGGAACCGCCCAACAAGCCGCTTCCCTGCAGGCAATTTCAAGCACTGCTTTCCCCATCTCATTAATCATTCCGGTTTTTTCAGCAACAGGAATAAAGCTATCCGGCGACAGGAGGCCCTTCAGAGGATGGAGCCAACGAATTAGGGCTTCATAGCTATAAATTTCCTGGCTGAAGGAGTCAACAATGGGCTGGTAATAAACCACGAATTCTTTGTTCACTATTGCCAATGCCATATCATGCTCAAGCGTTCTGCTTTCTTGTAGCTTTTCTAACATTCGTTGTCGGAAGACTTTTATCTTACCTGAGCCTTCACCTTTGGCTTCATAAAGGGCCAGATCGGCAAATTTATAAAGATAGTCGGAACGACGTTCAGTGTCTGAGATAACAATGCCAACACAGGTGGTTATGTTGATAATCGTGTTATAAATAGTGTAGGGCTGGCTGATAAATTCACATATTTTCTGGGCCCGCGAAACGGCGTGGCTTTCTGTCAGGCCACTTGAGAGAAACGCAAATTCATCTCCACCCAGGCGATACAGCGTATCCGAAGTAAGACTCATTGAAACCAGTCGGTCTGATATCTGGCGTAGCAACATATCACCGGCATCATGACCATACGTATCATTTACCTCTTTGAATCGATCTAAATCAAACAACATCACAGTCACAGAATCGTGATTTTTTTCTGCTATCTCAATTGTTTTATTTAAATCGCTCCAGAATAGTTGACGATTATTCATCTCGGTAAGAGAGTCATGGTAGACGTCATATTCCAGTTTAGCATTCTGGATTTGCAGCTTTTCTTTAGATTTCTGCAGTTCTTCGGCAAGACTCTTGACCTGCAGGTGCGCCCGCAGAATATTTCTGTTTTGATAGAAAATGAGCACTCCCAGAATCGCACTCAGTATTATCAGCAGCACCGAGGTTGCTGAGTAAATATAGTACAGCGTTTGAATTTTTTGGTTGGCGTTATTGATCGAGTTAACATCTTTGTTTAACGCACCAGATGAAAGACGACCCAGTGGCGCATCCAGAGTATGCATTTTTTTCAGATAAGCCTGGAGTGCTGAACGGTTCATTTTCTCTAGATTAACATCCAGAAAACTAAGGGTGTTTTCAAGTTTTACCGCCAGCTCACGGTGGGCTATATTGCTTTCTATGTAGCGCCCCAGGTCACCTTCTTTTATTAAATCACTCTGGCTGAGCATAATGTCGAGGCGCATGCGTACATCATCGAGATTCATCGTATCATCGATAGTGTAAAGACCCAGCAATGACTCGAATCGGTAATATTGTGATACCAGCTGAGCAGCAGACCAGGAATCGGTGTAATGAGTCAGTTTCTGTAACTCTTGTTGCCGTTCATGCACGAGGAAAGAGATATATCCGGTAGATATAAAAAGAAAAAAGATGATGCCAGCCAGTATTCTGTTCATGATGTTCCTCTGAACGCTTACTCAATATCCATACTACTGACCTGCCATGCAGACCTTGAATAATAAATCTGATTATTCAGTTCCGGCATGCTGTCATAGGGGTACACAATGAATAAAGGACCTTTATCACGGATGCGCATATATTTTCCGTTGATTTTTAACGCAAGGATGGCATTGTATTTTTTGAAATCACTGAGAGGGATTACGGTGGTGTAGTCATTGAGCGCAGTGACCTTTACAACCGAGCCGCTCGCGCCGACGTAATCCATGAGCTTTTGTAGTGGAATACCCGTAAAAGTAGTGCGTCCATTATACCAGGGGGAGGTGGTCTGGAAACTGACCATGCCCAGCTTCTCAAGGCTGGCGGTATCAAAAACGGCTTTCCCGTCTGCATTTGTATTTTCAATATTACCGGACAGCGTTAAAAGAACTGTACCGGAAGGCTGGGGAAGTTCACCTGCCCAGAGCTGGGTGGTGAGCACAAAGCTTACTAACATTACGATTAACCGCATTCTTACCTCACCAATCAGCCGGATGTAAAAGAATTATAATTTAGATATCACTCTATTTATATATATTGCATAGGTATTATTGATGCAATAAATTCAGCTTTATTTTTATTCCTCTAAATCAATGGGTTAGATTTTGTCTGTTTTATTATGATGTTTAATCAATGCTGATGGTGTTATTTGAGGAAAACGTAATCTCACTATGTATGTACAAAAATAAATCATTTATTGACTCAGTGCCAATAAATGCCTACGAAAATAAAGGTTTATTTTTTCCCAGCGGCGGGGCGTTGTTTACTGGTTGGTGGCTATATCGGATACGAAGCGGGCCAAAGTATAGCGGGAGCGCTTCGTGTCGGTAATCAAGATCAGACTTTTTATGCTGCGGCTGGTGCAGTTCAACTGAACCCGTTTATTCACCCGCCTGAACTGACTGGCGGGCATACAGGTAGGCGGTGGCCCTTGATACGCCCAGATGCTGTGCCACCGTATCCATAGATTTGCGTACGTTCAGCAAACCGTCCTGGCGTAATTGTTGAATCAGCAGCTTACGGTCTTGAGGTTTAAGGGCTCGGGCCGTCGTAGCGCGTTTAGCGGCAAAGTCATCAATACGCTGGCGGATGACTTCGTTACTGCCGGGATCGATATGTTCCTTAATGGGGGAGTTTTCGGTTTCAGTAAAACGCGCAAGAGCACTCTGCATGCCACGAAACAGCGTCATATCTACATTCAGACAGAGAGCTGCTACGTATCTGCCTTCTTCATCCTTGATGCCAATTGAGGTACTTTTCACCGGGCGACCATCGGCAAACTGATTACTGTAGTTCGCAATGATGCTGGGAAAGTCAGGCGATGCGATTCTCGCCAGGCCAAGCTCGGTTGCTGGCTGGCCGGGTTGACGTCCGGACAGATTATTATGGATGGATAAAATGGCATGTTCAGGATTTTTGAGGTCATGAACCACCACTTCGCAAAACGGAGAGAAGGTCTCACTCAATCCCCTGGCGATAGTATCAATTTGGCTGAGAAGCGAGTTATTGTCGGTTTTTGGCATGCCAGTCTCCTGCGGTGATGCCTGTTGCCATGATTGCGAGCAGTTTACAGTGACCTGGGATCGTTTTTCCAGACGGCAATGTACAGACAGTAACATTAGGGTATCTGCATGACAGATACCCTGTTTATCATCTGGCCAGAAATTCACTGTAGCGGCTGATATCCACGTTTCCGCCGCTGATGATAATGCCGACTTTCTTGCCGCGAAGTTCAGCTTTGCGCGCTCTGGCCGCAGCAAAACCCAGACACCCGGTCGGCTCAACGACGATTTTCATGCGTTCAGCGATAAATTTCATTGAGGTGATTAACTCAGCGTCTGAAACCGTCAGAATATCGTTCACGTTTTGCTGGATAATCTGAAACGTATAGTTCCCGAGATGTTGGGTCTGAGCACCGTCAGCAATGGTTTTGGGCGTATCGATATGAACAATTTTTCCGCTACGAAACGACTGTTGACCATCGTTACCCGCTTCAGGTTCGACACCATAGACGATGCAGTCAGGAGACAGATGTCTGGCCGCCAGAGCGGATCCTGAGAGCAGGCCGCCACCGCCCAGACAAACGAAAAGGGCGTCTAACTGACCCACTTCTTCAATCAGCTCTTTTGTGGCGGTGCCCTGGCCTGCAATCACGTGCGGATGGTCGTAAGGGGGGATCAGCGTTAACCCCTGTTTCTCTGCTAGGTCCCGACCAATTTTTTCACGATCTTCAGTATAGCGATCGTAAGTTACCACCTTTCCGCCATAGCCTTTTGTTGCTGCAACTTTAGCTACCGGAGCATCATGCGGCATGATAATTGTTGCTGGAATCTCCAATAATTTTGCCGACAGTGCAATGGCCTGCGCATGGTTACCGGAAGAAAACGTCACGACACCCGCAGCACGTTGTTGTGGTGTGAACTGGCGTAGCGCATTCATAGCGCCGCGAAATTTGAAGGCGCCCATTCTCTGGAAATTTTCGCACTTAAAGAAGACTTCCGCGCCAAATTCTTCATTAACCGTTCGGGATGTCATCACCGGCGTTTTGTTAGCATAATCTGCGATGCGCGCTGCCGCAGCGGCAACATCGTTATAATCAGGCAGTGTCATTTCAGTCATTGTTGTTCACCTGTATGTTGTTAAATGTCACGCTTGCGGGGCCAACGCCATAGCTTCAACTTCCAGCGCAAAACCATAATGAAGTTCCGCAACACCGGCTACAGCACGGGATGGACGGAAATCACCGATCCACTCCCCATAGATTTTGTTAAACGTCGGCCACTGATTCATATCCGTCACATAGACGCGAACTGACACCAGATGCTGGCGGGAAACTCCAGCACCCGCCAGACAAGCATCAATATTCTGTAGCACCAGCCGGGTTTGATCTTCAAAAGAGGCATCCGCTTTTTTCTCGCCGTCGAAAGTGACCGGCAATTGCCCAGAAATGAAGACGAAACCGCCAGCCGTTGTACTGTGCGAGTAATGACCTGCTGGCGGGAAGCTTCCAGCAGATGAGTTCAGTGTAATGTCCGCGGACATAATAAACCTCCTGTAGCCAATGATTCACTTTGTATAAAATAATACAATTTGTATTGTTTTATACGCCTATATGCCACTTTCGGCTAGAGATAATTTTCGCGGGTGATGATTTTGTGAACTATTGCAAATGTGGCTAACGTAAATCGCTAACCTGGGTAGGAACGAAGAGGGGAAGGCAGGAGAGTGAAGAAACGCCCCGGGCGGGGCGTCTAAGGCAAAATACTAGCCGATGTGACCGTGGTTAATTTTAGTTAACGGTTCATTGATATCGAAGATTTTGAACGTCACGTCTTCCACACCCAGATGCTTCAGACGGGCGGTATGCTTTTTGATATAGGCCTGAGCGGTGTCTTCGTCCCGGAACAGGTAGATGCCACCCGCTTCGTGATTTGCTTCGTTCTCGGTCCAGATTTTCCAGATGAACCCTGGCTCCTGGTTGATTGATTCGGCCAGTTCAACGAGCTGACTCGACATCTCAGCCCCAAACGGACCATGAAAATCAAAGTGTATCTGCACGAGTTTGTTCGACATAAATCCTCCATGGATTGGTTATTTCGGGTAAGGCTGCTAGCGCAGCAGCACTTTACCGGTCAGATAAGTTATTGCCTGTCCACTGATATAAACACGCGTTCCTGCTAACTGACAGCGTAAATCCCCGCCGCGCTCAGAGACCTGGCGCGCCAGCATCTGTGTTTTATTCAGTTTTGCAGCCCAGTAAGGGATCAGCATGCTATGTGCCGAGCCTGTGACCGGGTCTTCCGCGACGGCTTCACCCGGGCAGAAGAAACGGCTGACAAAATCGTATTCCCCGTCACCCGGCGCGGTGATGCACACCATTTTCCCCAGCGGAAGCATGGCGTGGATGTTTGGGCGAACAGCCTCAACCTGCTGTTGATTTTCCAACACCACCATGTAATCGCGTGCCACGCGCATCTCTTTGTATTCGGTGATGCCTAATGTTTCCAGCAGTAAAGCGGGCGGCACGGCAGATTCGCTTTGCCAGGCAGGAAAATCGAGCGTCAGCCATTCACCGCTGCGCGTGACCGTCAGCGGTCCCACAAAGCGGGTAGCAAAATGGATTTTTGTATCCGGGTAATCCAGATGTTCAAAGATGACATGCGCGGCGGCAAGCGTGGCATGCCCACACAGATTGATTTCACCCTGAGTGGTAAACCAACGCAGCTCAAAACCATTCTCATTGGCGACAAAAAAAGCGGTTTCTGACTGATTATGCTGCTGCGCCATCTTTAATAATGTTTCATCGGGTAACCAGTCCGTGAGCGGACAGACTGCTGCGGCATTACCGCCAAACGTCGTGGTGGTAAAGGCATCCACCATGTAAAAATCGATTTGTTGCACAGAATAACCCTCTCATCGCACTCAGGATAAATCACACTCTACCATGCCAGCCATTGGGTCAACGCTCCGATTCGCCACTGCGGTGAAAATTCGTTATCATCCGTCCCCACACCTCATTCTGGCCGCCTGATGTCTACGATCCTCGATACCTTTATTGCCCCGCCTTGTCATGACGAGATAGAGACCCTCTATCGGGACGAGCATCTGGTGCTAATCAATAAACCCAGCGGGTTGCTTAGCTTGTCGGGCAAAAATCCGCAGAATCTCGATTCGGTACATCACCGGCTGGTACAGATTTACCCTGGCTGCACGCTGGTACATCGGCTTGATTTCGGCACTTCTGGACTGATGGTGGTCGCCCGTAACAAGGCTATCAACGCTGCGCTTTGCCAGCAGTTCAGCCAGCGTACGGTCACTAAGGTGTACAGCGCGCTGTTATGCGGCCATCTGGAAAACGACGAAGGAGTTATCGATGCAGCGATTGCCAAAGACCCGTCGCTGTTTCCATTAATGTCAATTTGTGCTCTCAACGGCAAACCCGCACGTTCGCGCTATCAGGTTGTCGAGCGCTTTTATCATCGTCAGGAAAAGGGGGCGTTGCTCCCCTTGACGCGGGTACAACTGATGCCTGAAACCGGGCGGACCCACCAACTGCGGATCCACTGTCAGCTGTTGGGACATCCGATTTTAGGCTGTGATTTGTATGGCGTGCGTCTGCTGCCTGGCACTGAAAGGGTGCCGCGACTGATGCTGCATGCCAGTGAACTGCATTTCAGGCATCCCATTAGTGAAGCGTGGATGAACGCCCAAAACGCCAGCCCGTTCTGAGGATGTAAAAAAAGCCGCCAGACGGCGGCTATTTAGGCATTATCGTGCAGCTCGTTGCAATATAACCGCTGACGGCTGGCGTTGCAGAAAGCGCATCCGCAGCATCATCAGCACCGCCGCAGAGGTCAGGCCGATAATAAAGCCCATCCAGAATCCTGCTGGCCCCATGCGGTCAACCACCAGATCGGTCAGCGCCAGTATATAGCCGCTCGGCAGACCCAGCACCCAGTAGGCTGTAAAGGTTATAAAGAAAATGGAACGCGTATCTTTATAACCACGCAGGATCCCGCTGCCAATAACCTGGATAGAGTCCGATATTTGATACACCGCGGCCAGTAACATGAGCTGCGCGGCCAGGGTGACGACTTCCGGATTATTGTTGTAGAGCAGGGCAATATGCTCGCGGAATGTCACGGTGAAAAGCGCCGTTACGACCGCCATGCAGACACCGACACCCAGACCCGTTCTGGCTGCAGTTTGTGCATCCAGCGTGGAGCCCTGGCCCAGACGATAACCGACACGAATGGTGACGGCAGCAGCCAGAGACATCGGCAGGACGAACATTAACGAACTGAAGTTCAGTGCGATCTGGTGTCCGGCCACGTCGACAATCCCCAGCGGGGAAACCAGCAGAGCGACCACTGCAAACAGCGTTACCTCGAAAAATAACGCCAGCGCGATAGGTAAACCCAGTTGCACCAGACGCTTCATTACTGCGGTGTCAGGTTTCTGGAAACCACGCTCATTACGGATATCGCGCATTGAGCGCGCACGTTTGATGTAAGAGAGCATGGCGATAAACATCACCCAGTAAACAGCCGCCGTAGCCACGCCGCAGCCTACGCCACCCAGTTCCGGCATGCCTAAATGTCCATAAATGAAAACGTAGTTAACCGGAATGTTCACCAGCAGGCCGAGAAAACCCATCACCATCGCTGGTTTAGTTTTGGCTAATCCTTCGCACTGGTTACGGGCTACCTGGAAGAACAAATACCCCGGTGCGCCCCACAGCAAGGCACGCAGGTAGCCAACGGCTTTATCCGCCAGCGCCGGGTCAATGTTATGCATGGAGCGAATAATGTACCCTGCGTTCCATAGCACAACCATAATCAGCACGGAGACGCTGCCCGCCAGCCAGAATCCCTGACGTATTTGATGGGCGATTCGATCCCGGCGTCCGGAACCATTGAGTTGCGCAATGACCGGCGTCAATGCCAGCAGTAGTCCGTGACCAAACAGAATGGCAGGTAACCAGATAGAGGTACCAATGGCGACGGCCGCCATATCCGTGGCGCTGTATCCGCCCGCCATGACGGTATCAACGAATCCCATTGCGGTTTGAGCGATTTGCGCAAGAATCACCGGAATTGCCAGAGCTAATAACTGACGCGCTTCACTTACATACTTTTGCACGTGTACACCACTATATTGTTGTTATTTGAGAGACTAAAAAAGCCGCCTTATATGGCAGCAAGGAGAAAAAGCAGGGGAAATTTCAGTCTATTGTAGCGAGGAATACGTAATTCTCCAGTGAAAAAACAGGCAGGCGCGGCGCATTGCTGGCAACCTGAATTTCCACCTGCTATTGTGCTGTGCAGAGATGTCTTAATTGAGTTCAGGAGTAGGGAGTATGTTTACGGGTATTGTGCAGGGCACCGCAAAATTGGTGTCCATTGATGAAAAACCAAATTTTCGTACGCATGTTGTGGAGTTGCCTGAATATATGCTGGATGCGCTGGAGACCGGCGCATCGGTTGCCCACAATGGGTGCTGCCTGACGGTCACCGAAATTAACGGGAACCAGATAAGCTTTGACCTGATGAAAGAAACGCTGCGTATCACCAATCTGGGCGAACTGAAGGTCGGTGATTTGGTTAACGTTGAGCGTGCGGCAAAATTCAGTGATGAGATTGGCGGACATTTAATGTCGGGCCATATTATGACCACTGCCGAAGTGTCGAAAATTCTGACCTCGGAGAATAACCGCCAGGTGTGGTTTAAAGTCCAGGACCCGTCGCTGATGAAATATATCCTGTACAAAGGATTTATTGGTATTGACGGTATCAGTCTGACGGTCGGTGAAGTGACGCCGACGCGTTTCTGTGTACACTTGATCCCGGAAACGCTGGAGCGTACGACGCTTGGCAAGAAAAAGCTGGGCGCAAGGGTTAATATCGAAATCGATCCCCAAACGCAGGCGGTGGTTGATACTGTTGAGCGTGTGCTGGCGGCGCGTGAAAGCGCCATCAGCAACATAACGGGAGAAGCGGGAGCCTAAGCCTGAGAGTTAAGCCCTCGTTG
This sequence comes from Citrobacter sp. Cf087, assembly GCF_030334285.1. Taxonomy (NCBI): domain Bacteria; kingdom Pseudomonadati; phylum Pseudomonadota; class Gammaproteobacteria; order Enterobacterales; family Enterobacteriaceae; genus Citrobacter; species Citrobacter sp. Cf087. Next base: position 666,082 of record NZ_JAOWED010000022.1, read on the forward strand.
ATACGGGGGCGATAACGATTAACGGGGAACGCGCAGGCCGTGTTCAACGCCGCGAGAAAAAACCACCTGCCATAACTGAATATCGCGAGCTCGAAACGCTCCGGCACAAGCGTTCAGATAATAGCTGAACATCCGTTTGAAACGTTCGGTATAGTTATCGGCGATTTCAGGCCAGGAGTTAATGAAACGTTCGTGCCAGGCCATCAGCGTCGTGTCGTAATCCGCGCCAAAATTATGCCAGTCTTCCATTACAAAATGTGGCTCGCTGGCGTTGGCAATCTGGCGAACTGATGGTAAACAGCCGTTCGGGAAGATATATTTATTGATCCACGGATCAACGTTATTGTCGGTCTTTTTGGAGCCGATGCTATGCAGTAAAAAGAGACCATCCGGTTTTAAATTGCGATCGACCACGTCAAAATAGGTGGCGTAGTTTTTCGGCCCTACATGCTCAAACATGCCGACGGAAACAATACGATCGAATTTGTCATTCAGGTCACGATAATCCTGCAGCAAAATTGTGACATCAAGCCCCGCACACCGTGACTGCGCCATTTTCTGCTGTTCTGCCGAAATGGTTACACCCACCACGCTGACGCCATATTCTGATGCCATAAACTGGGATAAGCCGCCCCAGCCGCAGCCTATATCGAGCACCCGCATCCCTGGCTTCAACTGCAGCTTTTCAGCAATCATTTTTAGCTTCGCCTGCTGGGCAGATTCCAGGGTATCGGCATCTTTCCAGTAGGCGCAGGAATACTGCATATAGGGGTCCAGCATGCGAGTAAAGAGATCGTTGCCTAAATCGTAATGTTCTTTGCCGACAACCCATGCACGCTTTTTGGTCTGCAAATTGAACAAGCGAGCAGCGGCAATTCGTAACGTATCTTTGAAGTGGCGGGGGAGTTGGTTTTCAAGACCGGCGCGTAGGACTTTACTAAAAAACATATCCAGCCGGTCGCATTCCCACCAGCCATCCATATAACTTTCACCTAACCCTAACGATCCTTCCTGCAATACTCGTTTGAAAAAATCGGGGTTCTTTACGCGAATATCCGCCGGTGCCGGGCCATTAATGGTAATGCCTGCACGGCTCAATAATTCATTGGTGATGCGGTACCAGTCATCATCCGGTACGCTGACGTCTTCTATACACGATGAACTCATAGCTTCTCCATCACTGGTCGGTGATCAGAACCTTAAAACAGCGTAGACGCTTTTTTGGGCTTTGTGAGAAATCTCACGGAATTAATCCGTGAATCTATAATCCGACGTAGAACAGAGGAAGGGAGGAACCCTTGCCGAAAAGACCATCCGTGGGAATACGGGAACATTCTTGTTCCCGTTAACACATAAAAATTATCGTTTTTTTAACATCCGGAAATCAGTATAGGCCTGAATTTTTGACGATTCAACTGATAATTCTTAGCGGGCTAATAATTGCCCGCGACAATTATTACTGAGACTCTCCGTGGGCAATTTGCGCGCGGTCATCTGTTTGCGGGGCGTCAGTTTTCTGCGATTGCATTTTGTAACCCACAGCAGCCAGCAATACCGTGGTCAGCATAACGCTGGTAGTGGTGAGCAGCGGGGTAGCAATCAACCAGGAAACGACAAGGCTTGCCAGGAAGCATAAACCCAGTTGTAGCGTATTCTGCAATGCGGCAGCGCGTCCAGTGGCCTGTGGGAAAGGGCGTAATGCCTGGGCGACAACGATAGGGTAGATTGCGCCGTTCGCAATCGCCATAACGCAGAATGGGATCAGGATTTCAGCCAATGCGACATGATGAATAAAGCCGGTCGCCCAGGTGCCTACAACGCTGAAGGCATACAGAATGAGTAACCAGGGCAGCAGCTGACGACCCTGCCATTTTTGCAGCGCAGCACGACAGCCGTAACCACCGATTAAAAAGGCGATAGTTTGCGGAACATAGCTCAGACCAATTACCGCTGGGCTATAACCCATTTCGCTAAGGATGAACGGGGAACCCGTCAGCCATGCAAAAAAGCTCGCGGAACAGGCGGCATAAATCAGCACGTTTCCACGGTAAGTTTTCGAGCGCAGCAAGGTGGTGAAAGTCAGTTTATCCTGGCTGTCATCGCGTGCTTTAGCTGTAGGCTTTAAACGCAGCGCCGGAAGCATCAGAATCAGAGTAATGGCGAATAGGGTGGCAAAAATGGCCTGCCAGGAAAAATGTACTAGGATCCAACTACCTAATAACGGGGCGAGGGCAGGTGATAACCCGACCAGCGGCATAATGGTGGCAAAGATGCGGTTTACTTTTTGTGAAGGATAATAGTCGGTAACCAGCGCTTGCCAGATAACCGATGCTGCACAGACGCCAACGGCCTGAACAAATCGCAGAACCAGCAGGCCTGTGGCGTTTTCAACCCACAGCATGCCCAGACTGCCCAGTGCGAAAATAGATAAACCCAGCAGCAAAATAGGCTTGCGACCATAGTGGTCAGAGAGCGGTCCCCACAGCAGTTGTGCGACGGCAAAACCGGCTAAGAACAAGCTCAGGCTAGCGCTGACGGCAGATGCAGGCGTTTGCAGATCGGACTGAATTGCGGCGAAGGCGGGCAGATACATATCTGTTGCCAGAAAGCCGAGCACGCTAAGGCCCGCTAGCCAGACTAAAAACCCTTTCCCAGGTTGCATCATTATTTCTCTTTTTTTAGCAATAGAACAATGCCGCTGAGTGTAGTGAGTGTAATTCTCGCTGTGAAACGTTAATATTTGCTTACTGATTTCAAAATTTTTGCAGGCAGAATATGTGGTCGGAATATTCACTTGAAGTGGTTGATGCGGTTGCGCGTAACGGTAGCTTTAGTTCAGCCGCACAGGAGCTACACCGTGTACCTTCGGCGGTAAGCTACACTGTGCGCCAACTGGAAGAGTGGCTGGCGGTACCACTTTTTGAGCGACGCCATCGGGATGTGGAATTAACGCCTGCCGGGGCATGGTTTTTAAAAGAAGGTCGCTCTGTTATCAAAAAAATGCAGATCACGCGCCAGCAATGCCAGCAAATTGCCAACGGCTGGCGCGGACAGCTGGCGATCGCAGTCGATAACATTGTCCGCCCGGATCGTACCCGACAGATGATCGTGGATTTTTACCGTCACTTTGATGATGTGGAGTTGTTAGTTTTTCAGGAAGTGTTTAACGGCGTATGGGACGCGCTGTCCGATGGACGCGTGGAGCTGGCCATCGGCGCCACACAGGCGATTCCGGTAGGGGGGCGCTATACCTTCCGCGATATGGGAATGCTGAGCTGGAGCTGCGTGGTAGCCAGCCATCATCCACTGGCATCAATGCCCGGACCGCTAAGTGATGATACGTTGCGCAACTGGCCGTCACTGGTGCGCGAAGATACCTCCCGTACACTGCCAAAGCGTATTACCTGGCTGCTGGATAACCAAAAACGCGTCGTGGTGCCTGACTGGGAATCATCCGCTACCTGCTTATCAGCAGGGCTGTGTGTTGGCATGGTACCGACGCATTTTGCCAAGCCGTGGATCGATAGCGGCAAGTGGGTTGCGCTGCAACTGGAGAACCCCTTTCCTGATGCTGCATGCTGTCTGACATGGCAGCAGAACGATACGTCACCGGCATTGAGTTGGCTGCTGGACTATTTAGGGGATAGTGAAACGTTGAACAAGGAATGGCTGCGGGAGCCAGATGAGACTCCCGCACAACAGGCTTAACGGCGGTAATCTCGGAACGGACCGTCGGCAACGGAGCGACGCTCAACCAGACGTGGATGCACCTCGATAGACTGTGACTCTTCACGTTTATTCACGATACGGTCTAACAGCATGTTGAAGGCCGTTTCACCTAGTGAATCCTTCGGCTGGTGAATGGTCGTTAAGGCCGGCGTGAAGAAGCGGGCGTTGCGCACGTTGTCGTAGCCGATGAGTGAGACATCCTGTGGTACGCGCAGACCCATTTCGTCAGCGGCGCACAGCGCACCCATCGCCATAATATCGCCACCGCAGAAGACAGCGGTCGGACGATGCGATTGCGACAGAATTTGCTGCATGGCGCGATAGCCGGACTCAGGCTCGAAATCGCCCTGGACAATCCAGTTATCAGGCACTTTAATCAGCGCTTCTTCCATCGCTTTCATAAAGCCCGCCAGACGCCCGGCCCCGGTATTACGTTCCATTGGACCTGGGATCACGCCAATTTCACGATGACCGCGTTCTACCAGATACCGACCCGCCATGTAACCGCCTTCGAAGGCGTTATCAATGACCGTATCGGTAAAGTCGGCTTTAGCTTCGCCCCAGTCCATGACGACCATCGGAATATGGCGATACTCTTCGAGCATCGAAAGCAGCGACTCCGGATACTCAGAACACATCACCAGCAGACCATCAACGCGCTTTTGCGCCATCATCGACAGATAGGCCTGCTGCTTTTCGAGACTGTTCCATGCGTTACCCAGAATCAGCGTATAGCCTTTCTGGAAACAGTTTTTCTCCACGGCTTCGATAATTTCTGCGAAATAGGCCGCTTCGCTGCTGGTCGCCAGCAAGCCAATAGACTTGGTGTGATTCACCTTCAGGCTGCGGGCAACTGCGCTCGGAGAATAGTGCAGTTCTTTGATCGCTGCCCAGACAGCATTACGCGTTTCTTCCGCGACAAAGCGCGTCTTGTTAATTACGTGTGATACGGTTGTAGTGGAAACGTTTGCTCGCTTCGCTACATCTTTAATTGTTGCCATTACATCTCACTCCAGACCATATCCTAAGCTCCTGAGAATACTCCAGGTAAACGTTTGCCTTTACACACCCTTAGCGCAACGTAAGGGTTGCGGCACGCCGGGAAAACGACACGGAACGTCAGGAAGGGGTCAATGGCCGGTACGCTAATCAAGTAAGCGTGGAATTTTGTCTGATCTTAACGAAAAGGGGAAGAGTTAAAAGCAGTTATCAATATAAATCGTGAGAGATTTTTGCTTTCAAGTGTGTAAAAATGCGCAATATCACTTTTTGTGTGGGAATAAAAAGGAGAAAACTTGATGAGCACCGATCTGAAATTTTCGTTAGTGACTACCATTATTGTTCTGGGTTTGATCGTCGCGGGTGGCCTGACCGCAGCGCTGCATTGATTTCCCCCGAGGGAGTTAGCTCTCCCTCACTCTTTCCGCTCGTCTATCTCTTCTATTGTTTGCGAATTAGCAAAAGTCTTTTGCAATTTTGTTAACTTTATTAATTTTGCGATCAATGTCATGCTTTTGACTCTTATTTTATGTCGCGCCACGGCTCGACGTTACGGAGTCGCAATATGAAACTCAATTATCCTTTACTGGCGCTGGCGATCGGAGCGTTTGGCATTGGCACCACCGAATTTTCGCCAATGGGATTATTGCCCGTCATAGCCAAAGGTGTGGATGTCTCGATTCCGGCGGCCGGCATGCTGATCAGCGCCTATGCGGTAGGTGTGATGGTAGGTGCACCGCTGATGACATTGCTGCTGTCTCATCGCGCGCGACGTAATGCTTTGATATTCCTGATGGCGATTTTCACGCTGGGTAATGTGCTTTCTGCTATCTCGCCGGATTACACCACGCTAATGCTATCGCGTATTTTGACCAGTCTTAACCATGGGGCCTTTTTTGGTCTCGGTTCAGTGGTTGCTGCCAGTGTTGTACCCAAACATAAGCAGGCCAGCGCCGTAGCAACGATGTTTATGGGGTTAACCATCGCCAATATTGGCGGCGTTCCGGCGACGACATGGCTTGGTGAAACCATCGGCTGGCGCATGTCATTTATGGCCACTGCGGGTCTGGGCGTCATTGCTATGGTCAGCCTGTTCTTCTCCTTACCCAAGGGGGGAGCGGGAGAGCGCCCGGATGTTCGCAGCGAACTGGCGGTACTTATGCGCCCACAGGTGTTGTCGGCGTTACTGACTACCGTACTGGGTGCTGGGGCGATGTTCACGCTTTATACCTACATCTCGCCGGTTCTGCATACTATCACTCATGCCACTCCGGCATTTGTTACCGGGATGCTGGTGTTGATAGGCATTGGTTTCTCGATCGGTAACTACTTTGGTGGCAAGTTTGCTGACCGTTCAGTCAACGGTACGTTGAAAGGCTTTTTACTGCTGCTGATGGTTATTATGCTGGCCATTCCTTTCCTTGCGAGTAATGAGCTGGGGGCGGCGATCAGTATGGTGGTCTGGGGCGCGGCGACGTTCGCGGTCGTTCCACCGTTGCAGATGCGTGTGATGCGCGTTGCCAGTGAAGCACCTGGATTATCATCGTCAGTCAATATTGGCGCGTTTAATCTGGGGAACGCTCTGGGTGCAGCGGCCGGTGGGGCGGTGATATCAGGCGGCCTGGGCTACAGTTTTGTGCCAGTGATGGGGGCGATTGTGGCGGGTCTTGCGCTGCTGCTGGTGTTTATTTCCGCAAGAAGACAGCCAGAAGAGGCTTTCACGACCACGAATTAATGCAAAAACGCAGAAGGAAGCCCTTCTGCGTTATCTTTTTTATGCTGCGAAGTTCTTCGCAACAAATTCCCAGTTCACCAGCGCCCAGAAATGTTCCAGGTAGCCAGGACGGGCATTGCGATAGTCGATGTAGTAGGCGTGTTCCCATACGTCAACGGTCATCAGCGGCGTCGCGTCGGTGGTCAGCGGAGTACCTGCGTTGGAGGTGGAGACGATAGCCAGTTTGCCATCAGTTCCTTTAACCAGCCAGGTCCAACCAGAACCGAAGTTTTTGATAGCGGCATCGGTAAACTGCGCTTTGAAATCTGCAAAGCTGCCAAAGGAGGCGGCAATAGCATCGGCCAGTTTACCGGTTGGTTCGCCACCTGCGTTCGGTGCCAGGCAGTTCCAGTAGAACGTGTGGTTCCATACTTGTGCTGCGTTATTGAATACACCGCCTTCAGAGCTACGAACGATCTCTTCCAGTGATTTGCCTTCAAACGCCGTGCCTTTAATCAGATTGTTCAGATTGGTCACGTAGGTTTGATGGTGTTTGCCATAGTGATATTCCAGCGTTTCGGCAGAAATGTGCGGTGCCAGAGCATCTTTGGCATACGGTAATGCAGGTAATTCAAACGACATTGCTTCTCTCCTTATTATTTATATTGAGTACACACAATAGCCTCATTGTGAGTAAGGATAGGGTAGCAAATTGAAAGGTTATGCAAAAGAAGAACTTACCCTACAGCATGTTCTGTAGGGTAAGTTTTTAGCGAATTGTTTTTGGCGTCATTACCCGACGAGCGCCCACATAGTGGCGCTGCCAGTAATCTTCGCTCAGAGAGGTGATTTGAATTTCCTGCCCGCTACGCGGTGACTGAATAAACTTACCGTTTCCGACGTAGACGCCGACGTGATCGGCCGTTCCGCGACCCTGGGTACGAAAGAAGACCAGATCGCCATTTTTCAGTTCGCCACGTTCAATCGGTGCGGCATCACGCAGATGATACATTTCGTTCGCGGTACGCGGAATGCGGAACTTCACCAGATCTTTATAGGCGTAATAAACCAGACCGCTGCAGTCAAACCCGGTTCTTGGCGAGGAACCGCCCCAACGATAAGGTTTACCGATTTGGTTCATCAAAGTGGACATAGCGGTTTTAGTCGCTTTCTGCACTTTCACTTTATGGGCGTCAGCAAGCGTAGTTGGTGCAGTGGTTTTCACCTTCACGCAGCGTGGTTTATGACCTTTGCGCGGTGTGCATTTTTCAGTCCAGGTAACGGCTGCGGTTTGTGCTACGGCAGTTTTACCACGACGATTTGCAGTTTTAGTCGACTTTGCCGGAGTGGCAGTGCGTTTTTTAGAAGAGGAAGCGGTTTTGGTGCTGGTTTTACTGGTGGTTTTTGTCGCCGTTTTCTTGCTGGTCTTTGTTGTTTTTTGGCTGGTTGTTGCGCTTTTCTTTTTATCTACCGTTTTGATGGTGTGAGAATTGGTAGGTGTCACCCTGGCTTGCTTGGAAGCATGAGCCATAGGCGTAAAGGGCAGTGTAGTAAAAAGTAAAGCACAGAGCGTGATCGAGATTCGGTTTATCCGCGCCACTGAGCAGTCCTCTGGTAAGGCAGGTCTATCGTGCCTGCGTGTGATTTTCAAAACTTGACGATTCTAATCTATAGAAAGAGGGAAAGTTAATAGCTTTTTTTGTTTAAAACTATGTTTCGTAACCGACCGCAAAAAAAAACATCAATTAACGTTGGAGTTGGTGAACAGATAATCAAAACCACATGTTTGAAGGGGATAAGTGAGATTATGAATGCAACTTTTAGCGTCAGGGGATAAAATAATAACGCGTAATGAAAATGTTATTTTCCGTTGCCTGTCTGACCCGTTACAATGTCAGACTACTGCCGTAAAAGAAGTTTAAGGAAGCAAGATAATGAGCACCACTATCGAAAAAATCCAGCGCCAGATCGCTGAAAACCCGATTCTCCTGTACATGAAAGGTTCTCCTAAACTGCCAAGCTGCGGTTTCTCCGCTCAGGCTGTGCAGGCGCTGTCAGCCTGTGGTGAACGCTTTGCTTACGTTGATATTCTGCAGAACCCGGATATTCGCGCCGAACTGCCGAAATACGCAAACTGGCCAACTTTCCCACAACTGTGGGTTGATGGTGAGCTGGTTGGCGGTTGTGACATTTTGATCGAAATGTACCAGCGCGGTGAGTTGCAGCAGCTGATTAAAGAAACAGCTGCGAAATACAAAACCGAAGAGCCGGACGCTGAGTAATATCAGCAGAAGTAAAAAAGCGACCTGAAATGGTCGCTTTTTTTATGTCGCCGTTACGCTTCTTCAGGCACGGGAAGAGGCCAACCACCGAGACGTTTCCAGCGGTTAACGATTTCGCAAAACAGCACGGCCGTACGTTCGGTGTCATACAGTGCCGAGTGTGCCTGATTCCCGTCAAACTCCATTCCCGCCGCCAGACACGCTTTTGACAACACCGTTTGCCCCAATGACAGACCGCTTAATGCCGCCGTATCAAAGGTGACAAACGGATGAAACGGATTACGTTTCAGCGAGGCGCGTTCTGCCGCTGCCATCATGAAACTGTGGTCGAACGTAGCGTTATGCGCCACCATGATTGCCCGATTGCAGCCGCTGTCTTTAATGCCTTTACGCACCATTTTGAAGATGGCATGCAGAGCGTCATATTCGCTGACCGCGCCGCGTAGCGGATTGTTCGGGTCAATACCGTTAAAGGCGAGGGCCTCCGGCTGCAGATTCGCGCCTTCAAACGGCTCTACGTGGAAATGCAACGTCGTGTCCGGCATCAGCCAGCCTTGTTCATCCATTTTCAGTGTGATGGCTGCAATCTCAAGCAGCGCATCGGTTTTGGCATTGAACCCTGCGGTTTCGACATCAATGACGACAGGATAAAAACCACGAAAACGGTCACACAGACCGGAAAGTTGAGCGTTATCGGACATCTGGGTCTCTTAATACGGGAAAATTGCAGCGCGTATTATGGCAAAATGATGAGTATAAAACTACGGGCACAGACGATCTGCGCCCGAGGGGGAAGTTAGTCGCCCAGGCCGCGCCCGGCGTCTTTCTCTTCGATCAGCTCAATTTTATAGCCGTCCGGATCTTCAACGAACGCAATCACTGTGGTGCCGCCTTTTACCGGACCCGCTTCACGCGTTACGTTACCGCCATTCTGGCGAATACGTTCACAGGCTTCAGCCGCGTTGTCTACGCTCAGGGCGATATGGCCATAGGCAGTACCCAGCTCATACTTGTCGACACCCCAGTTATAGGTCAGTTCGATTACGGCTTCACTGGTTTCAGGACCGTAGCCGACAAAAGCCAGAGAGTACTTGTATTCAGGGTTTTCGCTGGTACGCAGCAGCTTCATGCCCAGCACGTTGGTATAAAACTCGATGGAACGCTGCAGGTCACCCACGCGCAGCATGGTATGGAGTAAACGCATTTTTTTCCCCTTCGAAAATGGCTAATACATTCAAAATGTTGTTTTAGTATAGCGGCGTTGTTACGCCGCTATCAATGGCAGAACGGAGATTGTGACGTTAGAGGGTAGGATAGTCGGTGTAACCTTCCGCGCCGCCGCCGTAGAAGCTCTCGGCACGTTGTGGGTTCAGCTCCGCTTTGCGTTGCAGACGCGCCACCAGATCCGGGTTAGCAATATAGGCACGACCAAAAGCCACGGCGTCGATCAGACCTTTCTCGATCAGCGCTTCTGCCTTTTCAGGGGTGTAGGCACCAGCACCAATGATAGGACCGTGGAAGCGCGCGCGAACTTTTTCGCGGAACGCATCGGAATACGGCTCGCCACCGGCCCAGTCCGGCTCAGACATGTGCAGGTAAGCGATTCCACGCTTGCCCAATTGTTCAATCAGATACAGCGCATCGGCTTCTTCGTTCGGACCGTTGTCAACGTTCTGGAATGAGCCAATCGGGGAGACGCGAATACCAATACGATCGGCACCCCATTCTTTAATACCGGCATCAACCACTTCCAGCACAAGACGCGCACGATTTTCGACGCTACCGCCGTATTGATCGGTACGCTGATTAGAGGTTGGCGACAGGAACTGGTGCAGCAGGTAGCCGTGGGCAGAGTGCAGTTCAACCATGTCGAAACCCGCTTCGCGCGCGTTGGCTATCGCCTGACGGAAGTCATTAACGATGCCCGGAATCTCTTCGGTTTCCAGCGCACGTGGCATTGAGGTATCGGCACGCGTTGCCAGGCCGTTTTCATCGCGCAGCGAGGTGCGGGTTCCAGCACTGATCGCGGAAGGTGCAACTGGAGCTTGACCATTTGGCTGCAGACTGGCGTGAGAGATGCGTCCGGTGTGCCACAACTGGACAGCAATATGACCTTGCTCAGCGTGTACGGCAGCGGTGATTTTCTTCCATGCGGCAATTTGCGCTTCGCTGTGTAAGCCGGGTGCTCCGGCATAACCTTTCGCCTGTGCGGAAATCTGCGTCGCTTCGCTGATAATAAGACCCGCGCTAGCGCGTTGACGGTAATACTCGGCCATCAGCGGAGTAGGGATGTCGCCAGGCTCAATACTGCGCAGACGCGTCAGTGGCGCCATGAATACGCGGTTTGCTGCCGTAATGGCACCCACTTTCAGTGGGGAAAACAGTTTTTCAGATGACATGTGGCACTCCTGAATAGACCGGTCGTCTAGTAATAAGGGAAATAAAAACGCCTGTTAAACGACAGGCGTTGTGATGATGTTTTTAACGTGCGCCAGCGCATTTTCCAGCGGAGTGGCGCTACGAGAAATCTTGGCCTGCAGGTTGGCGCCAAGCCACAGCGCATACAGTACCTGCGCCTGCTGTAACGGCTCGCCAACAAAAGACAGGCAATGGCTGGCCTGACCTTTCTCCAGCGCCTGCGCTAACAGCACAATAATGTGCCGCGCGCCTTTATCCATCGCTGTGCGCATATCTTCTGACAGATCGCACACTTCGGCAGACAGTTTTACAGTTAAACAGCCGCTAATAATGCCGTGCTGGCTAAACTGGTTCAGGGTTTCCTGATAGTAGGCCAGAATGCGGTCGCGGTAGTTTCCCGCACCCGTATCAAAGTGTGTAGCCAGTCGCTGATGATAGGCCGCGTAGTGGCGTTCCAGCATCGCGACACCGAACGCTTCTTTAGAGCGAAAGTAATGATAAAACGAACCTTTGGGTACTTCAGCGGTTTTCAGTAGTTCGCTTAAACCCATGCCGGTGAAGCCGCGCTGCATACACAGCAGTTCGCCAGTCGCCAGCAGATGTTCGCGTGTATCGTGTTCAGTGATTTTGTTCATGAAAAGGAGTGTAATAGACCAGTCGGTCTAATGCAATAGCGCTTGCGAGAAATTCAGTTAACGTCTTCAATAAGTATATCAATCTTACTAAAGGAGGGGATGTGGCCGAACAGCTGGAGTTTTTCCCCGTCCAGAGCCCATGCCGTGGAATATGTCAGTCTGACGAACGCGGATTTTGCCGTGGCTGTTTTCGCAGTCGGGATGAGCGTTTTAACTGGCAAAAGATGAGCGATGCCCAAAAGCAGGAAGTGCTACGGCTTTGTCGTCAGCGCCTGATGCGTAAATTACGTGCGAACAAAGCCAACCCTTCGGAAGAACCGCAACAACCTTCACTCTTTTAAAAGCGTAATTGCGTATACTCGAGGCACATTCACTTAAAAGGAAGCTGCTATGGTTCAGCGTATTACTATTGCGCCGCAAGGCCCGGAATTTTCTCGCTTTGTGATGGGGTACTGGCGCCTGATGGACTGGAATATGTCCGCGCGCCAGCTAGTCAGCTTTATTGAAGAGCATCTGGATCTGGGCGTGACCACCGTCGATCACGCCGATATCTACGGTGGATATCAGTGTGAAGCGGCGTTTGGTGAGGCTATGAAACTGGCTCCCCATTTGCGTGAAAAAATGCAGATTGTGACCAAATGCGGGATCGCGACGACGGCGCGCGCGGAAAATGCGCTGGGCCATTACATTACCGACAGCGCGCATATTATTGCCAGTGCGGAAGAATCGCTGAAGCTGCTGGCGACCGATCATATTGATCTGTTGCTGATCCACCGCCCCGATCCGCTTATGGATGCTGACGACGTCGCCGACGCTTTCAAAAAATTGCACCACAGTGGCAAAGTGCGTCACTTTGGTGTCTCTAATTTCACCCCGGCACAGTTCTCATTGTTGCAATCGCGTCTGCCGTTTACGCTGGCGACCAACCAGGTTGAAATCTCTCCGGTACATCAGCCGCTCCTGCTGGATGGCACTTTAGATCAACTGCAGCAGTTGCGTATTCGTCCAATGGCCTGGTCCTGCCTCGGCGGCGGTCGCTTGTTTAATGACGATGCGTTCCAGCCATTACGAAATGAACTTGCCGCGATCGCAGAAGAGCTAAACGCGCAGTCTATTGAACAGGTGGTGTACGCCTGGATTTTACGTTTGCCGTCTCAGCCGCTGCCGATTATAGGCTCAGGAAAAATAGAGCGCGTACGCGCCGCCATTGAGTCTGAGACGCTGAACATGTCTCGCCAGCAATGGTTCCGCATTCGTAAAGCTGCACTGGGTTACGACGTACCTTAATCGTGTTTTTGGTGCATCTCCGTTCAAAATTGCGTCACTGGTTTACACTTAACAATCAGACACCTTTTGGACGGAGGTCTTATGAAGCGTTTGAGTTTGGCCATCATCACTCTACTCGCCTGTGCAGGTGCGCAGGCTGCCATTGAAGAAAAAGTGACGATGAATCTGGTCACGTCGCAAGGCGTTGGCCAGGCGATTGGTACGGTCACTATTGCTGAAACCGCAAAGGGGCTGGAGTTTTCGCCCGATCTGAAAGCGTTGCCGCCGGGAGAACATGGCTTCCACGTGCATATGAACGGCAGCTGCCAACCGGCGATTAAAGAAGGGAAAGCCTCAGCCGCGGAATCGGCTGGAGGCCATTATGATCCGCACCAAACCGGCAAACACGAAGGCCCGGAAGGCGCAGGTCATATGGGTGACCTGCCGCTGCTGGTGGTGAATAACGACGGAAACGCCACAACACCGGTCATTGCGCCGCGCCTCAAAACGCTCGATGAGGTTAAAGGCAAAGCGCTGATGATCCATGTGGGCGGCGATAATATGTCCGATCAACCGAAACCGCTTGGCGGTGGCGGAGCGCGCTACGCCTGTGGTGTTATCAAATAATCAACTACTGAGAGTGCCCGGCGGTGGCGCCTGTTCGAGTTGTGAGAGCGAGCAGTGTAGCCGCCAGATCAATGCCGATAACTCCTGTGCAGCAGGTTGATGATGGTGGGCAAGCGCATCGCAAATGCGTTGTAGCTCACTCAGCGTGGCATTCAGTGGTCGTTGCTGGACGCCACGTTCGCTCATTACATCGCGCAGCAGAGAGATACACACGTCCCTGACGCGAGCCAGCGGATCCGAACGCGCCTCCCAGGTGCGCAGTTGCCACACTACGTGCGAGCAGTTCAGCAATACGACCCCCCAACGTAATAACCAGCGTCGAGCCAGCGCATCCTGACTGCTGCTGAGCTGGCTGACGTGATGATAGGTCAGCGATTCAAATTCGTTTTCACTGAGTGATGGGTGTCGGCTGAGCTGATCGACAAAATCTCGGCGCAGGGCGCGAATATGGCGGCGACTTTTCCGTGCATCCGAACCGGGCCGCAGAATGGCGAAGGCCAGCCATGACAGCGCCACACCAGTGATTTTCGCCATATTGTCATTCAGGAAATCAGCAAAATCATATACCGGCGGATTGGTCACCGCGATAAACGAACCCATAAATACAATCAGTTGCCCCCAAAGACCTGCCAGCGCTGGCATTTGCAGCTTTAACAGTTGCATGGTGGCGAGTAGCGGGAAGAGAAAGAGAATGAATTGCCAGAGGTCGGAAATTTGCACCATCAGGCCAAACTTAACCACAAAGCTAAACAGCGACAGCAAAACCAGCGTGCGCATCAGCAAAGAAAGCGACTTGAACGGCGTGGCAACGGCGGAATACAGCACACTGCTGATGGCGGCGAGCGTGAGGGCGCCAGAGCCTGATTCCCATTGTGCGCCAATGCTCCATGCGCCGATAAGCATCAAAGTACAGAACGTACGTAACCCGCTCCAGATAGCTTCCGCATTATCGGTATGACGGGCAAGCCCCGGCGTGCGGACGATATTAATACGCTCGGCGGTAACGCCATTTTCCAGTAAATGCAGATAATGACTGCTGCGCAGGTAGAGCCGACAAAAATAACGCAGTCGTTGCCAGAAGGCGACGTGTCGATAGTCGCGTGCATCGACGGGTCGCAGTGGGGCAATAATACGTGCGACGGTGTAGCTATTAGCATTGGATTTTATCAGTTCGCTGAGCAACTGCTCGATAATTTCCCGGGTATTGGACGGGGGATTAGGCCAGTTCAGCAGCATCCTGCGCAGACTGGAAATCACGCTGGTCATCCTTAACTGCTGATGCAACAGTGAATTGAGCAAAGCATTTTGTCGGCGAAAACGGTAGTGGCTCCAGAACGCCTGAATACGCAGCAGGTTCATGGTAAGAATCTGACCGATAACACTTTCATGGGCTGTGCGAATGGCGTCCGTGGTTTCTGGTTGCCAGAGTAGGCTGGCATGTTCCAGTAAACGTGAATGCATGTTTTTCAATGCAGTCAGTAACGTGATGCCATCGGAGGTGCTGGGCAGGATCATCATCATCACACCGCCACACAAGATACCGACGATGACTTCGCACACGCGTGCCTGCGCGATATCCCATAACTGCGTAATTTCCACGGTATTGACCATGGGAAACGCAATGATTGCCGCCGTATAACCCGCCAGTTGAAAGGCGTAGGCAACGTTATTGGTGAAATGCGCACAGGCCCAGGTACAAAAACCGATCCACACCGACATGCTCAGCAAGAACAACCACGGCTCATTAAGGGTATGACCGGCAATAATCAATGCGGCGGTGGCACCCAGTAAGCTCCCCGCCACGCGACCCAGACTTTTGCTGATAACCCCGCCAACGGTGGGAAAACTGACCACCGCCGCTGAGGTCATCGCCCAATAGGGTTCGTCCAGATTCAGATAATAAGCAAAAGTTAACGCCAGACACATCGCAATGGTGTTACGCAGCGCATAACGCCACTGTGCCGCCGTGGCTTTAAACCACGGCAAATTGCCAGGTGTCAGGCGGGGTAGTTTCATTTACGCTGGCCGATGGATACGCTGCAGGTTGTACCTGATACCAGCGTGACATCCCGCGGCAGGGCGTCGAATTCGATGCGTACCGGGATACGCTGCGCCAGACGCACCCACGGCACGTTGGGCTTGATATCTGGAATCAGGCCGGAATCACTTTCCACACTTTGATCGTAGATAGCACGACCAATACTGGAAACGTGACCCTGTAACTTTATATCACCGCTGTAGAGCGTGATGAGGGCAGGTGCACCTTCGCGAATGTGGCGCAACTTAGTTTCTTCAAAATACCCCATTACATAAAAAGAGTGACTGTCGACGAGAGCAAACAGAGGTTTTCCGGTTGAAGCGTAGTCTCCGGGACGGGTTGAAAGATTGGTGACCCAGCCCGCTACGGGGGCTTTGACCACCGTTTGCGTCAATTGCCACTGTGCCTGACGCAGACTGGCCTCTGCTGCTTCAACACTCGCCTGCATGGCTTTCACGTTGAGATTTGCGGTATCCAGATCCTCGGCTGAGATGTAATTTTGCGATAAATGACGGCGGCGGTTGGCTTCGTTATTGGCTTTCGCCAGGTCAGACTGCGCTTTTGCAAGTTGCGCTTGCGCATTCAGTTCAGCAATGTGAAATGGTGTCTTGTCGATAATAAAAAGGACATCGCCTTTATTCACAAACTGGTTATCTTTTATATAGAGTTCGCTAATGCTACCTGACACCTGTGGTGTAATGCTGACCTGCTCAGCTCGCACTTTGCCATCACGTGTCCAGGGCGATTGCATATAGTAATTCCACATCCACCATCCGGCGAAAACTGCGATTGCAGCGACTATAATAGTGGAGAAGTATTTAACGGTTTTAAGCGACATAATCACCACGCTATCAGCATAACAAAGGCCAGACATACGCAAAGCGTAAAGAGTGACAGATCCATTAACAAGGGATGCCAGATTTCGCCAGAGTAAATCCAGTCGCGCAGTAGGCGATGAACAACCAACCAGAGAATAAAGCCTGCTACAATCGCCTTGAAAACAGGAGGGAAGTAGACAGATGCGCCGATCATTAAATCTTGTAGGGGCAATCCTGTTGCATTAAACATAAACTTCACGGGCAAAATCCTTGGCGGAAGAGAGCATTGCTATAGGTTTAGCAAAAAAGAGACAATGAGTCTCCGTAACGCATGATGTCTGAAAAAATGTCAGCCGGTAAGCAAATTTGGCAATACATTTGTTTTGGGAATACAAATGCTGCACACTATTCTAAAATCAGCACAATAACTTAGCAAGCTAATTATAAGGAGATGAAATTGGAATCGCCATTAGGTTCTGATCTGGCACGGTTGGTGCGCATTTGGCGTGCTCTGATTGACCATCGCCTGAAACCTCTGGAGTTGACGCAGACGCATTGGGTTACGCTGCACAACATTCATCAGTTGCCGCCGGATCAATCGCAGATTCAGTTGGCTAAAGCGATTGGCATCGAGCAACCTTCGTTGGTACGTACGCTTGACCAGTTAGAGGAAAAGGGACTCATTTCACGACAGACTTGCGCCAGCGATCGTCGGGCAAAGAGAATTAAACTGACAGAAAAAGCAGAGCCGCTGATCGCTGATATGGAAGCGGTTATCAACAAGACGCGTGGAGAAATTTTGGAAGGGATTTCAGCTGAGGAAATTGATCTGCTGATTAAACTGGTCGCCAGGCTGGAACACAATATTATTGAGCTGCAGTCACAGGGCTGAAGCAACAAATGACGTGTGGCCAGAGTCTGACCACACGTGAATTTGATTAGCGTGGAGACACGGTAACCTGGCTGCCGTTGTTAGCCATAACAACGCGCTGGCCGGCTGAAAACTTGGTCGCACCCTGTTTCTGAACCACCATGATGGTATTACCATCATCCTTACGGATTTCCAGTTCCACACCCTGGGTTTTATTCATCGCACCTTGTACGCCTTGACCCGCTACGCCACCGGCAACTGCGCCTGCAGCCGTCGCTAATGAACGACCCGTACCGCCGCCGACGGTGTTACCGAGGAACCCGCCGAGTACCGCACCACCAATAGCACCAATCACGTTTGCGTCATCGCCACCCTGGATTTGCACCGGACGAACATGAACAATCGTACCGTAGGTAACGTTCTGAACTTGTTTCGCTTCGGATGCGGTATACACGTCACCTGAAAGGCTATCATTGTTAACGCAACCCGCTAAAGATACGCCCATTAATGAAACAATCAGCACACGTTTAATCATTTACAAATCTCCTTTGTCACCACGAAACGCTAATAAAGCACCCTTCATGGTTAAATTATATGGCATTTGTGAGCCTAAGATCACATGTTCTACTGGAACAATATGAAAATCTTAACCGAAATCGGATCAACCGAGTATAAACGAATCATTCATGTAATTGATGTAATTAAACGATCATTGTAATGATTAGCCACCAAAAATCATTAAGGAAGCATGGCATTAGTCGACACTTTATGGTTGAGTGTCAAGGCTAATTTGCTTAAAAGGATGACCTATGAAATCGGGCCGTTTTATCGGTGTAATGTCTGGAACCAGCCTTGATGGCGTCGATGTTGTGCTGGCGACAATAGATGAAACGATGGTTGCGCAGCAGGCGAGTCTGACCTGGCCCATCCCCATTCATGTTAAACAAGCGATTCTGGATATCTGCCAGGGGCAGCAGCTTACACTTTCTCAGTTTGGTCAGTTGGACGCACAGCTCGGTTATTTATTTGCTGAGGCAGTGAATGCGTTATTGGCGCAAGAAAAATTGAAACCGCAGGATATCGTTGCGATTGGTTGCCACGGGCAAACCGTGTGGCATGAACCGAACGGTGCTGCGCCACACACGCTGCAAATTGGCGATAACAACCAGATTGTTGCGCGTACAGGGATAACCGTAGTCGGCGATTTTCGTCGACGTGATATCGCCCTTGGCGGGCAGGGTGCACCGCTCGTTCCCGCGTTTCATCAGGCACTGCTGGCACATCCAACGGAACGGCGGATGGTGTTAAACATCGGCGGGATTGCCAATCTGTCTCTGCTTATTCCGCAACAACCCGTTCGCGGATACGACACCGGGCCGGGCAATATGCTGATGGATGCCTGGATCTGGCGGCAATGCGGTCAACCTTACGACAAAGATGCGCAGTGGGCCATTTCGGGAATGGTTATCCTACCGTTACTGCAAAATATGCTTAACGACCCTTATTTCTCCGCGCCTGCGCCGAAAAGCACTGGTCGTGAGTATTTTAATTATGGCTGGATAGAACGTCATCTGGTGCAGTTCCCGGGGATTAGTCCGCGGGATGTGCAGGCGACGCTTGCCGAACTGACCGCGGTGACCATTTCAGAGCAGGTCATGCTAAGCGGCGGCTGTGAACGGCTCATGGTCTGCGGTGGAGGAAGCCGTAATCCGCTGCTGATGATGCGTCTGGCGGCACTATTGCCGGGAACAGAGGTCACCTCAACGGATGAAGCCGGGATCAGCGGCGATGATATGGAAGCGTTAGCCTTTGCCTGGCTGGCGTGGCGGACACTGGCTGGATTACCTGGAAATCTGCCTTCTGTGACTGGCGCATCAGAGCCGAGCGTTTTAGGGGCGATTTATCCTGCTAACCCACGAACTCAGAGTTAACTGAAATTATTCAGCACCGTATGCCGGTAAACTAGGGATATTAGGGAGGGTGCCATTACCCTCCGGGACCAGGAAAGTCTTCAGGATATGGCTATGAAAAAACTATTGTTAGTGTGTCTGCCGGTACTGCTTAGCGGGTGTAGCGTGTACAACCAATTTGTTGAGCGTATGCAAACGGATACGCTCGAATACCGCTGCGACGAAAAACCACTTACCGTCAAGCTGAACAATACCCGCCAGACGGCAAGCTTTGTTTATGATAATCAGCTATTGAACCTCAAACAGGGCGTGTCGGCATCAGGTGCGCGCTATACCGATGGGATCTACGTTTTCTGGTCTAAAGGCGACGAGGCAACGGTCTATAAACGAGACAGAATTGTGCTAAATAACTGTCAGTTACAGAACCCGAAGCGTTGAGATTTTCACCTGGGCGGCGCACAATAGCGTCACCCACTGACAATCCGTAGCCCAACATCATGTCTGATAACGACGAATTGCAGCAAATCGCGCATCTGCGCCGTGAATACACGAAAGGCGGTCTTCGCCGCCGCGATCTTCCCGCCGAACCCCTTGCGCTGTTTGAGCGCTGGCTGGGGCAAGCCTGTGACGCCAAACTGGCCGATCCCACCGCGATGGTCGTTGCGACCGTCGATGAAAATGGCCAGCCGTATCAGCGTATCGTGTTACTCAAACATTATGATGACAAAGGGCTGGTGTTCTATACCAACCTTGGTAGCCGTAAGGCGCATCAGATCGAGAAAAATCCACGCATCAGCCTTTTATTTCCCTGGCATACGCTGGAACGGCAGGTGATGGTGATCGGCAAGGCTGAGCGTCTCTCCACGTTAGAAGTAGTGAAATACTTCCACAGTCGCCCACGCGATAGCCAGATTGGCGCCTGGGTCTCTAAGCAATCCAGCCGGATCTCAGCTCGTGGTATTCTTGAAAGTAAATTTCTCGAACTGAAGCAGAAGTTTCAGCAAGGAGAAGTTCCGCTGCCAAGTTTCTGGGGCGGCTTTCGCGTGAGTATTGAGCAAATGGAGTTCTGGCAAGGTGGTGAAAACCGCTTACACGATCGTTTTTTATACCAACGCGAAGATAACGCGTGGAAAATTGATCGCCTGGCCCCCTAAAGATGCAAATTTCTTGTTTTAAGCGCTGGTGCTGATCAATCCGGCGCTTTATTCTATGTTTCTTTCGCATCAGGCGAAAAGTCGTGTACCGGCAAAGGTGCAGTCGTTTTATACATGGAGATTTTGATGGCAAGCAGTAACTTGATTAAACAATTGCAAGAGCGGGGGCTGGTGGCCCAGGTGACGGACGAGGAAGCGTTAGCAGAGCGACTGGCGCAAGGCCCGATCGCGCTCTATTGCGGCTTCGATCCTACCGCTGACAGCTTGCATTTGGGGCATCTGGTTCCATTGTTATGCCTGAAACGCTTCCAGCAGGCAGGCCATAAGCCTGTCGCACTGGTAGGTGGCGCAACCGGTCTGATTGGTGACCCGAGCTTTAAAGCCGCCGAGCGTAAACTGAATACCGAAGACACTGTGCAGGAGTGGGTGGATAAAATCCGCAAACAGGTTGCACCGTTCCTCGATTTCGACTGTGGCGACAACTCGGCGATTGCTGCGAACAACTACGACTGGTTTGGCAGTATGAACGTACTGACTTTCCTGCGTGATATCGGCAAACACTTCTCCGTCAACCAGATGATCAACAAAGAAGCGGTTAAGCAGCGTCTGAACCGTGACGATCAGGGGATCTCCTTTACTGAGTTTTCTTACAACCTGCTGCAGGGTTATGACTTTGCCTGCCTGAATAAGCTGCACGGCGTGGCACTGCAGATTGGTGGTTCTGACCAGTGGGGTAACATTACTTCGGGTATCGATTTGACCCGTCGTCTGCACCAGAATCAGGTGTTTGGTCTGACCGTACCACTGATTACTAAAGCTGATGGCACCAAATTCGGTAAGACGGAAGGCGGCGCAGTGTGGCTGGATCCGAAGAAAACCAGTCCGTACAAATTCTACCAGTTCTGGATCAACACCGCCGATGCGGACGTTTATCGCTTCCTGAAATTCTTCACTTTCATGGATATTGAAGAGATCAATGCGCTGGAAGAAGAAGATAAAAACAGCGGTAAAGCGCCGCGTGCCCAGTATGTTCTGGCCGAACAGGTTACGCGTCTGGTTCACGGTGAAGAAGGTCTGGTCGCGGCAAAACGCATTACCGAAAGCTTGTTCAACGGCAATCTCAGCGATTTGAGTGAAGCAGATTTCGAACAGCTGGCGCAGGATGGCGTGCCGATGATCGAGATGGACAAAGGTGCCGATTTGATGCAGGCGCTGGTGGACTCCGAACTGCAACCTTCTCGCGGTCAGGCCCGTAAGACCATTGCGTCTAACGCAGTGACCATCAACGGTGAGAAGCAGTCCGATCCGGAATATTTCTTCCAGGAGAGTGATATCCTGTTCGGGCGCTATACCTTACTGCGCCGTGGCAAGAAGAACTATTGTCTGATTTGCTGGAAGTAAGATTGCGTTAGCAGGGGCGTGGGAAACTACGCCCCTTTATTTTTTCAGGGTTGTGATAAGTAAAATGAAGAATATCCTCGCCATCCAGTCCCACGTTGTTTTTGGCCATGCGGGCAACAGTGCAGCAGAATTTCCGATGCGTCGTCTTGGCGCGAACGTCTGGCCGTTGAATACCGTCCAGTTTTCAAACCACACGCAGTATGGCAAATGGACCGGTTGCGTTATGCCGCCGAGCCACCTGACTGAAATTGTCCAGGGCATTGCTGATATTGATAAACTCCAGACCTGTGACGCAGTACTGAGCGGCTATCTTGGCTCAGCTGAACAGGGCGAGCATATTCTGGGTATTGTACGTAAAGTAAAAGCGGCCAACCCGCAGGCAAAGTACTTTTGCGATCCGGTGATGGGACACCCTGAAAAGGGATGTATCGTAGCTCCGGGTGTGGCGGAATTTCATGTTCGTCATGCGCTTCCGGCTAGTGACATTATTGCCCCGAATTTGGTTGAGCTCGAAATTCTGTGCGAGCATGCGGTGAACAATGTTGATGAGGCTGTTGCGGCGGCGCGTGAACTGATCGCTCAGGGACCTGAAATTGTACTGGTGAAGCATCTGGCACGCGCAGGTATTAGCACCGACCGTTTCGAGATGCTGCTGGTCACCGCTGAGCAGGCGTGGCATATCAGTCGCCCGCTGGTCGATTTTGGCACACGTCAACCGGTTGGTGTGGGTGATGTTACCAGTGGCTTGTTGCTGGTGAAACTGTTACAGGGCGCGTCTTTACAGCAGGCGCTTGAGCATGTGACTGCGGCAGTGTACGAAGTGATGATCGCCACCAAAGATATGCACGAGTATGAGCTGCAGGTGGTGGCCGCGCAGGATCGCATCGCGAAGCCTGAGCACTACTTCAGCGCAACGCAGCTGTAATCAATGCCCGATGGCGTTCACGCTTATCGGGCATATTTTTAGCTGTAGGCCGGGCAAGCGCAAGCACCACCCGGCAGCAACAATTAATTTAACCCTTCTGCTTTAAGCGCCGCGGCAACCGCCGGGCGTTCAGCCATACGCGCCATATACGCGTCAATATGGCTTAATCCTGCCATATTCAGCTTAACCGCATAGGCCCAACGCAGTACGGTAAACAGGTAGGCATCGGCGATGCTGAAGCGCGGGCCGCAGATCCATTGGTTATCTTTTAGCGAGTCGTTCACATACTGCATTTTTTTCTCCAGCAGCGCGCGAACGGTTGGCTTGAAGTCTTCCGGCGTATCGGGACGGAACAGTGGCGTAAAGCCTTTATGCAGTTCTGTCGCAATGTAGTTAAGCCATTCGATGGTTTTGTAACGGGAGAGGCTGCTGGTAGGGGCAAGGAGCTGACGGTCTGGCACGCTGTCCGCCAGGTATTGCATGATGGCGACACCTTCGGTAAGTAGCGTACCGTCATCCAGCAGCAGTGCGGGAACTTGCCCTTTTGGGTTTACCGCGAAAAAATCATCGCCATTTTCCAGACGTTTCTTCATCAGATCAACACCATCCAGCGTGAAATCTTTACCGCTCTCACGAAGTGTGATGTGGGAAGCGAGAGAACAAGCGCCCGGTTTGTAGAACAGTTTCATCGGTAACTCCTTTTGGCTGAGGTATATCGTATGGTAGTGCTACCTCATGCAAAAAAAAAGCCGCTAACAACAGTTAGCGGCCTGAAAATGAGTTTCCCTGAGAATTACGCTGTCGCGGCCTTAGCGGCTTTCTCATCGGCTTCGTCATCCTGAGTCATACGGTTCAGTTTCGGAGCCGTCAGCAGCATCAGAACAGCGATAACAGCCGTCGCAACACCAATCTGCAGGAACACGCGACCGTAGACTTCAAGGGACATCAGCGGGTCAGTCACGTTCTCTGGTACAGCCATCATGTTAGCGACGTAGCCACCGATGATGTTTGCACCGGCAGTGGTCAGGAACCAGCTACCCATGATGAAGCCCATCAGGCGTTGCGGAACCAGCTGTGCCACCATTGCCAGACCCAGACCGGAGATCATCAGCTCACCGATACTTTGCAGGCCATAGCAGATAATCAGCCAGTTAACGGAAACGATGCCCGCATCGGTAGCGAATTTCGCGCCCAGCGGCAGGATCAGGAATGCACCGGAACACAGCACCATACCAATCGCAAACTTGGTCGGCATCGGCAGGGTATCGCCCATCTTGTTATAGATAGCGGCGAGGATTGGGCTACCAATGATGATCCAGAACGGGTTCAGCGCCTGGTACTGTTCAGGTTCGAAAGCAATGCCAAGAATAGAGTGCTCAACGTTACGAATCGCAAAGAAGTTCAGTGAGGTCGGCATCTGGCTGTACAGCACGAAGAAGATAATCGCTTCCAGCATCAGAATGAAGGCGACGATCATTTTACGACGTGCAGCGCCTTTCATGGTGAAGGCTTCTTTACCGAAGATAAACACGATACCGATAGCAATTACACCCAGAACCATACGTGCGATCTGCTGGTTGTGCAGCAGCCAGGTCGCAATCGCGATCAGAACCACAACGCCAACGATAGTCAGCAGCAGGTTACGGAAGTTGATTGGTTCAAAGTCAGGTTTAGAACCGTATTGTTTAACCCAGCGCTGACAGAATGCGAAGTTAACAACGGTAATCAGCATACCCACGACGCTCAGCGCGAACGCAGTGCTCCAGCCGTAACGCGCAGCTAACCATGGCGTTGCCAGCATAGAGAAGAATGAACCGATGTTGACGGACATGTAGTACATGGTAAATGCACCATCAAGACGCGGGTCATCTTTGGCATAGCAGGTAGAGAGCAGGGAGGATGGGTTTGCTTTAAACAGGCCGTTACCGACCGCGATAGCCGCCATGCCCATATAAACGATACCCGCATCGTGACCGGACCATGCTACCAACGCATAACCGATGGCCAGGACAACGGCACCCAGCATAATGACACGTTTTGTTCCCAGAACTTTATCACCTAACCAGCCGCCAATGGCAACCAGACCGTACACCAGGGCGCTAAAGGACGAGAAAAGGGTGATGGAATCCGCTTCTGACATACCCAGCTGTTTAACCAGGTAGACGGCCATAATCCCTTGCAGGCCGTAATAGCCAAAACGTTCCCACAGCTCAATAGAGAAAATGAGATAGAACGCTTTTGGTTGTTTGAAGGCGTTTAAACTTACGCTTTCTGTTGGTTTATTGTTTGCAGTAGACACTTTTACCTCTTTTTTTACATCCCATATCAACGGGGGTGTTCAGGTACGTGATGAGTCAAGTTCATCCGTCCGATTGTTATAGTGGGAGGGGAAACGGCAAGTAATGTTCACTATCTTGACCATTCAGACAAGTGGTTTGTAATAATCTGTTACATATATCATGACTGGTGAAATCGTCGGGGCTGCGAAATGTTATCTAGCGTTAAATTTCTTCATTTGTAAAATGGCAGATTTTTACACTGTTTAATCACCGCTAAAACCGCAACGTGGCGATATGTTCTGCTATTTAAGGTTGAATCCAGTGATATAGGCCATTATCTGAAAAATAGGCAGTGTAATGTTTTGTTTAGAAACTGTGCAGTTAGGTCATCTAATTGTCATCTTAACTAAAAAATAAAAACTTATTAACATTGTGTTAGCTGGATGATCTGGATCACGTATAGATAGAAATTTCTTTTGCTAAAAAAACGATTAACCTGCTCAGGTGTTAATTAACAAGAATATTGCATTAGATTTGAGCAATTGAATGGCATCATTGTCGGGAAAAGAAACTTTGGGGAGTGCATAACTAAACGTTATGTATGTATGGGGCAAAGAGGATGCCCCGGCAGCATTAGATATCGACTTTCTCTTTGAATTCGCAGAGATCTTCGATGATACAGGAACCACAACGTGGCTTTCTGGCTATACAGGTGTAGCGGCCATGAAGAATTAACCAGTGGTGGCAATCGACTTTAAATTCACTGGGTACGACTTTCAGTAGCTTTTCTTCTACCTGCTCGACGTTTTTACCTGGGGCGAATTGTGTCCGGTTACATACCCGGAAAATGTGGGTATCTACGGCAATAGTGGGCCAGCCAAAGGCGGTATTTAACACCACATTAGCCGTCTTGCGCCCAACGCCGGGGAGAGCTTCTAACGCAGCACGGTCTTCAGGCACTTCACCATTATGTTGTTCCAGCAGAATGCGGCAGGTTTTAATTACGTTTTCCGCTTTGCTGTTAAACAAACCGATTGTCTTGATGTAGGACTTAACACCTTCAACTCCGAGCTCCAGCATCGCAGCAGGCGTATTGGCGACGGGGTATAGTTTAGCCGTCGCTTTATTGACGCTGACATCGGTGGCCTGAGCGGAAAGCAAGACCGAAATCAGCAGTTCAAACGGCGATGTAAAATTAAGCTCGGTTGTCGGATGCGGGTTGTTATCCCGCAGGCGAGTCAGTATTTCCAGACGTTTTGCTTTGTTCATGAGACATTCCCTGTTTCACCAGTTGGACTGTCCGCGACAGCCGCTTCGGCACGACGTTTCTTCATTCTCTCATCAATCAGGTACTTAACTGCCAGCATCAAGCCCAGACCAATAAACGCGCCTGGTGGCAGCATGGCCAGCAGAAACGGCGTATCAGTATGGAAGATCTCAACGCGCAATACTTTGGCCCAGCTACCCAACAAACCGTCTGCGCCATCAAACAGTGTACCGTTACCAATTATTTCGCGCAGCGAGCCCAGAACAAACATGGCGCCGGTCGCCCCCATACCGATGGAAAAACCATCGAGTGCGGATAATGCAGGGCCTTTTTTGGCGGCGAAGGCCTCTGCGCGGCCAACAACAATACAGTTGGTCACAATCAGCGGGATAAAGATGCCCAGAGACTGATACAGGCCAAAGGCATAGGCATTGATCAGCATCTGCACCGCACTCACCACGGAGGCGATGATCATGACATAAATTGGAATACGGATTTCAGGTGGAGTCCAGCGACGAAGGGCCGAAATCGTCAGGTTGGTCAGCGTAAGAACGAGCGTCGTCGCGAGCCCCAGCCCCAGCGCGTTAGTGGCGGTAGAGGTAACGGCCAACAGCGGACACATCCCGAGTAGCTGCACAAGCGCGGAGTTATTTTTCCATAACCCCTGGACAATAACGTCTTTAATTTCGCTCATGGTTTATTCTCCGCAGGCGCTAAGTTGAGGAAGCTGCGCGGGTAGCGTCTGAGCATACAAACCGGCGCGTTTTACTGCGTTCACTACCGCCCGCGGCGTAATGGTTGCGCCAGTAAACTGGTCAAAGTCGCCGCCGTCTTTTTTCACAGCCCAGTGGGCATCGTTACCCGTAGCGATCGTTTTGCCGCTAAAGTGGGTGATCCAGTCGGACAGTCGCAGTTCGATTTTATCGCCCAGTCCCGGGGTTTCATGATGCTCAGTTACCCGCGTACCCAACACGGTACCCGTAAAATCGACACCGACAAGCAGTTGAATCGCCCCGGAATACCCATCTGGTGCTGTAGCTTCAAGAATTGCTGCAACGGGACGGTCGTCCTGGCGGGCAATATACACGCGGTGAGTACCTTTGCCCAATGCCTGCGCATTGACCAGATAACAGCTCTCAGACAAGTTATTATTGTAGCGATCGCCAGGTAGCACCTGATCGAACAGTGCCTTTTGCTGCAGCGCGGCCTGTTCATCAATGGTGGACTTGGTTAATTGATTGATTGCCGCGGTTAATCCCGTTGAACCAGCAGCAAACAGTGCCAGCGTAATACCGTGTTTACGAATCGTTTTCAGCATTGGGAGTCCTTAGCGATGTCCGTACACGCGAGGGCGGGTGTAATAATCAATCAGGGGAACCGTGATATTTGCCAGTAATACGGCAAAGGCTACACCGTCAGGATAACCGCCAAAACTGCGAATCAACCATACTAACAACCCCGCAAGTGCGCCAAAAATCAGGCGGCCGCGGTTAGTTGTCGAGGCCGTAACGGGGTCGGTAAGAATAAAAAATGCACCCAGCATGGTTGCGCCGGAAAGCAGGTGTAACTGAGGAGACGCGAGTGACTCAGGTGAGAACAACCATCCCAGAGTGGCGCAAACTGCGAGCGACAGCAGGAAGCTAACCGGGATATGCCAGCGAATCGCCCCCTGCCATAACAGAACGATACCACCCGCCAGCCAGGCAAGATTAACCCACTGCCAGCCCGCGCCTGCCAGCACACCGCTGTAAATCGGGTATTGCATCACCTGTTCAACGGTATGCCCGGCATGCAGTGATGTCTTAAAGGTATCGAGAGGCGTTGCCTGACTGATACCATCAATGCCCATACGCAGTGTATTCATATCCCCACCGCTGACTGTATGGCCGCTAAGGATAACGTTCAGCGCGTCAAAGAACCCAGGCACTGTAGCCGCAATTTCGTGCGGCGGCAGCCAACTGGTCATCTGTACTGGAAATGAGATTAGCAGCACGACGTAACCAATCATGGCAGGGTTAAACGGGTTCTGACCGAGACCGCCATACAGCTGTTTCGCAATGATAACCGCGAATACCGTGCCCAATACCACCATCCACCAGGGGGCGAGCGGGGGAATACTCACGGCCAGCAGCAACCCGGTGAGTAACGCAGAGTTGTCTTTTAAAATCGGCACAATGGGTTGTTTACGCAGTTTAAGCACGCCCGCTTCGGCTGCGATAGCGCTGATGGCGGCCAGAATTATCTGGAACAACGTACCCCAGCCGAAGAACCACAGCTGTGCGGCGATCCCCGGCAATGCCGCAAGTAACACCAACATCATGATACGTGATGTCTGGCGCTGGTTATGGGTATAAGGGGAGCTTGCTATTCTGAATACCATTTATTCCTCGTTAACAACCTGCTGCTGTGCGGCTTTCTTTGCCTGAGCGCGTGCGATAGCGGCCGCGACGGCGGCTTTGCGTGGATCAGCCGGTTCGGCTGTTTCCGGTACCGCCTGCTGCTCGAGCTTGCGGGCCTTAGCGCGGGCGATTGCCGCTTCCACGGCGGCTTTACGTGGATCAACCGGTTCGGCTGTTTCCGGTACCACCTGCTGCTCGAGCTTGCGGGCCTTAGCGCGGGCGATTGCCGCTTCCACGGCGGCTTTGCGTGGATCAGCCGGTTCGGCTGTTTCCGGTACCACCTGCTGCTCGAGCTTGCGGGCCTTAGCGCGGGCGATGGCCGCTTCCACGGCGGCTTTGCGTGGATCAACCGGTTCGGCTGTTTCCGGTACCGCCTGCTGCTCGAGCTTGCGGGCTTTGGCGCGAGCAATTGCCGCTTCGACGGCAGCTTTACGCGGATCCGTACCCGTGCTGCTGCCTTCACTTTGCGGCGAATTTTCCTTACGGGAAGCACGAGCTTGCGCCTTACGCGCCTCGCGTGCGGCAATCACTGTGCTATTGTCAGGTTTTTCACCTGCCTGAATTACTACCGGCTGCAGCGCCTGAGCCTGTTTTTCTTTTACGCGAGCCAGCGCGGCGGCAATGGCATCATGGTCTTTGGCCGCCGGTTGAGCAGCGGCGCTCTTATGGCGTTCAAGACGCGCTGCTTTTTCACGTTCAAGGCGCGCCTGTCGGGCTTCAAACCGTGCTTTCGCTTCAGCGGCTCGTTTTTCTTCCTGGCTAATGGCGTAAATCTCGGCTTTTTCCTGGCGGAAATACTGCACCAACGGAATATTGCTTGGGCATACCCAGGCGCAGGCACCGCATTCAATGCAGTCGGCGATATTGTGGGCCGTTGCTTTGTCGTGCTGTTGCCCTTTACTGAACCAATAAAGCTGTTGTGGCAGGAGATCCGCCGGACAGGCATCGGCGCATGCGCTACAGCGAATGCAGCCTTTCTCTTCCGGCGTTTCACCCATTTCACTGGCAGAGGGGGCCAGAAGACAGTTGGTAATCTTCACCACCGGGACATCCAGCCATGGCAGCGTAAATCCCATCAGCGGTCCGCCCATAATCACCATCTGGTCGGCGGAAGGGCAAAAGCCCGCGTCGTTGAGCAGATGACGAACCGGCGTGCCCAAACGCGCCCAGACGTTGCCCGGACGGCTGACGGCTTCACCGGTAAGCGTCACGACACGTTCGGTGATCGGCTCACCGTCAATTACTGCACGTTTAATTGCATAGGCGGTTCCGACGTTTTGCATCAATACGCCGATATCTGAGGAGCGTCCACCGTGGGGAACCTGCTTGCCAGTCAGGATTTGTGTTAACTGTTTAGCCCCGCCGGAAGGGTACTTGGTGGGGATCACGCGTAAACTGATGTCGTGTGAATCAGCCAGCACCGCGCGCAGCATAGATATTGCCTGTGGTTTGTTATCTTCTATGCCGAGGAGGATCTCGCGTGGCTGAAGAATGTGCGCCAGGATACGGATCCCTTCGACGACCTGCGCCGCACAGTCCTGCATCAGGCGGTCATCTGCTGTAATGTACGGCTCGCATTCAGCGGCGTTAATGATCAGCGTTTCAATTTTATCTCCGCCGCCCTGCAGTTTAACGCCGGTGGGAAAACCTGCGCCACCCAGCCCGGCGACGCCGAACTGATGAATACGCGCAATCAGCTCTTCCCGGCTGTGGGAGCGGTAATCGGTCCAGCCGTCTCGCTCAATCCAGCGGTCTTCGCCATCGGCGTCTATGATAACGCTCAACTCAGCCAGTGCCGAAGGATGTGCGGTGGAGTGCGGGGCAATGGCAACCACGGTACCTGATGTTGGCGCATGGACTGGAAGCATTTTGCCACGCCCGCGGGTTAATGCCTGACCACGCAGCACGGTGTCACCCACGTTTACGCACAGTTCACCCTCCGCACCAATATGTTGTTTCAGCGGAATAACAAAACGCGGTGCCAGCGGAACCTGTCGCAACGGTGTTCCGTTTGACTGGGTTTTCATTTCTGGTGGATGAATGCCACCATCAAAGTCCCAGATTTTATTTTTTCTGAATGCAGAGAATAACTTAAACATGTTGTTCCACGGGAATGATGCGCACAGGGATGGTGTTTAAATCCCATTTCCAGCTATCGGGTGTCTCGGCTACCGGGCGTAATTCAATGCATTGCGTCGGGCACGGGTCAACACACAGGTTGCATCCAGTGCAGAGATCGCTCATTACCGTGTGCATGGCGCGGGTCGCGCCCACGATCGCATCGACCGGGCAGGCCTGAATACACTTAGTGCACCCGATACAGTTATTTTCATCAATGACCGCCAGCATACGCACCGGCGTAACGTCTTGTTCATCACCATCAATAGGCTGCGGATCGACGTTTAGCAGGGCGGCAATTTTTAACATCACCGCTTCGCCACCGGGGGCGCAACGGTTAATTTTTTCACCCTGAGAGCCGATCGCTTCAGCGTAAGGATGACAGCCCGGATAGCCGCACTGCCCACACTGGCTTTGCGGGAGAATTTCATCAATTTTCTCCACGACCGGATCATCTTCAACGGCAAAACGTCGTGAGGCGTACCCCAAAATAGCGCCGAACGCCAGACCCAGTACACTCACTGCGGCAACGGCAATCCAGATAGCATTCATTACAACTTCACCAAACCACTAAAGCCCATAAAGGCCAATGACATTAAACCAGCGGTAATCAGCGCAATCGCATTCCCGCGAAACGGCGCTGGGACGTCCGCCACGGCGAGGCGTTCGCGGATCGCGGCGAACAGTACCATCACCAGCGAGAAGCCGACGGCGGCGGAAAAACCGTATAGCGCCGACTGTAAAAAGTTATGGCCGAGGTTGATGTTCAGCAGCGCCACACCTAACACTGCGCAGTTAGTCGTGATCAGCGGTAGGAAGATCCCCAGCAGGCGGTACAGCGCAGGGCTGGTTTTGCGCACAACCATTTCGGTAAACTGCACGACGACGGCGATAACCAGAATAAAAGCCAGCGTGCGCAGATAGATGAGATTGAGCGGGATTAGGATCCAGGTATCAATCAGCCATGCGCAGATGGATGCCAGTGTCATGACAAACGTCGTGGCAAGGCCCATACCCATTGCGGTTTCCAGTTTTTTGGAAACGCCCATAAACGGGCAGAGGCCCAGAAACTTGACCAGTACAAAGTTATTGACCAGTACAGTTCCGACAAACAGCAGCAGGTAATCAGTCATTTTTCGGCCTGAAATAAAAAAGCCGCCTATTATCTGACAATCTACAACAGGCGACAACAGGTTAACTGTAGGGTTATTACGGGTTCACAAACGTCGATTTAACGCGCTGCGATCGCTTGAAGTAGGGCACCAACAGTGCTGCGGCCAATAATGGGAACAGCAGTTGGCGCACGGCAAAAGCGTCTGGGACGGGTGAAAACGCAAACGCTTTAATCGCCAGCAACACGGAGATCAGCAGCCACAGAATGTAATGCTTGGGCACACAGGCTCTGCGTTTGAAAAACGCAATTGTCAGCCACAGTGTGTAATACCACATGGCGATCGCGGTAACAAAGGAGACGCCCCATAACAGCAAATTTGCTGTACTTTGCTCACCCAGCGTTTTGAAGGTTTGCGGTGTTG
The DNA here is from genome assembly GCF_030334285.1 of Citrobacter sp. Cf087. NCBI lineage: Bacteria > Pseudomonadati > Pseudomonadota > Gammaproteobacteria > Enterobacterales > Enterobacteriaceae > Citrobacter > Citrobacter sp. Cf087. The sequence goes on from NZ_JAOWED010000022.1 coordinate 698,467, forward strand.
CCAGCGCAGTGACATAAAGTAATAACGCCAGCGAAGCGCTCAACAACGCGACTAACAGCCAGGCCAGTGGCCCAAGTAGCCAGCCTCCGATACGTTGTGCCGGTGTGGTAGTCATCTCTTCTCCAGTTTTACGCGCGCAATCAATCATGCCATTCATTTTGGGGCAATTATTATAAAGCTTTTAACGTTGAGCGCTACTTTCTTCTCTATTGCACGTAATGCCAGACTGATTTAGGTACCTGACCAACATCAAACAGACGGCCTCCGGATATAAGCTCCGCACGGCGATGGTCTGCGGCACGGTACATATTGATCATGTCGCTATCGTCGGTGAGCGTGTAGTTTAAATGGTCGAAAAGTTTTTCCAGACTTTCGAGTGAACTGATTTTGCGGAATTTTAATAAGTAATCCTGAACAGTCATAAATGCAGATCCATATTAATAAAATAATACCAACGGAGTAGAAAATATAAAAATAAACAACGTGCACAGGTAAAAGCGGATTTACGTGCAAATGTAAGAAGAGTGTTCATACCTGTGAAAAAGCAGGCGCTATGCGCGTCTTCGGCAAGGGTAACGCGCTTAGCGATCGCTGGCAATATGCAGCGGAGCGGGATGCGGCATAATTCGCTTTTTTTGACAGAAAGCGATCTTTTACCGGCAAACCCTGCAACTACCAATGTTAATTGCCGGGCAATAAAAGGTTGCGGATGCTTATTTCTTCTGCACTGCTGCAACGGGCTCTGGTGGCTGGTAATTGTCAATATGATTGGCAACACCCAGCAGGATCACGGAGACGGCGAGAACAATCCAACCTGTTAATTCAATAAGACGATTCATTACTGATGACATTTGCTTTGATTTATCCATAAACACAGGCTGCAAATGTTACTAATCTCTCATTAATACAGCAAGATGGTTGGGAACGATTTCTCCCTCTTTTTCGCTGCAAGTTAAGCATAAGTGGCATATGTTTGACTTAAGTTAAAAGCAACCTTTGTAGCGCAAAGGTTATTAAACTATTGAGACGTTGCAAGGTATGGTGTGAAATAGGTCAGTCCTGAATTGAGAGGCAATAACATGAATGACAACATCCGCGTTGGGCTAATTGGCTATGGTTATGCCAGTAAAACCTTCCATGCCCCCCTGATTGTGGGCACGCCGGGCCTGGAACTGGCTGCAGTTTCCAGTAGTGATGAAGCAAAAGTGAAGGCAGACTGGCCTACGGTGGCGGTTGTTGCTGAGCCTAAGCATCTTTTTAACGATCCAAATATCGACCTGATTGTGATCCCCACGCCTAATGACACACACTTTCCATTAGCGAAAGCTGCGCTGGAAGCGGGCAAACATGTGGTTGTTGATAAGCCTTTTACTGTGACACTGTCACAAGCTCGTGAGCTGGATACGCTGGCGCGCAGCCTCGGGCGCGTGCTGTCTGTGTTCCATAACCGTCGCTGGGACAGTGATTTTCTGACGCTGAAAGCTCTGCTGGCGGATGGTGTTTTGGGAGAGGTGGCGTATTTCGAATCCCATTTCGATCGTTTCCGCCCGCAGGTTCGTGACCGTTGGCGTGAACAGGGCGGTCCGGGAAGCGGTATCTGGTACGATTTAGCACCGCATCTTTTGGATCAGGCGATTAATCTGTTTGGTTTGCCCGTCAGCCTGACGGTAGACCTGGCCCAGTTGCGTCCGGGCGCGCAGGCGACGGATTACTTCCATGCCATCCTGACGTATCCGCAGCGTCGTGTGATCCTGCATGGCACCATGCTCGCTGCCGCAGAATCGGCCCGTTATATTGTGCACGGATCGCGTGGCAGCTATGTGAAGTATGGTCTTGACCCGCAGGAAGAGCGTCTGAAAAATGGCGAGCGACTACCACAGGAAGACTGGGGTTATGATATGCGCGATGGCGTTTTGACGCGAGTAGAAGGCGAAGAGCAGGTTGAAGAAACCTGGCTTACTGTACCAGGCAACTATCCGGCGTACTATGCTGGCATTCGTGATGCGCTAAACGGTAACGGTGAAAACCCGGTACCGGCGAGACAGGCTATCCAAATTATGGAGCTGATTGAGCTGGGTATCGAATCTGCGAAACATCGTTCGACGCTGTGCCTTGCTTGATTGGACTAATGCCGGATGGAGATGCTCAGGCATTTTATCCGGCCTACAATGAAAACCAACGTAGGCCGGATAAGCGTTAGCGCCATTCAGCACTTTACCCGTTACGCTGCGCCGACTTTCTCGCGCAAGGCTCGTTTTTCTTCGTTACTCAGGAATGCCATTTCCAGACCGTTGATTTGCGCCTGGCGGATCTGTTCGCGCGTTAGGCCTGCAGCTGGTGCGGCAATGGTGTACTCGTGAATAATATCCACACCCTGAACAGCCGGGTCGTCCGTATTCAAACTGGCAATAACGCCATGCTCAAGGAACGTTTTCAGCGGATGGTTCGCTAGTGAGGCAACGGTGCTGGTCTGAATGTTTGATGTCAGGCAGGATTCGATGCCGATACGATGCTCGGCGAGGTAATCCATCAACGCACGATCTTCAACGGCTTTAACGCCGTGACCAATACGCTCAGCGCCCAGCTCTTTAATGGCCTGCCAGATGCTTTCTGGTCCCGCGGCTTCGCCCGCATGCACGGTAATATGCCAGCCGGCGTCGCGTGCATGGTTGAAATGGGACAGGAACAGACTGCCAGGGAATCCCAGTTCGTCACCGGCTAGATCCAGTGCCGTAATATGTTCTCGGTGGGCTAACAGCGCATCCAGTTCCTGCAGACAGGCGGCTTCGCCAAAAGTACGGCTCATAATGCCAATTAAGCGTGCTTCGACGCCAAAGGTCTTGCAGCCCTCGCGCACGCCTGCGATGACGGCTTCAACCACACCTGCCACCGGGAGTTGATGCGCCATCGCCATATAGCCTGGTGAAAAACGTAATTCTACATAGTGCAGACCGTTACGTGCTGCATCCTCAATATTTTCAAATGCCACGCGGCGACAGGCATCCAGCGAGGCCAGTACCTTCACGCCCCAGTCGAGCTTGGATAAAAAACTCACTAAATCTGGCTCAGTGGATGTCACTTGCACATGAGGGATCAGCGTTTCCAACGTTTGTGCCGGGAGCGTTAAATTGAACTGACGACCCAGATCCAGAATCGTTTGGGCACGGATGTTACCATCAAGGTGGCGATGGACGTCGGTCAAGGGGAGGGAAGTATCAATCATGGTCGCACTCGTGTATTTAGGTAAAGTGCGTCGTATTATAAGAAAAAATCGGGATAAAAATCTATGTTGCGCAATGAATAATTTCATTGCGCAAACTTTATTAGCGTACAGAACGTATGCCGTTAATCAACCCCTGAACGCCTTTTTCAAGTTTGGATCGTGGACATCCGGCATTCAGGCGCACAAAACCGCGTCCTTCTTCGCCGTATGTGTATCCGGGCATGATGGCGACTTTCTGCTGGTGGATGAGCGCTTCCTGCAATGCGTGGTCATCAATGTTGAGCGGACGCAGGTCAATCCATGCCAGATAGGTGGATTGCGGAACCTGCCAGTTCAGTTCGGGGAATGCGGCATTAAGCTCGCGGGCGACGTAATGCAAATTGCTGGTAAGGTAATCCCGCAGCGCATCAAGCCAGCTTGCGCCCTGATGATAGGCGGCAATATGTGCGCTCAGCGCGAGCACTGCTGGTGAGGAAAGACCATCGCGACCTTTTAATGCGCAGAGATAATCGTTACGGCTTTGAGCGTCTTCAATAATTCCGTAAGCCCCGGTCAGTGCCGGAATATTAAAACTTTTTGAACCGGAAGTGAGCAGCGCCCAGCTGTCGCGCGCGACATTACTCCAGGGGATATGTGGGTGATCCCCCCATACCATATCCATATGGATCTCATCGGAAATAACTTTTACACCATGGCGCTGACACAGTTCTGCCATGGTTTCCAGCTCATCACGCGTCCACACTTTGCCCGTCGGATTTTGTGGGCTACAGAGCAGAAGAATTTTGCTCTCTGGACGAGACAGGGCATTCTCCAGCGCGGCCATGTCGCAGTACCAACCGTCAGTGCGTTTTTCCAGTTCGACAGCGCGCACCACGCGCTGATTACCTTCAATTGCTTTGTAAAACGCGTCGTACGCCGGCGTATGAATCACCACCGCATCACCCGCAGAAGACCACTGGCGGATCAGCTCCGATACCATATAGATGACCGAGGGGCCATAAACCAGCGACTGAGGATCGATTTGGGTATTATGACGCGATAGAAACCAGTGACTAATCGCCGCAAGAAATTCATCATTTTTCCAGCGACTGTAACCCAACACGCCATGTGACAGGCGCTGAGTCAGCGCCTCCAGAATACAGGGTGCGGTGGCAAAATCCATATCGGAGATAGTGAACGGCAGCAGGTCGGCTGAACCAAAACGGTCGGCAACGTAATCCCACTGAGTGCACCAGGTACCATGCCTGTCCACAACCTTTGAAAAATCAAACATATCATTGTCCTTAAGCTTGTACGGTGTTCATCAGAACTGCGATCTCGTCTTTCACTGACTGGACCTGTGGGCCAATAACGACCTGAAGATTATGCTGATTGAGTTGCACTACGCCAATGGCGCGATTGTCCTTCAGTGCCTGTACATTCACAAGAGACATATCCTTCACTGACAAACGCAGACGGGTAATGCAGTTATCCAGGCTGACGATGTTTTCCGCACCGCCAAGCGCCGCCAGAATGGCAGGGACGTTGTAACCGGATTTACCCGGCGCTCCAGCCATTACTTTTTCGATATTGCTGGCAATTTCGACGTCTCGACCTGGTGTCTTCAAATTGAAGCGTGTGATGGCGAAACGGAAGATGACGTAGTACACCGCGAACCAGATCGCCGCCACAACAGGGACCAGATACCACTTGGTAGAGAGTCCATGCAGGATGCCGAACACCACGAAGTCAATCAGGTTACCGTCGGTGTTACCGATGGTGACGCCAAGCACTGCCATCACAGTGAAGCCAAGACCGGTCAGCAGGGCGTGGATCACATACAGAACTGGGGCAACGAACAGGAATAAGAACTCAAGGGGCTCGGTGGTACCGCCGATCACACAGGCAATAAGACCGGAAATTAATAACCCTTTAATTTTATGACGATTTTCAGGGCGAGCACAGTGGTACATTGCGAGCGCTGCCCCCGGTAAACCACCGAGGAACGCAGGCATTTTGCCCTGCGACAGGAAGCGGGTTGCGCTTTCAGAGAAACCTTGTGTTGTCGGGCAGCTCAGTTGGGCCTGGAAAATAGTCAGTGCGCCGCTCACGCTGTGACCGCAGACTTCTTGCGTGCCGCCAGCCTCGGTGAAGCGAATGAGCGCCACCAGAATATGATGCAGACCAAACGGCAGCAGCAGACGTTCACCGGTACCAAACAGCATTGGGCCAAATTCTCCCGCGCTGTTGATGATGTGGCCGAGCCCGGTAATGCCCATGGCGAAAACCGGCCAGATCAGGGGAATAACCAGCCCGACCAGCCCCATCACCACCGAGGAGATGATAGGCACAAAGCGGGTGCCGCCGAAGAAAGCCAGCGCATCCGGCAGACGAATGTTGTGGAAACGTTCATGCAGCATCCAGACGATGATCCCGGCAATAACAGCACCGAGGATCCCAGTATCGATCGACTGGATCCCCAGGATATTCTGCACGTTGTTGGCCTTCAGGATCGCGGCATCCGTGGTAGGTAAGATACCTTTCGCGGTTAACCAGAAGTTGACGGCAAGGTTCATGACCGCATAACCAACAAAACCGGCAAATGCCGCTACGCCTTTGTTCTCGCGAGCAAGGCCGAGAGGTATGGCAATACAGAACATCACCGGTAAGAAACTAAACGCAAATGAGCCTACTTTGCTCATCCAGGTAAAGATGGCCTGCAGTACCGGATTACCTAATGCCGGGATCAGCGTTAAGACATCATGGCTGCTTAACGAGCTGCCGATCCCCAACATGATCCCGCAAAATGAGAGTAGCGCTACGGGGAGCATAAAGGTTTTGCCCAACTGCTGGAAAAATTCCCATAACGTTATTTTTGGTGTAGTTCTCGTCGTCATCAAACGACTCCTCGTAAAAGCTAGCTGACTAATGATGGCGAGAAGATAAAACGTTTTACCTAATTTTAGTGCGGTATAAATCACATTATCGAACGATAATAGGGCGTATAAATATAAGTGATTGATAAAACGTTTTATCCGTCACGTTATCAGGGAGTTTTCCGTTTTTATGGCTATAGCCAAAAAAATAACCATCCATGATGTTGCGCTGGCCGCGGGCGTTTCGGTCAGTACTGTCTCATTGGTGCTTAGTGGAAAAGGTCGTATTTCATCCGCGACAGGCGAACGCGTGAATGCCGCTATTGAGCAACTCGGGTTTGTGCGTAATCGCCAGGCATCGGCGCTGCGTGGCGGGCAGAGCGGGGTAATTGGTTTGATTGTGCGCGATCTTTCTACGCCGTTTTACGCCGAGTTGACGGCGGGTCTGACGGAAGCATTAGAAACGCAGGGGCGCATGGTCTTTTTATTACATGGTGGCAAAGATGGCGAACAGCTCGCGCAGCGTTTCGCTATGTTGCTAAATCAAGGGGTTGATGGTGTGGTGATCGCCGGGGCTGCCGGCAGTAGCGACGACCTACAACAACTGGCCGCCGATAAGGGGATACCGGTGGTGTTTGCTTCTCGGGCAAGCTACCTGGATGATGTCGACACCGTCAGACCTGACAACATGCAGGCTTCGCAATTGCTGGTTGAACATCTTATCCGCCACGGACATCAGCGAATAGCGTGGTTGGGGGGGCAGAGTTCCTCATTGACTCGCGCAGAGCGTGTCGGCGGCTATTGTACGACGTTGCTAAAGTATGGTTTACCGTTTCATAGCGACTGGGTGCTGGAGTGTTCATCCAGCCAGAAGCAGGCCGCAGAGGAGGTAACCGCGCTGTTACGTCGTAACCCAACGATCAGCGCAGTGGTGTGCTACAACGAAACCATTGCCGTTGGCGCCTGGTTTGGCCTGATGAGAGCGGGGCGTCAGAGTGGTGAAATTGGCGTAGATCGCTATTTCGAACAGCAGATCTCCTTAGCGGGATTTGCCGATGTAGCGGAAAATGCACTGGACGATATCCCCATTATTTGGGCCTGCACGCCTGCGCGTGAAATGGGATATACCCTTGCTGAGCGCATGCTGCAGCGCATTGGGCACGATGATGGTCATTCGCGTAACCTGACGCTTTCCGCTCGTCTGGTGGTAGCCAAATAAAAAAGGCCCGATAAACACACGGTTATCGGGCCTTTTGTCACGCGTATTTACTGTTGCGGGATAGCCGGGGCATCCGGTTCGCCGAGAGAAGGCATACCGAACATGCCAACAAACTCATCCAGCGGCATTTTTTGTCCGTTTAACGTAACCTGTCCGTTTGCGTATTGCAGGCTGGAGCCGATGACGTTGTCCTGCATCGTTGTAATACGGAACATCTGACCCATTGCCGCCAGGCCATTCACCTGTTGCTTCGCAAGATCGGCCGCTTGCTCCTGCTGATAGCCTTCAATTTTGGCGATCTGCGTCATGAACTCAGTCGCCATATCGACCGGAATCGTCAGCTTGGCATCCAGTGATTTGACCGAACGATCCACTTCCTGAGCCAGCGTTTGTGGTTCCTCAGTATTTGCTGTCGGATCTTTTAGCAGCAGTGACAGATTAAATGCGGTTTCACCTTTCGCATTTTTCCAGCTCAGCGGGGCAATGGTGATAACCGGCTCGCCTTTCATCAGTATCGGCAGCGCATTGAAGAAAGCTTCGGTGACTTTTTGCTGATAAAGCTCAGGATTTTGTACCACATCGATCTGCGCCATCAGCGCCTTGGTTTGGGCGCTATACTGCTGACTGAACTGATGCAGGGCTTCACCGTCAATCTGGGCAACTTTCAGCGTCAGCTTACCGCTACCCATATCCTGGCCCTGCAATTTAAGGCTGTTCAGCGTGTAATCCAGCTGGCTGTTGACAGTTTTACCGTCGTTAACCAGATCGGATTTGCCATCGATACCCATGCCTTCCAGAACCGCCAACTCTTTACCCTCGACCGAGATCGACAGTTTTTCGAGTGACAATTTCTGGTCGCCGATGCGCTCACCAAAGCTGGCAATACTGCTGGAACCCTCAGTCTTCAGATTATTGAAAGTCATTTGTACTTTCTGGTCATACTCGTTGACCGCATTGACCACGCCGCTTTGCGCATTGCCTGTCAGCGAGACAGCGTTACCTTCTTTGTCTGCTGTAAACTGGAATTCCCCGCCGCTGAAGGCTACTTTTTCGTCGCCTTTCTCGTAGTTCAGTGGTTTAAGGGAAAGATCGGAACGGGTATCGCCGCTGTAGCTGATACGGGAGTTAATGACAAATGGCGACTCACCCTTGGCAATATCAAACAGCGGTTTGGTAACGTCGTTATTCACCAGCGTCGTTTTCACGGAGGCCATAGCCGGAACCAGATTCAGTGACTTCAGTTGGGCCAGTGGGAAGGGACCGTGATCCACCGTTTCATCCAGGACAATACTTTGCCCCGGTTTCAGCCAGGAATCTGCCTGCCCGGCTATTGGTTTCACCACCAATTGCAGTTGGCTATTGAACACCCCGCGCTGGTAGTTTTGATAACTCAGTTCAATACCCGCCTCAGGGGAGAAACGTTTTAACTGATCGTTTGCCTGCGTCACCATCTCGGCGAGATGCGTTTCGAGTTTCTTTCCTGTGTACCAGGCGCCGCCCGTCCAGACGATACCCAGCGCAACCACCACACCCGCAGCTACCAGCGATTTTTTCATTTTGATATCCATAAAATAAAACCAGGCGTTTGAAGACGCCTGGAGGAGTGACATGTCTTTAACTTACTACAGCTTAGCAAGAGTTGTTAAAAATATCAGTATCTTGCTAAAGCTTGTTATAAACCCGGGCTAAACGACCTGCGCCACTGATGTTAACCGGAGATTCATTCGCGCCAATAAAGGCCGATTCACCCGGTCGCAGAACCAGACGTTGCTCGCCTTTGCTCAGTACAGCTTCACCTTCTATGCAGAACAAAATGGCCGCACTTTGCTGGCTGATATCTGCACCACTGGTAGTAAGCTCATGCAGGGAGAACGCAAAATCGTCAACCGGGATCGGGAAATCCAGTTCGCCATCAGACTTAACCGGCGTGGTCAGTAACTGGTTTGCTGGCTTGGCGACAAACTGCACGTTGGCGACCAGTTCCGGGATATCAATATATTTTGGCGTCAGTCCGGCACGCAGCACGTTGTCCGAGTTAGCCATCACCTCAAGCGCCACACCTTGCAGGTAAGCGTGCGGGGTTTCGGCAAATAAGAACATAGCTTCGCCTGGATTGAGTTTCACCACATTGAGCAGCAGCGGGGAGAAGAGCCCACTGTCGTTCGGGTAGACGTCGGCGATCAGACGGATGGTTTGCCAGGGTTCACCCTGCTGGCTGTTCAGCGCTGATTTCAGGATCGCCAACGCATGGGATTTCTCCTCATCCTGCATATTCAGCAAGCTGGCGAAAAGATAGCTCAGACGTTCTGCACTCGGCTCTTCCAGGAAATGCGCAATAGCCGGATGTGCGGCGGAGACGGGTTGTAACAATGCAACAATGTCAGAGAACTCGCGGAATGCGTTCATCGCCAGGAAAGGCGTCAAAGCAAAAACCAGTTCCGGTTTGTGGTTAGGATCTTTGTAGTTGCGCTCAGCCGCATCCATCGGGATCCCTGCGGCGTTTTCTTTGGCAAATCCAATTTCAGAGTTGTGCTTGTTAGGATGAACCTGAATCGAAAGCGGTTGTGCAGCGCAGAGCACTTTAAACAGGAAGGGCAGCTCACCAAAACGCTGCGCAACGGCATCGCCCAGCAGTGCGGATTTATCGTGCTCGATAACGTCGCGCAGAGCAACCGTCTGGCCGTCAGCGCCCAGAACCTGCGAACTGCTTTTCGGATGCGCACCCATCCACAGCTCAGCCATCGGTTGCTGAGTGGGGTTGGCAATGCCATAGAGTTCCGTTAACGCCGTTTTACTTCCCCAGGCGTAGTTTTGCACTGAGTTGATGAGTTTTTGCATTATCAAGCCCTGTTTCAATGTGGAATTTTCTACGGCTATTAAACCAAGAAACCCTGAGGGAAGTAACCTGCACATGTAAAAAGTCGTACTTGTCTCAGTTTTTGTTAAAAAAATGTGTAGGATATGGAGACTCGCTTTTAATACCCTGAGAGATTCCGGTTGCAGACAGCCCTTCCTTCTACAACCGGATCTGCGGCAGGGAAGCAGGGCAACGGAACATCTGCCCAGAGAATAACCAGACCGAGCAGTAAGTGAGAGCACAATGTCAAACAAACCCTTTCATTATCAGCATCCTTTCCCCCTCAAAAAGGATGATACCGAATACTATCTGCTGACCAGCGACTATGTCTCTGTTGCCGAATTTGAAGGGCAGGAGATTGTTAAAGTCGCGCCACAAGCTTTAACCCTGCTGGCTCGTCAGGCCTTTCATGATGCGTCGTTTATGCTGCGTCCCGCACATCAACAGCAGGTAGCCGATATTCTGCGCGACCCGGAGGCCAGCGAAAACGACAAGTATGTGGCCCTGCAATTTCTGCGTAACTCTGACATCGCGGCAAAAGGCATTTTGCCGACCTGTCAGGACACCGGAACCGCGATTATCGTGGGTAAAAAAGGTCAGCGTGTCTGGACCGGTGGTGGCGATGAGGAGGCGCTGGCTCGAGGCGTCTATAACACCTACATCGAAGACAACCTGCGCTATTCACAAAACGCAGCGCTGGATATGTATAAAGAGGTGAACACCGGCACCAACCTGCCAGCACAGATTGATTTGTATACCGTCGACGGCGATGAATACAAATTCCTGTGTATTGCCAAAGGTGGCGGTTCGGCGAACAAAACCTATCTGTACCAGGAAACCAAAGCGCTGCTCACGCCGGGCAAATTAAAAAATTACCTGGTTGAAAAGATGCGTACGCTGGGTACTGCGGCTTGTCCGCCGTATCACATTGCGTTTGTGATCGGCGGAACGTCAGCGGAAGCTACGCTGAAAACGGTGAAACTGGCTTCGGCTAAATACTACGATGAGCTGCCGACCGAAGGTAACGAACATGGGCAGGCATTCCGTGATGTGGAGCTGGAAAAAGAGCTGCTGATTGAAGCGCAGAATTTGGGGCTGGGTGCGCAGTTTGGCGGGAAGTACTTCGCGCATGATATCCGCGTGATCCGCCTGCCGCGTCACGGCGCGTCGTGCCCGGTTGGTATGGGCGTCTCTTGCTCAGCCGATCGAAATATCAAAGCCAAGATCAACCGTGAAGGTATCTGGATCGAAAAACTGGAACATAATCCTGGCAAATATATACCGGAAGAGCTGCGCCAGGCGGGAGAGGGCGAAGCGGTACGCGTTGACCTCAATCGTCCGATGAAAGAGATCCTGGCTCAGCTGTCGCAGTATCCGGTCTCTACGCGTCTGTCACTCAACGGTACAATCATCGTTGGCCGAGATATTGCGCATGCGAAACTGAAAGAACGTCTGGATAACGGTGAAAGTTTGCCGCAGTATGTTAAAGATCACCCGATCTATTACGCCGGTCCGGCAAAAACACCGGAAGGTTACGCTTCGGGTTCGCTTGGCCCAACCACGGCCGGACGTATGGACTCGTATGTTGACCAGCTTCAGTCTGCAGGCGGGAGCATGATTATGCTGGCGAAAGGCAACCGTAGCCAGCAGGTGACCGATGCTTGCCATAAACATGGCGGCTTCTATTTAGGAAGTATTGGCGGCCCTGCCGCGGTGCTGGCCCAGGGCAGTATCAAGAGTCTGGAGTGCGTGGAATACCCGGAACTCGGGATGGAAGCCATCTGGAAAATTGAAGTGGAAGATTTCCCGGCGTTTATCCTGGTGGATGACAAAGGCAATGATTTCTTCCAGCAAATTCAGACGTCGCAGTGCGCACGCTGCGTTAAGTAACGTCAACCGCCCTTCGGGGCGGTTTTTTTTACCGCACGAACCACCAAACGACAGTTTTATCCTCGTTAATACTCATAAGACCAACGCAAGTGGGCAATGTCGAAACATAACCTAATCAATTGTTAATGTAAGGAGCAGGTAATGGTAACGGTACGCCGCGAGAATGATTCAATGGGGACGATAGATGTTCCTGCCGATAAGCTTTGGGGCGCGCAAACCCAACGTTCACTGGAGCATTTTCGTATCTCTACGGAGAAAATGCCGGTCTCGTTGATCCATGCGCTGGCGCTGACTAAACGCGCCGCGGCAAAGGTTAACCAGGATCTTGGGCTGCTGGCGGAGGATAAAGCCAGGGCTATTATGCAGGCTGCAGATGAGGTGTTGGCAGATAAACACCGCGATGAGTTCCCGCTGGCCATCTGGCAAACTGGGTCCGGCACGCAAAGCAATATGAACATGAACGAGGTGTTGGCAAACCGGGCCAGCGAGTTGCTGGGCGGCGTGCGGGGGATGGAGCGAAAAGTACACCCCAACGATGATGTCAATAAAAGCCAAAGCTCGAACGATGTCTTCCCGACCGCAATGCACGTTGCCGCACTGCTGGCGCTGCGTAAATCACTGATCCCTCAATTAAATGTGTTGACCAAAACGCTCAGTGATAAGTCCCACGCTTTCGCCGATATCGTTAAAATTGGTCGTACACATCTGCAAGATGCAACTCCACTTACGCTTGGCCAGGAGATTTCCGGCTGGGTAGCAATGCTAGAACATAACCTCAGACACATTGAAAACAGCTTACCACACGTGGCGGAGCTGGCGTTGGGGGGAACCGCGGTAGGTACCGGACTGAACACTCATCCCGAATACGCCCGCCGGGTTGCGGATGAACTGCGGGTCATCACCTGTGCGCCGTTCGTTACCGCACCGAATAAATTTGAAGCGCTCGCCACCTGCGATGCCCTGGTTCATGCTCACGGCGCGCTAAAAGGACTGGCAGCGTCGCTGATGAAAATCGCCAACGATGTACGCTGGCTGGCATCCGGTCCCCGGTGTGGTATTGGCGAAATTTCAATTCCGGAAAACGAACCGGGCAGCTCGATCATGCCGGGCAAGGTCAATCCAACCCAGTGTGAAGCGCTGACTATGCTTTGCTGCCAGGTGATGGGCAACGATGTCGCCATCAACATGGGCGGGGCGTCAGGTAACTTTGAGCTCAACGTTTATCGACCAATGGTCATCCACAACTTCCTGCAATCGGTACGCCTGCTGGCGGACGGTATGGAAAGCTTCAATGAACATTGCGCGACGGGGATTGAGCCTAATCGTGAACGAATCGATCAACTGCTCAACGAGTCGCTAATGCTGGTGACCGCGCTCAATACCCATATCGGTTACGATAAAGCGGCTGAAATTGCCAAAAAAGCCCATAAAGAAGGGCTGACCTTAAAAGCCTCCGCTCTGGCGCTGGGATATCTAACCGAAGCGGAGTTCGACAGTTGGGTACGCCCGGAGCTGATGGTTGGCAGCATGCGGCCCGGCAGTTAATCCGCAACGTACAGGTGCAGCCGGGGAATAATCAATCTCAACGGCTGCGCCTGAGGTTTAAAACGATGCTGAACGTTTTCGGCATCGTAATTAAGTAACTCGCCGATATCCGGTACGGTCATACCGTTGTCGTTATTAAGCAAAGCAATCAGCGGCGTCGGGCAGGCATATTGCACCTGTTTTTGCTCTCCTTTGTACCAGACGCGGGCGATAGGCTGCACTTTTACCGGCCTTTTAATCTTCAGGCGGGCCTGCTGTGGTAAGGCAGCGATATCCTGATATTCGCGTTCAAGCTTCGCCTGCCATTCTTCACGTGTCCAGGGATGTACGCTGCGCGGTGACGTCAGGCTTTTTTCCAGTTGCTGCAGTACTTCATCGCGTTTCAGGTTTTTAATGATGTGCTTATTAGCCCAGCCAAATCGTAGGGTGGCCGGATCGCGGACTACGGTTAGCGTGCGATAGGCATTCAGAGTAATCAGCCCTGGCAGATGACGATGCACCCATTCGAAACGTGCTGCCGGCGCCAGCCCTGATTCCACTGTAACAATGCGCTCGAAGGTGGTTTTCAACTGGTTTATACGCTGGATTTGTTCTTCCAGAGTACATTGCGCCGCGTTATCAACCTGATAGCACAATACACCCGGTAGGCGGACGGCTGCTTTGCTGCTGCGGTTTTCGGACTGCTGCTGAATAAACAGGTGACGGTAATGGAGCAGTGCCAGCGCTTCAGCCTCTTTGCCTAAATGCTGCTTAACATTAATGCTCTGCAGAGGGGCATGCTCTGCCTCTTTAACCACTTCCGGTAACGAGAATACGCGCGCAATCAGCAGCGTCTGCTGCAACAGGTTTTCGTTCAAAAGTGCCAGTTCTTGTTCCATCTGGCGAAAGGTGCCGTTCAGGCGGTCAACAAGATCGTAACGGGCCATAGGTTTACCATTTTAGTTACAACATACTTTTTTATAGCACAACCTCCGCCGCCTGACCACCGAGCAGAAAAGGTCAGGCAGCTGAGATTTCGGGAATGTTATGCCAGACGGGCCAACGGAAAGTAAACCGGGCGCCGCCAAGTTCACTTTCATCACAGACGACCGTCCCCCCCATAGCCAAAGCAATTGAGTGGACGATGGCTAACCCAAGCCCACAACCCCCGGTTGCCCGGTCACGGCTGGGGTCAAGGCGTACAAACGGTTCAAAAACCTGTTCGCGAGCGTCTGGTGCAATACCGGGACCGTCGTCTTCCACTACCAGCGTGGCTTGATTGCCGTTCAGCAGCAGACTGGCTTGCACTGTAGACTGGCAATAGCGCAGGGCATTGTTCAGCAAATTATCCAGGACCCGCTCCATCAGGCGCATATCCAACGCGCCGTAGTCGCCAGTTTCGAGATGACGTAAGTGCACCGTACGGCCAGGATTCACGCTTTGCACATCCTCCAGATGGGTTGTCAACCAAACAGGCAGGTCAGGTACACTGAGCTTCAGTTCATTTTGCGGGCGATCCAGGCGGGCGTAGGTCAGTAACTCTTCGATCAACGCTTCCAGTTGGCCGATATCACGATTAAGCGCCTGAGATTCCTGCCCGGTGAGGTTATCACTCATTTCCAGCCGGTAACGTAAACGTACCAGCGGAGTACGAAGCTCATGGGCAATACCATCGATGAGCTGTTTTTTACTGGCGATCAGCGCATTGATATTGTCGGCCATTTGGTTAAACGCTACGCCCAGGCGCTCAAAGCTGGAACCGTTGTCAAAATGAAGGCGTTCACTCAGATGTCCTTCACCAAAACGTTGTGCGGCGGATTCGAGTCTTAGCATTTCTTGCCAGTGTGGACGCATCCAGATCAGTACCGGGAAGGCCAGTGAGATAGCAATAAACGCCATCAGCGCGATGTCCAGCAGGCGCATTTGATGAAGAAAATAGAGGTAAGGAACCGGGCCGACTGCCAGCACATAATGGCTGCGAGGAATGCGTTGAATAAAGGTGTATTGATCGTCAAGAGCCACAATATCGCCTTCGCGCAAACGCTGCATGGTTGGGGCATCCAGTGTGTACTTATTCAGCGGTTCAACACGCAGGTCAAATGAGAGGTTTAAGTCCATTTCCTTCAGCGTCTTACCCCAATCGCGTGGCGGGATTTCGCGTAGTTCACTGCGCATCAGGTACAACGAGCTTTTCATCAAATCGTCGAGCGACTGTCTGCCTGCGCGTTCTGCGGTGAATTTGTATACCAGGCCGACCAACAGGGTCATCACCAAAAAGCAGACAAACAGCAGGAGGTAAAACTGCACAAACAGTTTCTTCATAAAAATCACCGAACGCTCAATAAGTTAGCGAGTTCTCATGTCCCTCAGGGGAAAAGGGGCACAGCAATATCCGCCGATGCGTGGGAGCAGAAAGGTTATCTGATCACCATCTGGCGTGTTTATCCAGGCAGAGTACACTGTATAACTCTTTTCTGCATTCTTATGGCCCCTACGGGGGCGAAATGACCTTTCGCTTGATAACGCATTGCTTTGTACGCGGTAAGTTAATCAAAATCGGGATGGTGTTGTTCTGGCGTATGTTACGACCGCACCTAAAAGGTTACTTCGTTTCTCAACATAGATTGTGTTGTTATATTCGTAGTTACCTTCGGGATAGCAAATTCTGATGTTAGTCCCGAGATCCGGATCGTCAACATCAGCCCCCGAACAGCTTTTAGAACTTCCTGTAGAGTAGGTGTATGGAGCAGTATAGGACGAGGGGACACCTGGAATGAACCAGGTTATCGCCATAATTGTGATCACTGAAAACAGCACCATGGCAATGCTGATGCTACCAAATAATTTCAGATAAGTTTGGAAGGGACTTTTTTTCATTATCCCATTACCTACCAGAAATAGGGTGATTAAAAATGACACTGCCAGAGAAATAAGTATGAGGTATTTTGATGTGAGTGGGTAGAGAAAAGTCGCTCTGTATATCGTTACCTTCCACCAGTAAAAAAGAAAAATTGCGCCGAGAGATAATACGGTGACAAAAAACAAATATGGATATGAGTATTTTCTCATCCCTGCGACTCCAGAACAATTTCTCCATTTGGATTTAATAAATTACCATTTGTTCTGAATAATGAAAATGATTCTCTTGTTTGAATTGTTAGGTACGCCGCAGACCAGAGAATTTCCGCTATTTCTGGGGATATAGGCATAAAAATAAAAGGGGTATTCTCACCCATGGCAGGGATGACTGACCTTGCGTATAATGGGTGACGAAACTTCCTGAAAAGTGCTGTGACTGAAAATATGAATCTCAATCGCTGTTGTTATTCGCTACTCATTTTTGCAGCGATCGGCTGCATTTTCACCGCTCACCCTCTTGTCATATGGTTTCTACTCGCCAACATACTGACGTTGCTGTTATACGGCGTGGACAAAATGGCGGCACGCAAGGACTGGCGTAGAGTGCCGGAATCCACATTGCTGGTGTTTGGCGTTGTGGGCGGATGGGGTGGCGCGATAGCGGGTCAACAAATCTTTCGCCATAAAACACAAAAGCAGCCTTTCAAAACCTACTTCATTATCAGTGTGATAGTGAGTATTTCTGTGATGGGCGTGGTTTATCAGTTCTATCCATTTTTACCTTCCTGAGTCTGGTTGGTGAATAAACTGCCGGTTTATCTGAGGCAGGAAATATACTTTTCACCTGAACGCCGCACAATTTCATCGGCATTTTGCGTAATATCTTTTCCTGCAAATGCGCCGTAAAGTTGCTTAAATTTCACTGTACTCAGTCTCTGGGTAATGTTGCTGACCGTTGCAGCTGGCAACGGTAGCATATTAGGGTAGCTCCACATAAAGGAGACGGCATGCGCACCTGGCGTAACCTGGACGATGTCGCCGGAAAGCACCACGCCTTCGTCACGCGCCCAGTGCAGGACGCAGCCGCCAGCAAAGTGTCCGCCGAGACGTATCACCGTGACGTCACGGGTTAACTCAATGGTGTCGCCATCCCAGAATCTAATCCACGGGCTGTCGCGCATTACCCACCTTCTGTCGCTGGCATGAAGGTAAATCGGTGCGTTAAATTCTGCAGCCCAGTCCTGCATGGTGGTGTAGTAATGAGGATGCGATATCGCGATAGCCTTAAGCCCGCCAAGGGACGTTATTAGCGTTTTTGTGGCATCGTCGAGCGAGGCAATGCAGTCCCATAAAATATTGCCTTCAGAGGTACGCAGAATAAACGCGCGCTGATCAATTGCAAAATCAGGAACGGTGCGGATGCTGAGGAGAGTACTGTCGTGTTGCTTCCACTTATTTGTATGCGATGCACACAGGGCGGTAAAATCGACCCATTCCTGTCCGCTCGCAGGGACATACTGGCGTTCATCCTGGCAGATATCGCACTGTTCCGGATGGGCACCAGTTACCTCATAGGATGTTCCACAGGTTTTGCATAACGTGATCATCGTGTCCTCCTTATTTACCGAACACAGTCAGCATGGCACACAGATACACAAGGATGTGCCTGTTAGTGCTCAACCCGTTAAGTCAGTGATGACGGCTGTGGGAGGTTGTAGCTCAACCAAAAGAAAACAGGAATAATGCCGACACGGATCCTTTTGGTTACCATCTTCCAGAGAAAAATGAGGATATTGTTTGGAAAATCGCCTGTTCAACACCTGGCTCAACCGTTGGGGACTCACTCCAGATGGTGAACCGGTTGAAACACACACATCACAGCTTTTGCCTGTAGTGGTCATCAGGGACGGTCAGAAAGCCATACTTAAAATCACCGACGATGACAGTGAACGGATCGGCTGTGAACTCATGGTCTGGTGGAACGGAAATGGCGCAGCGAAAGTACTTGCTCATGCAGCAGGGGCGATTCTGCTGGAACGTGCGACAGGGACAGGGTCTTTAGCGGACATGTCCTGGACTGGTAACGATGCGCAGGCTTGTCGCATTATTTGCCATGCTGCCAGTAGACTCCATTTCTCCCGGAATGCGTCTACGCCAGCGTTAACACCTCTGCACCATTGGTTTAGCGATCTGGCTCCTGCCGCGAAAAAGCATGGCGGTATCCTGACGCGTTGTGCAGTGGTGGCAAATGTACTGCTATCTTCACCCCATGATGAAGTCGTATTACACGGTGACCTACACCACGGCAATATTCTTGATTTCGGAACGAGAGGATGGCTGGCTATCGATCCCAAAGGGCTGCTGGGCGAGCGTGGCTTTGATTACGCCAATATTTTTACTAACCCTGATCTTGCCGAACCCACCAGACCTGTTGCCATTGAGCCGGAAACATTCACACAACGAGTCAACATTGTGTCTGAAATCGCAAGAATTGAACGGCAACGTTTGCTGATGTGGATTGTTGCCTGGTGTGGGTTGTCGTCCGTCTGGTTTCTGCAAGAGGGGGACAGCGCAACGGTACCTCTGCGTATCGCGGAGCTAGCGATGGCGGAACTTGCTTCAGGTGATAATCAACTTTGATCTACGACACTGGGTTAGTAATTCTTAAGAGTTATCATTAGCCTGATCAACGTTATATTAATTAATCAGTGAGTGGTGGTGTGTTGTTTAGCTCAAATTTAATTGGCGGGAAACAATGAACGCATTGTTTTCATTATTTAAAAAACGCCCGAATATTCTTTTGTTGATGGTCTTACTCATCGGGGCAAACATCGTGGCGTGGCTGTGGGCTTTCACCGCGTTTAGTAACAACACGTCATTGCTTGCACTGAGTCTGATTGCGTGGTGCTACGGTTTGCGCCATGCTGTCGATGCCGATCATATCGCCGCGATAGACAGCGCTACACGTAAACTCATGCAGCAGAAAAAACGCGCCCTGACGACGGGAGCCTGGTTTTCTTTGGGGCACTCCACCATTGTGGTACTGGCAAGCATTGGCATTGCACTGACCACCAGCGTGTTTAAGCAACATATGGCATGGTTTCAGAATGTCGGCGGTCTGATAGGAACTACGGTTTCTGCCGTGTTTTTGCTGATTCTGGCTACCATTAATCTCATTATTTTCTGCCAGGTCTGGAAGGCATTCCGCCATCTTAAACGCACCGGTACTTACGATGGCACCACGGAAGATATTACAGTTTCAGGTCCTCTGAACTGGCTTTTCCGCTCAGCGTTTCGGTTGGTAGGCAAAGACTGGCATATGTATTTTGTCGGTTTTCTTTTTGGTCTGGGTTTTGATACCGCCACTGAAATTTCTTTGCTGGGAATTTCTGCTTCAAGCGCGTCCAGTGGCATGTCGGTTTGGTCAATTCTCGTGTTCCCGGCGCTGTTTACCTGCGGTATGGCGTTAATTGATTGTCTCGACAGTATTCTGATGGTTGAGGCCTACGGATGGGCGTTCAATAAGCCGCAACGCAAGCTCTATTACAATATGACCATTACCGGGACTTCTGTGATTGTAGCGCTATTTATTGGCGGACTGGAGGCGCTGGGGCTTCTCTCTGACGCGTTTTCGCTTCAGGGTGGTTTGTGGGATACCGTCAGCAATTTAAGTGACCATATGGGGAATGTCGGTTTTGCGATTATTGGCATCTTTATCGGCTGCTGGATTATCTCTGCCGTAAATTACCGTTGGAAAAAATACGACGGGCTGACGTTTAGTTGACACAAAAGAAAGCCTTCCAGCAACAGGAAGGCTTTGATCTTTTTAGGACTGACTAATTCGCGTTCACGGGTTGTGGTTTTTCAGCACTCTTTTTCAGGAGCCTGTTAGCCAGCACGCCAGACATCATCGAACCGTTCACGTTTAATGCCGTTCTGGCCATATCGACGACAGGCTCGATAGCAATGAAAATCCCCACCAGCGCGACCGGGAAGTTCAGTGTTGAAAGGACGATCAGCGCAGCAAATGTTCCGCCACCGCCTACACCCGCCACCCCAATAGAACCCAGCGCAATCGCAGGTAGCATGGCGAGCAAAAAATGTACTGATAGCGGATCAATCCCAATTGTTGGAGCAATCATCGCCACCATAATAGCCGGATAGATCCCGGCACAGCCATTTTGACCCATGCTGGAGCCGAATGAAGCCGCAATATTGGCAATGGTGTTTTGCACGCCAAATTTTTCTTGTGCGGAAATAGCTAGTGGAATAGATGCTGCACTGCTGCGTGAAACAAATGCAAAGGTTAAAACTGGCCAGACAGTTTTAAAATAGTGAACGGGATTATTACCGCTCAGAACCAGTATCAGTGCGTGGACGATAAACATCATCAGAATCGCAAGGTAACAGGCAGCAATAAAGCCTAACAGACTGGCAAATTGTTCAAATCGATACGCGGAAAATACGCCAGCCATTAATGCCATCACACCATAAGGGGTGAGAGCAATAACGATACGCACCATTTTCATCACCCAAATCTGGATAGCGTTAATGCCAGCACTTAATTTTTCACCTTCTTGCGGGGCGTCCTGTTTGACCTTTAATAATGCCACGCCGGCAAGTAGGGTGAAGATAACAATGCCAATGACGGAAACGCTTCTTGCCCCTGTTAGATCGAGGAAGATATTCGTGGGGATCAGAGATGTAACCAGTTTAGGCAGTGAAATGGCGGCTGTTTTATTTACATCGTCTGCCGTCAGCGTGGACTGCATATGAACAAACGCACTGGCGTCCAGGCCTAATACATGCGCAGTCAACAGCCCAATAAAACCGGCAACCATTACCAGACAGAGCATGCATCCGACGATGGTTAACGACATTTTCCCAATGCCAGCGCTGTTTTCGAGCTTATTAATGGCTGAGAGAATAGAGATGAAAATCAGCGGTACCGCAACCAGCTTCAGTAAATTCACATAGCCGTTGCCGATAACATTGTACCAGTCGATAACTGTTTTTCTTTCGTCAGCAGCAATGAGATGCAGGGATAAACCGATAACGGCACCCGTAAAAATAGCGATGAAGACGCTTTTTGAAAGAGAGTGACTTTTTTGGTTGATTCTGAAAATTGCCCATGAACAAACCAAAAAGAACGCGATATACGCGAGCGAAACGAACATATTGTAGCCTCTTGCCTCATTCAGCACCTGAAATGCCGGAAAGAGTTTTGTTAGTGCGAAAAAAAATGATGAACCATACGGGTTCAGGACCGCGACGGATTATAGGGAGGGGGGAGGGTAACAGCCACACAAAAAGTGTGGAACGGCGTCGGATGGTGTTTGTATGCCTGTTCTGTAGACGATTTTAAGTGACAGTGTAACGTATTGTGAATAATCCAGCCGATCAATGAGATCGGCCCGATGGCATTACTTCTGTGGCTCGTCGTCCCAGGCGTGAGGTGCAAAGAGATAACCTTTGTTGCGCACTGTTTTGATTCGATAAGGTTCAGTCGCATTATCGAGCAGTTTTTTGCGTAACCGGGAAATCGCGACATCTACGCTGCGATCCATGCCGTCATAGCTTACGCCGCGCAGGTTCTTAAGCAACGCATCGCGGTCCATAATCTGCCCGGCATGGGTTGCCAACTCCCACAGTAATTCAAAATCAGCGGTGGAAAGAGAAACTTGCTCGCCGCCGAGCAGCACGGAGCGGTTGGTTGGGTCGATAGTGAGTGTGCCGAAGCGCAGCGTTGTGTGCGGTGTGATGGTCGCCGATTGAATGCCTTTAGACTGGGTAGAGTGCTCATTCTGACGCAGGTGCAGACGCAGGCGAGCCAGCAGCACCGCTGGCGGCGTGGTTTTCAGAATATAGTCACAGGCGCCCATTTCCAGTGCCAGGATATGGTTCATGTCGCTGTCCAGCGAGGTGAGCAGGACAATCGGGCCTTGCCAGCGTCCGCGTAAATCTCGGCAGATAGTCATCCCGTCTTTGCCCGGCAGCATGATATCTAATAACACCAGATCGGGTTGAACGTGCAGGATTTTCTCCTCGGCCAAATCACCACGAGGTTCAAGGATAACCTCAATATCATGCCGGGCCAAATAGGCTGCAATCAGTGAGCCAACTTCGGGATCATCTTCAACAAATACGATGGTGTTCATATCATTAATTTTTGAATATAAAACGCCAACATACACCGCCCTGGTTTTTCCTTCCATTAATCTTTTCTAAACAAGAACGCTTCCGTTATGCTAGGGGCTGATGTTATTGATGTGTTAAGGCAGAGTGATGGGACTCGTTATAAAAGCGGCGCTCGGTGCGCTGGTGGTGGTGTTGATTGGCTTGCTGGCGAAAACAAAGAATTACTATATTGCCGGATTAATTCCGTTGTTCCCGACGTTTGCGTTGATTGCCCACTATATCGTGGCCAGTGAACGCGGGGTCGAGGCGTTACGTACAACCATCATATTCAGCATGTGGTCGATTATTCCCTATTTTGTCTACCTCGTTTCACTGTGGTATTTCACCGGATTTATGCGCTTACCCGTTGCGCTCGGCGGATCAGTGGTGTGCTGGGGCCTGAGCGCGTGGTTGCTGATCTTTTGTTGGATCAAACTGCACTAACGCAGATGACGCCCACCATCAAGGGCAAAACTACGTCCGGTGACAAAACAGCTGGTTAACAGATAGTCAATTAAATCAATGACCTCTTTTTCACCTGGCGCGGTTTTCATCAGTGATTTGTTCAGTGCCTGCTGGCGATACTCTGCATCATCACCCTCGTTAAACAGGATAAGTGAAGGGGCAATCGCGTTCACTTTCACTTCCGGTGCCAGTTTGCGCGCGAACGAGCGGGTCATATTATCCAGCGCCGCTTTGCTGGCAGCATAAGCAATATGCTTGTCGCTGCCGCGCTCCACAACATAATCAGTAAAATGGATTATATCGCTGGCCGCGTGTCCATGACCGCGTAGTAATCTTTCCAGTGCGTGGTTGAGCAGGTAGGGCGTATTGACATGAATCTGCATCATGGCTGACAGCACATCGGTCAGCGGTGTACCAGGCTTTTCTGCAAGCCAGGCACTGGCATTATGCACAATAGCACGCAAGCCATCCGTCTGAGCTTTGACCTCATCAGCAAAGGCCAGCACGCCTTCATCCGTGGAAAAGTCAGCAGGGATACAAATCGCGCCCGCTTCTCGCAGGCCGTCAATGGCAGGATAGTGCGTACGGTAGCTGACGATAACTGGCTGTTTTTGGTTCAGAAAGTGCCATGCGACGGCGAGGCCGATACGACGACCACCTCCGGTGATAAGAATTGGCAAAGGGTTTTTTTTACCCATCGTAATCTCCATATGTCGCGAACGATGGGTATAACGTTACCCCATCAGCATCCAGGTAGCCGGCACAGCAGCAACAAGCAGCAGGCCGATCAGCGCCATCTCCTGGCGTTTTAATACGTTTTCATGCGCGTGCGTTTTACGGGCATAAAGGAAAACCAGCAGTCCTGGCGCATACAGCACTACGGACAGCAGCAGGTGCATCGGACCTGACGCATACAATAACCATATGCCATAAATACTCGCCCCGATACCGACAGCCTTATGAATCGGACGGGTAGCAATTTTTAACAGAAATGCGCCGACCAGCAAATAGGGCACCAGAATCATCTCTGAGGCGATAGTCAATAACGTATTGTAGTCGGAACCAGTAAGCCAGATCAGCACCAGGCAGACCTGTACGCAGATGTTGGTCAGCCATAGCGACGCCGATGGCGCGCCTTGCGCGTTCTGTCGCGCAAAAATGCGCGGAAACGCTTTGTGCGTGGAGGCGAGGAACGGCACTTCCGCCGCCATAATCGTCCAGCTTAGATAGGCACCACACACGGAAACAATCAGACCTGCGGCAATAATAATTTCGCCCCATGGTCCCATCATTTTAACCATCAGACCGGCCATTGATGGGTTACGGATCTCCGCCAGTTCGGGACGTGCGAC
Organism: Citrobacter sp. Cf087; assembly: GCF_030334285.1. Classification (NCBI taxonomy): domain Bacteria; kingdom Pseudomonadati; phylum Pseudomonadota; class Gammaproteobacteria; order Enterobacterales; family Enterobacteriaceae; genus Citrobacter; species Citrobacter sp. Cf087. Next base: position 722,888 of record NZ_JAOWED010000022.1, read on the forward strand.
AACGCCCAGAGACAGCAGGGTGACCAGCAGGTAAACGCCCAGTGCGGCAAGTACCGCCAGCAGCGTGGCGCGTCCGACATCGCGTTTGTTTCTGGCACGGGCAGAAACCACCACCGCGCCTTCCACACCGATGAATACCCACAAGGTGATGAGCATGGTGTTTTTGACCTGCTCCCAGACGGGAACGCCCAATGCTACGCCGGTAAAATCGAGAGTAAAGGTGTCGAGCTTAAACAGCATGAACGCCAGCACGATAAACAGACCCAGCGGTAGTAATTTCGCCAGCGTCGCGACCAGGTTAATACTGGCTGCCGTTTGCACACCGCGCAGCACAAGGAAGTGTACGATCCACAGCAGCATCGATGCGCCCACAATCGACTGCCAGGTATTACCGTCGCCAAACAGACGTAACTCAGGCGTGTCGGTAAAGAAGCTGAGTGCAGAGAAGACAATGACCAGATACGAAACGTTAGCGATAACGGCACACAGCCAGTATCCCCACGCGGAGCAGAAGCCAATCAGCTCGCCAAAACCTTCACGCGCATAGGTAAAAATACCGCCATCCAGTTCAGGACGGATACGCGTCAGGATCAGCATGGCAAAGGCGAGCAAAAGAATACCCGCACCGGTAATCGCCCAACCAATCAGTAATGCCGCTGGGCTGGCTACTGCCGCCATGTTTTGTGGCAGGCTGAAAACGCCAGCGCCGAGCATTGAGCTTAAAACCAGCGCGGTCAGTGCGCTCAGACCCAATTTCTTTTCCATTTGTATCCAGTTACAAAAACGAGAGTGAGAGAATAATTATTTTGGCAAACCGCATAAAAATGGTGAAAGCCACTAAGGCGCGGGATTTTACGGAGAGAAGAGAACGCATGCAATGGGGATAGAGAGATTTGTGACTAATAGTGTGAAAAGTCGTCTTAATACTGCTGTTTTTGTTTTGTCTGGGAGCAGAACTGCGCGAAATTATCAGGTCTACAAGGACTGTAGACCTGATAATACATTGGGTATTACTTATACAGATCGGCGCTGATCGTCACGTTGTTACCACGTTCTGACCACTGGCGGGTGATGTGATAATACTTCGCGCCTTTTTTCGCAGCGCGTTTTGCTACCTGATAAGAAACTTCCGTCATGTTGCCGTAGTTACCGGTGAACTTGATGCTGTCGAACGGTACCATCATGGCGGCGGTCGCTTTGTTCAGTTCTTCAACTTTGGTTCCATCCGGTAGCGTGACAGTGTAACGTCCGCCTTTGGTGGATTGCGTTTCGAAGAAGCGACCGACTTCAGCACTCGGAGAAGCGGTAGTCGCAACGCCTGGGATCTCAACTTTCTTCGCGGCTTCGCCACCTGCTGCTAATGCGGCGCGTCCGGCATCAGAATCTGCTGGGATTGCATCAGGGCTTTGCACGACGCGTTTTTTCGCATCAGCTTTGTAGATGAATGCGGTAATACGCTGGTTGCCGCCCTGGTTGGCATCGACCTGGCGCACGATATAGAAGGAATATGCACCTTTCTCTCTCGCAGCTTTGGTGATTGCATCGTTTACTTCAGGCTGGCTACGGTAGAAACCCTGTACCGTAACGGTATCGTAAGGTTCAATCAGAACGGCCTGATCTTTAGGCAATTCCATAACGCCGTTAATGATACGGTTTTTTGACGCTTCCGCTTTTTCAGCGTCAGCTTTATAGACGTCGGCAACAACGCGCCAGTTACCGCCGCTGCCAAAATCTGAAGTATCAACAACATAAAAGGAGGCTGCACCGTCTTTATCTGCACGGCGTGATACGGCAGCAACTGCATCACCGATAGCATTAAAACGACCGGTGACCACAATGCGGTCATAGGGTTTCAGGGCAGCCGCTTGCTCCGGCGTCAATTCTGTCGCTGCATTGACAGAAAAAGCAGTCGCAGAAATAAGTGCGGACGCCAGGAGAGTGTTCTTAAGCTTCATAAAAATAATCCTTCGCCTTGCGCAAACCAGGTACTGGTATTGTTATTGACTAGAAACGTCGCTGATTATTGCATTTAAATTGCGTCAGTGTCTGCGTCATTTTTCACTCATCGTGCCACCTGGCTTAACAACATCGATAACATTTTGTGATATGCCGAAAAATTCGGCGTTTGGTGACCAAAACTGATAAAGCAGTTGAATTTCATAAGTTAATTTAATGTTAATTAATTGTTTTTGGCAGGTACGTAATCATGTTTTGCCGCTTCGCTTAAGCGAATTATCAGCCTTTGTGGGCTATTTTTAGGGCATTTTATCTGTCTGAGGTTCGATTCATCTCTATTTTGCGAATTTCATAATAAATACTGTTTTTTGGCGCTAGATCACAGGCGTCATTTTCAGTAGGTTATACAGAGTTTGTTACTGTTTTATTTTATTGAGGTAACACTGACCTCTCTCGAGAGTGCGCGCATGCCTCGTGCGAACATTGATAAACCATCATCATAATTACAGATGGAAGGGAACATTATGCGAATTGGCATACCAAGAGAACGGTTAACCAATGAAACCCGCGTTGCAGCCACGCCGAAGACGGTTGAGCAGCTGCTTAAGTTAGGTTTCAGCGTCGCGGTTGAAAGCGGTGCAGGTCAACTGGCGAGTTTTGACGATAAGGCGTTTGTACAAGCAGGCGCAGAAATTGTTGATGGAAATGCAGTCTGGCAGTCAGAGATCATCCTGAAGGTCAATGCGCCGGAGGAGGCGGAAATTCCGTTACTCAATCCGGGCACGACGCTGGTGAGTTTTCTTTGGCCCGCGCAAAACCCTGAACTGTTGCAAAAGCTTGCAGAGCGAAACGTGACAGTTATGGCGATGGACTCCGTGCCGCGTATTTCGCGCGCACAGTCGCTGGATGCTTTGAGCTCAATGGCGAACATCGCCGGGTATCGCGCTATTGTTGAAGCTGCACATGAATTCGGTCGCTTCTTCACCGGCCAGATCACCGCCGCAGGCAAGGTTCCACCTGCCAAGGTCATGGTGATTGGTGCGGGTGTGGCAGGTCTTGCGGCGATCGGTGCGGCAAACAGCCTGGGCGCTATCGTGCGTGCTTTTGATACCCGTCCGGAAGTGAAGGAACAAGTGCAGAGTATGGGCGCCGAGTTCCTTGAACTGGACTTTAAAGAAGAAGCGGGCAGCGGTGATGGCTATGCCAAAGTGATGTCCGAGGCGTTCATCAAAGCCGAAATGGAACTCTTCGCTGCACAGGCGAAAGACGTCGACATTATTGTTACCACTGCGCTGATCCCGGGCAAACCGGCCCCGAAACTGATCACCCGTGAAATGGTCGATTCGATGAAAGCGGGCAGCGTAATTGTCGATCTTGCCGCGCAAAACGGCGGTAACTGCGAATATACCGTGCCTAATCAGGTGACAACCACCGAGAACGGGGTGAAGGTTATCGGCTATACCGACCTGCCTGGCCGTTTGCCAACGCAATCTTCCCAGCTTTACGGCACCAACCTCGTCAACCTGCTCAAACTGTTGTGCAAAGAGAAAGACGGCAATATCACCGTCGATTTTGACGACGTGGTTGTTCGCGGTGTCACGGTGGTTCGCGAGGGTGAAATCACCTGGCCTGCGCCACCTATCCAGGTTTCTGCTCAGCCGCAGGCTGCGCAAAAAGCCGCACCTGCACCGAAAGAAGAGAAAAAACCTGTCTCTCCGTGGCGCAAATATGCACTGATGGCGCTGGTGGTGATTTTGTTTGGCTGGCTCGCCGACGTTGCGCCGAAAGAGTTCCTTGGTCACTTTACGGTGTTCGCGCTTTCCTGCGTGGTGGGTTACTACGTGGTCTGGAATGTGTCACATGCGTTGCATACTCCGCTGATGTCTGTGACTAACGCTATCTCAGGGATTATCGTGGTTGGGGCGTTATTGCAAATTGGCCAGGGTGGCTGGGTGAGTTTCCTGAGCTTTATCGCGGTGCTTATTGCCAGCATTAATATTTTCGGTGGCTTCACCGTGACTCAGCGCATGCTGAAAATGTTCCGGAAAAACTAAGGGGTAACATATGTCTGGAGGATTAGTTACAGCTGCATACATTGTTGCCGCTATCCTGTTTATTTTTAGTCTGGCGGGGCTTTCGAAACACGAAACCTCTCAGCAGGGTAACAACTACGGTATCGCCGGGATGGCGATTGCGCTGATTGCCACGATTTTTGGCCCGGATACCGGCAATGTTGCGTGGATCCTGGTGGCGATGATCATCGGCGGCGCGATTGGTATTCGTCTGGCGAAAAAAGTTGAGATGACCGAGATGCCGGAGCTGGTGGCAATTCTGCACAGCTTCGTTGGTCTGGCAGCGGTACTGGTGGGCTTCAACAGCTACCTGTATCACGACACGGGCCTGGAGCCGATTCTGGTGAACATTCACCTGACGGAAGTGTTCCTGGGTATCTTCATCGGTGCGGTAACCTTTACCGGTTCTGTGGTGGCCTTTGGCAAACTGCGCGGCAAGATCTCCTCTAAACCGCTGATGCTGCCGAATCGTCACAAAATGAATCTGGCGGCGCTGGTTGTTTCTTTCCTGCTGCTGGTGGTATTTGTCCGTACCGAAAGCGTGGGCCTGCAGGTTCTGGCGCTGCTGGTGATGACCATAATTGCACTGGCTTTTGGCTGGCATCTGGTGGCCTCCATCGGTGGTGCGGATATGCCGGTGGTCGTTTCAATGCTCAACTCCTATTCAGGATGGGCTGCGGCGGCGGCGGGCTTTATGCTGAGCAACGATCTGCTGATCGTTACCGGTGCGCTGGTCGGTTCTTCTGGTGCGATCCTGTCTTACATTATGTGTAAGGCGATGAACCGTTCATTTTTCAGCGTTATTGCAGGTGGCTTTGGTTCTGACGGTTCTTCTACTGGATCAGATGAAGAAGTTGGTGAGCACCGTGAGATTACTGCGGAAGACACAGCAGAAATGCTGAAGAACTCGCACTCCGTGATCATCACCCCGGGCTACGGCATGGCAGTGGCTCAGGCACAGTATCCGGTCGCGGAAATCACCGAGAAACTGCGCGCACGCGGCATCAAAGTGCGCTTCGGTATTCACCCGGTAGCAGGGCGTTTGCCCGGTCATATGAACGTACTGCTGGCGGAAGCCAAAGTCCCTTATGACATCGTGCTGGAAATGGACGAGATCAACGATGATTTCGCCGATACCGATACCGTGCTGGTGATTGGTGCCAACGATACGGTAAACCCGGCGGCGCAGGATGACCCGAACAGCCCGATCGCCGGTATGCCGGTGCTTGAAGTATGGAAAGCGCAGAACGTCATCGTGTTCAAACGTTCGATGAACACGGGCTATGCTGGTGTGCAGAACCCGCTGTTCTTTAAAGAAAACACTCATATGCTGTTTGGCGATGCCAAAGCCAGCGTGGATGCGATTCTGAAAGCGTTGTAATCGTCAGTGAAAACTAAGACGGCCTCTGCGGAGGCCGTTTTGCATTTTACTCTTTGTTGAGATCGCTCAGTAACACCGCAATGCTTTGACCGCCATTGGTCTGCTCTAGCGCGATTTTCACAATAATGGTTAGCGGAACAGAAAGCAGCATCCCAACAGGGCCGAGCAGCCAGCCCCAGAAGATTAACGACAAAAAAACCACCAGCGTAGACAGTCCAAGTCCACGCCCCATGATCCGCGGCTCGAGGATATTCCCGAATACCAGGTTGATGACCAGATAGCCTGCCAGAACCACCAGCGCATCGTAAAGGCCGCTAAATACCAGCACCTGAGCAATAGGGGGAATGGCCGCCAATACCGAACCGATATTAGGGATGTAGTTCAGGGCGAAGGCCAGTAATCCCCAGACAAAGGCAAAGCGCACATCCAATGCAGCAAGCATGCCCCAGGCGACCAACCCGGTCACAATGCTGATTGCCGTTTTAAGCACCAGATAGTGAGATACGCTGTCGATGGCGCGTTGAATCGCCGCCATACCTTCAATGGGGCGACTCATCATTTGTTTTAGTTTGTTGGGCAGTTGCGGTACTTCCAGCAGCATAAAAACTACCGTCAGTAGCAGTAAAAAGATCGATGACATAGCATTCGAAAGCTGCGCCAGCAAATTGGTCACCAGCGTCATTGCCGCGTTTGGATCGATATATTTGACGAGCTCATCCACGGAAACGCCGATCCCTGCGCGTTGTAACCATGGTTCAAGATTTTTTAGTGGAATAACCAGTGAAGAGCGATATTGCGGTAGCGTACGCGCAAGCTCATTTAAGGATGTGCCTAAATACGCTAACAGCAGTACCATTAGCATTACAATAATAACGATGAGCAATGACACCGCAAATACGCGCGGTATGCGAAGCTTGACCATCCGCTGCACCACGGGGTTCAGCACAACGGCTATAAATAACGCCAGAATAAAGGGGACGATGATATCTGCGGCAAAGCGAATGCCGCTCAGGATGATAACCAGCATGCCCAGCATAATGACTATTTTTAGACCGTTAAGCGTGATGATCGGTTTCGCCATGTGTATTCCTGCGTTTTTGATTTTTGAATCTGAATAATAGTGTGATTTGCGTCGAGCCGTTATAACAAAAATCAAACGGGGCAGGTAAAGAAGTGAAAAGACTTTGAGTTCGTATTGAAGCTATGATACAAATCATCTGTGTTTAACTACCGAGGACAATTATCATCCGCGATGATGAGAAGCAACACTGCGGATAATTGTAATATTATGGACAATATGTTCAGGATGTTTTTGCGTTTACCTTCACTTCTTCGTACCTCTTCCACTTTCTTGCTTGCGGGTGAGCAACACTGGCGCAACGCGCTTTAGTCCCTTCTTCTGCCTGAGCTGGCGCTGTGCGCTGAGCTAACTAATTTTATTTTTTGGTTTACTGCATGCAGTAGGCCCAAAGGACTATATTCTCAAGCAGGAGAAGCATCATGTTTTACTGGATATTATTAGGTCTGGCCATCGCGGCTGAAATTACTGGTACGCTTTCAATGAAATGGGCAAGCGTCGGCCATGGTAATTCGGGCTTTATTTTAATGCTGGTAATGATCGCCTTATCGTATATTTTTCTCAGTTTTGCCGTTAAAAAAATTGCCCTTGGTGTGGCCTATGCCCTGTGGGAAGGGATCGGTATTTTATTTATTACGCTGTTTAGCGTGCTGTTATTTGACGAAACCTTGTCCACATTGAAGCTGGCAGGGCTGGCTTCACTGGTGGTCGGCATTGTGCTGATTAAATCCGGCACCCGAAAGCCTGTTAAACCAGGCAAAGAGGTGACCCATGCAACAGTTTGAATGGGTTCACGGTGCCTGGCTGGGTATGGCCATCGTGCTGGAAATCGTCGCTAACGTCTTTTTGAAATTTTCCGATGGTTTTCGCCGCAAGATTTATGGCGTGCTGTCGTTAGCTGCCGTGTTAGCAGCCTTTAGCGCGCTGTCGCAAGCGGTAAAAGGTATCGATCTTTCGGTGGCTTATGCCCTGTGGGGCGGATTCGGTATTGCCGCGACGTTAGCGGCAGGTTGGGTGCTGTTTGGTCAGCGCCTGAATAACAAGGGCTGGATCGGCGTGATACTGCTGCTGGCCGGAATGATAATGATAAAACTTGCCTGATATCCATGCTGCCCGTTAATGCGGGCAGCATGTGTTATTCCTGCGCTAACGCTTCCAGCTTCTCGCGAAAACCGGTCACGGATATGGCGCGATTATCTGCCCGCCAGCGATCTTTGGCTGCTGGAGCGGAGCTTTGCACACCAATCAACTGCCAGCCAGACTCTGTCTGCAACATCAATGGCGAACCGCTGTCGCCCGGGAGCGTGTCGCACTGGTGTGACAAGACGGTATTCTGCGCCCAGCCGGTCACCACACAATCCTGATGTGTGTACAGGTCGTCCAGATGATCTTCAGGATAGCCCGACTGCGTGACTTTACGATCTGCAGTTTTTAGCGCCGCGGTTAACGCGTCCTTGTCGCCATCAAACAGTGGCAGCGGTGTGATGCCAGACGGCGGATTACGCAGCACCACCAGACCAAAATCCCACGGGGCTGCGGCAGGCGGCACTATCCAGCCATCACCATCGGCTTTTAAACGTTTGGCAAGTGAGGGCGCAACCCGGCCTTCAATGTCGTGGATTTCATAGCGCCAGAGACCCTTTTTAGACACGAAGCGCAATGCGACGGCTTTGTCCGGCTTACCTTTCGGGGGGGTGAGTAAACAGTGTCCGGCCGTCAGGGCCAGATGTGGCGAAATGAGCGTGGCGGTACACAGGTTACCGCTGGCAGTTTCCAGTTGCCCGATAGCGTCCCACGGCGATTGTGTAGGGTCAGTCACCTTTATGCGATCGTCATGACCAAAAAACAGCGTTTTTATATTTTCTGCTTCGGCGCTGTCCGTTGCAGGCTGGTCCGCATGCGCAACGACAGGAAGTAAACAAAGTGAACCCAGTAATACAGCAATGGTTTTATGCATATCACGCTCTGGTGGGGAATTATGATTATTAACAGCAAACCCTCAGTTAATACTATAGACGGGACGACGTGAAAGTGGGAGTAAAATCAGATAACTACATTCAGGCAAGATAAAAACGCATGGCGATGATGGCGCAAATTATCAACGTAATAAGAATTAACTCAAAGCGGTAATGTGACACCATTTTACCCTCCGAAAGGCGGCGCTACATCAGGTCGATCTAGCGCCGTATGCTATGGCGTGGGGGACGCCATAGTGACTACAAATGCATTATGCTGCAGGTTGAGCTGCTGGTTTAGCAGTGTCGTGTTTTACTGCTTTTTTGGTGTGTTTTTTAGCGGCCTGAGCTTTCTGCTCTGGCGCTTTTTGTTCTGCAGCTGGTTTGGTTGCAGCTTTTTTGGTGTGTTTTTTAGCAGCCTGAGCTTTCTGCTCTGGTGCTTTCTGTTCTACAGCCGGTTTTGTGGTGGATTTTTTAGCGTGTTTCTTGGCAGCCTGTGCTTTCTGCGGCGCTGCTTTGTGCTGTTTTTTATGATGCGTGGTTTTTGCCGGCGCAGCTTTAGTGGTTGCTGCAGCAGCCGGAGCGGTTGTAGCAGTTGTTTCAGCAGCAAATGCAGCAGAAGACAGACCCATAGCAGCGGCAACAACCAGAGCTAATACTTTTTTCATTCTCATACCCTCGATTTGGTTTTTCATTCAACCCCACTGCGGGGCCGTTGAAATAACTATATCGCTGTAATCACAGGGCTTCCGTGAGTCATTGGTATCGGTGTGTAACGATATGTACAATGACTCACGGTATGAGATTACAAATAGCGGGCTTCCAGGTGGGTGCGGAAATAACGGCTGCTAAGCGGCTCTCCGGTGGCCTGGGTAATAAGCTGTTCAGTGGTGAAACGGCTGCCATGCTGCCAGATGTTCTGACGTAACCAGTCAAACAGGGGACCAAACTCACCTTGCGCAATAGACTGATTCAAATCAGGTAATGCGTGGTTAGCGGCACTGAACAACTGCGCCGCATACATAGCGCCCAAGGTATAGGAAGGGAAGTAGCCAAAGCCGCCGTCGGTCCAGTGAATATCCTGCATACAACCGTTACGATAGTTTCCGATCGTTGACAGCCCCAGCCAGGCCTGCATTTTCTCATTCCACAATGCCGGGATATCATCCACTTCAATATCGCCATTAATGAGCGCACGTTCGATTTCATAACGCAGGATCACGTGAGCGGGATAACTCACCTCGTCGGCATCAACACGGATAAACCCGGGTTTGACCTGCTGGTTCCAGGCGATGAAATTGCTTTCTTCAAATGCAGCCTGATCGCCAAAGTAGCGCGTTACAGCAGGAATTAACCGTGTCAGAAAGGCTTTACTGCGTCCCAGTTGCATCTCAAAGAACAGACTCTGGGACTCATGAATGGCGGTTGAGCGTGCCAGAGCGATAGGTTGCCCTGACCAGTTACGCGGAAGATTTTGCTCATAGCGGGCGTGACCGGTTTCATGGATCACGCCAAACAGCGCACTGAGTAATTCGTTTTCATCATAGCGGGTGGTAATGCGAACATCTTCTGGTACGCCGCCACAGAAGGGATGTGCACTGATATCCAGCCGACCAGCGGTAAAGTCGAAACCTAGCTGTGCCATTGTTTCAAGACCCAACTCTCGCTGTACAGCTGTTGGGAAGGGGCCTACCGGGGCGATGAGCGACTGTTGAGATTGCTTTGCCACTACCTTGTTTAGCAGGTCGGGTAGCCAGCTTTTAACGTCCGCGAAAAGGTTGTCCAACTGCGCGCTGGTCATTCCCGGTTCAAAAATGTCCAGTAACGCGTCATACGGCGAACACCCTTTAGCTTCTGCGCGCAGTCGGGCTTCTTCGCGGCTATACTTCACAACCTCTTTCAGGTTTTCGGAAAATCCTTCCCAGTCATTTGCCGGTCGCTGGCTACGCCAGGCATGCTCGCAGCGGCTTCCCGCAAGTGATTTTGCTTCTACCAACGATTCCGGCAACAGGGATGCCTGGTGATGCAGTCGCGACATTTCGCGCAGGTTCGCCTGTTCTACATCGTTGAGGTCTTCCTGTTGTGCTGCGGAGATCCACATTGCCACTTTCGGATCGGTTAACAGTTGGTGTTCAAGCACGCTCAGCTCGGCCAGCGCTTCGCCGCGGGCTTTGCTTCCTCCCGACGGCATCATGGTAAACATGTCCCAACTGGCGATTGCCGAGAGGTGGGAGAAGCGAGAGAGCCGCTGGAACGTGCGGGTGAGCTGATGGTAATTATCATTGTTACTCATTTTTTGTTCTCGTTCTGTTTAGGTGTGGTTAAGAAGTTTACCGTGATTCACTCACTTTTCATAAACACACCTTTATACTTGGTTTTTCGTAAAAGTTTTTTATAGCGAAAAGCCAACAGAACCACAAAACAGATGGCGTAGATAATAGGGAGCGGTGACAACACTTTTACCGACCATATGTAATGCAGCGGTAGCAAAATGGCGGCCAGGTAGACGTAGTTGTGCAATGTTTGCCAGCGTTTGCCCATTTTACGCTGCGCGGCTTGCGTGGAGGTCAACGTCAACAGGAATAAGATAATCCAACCGGTCATGCCCAGGGATAGCCATGGGCGTGAAACCAGTTCACGACCCAACAATCCCAGATTTTGTATACCCAGTTCCAGCAGAGCATAGCTGGCCATATGCAGTGTGGCCCATGCAAAACACCATAAACCTAACAACCGCCGGGTACGAAACAACAAAGGCTGCTTTGCGTAGCGTGCAAGCGGGGATACCAGCAAAGTAGCAAGCAAAAACTTTAGCGCGGTAATACCCGTAAAGTGCTGGATATCTTTTCCCGGGTCGGCACCCAACCCGCCATGCTGCGCGGCCCAAAAGAGCCATAGCAGGGGTAAAAAACCGGCGAGATGCAGCAGCACTTTCAGGCCGGTTATCTGTTTTGCGGTCAATCTCACTAAAAATACTCCCGAAGATCCATACCCCGATATAACGATGCCACCTCATCGGCATAACCATTAAAAGGTAACGTGGGCTGTCGCTGCACATCAAGAATGCCACCCGAACCGATAAACCGTTCAGTAGCCTGAGACCAACGAGGGTGATCGACCTGCGGATTTACGTTGGCGTAAAAACCGTATTCATTCGGTGCTGACATATTCCAGGTCGTCGGTGGCTGCTCACGCGTCAGCGTAATACTGACTATCGATTTAATGCCCTTGAAGCCGTACTTCCAGGGTACGGTCAGGCGTATCGGCGCCCCATTTTGCGGCGGCAATGCTTTGCCATATACGCCTACGGTCAGCAGTGTTAGCGGATGCATGGCTTCATCCAAACGCAGACCTTCAACATAGGGATATTTTAACCCACCGCCAATGAAGCGATCTTTCTGGCCGGGCATTTCATCAGGGGCGTAGCGAGTTTCAAAGGCGACGTATTTGGCGTGACTTGTTGGCTCAACCAGCGCCAATAATTTATGCAAAGGAAATCCGACCCACGGCACAACCATCGACCATGCTTCAACGCAACGCATCCGGTAAATACGCTCTTCTAACGGAAAGCGAGTGGTCAGAGCATCATGATCCAAGGTTAAAGGTTTGTTGACCTCACCGTTGATCGTCAATGTCCAGGGATCGGTTTTCAGACTACCGGCATTGGCGGCGGGATCTGCTTTATCCAGACCAAATTCATAGAAATTGTTGTAGCCCGTCACCTTCTCTTCTGGCGTCAGAGGCAGGCTGTTTTGCCAGCGCCCGGGCTTTGTAAATTCGAGCGCTTTGCCTGCGGGTGCTGGTGGACGATCGTTGCCTTTAAACCAATCCAACAAATTAGCCTGTGTAGGGGAAGACAGCGTGGCCGCCGCCGCGCCTATCCCAAGTGCTTTGAGGATTTGTCGTCGTTGCATAAAAAAAACTGATTCGGCTGTAACATCAGCTTCCCGAAGTGGACGTTTTTTCTGCATAACTTTTCCTTTTTATTTTCATGTTAAGGAAAACAAAGCGACGTTTCCCTGTTGATGCCTGGTGTGTCTATAACGACATACTGCGCGTATGCGTATCCCTGGATCCTCACGAAAAGTTAAAAATTTTGTGATAACTTCCGCCCCTTGCCTGAGGTAAGCTTTCAGCACGACGAGAGGGGGATGACACTGATGGCAGGCGCGAAAAAGATATTTTTGGTGGAAGATGACAGCGATATTGCCTCACTTTTGCAGCTTAGCCTGAAGGATGAGGGTTACGAGATAGTTCATGAAGCGGACGGCACGCGAGCGCTTGAACAACTGGAGAAACACGTTTGGGATGCCGTTATCCTCGATTTGATGCTGCCAGGTGTCGACGGGCTGGAGATTTGTCGGCGCATTCGCCAAATGAGTTTTTATTTGCCCGTTATTATTATCAGCGCCCGGACCAGCGAAACGCACCGTGTATTGGGGTTGGAAATGGGGGCCGATGATTATCTGGCCAAGCCTTTCTCGGTGCTGGAGTTGATGGCTCGGGTGAAGGCGTTGTTTCGCCGTCAGGAAGCGATGAGTCAGAACCTGCGTATGGAGGCGGGGATTATCACCGTTCATGGCGTAGAGATTGACCCTTTAGCCCGGGAAGTTCGGCTGCATGGTAAATCCCTCGATTTGACACCGCGAGAATTCGATCTGCTCTATTTTTTCGCCCGTCATCCAGGCGAGGTCTTTTCGCGCCAGGCGCTGTTAGATCAGGTGTGGGGCTACCAGCATGAAGGGTATGAGCATACGGTGAACAGTCATATTAATCGTCTGCGGACCAAAATTGAAAAGGATGCTGCGGAGCCGGAAATTATTCTCACGGTTTGGGGACGAGGCTATAAGCTTGCTGCGGTTAATGCGGAGCATCAGCCATGATTTATCGCCTGTCGCTGAGCCAGCGTCTGACTCTGGTCTTTACCGCCATTATGCTGATTTGTGCGGTTGCCGTCAGTGCTGTCCAGGTTCGCAGTAGCAAACAATATGGCGACGCGATGGTGCAAAGGCTCTCGCTGGAGCTGGCGAGCAAGATTGTCAAAAGTGAGTCGCTTATTGATGCCAGCGGGCAGGTTAATCGCCAGACCTTAAAAGGATTGTTTAATCACCTGATGACGCTCAACCCCAGCGTGGAGCTGTATCTGGTTTCACCATCAGGTGAAATACTCGCTGATGCCGCACCGCCGGGGCATGTCCAGCGGCAGAAAATTAGCGTGCAGCCGATTCAGGATTTCCTTAACTCAGATGCGTTGCCCGTATATGGCAACGATCCGCGCAGCAGCCAGCAAAAGGTATTCAGCGCCGCGCCGGTTTTATATAACGGTGAGCTGCATGGCTATTTGTACATTATTCTGCAGGGCGAAGATCTGAATATGTTGGCGAATACCGCCTGGCAAAAAACGCTCTGGAATACCGTGGCCTGGACGTTAATACTGGTTTTATTAGCCGGCGGAATTGCAGGTTTTCTGGTGTGGCGATGGGTGACGAATCCAGTGAAAAGGTTGACTGGGCAGGTGGTCAAACTGGAACAGGACAGCATTAGCGTCATCAAACAGCTGGCGCAAAAAAATCCCGATCCGGCCCCGGCAAATGAAATTGCGTTGCTGAACAATGCGTTTATCGAGTTAGCGCAGAAAATTGCGCAGCAGTGGGATCTATTAGCGGACAGCGATCGTCAGCGCAGAGAGTTTATAGCCAATATTTCGCACGATTTACGCACGCCGCTGACTTCATTGCTGGGGTATCTGGAAATGCTGTCGCTGAAAGCCGATACGATGACGCCGGAGGAAAACCGGCATTATCTTAGTATCGCGCTGCGCCAGGGACATAAAGTTCGTCATCTGTCACAACAGCTGTTTGAGCTGGCAAGACTGGAGCATGGCGGTATAAAACCGCAGCGTGAACGTTTTGCTATTGGTGAATTGATCCAGGATGTGGCACAGAAATTTGATCTCCCTGTTGCCACGCGTCATTTGCAGTTGCACCTTGACGTAATGGGGCCGTTACCGCTGGTGAATGCCGATTTATCAATGATAGAAAGAGTTGTGACGAATCTGCTGGATAACGCTATCCGTCATACGCCTGACGGAGGCGAAGTGCGGCTAAAAGTCTGGCGTGATGCAGACCGTTTATTAGCTGAAGTTCAGGACAGCGGGCCAGGGGTAGAAGAAGCTGTGCGAGAAGTATTGTTTCAGCGCCCGACCGCGTTAGTTCCCCGTGAGCAGAGGGCTGAGCGCGGCGGCTTGGGCTTACTGATCGTGCGTAGAATGCTCGAGCTGCATGGAGGGGATATCAGCCTGGTTAGCTCAACGGCAGGGGCCTGCTTCCGTTTTTCGTTGCCGCTGGCGGATTCTCCCCTGAGTAGTTGACGGTGAAGTTCCGGAGTAAAGAGGGTTTTGGCATTGCCCCAATGGGCATTGCGTAAAAGTTGGTAGGTTGTCAGTGATAATGAGAATTTTTATCATGTATCAGTAATTCATCAACTTATCTTCGATGAGCGCAAGGAGATTGTATGTCACAGGATGCCGACAACCTGTATATCGCCAGGACCAAAGCAGTAGCTGGCTGCTTTTCAATGTTTTTACTGATGTTTGGCCTCACGTTTACCCCGTTGTTTTTCCCCGCGAGTCAGGGCCTGCTTGCCAAAGGGCTACTTTTCCCGCTGTTGTTTGCATTGGAATTTGTTGTGCTGGTTCCGCTGTATTACTTCTTCTTCAGAAAAAGAGAGGGGCTGGGCAAAGGCATTTTCAACGCCAGGTGGTTTACCATTTTGTTCGCGGCGCTGCTGTTTATTCAGCTTATCCTGCCATTGATTTTGGATCTCAGACAAACCGAAGCGTGGGTGACCAGCCAAATATCCTTAAGTAGTTACGCATTGTGGTTATCTACGTTGACTCTGATATTTATTGCGCCAGTTTATGAAGAAATTGTTTTCAGAGGCTGTTTATTCAACGCGTTCCAGTACTGGTTCAATAATAAAACCTGGCTGTCGTCAGTGGTGGTATCGGTCATTTTTGCCATCATGCATACGCAGTATGTGGATCTACGTACGTTGCTGATGTTGTTTCTTGTGTCGCAGGTTTTGATCATCGCCAGACTGAAAAGCAACGGCCTGTTGATGCCGATCATGCTGCATATAGTGATGAACGGGACGGTTATTGCTCTGCAAATGGGAGCCCAGACGTTACTGCCTGATTCATAAAGGCGATGCCCGGAATCCGGGCATCGGGGATTATACGTGCAGACGATGGTGCAAACGTGCGCCGACCAGCAACGCCAGCACCAGCATCAGGGCGATAAATCCGCCCACGCCGTTCCAGCCGTAGCTGTGCCAGAATACGCCGCCGAGCGTACCGGCAATACTGGATCCCAGATAATAGCTGAACAGATACAGGGAAGAAGCCTGGCCTTTAGCGCGTTTTGCCCGTGGTCCAATCCAGCTGCTTGCTACGGAGTGCGCGGCAAAAAAACCAGCTGAAAAGAGCAGCATCCCGGCGAAGATCAGCCATAGCGATGTGAACAGGGTCATCAACAGTCCAACCAGCATTACGCCAGTTGAAAAGAGCATTACCGGGCCACGGCCATAACGAGTGGTCATAGAACCTGCTTTTGGCGAACTCCAGGTCCCGGTCAGATACGCCACAGATAACAGACCGACAACCGCCTGGCTGAGTTCCCACGGAGAGAGCATCAGGCGGTAGCCGATGTAATTAAACAGCGTGACAAATGATCCCATCAGTAAAAATCCTTCCGCAAACAGCAGCGGCAAGCCTCTGTCGCGCCAGTGCAAGCGGAAGTTGATAAACAACGTTTTCGGGCGCAGCGACGTTGGTCTGAAATGACGAGATTCCGGCAGGATTTTCCAGAACATCAGCGCAGAGGCAAGGGCAAAACAGCCGATCGCCGCCAGCGCGATACGCCAGTTAAAAAAGTCGGTAAACACGCCGCTGATCAAGCGACCACTCATACCGCCAATCGAGTTACCGCTGATATACAAGCCCATTGAAAAGGCGACGAAACTGGGATGAATCTCTTCACTCAGATAGGTCATCCCTACCGCCGCGACTCCGCTCAGTGAAAGACCTATCAGCGCCCGCATGATTAAAATACCGTGCCAGCTGGTCATCATTGTTGAAAGGAGCGTACAACAAGAGGCGAGCAGCAGCGCGGTAACCATCACCGGCTTGCGGCCAATAGCATCTGAAAGTGGGCCGGTAAACAGTAACCCTATCGCCAGCATCGCCGTTGAAATGGAGAGTGAAATACTACTGCTGGCAGGAGAGACACCAAACTCGTGCGAAAGCACAGGGAGTATGGGTTGTACACAATAGAGGAGGGCAAAAGTCGCCAGTCCGGCGGAAAACAGCGCCAGCGTGACGCGCATAAATGGGGATGTTCCGCGTTTGATAAAACCATCCGGCGGGGTAACTATCTGTTCATCAATATCGCTTGTTGGCGCGGTATCGACAGTTGTTGTACGGCTCACTTGAAATCCTTGCTCATCCAATTACGTCTACAGGACCAGCCTTAAGAGTATGAAAATCACAATATTCTGTCTAATATATTAATAATCTCAAATAATACTTTAAAAATATGAATATCGAACTGCGTCATTTACGTTACTTTGTGGCCGTTGCCGAAGAGTTGCATTTTGGTCGGGCGGCAGCGCGATTAAACATTTCGCAACCGCCGCTAAGCCAGCAGATCCAGATCCTTGAACAGCAGGTTGGCGCCCGGTTACTTGCCCGAACTAACCGTAGCGTGGCGCTGACCTCTGCCGGAAAGCAGTTTCTGGCAGACAGTCGGCAGATCCTCGGGCTGGTTAATGAAGCCGCCGCCAGGGCTGAGCGTTTGCATTTGGGAGAAGCAGGGGAATTGCGTATCGGCTTTACGTCGTCGGCGCCGTTTATCAAAGCCGTTTCAGATACGTTATCTCTGTTTCGTCAAAGCTACCCGGCAGTGCATATGCAAACCCGCGAAATGAACACACGTGAGCAAATTGCCCCGCTCAATGAAGGGACGCTGGATTTGGGACTTCTGCGCAATACGCAGCTTCCGGAAACGCTGGAGCGTGAAATCATTCTGCATGAACCACTGATGGCGATGATCCCACGCGCGCATCCGTTGGCGCAAAAACCTGTGGTCACGTTGGCCGAGCTGGCGAATGAGCCATTTGTCTTTTTTGACCCCCATGTGGGGACAGGGTTGTATGACGATATTCTTGGCCTGATGCGTCGCTATGGACTAAAACCGACGATTGCGCAGGAGGTTGGCGAAGCGATGACTATCATCGGGCTGGTGGCTGCAGGATTAGGGGTTTCTATACTTCCTGCTTCTTTTAAACGGGTGCAGCTATATGAAATGTGTTGGATCCCGATAGCGGAAGAAGATGCTGTCTCGGAAATGTGGTTAGTGTGGCCAAAGCATCATGAGCAAAGTCACGCCGCGCAACGCTTTCGTGAGCAGCTGCTGGCGGCCGTTCAGGCGATTAATTTAGTTTAAAAATGAGTGAAAATGTGCAGTAAATCACAAGGCTAAGTAAAAAGTTGACGGGAGCCATTGAAGTGCTTCACCATAGCCCGCAGATTATTTCGGAGCGCGAAAATAAAGGGAGTAAGTGGTGGTTGCTGATAGTCAGCCTGGGCATATCGATCAAATTAAGCAGACCAATGCTGGCGCGGTTTATCGCCTGATTGATCAGCTGGGTCCGGTATCGCGTATTGATCTCTCTCGCCTGGCGCAATTGGCGCCTGCCAGTATTACTAAAATTGTCCGCGAAATGCTCGAAGCGCACCTTGTGCAAGAGCTGGAAATCAAGGAAGCGGGCAGCCGCGGGCGTCCGGCAGTTGGGCTGGTTGTTGAAACGGAAGCCTGGCACTATTTATCCATCCGTATCAGTCGCGGCGAGATCTTTCTGGCACTGCGCGATCTGAGCAGCAAACTGGTGGTAGAAGATTGTCTTGAAATGGAGCTGGTCAGTGAAACACCGCTTCTGGAACGTGTTATTACCCAGGTCGACCAGTTTTTCATCCGCCATCAACAAAAGCTGGAACGCTTAACCTCCATCGCCATCACCTTACCCGGCATTATTGATACTGAAAACGGTATCGTGCATCGCATGCCATTTTACGAAGATGTCAAAGAGATGCCGCTGGGCCAGGCGCTTGAGAACCATACTGGCGTACCGGTCTATATTCAGCATGATATTAGCGCCTGGACCATGGCTGAGGCGCTTTTCGGCGCATCGCGTGGTGCGCGTGACGTCATTCAGGTGGTGATCGATCATAACGTGGGTGCCGGGGTGATCACTGACGGTCATTTACTGCATGCAGGCAGCAGTAGCCTGGTGGAAATTGGCCATACGCAGGTGGATCCGTACGGTAAACGCTGCTACTGCGGTAACCATGGTTGTCTGGAAACGATCGCCAGCGTCGACAGCGTGCTCGAACTGGCGCAGGTGCGCTTGAAGCAGTCAATGAGTTCTTCTTTACACGGGCAACCGCTGACGGTAGACGCACTGTGTCTGGCGGCAATGCAGGGTGATTTATTGGCGAAAGATATCATTAGCGGCGTCGGGACCCACGTCGGCAGAATTCTTGCCATCATGGTGAATTTGTTCAACCCGCAAAAGATATTGATTGGGTCTCCGCTCAGTAAAGCGGCAGATATCTTGTTCCCCACCATCGCTGACAGCATTCGTCAGCAGGCACTTCCGGCTTACAGTCAGCATATAGTCGTTGAAAGTACGCAGTTTACCAATCAGGGGACGATGGCGGGGGCGGCGCTCGTTAAGGACGCGATGTATAACGGTTCTTTGTTGATTCGTCTATTACAGGGTTAACATTTTTTAACTGTCGTACGAAAAATTGCGCTATCTCAAGCTGATCCTGGTCGTCATACCTTAGACTTTCTCCACTGTTTTATTTTCCTGACTTATATTTTCAAAGCATAACGGTGGAGTTAGTGATGCTGAAGCGTTTCTTTATTACAGGTACAGACACTTCTGTTGGGAAGACCGTGGTTTCCCGCGCATTACTACAAGCGTTAGCGTCAGGGGGTAAAAGCGTTGCGGGTTACAAACCTGTAGCCAAAGGTAGCAAAGAGACGCCCGAAGGTCTGCGCAACAAAGATGCGCTGGTGCTGCAAAGCGTGTCCACTATCGAACTGCCTTACGAAGCGGTCAACCCGATTGCGCTCAGCGAAGACGAAAGTAGCGTAGCGCATAGTGGTCCGGTCAATTACACCCTGTTATCCAACGGTCTCGCAAGCCTCAGCGAAAAAGTCGATCACGTTGTCGTGGAAGGCACCGGAGGCTGGCGTAGCTTGATGAACGATCTGCGTCCGTTATCGGAATGGGTGGTGCAGGAACAACTGCCGGTGCTGATGGTTGTGGGTATCCAGGAAGGCTGTATTAATCATGCTATCCTCACCGCACAGGCGATTGCCAGCGACGGACTGCCGCTGATTGGCTGGGTCGCGAACCGAATCAACCCGGGGCTGGCGCATTATGCGGAAATCATTGATGTGCTGGGTAAAAAATTACCTGCCCCGCTTATCGGTGAACTGCCTTATCTGCCTCGTGCAGAGCAGCGTGAGCTGTCGCAGTACATCCGTCTGTCAATGCTCGGCAGCGTGCTGTCGGTAGATAGAGTCGTGGCGTAACGTACGCGACAGCACCGACGCCAGGACACAGGCAATCAGTAATCCGGGGAGCAGGCGATACTCCCCGGTCATTTCACAAACCATCAAGGTCGACATTATTGGTGCATGCGTGGTAGCAGCCAGTAGCGTGGCCATCCCCGTTAAGCCCAGCAAAATAGCAATTTCATCCGAGCCCGGAAGCCATAATCCCCATACCTGACCCAGCAGCATGCCCACCGACAAGCCGACAAACAGCGTTGGCGTAAACACGCCACCTGGCGCACCGGATCCACTGCTGGCAAGCACCGCCAGTAATTTGCAGATAAAAATCCCGCTAACTACGGCCAGCAGCGGTGGCGAAAGTAAATATGACTGCACCACGCTGTAGCCATTACCCCAGACTGCAGGCGTGAGCAATGAAAGCAGGCCAACGATCAACCCACCAAGCGCCAGTTGCCACGGCGGCGAGAGTTTTAAGCGCAAAAAACCATTATGGCTGGTGGTCATCAGCCACATGAAGAGCGGTCCGCAGAAGCCAGCAGCCAGACCGGTGCTGACAATCATAACGTATTCCAGAGTATGCAATTCCCGAGACAGGTGAACGGTATACAGCAGCGCATTGTTGTCGCTAAGCAGATTGGTGGTGAGTAATGCGACTACGGCGGACACCACTACCGGTCCCAGTGATGCGAGGATCAGCGTGCCAAACAACACTTCGGCAATAAATAAACTGCCCGCCAGCGGGGCATGATAGGCTCCGGCCATACCCGCTGCGGCGCCGCAGGCAATCCATAACTTCCATTCTGTACGTGGGGTAAAGCGTTGAGCAAAGCAGGAAGCCGCCAGCGCCGCCAGTAAAATCATGGCACCTTCGCGTCCGATAGCGCTCCCGCTGGCGACAACCAGTAACGAGGCCAGCGATTTCACCAGGCTTGCACTGACGTCAAATTGTCCGTCGGTTTGTAGAGCTTCCATATAATCAGTGGGAGCCTGTGGGCGTAAACGGTTAAATTTTTGCCAGCCCCACAGTAGTAATCCAGCCGCCAGACCGCCGAGTGCAGGTGTCAGCATACGCCTTAAAGGCGAAAGGTTTGTCGCAGCGTTGACCAGACTCCCCGTGTTATTGCTCAGAAACAACCATTCGAGAAGCAGCATGGCATGACGAAATCCTGCGACGGCCAGCGCAGCAAGGACGCCAATCAACGCGGCGATCAGCAGACGGCGGAACATGGCGCGCAGGTCAGGATAAGCATGTAAATGATGCATGTGTGGCCAGAGAGGAAGTTTCAGACGTTTTATTTTGCGGCTATTTGACAACAGAAGCAAAAGCTCAGCGTGCGCAACAGGATGCACCACAGGCAGTATGCATCCTGCCTGTGACGAAATTAACGAAACAAAGGCTTATCGGCTACCGGGATCAGTAACTGTGATTGCCACTGTGCCAGCGTCAGACGCGCCAGCTCACCCAGCGCCTGGTAGAACGGGTGATCGGCTTTTTCGATAAATACATTAAGGAAGCGCGATGACCATGGGAACAGATGCCAGGCCAGCAGCTGTTCGCACTCGGTGTGGCGTTCGTTCTCAGCAAGCCAGGCCGTCAGCAACAGTAGTGAACCAAAGTGATCTTCTGGCTCATTTTGCTGCATAGCAAACTGGATACCGTTGTCACGCATCCACTGACGCAGAGCCAGCGTGGAGTCGCCAAACAACACGTTTTCACGATCCAGCCAGACGGATCCCCAGGGCGGAGAAGGGAGCGCATAAGGGCCAACAAACAGACGTTGCCAGGCCTGCGGGAGAGACTCATCGGCCTCAGCCTGAAACTGTGCAACTAACGGCGAAAGCGTTGTCTTTTCAAGCGGCCACTGCGCCTGCCAACCATCGTTGCTTAACGCACTGACCAGTGCCGAAGCTTCGGCACTGTCTGGGGCATAGTAAAACAGCGCGCCGAGCACACGCGCTGCGGTGGAAAAGTTGTCACGTTGTGAAAAATGGGTCATGCAAACAATCCTGAACAGTGCGGGTTGCCCCGCACCCGAAAATTAACCTGCGACAGCCATTCCGACTGTCATATGTAAACCGTAAAACAAGCCGCGGCCAATGATTTCACCGGCGAGGACGCACACTAAGCCCAGCGCCAGTCCGCCGACGGACGGTTCTTTGCGACGGACAAGCGGGCATATCCAGCAGCCCAGCCCCGCAACCAGCAGGAGGATGCGCCAGACCTGCAGGCTTGCGTAGTCGGGCACCAGCGCGCCGGCGTTTTGTACCGAACTGTGGATTTCGCTGAGCGACAGTCCCTGCAGCACAACAACAGCCACGGTCACCAGTAGGGCCAGCGCGCTGATGCCGGCGAATCTGGCAGGGCTGCAGGAAACACCCGCAGCCCGCAGCAGCAGGGCGGCAAACAGCGGCCCGCTCAGCAGCATCGTCATGAAAAACGCCAGTGTAGTATAGTCGTTATACCAGGTTGGGACGGTGTCTATCTGGTAGACGTTGGTCATCGCATAGACAAATACCAGGCCCAGCAACATGCTCAACAGCAGCCAGATTTTACCTAACGTTGCGGGCATTTTACCGAGAAACGCCGCCAGCCACCACAGCCCACCGACGGCGAAAAACAGCGAACCGCTGGCAATTTCGTTACTCAGCGCCGATGCGCCAATTCGGTTCAGCGAGTTAAACGCGCGCAGCGGCGAACCTAAATGCATGACTGAGGCGAGAAAGGCGATGCCCATCACCAGCCACAGAAAAAACATGCTGCGCACAATACGCTGCTTTACCGCATCGTCTTTAGTGGTTAGCCAGCCGTAGCCACTTACGATCAGCGCCCCGGCTACGCACTGGCCCAGCACCGTGAACAGTACCAGCGGCCATTCATGCCATCCATTTCCCATTTTACACCTCCTTTGGATTAGCCAGAAAACCCGTGGTATCCCCGGTCGGGCGGCAATTGGCGTTTGGTTTGATCACAATACTCGGTCTGGTGAAGTGCGCACCCGGCAGCGGGGCGACGGCTGCCAGATCACCATGTTTTTTGCGCAGCTCATCAATGGGACCGAAGTCCAGCGCACGCAGCGGACAGGACTCGACGCAGACAGGCTTTTTGCCGTCTGCCACGCGGTCATGACAGCCATCGCACTTGGTCATATGCCCTTTGGCGGCATTGTACTGCGGTGCGCCGTACGGACAGGCCATGTGGCAGTAACGACAGCCAATACACACATCTTCATCAACGACCACAAAACCATCATCACGTTTATGCATAGCCCCGCTGGGGCAAACCTTGGTACAGGCCGGATCTTCACAGTGGTTACAGGCAATGGAGAGGTAGTAGGCGAAAACGTTCTGTCGCCAGACGCCGTTGTCTTCCTGCCAGTCACCTCCGGCGTATTCGTAAATCCGGCGGAAACTGACGTCGGGGGTGAGATCCTTGTAGTCTTTGCAGGCCAGTTCGCAGGTTTTGCATCCGGTGCAACGACTGGAATCAATAAAAAATCCATACTGAGTTGTCATGGGTTAGTCCTTAAACCTTCTCGATCTCGACCAGATTAGTGTGCTGTGGGTTGCCTTTTGCCAGCGGTGAAGGGCGCTGTGTTGTCAGCGTATTGACGCAGGCGCCATGATCAATTTTGTCGCCGGTCATATCGGCATCGTGCCATGCACCCTGGCCCATTGCGCTGACGCCGGGCAGGATCCGCGGCGTCACTTTGGCTGCAATACGTACTTCACCGCGGTCGTTAAAGACCCGCACCAAATCGCCATTTGCAATACCACGCTTTTGGGCATCGACAGGATTGATCCACACTTCCTGACGGCAGGACGCCTGCAGAACATCGATATTGCCGTAGCTGGAGTGCGTACGGGATTTGTAATGGAAGCCAAACAACTGCAGCGGAAATGCGCTGCGTTTCGGATCATCCCACCCTTCAAACGTAGAGGCGTAGACGGGAAGCGGGCTAATTACTTCGTCCTTTTGCAACTCCCAGGTGTTGGCTATTTTCGCCAGTCGACTGGAATAAATTTCAATCTTTCCGGACGGTGTTTTGAGCGGATTGGCCTGCGGATCGTCGCGGAATTTTTTATACGCGACAAAATGCCCGTTAGGGTCTTTACGTTTATAGATCCCCATTTTTTTCAGCTCGTCATAGGAAGGTAGCGTGGGGTCTTTGGCCAGCATTTTTGCATACAAATACTGGAGCCACTGTTCCTGAGTACGGCCTTCCGTAAAGCGTTGATAAATATCATTGCCAAGGCGTTTGGCGACTTCGCTCATTATCCAGTAGATCGGTTTACGCTCGAACTTCGGTGACGTCGCGGGTTGAATAAAAATGAGGTACCCCATGTTGCCCGCATAGTCGTTAGGAATAATGTCTTCCTGTTCGACGGTCATTAAGTCCGGCAGCAGAATATCGGCATATTTGGCCGAGGATGTCATGAAGTTTTCGATGACCACTATCATTTCGCATTTCGTGTCATCCTGAAGGATCTCATGCGTTTTATTGATATCTGAGTGCTGATTAGTAATGGTGTTGCCCGCGTAGTTCCAGATAAATTTAATCGGTACATCGAGCTTATCTTTCCCGCGCACGCCATCGCGGGTTGCGGTCATTTCCGGGCCACGAGCGATGGCGTCGGTCCAGCTAAAGCAGGATATCTGGGTCTTGATGGGATTCTCCGGCAGCGGCATGCGTTCAATCGTGATGGTGTAGGTTGATTCTCGAGCACCGCTATTGCCGCCGTTGATGCCAACGTTGCCGGTCAGGATAGGCAACATCGCGATCGCCCGTGAGGTCAGTTCGCCGTTAGCCTGACGTTGCGGACCCCAACCCTGACAAATATATGCCGGTTTTGTGCTGCCGATTTCCCGAGCCAGTTTGATAATGCGATCGGCGGGGATCCCGGTGACATGCGAGGCCCATTGGGGCGTTTTAGTGATACCATCATCGCCGTTGCCAAGTATATAGGCCTTGTAATGTCCGTTAGCGGGGGCGTCGGCGGGTAGGGTTTTCTCGTCATAACCGATGCAATATGTGTCGAGGAACGCCTGGTCGACAAGATTTTCGTTAATCATAACCCAGGCAAGTCCCGCCACGAGTGCGGCATCGGTTCCCGGACGGATAGGGATCCACTCATCTTCACGACCCGCAGCGGTATCGGTATAGCGCGGATCAATGACGATCATCCGGGCATTAGATCGCTCCCGGGCCTGTTCAAGGAAGTACGTTATTCCGCCGCCGCTCATGCGCGTTTCGGCAGGATTATTGCCAAACATTACTACCAGTTTCGTGTTTTCGATGTCGGATGTGCTGTTGCCGTCATTTGAGCCGTAGGTATAGGGCATTGCTGCCGCGATTTGTGCGGTGCTGTAAGTGCCGTAATGACTCAGAAATCCGCCATAGCAGTTCATCAGGCGAGCGACCAGCGAGGCATAAGGAGAGGAGCGCGTAATGTTGCCGCCTACAATGCCTGAGGTGTAATTAATATAAACGGCTTCATTACCGTATTTCTCCACGGTATTTTTTAAACTGTCACTGATGGTATCCAGCGCTTCCTGCCAGGTTATACGTTCGAATTTTCCCTCACCACGTTTGCCTACGCGCTTCATCGGATAATTCAGGCGATCCGGATGATTGATCCGTCGGCGGATTGAACGCCCACGCAGACAGGCACGAACCTGGTGCTGACCATAAAGATCGTCTCCGGTCGTATCGGACTCCACCCATACGACTTCGTCATCTTTGACGTGGAGTTGCAGGGCACAACGGCTGCCGCAGTTTACGGAACACGCGCCCCAAACCACTTTCTCTTCAGCCGGTTGTATCGCCTGTTGTACCGCAGCGGCGGCGGTGCGCATTCCAAAAGGTAATGACAGCCCGCCTGCGGCAAGCGCCAGCGAACCGATAGCCGAGGATTTCACTAACGTCCTGCGGCTGATGCCTCCATATTGCTCAGTATCAGACATAACTCACTCCATTATAGTTATCGCTATATATTAATCTCTACAGCGAAATTAATAGCATGCTAATAATGGAGTGAGTTTACCCATTTATGAGTATGTCATCTTAATGCATATCAAACTGGAGTAACCCTCCGCGCACGGAGGGTGAGATTTATTGCGGTTCGACGACGTGTCCGTCTTGTGCAGATGTGCTATTGGCGGGGGCGTTGCCGCTGTTGGTCCGGGTATAGAGAATTTTGTGCGTATCATTTGCACAATGTCCGACTACCAGTGAGTCAGGTTGATCGGCCTGATCGTTGGGGACTATATTCAGCGTGAAGCTGGATTCAGCTACACCATTATTGATGATGCGTTGTTCGATATCGCTTTTTACGCGTTCGCATGACGCGGGTGCCGCCAGAACCTGCGGGGAAGCGACTACCAACATGATCGCGGCAATTCCTGGTATGTATTTCATCATCAGCTCCTTTATGATCGACTTAAACTAAGATTAGCATTTCTGGTGTAAATAACTGTATTTGCTAATATGATTGAGAATTATCTTCTTATCCCGGTGAAAAATGTGAAGAAACAGACCCTGTTAGGTTTCCTGTGCGTCGTGCTGGTTGGCTGTGATAACGCCAAAGGGCTGGTTTCCTTTACGCCGGAAATGGCCAGTTTTTCCAATGAATTTGATTTCGACCCGCTGCGTGGGCCGGTGAAAGATTTCAGCCAGACGCTGCTCAATGATAAAGGTGAGGTCACTAAGCGTGTCGTTGGTACGCTGTCACAGGAAGGGTGTTTCGATACGCTTGAACTGCACGATATTGAAAACAATACCGGTATGGCGCTGGTCCTGGATGCAAACTACTACCGGGATGCCGAAACGCTGGAAAAACGGATCCGTTTACAGGGCAAATGCCAACTGGCGGAACTGCCTGCGGCAGGAGTGGTGTGGGATACCGACGATAACGGTTTTGTCGTTTCTGCCACGGGGAAAGAGATGAAGGTGCAATATAGATATGATGCGGAAGGCTACCCGCTGGGTAAAACAACCGTTAATAAGGACAATACCTTACAGGTTGATGCCAAACCGTCGGTCGACCCGTTGAAGAAGCTGGATTACACCGCGGTGAGCCTGCTCAACAATCATCCGGTAGGCAACGTCAAACAAACGTGCAAATACGATGAATACGCAAATCCGGTCAACTGCCAGCTCGTTATCGTTGACGAGAGCGTGAAGCCGGCAGTTGAACACCATTACTCAATTGAAAACACCATCGCGTACTATTAGTCAGGCTTTATTGAGCTGTAGGTTGCAGCAGGTTTGGACCTGACGTTTTATGTTCTGCCAGATACTGCTGCTGGAAGATACACATACGGATAGTGTTGCGGTATTGGCCGTTGATAAAGAATTCATGAATCAGCTCGCCTTCGACCATAAAGCCAAGTTTACGGTAGATGTGGATAGCTTTTTCGTTCTCTTTATCAACGATCAGATACAGCTTATATAAATTGAGTACGGTAAAGCCGTAATCCATCGCCAGCTTAGCAGCCCGGGAAGCCAGACCTTTGCCCTGATAATCAGGGGAAATAATGATCTGGAATTCCGCCCGTCGGTGCACATGGTTAATTTCAACCAGTTCCACGAGTCCGGCTTTTTCACCGTCGCATTCCACCACAAAGCGACGTTCGCTTTGGTCGTGAATGTGTTTGTCATACAGGTCTGACAGCTCAACAAACGCTTCGTAAGGTTCTTCAAACCAGTAACGCATTACGCTGGCGTTATTATCAAGCTGATGGACGAATCGTAAATCTTCACGCTCCAGCGGGCGCAACTTAACACTGAGGGCGCTAGTCATATCGTATCCTTTCAATATCCTTCAAAGTGCAATGATTATGGGGCAACGGTGCGGCCAGTACGGCGGTCAAGGCAGCGCAATGTGTTAGGTTCCCAGTACGCATTAATATTAGCGCTCTGTTCGCATTTATCACGGCTATCAAAGGCTGTATCGGCTTTGTCCCACTCTTTCTCTGCACGTTTGTTGACTTTCTGGCGAAGCTGACGCGTATCGTTCCATTGTTCCTTTTCCATTGCTGCTTGTTGACGACTTTGCGCACTGTCCCCGGATTCAATGACCAGTTTACTGGTTTCAGCAAATGCGGAAGAGGTGTACACAGCCGCAGCCAGCGTCAGCATAGCCGTCAGGCACAGGCGTTTGGTCAGTGTAATTTTCATGGCGAATTCCTTTTATGGGAAAGGGTAAAAACGATAAAACAGGGTTAAATTCTACACTATTCCGGTTTGCGGGCATACCCACCCGGTGGATATGGATACGCTAACGAGATTCTGTCGTATCATAGTTAAACCGAAGGTAACTGAATAACATCAATGCTTAAGACCACATTTCTTTTTTTCGTCACCGCGTTATGCGAAATCATTGGCTGCTTTTTACCCTGGCTTTGGCTTAAGCGCGGGGCTACAGCCTGGTTACTGATACCCGCGGGGGTGTCACTGGCTTTATTCGTCTGGTTGCTGACACTGCATCCGGCAGCCAGCGGGCGTGTATACGCAGCCTATGGCGGTGTTTACGTGGTGACCGCGCTGTTATGGCTACGCATTGTCGATGGTGTAAAACTCAGTTTGTATGACTGGTCTGGCGCGCTGGTGGCGTTGTGCGGCATGTTGATCATTGTGGCTGGATGGGGGCGCGCATAGCGCCTTTTTTTGTGATCAAGCAGTGCTTTTTTGATCTTTATACTTGTATGGTAGTAGCTCAGTTGAGTAAATTTCCTGCATCACAAGAACAGATGTAGGGAATAAGAAATGAAGATTGTTGGGGCTGATGTTTTTGTTACCTGTCCTGGGCGTAATTTTGTGACGTTGAAAATTACGACAGAAGATGGGATCACCGGGCTGGGAGATGCCACGTTAAATGGACGCGAGCTGTCCGTGGCGTCGTATCTGAAAGATCATGTGTGTCCGCAGCTTATTGGTCGCGATGCGCATCGTATTGAGGATATCTGGCAGTTTTTCTACAAAGGCGCGTACTGGCGTCGTGGGCCGGTCACCATGTCGGCGATTTCCGCAGTGGATATGGCATTGTGGGACATCAAAGCGAAAGCAGCCAATATGCCGTTGTACCAGTTACTCGGCGGTGCTTCTCGTGAAGGGGTTATGGTCTACTGCCACACCACAGGCCATACCGTTGATGACGTACTGGAAGATTATGCGCGTCATAAAGAAATGGGTTTTAAAGCGATTCGCGTGCAGTGTGGCGTACCGGGCATGAAAACCACTTACGGTATGTCTAAAGGCAAAGGACTGGCCTATGAACCTGCCACTAAAGGGCAATGGCCGGAAGAACAGTTATGGTCAACGGAGAAATATCTCGATTTCACGCCAAAACTGTTTGAAGCCGTGCGCGATAAATTCGGTTTCAACGAACATCTCCTGCACGACATGCATCACCGTCTGACGCCAATTGAAGCGGCCCGTTTTGGCAAAAGCATTGAGCAATATCGTCTGTTCTGGATGGAAGACCCAACCCCTGCTGAAAACCAGGAGTGCTTCCGCCTGATCCGCCAGCATACCGTCACGCCGATTGCGGTAGGGGAAGTGTTCAATAGCATCTGGGACTGCAAACAGCTGATCGAAGAACAATTGATCGACTATATCCGCACCACCATCACCCATGCGGGGGGGATCACCGGTATGCGCCGGATTGCTGATTTCGCGTCGCTGTATCAGGTACGTACCGGTTCACATGGACCTTCCGATCTATCGCCTGTGTGCATGGCCGCCGCGCTGCATTTTGATCTGTGGGTGCCGAACTTCGGCGTACAGGAATATATGGGCTATTCCGAGCAGATGCTGGAAGTGTTCCCACATAACTGGACCTTTGATAACGGCTATATGCACCCAGGAGACAAACCCGGCCTTGGGATCGAGTTTGACGAAAAACTGGCGGCGAAATATCCGTATGACCCTGCATATCTGCCTGTTGCTCGCCTGGAAGATGGCACGCTGTGGAACTGGTAAATATAAATTTTACGTACGAAAGATGTTGATTAACCCAATACCCTACAGAAGGTTAAACTTATGGTTAGTTCAGTCGATATTAAAAACAACGTAGATAATAAGCCCATTATTCGCCGAGTGGCTTCAGCATCCGCAATTGGTACTGCTGCTGAGTATTATGATTTTTTTGCATATGGCACAGCAGCTGTACTCTTTTTTGGCCATTTATTTTTCCCAAGTGATGATCCGTTAATTAGTACACTCGCGGCTTTTGCTACCTATGCTGTTGGTTTCCTCGCAAGACCATTAGGCGGAATTGTCTTTGGACATATTGGCGATAAAGTTGGACGCAAAAAAGCTCTGGTGATTACGATATTAATCGTTGGCTTAGGGACATTCTGTATTGGCTTGTTACCTACATACGAAAAAATAGGTGTATGGGCCCCAGCTTTACTTATTTTTATTCGTGTATTACAAGGCTTTGGTGTTGGAGGTGAACAAGCCGGTGCAGTACTGATGACTGCTGAATACTCTGAACCCAAGCATCGTGGTTTTTTCTCCAGTTGGGTTCAAATCGGCGCTCCGGTTGGCTTCCTTCTGCCTTTGGCACTCTTTGCGTTGTTGAATGCCACGCTTTCTCCAGAGGCAATGATGGATTATGGGTGGCGTATACCGTTCCTGTTAAGCCTGCTACTGGTTATTGTTGGGCTGTTTATCCGCTTAAAAATTGATGAGTCACCAGTCTTTGCTCAGATTAGGGAGACAAAAGCAGAAGAATCGCGACCATTAGTCGAAGTCATTCGTGATTTCCCTGGTATTGTTGTTAAGGGAGTGTGCGCTAAGCTTATTGAAGCTTGCACATTTGCTATGTTTACTGTGATTGTCCTTGCTTACGGTAAAGCAAATAATCTTGATGCAAATATCTTGATGGAGACAATGATTGTCGCAGTGATAATAGAAATTGTTGCCATACCTCTAATGGGATCGCTGTGTGACAGAATTGGGCGTAAACCCGTCTATATTATGGGTGCGCTTCTTCAGGTTGTTATGATTATTCCATTCTTCCTGGCAATTAATCAGGATAATTTCTGGCTAACACAGCTTGTGATGATTCTGGTTCTGAGTTTTGGACATAGTATGTGCTATGCGCCTCAGGCCTCTTATTTCCCGGAGCTTTTCCCTACGCACATTCGCTGTAGCGGTATTGCATTAATTTGGCAGTTAGGATCGCTGATAGGTAGTGGGATCCTGGGGCTGGTGGCTGTGAAGATTCTGCAGGTTACTGGTGGGCATTATTATGGACTGGCAACCTACGTGATTGTACTAGGCGTCATCTCAGTCATTGGTTTGCTAATGATGCCTGAAACCGCGCCGCAGAGACTAAAACGTGAATACCAGCAGTGGCAGAAACACTAATCTTCTTTGGCGGCAGTGTGCCGCCATATTCATCTTTCAGGTGGTATATAGCTTAGATATTGATGTCATACCAATCATAAAAAGCTTAATGCAAATCAAAACATACAACCATACAGGCGTTACTCTGGAACAGTCCTGATTTCATTTATAAGTAGGCCATACCATGCAAAACAAGCTCTTAGCGGCAAAGGCTGCACTTCCTGACTACGATCGTACAAAACTGGTTCCGCGTATTGTTCATCTGGGGTTTGGCGCGTTTCACCGCGCACATCAGGGGGTTTACGCTGACATTTTGGCTGCAGACCACGGCAGTGACTGGGGCTACTGCGAAGTGAATCTGATTGGCGGCGAGCAGCAGATTTTCGATCTGAAACATCAAGATAATCTGTATACCGTTGCAGAGATGTCTGCTGATGCCTGGACTGCGAGAGTCGTGGGCGTGGTGAAAAATGCATTGCATGCACAGGTTGATGGTCTGGAAAGCGTACTGGCAGCGATGTGTGAACCACAGGTCGCGATCGTTTCTCTGACCATAACGGAGAAAGGATACTGCCATTCTCCGGCGACCGGTGAACTGATGTTAGACAATCCAATGATTGCCGCCGATCTGCAAAACCCAAAACAGCCAAAAACTGCGCCAGGCGTAGTGGTTGAGGCTTTGGCACGCCGCAAAGCGGCAGGTTTAGCCGCCTTTACTGTGATGTCCTGCGACAACATGCCTGAAAACGGTCATGTAATGCGTAATGTTGTCACCGCGTATGCCAGAGCGGTGGATGAAGAACTGGCTGCGTGGATCGAACAACATGTGACGTTCCCGTCGACTATGGTTGACCGAATTGTCCCGGCAGTTACCCCAGAGACTCTGGACAAAATTGAACACATCACTGGCGTACGCGACCCAGCAGGTGTGGCATGTGAGCCTTTCCGTCAGTGGGTTATCGAAGATAACTTTGTTTCCGGTCGCCCTGAATGGGAGAAGGCAGGAGCGGAGCTGGTGGCAGATGTCATTCCGTTTGAAGAGATGAAACTGCGTATGCTCAACGGCAGCCACTCTTTCCTGGCTTATCTTGGTTATCTGGCCGGTTATCAACACATTAATGATTGTATGGACGATGAAAACTATCGTCTTGCAGCTCGTGCGCTGATGTTGCAGGAACAAGCACCCACGCTGAAAGTAAAAGGTGTTGATCTACAGCGTTATGCCGATCTGTTAATTGAGCGTTACAGCAACCCGGCACTGCGTCATCGTACCTGGCAGATTGCTATGGACGGAAGCCAAAAATTGCCGCAGCGTATGCTTGATTCCGTTCGTTGGCACATTGTAAACGGCAGTCACTTTGATTTACTGGCGCTGGGCGTGGCGGGCTGGATGCGCTACGTCGGCGGTGTGGATGAGCAGGGCCAGGCGATTGAAATTAGCGATCCGCTGTTGCCCGTGATCCAGAATGCGGTGCGTAGCAGTAACGAG
Organism: Citrobacter sp. Cf087; assembly: GCF_030334285.1. Lineage (NCBI taxonomy): Bacteria > Pseudomonadati > Pseudomonadota > Gammaproteobacteria > Enterobacterales > Enterobacteriaceae > Citrobacter > Citrobacter sp. Cf087. Next base: position 755,818 of record NZ_JAOWED010000022.1, read on the forward strand.
GGCGAAGAGCGCGTTCGGGCGCTGCTGGCGATCGATGCTATCTTTGGTCGTGAACTGCCGCAGGTTGAATTGTTCAAAAACCAGGTTACACAAGCATATCTTGCTTTACTGGCTGAAGGGGCGAAAGCGACGGTTGCGAAGTATGCAGCAAAACTGAAGTAACGAAGATTATGTTTTATGTCGCCATCTGGCTTTCAACGGGCCAGATGGCGCTGTGTTTTCTGGCATTCACACCAATTAGTTCATGCCTAAACGAATCAGCTCGAGGGGGGCATATTTGCCTTCACACCCTTCGATTTCCACTGTTTTTCCGCGGCGAATCTGCTCAGCGGTCAGGCCATCGGTATCTATCGCTGTAATGCGGCCTGTGAGCCCGGTGTCGCTGATCATGACGCGGCTGCCAGTGGTGATTGCGTTACGGTTACGATCGTATGTTTTCATGGTGTTTTCTCCTTTCCAACTTACCGTCAAAGCCCGTGGGCTTTTAGTCCCACGTAACGGGCGCAATATAAATACGCTTCTCGTTAAGGATTTTTTTTGTTTTCGATCAAAATCACAGCTTTTTTTATGCAGTTATGCAGGAGAGGGGAAAACGCAGGAGAAACTCACCCCGGTGTGAGGCGAGCGTAGTATTAATCTTCGCTGAACCAGTCGCTATTTTCCTGACGAATAAGCTGAACGGACTCACCAATTTCCTGGAGATGGAGCATCATTGCGCGCTCGACCGCATCGCCATCATGTTTCTCAAGGGCGGCAAAGATATCGTGATGCTGGCGTAACAGCATTTCAGGCGGGGAAATATGATCCAGGCTCATATAACGAACGCGGTCAATTGTAGCCTTTATATTCTCAACGGTATCCCAGGCGAGTTGGCACTCGGCGATTAAAGCCAGTTTCTGATGAAACTCATCATCAAGCTGGAAGAAATCATTGATCTGTTTTCGGTCAATTGCTATGCGCTGCTGATGCAAATTTTGTTCAAGCTGATAGCACTGTTGGTCGTTGATCAGCGATGCGGCGCGGCGTACCACGGCACATTCAATCGCCTGGCGGACAAAACAACCATTTTGCACCTGCGACAGCGAAATCTTGTTCACATAGCTGCCACGCTGTGGGCGGATCTGAATCAGACCGTTTTCTGCCAGTTTGATGAATGCTTCTCGTACCGGCTGGCGTGACACATTAAAGCGTACGGAAACCTCTTTCTCAGACAGCGGTGTACCGGGTGCTATCAGACAATGCACGATATCACGGCGAAGAATACGGTAAATCTGTTGATTTACTGGCTGTGTAGGGTTGAGCTGCGTTTCTACGGTCATTCATTCTTACTTTTTAGAGAGTTAACCCGGATATTTTATCACTTCTTTCAGGCTATCTATACCCGGCGCAAGGCCGGGCAGATAAATTAGCTCCGATGAATACTCAGCCCGGCAAAAGACTGTGTGACAGGCATCATTTCAAGGGTGTTGATATTGACATGAGCCGGTAAAGAAGCCACCCACCATACCGCTTCTGTGACATCTTGCGGGGTCAGCGCCGTGGTATTTTCGTAGGCTTTTTCAGCTTTGGCATCATCACCTTTGAAACGGACATTAGAGAATTCCGTACCGCCAACCAGACCCGGTTCGATGTCGGTAACGCGAATGGCAGTGCCGTGTAAATCAGTACGTAAATTCAGGCTAAACTGGCGAACAAATGCTTTGGTCGCACCGTAGACGTTACCGCCAGCGTATGGCCAACTGCCCGCTGTAGAACCGATATTGATAATATGACCGCGGTTGCGTTCAACCATGCCTGGCAGAACGGCACGGGTCATATAAACCAGCCCTTTGTTGTTGGTGTCGATCATATTTTCCCAGTCTTCAACGCTGGCCTTATGGGCAGGCTCAAGGCCCAGCGCCAGACCTGCGTTGTTGACCAGAACATCAATATTGCGCCATTCAGCAGGGAGGGCGTCCAGCATCTCTTCAATTGATGCACGATTACGTACGTCCAGTTGCGCGGTATAGAGGCGGTCACCCAATTCCTCTTTCAGTTCCTGCAGGCGCTCCTGGCGGCGTCCGGTGGCAATAACTTTATGCCCATTCTCAATAAAACGACGCGTAATGCACTCACCAAAACCTGCGGTTGCTCCGGTTACTAAAACGATCATCTCACTGTTCCTCAACGCTTTTTATGTAGTACTAACATAGCACGTCATTTCCGTTCAGAGCTATTCCTGCGTAACGCGATTGCGGTTGAATCCTGGGAAGTCTACTCTGGTAAACAAATCGTTTTCAGGAGTGAAAAATGTCGTTAACGAATCCTTTTTTACGTCACAGCACGTTGCCGTATCAGGCCCCGCAGTTTGATCAGATAGAGGTGCAGCACTATCGCCCAGCGTTCGATGAAGGCGTGCGGCAAAAACGTGCAGAGATCGAGGCGATTGTGCAAAACCCGCTAGCCCCTGATTTTGCCAATACGTTGCTGGCGCTTGAACAAAGCGGCGCTTTGTTGACACGCGTAACCAGCGTTTTCTTCGCGATGACGGCGGCGCACACCAACGATGAACTACAGCACCTTGACGAAGAGTTTTCCGCAGAACTGGCGAGCCTTGCCAATGATATCTATCTCAATGAAGCACTCTTTTCACGCGTTGAAGCTGTCTGGCAACGGCGAGGTTCTCTGGGGCTGGAAAGCGAATCATTACGCTTGCTGGAGGTCATCCACCAGCGTTTTGTACTGGCCGGCGCATGTCTGAATGAGACTGATAAAGCGAACCTTAAAGCGCTCAATACAGAGTCCGCCACGCTGACCAGCCAGTTTAACCAACGGCTGCTGGCAGCGAACAAGTCTGCTGCTCTGGTGGTGGATGATGCACGTTACCTGGAGGGACTCAGCGCTGAGGAAATTGCCGTTGCCGCTGAAGCTGCAAGGGAGAAAGGGCTCGACGCGCGTTGGGTTATCCCGCTATTGAACACGACTCAGCAACCGGCGCTTGCGGCGTTACGCGATCGCCATACCCGTGAAAGTCTGTTCACCCGCGCATGGACGAGAGCAGAAAACAATGACGCTAACGATACTCGGGCTATTATTCAGCGACTGGTCGAGATCCGGATGCAGCAGGCGAAACTACTCGGTTTTGCCAATTACGCTGCATGGAAAATTGCCGACCAGATGGCAAAAACACCGGAAGCTGCACTGACTTTCATGCGGGCGATTGTTCCTGCCGCGCGAGCTCGGGCACTAGATGAACAGGCCGAAATCCAGAATGTTATCAATCACGAACAGGGGCAATTTAACGTCGAGGCCTGGGACTGGGCATTTTATGCTGAGCAGGTTCGTCGTGAGAAATATGCTCTGGATGAGGCGCAGCTCAAACCTTACTTTGCCCTTGATACGGTGCTGAACGAGGGCGTTTTCTGGACGGCAAATCAACTCTTTGGCATAAAATTTATAGAACGGTTCGATATTCCTGTTTATCACCCGGATGTTAGGGTATGGGAAATATTTGATCACGATGGCGTAGGTCTGGCGTTATTTTACGGCGATTTCTTTGCCCGGGAATCGAAAAGCGGTGGTGCCTGGATGGGCAATTTTGTTGAGCAATCGCAACTCAATGAAACCCGGCCGGTTATTTACAACGTGTGTAATTATCAAAAACCGGCAAAAGGTCAGCCTGCATTGTTATTGTGGGATGATGTTATTACGTTATTTCATGAGTTTGGGCACACGTTGCACGGTCTGTTCGCCACTCAGCGTTACGCCACGCTTTCAGGGACCAACACTCCGCGTGATTTTGTTGAATTTCCTTCGCAGATTAACGAACACTGGGCGAGTCATCCGCAGGTCTTTGCTCGTTTTGCTCGTCATGTTGTTACCGGGGAGCAAATGCCGCAGGCGTTGCGAGATAAAATGCAGCAGGCCAGCCTGTTTAACAAAGGTTACGACATGACCGAACTGCTCAGTGCTGCATTGCTGGATATGCGCTGGCACGGTCTGGAAAATAGCGCGTTATCTCTTTCGGTCGATCAATTTGAACAACAGGCGCTGGCAGCAGAAGGTTTGGATCTCAAGGCCGTGCCACCACGTTATCGCAGCAGTTATTTTGCCCATATCTTCGGCGGCGGTTATGCCGCGGGTTATTACGCCTATCTGTGGACGCAAATGCTGGCCGATGACGGCTATCAGTGGTTTGTAGAGCAGGGCGGATTAACTCGTGAAAACGGGCAGAAATTCCGCGAAGCGATTTTGTCCCGCGGAAATAGCACTGATTTAGCTGAACTCTATCGTCAGTGGAGCGGACGAGATCCAAAAATGGAGCCGATGCTGGAACATCGTGGTTTGAGCGCGTAAGGTTTGTTCAGAGGGGGAAAGTCCTCAATTCAGCTTAGTTAATCATAATGATGCCGATAAATTCATCATTGTGATGAAAAGGGAATTACGCAGTAGGCCGGATAGCGAAGCGCCATCCGGCCTACTGCTTACTGTCGCTTCGCGCATCAACAACCGGATGTGATGCCCGTTTATTTGAATTATCTAAGAAAAGAACCCTGCAATTTAACGTCCTTACCGGAAAAAGTTACTTTTACTCTGTGCGACAATCATTGTTCCAAAACGTTGAACTTCATAGAGGTCTTAAACATGCCTGAACGTACAGAACTTGTTGATAAAATCGTCCTTAACAGTCTGCAAACCTACTTTGAGAATTGGCCACTGGCGACAGCAGAGGATATTGTAATTTTTATCCTGACCGTAACAACTCTGACGGTAGCATCACTGACACTGGATATTCATAGCTATAAAAAGCTTAAGGCATACACATCAGCTTTCTTATCGGTTTTTATCTATCCGCGAAAATAAAAGGCTCAATGAACCGCGACCAATTTGAGCCAGGTATGAACTGAGTCGGCGATACTCGCTATGCCGCGACCAGTGGCATAGCGCAATGCTATTGTTAATCGCGGCTTATTAATTACTATTAAAAAATTTACATAAATTTTCTTTTTTATCGTTAAGATAATTCCATCAGAAACGCTCGAACAGGGAGGGAGAACGTGATGATGAGAAATACGAAGGAAATAGATACAATTTTGATTGAGTTGAACAAGTCCATTGATGCCCACTACAAATGGTTAGTGACAATGTTCCGCTGCGTGGTGTCTTTAGATGTTACTCAGCCGGATATTGTGGGTGAAAATTCGCATTGTGTTTGTCGATTTGGACAGTGGCTTAATAATCAATCGCGGTATAATGAGGATGATTGTAGTTACGTAAGCAAGATAAATGCCACCCACGAAAAGATGCATTTATTAGGCAAGGAGTTGCTATTGGCTATAGTGGAGAAACGTAGCCATCCATGGCATTTCGACAGTTTCCAGGACGCGCTGCTGGCATTTACCTCATCTGTAATGGACTACAAAATATATTTATTGAATATCCGCAGTAATATCGATGTATTAACAGGTTTACCTGGCAGAAGAATGCTCGATGAGTCTTTTGATCGGCAGTTGCTCGATGCCGAACCGCTTAATCTCTATATATTGTTGTTAGATATCGATCGTTTTAAATACGTTAACGATACCTACGGCCATTTGGTTGGTGACGTTGTATTGCGGGCTCTGGCATCAAATTTATTGTCATGGACGCGATATGATGAGGTGGCGTACCGCTACGGTGGAGAAGAGTTCATTATCATCATCAGAACAAAAACGGACGAGCAGGCATGCCAGGCGGGTTTGAGACTTTGTCGTCTGATTGGGCAGAAAAAAATTCCCTACGCTGATGGAGAGATCGGTATCACGGTGACGGCAGGCATAACCCGAGTCCAACCGGGTAAAACGCTGGATACCGCGCTTGGTCGGGCTGACAGGGCGATGTATCAGGGGAAACAGACCGGCAGAAATCGCTGTATGTTTATGGATGAAAATGAGCAGATCGCGTTGGTGGACACCAATGACGGGACCTCGTATCCCCTCAGTGCGTGAGTTTTCGAAAACGCTTTGAGGTAGTTGCGTTTCGTTTAACTTTCATTGGGGTTGTTGATGATAGGTTAGCTGACTATCCGTTATCTTCGCAGGGAATTGCCAGATAGCGTATAAAAGCAAAACACAAATCTATCCATGCAAGCATTTACCGCTGGTTTATCCGGCGGTTTTTTTTATCTGTAAATCAGGAAAAAGGTACCACGAGCGCGATTTGGGCAAAAAAATGGCCCCTTGTGCAGCTACGCAACAAGGGGCCGGGTCGGTGCAGGACTATCTCCGTTCATCAATCATCCCATCTGTGGCTAAAATACGCGGCCAGGAAACCGGAAAATAAAATAATTCCCAGAACAGCCATAAAAATATTCATATTACCCAGCATAGTAAATGCTCCTTTATCTGTGAGTTTCCTCTCTTACCTTAAGTTCACCTCGCTTATGACTATAGTAGCAATTCAATCTTAAACAAAGGCTGAACTGTGTGATTATTTCGGCTGAAAAGTAAATTTTTGACATGATCACGTCGAATAAAATAAATAATAGTGACGAGACACATTTATCTGCGCACAAATAATCCTGTTTTTAAACCCTGAGACGCTGCTATGACAGTGTGCTGCTGACACAGATTGTTGCACGTTTATAATGCAGAGTTGTCTCATGGTGGTTCAATTTTTCCTTTGATTAACCCGTTTGGTGGGAAAATGTAATACTGATTTTTGTGCTCGAGATGCTAATTTATTGATTTTATATGATGTTTTAATATCTGGCATCGTTTTTGCCTTATCACTTCTGAACACCTTTAATTTGCACCGTTTTGTCTGCCCGGCTGCACCGGAGCTTTCAGCAAGTTTAATTTCAGGAGTGAAACTATGCAGCGTCGTACATTTTTAAAAGCTTTTGCACTTTCTGCCTCTGTTGTAGCAATGGGCGTGAGTTTTAGCGTTCAGGCAGCCGACACCATCAAAGTTGGCATCATGCATTCTTTATCCGGCACGATGGCCATATCCGAAACGCCGCTAAAAGATGTGGCGTTGATGACCATCGATGAAATTAATGCTCAGGGCGGTGTGTTGGGTAAAAAGCTGGAACCGGTGGTGGTTGACCCAGCCTCGAACTGGCCCTTATTTGCTGAAAAAGCAAGGCAGTTGCTGAGTCAGGATAAGGTAGCGGCAGTTTTTGGCTGCTGGACATCGGTTTCGCGTAAATCGGTTCTACCAGTATTTGAAGAATTGAACGGTCTGCTGTTTTACCCAGTGCAATATGAAGGTGAGGAGATGTCGCCTAACGTCTTCTATACCGGCGCAGCCCCCAACCAGCAGGCGATCCCTGCGGTTGAGTATCTGATGAGTGAGGACGGCGGCAGCGCGAAACGCTTCTTCCTGCTGGGCACGGATTATGTTTATCCGCGCACGACCAACAAAATTTTACGCGCCTTTTTGCACTCAAAAGGAGTTGCCGATAAAGACATCGAAGAGGTGTACACCCCATTCGGACACAGCGATTACCAGACCATTGTCGCCAGTATTAAAAAATTCGCTGCAGGGGGAAAAACGGCGGTGGTATCAACCATCAACGGCGATTCTAACGTTCCATTCTATAAAGAGTTGGCCAACCAGGGCCTGAAAGCTACCGATGTTCCTGTGGTGGCATTCTCCGTGGGTGAGGAGGAGTTACGCGGTATTGATACCAAACCGCTGGTGGGCAACCTTGCAGCCTGGAACTACTTTGAGTCCGTCGATAACGCTGCCAACAAGAAGTTTGTCGCGGATTACCGGGCGTATGCCAAAGCGCACAAATTACCAAATGCTGAATCGGTGGTGACAAACGACCCCATGGAAGCTACGTATGTTGGCCTCCATATGTGGGCGCAGGCGGTAGAAAAAGCCGGAACGACCGATGTGGATAAAGTTCGCGCTGCAATGGCGGGGCAATCCTTCGCTGCGCCATCAGGCTTTACCCTGACCATGGATGCGACCAACCATCACCTGCATAAACCCGTCATGATTGGCGAGATTGAGGGCAATGGCCAGTTTAACGTGGTATGGCAAACCGATGAGCCGGTCCGCGCCCAGCCATGGAGTCCGTACATCGCTGGTAATGATAAAAAATCTGAACAGCCTGTGAAAACCGCCAGCAACTGATCGTGTGCCCTCCTGCGGGAGGGTACCGCTTTGGAGAACGCTCATGAAAGCTATGCGCTTTATTCGTGGTGTGTTGTTGCTGACGTGGTTTTTGCCGTGGATAGCGCAGGCATCAGATGCCGATACCTTTACAGCCGCAAATCGAACTCAGCAGGCCGCCTTGCTCGAACAATGGTCGATCAATCCCGACATTCAGCGTTTGCCGATGCTCAACGCGTTGCGCGAGGAGCATCTGCTGACTGATAACGCGAAAAATACCTTCATCATGAACGGCTCGCACGCACAGCCGTTAGGAACAGCGATAACCCCAAACGGCGAGCTAAAAAAAATTCGCCTGACTAACCGCCTGCGTAATCTGGTGGCAGGAACGCAGGCCGTTCATCAGCTTTTAAGTGACAGTGTCACATTAAGGTTAGAGGCAGCTCGTACATTACAGCGTGAGGCACAGCCGGGTATGCTGCCGTTTTTACAGCAACGACTGGCTCAGGAGTCAAATGGTGATGTGAAATCCGCGCTGGCTATTGCACTGGCAAATCTGCAGCTGAACAGTTCCTCGCCGGAGGTCAGACGTCAGGCAATCGAACTATTAGGGTCGTCAAATGATCCTGAAACTCAGGCGCGCCTGCAACCATTCACCCAGGCTGAACATGAACCCGATACCCGCGTGCGTGCTGCCGCTGGCGAAAGCCTGAATTCCATCGCGCATCGCATGAAGATTGGCGATCTTCTTGGACAGGCCTTTATGGGGCTGTCACTGGGCTCAATTTTGCTGCTGGCGGCATTGGGTCTGGCTATAACCTATGGATTACTCGGCGTCATTAATATGGCGCATGGCGAGATGTTAATGCTCGGGGCTTACTGTACCTGGATGGTACAACAGCTGATGGGCCAGTTTTTCCCGCAATGGCTAGCCTGGTATCCGGTTATTGCGCTGCCGGTTGCCTTTTTACTTACCGCGGCGGTGGGAATGCTGCTTGAGCGCGGGGTGATCCGCCATTTATACGGGCGTCCTCTCGAAACGCTGCTGGCGACCTGGGGGATCAGCCTGATGCTCATCCAGTTGGTGCGTATGTCCTTCGGCGCGCAAAACCTGGAAGTCGCCAATCCGGCATGGCTTTCAGGGGGAATTCAGGTTTATGCCAATCTGATTTTACCGTGGAACCGAATTGTGGTGCTTGGCTTTGCCATTCTGGTGCTGTTTTTTACCTGGTTGTTGTTGAATAAAACGCGTCTGGGGCTGCGCGTACGTGCCGTGACGCAAAATCGCAGTATGGCGGCCTGCTGCGGCGTACCTACCGGACGCGTCGATATGCTGGCCTTTGGCCTTGGTTCAGGCATTGCCGGGCTGGGGGGCGTAGCGCTCTCGCAGTTGGGCAACGTAGGACCGGAATTGGGGCAAAGCTACATTATCGATTCGTTTCTGGTTGTGGTGCTGGGCGGCGTGGGACAACTCGCCGGGAGCGTGGCCGCGGCGTTTGGACTGGGGATCTTCAATAAAATTCTGGAGCCTCAGGTGGGGGCGGTTCTAGGCAAAATCATGATTCTGGTGCTGATTATTCTGTTTATTCAGAAACGTCCGCAGGGGTTGTTCGCGCTAAAAGGGAGGGTTATTGACTGATGACGATGCCAATGACATTAACGCTGGCGCGTAAAGCGCCACGCGCGACGCGCATCCTGGGGCTGGGGTTATTGCTGGCGTTGATTATTCTGCCGTTTCTTGCGCTGTTACCTGCGGACCATCCGCTGGCGATATCGGTGTGGACGCTAACGCTGGCCGGGAAAATTCTCTGTTATGCCATTGTCGCGGTCGCGCTGGATCTGGTGTGGGGCTATGCCGGCATGCTCTCGCTGGGACACGGTATTTTCTTTGCGCTGGGAGGGTATGCGATGGGAATGTACCTGATGCGCCAGGCCTCTGGCGAAGGATTACCGGCCTTCATGTCATTCCTGTCGTGGAGCGAGTTGCCGTGGTTTTGGTGGGGGACGCAACATTTTATCTGGGCGCTCCTGCTGGTCGTTCTGGTTCCTGGCCTGCTGGCGCTGGTATTTGGTTGGTTTGCCTTTCGGTCAAAAATCAAAGGGGTCTATTTCTCCATCATGACCCAGGCCCTGACTTTCGCAGGAATGCTGCTGTTTTTTCGCAACGAAACGGGTTTTGGGGGAAATAACGGTTTTACCGGCTTTACCACCATTCTGGGATTCCCGGTAACCGCCACCTCAACCCGTATCGCGCTGTTTCTGGCGACGGTCATGCTGCTGGTGCTGGCATTATGGCTGGGACTGGCGCTGGCCCGCAGTAAGTTCGGTCGTATTTTGACTGCCGTGCGGGATGCAGAGAACCGTCTGATGTTCTGTGGTTACGATCCGAAAGGTTTCAAGTTACTGGTGTGGACGCTTTCCGCTGTACTGTGCGGCCTGGCAGGGGCGCTGTATGTTCCGCAGGTGGGGATCATTAACCCCAGCGAAATGTCGCCGACCAACTCGATTGAAGCGGCGATTTGGGTTGCCCTCGGCGGACGTGCAACCCTGATCGGCCCGGTATTCGGCGCCGTGTTGGTGAACGGTGCGAAAAGCCTGTTTACGGTGATTATGCCGGAATACTGGCAGCTGTTTCTTGGCCTGATCTTTATTGGCGTTACGCTGTTTTTACCCCGAGGGGTAATTGGTCTGTTTCGCAAGGGAGACAAATAATGCAACCAGATGAAGGGCTATTTACTCGCCAGATGCCGGGGGATCGGTTTCGCAACCAGACTGATCCGGTGCTACAGCTGGAAAAAATTAACGTTAACTTCGATGGCTTTCAGGCGCTAACCGATCTCACGCTCAATATTGGGGTTGGGGAACTGCGTTGCATCATCGGGCCCAACGGCGCCGGAAAAACAACGTTAATGGATGTCATTACCGGCAAAACCAGGCCGCAAAGTGGTCGTGCGATATACGATCAGTCGACCGACTTAACGACGCTGGATCCCATTGCCATTGCACGTCAGGGGATTGGACGGAAATTTCAAAAGCCCACGGTATTTGAAGCATTAACGGTGGAAGAGAACCTGGAGCTGGCGCTGAAAAATGATAAATCTGTCTGGGGTTCTCTACGGGCACGACTCTCAGGCGAACAGCGGGATCGTATTGATGAAGTACTGGCGCTGTTGCGGCTGGGTAATGAGCGGGCCCGCCGCGCTGGTCTGCTTTCGCATGGGCAAAAACAGTTTCTCGAAATTGGCATGCTGCTGGTACAGGAGCCGCATTTACTGCTACTGGATGAACCCGCGGCGGGGATGACGGATGCGGAAACGGAATACACGGCGGAGCTGTTTCGCCAGCTTGCCGGTAAGCACTCTCTGATGGTTGTTGAGCACGATATGGGATTTGTCGAAACCATTGCCGATCGCGTCACAGTATTACATCAAGGACGTGTCCTGGCTCAGGGGAGTCTGCGTGAAGTGCAGGCCAACGAGCAGGTTATTGAAGTTTATCTCGGGCGTTAAGGAGTGCAGATGCTGCAGGTGAAAGAACTTAATCAATATTATGGCGGCAGTCATATTCTGCGCGGGGTGAACTTTGAAGCGCGTATCGGTGAGGTGACATGTCTGCTGGGGCGTAACGGCGTGGGGAAAACAACGCTACTGAAGTGTCTGATGGGGCTTATTCCGGCCCGCAGCGGAAGCGTGCTCTGGCAGGAGAAAAATGTCACTCAATGGAAGCCGCATCAGCGGGTCAGGGCCGGTGTGGCGTATGTCCCGCAGGGGCGTGATATTTTTCCGCGTTTGACGGTAGAAGAGAATCTGCTGCTCGGCCTTTCCCGTTTTTCAGCACCGGAGGCACGACATGTGCCGGATGATATTTACGCGCTCTTTCCGGTTTTACAGGAAATGAAGCATCGGCGGGGCGGAGATTTGTCCGGCGGGCAGCAGCAGCAACTGGCGATTGGACGAGCACTGGCAAGTCGCCCACAATTGTTGATCCTTGATGAGCCTACCGAGGGGATCCAGCCTTCGGTCATTAAAGAGATTGGTCAGGTGATTTCCCAACTGGCGCATCGCGGCGATATGGCCATTTTGCTGGTGGAGCAGTTCTATGATTTTGCCGAGCAGCTCGCCGACAAATACCTGTTGATGTCGCGGGGCAGCATTATTCAAAGCGGCGACGGTAAAAATATGGAGTCCGAGGGCGTTCGGGGACTGGTTGCTATCTGAGGTATGCGACAGAGCGACTGTGGCTCTGTCGCGAACATAATAACTAGCAGACCGCCGTCTGGCCCCAGGGTTTGGCGCGCATGCCTTTTATCATTAGCGCCCAGGCAAGAACGATCGCCACTATCAGCGCCACAAACAGCGACCAGGGTGGCAATGTGGTTAAAATGACGCCGCTGACTAATGGGTTAACCGCTGCGCCAAGCCAGCCTAACGACTGGGCGGAAAAATAGCTGGCTTTCATACCTGCTGGCGCGATGTTGTCGATAAGCATGTATTCACCCGGTGCGTAAATGACTTCGCCGATAGTGAAAAAGGCAGCAGAAATTCCCCATAACAACAGACTGTTGCCGGAGAAAGCGAAACCGACCAGGCCAACGACAAAGAAGACTGTACCCATTGTCATTAACGGGCGGATATTCGTGGCGGTGAGCCTGCGACCAAGTGCGTATTGCAGTGATACTACGATGGCGGCGTTAACGGGCAGGACCACCGCGACGACTTTCTCGGCAAAATCGCCATCGGCGACCACCATAACGTATTGCGAAATACAGGATGCAAAGGCGCCGCCAACGAATGATGCCAAAAATGCTGACAGCGTAAACCAGAATAATGCTCTGTCGCGCAGCAGTACTGAAGGGGACCAAACAGCGGCATTTACACCTTCTGCGGTTGCCGGTGAACGTTTTACCCACGTCTGGATAAACACCAGAGGTAGCGCAGAACAGGCGGCAGCCAGCCAGAACGGCAGGTTAATGCTTTGCATAACCAGCAGCGTGCCCAGCGGCGGACCAACGGTCCAGCCGATGTTCAGCACGGTATAGTTAAGTGAGAAAATTTTCGTTTTGTTGGTCGCAGACAAGTTATCGGCAAACCAGGCTTTCAGCACCGTGGCGAAGACGGAGTAGGCGCAGTTGATCAGGGCAAAGAGCAAAACCACTATCACGACGTTATGCACCAGCGGAATAGCAATAAAGCCGGAGGCAAAGCCGCAGATAGCCAGCAACATATAGCGTTTTTTATCGAACTTATCGGCCAGAATACCAAAGCCAAGGCTGAAGACGACGCCTATGGTCAGTGCAACCGTCATCGCATAACCGATCAGGTCGACGCTCAGTTGATACTGTCGACTGAGGTAAATCGTCATAAATGGCAGCGTGGCGCCACGACCAATGGTTAATAACAAAGATGACGCAAGTAACGCGAGAGTGGACCTTCTCAGAGAGATATTCATTTTCCTGCCCGACAATGCATGTTGTTATGTTTTTTTTAGATATCAGAAACAAATAGCATGCTAAAAGTGTGATGTACACTCAATAAGTTGTCCGAAAATGCCCTGTGTGGCCTACCTAAATTAATGATCTGTTACGGTACAACGATTTCCGTTACTTTAACTTGTTTACAAAAATTTAATATTTGCAGGGGCGGTGGTATGTCGCGTAAAGACGGGTTATTGGCGTTACTGGTCGTTGTGGTTTGGGGACTGAACTTTGTTGTCATTAAAGTGGGTTTGCACAATATGCCGCCGTTGATGTTGGCAGGGTTACGCTTTTTGTTGGTGGCGTTCCCGGCGATTTTTTTTGTTGCCCGCCCGAAAATTCCGCTTTCGCTTTTACTCGGCTACGGCCTGACAATTAGTTTTGGACAGTTCGCGTTTCTCTTCAGCGCCATCAAATTTGGTATGCCTGCCGGGTTAGCTTCTCTGGTATTACAGGCTCAGGCGTTTTTCACCATCATTCTGGGGGCATTCGCCTTTGGCGAACGTCTGCAGGGTAAACAATTGGTAGGAATTGCGCTGGCGGTATTTGGTGTGCTGGTACTGATTGAAGCCAGTCTGAACGGTCAGCATGTTGGCATGCTCGGTTTTATGCTGACGCTGGCGGCGGCGCTAAGCTGGGCCTGTGGCAATATCTTTAACAAAAAAATCATGCAGCATACATCGCGTCCGGCCGTGATGTCGTTGGTGGTATGGAGCGCGCTAATCCCCATTGTTCCGTTCTTCCTGGCCTCATTACTTCTCGATGGTCCAGCGCAAATTACCCAAAGTCTGGTGGCGATAGATATGACAACCATTTTGTCACTGGTGTATCTGGCGTTCGTGGCGACCATTGTGGGTTATGGCATCTGGGGTTCGTTACTCGGACGCTATGAGACCTGGCGGGTAGCGCCGCTATCGCTGTTGGTGCCGGTTGTCGGTCTGGCGAGTGCGGCCGTACTGCTGGACGAAACGCTTAGCGGATTACAGCTACTTGGCGCGCTACTGATCATGGCTGGGCTGTATATCAATGTGTTTGGTTTTCGGTTGCGTAAAATTGCGTCGGTGAGGGGCTAAAAAAAGCCCCGCAGTGACGGGTGATGCCTGCGTCAGTTAAGCATTATTGAGAACATGTAATTCAGGATCAGGGTTCCGTTCACCTCAGCGGCATAACTTCTCTGAGGCACTGATATCCGTGAACGTGCAAGGGAGGCTCACCGCCGCCTCCCTTGCAACCCAGGCTCCCGGCGGGAAAATTGCCGACGTGTTTCCGTAAGGCCGGGAGAGCCAGCATGGATGCTGGCTCAGGGCGCGCTTTACAGGGAAGTTGCCTCGCGCCCGGCCCGAAAGCCTGAAGGAATAATCGGAGGGAACCACGAAGTGGCAATTTTCCCGCCGGGAGCCGGGATTGTTAAGGGTACGGCGATAGTACCCTTAACACGTTCACAGGCAATCTGGTTTCAGATAAGTGAAAAATATAAGGTGAACGTAACAATGCGACAGAGGCAACAGATTTATTACCTCCGGTTCGTTAACTGACAAGTATTACGCAGTAGCGGGGCAATAAAATTACAGGTTGCGCAGATTGTAATAAGGCACACCTAATTCGTCGGACTTGTCGCTGCCTGCACCCATATGATTAAAATCGAACGGGGACTGATCGTGCGCAGGGGGCATAATCATCGCGTCGCGACTGTTCTGTGTGGCAGGTTGCGCGGTCTGTTCCGCCATGCTCTGACCCGAAACAACAAACAGCAGGGCCAGCATTGCATAAGACAGAATTTTCATGATTTCCTCGGTTACGTCGTTAACTGGCGATTAGCAATTACATTGATTGAGTGGAAGCAAATAGCGCGATTCGCCATGCATATTCGTCATACGGTATTTGTGCGGCGGAACATCAAAATAGTTTTTGAATGTCCGGGTCAGCGTCTGCTGAGACTCAAAACCGTAACGCTCTGCCAGATAAAGAATGGGCTCGTTACTCTCTTTTAATTTTTGCGCTATTTCAGTCATTTTACGGCTGCGAATGTATTGACCCAGTGAATGACCGGTTTCTTTTTTAAACATCCGTTGCAGGTGCCATTTGGAGTAACCTGAACGCTCAGACACTTTTTCCAGTGAGAGCGGCGATTCAAGGTTATTTTCGATCCAGTCCAAAATGCTATGAATAGTGATTGTGTCAGTATTGCGTCTGGACATCGTCATACCTCTTTCTGTTTACGGCAGGATTCTCTTAAGCAAGTGCTCAAGTGTGGCTACTTCATCCGCCGTTAAGTTTTTTGTTAGTTCCTGGTGCAGGTCTTGCCCTACTAATTGATGACACTGCTCGCAAATTGCTGCGCCATGATCGGTGAGTTTTACCAGCACGCCACGCTTATCATGTGGATTCGGAAGCCTTTCTATCCAGCCTTTACAGGCCAGTCTGTCCAGCATCCGCGTCAGGGCGCCAAGGTCGACAGACAGCACTTTTTTCAATTCGACAGGGGTGATGCACACCGCGCAACGGATGGAGCAGAGCACCTTGAACTGCGATGCCGTGATATCCAGCGGTGACAGATAGTCGTTTAGCAAACGATCTTTTTTCTGATTAACCATATAGATCAAACGACCCAGTGGGATGATTTCGTTAAACAGATCACTGGTGTTTTTCACAATGGTTGCCCTGGCAAGTAGTTAGTCACGGCTGATATTATTGCTTAGGCAAATATAAGTCAAACGAATGGATCCGCAAATGCCACGTTTTGCTAAATCATCAGACTAAATACCTGGCGAGTGGAATTTTAACGGTTTGATAATTATGGTTTATACGTGCGGATGAAAAATGAATCCTTACATCACGAAAATGGCTTATCTCGCGGATTTCACCGTATACTTGCCGCTGACGATTAACGCACAGGAAAGATGACATTATGATGGACTTGTTTAAAGCAATAGGACTGGGGCTGGTAGTCCTGTTACCGTTGGCAAACCCGTTAACCACCGTGGCGTTGTTCCTTGGCCTAGCCGGCAATATGAACAGCGCAGAGCGTAACCGTCAGTCACTCATGGCATCTGTCTATGTATTTGCCATTATGATGGTGGCGTACTACGCCGGGCAGGTGGTAATGAATACGTTCGGGATTTCGATTCCCGGGTTACGTATTGCGGGTGGGTTAATCGTTGCGTTTATCGGCTTCCGGATGCTGTTTCCACAGCAGAAGGCGCATGATTCTCCGGAAGCGAGAAGCAAGTCTGAAGAGCTGGAAGACGAACCGACGGCCAATATCGCTTTTGTACCGCTGGCTATGCCAAGCACTGCCGGTCCGGGGACGATTGCGATGATCATCAGCTCCGCGTCCACCGTGCGTCATGGTTCCGAATTTCCGGACTGGGTGATCATGATCGCGCCGCCGATTATTTTTGCGGTTGTCGGGATTATCCTGTGGGGCTGTTTGCGCAGTTCCGGGGGGATCATGCGGCTGGTCGGTAAAGGTGGTATCGAAGCGATTTCTCGTTTGATGGGCTTCCTGCTGGTGTGTATGGGCGTGCAGTTTATTATTAACGGCGTGCTGGAAATTATCAAAACCTACGCTTAAAACACTATGCCCGGTAATATTTACCGGGCATATTTTTTATGAATGCTGAGGCTGTTCTTCCAGTGATACCGGCCATTTACGAAAGATAATCACCGACCATATCAACGCGGCAACGGCAGGCACTGCGCCGACGTAACCAATCGTAGACATCGACCAGTGCAAACTCACCTGATTGCCTACCAGCGCGCCAGCGCCAATACCGATATTAAAGATTCCTGAGAACAGCGCCATTGCGACGTCAGTCGCATCCGGAGCAAGCGCCAGAACTTTCACCTGCATACCCAGGCCTATCAGCATGATGGCGACGCCCCAGAAAATACTCAGGATGGCAAGGTGCATTTCGCTGTCAGCGGCGGGAAGTAACAGTACCAGGCATATCGTCAACAGGGCAATGGCACTGCTAATCAGTACGGACGCATGCAGATTACCCAGCTTACCGAAAATGACGCTACCGACAATTCCCGCACCACCCAGAACCAGCAACAGGACAGTAGCAAAGTTTGCGCTCAGGCCCGCGACGGTCTGCACGAACGGCTCGATATAGCTGTAGGCCGTATAGTGCGCGGTGACCACAATCACCGTCAGTAGATACAGACTCATCAATGCCGGGCGATGGAATAACACGGGCAGGCTTTTTAAAGAGCCGGAGTGCTCACTGGGTAGTTTGGGCAGGAGCTTAATCAGGCAAAGCAGGGTAACTAACGCCCCCATACCGATGGCGAAGAAGGTTGTGCGCCAGCCAAAATACTGACCGACGATACGCCCGATGGGCAGCCCCAATACCATCGCCAGCGCAGTGCCAGTGGCAATCAGGCTGAGAGCCTGTGCACGTTTCCCGGCAGGAGCCAGGCGAATTGCCAGCGATGCGGTGATCGACCAGAAAATAGCGTGCGCAAAGGCAATACCAATACGGCTAATTACCAACACGGTAAAATTCCATGCCAGGAAAGAGAGCACATGGCTGGCGATAAACACAACAAACAGACAGATCAGAAGTTTTCGGCGCTCTACCTGACTGGTAAGTAACATGAAGGGGAGCGACATCAGGGCAACAACCCAGGCGTAGATCGTCAGCATGATCCCGACCTGAGCGGTCTGCATATTAAAGCTTTGTGCGATGTCGGAAAGCAAACCGACAGGGACAAACTCTGTGGTATTGAAAATAAAACCGGCAATGGCAAGCGTAACTACCCGTAGCCACGCGACCTTGCGGGAAACAGTGTCTGTTGTCATATCAAATAAGAGGATTAGCTGCGAAAAGGTAAGGCCACGATCTTAAAACGTTTGCTGGCGAAAATACAATCATTTTGTGATGCGGATCTCATTTCATTGGCAGGGCGCTACAATTTGCTGCCGAACATTCCTCATATTTTTAAGTATTTCAATAATAATGAAATTCCGGGCGTATGACTTCACCCGGATATACAGTTATTCATGTTCTTTGAGGATAGCCAGCTACTCCGGGCTCTGTGATAACTGAGGGTTCAACACCTCAATAAACGCTTCCAGCTGCCGCGTCATTGCACCTCTGCGCCAGACCAGCCATGTATTCAGCCAGCGCCAGTTCTCGCTTAGCGGCCAGGCGTTGACCTGATGATGCCCTGGCATGCTCTCCAGCATCGAACGCGGGATCAGTGCGATACCCGCTCCGGCAATGACGCAGGCCAGCATACCGTGATATGACTCCATTTCGTGAATGGTGCCGGGCATGGCGCGATCGGCATGAAACCAGCTTTCAAAATGGCGGCGATAGGAACAGTTGGCGCGAAAGGCGTAAATACTGCAACCGTTGACGTCGCTGGCCCGCTGAATAGGAGGATGACCGTTAGGAGTGACAATCATCATCTCTTCACGGTAGACCGGCATTCCTTCAAGGCCTGGATGGGTAATTGGGCCATCGACAAAGGCAGCGTTCAATGTACCGTCGAGCACGCCGTCCAGCATTGTGCCAGAAGGACCTGTCGCTAACGCGAACTGAATTTTGGGGTAACGCTGGTTATATTCAGCCAGCGTGGCGGGGATGCGTACTGCTGCCGTACTTTCAAGCGAGCCGAGAGAGAAGAGTCCTTGCGGCTCATCCCCGGCGACGACCATCCTGGCTTCCTCAACCAGCGCGAGGATCCGCTGGCTGTAGCGCAAAAAGTTGTGCCCGGATGGGGAAAGCCGCAGACGCTGGTTTTCACGAATAAACAGATCAACACCCAGGTCGGCTTCAAGCTGACGTATACGGGTGGTGAGATTAGATGGCACGCGATGAACCTTCGCAGCGGCCTGCGTAATACTGCCAGTTTCCGCGACGGCATTAAACATTTCCAGCTGCGTCAGATCCATAATTTTCTCTATTCGTGAATGGTATGGTTAATATTATTCATTTTTCAGAAAGAGTAAATATGCTCATGATATAACCATACCCTGCGATAAAGAGAGGCACTTAATGACTATCACAGCAGCAACACATGCGATTTCCATTGACCCTACCAGCGGTGAAAGACTGACGGCGACGCCGTGGGCCAGCGTGGAAGAGATTGATCATGCGCTGAACCTTGCAGCGAATGGCTATAGCGAATGGAAACACACTTCCGTTGAGCACCGTGCGCAAATGCTGCGCCATATTGGGCAAGCTCTGCGCCATCGTGCGGAAGAGATGGCGCAGTGTATCTCACGTGAAATGGGTAAACCCATTAAGCAGGCGCGGGCTGAAGTCGCTAAGTCAGCTGCGTTGTGTGACTGGTACGCCGAGCATGGACCGGTGATGCTCAGTCCGGAACCCACGCTGGTGGAGAATAACCAGGCGGTGATTGAGTATCGTCCGGTAGGAACTATTCTGGCGATCATGCCGTGGAACTTCCCACTCTGGCAGGTAATGCGAGGTGCCGTCCCGATTCTGTTGGCCGGAAATGGTTACCTGTTAAAGCATGCGCCTAACGTAACCGGCTGTGCTGCAATTATTGCGCAGGTTTTCGCTGATGCGGGTGTACCCGTGGGGGTTTACGGTTGGGTGAATGCCGATAACGCAGGGGTCAGTCAGATGATCAATGACCCGCGTATCACGGCGGTAACGGTAACGGGTAGTGTTCGTGCTGGTGCGGCGATTGGCGCCCAGGCGGGGGCCGCGTTGAAAAAATGCGTTCTTGAACTGGGGGGCTCCGATCCGTTTATTGTCCTTAATGATGCAGACCTCGATCTGGCCGTTAAGGCGGCGGTCGCCGGGCGTTATCAGAATACCGGGCAGGTTTGTGCGGCAGCCAAACGCTTTATTATCGAAGAAGGGATAGCGGCAGAATTTACTTCACGCTTTGTGGCCGCTGCGAGCGCGCTCAAAATGGGCGATCCGCTGAACGAAGAAAACGATCTGGGGCCGATGGCGCGATTTGATCTGCGTGATGAGTTGCACCAGCAGGTTGAAGCCACCCTTGCCGAAGGGGCGCGGTTACTTCTCGGCGGGGAAAAAATTGCGGGTCATGGTAATTACTATGCCGTGACGGTACTGGGCGATGTTACTCCAGAGATGACGGCGTTCCGCCAGGAACTGTTTGGTCCAGTTGCGGCAATTACTGTGGCGAAGAATGCGGAACATGCCTTAGCGCTGGCGAATGACAGTGATTTCGGCTTATCTGCCACGGTGTTTACTGCGGATGAAGTGCTGGCGCAGAAGATGGCGTCACGCCTGGAGTGTGGTGGCGTATTCATCAATGGTTACAGTGCCAGCGATGCCCGCGTTGCGTTTGGCGGTGTGAAGAAAAGTGGTTTTGGCCGAGAGCTTTCGCACTTTGGTTTGCATGAGTTTTGTAACGTGCAGACCGTCTGGAAAAACCGCCTTTGATGGTGTAGGTGCCTCCGCTGGGGGCACCTGTCTTATTTCTGCAATTTTTCTGTCATTTACTCTCCGTACACTCGCGTCTAACGCTTTGATACAGATGAGTAATATGAACATAACGCAAATTTTCCGTCGTCTTATACCCCGTCAGTTTGGTCTGTTAACCGGCATTTTTTGCATTATTGCGCTGTTCTCTATTTTGCAGGTCGCGTCCTCCTTAATGCTTTCGGCCTCAGTCAGCGGCGCACAGCATAATGAAGAACGTAATCAACTCGCGCTTATACAGCAGGCGAAGGTTGATGAAGCGCGGGTGGCGTTATTATCTGCCAGCGATTTACTTAACCGTGCGGGAGTTTATTTTATGCAGGATGCCGCCACCGGTTCGGACGGGAGTTGGCGTCCGTTAATGGAAGAGGCATACCGGGCGCTGGCGCAGTCAAAAAGTGCATGGGATGCCTGGCGGGATATGAAACCGCAGCCGGATCCGGATCTAACGGAGAGCTATCAGCGTTTTTATAGCGGTATTCAGGAGCAGGCGGATGGGCTGATGCAGTCAGGTTCCATTGATGCGTTTTTTGCCGTACCCGTGCAGGCCTTTCAGACGGACTTTAACGCTAATTACGCGCGCTTTCAGCAGCACAGTGGGCGACATGCGGAAGCTGGGCGTCAGCAGCTGTTGACCAGTCTTGAGCGTTTACAGAATCTATTTTTGTTTATTCCTCTCGTGCTGGTGGTTATCGCCTTTCTGGTCTGGCGCAGTATGTCCCGTTGGGTGATTATGCCACTGCGACGGCTGATCGATCATATCGATATTTTAGCAGCGGGGGACCTGTCTCGCCCGGCCCCGCAGGTAAGTCAGTTTAACCGGGAAGTGACGCAATTAAGTTCGCGTATTGCTGCAATGCAGCAAGGTCTCTGCGCGCTGGTGCAGCAGGTGAACGATGCCACCACTGCAATGGTAGAAAATATCAACGAACTTGCGCAGAACAATAAACAGCTATATCAGCAGTCGGCGAAACAAAGTGAAGAGTTAAGCAGCGTGACATCGCATATTTCGTTGCTGGAAATGCATGTTGAGGATAACAGTGGCTTTGCTGAACTGGCGAATCAACGCGCTGTGCAGGCGCGAGATGTTGCGGCAGGCGGGGACCGAATGATGGCGACGGTAAATACGTCAATGCAGGCGATTGTGACACGTTCGTCTGAAATGCGAGGGATTACAACGCTTATCGACAACATTGCATTTCAGACAAATATCCTGGCTCTTAACGCGGCAATCGAGGCAGCACATGCTGGGGAGCAAGGGCGTGGGTTTGCCGTGGTTGCAAAAGAAGTTGGGCTGCTGGCGCGAAAAAGCGGTCAGTCTACGCAAAACATTCAGACACTGATTAAACACTCGTTACAGGGCATTGAAGAGGGCTTTCACGCGGTTAACGGACTGGATAAGAATTTGCAGCAGGTTATCGCACTGGTTGAGAATCTTGGCGCGTTGCTGAACGACATTTCGACTGCAACCTTAAATCAAGGGAACAATATTCACCAGTTGACTCGAAAGCTGCATGTCCTGAACGGCGAAGCCCGGCAAACCAGCGAACTGGTGAATGCTGCATCTGACTCTTCCTTGCAGCTACACCATGAATCCCGCCAGCTTATGCAGGCCGTGGCCAGATTCCGCCTTCCGGCCTGACGCTGCGTATTCAGCTCTGTTATACTCGCAGGCCTTTCATACCTGCGAGCAAGGAGCATGTTGTGGCCAGGGCCATGGACAATTCAATTTTAGAGACCATTGTGCAGCAGGTTCGTCCGCTGATTGGTCAGGGTAAAGTCGCTGATTATATTCCGGCATTAGCCTCTGTCGACGGTTCAAAACTGGGTATTGCTATCTGTACCGTTGATGGACAGCACTATCAGGCGGGAGATGCGCAAGAACGTTTTTCTATTCAGTCGATTTCAAAGGTGCTCAGCCTGGTCGTGGCAATGCGTCACTATCAGGAAGAGGAGATTTGGCAGCGTGTCGGCAAAGATCCTTCTGGCCATCCTTTTAACTCCCTGGTGCAGCTGGAAATGGAGCAGGGTATCCCTCGCAATCCCTTTATTAACGCCGGGGCGCTGGTGGTTTGCGATATGTTGCAAGGGCGTCTAAGCGCACCGCGTCAACGGATGCTGGAAGTGGTACGTGCGTTAAGCGGTGTTTCGGATATCGCTTATGATGCGACGGTCGCGCGATCAGAGTTTGAACACTCGGCGCGTAATGCCGCAATTGCCTGGCTGATGAAATCCTTCGGCAATTTTCACCATGACGTGACCACCGTTTTGCAAAATTACTTTCACTACTGCGCGCTAAAAATGAGCTGTGTGGAGTTGGCGCGAACCTTTGTCTTTTTGGCAAATCAAGGGCATGCCTTTCATCTTGCGGAACCCGTGGTGACGCCGATGCAGGCCAGGCAGATCAATGCGCTAATGGCGACCAGCGGCATGTATCAGAACGCAGGGGAGTTTGCCTGGCGGGTCGGGCTTCCGGCGAAATCTGGTGTGGGGGGCGGCATCGTGGCGATCGTGCCTCACGAGATGGCGATTGCTGTCTGGAGTCCGGAACTGGACCCGGCGGGAAATTCACTGGCCGGTATCGCCGTGCTGGAGCAATTAACACAACAGCTGGGGCGTTCGGTTTACTGATGAATACGCTCGATCCTCTTTTTGCCCGGCTGGCGAAATCAACGTTTCGCTCGCGGTTTCGTCTTGGTCAGAAAGAAAGGCAGTATTGTCTGGATAAAGGGGCGCCGGTTATCGAACAACATGCTGCGGATTTTATTGCTAAACGACTGGCTCCTGCGTTTCCCGCCAATGATGGTAAACAAACTCCCATGCGCGGTCACCCGGTATTTATCGCTCAACATGCTACGGCAACATGCTGTCGAGGGTGTCTGGCGAAATGGCATGATATACCTAAGGGCGTAGCGCTAAACGATGAACAAAAACGTTACGTTGTCACGGTTATTTATCACTGGTTAGTACTTCAGATGAACAAGCCATAGATAACATTATCCTATGATATGACCCCTTGTGTTGTGTAATTGTTAAAAGCAGTATGAAGGGGTCAATCTAAGGAGAAACCATGGCTTCCGGTAAACCCTGCTTTGTGCTGAGCGCGGCACAGATTCTGTCGCGAATCGACGAGCTCAGCGATGTTCTTGAACGGTGCGTCAATGACGGTGCCTCCATCAGTTTTATGCTGCCCTTTAATCGCGAAAAATCAGAGCCTTTCTGGATGAACGTCGCGCAAAGTGTTTCTCGCGGAGAACGGATCGTTCTTGGTACGCAAAACGCGCAGGGGGCGCTTGTCGGTACCGTCCAACTCATTATCGATCAACCTGAAAATCAACCTCATCGTGCTGATGTTGCCAAACTGCTGGTTCACCCCTCAGCGCGACGCGGTGGCCTGGCTCGTGAATTGATGAACGAACTGGAAAGTTGCGCGCGTCAACAAGGTAAAACGCTGCTGGTGCTTGATACGGCGACGGGCAGTGGCGCGGAGTTGTTCTACCACAATTGCGGGTGGAAAAAGGTAGGGGTGATACCTGACTATGCCCAAATGCCCGATGGGACGCTGACCGGGACCACACTTTTCTATAAAACGCTCTAATTTGTCGCCGGGGATTGATCAAAACAGGGTTTCAATGTATTAAAGTTTGCTAACCTATTGGACCAATTCAATCATGTTGTATGACTAATCATAAAGGGAACCCATTGTGCAAACACTAAATCGTCGCGATTTCCCCGGTGCTCAGTATCCTGAACGCATTATTCAGTTTGGTGAAGGAAACTTCCTGCGCGCCTTTGTAGACTGGCAGGTTGATCTGCTGAACGAACATACCGATCTGAACGCTGGTGTGGTCATTGTTCGTCCTATCGAAAGTACCTTCCCGCCATCGCTGAGTACGCAGGATGGCCTCTATACTACTATCATTCGTGGTTTGAATGAGAAGGGCGAGGCTGTCAGCGATGCTCGTCTAATTCGTTCAGTTAACCGTGAAATCAGCGTCTATAGCGAATACGATGAGTTCCTGAAGCTGGCACATAATCCTGATATGCGTTTTGTGTTCTCTAACACCACGGAAGCAGGTATCAGTTACCACGCGGGCGATAAGTTTGACGACGCGCCAGCGGTAAGTTATCCGGCTAAACTGACGCGTCTGCTGTTCGAACGCTTCAGCTATTTTAACGGCGCATTGGATAAAGGCTGGATTATCATCCCTTGCGAACTGATTGATTATAACGGTGATGCGCTGCGTGAACTGGTTCTGCGCTACGCTCAGGAATGGACGCTGCCGGAAGCGTTTATTCAGTGGCTGGATCAGGCCAATGCATTTTGCTCTACGCTGGTGGACCGTATTGTTACCGGCTATCCGCGTGATGAGGTAGCTAAGCTCGAAGCTGAACTGGGCTATCATGATGCTTTCCTCGACACGGCAGAACATTTCTATCTGTTTGTCATTCAGGGGCCGAAGTCATTAGCCGCAGAACTACGTCTGGATAAGTATCCGCTGAATGTCCTGATTGTGGATGACATCAAACCGTACAAAGAGCGCAAAGTGGCGATTCTCAACGGTGCTCACACTGCGCTGGTTCCTGTTGCCTGGCAGGCAGGGTTGGACACCGTGGGCGAGGCGATGAATGACGCAGAAATTTGCGCCTTCGTTGAAAAAGCTATTTATGAAGAAATCATTCCGGTACTGGATTTACCGCGCGATGAGCTGGCGTCCTTTGCCAGTGCGGTGACGGGGCGTTTCTGCAACCCGTACATCAAGCATCAGTTGTTGTCGATTGCCCTGAACGGCATGACTAAATTCCGTACCCGCATATTGCCGCAACTGCTGGCAGGGCAACAGGCCAGCGGTAAACTGCCTGCGCGTTTGACGTTTGCGCTGGCGGCGTTGATTGCGTTCTACCGCGGGGAGCGTAACGGTGAGTCTTATCCGGTCCAGGATGATGCGCCCTGGATTGAACGTTTCCAACAACTGTGGAGCCAACATCGCGATCGCCAGATAAGTACTGAGGCGTTGGTGCGTACTGTACTGGCGGTCAAAGAACATTGGGAGCAAGACCTGACCCAGGTTTCTGGGCTGGTGGAGCAAGTTTCTGCCGATCTGGATGCCATCCTGGCAAAAGGTATGCGGGAAGCCGTTAAGCCACTGTGCTAAGACGACTACCGACAACCCGGCTCAGGCCGGGTTTTTTCTGGATATAAATTAGTTACAACATACTGTATTATTTATGTCATTAACCCAGTCTGTAACTTCCGTGCGGCTTCGTTTTGAGCAGGGCAAAAGTTGTTTGGATAATGTTGCGATTAACTTGCAACATTGATCGCTATCGCGTCTAATGTGACGGATTTCACATTTTCCCGAAGATAACCATGATCGTTCGTCCCCAACAACACTGGATGCGCCTGATATTCGTCTGGCACGGTTCCGTATTATCCAAGATTTTTTCACGTCTGCTGCTGAACTTCCTGCTTTCCATCGCCGTTATTATCATGTTGCCCTGGTATACGATGCTGGGCATTAAGTTTACCCTTGCGCCGTTCAGCATTCTCGGCGTGGCGATAGCTATTTTTCTGGGGTTTCGCAATAACGCCTGCTATTCACGTTACGTTGAGGCCCGACACCTGTGGGGGCAGTTGATGATTGCTTCCCGATCGCTTCTGCGTGAGGTAAAAACCACGTTACCTGACGATGCAGAACTGGGACAGTTTGTGCGTCTGCAAATTGCATTTGCTCACTGTTTACGCATGACGTTACGTCGAAACCCACAGGCGAAGCCGTTAGCGAAATATCTTAGCGAGAAAGATTTGCAAACGGTATTTGCCGCACAATCCCCGGCAAACCGTATTTTGTTGCTGATGGGGGAGTGGTTGGCCGTACGCAGACGTAATGGTCAACTGTCTGACATATTATTTCACAGTTTAAACAATAGGTTAAATGATATGTCTGCAGTACTGGCCGGTTGTGAGCGGATTGCTAATACCCCGGTGCCGTTTGCTTATACCTTGATCCTTCACCGTACTGTGTACCTGTTTTGTATCATGTTGCCATTTGCATTGGTGGTCGATCTGCACTACATGACACCGTTTATTTCAGTGCTTATTTCCTATACTTTTATTTCGCTCGACACGCTTGCAGAAGAGCTTGAAGATCCGTTTGGCACTGAGAACAACGATCTGCCGCTGGATGCGATTTGCAATGCAATCGAAATCGATTTGCTGCAAATGAATGATGAAACAAATGTGCCAGCAAAGCATATGCCGGATAAGCACTATCAACTCACTTAGCGACGTTCGTTTTGCCACCACGCGGGCTGCATATCGGAAAACGAATGAAACTCCGGTGCAAGGTCTTCATCGTTAGGATCGTCAAAAGCACCGGCTAAAAGCGCAATGACCGGGGCGTCATCGATGGCGCCCACGGAACTGCCGCACTGAGGGCAAAAGGCCCGACTGGTCGTTTCTGATGAGCGCCAGGTTTTCGGTTTTCCGGCTTTTCCCGTCCATTCTACATTTTCTGCATCAAACTCAATCCAGACGACGGTAGGCGCGCCCGTATGTTTCCGGCATATATCGCAGGAGCAGGTATGGGAATTATTAGGACTGCTGGCTGTGAAACGGATCGAGCCACACAGACACCCACCAATGTAGACTTTAGACATAACAACCCCCGTCAGAAACATATTGCAAGACACTAGCAGAAGCCAGACATAGCCACTAGATCCTTATGATAAAAAGGCGAGGGTACGCATGGCTGATAGTTTATTCCTGTGATCTGCCAGATGATAAACGCTTAACTATTGCGTCTGGCAACAATAAACAATCGCGGAAATGCCAGTAAAATTTTGCCGTTCTCCTGCAACGGATATTGTTCCTGGAGCAGTTCATGGTAGCGCGCCAGGTAATGACGTTGCTCGCTTTCGCTCAAATCCTGCAACCAGGGGCGCAGGCCCGTCGAGCTTACCCAGTCGATAATTGCCTGATGCGAATCCATAATGTGATAATACGTTGTACGCCAGATATCTACATCACAACCCGCTTCGGTCAAAATATCATAGTAGGCGTGAACGCCAGGAAGCGGAGCACGGCCACGGTCTGGGTAATCTTGTTCATAAGCCACTTCGCGCATCAATACATGCGTTGGCTCCAGCCAGTTATCTGGCATTTGCACGGCCAGAACGCCATTGTGACTCAGTTGTGAGACCAGGTGCGGGAATAATTCATAGTGATCGGGTACCCACTGTAACGATGCATTGGCATAAAGCAGATCCACGGGGTGCTCTGCCTGAAACGTACTGATATCCGCTTCAATAAAATGGCATTTTGGTAATGTGTTGCGCGCTTCATTAAGCATCGCGGGTGAGGTATCAACCCCAGTTATTTGAGCTGAAGGCCAGCGCTGATGCAGTAATGCTGTACTGTTTCCCGGGCCACAGCCAAGATCGACAACTGAACGAACACTTTCTAACGCCACTCTGCTAAGTAATTCCGCTGCGGGTCTTGAACGTTCAGTTTTATATTGCAAATAAAGCGAAGGGTTCCAGTCGGCCATGTATGAATCTCCAGTATAAGAAGAAAAGGCGGAAAGGGGGTTCATTAGTCCTTGCCGATGAGCAGCTTCTTTTAGAAGATTATATGAAAATGAATGATAAGGGCAGATTTATGCTGGAAACATCGAGACTGATTCTCCGTCAGTGGGAAGCGAAAGACAGAGCGCCATTCGCCGCGTTAAATACCGATTCCGATGTGATGCGTTTTTTTCCGGCTCCATTGCTACGGACGGAAAGCGACAATCTTGCCGCAAGATTCCAGGAAGGCATTACAGAGCGCGGCTGGGGATTTTGGGCCGTTGAACTACAAGAAACACACCAGTTTGTGGGCTGCGTAGGTTTACATCCACAACCTGATAAGTTTCATTTTTCACCCTGTACTGAAATAGGCTGGCGTCTTGCGAAATCATTCTGGCATCAGGGGTTTGCATTGGAAGCTGCTGAAGCCTGCCTGACTTTTGCTTTCGAGGAACTGGCGTTAACTGAGGTGGTTTCTTTTACTTCGGTGCTGAACAAACCGTCTGAGAACCTGATGATACGCCTTGGCATGAGTAAAGCAGAAGAGTTTGTGCATCCCGCGTTGCCGCCAGATCATCGATTAGCACAACATGTTCTGTATCGTCTGATACGCAGCAGCGCCGTTTAACACTATGTTTCAGTTGCACAAGGACGACCAAAAAAACTCAGGTTCTTTCTTACTCCATCTTAGTGCGCATAATGTATATTATGTTAAATTGAATTTGAACTGTATTAGGCTTCTAACCCCATGGACCTGTTCAGTCTTCGCCCCTTCTGATTTCTCTGTCGAATAACCAATCATGAAGGTCTGAGCAACAAAGTTCGCTCCAGCAGTTGAAATGCTTTGAGCACAAGCACTCTGGATGCAAACTCTATACAGAGTGCAATCTCAACGGTTTAACGCTGACAAAACACCGACGGCGAACGGCTGGTATAGAACTGCCATGTACTGCTATTGAGTCGCAATATGCTGAAATAAAATGGTTCTTTGGGTTTAAGGAAAAAATCTGGCAACGTTCTCGCTAACAATGGATGAATGTTAGTGCCACCGGAACTTGAAGCGACATTTCCGGATTCCATAAAGTAATCATCATCCTTGCGGGTAAAGGTAAACCAGACATTTTGATTTACCGCCAGCTTTTCACCGTTATTATCAGTGATTTTTCCGCGTAAAATAGCCACCCCATTGCTGCCATTAAAAACGTACCTGACTGAAATATCACCACGAATATCTGGATACTCCATTACTAATTCTCCGGAGCAATCAAAATGTGACCGCTGCCAGTTTTGTAACGTCATCGTGACAGAAATTGTTAACGCTACTGCTAAGATGATGCCAACACACCATTTTATATTACGTCCCCACATGTCTGGACTCCGCGAAATAATAATGGGTCACACAATCATTATCCTGCCAGCGGCTAAATTGCTTTCGACAAGTTAATGCGGAGATCCGCGGGAAATTAGGATACAGCGTGAGATAAACCCAGGGATAGCTTTGACAATCCAGCGTACTTGTTTTGATAAACTGCTGGTGCTGATCAAATTTAAGCACATCCTGATTGGCGTACCAGTGGCATCCCTCCCCTACGCTTAAAGACACATAACGACTGAGTCTGGGATCAAACTGTGCCTCCCAGGTCACTATTGCGGCTATAACGCAGCACACAACACCCGCCAGAATCCAGCACAGTGAGCGCATAAGCAGTGATTTTGTCACTGTATTTACCGACGTTACCGATGGCGTGACAGAGAGCTCGCTAAGCGGTTCTTCAATCTTCTGTTCCAGCACTTCCAGTTGTGGCTCCAGGCGGATCCCGACTTTCGGTACGGTTACGATAAGTTCTTCATTCAGGCTAAGTTCTTTAAACGCGCGACGAAGCAAGGAAATATTCTGATAGAACGTATTATTGGTGACCTGCGCACCGTTAATATACCAGACATGCTCAAAGAAATAATCACGTTCAATAACCTGCCCCTGTTGTTGAATTAATAATAGTAAACAACGGGTTGCCGGATTGCTTAATGTTATACGTTTGGTCTCATCTGATTTCGCGTAGAGTACGTTCCGCTCTGGCCAGAATACAACGGTACTGTTAAGCAAAAACACGTGTGCCATTATGTTCCCTGAATATGGATTTTTGTCAATTTAGCTGGAGCGAGTACTGCCAGCGTTAATTTACGACAGTTGAAAATCCCCAACGATTTCCTTCATCGTTAATCACAGTAAAGTTTATCTTATTATTCAGCATTTCAGGAGGTGCTGACTTAAAAATTACCTGCCGGGAACGCGGTGAAACCACTATTCCAGTTATGGAATAGTCTCCTGAAGCTACATTAGCCAGAGATATGTTCCAGGAACTCTGATTAACAGCGTAAATCCCCCCGTTTTCATGGTGAAAACTCAGAAGATTGATGCTTTTTTCAGTCAACACGCCTGTGTTTTTCGGTCTCCATAGGACTTTTAGCTGATTTCTTAACGTTAAGCGCACTTTTTCACCAGTTGAGCTTTTATTCAACTCCGCTGGAACCTGGTACACGTTGAGCCAGAATAACGACTCATAATCGTTGGCAAGCCCCGCCCCAGTCGTCATCACCTTTATCTCGCGTTGTTCACCGGGGAGAATTTTTAGCACCGGGGGAAGCACGATAAAAGGCGAACTGGCCTGAGATGGCCCTTTCTCTGGCGTGCCGTCATCTACCCAACTTTGAACCACCACGGGATAATTACCGTCGTTGACTAACATCACCGAGCGTTGAGTCTCTCCGTGGTTGAAGATGACCCGAGTAGTACTGATGTTAACCGCCGCATGTAGGCCAAATGCCAACATCCAGAGGCTACTGAATACGCAATAAAACTTGTACATGTGACTGGTAGCCCCCCGCCGTTAACGTATCTGCACCAAAACTTGCCAGACGAGCTTCGAAGCTTTCGCTGTAGTAATTGATGCCATCCTGGCTGCCATTTTGCTGCGTATTGCTGCCAATGACTGGCATCCAGCCGCCTTCGCTACCGCTGCCGACAGTTGATACCGCCATAAAATTCACCGGACTACCCGCGCGGTAAACACGCACGCCAACGCCGCGAGCCTGCCCGGGAGCGCCATATTGCGTATCTAATAGCCAGGTTACGGTTTTACCAGTAATCAAATTAAAACCCCAGGCGCTGTTGACGCTGCTTTCCGGTGCAAGCAGCCCCATTGCGACATTGCTCTTCCCGGTCGCCACACCGGAAACCACCGTTGATTCGCAGGCAAATCCTATCTGGAAGGGCGCTGATGAATACTCCCCCTGCTTGAGCTGGGCCACGGAAATTGGCGGCAGATGCACAACGGGCGTAAAATCGGTAACCTGACACATTGCTGCACGTTTGACGAAGATCCCGTTATTGTACAGGCTAATCACTGACGGCCAGTCATTCGCCCAGCCAGCCCAGTTTCCTCCACGGTGTGGCTGACCTATCTTGATACCCCACGAAGTTGTACCGGGCCCACGAAAAACCACGTAAGCATTGGGATTCACATAACTATTGTAAGTAGCAGACTGCGCCTGGTTGGCGTAGTAGCGTGTATCCAGCGTTTTAATCAACTCGGCACTTATCGTCGAGAAGTTCTTGGCCTTAATCAGGAAGTTGCCATTGGTATCAAGATCCAGGTTTTCCAGTGGGCGTTGCTGCCAGCTGTCGGTAAAGACGCTGCCTGTCGCATCGTGCGTCAAGCGTAATGCGACGTTTTTCATGATGGTCAGATACGCGCCAGGTACATCCGTTGCTTCATACCAGCCAGCCACGGTGTCATCGCCGTTAGTTGACCAGGCTTCATAGAGTTGCCCGGCTGTGTCCGGTGTACAACGGAAAAATACCTGCTCAGGATCGTAACCGCCGCCTTTATGGGCATAAGTGGTAAAAGGGATCCCGCCGCTGGAGGTCAGGATCGTCCCTGCCGGCTGAAAACTGCTATTACTGGTGATATCGACAGACTTACTCAATCCCGGCAATAGCCCGTTCCAGGCATCGTTGCCGCCACCGGAGCGCCAGTCATTGGCAATGCCGTCCGTACTTGCACTAAGCCTGTGCGTGCCTTGTGCGCCACTACTTCCTGATTTATATGGATAAATAATGTATTCACAGGCGGCCTGTATCTGACAAGAAAACAGCGCCAGCACCAGAAAAAATAGTCTCATGAGCGCCCTTTTGTTACGCAAGCTACCGTTAATGCAATTAACGGTTCTGTACGTTGTTGTTGGTTAAGTTTCCACGGCAACGAACAATCACTGCTTTCCAGCATCAATAGTCCCTCTTCTTCTTCAACGCGGGCATATACCTGGTTCGCCTGGGCAACCATCCCGACTACACGACCTCGACCGTCGGTCACAGCCGCTCCCATCGATTTGCGCGTCATTCACTTGCGAAATTTTTGCAGGCCACGACATTGTCGCCCACGGTGCGATCGTTTCGCTCTGAATGCGCTGTTTTTTTCCCGCACCGCTGACGTCAAGTGACGAGAGAGCAAGATAGAAACCACTGTTATTGCGTAAATGCAGCTTGCCATTCTGCAGCCAGACCCGGCTGGTGTTCGCCATCTCCAGCGGCGAACCCACCAGCCCTGTGGGTCTGACCAATACTTTTACGCGACTACGTACCAGCACCAGAAGCTGGTTATCGTTTTGCGCATCCTTATTTATGGGCGGGATCTGAATGAAGTTAAACCACCATAGCGATTCCCTGTCCTGTGCAACGGGTTTGCCGATGTAACGCAGCCGCACAGTTTGCCCCGCGTGGGCCGCCATCCGAAAGACCGGTGGCGTGGTGACAAAAGGAGCGGCCGCAGTTTGTGGTACTGATTGTGCATCGCCATCATCAAGCCAAACCTGAACGACACCAGGGACGTCGCCGCGATTAGTTAATTGCACACTGACTTCCCGGCTGTCTGCCGGATAGATTATCCGGTTGCCAGTCATCACTATGCTTGCCTGCACGCAGAAGCACATCATCATTCCAACTAAACCAATAGCCAATCCTTTCATCACGCAGATCTCGCTTACAAATAGGAAATGGCGTATTGCACAGTGCCGACAACTGTCCCGGCGGTTGCTCCACCGTTCGGGCTAAAATACTGCACGGCAAAGTCGTGCTCACCGGACGTATTTCCGGCCGCAACGGTGATTCCTGCAACTGGAGTTCCAGTACGCAAATCAATAGGCGTAGTGCCCGCGCTATCGGTCAGCAGTTGTAATTCAACATTTTGCGCTGTACCCGTATTAGCCAGGTTTCCACGCTCGGTCATATTATTTGCAACGAAGACGGTTTTAATATCCAACGCATTAGAATCAACAGTACAACCAGTAACGCCGAGGGTGAATGTTGTCAGGCCTGCTGAAGATGCTGCTGCTGCGAGATCGCTTTTCGCAACCGACGGCAGTAATACTACCGGCCGTGCATTTACACCGTTAACCGTGACCTCGCAAGTTTGTTCGGTCACTTCGCCTTTAAAGGTGATGGTATTTGCTGAATCAGCATACGCTATCTGCGCTAACAATAACGCAAGGCCACCAGCTGCAAATATGTAACTGGTATGAGGATTATTGATTTTCATATTGTCTGTCCTTAATTAATAAATACATCGGTATCGTAATAAATAATTCAATAGTCCCTCTCCGCTGAGAGCGGAGTATTTATTGAGGGATACAGCGACGCCAGTAATGTCTTATGACTCCGTAGGATTAACCCTACGATGACTGCTAGTTTAAGAATAATCCCAGAGATTAAAACCTTTGTTTTCTCAAATCATATTAGGTCGATCTTAAATAAGATCTAAATCTCGATGCTTTTGATGTAACTCATTGTTTATATTAAATTTTATCTACAGGCATAATTTCCCTAAGAAAAATTTTCTTAACCCGAATTAAACACGATAAAGACCATATTCATCACAAGTTAATGCAGCCATAGCCAACCTTGTGACCGTTTAGTCTTAAAGTTAACCTTCGTTATTACCCGTGTTCGTACTGGTGTTAACATAACTTGCCCGGGTTAATTCAACCTGGCAAAGTAGCACATAATTTTAAGATGAGAGGAATGTTTAACCGAGATAACGTTATATTTTCCTCATAAATTGAAGCTTCAATGCAGTCTACTCAGCGTTGTCTTCGGTGTAAAAATAAATTGCCACCCCCCTAATGTAAAGAAATGAAAATACAATCTTATTCATAGAAAAGTATGAGTGAAGTCGGCAAAGGAAAAACCATAGTTATGATCATCACAGAAATGTAATGTGAGAAAAAAACAACACGTCTAACCCTTACTACGCTCAAACTTGCGACGCAGCAGACCTTGAATATGCCTGATAATTCAAGAGAGCAAGTGTGTCTCTTGCACACAAATAGCAAACTTTTAAACCTGCGACTACATTATTTCGCGATGTGAATATCCACGAAGATGACGCTAAATACGTCATTGATAATCTGAGCATTTTATTAAATGGAGTTGTACAAGCAATAACAATCAAGCACTAAATACGACTCATTCTCACATGTTTTTTATAAACATGAGAACGAATGATGATAGCTAATACAAGTAAAGATAGGGGTAATGACTTATGGCCTCACAATATGACTTTACTGTCACCCTGCACGATCTTGCTTTTATTCTTAAGCAGATCAAAATATCCGAAGCGGCAACTAACCCAGACGGGAGCGTTAATGCTGAAATGCTTCGGGAATTAGTCTCCAGCCCACTCTTGCCCTACGGACTTCGCACGGTAGATGGTTCATGGAATAACCTTTTACCAGGTCAGGAATTATACGGCTCTGCCGATCAGACAATGCCGAGATTAACCGCATTAAACTGGCAGGATGCGGATCAAATGACCAGCTATCTCCAGATTGGCGGTACGGTCATTGATGCCGACCCACGAATAATTAGCAATTTAATTTCAGACCAGACGGCCTCAAACCCGGCTGCGCTGGAGGCTTTTAACGCATTAAAAGATGCGCCCGGCGGCGGGACTGTTACTGGGGATGGCAGCTTATCCATCCCCAATCAGTCTCCCGATATTGGGCTCTCCCCTGCGTTTAACGGCTGGATGACCTTCTTTGGCCAGTTTTTCGACCATGGTCTGGATCTGATTCCGAAAGGAGGCAACGGTATCGTTTTCATTCCGCTCCAGCCCGATGACCCTTTATATGTTGAAGGGTCGTCGACAAACTTTATGTTATTAACCCGGGCAACGGTGGATGAAAACCGAGAGACAGTAAACCTGACGACCCCCTTCATCGACCAAAACCAAACCTACACCTCCCATCCTTCACATCAAATTTTCATCCGCGAATACGTCATTATTGATGGGAAACCTGAGCCCACCGGGAATTTATTGGGTGGTGCAAACGGTGGACTGGCGACCTGGGCTGACGTTAAAAACCAGGCTGAAACCCTGCTTGGCATTAAACTCACCGATCAGGACGTGTTTAATGTTCCCCTGCTGGCAACGGATCGCTACGGTAATTTGATTTTAAGTGAAAACGGAAAGGTACAGATTGTTACCACCGGGGGGCTGGTTGAAGCCAACGGAGGCCTGTTACCCGCGGAGACGTTCCGCACCGGTCATGCGTTTCTGGATGACATCGCTCATACTGCCGTGCCAAAAGCTGGTCTGCTGGCAGATGATGACAGCGCCATCGGCGGAGAAGGACCGCAACCGGCAGGAACCTATGATAATGAACTGCTCGATCGCCACTTTATCACTGGTGACGGGCGCGGGAACGAAAATATAGGTTTAACCGCGGTGCACGCCGTTTTTCACAGCGAGCATAACCGCCTGGTTGAGCAGTATAAAACCACTCTGCTGGAAACCGGCGATATCGACCTCATTAACCAGTGGTTGATGCCCAACCACCAAATCACGGAATTACCTGCCGATACCAATACTCTGGTATGGAACGGTGAGTACTTATTCCAGGCAGGCCGCTTCTCCACGGAAATGCAATATCAGCACCTCGTATTCGAGGAGTTTGCCCGTACCGTACAACCTGCCGTCGATCCGTTTGTCTTCTCCAACACGGCGGATATCAACCCGCTGATCTTTGCAGAGTTTGCGCATGTTGTTTACCGTTTTGGGCATTCAATGCTGACAGAAACCGTGGCGCGTACCGACATTGATATGCAAAGCGGTGATATTGACCTGATTTCAGCATTCCTGAATCCGGTAGCATTTAATCAAATCAACGGGGCCACCGTCACGGACGATCAGGCTATCGGCGCAATAGTGCGTGGTATGACGCGTCAGGTGGGTAACGAAATTGATGAATTTATTACCGATGCTCTGCGTAATAATCTCATCGGCCTGCCCCTCGATTTAGGCGCGCTTAATATAGCCCGTGGCCGTGACACCGCAATGCCGACGCTGAACCAGGCCCGCGAGCAGTTTTTTGCTTTAAGCGGCGATAGCCAACTAAAGCCTTATACCAGTTGGGCTGACTTCACTACCTACCTGAAAAATCCCGCTTCAATCATTAACTTTATGGCCGCCTATGGCCAGCACGAACTGATCCTTAACGCTACCAGCCTTGAAGGTAAGCGCGCAGCGGTTAACTTCCTGTTATTTGGTGATGCAAACAATTCCCCGCCTGCGGATGCGATGGATTTCTTTAACAGTACCGGAGCGTGGGCAACCAAAGAGACCGGTCTGAATATGGTCGATTTCTGGATTGGCGGGCTGGCTGAGCGCAAAAATGAATTTGGCGGCATGCTCGGCTCAACCTTCAACTTCGTCTTTGAAACACAAATGGAAATGCTTCAGGACGGTGATCGTTTCTACTATCTGAGCCGCGTTCAGGGGCTGAACTTACTCAATGAACTGGAGGCCAACTCGTTTTCCGCGCTGGTAATGCGTAACAGCGATCTTGGTGATGAGGGTTCCTCCCACCTGCCCGCTAATCTGTTCCAGACACCGGACCATATTTTTGAAGTGAACCGCGTGCTGCAAACGGAAATCGACCCGAAATGGGGTAATCCGCTGAAGGATCTGCTCTCGCCGTTGTTGGTGCGTCGCGACCCAGGGGTGGATGTTGACGGCGATAGTTTTGCCGATGGTGGGTATCTGAAATATACCGGCGATGGGCATGTGGTGCTTGGTGGGACGGCAGGCAACGATACGTTAATCGGCGGTAAAGGGATCGACAGCCTGTGGGGCGATGGCGGAGATGACCGACTGGACGGCGGTGACGAAGCAGATGTGGTCCACGGCGGTGACGGTGATGACATTATTACCGATACCGGAACGCCTGTTGGTGATGCGGACTTCCTGCATGGCGATGCCGGACATGACGTTATCTTCTCCGGTAACGGAAACGATCTGGTCTTTGGTGGCAGCGGCAGCGACTTCGTGGTGGTCGGCGAAGATGCGCAGGAGGTCTTCTCGGGTCAGGATAACGACTTTGCGCTTGGCGGCTCGGGTGGTGATTTCCTGATGGGCAACGAAGGCGATGACTGGCTGGAAGGCGGCGACGGGTTTGACACGCTGGCGGGTGACAACTCTGAGTTGTTCTTCAACAGTACCATTATCGGTCACGATGTCCTCAACGGTCAGGGTAACGACACCGACTACGATGGCGAAGCCGGTGACGACATCATGGTTCAGGGCGCGGGGATCCAGCGCAATAATGGCATGGCCGGTTTCGACTGGGCTATCCATAAAGGCGACCCAAATGGTGCTAACTCTGACCTTGGGATCCCTATTTTCGTCAACCAGCAGGAGTTTATTCTACGCGACCGTTTTGATCTTGTTGAAGGGCTGTCGGGCTGGAAACACGACGATATCCTGACCGGAACAGAACAGCCGATAGGTACTGCGCCTGTTCAGGGCGTTCCCCTCTCTAACAACCTGACCCAGGAAGGTGCGGACCGGATCAACGGTCTACAGGCTATTCTCGGCGTAGAGCGTTCTACAAATCCGGACGCGGTGCTACTGAACCCTGATGATGGTAGCGATATTTTACTCGGCGGTGGTGGTAGCGACCGCATCATGGGTAAAGCTGGTAACGATATCATTGATGGTGATGCGTGGCTCAACGTTCGTATTGCCGTTACGGGTATGGCGGGACTCACCAGCGCCGAAGGTATGGCCGAACTGAAATCGTACATGCTGGCCGGCACGCTGAAACCGAATCAACTGTCGATTGTGCGCGAAATTCTGCATGAAGGTAACGGCACGGAAACTGACGTCGCGGTGTACCGTGATGTCAGCAGCAACTATGTCTTTACCCGTATGGCGGACGGTAGCCTGCGCGTCGATCACGCTACGCCGGATTCCGCGCTGAACCTGAATGATGGCATCGATCGTCTGTTGAACATCGAAAAACTGGAGTTTGGCGATGGGAAGCAGCTGTGGGTGACGGGGCAACAAGCGACGGGCGATCTGACCATCAGCAATCCTAATCCTTCGGTGGGTGACCTGCTGCGCGTCAACGTGGCGAACTTGCTGGATGGTAACGGGCTGGCGGCGGATGTGGTCATCACTATGACCTGGCAGGCATTCGTCAACGGCCAATGGCGAGATCAGGCAACAGGCGTTGAGTTCAGAGTGCCTGGCGCTATTCAGGGCGCACCGTTGCGTGTGGTCGCCAGTTTTAACGACCGCATGGGTGACGCTGAAACCCTGGTGTCGGCACAAACTCAGGCAATCCTCCCGCGCAATCAGGTCACGACCGGTATGCCGGTAATTAACGACCTCACCCCAACTGAAAGCCTGACGCTGACAGCGGTGGTTTCAGGCATTTCTGACGCTGATGGTTTGAGCGGCGGTAATTTCACTTATCAATGGAGAATGAGTTCGCCAACCGGATTCGTCAACATTAACGGTGCGACATCCGCTACCTATACGCCGGGCCAGGCTATGGTCGGCAGAACGTTGCAGGTGGTCGTTACCGTCGTCGACGATGAAGGCAACCCCCCTGTTGTCCTGACGTCGACCACCACCCAGCCTGTAGGCGATCTGATTGTTGGTACCAACGGGGCTAACACCCTCGTCGGTACTGCCTGGAGCGATATCCTGCGCGGTGAAGGCGGTAATGACACCTTACTTGGCGGTGCAGGTGACGATCTGCTCATCGGCGGTGCTGGAAACGACAACCTCTCTGGTCAGGCGGGACAAGATATTCTGCAAGGTGATGCCGGTAACGACACGCTTGATGGCGGGCTTGGTGCCGACAGTATGACCGGCGGCGCGGGCGATGATACCTACATCGTTGATGATTTCGGTGATGTGGTTATCGAAGGTGTGAATGGCGGCACGGACGTTGTCCGAACCAGCCTCAGCAGC
The DNA here is from genome assembly GCF_030334285.1 of Citrobacter sp. Cf087. Taxonomy (NCBI): domain Bacteria; kingdom Pseudomonadati; phylum Pseudomonadota; class Gammaproteobacteria; order Enterobacterales; family Enterobacteriaceae; genus Citrobacter; species Citrobacter sp. Cf087. Next base: position 795,690 of record NZ_JAOWED010000022.1, read on the forward strand.
TACGACCTCACCGATAACGTGGAAGAACTGGTATTTACCGGCAACGGCAGTTTTATTGGTACCGGTAATGCCATTGCAAATACCATTACGGGCGGTTCTGGTAACGACTATCTGTTTGGTATGGGCGGTAACGACCAGTTGTTTGGTGGTATCGGGAATGACTTCCTCGATGGCGGAGATGGCGTTGATAACCTGCAAGGTGGTGTTGGCAACGACGTCATGATTGGCGGTGCGGGCGCGGATACCCTCTCCGGCGGTAGTGGAGACGATATTCTCAATGGTCAGGAAGGTAACGACATTCTGGACGGTGGTACCGGGAGCGACATCTTCGCCTTTGGGGCCAACTTTGGGCAGGACCGAATTACCGGTTTTGACAGTAACCCCAACGGCGGGCAGGACTTCCTTGATCTCGTCTTGTTAGGTATCAATGCGGGTAATTTTGCCAGCAACGTGTCTATCACCGGAAACAATGGCAACACCATTGTGACTATCGGTACAGACACCATCACATTGGTGGGCGTCAATTCGACCACCGTGAATATTGGTGACTTTTATCTGGAAATGCCCACTACCCTTGCCAGCAACAATGGCAATAGTTCATTGATCGTATAAGGAGAAGACTATGTCGCGCCAGCATACGCCAACAGAACTGAATGATGCATTAAAGGGAACGAAACCCACTTTTCTGATGCTGCTGTTTTTTAGTTGTGTGATTAATATGCTTATGCTGGCGCCGGCAATTTATATGCTACAGGTTTACGATCGTGTGCTGGTCAGTAAAAATACCACCACGCTGTTAATGTTAACCTTATTGATTGTCGGCTTGTACATCGTTATTGCCATGATTGAATCTGCCCGCGCGCAGGTTATGGTCAGGCTTGGCAACAGGCTGGATATAAAGCTAAGTCAGTTGGTCTTTAACTCAGCCTTTAAAAGAAAGATGGCTACCGGTGATAACAACCCGGCGCAATCTTTAGCCGAACTGGATCAGATCCGTCAGTTTCTTTCCGGGAATAGTCTGTTCGCCTTACTGGATATTCCCTGGACGCCGATATATCTTTTCATCGCCTTTTTGGTCCATCCCCTGCTGGGATATCTTTCTCTCGGCGGAATAACGTTATTATTTATTCTGACGCTGGTATCTGAAATCTCTACCAAGCGCCCGATTCAACAAGCGCACGCCTTAACCATTAACAATGCCAGTAAACTGAATAAACAGCTGCAAAACGCCGATGCCATTGAAGCGATGGGGATGCTTTCGACCCTGAAGTCCAACTGGCAGGAGCAACATAACAAAGTGCTGGCGCTACAAACACAGATTGCCGACAAAACGGCCGGGTTAAGCAGTCTCAGCCGCTTTGTGCGGGTATTGCTGCAGTCGATTGCGCTGGGCGCCGGGGCTTTACTGGTGATCGGCGGCCATATTACCCCGGGCTTGATGATTGCCGCCTCGATCATTCTTGGCCGCGTCCTCAACCCGGTAGAACAAGTCATTGGCAGCTGGAAGCAGTTCGTGCAGTTTCGTAGCGCGTGGCATCAGCTCTCAACCTTGCTGAAGGAGTATCCGGCGCCGAAAGAGGTACTGACCCTGCCGCGTCCGAATGGCAACATCAGCGTCGAAAGCGTCTTCGCTGCAGCCCCCGGCCAGCCTTCTCCGCTACTGCGTAATATCTCATTCCAGCTGGAGCAAGGTGAAGTGCTGGGGATTATCGGCCCTTCAGCCTCAGGAAAAACCTCGCTGGCAAAGGTTCTGGTTGGTGTCTGGAAACCGTTATCAGGGAAAGTCAGATTAGATGGCGCAGATATATGCCAGTGGGATAAAGCGCTGCTGGGCCCGTCTATTGGCTATCTGCCGCAGGATGTGGAACTGTTTGACGGTACCATCGCACAAAACATTGCCCGCTTCGCGCAGAATGACAGTGAGCTTATCGTCGCCGCCGCATTACTGGCAGGCGTTCATGAGATGATCCTGCGCTTGCCGCAAGGTTATGACACTCTGCTGGGCGCAGGTGGATACCAGCTCTCCGGTGGGCAGCGACAGCGCATCGGGCTGGCGCGCGCCGTGTATAACAATCCTGCGTTTATCGTGCTTGATGAACCGAATGCCAATCTTGACGACGCGGGCGAATTTGCACTCGTTAAAGCCATCAATGCTCTGCGTACCCAGGGACAAACCACAGTCATTATCTCACACCGCCCGACGCTGCTCGGCGTGGTCAATAAGGTTTTGCTGCTTAACGATGGCGTTATACAGGAGTTTGGTACCCGCGATCAGGTTTTTGCCCATTTGCGTCAGGCCAACGTACTGAAACCGGTGGCTACGCCTTCTCCATCCACGACTGAACAGCAACGTGAGGCTTGATGATGAAAAAGAACCCCCACAACACGGCCTCTGCTGGCGTAGATACCAATATCTGGTCGCCGATTATCCGGGGCGTGATCGTCATTGTGCTTGGTGTCGGTAGTTTTATCCTCTGGGCAGTGCAAGCTCCGTTAGATGCGGGCGTGGTCGCCGATGGTACGGTTACCGTATCGAGTAACCGCAAAACCATTCAGCATCTGAGCGGCGGTCGGGTAACCGATATCTTTATCAAAGAAGGCGACTTCGTGAAGAAAAATCAGGTCCTCGTCCGGTTGGATAAAATGCAGCTTGAAATGCGTTTCAGCGCGTTGAATGCCCAGTATATTTCTGCAAAAAGTATCGAAGATCGCCTGTTAGCAGAACGCGATGACCTGGATGTGATCCGCTTTAATACTACGCTGACGCAGCAATTCTCTGGCAATAAACGGCTATCAGAAGTCAGAAATCTGCAGGCTAAACTTTTCGATACCCGTCGCAAAACGATTCAGGATGAACTGTCGATGATTCAGGAGACGCTCGATGGTCTGGTTGGACAGACGGATAATCTCAATAAAATAAAAGGCTATCGCGACCACCAGTTTTCTCTGATTAACCGGGAGTTAGGGGCTATCCGGGCGCTGAGCGAAAAAAACTATTACCCCAAAGCACAATTACTGGTGCTGGAGCGCGAGGCAGCAGAAATATCTGGCAGCGTTTCAGAAGATATTCTTAACATTGCCAAACTGAAATCGCAGCAGAACGAATTAAAAATTAAAGCCTATCAGGTGCGTCATCAGTATTTACGTGAAGTTGAGTCTGAACTGACGGAAAACCAAAAAGAAGTGGCAATGCTGGAGGATGAATTGGTATCAACGCGTCATGAGCTGGATAACACCGAGATCCGCTCACCGATTAACGGTATTGTGCTGGATGTTAAAGTCAGTACCGTGGGCGGCGTCATTCAGCCTGGAGAACATTTGATGGATATCGTCGCCGCCGGACAACCGATGCAAATTGATGCCAAAATACCCGTACATGCCATTGATAAACTGGTCCCCGGTTTAACCGTTGATGTGCTGTTCCCTGCCCTTAACCATGCGCTGTTACCTTCGGTTCCGGCCCAGGTTCTGACTATCTCTGCGGACCGCTTAATTGATGAAGCCACTCAGCAGCCTTACTACCTTGCGGAAGTACAGGTTTCAGCAGAGGGCGCGCGTTTGCTGGGCGATTACAAAATTAAAGCGGGAATGCCCGCCAGCGTGACGATCAAGACCGGTGAACGAACCCTGATGAGCTACCTGTTTAAACCGTTGATTGCCCGTCTGGAACTGGCTTTTAAAGAGTATTGAATCATCCATTGCCGGTATGACGTACGGCTTGTCGCGCCATACCGCTTTCTGCCGTTGCTGGCAGCTTTGCTTTCTTGTAACCTTCTTCCCGTCTCACTACTGACAAAATCTGGAACCACTGAACTGGACTTCATATGAATGCTCATAATTCTAAAGACCCTTTACATGGTGTGACGCTAGAAATGCAGGTCAATGCCCTGGTTGAACGTTATGGTTGGGCTGAGCTGGCGCAACGCATTAATATCAACTGCTTTAAAAATGAACCGAGCGTTAAATCCAGTTTGAAGTTTCTGCGCCGTACGCCGTGGGCACGGGCAGAAGTAGAAGCACTGTACCTGGACTCTCTACATGACCAGGCCTCAAATAACACTCCCGAACCGGCCTTCGATCCCTGGGCTAACAGCCGCAATAAGAAGAAATAAGAGCAAAATCAGATGGCAGCATCCGGTTTCTTTTCAGGAAATTATCAGAAAAAACTGGCGAAGATTATCGCCCGTTTTCGTGCCAGACTACCGCTGACCAACATGAAATGGTTTGCTGTACTTGTGGGCAGTATGTTGTTACTTGGCAGCTGTTCTTCACAACCGCCCGGCCCCAAAACCACTCCGCAACCTCCGGTGAGCAAACCTCAGCAGAGCAAGGAGCCAGTGCGTGGGATCTGGCTGGCGACGGTTTCACGTCTTGACTGGCCGCCGATCTCATCTGTGAACATCAGTTCACCTGCTGTACGCATCAGCCTGCAGCAAAAAGCGCTGACGGATAAGCTGGACAACCTGAAACGACTTGGTATTAACACCGTTTTTTTCCAGGTTAAGCCCGATGGGACCGCATTGTGGAAGTCAAAGATTCTGCCGTGGTCAGATACCCTGACCGGCACGATTGGCCAGGATCCGGGTTACGATCCGCTGCAGTTTATGCTCGATGAAGCGCATAAGCGCGGAATGAAAGTTCATGCCTGGCTTAACCCCTATCGCGTGTCTGTAAACACCAAACCTTCGACGGTCACTGAATTAAACAGCACGCTGTCACAAACACCGTCCAGCGTATACGTTCTGCATCGGGACTGGATCCGCACCGCGGGCGAGCGTTTTGTGTTAGACCCCGGTATTCCCGAAGTGCGTGACTGGATAACCAGCATCGTGGCGGAAGTGGTTGAGAATTACCCTGTTGACGGTGTGCAGTTTGATGATTACTTCTATACCGAGTCTCCTGGCTCTGCGCTCAATGACAGCCAGACGTTCAGAAGATACGGCCAGGGATTCGCTTCCAAAGCTGACTGGCGCCGCGATAACACGCAACGGCTGATTGCCCAGGTATCACGGACTATCAAGAAACTCAAGCCTGAGGTTGAATTCGGTGTCAGCCCTGCGGGCGTATGGCGCAACCGTTCGCACGATCCAGCGGGCTCCGACACGCGCGGTGCGGCAGCGTATGATGAGTCTTATGCCGACACCCGCCGTTGGGTGCAACAAGGCTTGCTGGATTACATCGCACCGCAACTCTACTGGCCTTTTGCCCGCGATGCAGCGCGCTACGATGTACTGGCAAAATGGTGGGCAGATGTCGTGAAATCAACCAACACTCGCCTCTACATTGGTGTAGCGCTGTATAAAGTCGGTGAACCATCGAGAAAAGAGCCAGACTGGACGGTCAAAGGCGGTGTGCCGGAACTGAAAAAGCAGCTCGATCTAAACGAGACCGAACCGTACATTAACGGCACGATCCTGTTTCGCGAAGATTACCTTAATCAACCGCAAACGCAGGAAGCTGTGACCTATATTCGCAATCGTTGGGGACGTTAATGGTTGTTCTGAGCGGGAAGCCTGAGCCAGACGCTCACGTAGCGGGTAAATTTCCCCACAAAAATTCCGGCGAACATGCCGCCAGTAATGATAGCCAGGGCGCTCATTGCGGGTTGACGTAAAACGTCGGGGGAAATGGCGTTAAGTACGCCAAGTACGTACTTAACGCCGAATGCCAGCAGCATAAATGGCAATGCGGAATAATCTGCCGGACGGTGAATACTCCGTGGTGCGCTACTGCGGCTCAAACGGCCGGGGTTAATTAATATGTAGCCAATGATTGCGCCGCTGAGGATACCTATCGCCCACTGAATATACGTAATGAGGGTCGGGTCGCGATAAGTGATTAAATCGTAGATATCCCAGACTAAAAAAATAGCGGGGATCAGCGCCAGCTTTTCCAGCGTGACAGTGGCAGGTGTTCTGGCTTTAATCCCTCGATACAGTAGAAAGGCAAACAGCAGATACACCCAAACTGGCGTGTTTTTCAGCATATTCACGACAAATTCAGCCATAACGTTGCCTCGCTCAGATTTAATTCTTCGCTAAGTGTAGCGGCTGTCTCTGGATCACAGGGACATTAACCTGCGGACATTATCATTAATCTGTTTCTGTATCGTATTCAGCGTAGTTTGTGTTATCTGATCGGCGTATTTGTCTTTGGCTGTAACGCTTAGCGCTGTTGCATGGTGGCAGATCTTGTCGATTATAGCGTTCACATGCTCAGCTGATAGCTCAGCTTCCTGTATGCCAAGCTGCTGCAGGTGCTTTCTTTCGATATCCAGCGCTTCTCCCAGCACGTCCATTTGGTGATACCCGCCGGGTCCTTCGCACCAGGTCACGTCGTAAGCCGGAGCCAAAGTCCAGTTTCCTGCGGCTGACATTAAATAGGCAAAGTTTTTGGGATGGTCATCGCGGTTGTTAAATGCCACGTTGAAAACCACGCGTTCGAACGCTTTCGCTTTTTCTCTGACATCATTGGTACAAATCTGTGTGGCGCGCAGAAAATCCCGGTAATCTAAAGCACCGGGTATCTGGTAATTTGCACCGGTAAATGCCGCCAGGCTCTGCATAGGAATACGGACCGACTGGTCACGGTCGAAACGGCGGGTAGCAAATGCCGCCTGCCCGTCAGGCAGATTAAAATACGCGGTATCAGGCGTAGTGATCCCGCATTGCCGCAAACATTCAGCATACACCGCTTCGATGGCACATACCTCAGCATGCTCATGCCTGGCAGGAAATTTAATCAACCAGCTTTCGCTCTCCGGGAGGGGCGCAGTGGTGAACCTTGACGTGACACTGTCACGATAAAGTAACGCTTTTGGCCTGGCCCCTTGCGGTGAACCGCCCATCTGGAGCAGTTTTTGCAAGAATTCCCCGCCTTCGCCGCTCAGGACTTCCTGAACCTCAGATGCCAGTTGTTCGAGAGGAACATCCTCTTTTGAAAGCGTCTCGACATCTGACTGAACGGGCCGGAACGTCATGGCGCCCATTGCGTTATTGCCGACCCAGGTTAACCTCTCCAGAGGTCCTATGCGCGCTGCGTTGAGTCCACGGCGTTTAAATAAACGATCCATCAACAGCATACCCCAACCATCAGGTAGCGAATCGTACACGGGTCCTGGTAATCCCAACTGATGAGCCGGGAAATCCCTGCGTAAACGAGGACCGTTCAGCGGTAACCTTAACCGGGACAGCTCCAGCCCCTTACGTATAGCGTCTTCACTGTATTCAAAGGCGATCAACGGGCGTCCGGTCAGGGCTGAGGAAGACACCAGTTTTCCCCACAACCATTTTTCACCCCAGCCTTCATAAAAGACATCGACTTGCTCAGGCATCAGTATTTTTCCTTTTCACCCGCTGGCGTGCCGCGCTCTTCTCGTAACGCAAAATATCATCCAGACTGTCGATCCTGGGTTTGAATAAGCCCTCCAGCGCGTCACCATAGCCTAACACCATCGCGACTTTGACCAGATTCTCAAATCCTACATTTTTACCGGCCTCCAGATTCGAAACGGTATTCACACCGACACCTGAACGCGCGGCAACATCTGCCTGCGTCATTTGCTGCGCGAGCCGTTCCTTACGCAATCTGTCGCAAAGTAGTTTGACGATATCGGCTGCTGTATTGAGCGTTAAATCCATAATATTGGCTCTTATTGGAATAAAAACGACTTTACACCCAATATTATAGAGTTAAGAGGAGAATGATTCAAAGTTTTGTAAGACACAATAAAGAGGAGTTAAATCAATAAATCGTGGTTAAGCACCATTATTCTGGAATTATCCGGGCACAAGATCTGTACCCGGATAGGATGTGGTTATCAGGCAACGGAAGGCTCAGGTAATCTGAAAGAAGAGACCAGCAATGCCAGCTGTTCCGCCTCCTCTTTCAGCGCCTGCGTCCGTGCTGCGGCATCATCAATTAACGAGGCATTCTGCTGAACGGTGCTGTCCATTTCGGTAACGGCGAGCGTAACTTCGGAAACACCTTTACGCTGTTCTTCACCCGCAACGCGTATTTCCCCCATCAACTGGCGTACCTGACGCACATTGCTGACCAGTTCTCCCAGACGTTCGCCGGCAGTGTGAATTTGCTGACTTCCGCTACCAACATGAGAAACGGATTCATCAATCAACGCTTTAATTTCCTGGGCGGCGGTGGCACTGCGCTGAGCCAGCGTGCGCACTTCGGAGGCCACGACGGCAAACCCTCTGCCAGCATCACCCGCTCTGGCGGCTTCAACCGCGGCATTCAGGGCGAGAATATTGGTCTGGAACGCAATGCTGTCGATGACCGCGACAATTTCCACCATTCTGCCGGATGAGGCGCTGACGTTATCCATCGTAGAGATAACGCCCTGCATCACATCACCGCAACGGTTGGCCGTTTGCGCTGTGTTATCGGATAGCTCATCCGCCAATTGTGTATTACTGGCGTTTTGATGAACGGTCGCATTTAACTGCTCCATAGCCGCTGAGCTCTCTTCCAGCGCAGCGGCCTGCTGCGTTACGCGAGATGAAAGCTCCATATTACTGTCAGCCAGGCTAACGGCGTTATTCGCCACCACTGTGCTACTGCTTCTGACGGTAATCAGGATGGCCGAGATTTTATCGACGAACAGGTTAAACGCCTCGGCGATAGCCGAAATCTCATCTTTGCCGCGAACATCCAGACGACGGGTAAGATCGCCTTCTCCCTGCGCGATGTCATCAAGAGCCTGACGGGTATCATCGAGACGTGAAATTAGTCGACGAACCACCAGCCATGATCCCACCAGCAACAGCGTCATGATAGGGATCAATACCTCCAGAACGTCCTGCATCATCACTTTGGCAAGACCGACAATACGTGATTCTGGTGTCACAAGCCCTACGACCCAGCCGGTATCTGGCATCGGGAACAGCATGACCTGTGACGCTGTATTCAGGACGAGATCATTTTCCAGCGTTATGGTCTTCACCCCATCTGTCGGGCGCAAAGATTTCAGACCGTTTTGCACCGGGATAAGCCACTGCGCGCTTTGCGCCAGATCGTTAATGGTTTTATGTTTGGCCAGGTCGGCCTGCGGGAAATAGAGAATTTGTCCCTGCTTGTCTACCACAAACGCGTAACCGCCAGTACTGTTGCCCTGCTGCTGCATGAAAGTTGCGACGTTATCCAGACGGATATCGGTGGTAGCGACACCGGCAAACTTGCCCGCCTGCTGATAAGGCACGCTGCATGTCACCATGTTGACGCCTGAACTGGCATCCTGGTAAACATCAGACCATAGGCAGTTGTTTTGTGATTGCCCTTTGGCGTGCTGATACCAGCTTTCATTGTGGTATCCGCTTGATCCTTCGACGTTATAATCGTTGGAATAGACAAGCTTTCCTTCGGCATTACGCGCCCAGAAAAAGCTTCTTTTCTCCACACCTGCGGTGAAGGCGCCTGGTTCTGGCCAGATGCCGCCGCCGGTAATAATCGAATCTTTACCTTCACCAATCAGATGCGGAACGACGCTTTGATACAGAGATTCATCGTTAGGCAACACTTCAGCCAGTCGCGACAGGCTGACTGTCTCACCTTCAATTCGGGACAATACGGTACTCAATTGACGGGTTAAACCTTGCCCTGTTTCTTCGATCAGGGCGGTGTTGATTTCAACGACGCGCGGCTGACCACGCCAGAGCATAATCACCACGATAACAATAGTCGTTACTGCAAGCAGCAGAATGCCGCCGATGGTTAAACGCGTTGAAATACGAGTAGGATACCAGGCCATACAAACTCCTTCTGCAAAAGGCTAACTTTTATCCAGTATCGGCACAGGCGTTTATATCTTTATAAAGATTTCTTAAGTATTGCAAAAGAAAAAAGTGACAATGTCACAAATAACAAAACCCAGCACTTTGGCTGGGTTTTAATAACGGCTTAATTTTATTTAGATAATTCTTTTTTGATTTCGTCTTTTATTTTACTTAATTCGCTCTGCGGATGTTTCTTACAAAGTTCAACGGTCAGAGGAACTGCAGTCGTAACGGTTTCGTTATAGTCTACGTAATCGCCACCTTTGAAGTCTTCGTCTTCATTGAGCACCCAGAAGGCCACCGGAGCCATAGTTTGTGGGTTCAAATCAATAAACTCCTGACAGTTCATGCCTTTCGGAGTCACTTCAGTTTTAGCGTTATCTGTTGCTGCATTGACGCTGACACTGGTTAACAGCGCTGCGACCAGAATACCTGCTGTAGAAAGGGAGAATTTATTCATTGTAGTACTCCATGTATAATATAAATAATATCTACACTTGCGCTTAACACCGTTAATGTAGCTCGTGAAAAATAATACCCTTATAGTCATAAGAATAAAGATTGGTGTTATTGATATGGCTGAAATTTATATTTTCAATTACTGATTCTTATGTCTTAGGGATAAATGTTGCCCACAATGTGATCGTTCCGACGAAATCAGCAGATTCATACCCCGCTTCCTCTGCCGTTGCACCAAAACTGAACTACGCTGCACAAATGTTGATCATTAGTTAACGAATATGAGCTGAATTTTAACAAAAACAGCCAGCATGCCGCTGTTAGCAGCTTGGCACGCGTCCTGCATTGTTAATTCGCTAACAGAGATACGGAATCTGACAGACAACTAACAGCGAGAAGGTAATGACAGCCAAACCAGAGTTATTTACCCGCATAGAGCAAACCTTTAGCCAGCTGACGCCCAGTGAAAAGCGCGTGGCTGGGTGGCTGTTAGCCCATGCTGTGCAGATCCCATTTGAAACCGCGGATGGCATCGCTAAAGCAACCGGAACCAGCGGCATTACCGTCGGACGTTATCTGCGTAAACTGGGCTTTCGTAACCTGGAGGATGCAAAAGCCAGTCTGCGCGAGCTGCCTGTAGTTCCGTATCAGCCCTGGGGAATGAATGAACGACTGGATTCCTGGCACCAGCAACAAAGCCTGCCAGATCGGGCGCACCAGTCGCTGTTACTGGAAATCGACGCCATTACCCACGTCTACCAACTTGCTCAGGGTGAGACGTTTCTACGCATTGCACAGCAGTTGGCCCATGCGGAAGCCGTGTACATCCTCGGGATCCAGTCCACACGCGGGATCGCTAACGCCTTTTTTAGTCACCTGGAATATCTGCGACCTAAAGTCAGCTACTCCGAAGGCCTTTCCGGCAGTTGGGTAGAGTCGCTGAACTCGGGATTCAGCCAGCCTTACGTGGTTATTACCGATATGCGCGCCTACTCCGCTATTTCGCGACAATATTGCCGTGTCGCCACTGAACGCTGCATTCCGCTGGCGCTAATTACCGATGTGTGGTGCCCATGGGCCAGGGATTATTCCATTGATTTGCTTCAGGTAAAAACCGACACCGGACATTTCTGGGACTCACTGGCACCGGTGAGCTGTCTGTTCAACTTATTACTTTCTGCGGTGGTTGCGCAACTGGGTGACGCCCTCGCAGGACGCCTGCAAACTAATCGCCAGTTACAACAACAATTTGGTCAATTCGAACAATAAACAGGAAACGTGCTATGTCAGAACTCCCAGAACTGGTCGATTTGTCGGTGATATTTCCGTCGCTGCATATCGATCTTAAATACGCTACTGCCGACAACATTACCGGCGCACCTATCTACAGGGAAGCGCGTTGCCTGTTGCACACCGAGGCGGTAACCGCGCTGGCAAAATGCATCAGCATTGCGCAACTGGCGGGCTTGTCGCTGGTGGTGTACGACGCGTATCGCCCCCAGCAGGCGCAGGCGATACTGTGGAATGCCTGTCCCGACCCGCAATATGTTGTCGATGTTGCGATTGGTTCCAATCACAGTCGGGGTACGGCAATTGACGTCACGTTGATGGACGATCGCGGCCATCTCCTAGATATGGGGGCCGGTTTTGATGAAATGCACGACCGTTCCCATGCCTGGCATCCGTCTGTTCCTCCGGCAGCGCAGCGTAACCGCCTGCTGCTCAATGCCATTATGTTTGGTGGTGGTTTTGTCGGTATTAACAGCGAATGGTGGCATTTTGAATTACCTGATGCCGCCCGTTACCCGCTGCTTGACGATCAAATAGATTGTTACACTGTCACGTCTATAACAACACAACATCCCCTTTAATTCTGGAGCCTGGTTATGAAGACTACACCTGCGTTAAACGCTTTTTTCCGCCCCGCTCTGATAGCCGTTGCGTTAGCGGTAGCCCTGCCCGCCGCGCAGGCTGCTGTTCCCAAAGATATGTTAGTGATTGGTAAAGCCGCCGATCCGCAGACGCTCGATCCCGCTGTGACCATAGATAACAATGACTGGACGGTCACCTATCCCTCTTACCAGCGGTTGGTTCAGTACAAAACAGATGGTGGTAAAGGTTCCACGGAAGTTGAAGGCGATTTAGCCAGCGGCTGGAAAGCCTCGGACGACCAGAAAGAGTGGACGTTTACCCTGAAAAACGATGCCAAATTCGCCGACGGAACACCGGTGACGGCTGATGCGGTAAAGCAATCCTTCGAACGTTTGCTCAAGATTGGTCAGGGACCTGCGGAGGCTTTCCCGAGAGATCTGAAGGTTGAGGCCATTGATAACACCACGGTGAAGTTTACCCTCAGCCAGCCGTTTGCTCCGTTTCTGTATACGCTGGCAAATGACGGAGCCTCAATCATTAACCCGGCCATCTTAAAAGAGCATGCCGCAGACGATGCCCGCGGATTCCTGGCACAGAACACGGCAGGCTCTGGTCCCTTCATGCTGAAGAGTTGGCAAAAGGGACAACAACTGGTGCTGGTGCCTAACCCGCATTATGCCGGTACAAAACCGACGTTTAAGCGCGTCTCAGTCAAAATCATTGGCGAAAGCGCCTCCCGTCGCCTGCAACTGTCCCGTGGCGATATCGACATTGCCGATGCGCTTCCTGTTGACCAGCTTGCTGCTTTAAAACAGGAAGGCAAAGTGAACGTGGCGGATTATCCCTCATTGCGCGTGACTTATCTGTATCTCAACAACAGTAAGGCCCCGCTCAATCAGGTGGATTTACGCCGCGCTATCTCGTGGGCCACCGATTATAAAGGCATGGTCAACGGGATCCTGAGCGGCAATGGAAAGCAAATGCGTGGCCCAATCCCCGAAGGCATGTGGGGTTTTGACGATAAGGCCATGCAGTACAGCTTCGATGAAGCCAAAGCCAAAGCAGCGTGGGACAAAGTTGCCACCAAACCTGAAAGCCTGAGCTTCCTGTACTCAGATAATGATCCAAACTGGGAACCTATCGCGCTTGCTACCCAGGCAAGCCTTGGCAAACTGGGCATTAAGGTGAGGCTGGAAAAACTGGCGAACGCCACCATGCGTGACCGCGTGGGCAAAGGCGATTACGACATTGCCATTGGCAACTGGAGTCCGGATTTTGCCGACCCGTACATGTTTATGAACTACTGGTTTGAGTCAGATAAGAAAGGCTTGCCGGGTAACCGTTCGTTCTATGAAAACAGTGAGGTCGATAAGCTGCTGCGTAGCGCGCTGGCTACGACCGATCAGGTGGCCAGAACCAATGACTACCAGCAGGCGCAAACCATCGTGATTGATGAAGCGGCCTACGTCTATTTATTCCAGAAAAACTATCAGTTGGCGATGAACAAAGACGTCAAAGGATTTGTATTCAACCCCATGCTGGAACAGGTCTTCAATATCTCCACCATGAGTAAATAAGCCACGTTTACGCGGAGCCGCTCTGGCTCCGCAAGGGGAAGCTAATGACGTTCTGGAGTATTTTGCGCCAGCGATGCTGGGGACTTATTCTGGTGGTTATCGGTGTTTGCGTAATCACCTTTATTATTTCACATCTGATACCTGGCGACCCCGCACGGCTGCTGGCGGGCGACCGCGCCAGCGATGAAATTGTTGAAAATATTCGCCAACAGCTGGGGCTGAATCAACCGCTGTATGTCCAGTTTTTTCGCTATGTCAGCGACATTTTTCACGGCGATTTAGGCACCTCCATTCGCACCGGGCGTCCGGTACTGGATGAACTGCGCATTTTCTTCCCCGCTACCCTTGAGCTGGCTTTCTGCTCTTTGTTGCTGGCGCTGGTGATAGGTATCCCGCTGGGTATTTTATCTGCGGTCTGGCGTAACCGCTGGCTTGATCACCTTGTTCGGCTAATGGCAATTACCGGTATCTCCACGCCAGCATTCTGGCTGGGGCTGGGGGTTATCGTGCTGTTTTACGGTCATCTGCAAATTTTACCCGGCGGTGGACGTTTAGACGACTGGCTGGATCCACCTGCTCACGTCACCGGGTTCTACCTGATTGATGCACTGCTGGAAGGCAACGGCGAAGTCTTTTTCAATGCGCTTCAGCACCTGATTTTGCCGTCGCTGACACTGGCTTTTGTACATCTTGGGATCGTTGCCCGCCAGATTCGTTCCGCCATGCTGGAGCAACTGAGTGAAGATTACATACGTACCGCCCGCGCCAGCGGGTTACCGGGCTGGTACATCGTGCTGTGCTATGCATTGCCTAACGCTCTCATCCCATCAATCACCGTCCTCGGCCTGGCGCTGGGCGATCTGCTCTACGGTGCGGTATTGACCGAAACGGTCTTTGCCTGGCCAGGTATGGGCGCTTGGGTAGTGACCTCAATTCAGGCGCTCGACTTCCCGGCGGTAATGGGATTTGCCGTGGTGGTCTCGTTCGCCTATGTGCTGGTCAACCTGGTGGTGGATTTGCTCTATTTGTGGGTAGATCCTCGAATTGGACGTGGAGGTGCTGAATGATGCTCACACAAGAAACGCCGACCGCCCCTCAGACAGAACGCCGCCGCACGGACTGGGCCAAACTGTTCTGGATGATGAAAAGTAGCCCGCTGACGCTGGTTGGCGGGGTCATCATCGTATTGATACTGCTGCTGATGGTGCTGTCGCCGTGGATAACGCCACACGATCCTAATGCCATCAATTTGAGTGCGCGCCTGCTGCCCCCGTCAGCCGCTCACTGGTTTGGTACCGATGAAGTCGGTCGCGATCTGTTCAGTCGCGTTCTGGTAGGAAGTCAGCAGTCGGTCGTTGCGGGTCTGGTGGTGGTGGGTATCGCCGGGGGATTGGGATCACTGCTGGGCTGCTTGTCGGGTGTCATGGGCGGGCGCGCCGACGCGATAATTATGCGGATGATGGACATTATGCTGTCCATTCCTTCGCTGGTGCTGACGATGGCGTTGGCCGCCGCGCTGGGCCCCAGCCTGTTTAACGCCATGCTGGCGATTGCCATCGTCCGTATCCCTTTCTATGTACGCCTCGCCCGCGGTCAGACGTTAGTGGTGCGCCAGTTTAGCTATGTACAGGCTGCCCGGACCTACGGCGCTTCACGCTGGCATCTGATTAGCTGGCACATTTTACGCAATTCTCTGCCGCCACTCATTGTGCAGGCATCGCTGGATATCGGCAGTGCGATCCTGATGGCTGCCACGCTCGGGTTTATCGGTCTGGGCGCGCAGCAACCCAGCGCTGAGTGGGGCGCGATGGTCGCAATTGGCCGCAATTACGTGCTTGATCAGTGGTGGTATTGTGCTTTTCCCGGCGCCGCCATTCTGATTACCGCCGTGGGCTTCAATCTCTTTGGCGATGGTATTCGCGATCTGCTGGATCCGAAAGCCGGAGGAAAACAGTCATGACACAACCCGTACTGGAAATCGAAGATTTACATCTGAGTTTCCCCGGCTATAAAGCTGATGTGCATGCGCTGAACCATGTATCACTGCACATCAACCGTGGAGAAATCGTTGGTGTGGTGGGTGAATCCGGTTCCGGTAAGTCCGTGACCGCAATGCTCACCATGCGCCTGCTTCCGGAGGGAAGCTATCGTATTCACCAGGGACGCGTTTCACTGCTGGGTGAAGATGTGCTTAACGCCAGTGAGAAACAAATGCGCCAATGGCGCGGCGCACGCGTCGCGATGATCTTTCAGGAGCCCATGACGGCACTGAATCCGACCCGGCGTATCGGCCAGCAAATGGTGGAGGTAATCCGCCATCACCAGGCGTTAAGCCGCACGGATGCCCGTCATAAAGCCGTCGCTCTACTCGAAGAGATGCAAATCCCGGACGCGCCGGAGGTTATGAAACGATTTCCGTTTGAGCTTTCCGGCGGGATGCGCCAACGCGTGATGATTGCGCTGGCCTTTTCGTGCGAACCAGAGCTTATTATTGCCGATGAACCGACCACCGCGCTGGACGTCACGGTGCAACTGCAGGTGCTGCGTTTGCTGAAGTTAAAAGCACGGGCCAGCGGAACAGCCGTGTTATTTATCAGTCATGATATGGCGGTGGTTTCACAGTTATGCGACCGGTTGTACGTCATGTATGCCGGGAGCGTGATTGAGAGTGGCCCGACGCAAACCGTTATTCAACGTCCGACGCATCCCTATTCCATCGGCTTGCTGAAATGCGCGCCGGAACACGGCGAGCCGCGCGCATTGTTACCTGCGATCCCCGGCACCGTGCCGAACCTAACCTGCTTACCTGCCGGATGCGCATTTCGTGAGCGCTGCTTTGCCGCTGGTCCTCGTTGTGAAGAAACGCCTGCGTTAAGTAGTCAGGGAGGCGTAGATCAACAATCTGCCTGCTGGTATCCACAACTGGAGACAACACATGTCTGATTTTTTACTGGCGCTGCAGGATGTTCATGTCAACTTTCCTGCGCGTAAAAACTGGCTTGGCAAGGTTACAGAACGGGTGCATGCGCTCAACGGTCTGGATTTACAGATTCGCCAGGGGGAAACGCTGGGGATTGTTGGCGAATCCGGTTGTGGAAAAAGTACGCTGGCGCAACTGCTGATGGGCATGCTGAAACCCAACCAGGGAAGCTATTCTCGCCGTGGTGATAAACAGCATAACGGTATGCAAATGGTCTTTCAGGACCCTCTTTCATCGCTGGATCCTCGCTTACCGGTGTGGCGCACGATCACTGAGCCGGTATGGATCCAAAAACGAAGTCCGGAACGTGAGCGCCGCATGCTTGCTGAAGATTTAGCCCAACAGGTAGGCATCCGCGCGGAATATCTCGACCGTCTGCCGCATGCGTTTTCAGGTGGACAACGCCAGCGTATTGCCATCGCCCGGGCGCTATCGTCAGAACCGGATGTTATCGTCCTCGATGAGCCCACTTCAGCACTGGATATCTCTGTGCAGGCGCAAATTCTCAATCTTCTGGTGTCACTTCAGGCGCGCAGAAATCTGACCTACGTATTGATATCGCATAACGTGTCGGTGGTCCGCCATATGAGCGACCGTGTGGCGGTGATGTACCTCGGGCAAATTGTTGAGCTGGGCGATGCTCAACACGTTCTCACTCACCCCGCCCATCCGTACACACGGTTATTGCTGGACTCTGTCCCTAAAACGGGCGCGCCACTGACGGAAGATTTGGTGTTACGTAAAACCGAGCTACCGGGAAACCGAACGTTGCCCCAGGGATGCTTTTTCCGTGACAGATGTCCATTGGCAACCCACGGTTGTGAGAAAAAACAGGCATTACTGAAAAGTGATACCGGATGTGATGTTCGATGCTGGCGGGCGGTTACATGACCTGAGCCGTTGAGAAAGTCAGGTGCGATACGCCTTTTTCAGTGAATCCACCAGCACCTCGGAAGCAGTAGATAATTTATGATGTGCTGAACGCAAAACCCCGATCCGACGCTGGATCACCGGCGTATCCAGATCGATACAGGTTGCGCCTAACTCTGTCATTTGCGTGCGGCATAGTGCAGGTACGGCGCTACCGCCCAGACCGTTAGCCACCAGACGGCCAACGGTTACTAATTGATGGCTCTCCAGCGCTACTTCCAGCGTATGTCCGCTTTGCACCAGTTGTTCTTCCAGCATCAGCCGCACGGCTGACGGACGTTGCAAGGTGATGAAATCCAGCGTCAGCAGTTCGCGCCATGCAATACGATCCCTGTCTGCCAGCCGACAGGTTGGCGGCACAATCGCGATAAAACGATCCACGCCGAGCGGCGTGAAATGCAGATGTCCCGAATAGTCCGGCTCGAAGGCTATGCCCATCTCGACCCGCCCTTCACTGACCATTTCAATCACGTGTTCATTGATCACATCATGAACCGTTACGTTGATACCGGAATAAGAATCACGAAACGTTTTCAGTACCGATGGCAGGACGTTAGCGGCAAATGAGGGCATGGCGGCGATCGAGATTTTACCGCGCTGTAGCGTAAAGCGTTGGCGCATGGCTTCTTCCGTATTCTCCCAGTCCGCCAGCAGCTGTCGCCCCATATTCAGCAGCGTTTCTCCCTCCTGCGTCAGAGTCACTTTGCGGGTGGTTCTCAACAGTAACGCCCCGCCCAGCGAATCTTCCAGTCCTTTAATCGCCAGGCTTAATGCGGGTTGCGACATGTTCAGTCTTTCACTGGCATGAGCAAAATTCAGAGTGTGAGCTACCGCTAAAAACGCGCGTAACTGTTTGATGCTCATTCCCATTTCGCATTCCTTTAACTTGTTGAATACCTTTAATTAACATTAAATTGATAAAAAAACCCAATGAGTGAGTCACAAATTTAAAATTAACAAATCATTTTTCACCCCCAATGATGTCGGCAAGGACAACTGGGGAGGCAAGTGTATGGCTGGACTGGATAAACGTGTTGCCACTTATCAAGAGGCGCTGGAAGGACTGACCGACAACATGACGCTGCTGGCGGGCGGTTTTGGTTTATGTGGGATCCCTGAAAACCTGATTACCGAAGTACGCCGTCGAGAAGTACAGGGACTTACCGTTGTATCAAACAACTGTGGCGTGGATGGCTTTGGCCTTGGCGTACTGCTGGAAACGCGCCAGGTGCGCAAAGTGGTCGCGTCCTATGTAGGGGAAAACGCCCTGTTTGAGAAGCAGGTGCTTAGCGGCGAACTGGAAGCCATCCTGACGCCACAGGGTACGCTGGCAGAGCAGTTGCGCGCGGGCGGCGCGGGGATCCCGGCATTTTTTACCGCGACTGGATATGGAACCCCCGTAGCGGAAGGGAAAGAGGTTCGCGAGTTTGCCGGACGCCCTTACATCCTTGAACGGGCGATAACCGGTGATTTTGCATTGGTTAAAGGCTGGAAAGCCGACTGGTACGGCAACGTCATCTATCGCCACACCGCACAGAACTTTAATCCGCTGATGGCCGCCGCCGGGCGCATTACCGTCGTGGAAGTCGAAGAGATTGTCCCTCCCGGAGAACTGGACCCTGCAGCGATTCACACTCCCGGAATTTTCGTTAACCGCATTATTCAGGGGCAGTTTGAAAAACGTATTGAACAACGCACCCTGCGCCAGAAAGGAGCCTGACCATGTTAACGCGTGAACAAATGGCGATGCGCGTCGCCCGCGAGCTGCGCGACGGTTATTACGTCAACCTTGGGATCGGCATTCCCACTCTGGTGGCAAATTATATCCCTGATGGCATGGACGTGATGCTGCAATCAGAGAACGGTTTGCTGGGTATGGGGCCGTTTCCCACAGAAGACGAAATTGATGCCGACATGATTAACGCCGGGAAACAGACCGTGACGGCGCGCAAAGGCGCGGCGATTTTCGACTCTGCGCAATCCTTCGCCATGATCCGCGGCGGCCACGTTGATCTGACGGTGCTCGGTGCGTTTGAAGTCGATGTTAACGGCAATATCGCCTCATGGATGATCCCCGGGAAAATGGTGAAAGGCATGGGCGGCGCGATGGACCTGGTTGCCGGAGCCGACAACATCATCGTGGTAATGACCCATGCTTCCAAAAGCGGTGAGTCCAAACTGCTTCCCGCCTGCACCCTGCCGTTGACCGGCGTGGCCTGCATCAAACGCGTGCTGACCGACCTGGCTCTGCTGGAAATTGCCGACGGGGCGTTCATTCTGCGTGAACGCGCCCCGGGTATCAGTGTGGATGAAATCGTCGCCAGAACCGCCGGCAAGCTGATCGTGCCCGAAACTGTCCCCGAAATGCAATTTAACTGAGGAGCTGACCATGCAGGATGTTGTAATTGTCGCGGCAACGCGCACCCCGATTGGCAGTTTTCATGGTGCGCTGGCACCACTTTCCGCCGTGGAGTTAGGTACAGCGGTTGTTCGTTCGCTGCTGGAAAAAACGGCTGTGGCGCCTGAACAAATTGATGAAGTGATTTTAGGTCAGGTGCTCACGACAGGCTGCGGCCAGAATCCGGCCAGACAAACGGCGTTACGCGCAGGACTGCCGTCAACCACACCGGCGTTAACTATTAATCTGGTGTGCGGTTCTGGCCTGAAGGCGGTGCATCAGGCGGTACAGGCAATTCGCTGTGGCGATGCGCAAATCGTGATTGCCGGAGGTCAGGAGAGCATGAGCAATGCGCCCTATTTTCTCGACGGCGCGCGGGCCGGCCTGCGGCTGGGTCATGCCAGTATGAAAGACAGCGTGGTCCATGACGGCCTGTGGGATGCGTTCAACGACTATCACATGGGTATTACTGCCGAAAATCTGGCGGATAAGTTCGTAATCAGTCGTGAGCAGCAGGACTTCTTTGCCCTGCGCTCCCAGCAAAAAGCCGCTGCCGCCATTGAAGCGGGTCGTTTTAGCGCGGAAATCACGCCGGTTAGCGTTCCACAAGGCAAAAAGCCGCCACGTGTGGTGGACCGTGACGAACAGCCTCGCCCGGATACTCAGGCCGACAAGCTGGCGCAACTTAAACCAGCATTTCGGCCAGGAAACGGCACGGTGACCGCCGGAAATGCATCATCCATCAATGATGGTGCCGCCGCGGTGATGTTGATGAGCGCCGGCAAAGCCGCAGAACTCAATTTGCCAGTGCTTGCCCGGGTAACAGGCTACGCGGTTTCTGGTGTCGATCCCGCCATTATGGGCCTTGGGCCGGTAGAAGCGTCACTCCAGTGCCTGAAGCGAGCGGGCTGGACGTTGAATGATGTCGATCTCATTGAGGCCAACGAAGCCTTTGCCGCACAAGCGCTGGCGGTTGGCGAATCCCTGAACTGGGACAGCGACCGGGTGAACGTAAATGGCGGCGCGATTGCGCTGGGCCATCCCATCGGTGCATCTGGTTGCCGAATCCTGGTGACACTGTTGCACGAAATGGTCCGCAGTAACGCGACCAAAGGGCTGGCTACGCTGTGCGTAGGCGGCGGTCAGGGCGTAGCGCTGGCGGTAGAGCGTTTGCAGGAGGTCTCTCATGCAAAGTAAGCCTGTCTGCGTTCTGGGGGCGGGGTTAATGGGGGTCGGTATTGCCACCCACTTCGCCCGTTATGGTCACGATGTCTGGCTGTATGACACCGATAGCAGCCGAATTGCAGAAATTAGCGCCGTTGCCAGCGGTATTCTGGATGAGCTGATTACCGCCGAACAGTTTGCCGTAGACGAAAAAGACCAGGTTGTGAGTCGTCTGCACGGTACGACTTCGCTACCGGAGATTGCTGCGTGCGGGTTACTGATTGAAGCGATCCCGGAGCGGCTCGAGCTCAAGCACGCGTTGTATGCGCAACTAGAAGATATGATCGCGCCTGAGGCCGTCATTGCCAGTAATACCAGCGGCCTGCCGCCGGATGCGCTGGCAGAAAAGCTCGTCCATCCTGAGCGGCTGCTCATCGCCCATTTCTGGCACCCGCCACATTTTATTCCGCTGGTCGAAATTGTCCCCGGCACCGCCACCAAAGCGGAATACCTGCGTGAGCTGCAACAGTGGCTGCTCTCGATGCAACTGGAAGCCGTCGTGCTCGATCGCGCCGCACCAGGGTTTGTCGGCAATCGACTGCAGTTTGCTTTGCTTCGTGAAGCGCTTCATATCGTTAAAAGCGGCATCGCCAGCGCAGAGGTGGTGGATCAGGTCATGCGTGCCTCGCTCGGACGTCGCTATGCGATGGTTGGTCCGCTGGAAGCGGCAGATATGACCGGACTCTCTACGGTGCAGGATATTTGTCGGCATCTGCTCCCGGAACTGGCAACCGGCAGCGAGATGATGTCGTTGGTCGCTGACAAGGTAGCCAACGGTGATACCGGTTTACGCAGCGGTCAGGGATTTTATCGCTGGGATGATTCGCGCAAGGAGTACATCCAGCAACGCAGAGAGCATCAACTGCGTTTTGCCCTGAAACCATAACGTCTCTTTCTGTACCCCAATATAATAATAAGGAGTCATGATGAGTGTATTAATCGCCCTGGCAGCGCTGGGCCTGCTGATGCTTGCAGCCTATCGCGGATACAGCGTCATTCTGTTTGCCCCCATCGCGGCATTAGGTGCTGTATTACTCACTGAACCCAGCGCCGTCGGCCCCGCTTTCACCGGCCTGTTTATGGAAAAAATGGTCGGTTTTGTGAAGCTTTACTTCCCGGTGTTCTTGCTGGGTGCAGTGTTTGGCAAGTTAATCGAGTTATCTGGATTTTCACGTTCCATTGTTGCCGCCGCTATCAACATCCTCGGTCGTCGTCACGCCATCCCGGTGATCGTGCTGGTGTGCGCGCTGTTAACCTACGGCGGGGTTTCGCTGTTCGTCGTGGCGTTTGCGGTGTATCCATTTGCGGCGGAGCTGTTCCGCCAGAGTAATATTCCTAAGCGCCTGATCCCGGCCACCGTTGCGCTGGGCGCATTCTCTTTCACTATGGATGCTCTGCCAGGCACGCCGCAGATCCAGAACATTATTCCGACCAGCTTCTTTGGGACTAACGCCTGGGCTGCGCCGTGGCTGGGGCTGATAGGCTCGCTGTTTATTATTTTCGTCGGTCTGGTTTATCTCGAACGTCAGCGTCGTAAAGCGCAGGCAAAGAATGAAGGCTATGGCACTGAACTGTTAAACGAGCCGGAAACGCCGGATAACATTAATCTGCCGAACCCGATCATCGCGATCTCTCCGCTGATCCTAGTTGGGGTATTTAACCTGCTGTTTACCCGCTGGATCCCACAGTGGTATGGCGCCACGCATCAACTTGAACTTCCGGGTCTTGCCAAACCAATTACCACCGAAGTCGGTAAAATCACCGCTATCTGGGCAGTGGAAGCGGCGCTGATTTCTGGGATTCTGCTGGTGGTGCTCTTCGGCTACCGCAACATTAAAGGTCGCCTGGCTGAAGGCAGCAGAACGGCAGTTGGTGGCGCGATCCTCGCGGCGATGAACACCGCGTCAGAGTACGGTTTTGGCGCAGTGATCGCCGCCCTGCCGGGCTTCCTCGTGCTGTCAAAAGCGCTGGCGGCTATTCCTGACCCGCTGCTCAATGAGGCTATCAGCATTACCACGCTTGCCGGGATCACCGGTTCGGCGTCTGGCGGGATGAGTATTGCCCTTGCCGCCATGTCTGACACTTTCATCGCTGCCGCACATGCCGCCAATATCCCACTTGAAGTATTCCACCGCGTGGCATCTATGGCCAGCGGCGGTATGGACACCCTACCGCATAACGGCGCGGTCATTACCTTATTGGCTATCACCGGCCTTAGTCATCGTCAGGCGTATGGCGGAATTTTCGCTATTACCATCATTAAAAGTCTGGCCGTACTGTTTGTCATCGGCGTCTTCTACACCACCGGAATTGTTTAAGGAGAATCATCATGAACTTAACGGGAAAAACCGCCCTGGTTACCGGCTCGACCAGTGGTATCGGATTAGGTATCGCACAGGTGCTGGCGCAAGCTGGCGCCACTCTGATCCTCAACGGGTTTGGTGATGTTGATGCTGCCAAAGACGCTGTTGCGCAGTATGGCAAAACGCCAGGCTATCATGGCGCGGATCTGAGCGATGAAGCGCAAATTGCCGACATGATGCGCTATGCAGAGAGCGAATTCGGCGGTGTGGATATTCTTATCAATAACGCCGGGATCCAGCATGTTTCACCGATAGAAACCTTCCCGGTTGATAAATGGAACGCGATTATCGCGATTAACCTCTCCTCCGTTTTTCACACCACGCGTCTGGCGCTTCCCGGTATGCGCGCGCGAAACTGGGGGCGCATCATTAATATCGCTTCTGTTCACGGCCTGGTGGCTTCAAAAGAGAAATCTGCCTACGTAGCAGCGAAGCACGGTGTGGTGGGATTAACCAAGACCATCGCGCTGGAAACCGCGCAGACGGAAATCACCTGCAATGCGCTGTGTCCCGGCTGGGTGCTAACGCCGCTGGTCCAGCAGCAGATCGATAAACGTATTGCCGAAGGCGCAGAGCCTGAGGCAGCCCGTGACGCCTTGCTGGCTGAAAAGCAGCCGTCGCGCGAATTCGTTACCCCAGAGCAGTTAGGGAATCTCGCGTTATTCTTATGTTCAGACGGTGCGGCGCAAGTGCGTGGCGTAGCGTGGAATATGGATGGCGGTTGGGTAGCGCAATAACATCATCAGGTGCCGGATAAGAACTGGTCACATCCGGCACGACTTTATTAAGACTTCAGTTTGTAATCCAGCGTTATTTCCGCTTTCAGAACCTGAGATACCGGGCATCCGGCTTTTGCTTTCTGGATGATGCCGTCAAACGTGGCGGCGTCTATCCCCGGCACGCTCACCTGGCTATGCAACGCGACTTTAGTGATCGCAAACCCGGCATCTACCTTATCCAGAGAAACATCGGCAGTGGTATCAATGGCATCTGGGGTAAACCCTGCTTCACCCAGCATCAGTGAAAGCGCCATCGAGAAGCAGGCTGCATGGGCCGCGCCAATCAACTCTTCAGGATTGGTACCTTTCTCACCTTCAAATCGTGTATTAAACCCATACGGTTGCTGATTCAACACGCCACTTTCGGTCGACACAGTGCCTTTGCCGCGCTTAATGTCGCCTTCCCAGTGTGCCTGACCTTTCTTATGGATAGTCATTACCGCTCTCCTGTGTTGTCGTCGGAGTTACTAGTATAGGACGCCCGGGAAAAAGCATGTTACATACGGGATAGTTCTCATTTGCCGCTTAAGCATTGACCTTTCAGATAAAATGACCGACCATCCAGAAAGCCGTTATGTTGAACATCGGCTTTATATCAGGTTGTATTTCGTCCGTTCTCATACGGGCTCGCCCTTGAAACCAGTAACAGGATTAAGGAGTTAGAATGAAATCGAACCGTCAGGCCCGTCATATTCTCGGACTGGACCACAAAATCTCAAATCAACGTAAAATCGTGACCGAAGGTGACAAAACCAACGTGGTCAACAATCCTACTGGAAGAAAGCGCCGCGCTGACGGCAAGTAGCCTTTCGCACGTCTGACTGAGTAACGAGATAAACACCATTGCAACCGCAGTGGTGTTTTTGCTTATAAAACCCCTTAACCCATTCACAATGCTTTATACTTCGCCCGTTTCCCTGGCGGACAGGCCACATACGATCATAAAGAGCGCCAGGGACGGTTATTCAAAAAAGAGTGAGTGACATGGAAAACGAAACTAAAAAACTGCGTTCCCTTTACATCCCTTACGCTGGCCCGGTACTGCTGGAATTCCCTTTACTGAATAAAGGGAGCGCCTTCAGTGTGGAAGAACGCCGTAACTTCAACCTGCTGGGGTTACTGCCGGAAGTCGTCGAAACGATTGAAGAACAGGCTGAACGCGCCTGGATCCAATATCAGGGCTTCAAAACCGAAATCGACAAGCATATTTACCTGCGCAACATCCAGGACACCAACGAAACCCTGTTTTACCGATTGGTGCATAATCACCTGGATGAGATGATGCCAGTTATCTATACCCCAACGGTCGGCGCAGCCTGTGAGCGTTTCTCTGAGATTTATCGTCGTGCGCGCGGCGTGTTTATCTCTTATCAGAACCGCCACAATATGGACGATATCCTGCAAAACGTGCCTAACCACAATATCAAGGTCATCGTTGTCACCGATGGCGAACGTATTTTAGGTCTTGGCGATCAGGGGATCGGCGGGATGGGCATTCCAATCGGTAAACTGTCGCTGTATACCGCATGTGGCGGAATTAGCCCGGCCTATACACTTCCGGTGGTACTGGACGTGGGGACCAACAACCAGCAACTGCTGAACGATCCGCTGTATATGGGCTGGCGCAATCCGCGTATCACTGATGATGAATACTACGAATTCGTTGATGAATTCATCCAGGCCGTGAAGCATCGCTGGCCGGACGTGCTGTTGCAGTTTGAAGATTTCGCCCAGAAAAACGCTATGCCACTGCTGACCCGTTATCGCGATGAAATTTGCTCATTTAACGACGATATTCAGGGCACCGCGGCGGTTACCGTCGGTACGCTGATTGCGGCTAGCCGCGCGGCCGGAAGCCAGCTGAGCGAACAAAACATCGTCTTCCTCGGCGCGGGTTCCGCCGGATGCGGGATCGCCGAGCAGATCATTGCGCAAATCCAGCGAGAAGGTTTAAGCGAAGAAGCGGCGCGTCAACGCGTATTCATGGTCGATCGCTTCGGCCTCTTAACCGACAAAATGCCGAACCTGCTCTCCTTCCAGACCAAACTGGTGCAAAAACGCGAAAATCTGCAGCACTGGGATACACAAGAAGATGTCCTGTCGTTGCTCGATGTGGTCCGCAACGTTAAACCTGACATCCTGATCGGGGTTTCCGGACAGGTTGGTCTGTTTACCGAAGAGATCATCCGCGAAATGCACAAGCATTGTCCGCGTCCGATCGTCATGCCGCTGTCTAACCCGACTTCACGCGTGGAAGCTACGCCACAGGATATTATCGCCTGGACCGAAGGTAACGCACTGGTTGCGACCGGTAGTCCGTTCGCGCCGGTAGTGTGGAAGGAAAAAGTCTTCCCGATTGCCCAGTGTAACAACGCCTATATTTTCCCGGGTATCGGGCTGGGTGTTATTGCTTCTGGCGCATCGCGCATTACCGATGAAATGCTGATGTCAGCCAGTGAAACACTGGCGCAGTATTCTCCGCTGGTGTTGAACGGCGAAGGACTGGTGTTACCAGAACTGAAAGATATTCAGATCGTTTCCCGCGCGATTGCCTTTGCCGTGGGTAAAATGGCCCAGCAGCAAGGTGTGGCGGTGAAAACCTCCGCCGAAGCGCTGCAACAGGCTATTGACGATAATTTCTGGCAGGCGGAATATCGCGACTACCGTCGTACTTCTATCTGACGGTTTGCCCGGCGGCACATTGCTGCCGGGCGTGCAAAGTTTGCGCGAAAGCGTAATTTGCGATTACACTTTCGCTACCGATCAACACTCTGAAAAACAAAAGGAGGATACTTATGCTGTACTGTGAACGTTTTATCGTTTCACATGCTTTTGGCGATCGCCAGTGCTCAAGCGTTATCGGTATCGTGCTGCGATAACTTTGCTTGAGCGAAGCTAACTTCTAAATCCCCTTCTCTCGGGCTTACCGGGTTATCGTCAGCGATGTTTGACGAGGCGTTTTCACGCCTGTAACTCTTGAGTAAGCAACAATGAGCACATTACTAACCGCACAATCCTTACACGTTGATACGGCATTCGGCACGCTATTCGACGATCTTTCCTTTACCCTGAAAAAAGGCGACCGCATCGGGCTTATCGGTTACAACGGCTGCGGAAAAAGCACGCTGTTAAAACTGCTCGATGGCACGATTTCGCCCACCAGTGGAGCAATCGCGCAAGCGAATCACTGCCATCTCGCGCGTGTAGAACAACATCTACCTGACGATATATTGCCTCTTACGCTGCAGGAAGCCGTTCTCGCTCAACTTCCTGAGCATGAGCGTGCGGCTCAACAATGGCGAGTTGAAGCGCTGCTTGCCGAAATGGGTTTCACGCCAGAGAATTTATCTCTGACAGCGCAAACGTTGAGCGGTGGCCAGCACACACGCTTGCTATTAGCGCGGGCATTGATGCGTAATCCTGACCTGCTGCTGCTGGATGAACCGGGTAACCATTTGGATTTGCCAACATTACTGTGGCTGGAGCAGTTCTTACAGAACTGGTCTGGCAGTTTTGTGGTGGTTTCCCACGACCCGCAGTTGCTGGACGCGGTGACTCACGGAACGTGGATCCTGCGCGATCGCACTCTCCATGCCTTTGATCTGCCCTGTAGCGCGGCACGTCAGGCGCTGGCAGAAAGAGACGTCAGCGATGCTCTGCGCCACAAGGCTGAGCAAAAAGAGATAGACCGGGTTACCGCCAGCAGCAAACGGCTGGCAACCTGGGGGCGGGTCTACGACAACGAAGATCTCTCCCGCAAGGCCAAGCAGATGGAAAAACAGGTGCAGCGCCTGAAAGAGGTGCAGACAGAAGTGACGGCAGGAAGTCAGTGGACACTAACATTGCGGGGTGATTCCCTGCGTGCAGATCGTTTGCTGGAGATGACCAATCTGTCTGTAGCCCCTGCTCCCGACGCAGATACACTGTTTTCCATTGCCGGTATCCGGTTAAAAAGCGGCGATCGCGTGGCAATTGTCGGGCGTAATGGTTGCGGTAAATCATCGCTGTTAAGGCTTATCTGGCAACAGTTTCAGTCACCGCTGGCATCGACTTCACTGGTGTTGCACCCGCGCGTTACGCTGGGCTATTACGATCAGACGCTGCATCAGCTTGCCGATAACGATTCATTGTTTGACGCGCTGGAAGCGTTTGCCCCGCAGCCAGAGATTCGCAAGATGGCGCTGATTAGCGCGGGTTTTCCGTGGATTCGTCATACGCAGAGGGTCAGTACATTAAGCGGTGGTGAGCGCTCCCGGCTGCTGTTTGTGGGGCTGACGCTTGCACGTTACAGTCTGCTGATGCTCGATGAACCGACCAACCATCTGGATATGGAAGGTAAAGAGGCGCTGGCAGAAACGCTACAAAGCTATAACGGCGGCGTGTTGCTGGTCAGTCACGACCGGCAGCTTATCAGCCAAAGCTGTAACCGGTTCTGGTTAATCGACAATGGCGAACTCAGTGAATGGCACGATCTGGAGGCGGTCAATGCGCGTATTAGGGAAACGTCCGCGGAGATAACCGTTCCCAAAACGGTGGTCGAAGCGAAAGTTGAAATAAGCTGTGACAGCGATGGATTGCTGGAACAACTCCTCGATCTGGAACAGCGTCTGGCCGACGATCTCGCCCGCAAGCCGAAACATCAAAAACCGCTGTTACAGGCGCAATGGCGTAAAGAGATTGAGCGTCTGAACTCACAACTGAAGTAATCTTTATTGCCGGATGGCGCAAGCTTATCCGGCCTACACCAGCAAAATGCGCGTGTAGGCCTGCCATCCGGCATACCATTTATTGCTGTGATTTTTTCTCTTTCCAGGCATCCCAGGCCTGTTTGATCTCTTGCTTTGCCGTAGCGGCGTCGTTGAAACCGTTTAATTCGACCTTCTTGCGCCCTTCCGGCAGATCTTTGTACACGCGGAAGAAAGATTCCAGACGTTGAACTTCAATCTTGGGCAGATCGCTCAATTCTTTGATGTTGTCATAAGTGGGGTCAATTTTACTGGCCGGCACGGCGACAATTTTGTCGTCCTTTTCACCGCCGTCGATCATCTTCAGGACGCCTATTGCGCGCAGCTTAATTAACGTCCCTGGAGCCAGCGGCGCACGAGTATAAAAGATAACATCCAGCGGGTCGCCGTCACCGGCTAAAGACTGGGTTAGTGAACCGTAGTTGGCGGGATAGGCAACAGGCATTGACTGGAAGCGATCGGCAACGATAAACCCGGTTTTGGCGTCGGTTTCATATTTAATCATTCCACCTGCCGGGATTTCGGTTACGGCATAAAACTCTTCCGGGTTATTCTCCGGCTGAGGAAATTCGAGGATGTTCTGCGCCTGAGCTGAAGCACAAAGAAACACGCTGACTGCGAGTAGTTTTTTCACCAGATGCATTGTCTTTTAACTCTTCTATTATCGGAAAGACAACACCTTACGTTCAGCAGATGACAGAAACATGACGTTTTTTTGGCAAAAAAATGGCGCTACCGATGTAGCGCCATTGCGTAGAGGGAACATCAGGGATTAGTTAACCCCTTCCTCGCTCTCTTTTTTCGCCTCTTGTCTTTCAACTTCGCGATACCAACGTGGGTGATGTTTCTTCGCCCAGCGACGGCTCACTTTCCCTTCGACCATGCCTTTAATCGATCCTTTCACCCAGAATGCCATATACATATGAATGAGGATGGCGTGCATCAGGATAATCCCCGCCGCCGCATGGATCAGCAGGCTATAGCGCACAACCTGCATCGGGAAGAACTGCGCAAAGTATGGACGCCAGATAATAATACCGGTAATCAGCAGCACGAAAATCATGCTCATGATCGACCAGAACATCATTTTCTGCCCGGCGTTGTACTTGCCCACATCCGCTACTTTGTGTTCATTGCCTTTCAGCACTTCCACAATGTTTTTCAGCCACGGAATATCTTTTTTATCCGGGATGTTGTGGTGCACAAAGCGCACAAACATGAACATTAGCGCGACGAAGATCAGTATGCCGAAGAACGGGTGCAAAATGCGTCCCATCTGCGGCGTACCGAAGGTTTGCGTCAGCCATTGCAGAGTCGGGAAGAAGAACGAAATCCCCGACAGCGCCACCAGGAAGAAGCAGATCACCACCGTCCAGTGACAGGCGCGGTCGATAAACTTCGTGCGCACAATCATTTTCGACTTACTCATGATGTTCCTCCTCGTCGTCGTCCACTTCCTTATTCGGACCGATACCAATGTAGTGGTAAATCAGCCCGGCGAAGGTGGCGATAAATCCGGCAGCGGCCAGCGGTTTCAGCGCCCCTTTCCACAGATTGATAGAGGTATCGATCTGCGGATCTTTCGGCAGGCCGTGATACAGCTCCGGCTGGTTGGCATGATGCAGAACGTACATAACGTGCGTACCACCCACACCTTCCGGGTTGTAGAGACCGGCGTGTTCGAAACCGCGTGCTTTCAGTTTTGCCACACGCTGTTCGCCCATTTCCAGCATTTCCTGCTTGGTGCCGAAATGTATTGCCCCGGTCGGACAGGTCTTCACGCAGGCAGGTTCCTGCCCGACGCTGACCCGGTCGACACACAGCGTACATTTATACACGCGGTTATCCTCTTTATTGAGGCGCGGAATATTAAATGGACACCCGGCAATACAGTAGCCGCAGCCAATACAGTGTTCTGACTGGAAATCGACAATCCCGTTGGCGTACTGGATGATTGCCCCGGCAGACGGGCATGCCTTCAGGCAGCCCGGATCTTCACAGTGCATACAGCCGTCTTTACGAATCAGCCATTCCAGCTTGCCGTTCTGTTCGGTTTCGGTAAACCGCATCACCGTCCAGGACTTGGCGCTGAGATCGGCGGGGTTGTCATACACCCCGACGCAGTGGCCAACTTCATCACGGATATCGTTCCACTCTGAGCATGCCACCTGACAGGCCTTACAGCCTATACAGGTGGAAACGTCGATCAGCTTCGCGACCTCGGCTTTGTAATCACGGGCCTGAGGTGGCGGCGTGATGGAGTTTGTTGCGGACCGTTTGATGATGTCCTGCGTTTCCATAGACATATGTTCGCCTCCCTTACGCCTTCTCGATGTTAACTAAAAACGCTTTGTATTCCGGCGTTTGCGAGTTTGCATCACCGACATTCGGCGTCAGGGTGTTGGCGATAAAGCCTTTACGCGCGACTCCTTCAAAGCCCCAGTGGATTGGGATCCCAACCGTTTCAACCTGCTGACCGTTGACGTTCAGGGTACGCAGACGACGGGTCACCACGGCAACTGCGCGAATAAATCCACGTTTACTGCTAACTTTCACGTGATCGCCGTTGTTGATCCCTTTCGCTGCCGCCAGCGTTTCGCTGATTTCCACAAACTGCTCTGGCTGGGCAATCGCATTCAGCAATGCGTGCTTGGTCCAGGTATGGAAATGTTCGGTCAGACGATAGGTCGTCCCGACGTACGGGAAGTCCTGTTTCGTGCCCATACGGAGTTTATCCGCCTCGTACAGACGCGCTGCCGGGTTGGAGATCACATTCGGGTGCAGCGGGTTAGTACCCAGCGGCGTTTCCATCGGCTCGTAGTGTTCCGGGAACGGACCTTCCGCCATCTTATCGATAGCAAACAGACGCCCCAGCCCTTCCGGCTGCATGATAAATGGATTGGTGCCACTGCCCGGTGCCGCGGTATTGAAGTCCGGGATATCGTTACCCGTCCACTTCGTACCGTTCCACTGGATAAGCATGCGTTTTGGATCCCACGGTTTACCCTGTGGATCCGCCGAAGCGCGGTTATACAGCACGCGACGGTTCAGCGGCCATGCCCAGGCCCAGCCCAGCGTATTACCCAGACCTGACGGATCGGCGTTATCGCGATTGGCCATCTGGTTGCCCTGCTCGGTCCAGCTACCGGTATAAATCCAGCAGGATGATGACGTAGAACCATCATCGCGCAGCAACGCAAAGCTGTTGAGCAACTGACCTTTCTTCGCAATCAGTACACCGTTGGCATCATAGAGATCTTCCAGCGCATAGCCGTTGTTCTCTTTCGCCACTTCCTCTGAGTGCGGTTCGTCCGGCTGCTTATAGTTCCAGCTCATTTTCAGAACGGGTTCTACAGCTTTACCGCCTTCAGTGCGATACATTTCTCGCAGGCGGTGGTAAATACCGGCCAGAATTTCGCCGTCGTTGCGAGCTTCGCCCGGTGCGTCCTGACCTTTCCAGTGCCACTGCAGCCAACGGCCGGAGTTGGAGATGGAGCCGTCCTCTTCCGCAAAGCAGGTAGAAGGCAAACGGAAGACTTCGGTCTGAATCGACGCAGGATCAACGTCGTTTGACTCGCCGTGGTTCTGCCAGAACGTTGAGGTTTCGGTCACCAGCGGATCGATAACCACCAGATACTTCAGTTTGCTGAGGCTCTGCACCACTTTGTTTTTGTCTGGGAAGGACGCAACAGGGTTAAAGCCCTGACAGATGTAGCCGGTGACTTTTCCGCTATCCATCATGTTGAAGTATTTGATGACGTCGTAGGACTGATCCCACTTCGGCAGCCACTCAAAGCCCCAGTCGTTTTCTTTCTGTGCAGCATTGCCGTAGAAAGATTTCATCAAGCTGACGAAGAACTTCGGATAGTTGCCCCAGTAGTTAACCTGATCGGCCAATGTCGCTTTTGGCGTGTTCGCGGCCAGATAGGTTTGCAGATCTGTCTGTTTCTCTGACGGCAGCGTCAGGTAGCCCGGCAGGCTGGTAGAGAGCAGACCTAAGTCGGTTAACCCTTGAATGTTGGAGTGACCGCGCAAGGCGTTGACACCGCCACCTGCCATCCCCATGTTGCCGAGCAGCAACTGGATCATCGCCATGGTGCGGATGTTCTGTGCCCCGACGGTATGCTGAGTCCAACCCAACGCATACAGGAACGTGGTGGTGCGATCGGCTGCGCTGGTGGAAGCCAGCACTTCGCAGACTTTCAGGAAGTCTTCTTTCGGCGTACCACAAATGTTTTCCACCACATCCGGCGTGTAGCGGGAAACGTGCTGTTTTAGCAGGTTCCAGACACAGCGAGGATGGCTTAACGTTTCATCGCGTTTAGCGTAGCCGTTTTCATCGAACTGGTAGTTCCAGGACGATTTATCATATTGGCGTTTGTTTGCGTCATAACCGCTGAACAGACCGTCTTCAAAAGCAAAGTCATCCCGCACCAGCAGGCTGGCGTTGGTGTAATGCTTAACGTATTCAGCGTTGATTTTGTTGTTTTCAATCAGGTACAGCAAGACGCCGGACAGGAACGTAATGTCCGTGCCGGAACGAATTGGCGCATAGATATCCGCCACCGAAGCTGTACGTGTAAAACGAGGGTCAACAACAATCAGCGTGGCATCATTGTTGTTTTTTGCTTCCATCGCCCAGCGGAATCCCACCGGATGTGCTTCAGCGGCGTTACCGCCCATCACCATCACGACGTTAGCATTTTTAATATCAACCCAGTGGTTGGTCATCGCACCGCGACCAAATGTTGGAGCAAGACTTGCTACCGTTGGTCCGTGTCAGACGCGCGCCTGGTTGTCTACTGCCAGCATGCCGAGTGAGCGCACAAATTTTTGCGTCAGCATACCGGTTTCATTACTTGCCGCAGATGCACACAGCATCCCGGTTGAAAGCCAGCGGTTTACCGTTACGCCCTGCTCATTCTTCTCGATAAAGTTGGCGTCACGGTCAGTTTTCATCAGCTTCGCGATACGGGTGAATGCTTCATCCCAGCTGATACGCTGCCATTTGTCGGAACCAGGGGCGCGATATTCCGGGTAACGCAGACGGTTTTCACTGTGCACGTAATCCAGTAATCCTGCGCCCTTAGGACATAATGCCCCGCGGCTCACCGGATGATCCGGATCCCCTTCAATATGGTAAATCGACTCTTTGGCGTTTTTTGCTCCATCTCCCAGGCTATACATTAATAGCCCGCAACCTACGGAACAGTATGTGCAGGTGTTTCGGATCTCTTTGGCGCGTAACAGCTTATAGTTTCGCGCCTGAGCCAGTGCCATTTTGGGTGCAAAACCCAAAGCGGCCACTGTAGTTCCCGCCATACCGCCCGCGCAGATTTTAAAAAATTGTCTGCGGCTGACGTCCATTGCTTTCCTCTTTTTTGCAGGGGTTCGTACAGGAAATCTCTCAAATTGCGCCAGCGCGGCAGTCTGAAAGATGCCATGTACAACTTCGCGACGAAACTATCAGCTATATCCATATTTTTTTTGCGTCAAATCAATAACGAAACGGTTCCGCTACTAAATAGTGCACTTTGTTTAACTCTTGTACCCATAAGGGAGTATGGGAAAGGCAATTAATTAGCGCGCTACGGTATAAAAGTGCTATAAATTTCAGCTTAAATTTTTGCCAGTACCATGGACAGACAATCAGAATGACAAAACAAAAGGCAACGTTAATTGGGCTCATTGCCATCGTGCTCTGGAGCACGATGGTCGGACTCATGCGTGGGGTAAGTGAAGGACTGGGTCCTGCGGGCGGCGCAGCAATGATTTTTTCCTTAAGTGGTCTGTTGCTGATATTTACCGTCGGCTTTCCGAATATCAGAAAAATTCCTGTGCGTTATTTAATCGCTGGTAGCGTGCTTTTTGTTACCTATGAAATATGTTTAGCGCTGGCTCTCGGTTATGCGGCTACTCGTCACCAGGCTATTGAAGTCGGTATGGTCAATTATCTCTGGCCAAGTTTGACAATATTGTTTGCTATTTTATTTAATGGTCAAAAAACAACCTGGTTGGTAATCCCTGGATTAAGTATCGCATTGACCGGGGTTTGTTGGGTATTGGGTGGTGAAAACGGTCTTAACCT
Source organism: Citrobacter sp. Cf087 (assembly GCF_030334285.1). Lineage (NCBI taxonomy): Bacteria > Pseudomonadati > Pseudomonadota > Gammaproteobacteria > Enterobacterales > Enterobacteriaceae > Citrobacter > Citrobacter sp. Cf087. The sequence continues at coordinate 830,893 of NZ_JAOWED010000022.1, forward strand.
TGATGAAATTATCAGCAATGTTGCCAGCAGTCCGCTGAGCTATTTTCTCGCCTTTCTCGGCGCTTTTATCTGGGCAACGTATTGCACGGTGACCAATAAATATGCAAAAGGCTTTAACGGCATCACCGTGTTCGTTTTACTAACAGCCGCAAGTTTGTGGATTTACTATTTTATGACTCCGCAACCAGAAATGATTTTCAGCACTTCGGTGACTATTAAAATGTTCTCAGCGGCATTAACGTTAGGATTTGCCTATGCGGCGTGGAATATTGGCATTTTGCATGGCAACGTGACCATCATGGCCGTAGGATCCTATTTTACCCCTGTGCTCTCTTCTGCACTGGCTGCTGTGTTACTCAGTGCACCGCTTTCGCTATCTTTCTGGCAGGGCGCACTGATGGTCTGCGCGGGTTCACTACTTTGTTGGCTGGCAACGCGCCGCGCCTGAAAAAAAAACCGGGTTTTATCACAAACAAATAAAACCCGGCTATACTTTAGACAAATTGATGAATAATAATTGTTCATTCCACTTGCGATTTATGTTTTCATTTGTTTAATTAAATGTTAAATATATGGTAATTAGTTAACACACGAAAATATTATGCGGTTATCTATATCCATTCATATGCATATATTACACATGCGGAACTAACGCCATTTAAATCATAGCCCTGACAATAGTCCCCTACGTAAATATACCCATTCAGATTTGTCACATATAAAGATTAATACAATCAACCATATTATGTAGATCTGGATCACACAACTTCAAATATTTCGCAATATTATGAAACTTATTATTGAACTTATACCACTGCGTCATTTAAAAATAGTTTGCCATTGACGAACCCCTTCGTTTAGCAATGGTTTAGGAAACACACCAAGAAAAAATTATAAGGATTATTTAGAATGAAACTTAAATTAGTTGCAGTGGCAGTGACTAGCCTGTTGGCGGCAGGTGCGGTAAACGCAGCTGAGGTATATAACAAAGACGCAAACAAACTGGATATCTACGGAAAAGTTCACGCTCAGCACTACTTCTCTGACGACAACGGCAGCGATGGCGACAAAACCTACGCGCGTCTGGGCTTCAAAGGTGAAACTCAGATCAATGACCAGCTGGTTGGTTTTGGTCAGTGGGAATATGAATTCAAAGGCAACCGTTCTGAATCCCAGGGCTCTGAAGCAGACAAAACTCGTCTGGCATTCGCTGGTCTGAAATTCGCTGAATACGGTTCTTTCGACTACGGTCGTAACTACGGCGTGGCCTACGACATCGGCGCATGGACCGACGTCCTGCCTGAGTTCGGTGGTGATACCTGGACCCAGACTGACGTATTCATGACTGGCCGTACTACTGGCGTTGCAACCTACCGTAACACCGACTTCTTCGGTCTGGTTGAAGGTCTGAACTTTGCTGCTCAGTACCAGGGCAAAAATGACCGTGACAACCTGAAAGAAGCTAACGGTGACGGCTTCGGTCTGTCTACCACTTATGAGTATGAAGGCTTTGGCGTAGGTGCTACCTATGCGAAATCTGACCGTACCGACAAACAGTCTGTCGGTAACGGCGATTTCATGGCTTCCGGTAAAAACGCTGAAGTATGGGCCGCTGGTCTGAAATATGATGCGAACAACATCTACCTGGCAACCACCTACTCTGAAACCCGCAACATGACCACCTATGGTGGCTCCGGTGTTACTGGTATTGCAGATAAAGCACAAAACTTTGAAGTAGTTGCTCAGTACCAGTTCGACTTCGGTCTGCGTCCGTCCGTTGCTTACCTGAAATCCAAAGGTAAAGACATCAACGGTTACGGCGACCAGGATCTGGTTGAATACGTAGACCTGGGTGCTACTTACTACTTCAACAAAAACATGTCCACCTTCGTTGATTACAAAATCAACCTGCTGGATGACAACAACTTCACCAATGCAGCGAAAGTGTCAACTGACAACATCGTGGCTGTTGGTCTGAACTACCAGTTCTAATTTTGTTGTAGTCAGAATACAAAGCCAGTCCTTCAAGGGCTGGCTTTTTCTCTTGATGTAGACTCGGTCATAAGGAGTATGCCGTGCAGACATTCACTGGTCGTTGTCTTTGCGGACAGAGTCATTTTACCGTCGACGTCGAAATGCTGGATGTCTATGCCTGCCATTGTACGCTGTGTCAGAAATGGTCTGGCGGCATCGCCATGTATCTGGAAGCCAGCGCTCACCCGCTGATGTCACCAGAATCGGTAGAACCTTCGCACTTTCCTTCCTCAAATCGTGGTGAACGGTTCTTCTGTTCCGGCTGCGGATGCCCACTGTGGTTTACGTTGACGGACAGCGATCGCTACTTTATTCCGTGGACACTTCTGGAGCTTAATGAGGTAGATCGCCGCCGCCTGATATTAGCAGCAGAAATCTATACGGAAACACAGCCTGCGTTCTGGAGATTGACGGGGCAATACGCTCGACTGAGTGGGAAAGAAGTCGAAGAGATGGATTACCCCTGTCATTTAGCTCACTAGTTATTAACGTTGTACCTTTGCCAGACTGAACCACATTCCTATCGCTAATACGATAAGCATGCTGCCGGCGCTGCTTAAGGCCACGCTATGTGACCAGGTGAACGCTTCTCTGGCAGCCGTCAGCAATGCCTCACTCAGTGACGACGGGAGCGAGTGCGCCAGTTGTACCGCCTCCCCCATTGACGATGAGGCACGTTCCATTTCCTGCGGATTAAGTCCGGCTGGCGGCAGAATCGATGCAGAAAAGCTACGGCTCAACAGCAAACCAAAGATAGCGATCCCAAGTCCGGCTCCCAGTTCATAAGCCATTGTCTCGATGGCACCCGCGGCCGCGGCTTTTTCCGCAGGTGCTGCTGCCATGATAGCCGCTGTTGAAGCCAGAAGCGCACTGGCGGCGCTGAAGCCGAGCAAAGCCATCAAAATCCAGGCTTGTACCTGTTGACTACTGAAATCCGTCATCGCAAGGCCGTAAAAGCTAACAGCGCTCAGCGCCATGCCCGCCGTTGCCACACAACGTAACCCCAGACGTGAAACCAACATACCGGCAATCGGTCCGCTGAAACCACTTGCCAGCATCACCGGCAGCATGAACAACCCTGCCTGATACGGTGTTAAGCCGTGGACAAACTGTAGCTCCTGAGCCATCAGTAACTCGAAACCCACCAGCGTTATCATCGCGGTCATCGCCATCACGACACCACTTAAAATGATGCGATGCGTGAACAACCGCATATCAATCATCGGGCGGGCTGCCGCAAGCTGGATGCGGACAAACTGCCACAACAGCAAAGCGCCGGTTAACAGCGTCAGAGCGATAGCAACGGTCGCCGTATGCCCTTTCAGCGCGGTTTTGGCGCTGTATACCAGCAGCAGAATGGCGACAATCAGCATTATCGCATGACCAAAATTTAACGATTGATCGCGACGTCCAGCCTGGCGCGGCACTAAGCGTGCGGTTAAGGCCATTACCACCAGGACAATCGGTACATTAATTAAGAATACTGATCCCCAGTAGAAGTGCTCCAGTAGCATCCCGCCAACCAGTGGGCCAAACGCCGCACCGCCGGAACCAACCGCGGCCCAGACGCCGAGCGCCATATTACGATGCCGTTGCTCAGCGAAAGTGGCGCGAATCCCCGCAAGCGTTGCCGGCACAATCATCGCCGCGCCAATCGCCAACACGGCCCGGGTGACAATCAGCCAACTGGCGCTATGAGCAAAAGCGGCCGCCAGCGATGCCAGACCAAACAAGCCTCCACCTAACAGCAGCAAGCGTTTAAAGCCAATGCGATCGCCCAGCGCCCCCATGGGCAACACCATACCGGCCATTACCAGAGAATAAATATCAATGATCCACAGCAGCTCGTTACCACTGGCACCCAGCGTCATACTCAGCGTGGGCGCGGCAACGTGCAGCACCGTTGCATCAATCGCAACAGGGATGTAGACCAGCACAATAATCACTAACGTTAACCACTGACGAAACATAAAACTCCCTTCAAAACTGAAACTGGACACACGTCCAGGTTCGGCGATCCTACGGAAATTTGAACGTATGTCCAACTTTTTGTTAGACTGCGTGCTAAACGGGTATGGGAGTAACGATGAGCTATCTAAATCGGGATGAACGTCGGGAATTGATTCTGCAGGCGGCAATGCGCGTCGCGCTTGAGGAAGGATTTGCCGCCATGACGGTGCGGCGTATTGCCACGGAAGCTCAGGTGTCAACCGGCCAGGTGCATCATCACTTTACGTCTGCCGGCGAGTTAAAATCCCTCGCTTTTGTGCAACTGATCCGTACTCTTCTGGATGCCGAACTGGTCAGCGCAAACGCCAGCTTCCGTGAACGGCTGCATGCCATGCTGGGCAGCGAAGATGGCGGGTTCGAACCCTATATAAAACTATGGCGTGAAGCGCAGGTTCTGGCGGATAAAGATCCGGAAATCAAAAGCGCTTACCTGCTGACCATGCGGATGTGGCACGAAGAAACCGCCGCTATCATCTCTCAGGGACAGAATGCCGGTGAGTTTTCTCCAGGCCCGGATGCTGCCGATGTGGCGTGGCGTTTAATTGCGTTGGTATGCGGTCTGGATGGCATCTATGTATTAGGCATTGAAGAAATGGCCGATCCTGCATTCGAACGCCACCTGGATCGTATGATTACGTTAGAGTTAGTTAATTGATGTTATAGATGAATTAATAATACATCTTTTATATTTACAATTGGTAACACTTAAGCAACGTGTAATTCCCTCATCACGCCGCGTTATTGCGCTTTTTTATCTATTCTTTCAGTCAATATTCCCAAAACTTTTCAATAGTTTCTAAAAGAACTCGCGCGGCGCTGTATGCGTTTATTTCTTTTTCATGAACGGCATGTGCATGGAGAATAATATGTCAGCATCAAATGAGAAAAATAATCGTTATCTTTTAACTGACTGGAAACCCGAAAATCCTGCCTTTTGGGGAAACAAAGGTAAGCACATTGCCCGAAGAAACCTCTGGATATCAGTGAGTTGCTTGCTGCTTGCGTTTTGCGTCTGGATGTTGTTCAGCGCTGTTGCTGTCAATCTGAATAAAATTGGTTTTAATTTTACCACCGATCAACTGTTTTTATTAACGGCATTACCTTCTCTTTCTGGTGCAATATTGCGCGTTCCCTACTCCTTTATGGTACCTATATTTGGGGGGCGCCGTTGGACCATTTTTAGCACCGTCATTCTGGTTATTCCCTGCGTCTGGCTCGGTTTTGCCGTGCAAAATACCGCTACTCCGTTTGGCGTATTTATTATCATTGCGCTAATGTGTGGGTTTGCTGGCGCTAACTTTGCCTCCAGCATGGGCAATATCAGTTTTTTCTTCCCCAAAGCGAAGCAAGGCAGCGCACTAGGCATTAACGGTGGCCTCGGCAACCTCGGTGTCAGCGTGATGCAGTTGATCGCGCCGCTGGTGATCTTTCTCCCCATTTTTACCTTCCTGGGCGTGCAGGGCGTACCACAAGCTGACGGATCGTTACTGTCACTGGCCAATGCCGCATGGATTTGGGTGCCGCTACTGCTGATAGCGACCGTGGCAGCGGGCATAGGAATGAACGACATTGCCAGTTCGAAGGCCTCAATTGCCTCCCAGCTACCGGTCCTCAAGCGTTTTCATTTGTGGTTATTAAGTCTGCTGTATCTCGCCACCTTCGGTTCATTTATCGGTTTTTCAGCAGGCTTTGCCATGCTGGCGAAAACACAGTTCCCTGACGTGAATATTCTGCAACTGGCGTTCTTCGGGCCCTTCATCGGTGCGCTGGCGCGATCGGCGGGCGGTGTTATCTCTGACAAGTTTGGTGGTGTGCGGGTCACCTTAATTAACTTCATCTTTATGGCACTGTTCAGCGCCCTGCTGTTTCTCACTTTGCCCGGCTCGGGCGAAGGAAGCTTTATCGCGTTTTACCTGGTGTTTATGGGCTTGTTCCTGACCGCGGGTCTGGGCAGCGGTTCGACCTTCCAGATGATTGCGGTGATCTTTCGCAAAATCACCATTTACCGGGTGAAGCTGCACGGTGGTACTGAAGAACAGGCCCAGCGTGAGGCGGTAACCGATACCGCCGCCGCCCTGGGATTTATCTCCGCAATTGGTGCTGTCGGGGGCTTCTTTATCCCGAAAGCGTTTGGTTCATCGCTGGCGCTGACCGGATCTCCGGTAGGTGCCATGAAAATATTCCTTGTGTTCTACATCGTCTGCGTGCTGGTGACCTGGCTGGTTTACGGCCGTAAATCACAAAAAAAATAGTCATCTTTTGGCCTGTGTAGGCAACGTTATTCGAAGCAGGAGTTATGTCATGAGTAAACTGTTAGACCGCTTTCGCTACTTTAAACAAAAGGGCGATACGTTTGCCGAGGGGCATGGGCAAGTAATGCACACCAACCGGGACTGGGAAGACAGCTATCGTCAGCGCTGGCAGTTCGATAAAATTGTGCGTTCTACCCACGGCGTTAACTGTACCGGCTCATGCAGCTGGAAAATCTACGTCAAAAACGGGCTGGTAACCTGGGAAACTCAGCAAACCGACTACCCGCGTACCCGCCCTGACCTGCCAAATCATGAGCCCCGTGGCTGCCCACGCGGCGCAAGTTACTCGTGGTATCTCTACAGCGCTAACCGCCTGAAATATCCACTGGTGCGTAAACGCTTAATCGAATTGTGGCGCGACGCCCTGTCCCGCCAGCCCGATCCGGTGCTGGCCTGGGAATCCATTATGAACGACCCGCAAAAATGCCAGAGCTACAAGCAGGTACGCGGGCGCGGTGGGTTTATCCGTTCCAACTGGAAAGAACTTAATCAACTGATTGCTGCTGCCAACGTCTGGACGGTGAAAACCTACGGCCCGGATCGTGTGGCCGGATTCTCTCCCATCCCCGCAATGTCGATGGTCTCCTATGCCGCAGGTACGCGCTATCTCTCGCTACTGGGTGGAACCTGTCTGAGCTTCTATGACTGGTACTGCGACTTACCGCCCGCGTCACCGATGACCTGGGGCGAGCAGACCGACGTTCCTGAATCCGCCGACTGGTATAACTCCAGCTATATCATCGCCTGGGGCTCTAACGTGCCGCAGACCCGTACCCCGGACGCGCACTTTTTTACTGAAGTTCGCTACAAAGGCACCAAGACAATTGCCATTACGCCAGACTACTCGGAAGTCGCCAAACTGTGCGACCAGTGGCTGGCACCGAAACAAGGGACAGACAGCGCGCTGGCAATGGCGATGGGCCACGTCATCCTGAAAGAGTTCCATCTCGACAATCCCAGCGATTATTTCCTCAATTACTGTCGTCGCTATACCGATATGCCGATGCTGGTGTTGCTGGATGCCCGCGAAGATGGTAGCTACGTGCCTGGACGCATGATGCGCGCCTCAGACCTTGTTGATGGTCTCGGCGAAAGCAACAATCCAGAGTGGAAAACGGTGGCTTTCAACCGCGAAGGTGAACTGGTTGTCCCGAATGGATCCATCGGTTTTCGCTGGGGCGAGAAAGGCAAATGGAACCTGGAACCCCTGGCGGCTGGCGCTGAAACTGAACTTTCCCTCTCGCTGCTTGGTCAGCATGATGACGTGACCGGCGTGGCATTCCCCTATTTTGGCGGCAACGAAAACCCACATTTTCGCAGTGTAAAACAAGAACCTGTGTTGGTTCGTCAACTACCGGTAAAACATCTTACCCTCGCTGACGGTAGACGTTGCCCGGTGGTGAGCGTCTATGATCTGGTGCTGGCGAATTACGGCCTCGACCGTGGTCTGGATGATGTTCATAGCGCACAAGATTACAGCGAAGTAAAAGCCTACACCCCGGCCTGGGGTGAGCAAATTACCGGCGTGCCACGCCGTCATATCGAACAAATCGCCCGTGAGTTTGCCGATACCGCGCACAAAACGCATGGCCGTTCGATGATCATCCTCGGGGCTGGCGTTAACCACTGGTATCACATGGACATGAACTACCGCGGGATGATTAACATCCTGGTGTTCTGTGGTTGCGTGGGACAAAGCGGCGGCGGCTGGGCGCACTATGTGGGTCAGGAGAAACTGCGTCCGCAAACCGGTTGGTTGCCGCTGGCCTTTGCCCTGGACTGGAACCGCCCACCTCGTCAGATGAACAGCACTTCGTTTTTCTACAATCATTCCAGTCAGTGGCGTTATGAAAAACTCACCGCGCAAGAACTCCTCTCTCCGCTGGCCGATGCGTCGAAGTTTAGCGGACATTTGATTGACTTTAACGTACGTGCTGAACGAATGGGCTGGCTGCCCTCTGCGCCGCAGCTTAACCTTAACCCATTGACCGTCAAAGCGAAGGCAGAACAAGCTGGGTTATCTCCTGCGCAATACACTGCTCAAGCGCTGAAGTCGGGTGATATTCGTTTTGCCTGTGAGCAGCCGGATAGCGGCAAAAACCACCCACGCAACCTCTTCGTCTGGCGCTCTAACCTGCTCGGTTCCTCCGGTAAAGGGCATGAATACATGCTCAAGTATTTACTGGGTACCGAAAGCGGGATCCAGGGGGAAGCGCTCGGTTCAAGTGAGGGTATTAAACCTGAAGAGGTTGAATGGCAGTCCGCGGCGATAGAGGGCAAGCTCGATCTGCTGGTCACGCTCGATTTCCGTATGTCCAGCACCTGTTTGTTCTCCGATATCGTTTTGCCAACCGCTACCTGGTATGAAAAAGACGATATGAACACTTCGGATATGCATCCGTTTATTCACCCGTTGTCCGCGGCGGTCGACCCGGCATGGGAATCGAAGAGTGACTGGGAAATTTATAAAGGCATCGCCAAAGTGTTCTCCGAGGTATGTGTGGGACACCTTGGACAAGAAACGGATGTGGTGTTGCAACCACTGCAACACGACTCTCCGGCAGAGCTGGCGCAGCCGTTTGACATTCTGGACTGGCGCAAAGGCGAATGCGATCTCCTTCCGGGGAAAACGGCACCAAATATCGCCGTTGTGGAACGTGACTACCCCGCTACCTACGAACGCTTTACTTCACTCGGTCCGCTTATGGACAAGCTTGGAAATGGAGGGAAAGGCATTGCGTGGAATACCCAGGCGGAAGTCGATTTCCTCGGCAAGCTGAACTACACCAAACGCGAAGGCCCGGCAAAAGGCCGACCGCTGATTGACACCGCACTGGATGCCTCTGAGGTGATCCTCGCCCTGGCGCCGGAAACCAACGGTCAGGTGGCGGTGAAAGCCTGGGAAGCGCTGGGGGCGATGACCGGACGCGACCATACGCATCTGGCGTTGAACAAAGAAGACGAAAAGATTCGTTTTCGCGATATCCAGGCGCAGCCGCGCAAAATCATCTCCAGTCCTACCTGGTCCGGCCTTGAAAGCGAACATGTCTCCTATAACGCAGGCTATACCAACGTCCACGAGTTGATCCCATGGCGTACCCTGTCCGGTCGCCAGCAGCTGTACCAGGATCACGCGTGGATGCGAGCGTTCGGTGAAAGTCTGGTGGCGTATCGTCCGCCTATCGATACCCGCAGCGTCAGTGAAATGCGCGAAGTTCCGCCTAACGGCTTCCCGGAAAAAGCCCTCAACTTCCTGACGCCGCACCAGAAATGGGGGATCCACTCTACCTACAGCGAAAACCTACTGATGCTGACGCTTTCGCGCGGCGGCCCCATTGTCTGGATCAGCGAGACCGATGCCAAAGAGCTGGGCATTGAGGATAACGACTGGATTGAAGCCTTCAACGCCAACGGTGCGCTCACCGCGCGTGCAGTGGTGAGTCAACGCGTGCCGCCGGGAATGACCATGATGTATCACGCTCAGGAGCGAATCATGAATATCCCTGGCTCGGAAGTCACCGGGATGCGTGGCGGGATCCATAACTCGGTCACCCGCGTCTGCCCGAAACCCACGCACATGATTGGCGGCTATGCGCAACTGGCATACAGCTTCAACTATTACGGGACGGTCGGCTCTAACCGCGATGAGTTCATCATGATTAGAAAAATGAAAAACATTAACTGGCTGGATGATGAAGGTCGCGATCAGGTACAGGAGGCGAAAAAATGAAAATACGCTCACAGGTAGGCATGGTTCTTAATCTGGATAAGTGCATCGGCTGCCACACCTGCTCCGTCACCTGTAAAAACGTCTGGACCGGGCGTGAAGGGATGGAATATGCGTGGTTTAACAACGTCGAGACTAAACCGGGGATTGGTTATCCGAAAAACTGGGAAGATCAGGAAGAGTGGCAAGGCGGCTGGGTTCGCGATGTCAACGGCAAGATAAGACCGCGTCTGGGCGGTAAGATGGGCGTGATCACCAAAATTTTCGCCAACCCGGTGATCCCGCAAATCGATGATTACTATGAACCGTTTACCTACGATTATCAGCATCTGCATAGCGCGCCGGAGAGCAAGAATCAGCCCACCGCGCGTCCGCGTTCGCTGATAGATGGTAAACGGATGGACAAGATTATCTGGGGTCCAAACTGGGAAGAACTGCTTGGCGGCGAATTTTCAAAACGTGCCCGCGACCGTAACTTCGAGAAGATGCAAAAGGAGATGTACGGTCAGTTCGAAAACACCTTTATGATGTATTTACCGCGCCTGTGCGAGCACTGTCTGAATCCAAGCTGTGTCGCCACCTGCCCGAGCGGTGCTATCTATAAGCGTGAAGAAGACGGCATTGTGCTGATCGACCAGGACAAATGTCGCGGTTGGCGCTTGTGCATCAGCGGCTGTCCGTACAAAAAAATCTACTTTAACTGGAAGAGCGGTAAGTCAGAGAAGTGCATTTTCTGCTACCCGCGTATTGAGTCCGGCCAGCCGACGGTGTGTTCAGAAACCTGCGTTGGGCGTATCCGTTATCTCGGGGTATTGCTGTACGACGCCGACCGTATCGAGGAAGCAGCGAGCACTGAGCATGAAACCGATCTCTACGAGCGTCAGTGCGATGTGTTCCTCAACCCGAACGATCCGGCGGTGATTGAAGAGGCGCTAAAACAAGGTATTCCACACAACGTCATTGAAGCAGCCCAGCGCTCGCCGGTTTACAAAATGGCGATGGACTGGAAGCTGGCGCTACCGCTGCACCCGGAGTATCGCACCCTGCCGATGGTCTGGTATGTGCCGCCATTGTCACCGATTCAGTCGGTCGCCGACGCGGGCGGACTGCCGCACAATGGCAACATTTTGCCTGCGGTTGAGTCGCTGCGAATTCCGGTTCAGTACCTCGCCAATATGCTCAGTGCGGGTGATACCGGTCCGGTGCTGAGGGCGCTCAAACGGATGATGGCCATGCGCCACTATATGCGTGCGCAAACCGTAGAAGGCGTCACGGACACCCGCGCGATTGAGGAAGTGGGTCTGAGCGTTGAGCAGGTCGAGGAGATGTATCGTTATCTGGCCATCGCCAACTATGAAGACCGCTTTGTGATCCCGACCAGTCACCGCGAAATGGCGCGTGATGCCTTCCCGGAGAAAAACGGCTGCGGATTTACCTTCGGCGACGGTTGTCATGGTTCCGACACCAAATTCAACCTGTTCAACAGCAGCCGTATTGATGCCATCGACATCACCGAAGTGCGCGATAAAGCGGAGGGTGAATAATGCAAATCCTGAAGGTTATCGGCCTGCTGATGGAGTACCCCGACGAGCTGCTATGGGAGTGTAAAGACGACGCGCTGGCGCTTGTGGCCAGCGATGCCCCCATGCTTAGTGATTTTAGCCAGGAGCTGCTCAATGCGCCGTTACTGGATAAACAAGCCGAATGGTGCGAAATCTTTGACCGGGGTCGGGCCACCTCTCTGCTGCTGTTTGAGCATGTGCACGCCGAGTCCCGTGACCGTGGTCAGGCAATGGTCGATCTGTTAGCGCAGTATGAAAAGGTCGGGCTGCAGCTAAACTGTCGCGAACTGCCGGATCACCTGCCTTTATATCTTGAGTACTTAAGCGTGTTACCGGAAGCGGAGGCCAAAGAAGGACTGCAGAACGTCGCACCGATTCTGGCGTTGCTTGGCGGGCGCTTAAAACAGCGCGATACGCCGTGGTATCAACTGTTTGATGCCCTGTTGCAGCTTGCCGGAAGTCCTCTATCGAGTGACAGTGTCACTAAGCAGGTTGGCGCGGAAACGCGCGACGATACCCGACAGGCGCTGGATGCAGTCTGGGAAGAGGAACAGGTGAAGTTTATCGAAGATAATGCCACCGCCTGTGACAGTTCACCGTTACAAAACTATCAACGACGCTTTAGCCAGGACGTGGCACCTCAGTATGTCGACGTCAGCGCGGGAGGCCCGAAATGATACAGTACCTGAACGTCTTTTTTTACGATATCTATCCGTACCTGTGCGGTACGGTGTTTATCCTCGGCAGTTGGCTCCGCTACGACTACGGGCAATACACCTGGCGCGCGTCTTCCAGCCAGATGCTGGACAAACGCGGCATGGTGTTGTGGTCAAACCTGTTCCACATCGGTATTCTGGGGATCTTTTTCGGGCACCTGTTTGGCATGTTAACGCCGCACTGGATGTATGCCTGGTTCCTGCCGATTGCGGTAAAGCAGCAGATGGCGATGATTGCCGGCGGACTTTGTGGTGTGCTCACACTGGTGGGTGGCGCTGGCCTGCTGGTGCGCCGGTTGACTAACCCGCGCATTCGCGCAACCTCCTCGACCGCCGATATTCTGATCCTCTGCGTTCTGCTGATTCAATGTATTCTCGGTTTAACCACTATCCCGTTCTCTGCACAGCATCCTGACGGCAGTGAAATGCTAAAACTGGTCGGTTGGGCGCAGTCGGTGGTGACCTTCCAGGGCGGTGCGTCTGCGCATCTGGATGGCGTGGCGTGGATTTTCCGTGTGCATCTGGTTCTGGGGATGACCATTTTCCTGCTGTTCCCGTTCACCCGACTGGTCCACGTGTGGAGTGCGCCATTTGAGTACTTTACCCGCCGTTATCAGATAGTGCGTTCGCGCCGCTAATTTCCTCTGCTGCCCGGTAGCGCTAGCGCTTACCGGGCCTGGATCGCTATCCCGCTTTTTGTACGTTATGATGCTTCTCCATCCCAGGGAGAACGCTAATGAAACCACAGGTTTATCACGTCGATGCCTTTACTTCAGTACCCTTTCGCGGCAATTCAGCGGGAGTGGTGTTGCATGCTGACGGATTGAGCGAAGCACAGATGCAACTTATTGCTCGCGAGCTGCGTCATTCGGAAACCGCATTCCTGCTGACCAGTGACGACAGCGATGTTCGCATTCGTTATTTCACGCCGACGGTCGAAGTTCCTATCTGTGGACACGCTACCGTCGCCGCACATTATGTGCGCGCCAAGGTGCTGGGTCTGGGCAACAGCACCGTCTGGCAAACCTCGCTCGCCGGTCGTCATCGGGTCGATATTGAAGCAAGTGACAATGACTATCGCATCAGCCTTGAACAAGGCGTACCTGGATTCGAAGCTCCGCTGGAAGGTGCTGTACGTGCCGCGATAATCGATGCACTGCACCTGAGCGAAGACGATATGCTGCCCGGATTACCCATTCAGGTAGCCACTACCGGACACTCTAAAGTAATGATTGCGCTGAAGCCTGAGGTGGACCTCGACGCCCTTTCCCCGGATTTGCCTGCCCTGACCGCTATCAGCAAGCAAATTGGCTGTAACGGTTTCTTCCCTTTTCAAATTCGCAAGGGCGAAAACGCCACCGATGGCCGCATGTTCTCGCCTGCTATTGGTATTGTGGAAGATCCGGTTACCGGCAATGCCAACGGTCCAATGGGCGCGTGGCTGGTTCAACATGGGTTGATGCCGCATGACGGGAAAACGCTACGTGTTCAGGGACATCAGGGCCGCGCGCTCGGGCGTGACGGTATTGTTGATGTGACGGTGGCTATCTGTGAAAACCTGCCGGAAAAAGTAACCATTACCGGTTCGGCAGTGATCCTGTTTCACGCCGAATGGGCGATAGATTTTTAATTGTTCCCGTAGGCCGGATAAGGCCTACAATCAAAACAGACAAACTAAAGCGAACTTTAAAATCGACCATAGGCTTAAGTTCTTCTTATTGGGCAGAGCCAGTAAATATTTTTGCGAAAAAGAATTTAGAATCTGTATTCTCAATGCGCGACATAAGGAGAACATTTAAAACCTTGTCTGGAACGCTCCACTTCACAGAGAATGAAAAAGACATTGTTAATCAACATGCTAATAAAATCATCGGAAAAAACATTATGACAGATATGATTATATTATTGAGAAACGTGAAACCACGTTAAAATGGGAGAAGGCATTACAGGTTCCACTGTCAAATGACGGGCTTAATGAGATTAATCTCATCATAGAAAAGAAAAAGAGTTTACGAGGCATTTATCTAATGAATTTCAATTAAACTGGTTATAAAAGGCCTGAATTATTTTAAAAAAGATTCAGGCTTTTTTTATAATTTGCGATGGCAGTCACAATAATTAAATTACAAATAGTTTGATATCATACTTTCTTTAGCCTTGATATTTAAAATAAGGATTTGCCATATGAGTTTCTGGGATGCTAAGAAAGGATTTTTATTATCTCCGGGAGATGGAACAAGTTGTGGTGGTTATATTTTAGAAAATTCCGACCTTCCTCGTATTAGAGGAGTAAAAATAGCATGTGAGGGGGATGAGTATATATGTGGTTTTGATGGTCAACGATACCAAATTGAGGGTGGCGTACCAAATGGCTCACATATAGAAGCAAGCAGGATTTTATATAGAGACACCTTCAAAAGTGCATTTGATAACGACATTGATCATGAAGGTCGAAAAATAACACCTTCTTCAGAAATATTCAGACAAATGCAAGAGGAAACCGGTTTACATAGACGCTCGCATGATTCACTTAGAGACTTCGATGAAAGATTTGAACACGATGATTTTATTGGTACGGCTGGAAGGATAATACTTGGACGGAAAAAAATCATTACTGGAGAAAAGAAAAATAAATTCTTAACTTCAAATTTTAGCACAGGTTTTCGAACAAGGATTCCCAAACATTTATTTGATATTTACTCAAGGATGGGGCGAGATTTATCAGATTATGAAACCGAAATAATATGTCTCCTTGCAGGTTCCGCACACAGCAGAGGTTCATGCAAATGTCATTGCAGGTTTACACCGCATTTTAATATAACATACAGATATGATGAATACCTTTTGTCCAGTTTTCAGTCAGTAAATAGTACCAGTAATTCAATACCTGATACACCACCTGTACGGCAGCAGCGCCCCCCAGAAGCAAGACAAACGGTAGAACCTGGTTTTTGTGTAGTACCAGATCAAACATCACCTAAGAAATATGAGTGTGAGTTAATAGTCAATCCGCCATCAGGAGTAAAAGAGTTATACCGCAAGCTAAATCCAGAAATGGAAAAAAAACCAGACTCTATATTGATTGTTGTTGATCCTGAAAAGCAAGATCAAAAGCAGATTCAGACTCTGCAAAAAGCACGAGATAAAATTGATAAAGCACTTGAACCTCTTACTATAGAGGAAGCAAAACTTTTACACGATAACAGAGCCGTCGTAGATACATTTTCATATCAGCTTTATGGAGATTATTTAGGTAAGGCCGGGGATGGTTTTGGATATATAAGTGAAATAGGCAAAGGATACTATGAAGAGATAAATGACATATTAAAAGAAATTGAAGATCTATACAAAAAAACTTACACGCATAATAATGGAAAAATATCTGGAGAGGAGTTTTTTGGACAAAGATCGAGGCTTTTTAAAAGATTGGATATTGTATTAAATAAGTTCTCTAAATCACAATTAAATTTAGAAGAATATAACAGTATAAAGAAAGCGCTGGGCCTCTCAACATCTTCTGTTATGCATAAGTGGAACCAATCTGGAGTCGATAATATTGAAGGATATGCGAATTATATTGAACATTCTTCCAAATTGATAAAAATAATAAAAAATGTAGGATACATTGGTGTTGGCTTAGATTTTGCTGGTTATTCAGCAAATGTATATGACGCTTGTTCCAGAGGCCGTGAAGATGCTTGCAAAAAGACTGCAATTACTGAATATAGTAAGTTTGGTTTTAAACAGGGGACGAGTATGGGGGTTGGTTGGGCCAGTGGTTTAGCTGCGCGAGGTGCCTGCATGTGGGTTCTTGGGCTAGTAACTACGGAAGTGGGCGCCGTAGGTGCTAGTTTATGCTTTGTAACGGGGGTTGGCGTAAGTATAGGAACCGCAAAAGTTGTCGAGGATAGTGCTGAACATTATGGTGAATTATTCGGAGAACATATAATTTATGAGCAATTATTTAAAAAATAATCCAAACTTTATTTTATATTTAATAACATTCTCCATGATTGGAATGTTACTTATTGTTATTATTTCATTGGTAAATAAAAAATATTATGCTATGGTTGTTGATTTATATATTAAAAAGTATAATAGATTGCCTATTATGGCAGGATTAGCAAAAGAAGCTAGCCTGATATTAACACCAGGGTCATACCATGCAAAAGTTGGTTTTATTATGGATTCATTAATATTGCCGTATAACAAGTTCTCTAATCATGATATGACAATAGAGCAATATAATTACATTAATTCCTTACCAATGAAATTAACTATTGGATTTAGAATTGAGGGTTTTCTTTGGATTATATCGATTCCACCAATGTTAATAGGATTTATTTTACACGCATTATTTGAATGATAATTCAAAGGGACTCCATTGGAGTGCTTGTTATTTTTTATTTCAATGCCCCATAAATTTGATCAACAATCCAGCCATATGTAGCAACAGGTAGTAACCCGCTTACAAATACATTCGGATTTACTTTAGGGTCTGCCGGATAAGGCGATAACGCCGCATCCGGCATGACTTCCGATACCCCTATTTCCCCGCCTCTGGATGCGTATCAAACGCCGCCATGACCGTCGCCAGCTCATCTTCGGTAAACCCATGCTTCGCGTCATCCACGCCCAGTCCAAACTGTTCCTGCAGCAAGGCATACAGGCTGGCGACATCGGGCAGATTAATCTGCTCTATCGCCCGACCATCCTGATAACGGGTGAAATGAAAATTGGTCAACGTCAGCTTACCGCCGTCCGGAAGATGACGACACATCAGCAAATGATGACGAAAATGCGATTGTGGCCAGTGCGCCGACCAGAAATTGCCCATCAGATAATCGCTCTGGTGCTGCACGACCAGGTCAAAACGGTACATTGATTGCCAGTGATCGTGATGGCGGAACTGCAGGATCCAATCGTCCCCCTCCTGAACCAGACGATATTCGCCGTGTGGCGTTTGCTGCTCAATGTCGGCCTGCAGACGAATCGGCGCCGTCAGCGTTTGCCCGCCGAAGCCAACGTCGGCGATCCACTGCTCTCCCTGTAATTCAACCAGCAACAGACGATGCGTGCGCGGCGGCAGACTTGACGGATTTGCCAGTACCACACGACCGAGAAGGCTGCGTACGTTAAAACCGATTTCGCGTAACGCGCGCTCAAACACTCCATTCTGTTCAAAGCAATAACCGCCACGACGCGCCGTCACCAGCTTCTCTTCCAGCGACAAATCGTCAAGCTGCATCTCTCTTGGCAGTAATACATCCAGGTTTTCAAACGGAATCGCGCCGTTGTGCAGTAAATGCAGCGCTTTTAAAGTTTCAATGTCGACGCTGGCCGAATCTGACCAGCCAATACGGGCAAAATAAGTGGTTAAAAAAGGCGTCATAGGGAGTTCCTGTTCGATTAATGCAGTACTTATAACGCATTTTTAATTTTACGCCGTCGATTTTGTGCGTTGTTCCTCCAGACGAGGCGACAAAATCGCTAATACCGTTAATATCTATATCTATTGTGGTGTGTTATCTCTCAGCCCAGGAGCATCCATGAGCCATTTCCGTTCAATCGAATTAAAACATGCCAGTCGGCTGCTTAACCACGGCCCTACGATACTGATCACCAGCCGTGATGAGCATACCGAGCGGCGCAATGTGATGGCGGCGGCATGGTCAATGCCGGTGGAATTTGAACCGCCGCGGATTGCAATTGTTGTTGATAAGACCGCCTGGTCGCGTGAACTGATTGAGCGTAGCGGCAAGTTCGGTATTGTTATTCCGGGCGTGGCCGCCACCAACTGGACTTACGCGGTGGGCAGCGTTTCCGGTCGCGTGGAAGATAAATTTAACTGCTACGGTATTCCGGTGGTAAAAGGTCCGGTGCTGGGATTACCGTTAATAGAAGCGAAATGTCTGGCCTGGATGGAGTGTCGCCTGTTGCCTGCAACGGCGGCACAGGAAAAATATGACACCCTGTTTGGGGAAGTGGTCTCGGCTGCCGCTGATGAACGAGCTTTCGTGGAAGGACGCTGGCAGTTTGATGATGGCCAACTCAATACCCTGCATCATCTTGGCGCCGGAACGTTTGTCACCAGCGGGAAACGCATAACAGCGGCTGAATAATACGGGCGCAATAATCGCCCGTTCTCTTTCACATGCTGTAGCCGGGTTTTTTAATCAGCCTCGTCATCTGTGGCGCAATTTCCGCATCCCACACGCTCTGCCACTCCCCTGGCTCAATTTCATTCAGCGCCACGCTCACTGAACTCTCTTTGCTTTGTAAATGACGAATAATGACTTCGGTAATATCCGTCGCCAGTGCGGCCTTCTCTTCTTCGTTCAAATCGCGAGGAAAACATTTGATATCAACGTGCGGCATGACAGGTTCCTTATTGTTTTGGGATGCAGGTAACTTATGCGGACTCTCTTCAACCAGGTGAAATCCGACATCAATAATATCGTCTTCACGTGGAATTTGTTCGATACTATCGAGGCGACGCGTTGTCCAATGGCCCGTCGGTCGACGCTAACTGTGGTGATGTGCGTCAGCCGCAATACCATGACGACGATAACCTTTTTTCAGCAAATAGTCTGCCACCGCCTGCATCACTTTTTCCGCGGTCTTCGGGCGCACCAACTGCGGGCTATTTAGCGCCCTGCTCACCCTCATGGGTGACAATCCCCAGTCTTTTGATTTCGCCATTCTGTACGTCGGTTCGATGAGGCTGATTGGCCTGATTTCTTATCTGTTTATCGTGAGTCCATTGGATCGTATTACGCAGACCCCTTCTGTCGCGTAATTTAACCTTATGGCGATAGTTCGCCCGCTGTTCCGGGATTTGCACATCTGCGGAACAGCGTTTTTTTATTCAAATAATCTTATTGTTTTTCAGTACAGTACGTAGCCTCGGATGCTGACAAACTGCATCAGCGATAGCGCTAATATTCGGCGTGTTGTCCTGAAACCAGTCATGCCCAGGTCCCCAGCTGCGCATAACGGCAATATATACGTCCAGTAGTGTTAGCTGATCCCCGAATGCGTACGGCTCGGCGTTTAGCTGATCGTTCAGCCACATATAGAGGGATTTACGGTACTCAATGCAGTTCTTTTTCAACTGCGCCGGGGCGTCCGGTACCCAGCGTTCTGGATAGTCGGCATAGGTAAACGTGGGATAGACATTTGCTACCAGCCATATCAACAGACGCTGAAACTGCTGGCGTTCGGCGTGTCCAACGGGTGGTGAAAGTTCAGGGCGACGATCGAGAATCATCAGCGCGATCGCCGCCGTTTCTGTCATCACACTGCCATTTTCCAGTACCAGCGTGGGCACCTGGCATAGTGGATTCATCGTCTTAAGCAACTCCCGCTGGGGGCCGTCACTGTCAAAACCGTCGACATTAATAAAATGATAAGGGATCTCCGCCAGTGTGAGCATCACTTCACTGATGGCCGATCCCCAGCCCGGTACCCCATAGACCTTAATCATGCTGCAATCCCCAAAGTTAAAACCCTAAGTGTAGAGCAGCATTCGGCAACCTATGCAGGCATGATTATTACTTTCATAATAACAATGGTCGAATACCGGGGGAGAATAAGCCATGCGTTCCAGTATGTTTGAATATATGAATATTTTTGTACAGGTTGTTGAGCAAGGTGGATTTGCCAGAGCAGCAGACGTGCTACACCTGCACCGCCCTGCAGTGACCAAAGCTATCCAACATCTTGAAGACGATCTGGGAGCAAAGTTGCTTAACCGCACGACTCGTAAAGTGAGTCTGACAGAAGAAGGTGACGCTTTTTACCAACGCACAAAAATCCTGCTCAGTGACGTTGATGACATCATGGCTTCTTTCTCACCCACTCGCCCTCCGCGCGGAAAACTCAGGGTGAATGCCCCCCTGTCGCTGGCTCACTCGGTATTAGTCCCGGCCCTGAACGATTTCCAGTCGCGCTACCCGGATATTGAGATTGTCCTCACCTCCACCGACCGAAGAATCGATCTGCTTGCCGAAGGTATCGACTGCATGATTCGCATTGGCGAGTTACAAGACTCTTCTCTGATTTCACGGCGGCTTGGTGAGGTAAAAATGGTGACATGCGCGTCCCCGGATTATTTGCAAAAACACGGCGTACCGCAGACGCCAGAGGATTTATCCCGACATCAGGCAATTAACTTTTTCAGTGAACGTCATCGTGAAGCACTGGAATGGTCCTTCGTCCGTGAGGGTGAAACCGTGTCGTTTATCCCTACAGGTCACATCTGCGTTGATAACTCCGACATTCTTTTGACAGGCTGTTTATCCGGACTCGGTATCATCCACGGTGTGCACGCGGTACTGGCCCCCTGGATCCAGTCGGGCCAGCTCGTAGAGGTGCTGGCCGATTATGCCGGGGAATCAAAACCCGTTTCCGTACTCTACCCGGACAGGCGTCATCTTGCCCCCCGTGTTCGGGTGTTTATTGACTGGCTGTATGCGCTTTTTACCGAGCAAAAATCGCGCCTACAGGGATTATTATAATCTGAGTAATAGTGAAGTTCCGCAACGGCGGTTTTTCACCCTCATCTGAGCCGTTAAATTGTGCAGACCCAATACAGAACAATTTACAGAGGTTTGCTATGTCTAAGGTCGTGGTTTTTAATCAACCAGGCGACGCTGACGTCCTGACAATCCAGGATATGCCAGTTTCGGCTCCACGTGCGGATGAAGTTCAGATACGCGTACGCGCAATCGGCATTAACCGTGCGGAAATTATGTATCGTACCGGCCAGTATATTTACCAACCCAAATTCCCGGCACGTCTGGGCTATGAGGCTTCTGGCGTTGTTGAATCCGTGGGAGACAACGTGCGTGAGTTTGCGCCCGGCGATAGCGTCAGCGTCATCCCGGCTTTCAGCTTCCATGAGTATGGTATGTACGGTGAAGTCGTCAATGCTCCAGCCCATGCTGTCGTCAAACATCCTGAGAATCTTAGCTTCGAGGAAGCCGCGGCGAGCTGGATGATGTATGTGACCGCTTTCGGTGCGCTGGTTGAATATGCGGATATTAAGCCTGGTGATAACGTACTGATCAATGCTGCTTCCAGCAGCGTCGGACTGGCGGCAATTCAGATTGCTAACATGCGGGGAGCAAAACCGATTGCGATGACGCGCACCAGTGAGAAACGTGCCCAGCTTCTGCAACTTGGTGCGGCAGAGGTTATCGCCAGCCAGGAGCAGGATCTGGTGGCGGAGATTAACCGTATCACTGACGGCAAAGGCACCCGCGTGGTGTTCGATCCGGTCGGTGGCCCTGGCGTGGCAAAAATTGCCCAGGTGATGCCAGCCGGTGGACTCTTTTTCCAGTATGGCTCTCTTGATGCGCGTGATTTGTCGATTCCGGTAATTGAGATACTCGGTCGCCATCTGACCTTCCGCGGCTATGAGATTTTCGAAATCACCACGAACCCGGAAAAACTGTCACGTGCAAAACGGTTTATCTTTGAAGGACTGCAATCCGGCAAGCTCAAACCGCTGATTGATAAAACCTTTGCCTTTGATGATATCGTTGAAGCACATCAATACATGGAAGCCAACGGTCAGGTGGGCAAAATCGTCGTCACCCTGTAACCCCTGTGCGGCACAGTCTTGTGCCGCAATGTAACTCAAAGCACTTTCGGGTGCGCGTGTGATGTGGATGATTCAGCACCTAATATTGTACGTTAATGCTATTTTATGACCATCAAGAAATGAGTAAAATTACCGTTTCTGATTGCCGGTAAAGTGTCTGAATGCGGCATATCTGGAAGGGGTTGCACCCTATCGCATCTATACGGGGTCAGTTTGGATATCGGAAATTATTGTTAAGGTTGTTTTTTAACCACTCAGATGTGAGAAAACCGCTCTCTGAGCGGGTTCTCGTATCTTGATGGGCGATGCTGAGAGCGCCTCTCAAACGATCTTAAGAAGATCCTTCTGAATCTTTGACCGTAATAGTATAGGTTTTATCGAACTCTCCTGATTTTGAAAACATTCCGCCACCTAAGCCCCCATGTACTCGCACTTTAGCTATGCCTGCTTTTGTTGGTGTCCCTCTAATCTGGATACAATTATTGAATTCATTATCATCACAATACTGTAGGTGAAGCCCTAAATTATCTGGATGAATATCTCCAGCAATAGCTTGTTTACCATAAAGATCATAAGAAAGAACTACCCCACCAAATATATTAATTTGGTTATAATAGGGAATGCCAACAGTTGCATCATTAAGTACCTCCCTTTCTGGAGTGAATTCTGCCTGCAACGAACAGGCAGATAGTAATAATAAAGGCAGAACCAAAAAAAATTTTCCCATTTTATTTCAATGACTTGAAAGCCATTCCTCCAAAAAACCTGTTGATAAAAAATTGCAAATCTTTTTTTGGTTTTATCCAGTTTTTTTCCTTTCCCCAAGAAAACAATTCCAAACTAATATATCCATTAGGATCTTGCATGACTGAACCATTCCAAACAACCCAGTGTGTAGGTAATGTTGTTTTATTTGTACTATTTACAAGAAGTCCATCATTTATCAATGTTACGACTTTATAATCTTGCTCAATATATTTATTTAAATCTCTGATTCCCTGAACACCCGCCTGAGTAATACCGACATTACTAAAGACCATTTTATAGCCGACCTTTTCAAACCATTCTGCCAAAATTTGCCAAATTGTGATACCAGCAACTGGAGAATCAAGAGTATCAAAGCTCAGCATTGTATTCTCTGAATCCCTGAGTCCAGCAAGCGTCATCCAGTCTGTACCGACTATCTTCGGTCTGCCGTCATCATAGTAAAATACACCTGTAGGATGCCGACAGCCTTTACCTGGCGAAATTATTAAATTACCTATTTTAGTTTTTCCGTATCGCCAGAGTTCACGGGCAGCTTGCGCATACACATCAGGGCGATCCTTTTGCAGGCAGTAAAAAAATGCAGCAGGTCCACATACACTTGCAGCTATTTGATTAGGGAAATAAAATCCGTTAAATCTTTCTTCTATTTGACGTTCTACTAATTTTTTATCAAAAGGATCCCTGGAATTACCAATAGGATATTCTTTCGCTATAAATGGCCGCTCCTCGCGGGTTATAGTAACTAGTTTCGTTTTGCCCCCCTGACTTTCAGGTTTAGGTGTACCTGTCGATTCAAAATAACAGAGATTTTCACGTTTAGCCTCAGAACACGCCTTACCTGTACTAAATTCTGCAAGCGTATACATCTTTGTGAAAGGTTTTGGAGTAACACTGTGGGTATGCAGCATCGTCTTACGATAAAGTGTCATTTCCATAATGTAGATAGTTGATAGAGGCTCGATTATATCTTCAGACATATGTATCTGAGTTTGGTGGTTATCCTTAAATTTCTGCTGTCTCACATCTATCAAATAATATTTATTTCTGTCGGCATCCATACGATAAACACATAGATCATATAATAAGGAGTCTGCAGGAACATTAGAGCGAATGCTGGTGCTAAGCGGGTAAACAGCCATAATTAATCCATTAATATGTGCAGGTTAATATTTTCAGCGGATTCAGCATAATGCCACTCTGTCATTCCTTGGCTATCTGTATTCCTCGTTTCTGTATGGCCGTCCGGGAGTATGAGAACATACCGGCAATCCACCATCAGTCTGCCGTCATCATCTGCACACTTAAAACGAATACACTTTCTGCTGCTGACATCCTGTGAGCTCTGCATCATTATCGATAATTGACTGGTGTCGAGGGTGGTTAAAGTGCCCGCTCCACTGCTGGTATATTGTGTGGCTGTACCAAAAACATAGTGATTAGGGCAGCCACACAACACCCTGTCGCCAGTAGCTACATATGCTTTACCATTTTCCATCCAGTCCAGTCCAGTCCAGTCCAGAAGCAGTAATAATTTCTCCATAACTTGTTTTATCGCCGAGACAAGCCAGTGCTCTTACCATTTTCAATTCCTTAGTTAAAAAGTGGTAATACTCAATGGCATGATACATAACACATGATTTAAGCAAAGTTTTACTATGCTTTCTCACAACTTCACTAAGGGTGGTATATTCCAGACCCCAGTCATTAGTCACCTGATAATAAAGTGATTTTTCGATAATTAGTCACTGAAGAACCTTGCTCAAAAGGAAGACTAATTTAGGATTAACGGACATTCATATTTTCTTGTTAATTTCACTCTTTGGACGCGGTCTCAAAGCACTTTCGACAAAAACTGCTGGGTGCGTGTGTGGCGTGGATGATTCAACACCTGCTCGCTGCTGCCCTGCTCGACGATTTTGCCATCGACCATAAACACCACCTGATCCGCCACTTCCCGAGCGAAGCCAATCTCGTGTGTCACCACCACCAGCGTGGTTCCCGACTTCGCCAGCGCTTTGATGACATCCAGGACTTCGCCCACCAGTTCAGGATCCAGTGCAGATGTAGGCTCATCAAACAGCATGACGCGCGGATTTAGCGCCAGTGCACGGGCAATAGCGATACGCTGCTGCTGACCGCCAGATAAGTGACGCGACCAGGCATCGGCTTTATTGCGCAACCCTACCGCATCAAGCAGCGTTAATGCCCGCTCGGTGGCGGCTTTACGCGATGCCAGTCCGTGCGCAATGGGTGCTTCAATAAGGTTCTCCAGCACCGTTAAGTGCGGGAACAGATTAAAGTTCTGGAACACATAGCCGACGTTAACCCGCTGGCGCAAAATTTCCGCCTCTTTCAGCTCATACAGCTTGTCTCCCTGCCGACGATAGCCAATGTAATCGCCATCGATTTGAATAAAACCCTCATCGACGCGTTCCAGATGGTTGATGGTACGCAGGAGTGTGGATTTCCCTGAACCGGACGGCCCGAGAATGACCGTAACCGTTCCGGGAGGGATCTCCAGCGACACATTATCCAATGCTTTGTGGCGACCAAAGTATTTGCTGACGCCGGTAATAGAAATATGACCTTCAGGCGAGTGGGACATGGACGGCCTCCTGCTGTGGACGTTGACGACTGCGTTTTTCTGCACGGCTCACCCGGACGGTGTTGATCGCTGAACGTCGTTCGCTGCGTGCCAGCGCACGTTCGACCAGATGCTGAATAAGCGACAGGATG
This sequence comes from Citrobacter sp. Cf087, assembly GCF_030334285.1. Classification (NCBI taxonomy): domain Bacteria; kingdom Pseudomonadati; phylum Pseudomonadota; class Gammaproteobacteria; order Enterobacterales; family Enterobacteriaceae; genus Citrobacter; species Citrobacter sp. Cf087. The sequence continues at coordinate 856,365 of NZ_JAOWED010000022.1, forward strand.
CTGGTGATCACCAGATACCACACCGCACCCACCATCAGCAGCGGGATCACTTCCTGCGTGCGGTTGTATATCATCTGGATGGTGTAGAACAGCTCCGGCATTGCCAGCACGTATACCATCGCCGTCCCTTTCGCCAGGCTGATGATTTCATTGAAGCCAGCAGGCAAAATGGTGCGCAGCGCCTGCGGCAGAATAATCCGCAGCGTACGTCGCCCTGCCGGTAAGCCCAGTGCTGCCGCTGCCTCGTACTGACCGTGATCAACCCCCAAAAATCCACCACGTATAATCTCAGCGGTATAGGCGCTTTGCACCAGCGTCAGGCCAACCACCGCAGTGGAAAACTGACCGAGTACATTGATGGTCTCAAAACTTCCCCACTGAATGGGAGTAAACGGAATACCAATCGTCAGCGTGTCGTATAGATAGGAGAAGTTGTACAGAACGATTAGCACCACAATCAGTGGTAACGAACGAAACAGCCAGATGTACCCCCAGGCCAGACAGTTCAACAGCCAGGAAGATGAAAGCCGCGCCAGCGCCAGCAGACCGCCGATGAGAATACTCAACAGCGTCCCGATAAGTGTCAGTAACAGCGTTTGTCCAAGACCAGACAAAATCACCGGATCGAAGAACCAGCGGGCAAACACACTCCATTCCCAGCGCGGATTAAACGCCACAGACTGGAGAATCACCGCCAGGGCAAACAAAGCAATGATCGCGCCAACGGTGCGCATGGGGTAACGCGCCGGTACGACTTTAATGCTATCTGTCGTTTTCATCTTCTCTCCTCAGGCGATTCTGGCCTGACCGGCAATAGTCAGCAGTTTGGTAAAGCGCAGCCGTCCATCAAACGGTGGCTGGCTGTACTCTTCGGGATTGCGCGTCGTATCAAATTGCGGATCGTAGCCCTGGCTTAAATAAAGTCTGACGGCCTCCGGCTGGCGAAATCCTGTGGTCAGATATATCCGGCTGTAGCCCGCGAGTAGCGCCCGACGTTCCAGTTCCTGCACTACACGCGCCGCCAGTCCCTGCTGACGCAGGCTGCTTTTTGTCCAGATACGCTTAATCTCGGCAGTGTCCTTGTCGTAAGGTTTGTAAGCCCCGGTGGCGATAATTTCGCCGCCACGCTCCAGGATCACAAAAAGTCCCTGCGGTGCCAGATACCATTCGGTCAGTTCCACTTCAGCGTCACGAGAAAAATAATCGCCATAGCGGGCAGCATACTCACCGAACAGACCGTTCAAAATGGGCTGTAGCTCGCTGGCTTCAGGTGAGACCACGCGAAATTGATCGCTCACGATGACCTCCTTAATCGCCTAAACCGGCCGGGTTGATTTCAGATTGCGGAATGCGTTCCACCCCTTCTCCCCAGCGATTCAGCACCTTGTCATAATCGCCGTTGCCAATCACGCCGTTGAGGGCGGTTTGTACCGGCAGAACCAGACCGCTGTCCTTTTTCAGCGTCACAGCAATGTGTGCCGCTTTTGGCCAACCGCCATCAACACTACCCACCAATTGCGTTTTACCGTTGAGTGCAGCTTTCCATGCGCCGATTACATTAGGACCGAAGTAGGCATCGGCGCGGCCTGACTGTAGGGCCAGGGTTTGCGCGGCATCATCTTTGGTATACACCGGCGTAAACGGCTGTAACCCTTTCTTCACGTTCTCATCGTTCCAGGCCAGCAGGATGGCTTCCTGGTTCGTCCCTGAACCGACGATAATGCGCAGTCCAGCGATATCTTCCGCCTGCTCGATTTTCTTCAGCTTGCTACCGGTTTTGACATAAAAGCCAAGAGAGTCCTTCCGATACGTCGCGAAATCGAATTTTTCTTTGCGTGCTTTGGTGACGGTAATATTGCTGATCGCGGCATCGTATTTGCCGGAAGTGACGCCCAGCGGCCAGTCTTCCCATGACGTAGGTACGACGTTGAGTTCCAGCCCCAAACTGTCAGCCACCAGACGCGCGATGTCCGCCTCGCTGCCGATCAGCGTCTTATTGTCATCGGCAAAGACGGTCAGCGGCGGTTGACTGAGCCCGGCAATCGCCACGGTGAATTTGCCCGGTACGGCCAGGTGCAGATTTGCAGGCAATTGCGCAATCGCCTGCGGATTCTTTGCCGTATTGATCGGCGTTTTATTGGCTTCCAGACTTACGCCCGTGCCGTTAATCGTCACATCATTTGCCCAGACAGTCGCGCTGAAAGCCAGCGACAGCGCGAGGAATACTGATTTTTTCTGCATAGCGTTTTTCTCTTATTGTGCGAATTGATTTGCAGGTGTCGTTAATCCCAGGCTTGCGCGCAGGGTCGTACCGGGATATTCATGGCGGAACAGGCCCCGCGCCTGAAGCACAGGGACAACCTGTTCGACAAAACGCGGGAAGGTATCCGGCGTTCCGCCCTGGATAATAAAACCATCTGCGGCTTTCTCGTCGAACCACTGCTGCAGGCCGTCGGCGACCTGTTCCGGCGTGCCGCTGAAACGCGGACGTGGGCTGGCCGCTTCCAGAGCAACCTGACGGAGTGTTAAGCCACGCTCGCGCGCGTTGCGTTTGATCTCATCAGTCGTACTGCGAAAGCTGTTTTGTCCGAGAGAGCCAAGATCCGGGAACGGTGCGTCCAGCGGATATTGGGCAAAATCATGATGTTCAAAGTAGCGGCCAAGATAGTTCAGCGCGTCGGTAACGGAGACCAGCGCAGCGGTAGTCTGATACTGCTGCTCAACGTCCTCTTCGCTGTCGCCAACAATAACGCTGACGCCCTGGAATATATGCAGTTGATCGGGATGTCGTCCGGCGATTTCCAGCTGACTTTTTACATCCTGATAGAACGCCTTAGCCTCTGCCAGCGACTCCTGATGGGTAAAAATGGCATCAGCATGCTGCGCCGCTAATTTCTTGCCATCTGCTGAAGCTCCCGCCTGAAATATAATCGGACGACCTTGTGGCGTACGCCCAATATTTAACGGCCCGGCGACCTGGAAATAATCTCCATGATGGTTTAGCGTGTGCAGTTTATGCGGATTAAAAAATTCCCCGCTTGTTTTATTACGGGTAAAAGCATCGTCTTCCCAGGAATCCCACAGTCCTTTCACTACCTGTAAATATTCATCGGCAATACGATAACGCTGGGCATGCTCCGGATGCTGAGCGCGAGAATAGTTTTTTGCCGATCCTTCCAGAGGCGACGTAACCACGTTCCAGCCCGCACGCCCGTTGCTGAGATGGTCCAGGCTGGCGAACTGTCGTGCGGTCGTAAACGGCTCGCTGTATGATGTGGACACTGTGCCAACCAGTCCCAGATTCTGGGTGATGCTGGCCAAAGCGGATAATACTGTTAGCGGCTCAAAACGATTTAAAAAGTGCGGGATTGATTTTTCATTAATATACAGACCATCGGCGACAAAAATAAAATCCAGCTTCCCTTTTTCCGCAATAAGCGCCGTCTCTTTGACAAACTCAAAATTAATACTGGCATCGGCCTGAGCCGCCGGGTGGCGCCATGCGGACATATTTCCCGATGCGCCATGCAGAATAGTTCCGAGCCGTAGTTGCCGATTTTCAGCCATAATAACCCCTACCCAACAGGTAAACTTAAAGGTGTGCGAATGCCGTTTTTGCTAACTGCGCAAAGTAATGTGCGGCAGGTTCAATTAAACGTTCGTCTGGATTAAATCCCGGGTGATGTAATCCGTATTCACTGGCGCTGCCAATACTGACAAATGCGCCTGGCGTATTTTGCAGGTAGACGGCAAAATCCTCCCCGCCCATATGCAGGTCAGCATGGTGAGTTGTGTAGCCTGACTGTTTCGCCACCGTGGTGGCGATATCGGCCCAACGCGCATCGTTCACCAACGCGGTCGGCCCTGCATGCCAGATAACGTCTATTTGTGCGCCAAAGGCATGGGCAAATCCGGCAGCGATGTCATTAACCCGTGCTTTAACCTGCTGCTGTACCTGAGTCCGGTGCGTTCTGAGCGTCCCTTCCAGCTCAACGGACTCTGGCAGTACGTTCCATGTATTTCCTCCCTGAATACGGGTCACGCTGAGTACCACCGAATCCAACGTGTTAACGTCGCGACTGGCAACGCTTTGCAACACGGTTACCAACTGGCTGGCAAGCAGGATGGCATCTTTGCCTTCATGCGGACGCGCCGCATGTGCGCCCTTGCCATTTATGCGCAGCACGAAGCGATCGACATTGGCATAGAACGCACCGCCGCGTGTGGCAAATTCGCCCACCGGCAAACCGGGCTCATTGTGCATACCAAAAATAGCCGCTACGTTTTGCAGCGCACCGGCGCGGATCAACGTTTTTGCGCCGCCGAAACTCTCTTCAGCTGGTTGAAACAAAATACGTACTCGCCCCGGTAAGGTTGTTTCCTGTTGTTTAAGCAGCAGTGCTGCACCAAGCATCACGCTGGTATGGACGTCATGCCCGCAGGCATGCATCACGCCCGGTGTGAGGGAACGAAACGGAACGTCGGCACTTTCTTCTATCGGTAGCGCATCGATATCCGCTCGTAGCGCGATGACATCTTCTCCCTTGCCGATTTCCGCGACCAGACCGGTTTTCAGCTCGAACGGCAGAATGTCGACATCCGCAGCGTGCAACCAGGCCTGAATGCGCCCGGTGGTTGCTTCCTCCTGCAGGGAAAGCTCCGGGTGCTGATGTAATTCACGACGCCAGTTGATAAGCGTTGAGCTGAGGGTCATCAGAGCACCTCCACGGCATTATGGACTTGTGCCAACAAACGCAGCGATGTCAGACGCGCGTGGCCCTCCGCCACTGGCGTGTCGATAATAAACTCATCAATACCAAATTGCCTATGCAAAGCATTCAGCTTTACCATCACCTCTTGAGCGGTGCCGTGTAACAACGCCAGTTCACGACGCGCGATTTTGCGTGGCGAACTACCCGCCTGTAGGGCGAATGCCAGGGCTTGCTCTTCGCTGGCGACTGTAACGCGCTGACCATTTTCCAGCTCAACGCCCCAGATTTGCACGTTTTCCGCCAGTTGCGCAGCGGCATCGTGACTGTCAGCCACAATAACCTGAACGGCGACTATCGTCGGGCGGTCGCTGTGGGTCTGCCAGAAGGACAAAACCTCACGTAATAACGCTTTGTCACCGTTGAGGTGCGCAGCGAAGATAAAATTCCAGTCGGATTGCGCTGCTAACTGTGCGCTTTGCACACTGGCTCCGAGTACAAATCCTTCTGGCGGTATTGGTGGGATTGGCGTCGGGAATACCGTTTCCCCGCTTTCCGTTCCGTTCAGCGCCAGCCAGCCGTTAAGCTGAGAAAGCTGATCGGCAAAACTGCCTTTTTCTTCCTGATGCAGTCCATGCTGTAACGCCTGAGTCGACAACGGTAACCCGCCAGGGGCCTTCCCTACGCCGAGATCGACACGTCCAGGAGCCAGTGATGCCAGAAGATTGAAGTTTTCCGCCACTTTGTACGGGCTGTAATGTTGCAGCATCACGCCGCCGGAACCAACGCGGATACGCTGGGTTTGCCCGAGGATCCAGGCGATCACCAGCTCCGGCGATGGACTGGCCAGCTGTGGCGTATTATGGTGTTCCGCGATCCAGAAACGATGGTACCCCCACTCTTCCGCCAGTTGCGCCAGGCGCAACGTCCGGGAAAGCGCAGTCGCGGCAGTTTCACCTTCCCCGATGGGGCTTTTATCCAGAATACTCAGGCGATATGACATGTTACGAGCCTATGTTTGTTAACATGTCTTTATTATTAATTTATCAAATAGCCATACTGAAACATTTAATTCACATTTACTCAGCTAAAAAGTAGATAACAAACCCTGCAGCAGCCAGGGTTAAAATTTGGATCGCCCTGTACCGCTAAACTGAAAAACACCCGCAATTAATAGCCTACAAAATATAATAGGGTCGTTGATATCACGGTAATAACATCAAAATCTTTTCATGCCAGTTTTCTTTTTTCGAAATGGTTTTTTAGCGCAATTTACGTTAAGTCAGTTTAAACGACTTGTAACGTTATGCGCTTGTATTAATTGTTTCACTTTTATGACGCGGGATGAATGATTTACATGGAAATTTTTATTTTAACTACTTCCACAGAAATGATGATTAGTAGAGAATGCAACGTTTCTTATTAAAACGTTTGAAAACAGATTTCTAATATCCCCCGATTTTATTGCGGGGATTTTTGTATGGATTATACATAGCATCATGGGACCTCTATGAAAAGTAACATGCCCGTTACACAAATTGAGCACGCACTTAACGATAAAGCGACGCTGCTTTCTACGACGGATAAAGAAAGTCATATTACCTACGCCAACTCCGCATTTATTGATGCCAGCGGATTTAACGAACAGCAATTAATGGGCGAACCGCATAATATTATTCGCCATCCTGATATGCCTCCCGCGGCGTTCGCCGATATGTGGTACACGCTACAGCAGGGAGACAGCTGGACGGGAATGGTGAAAAACCGTCGGCAGAATGGCGACCATTACTGGGTTCGCGCCAACGTTACACCGGTCTGGCACAATGAAAAGCTCACTGGCTACATTTCAGTGCGTACCGTTCCTTCGCGCGATGAAATAACTCAAAGCGAAAGTTTATATCAAAAAATTAATAACCAGCAGTTTAAAGGGTTTCGACTTTTTAAAGGCATTATCATTCGCCGCGGCATATTGTCATGGGCATCAATGTTTAAATGGCTGAGCATTAGCCAGCGCGTCAATTATTCTTTAGGGGTAATCGCCCTGCTCGCTGTGCTATTTCTTTTTGCTCCTGTTAATCCATTTATTCAGGCGGGAGGGTTGCTGTTCTTATTTCTGATGTTTGCTATTTACCTTAAGTATCAAATTTGTCAGCCAGTTAATACGCTACTGACGCAAATGAAGAAAGTGGTATCCGGGAGAAAACCTGATAACTGTCATTTAAATCGGGTGGATGAGATCGGAATGCTGATGCGTCTGGTTAATCAGTCCGGGCTTAATCTGAATTCACTGGTCGATGATGTCAGTACGCAAATATCCGGTATTCGCGCTATCAGTCAGCGAGTATCAAAAGAAGGTACGGCGCTGCATAAGCGTTCCGAAGAAACTTCCGCCGACCTGCAACAAACCGCTGCCGCCATTGAAGAAATTGGTAGCGCGGTACAGCAAACTGCTGAGACTGCGGCACATACTATGACCATGGCCGATAAAACCAGCGCCAATGCGGCAGAAGGCGGCGATATCATGAAACAAACTATCGCCATGATGCAGGCGATATCGCGTGACAACGGGCAGATCGTCGACATCATCGGCGTCATTGATAGTATCGCCTTTCAGACCAATATTCTGGCGCTCAATGCCGCGGTCGAGGCCGCGCGAGCCGGAGAGTCAGGACGCGGTTTCGCCGTTGTGGCGGCAGAGGTCCGTAATCTGGCACAGCACTCAGCGTCTGCAGCAAAAGAGATCAAACAGTTGATTGAGAAGAACGTCGCCAACGTGAATAGCGGCGTCAAAATGGTAGAACAAACGGAGACGCATCTTACCGGGATGATTGGCGATGTCCTGCAGATGTCGATGATGATCAAAGATATTAGTCTGGCGACACGTGAGCAAACCCTGGCGCTGGATCTGATTAACGATTCGATTTCACGCGTAGGCACCATGACACACAATAATGCCGAGATGGTAGAGCGTGTCACCGATGCTACCGCCGATCTGACTCAACGTTCATCGCGCTTACAGCAGGCCGTTCAGGTCTTTGGCGTATCAGCATAACCTTACGGCGCTTATCGGGTGATTGTCTCGATAAGCGCACTCCTCTCCAGGTATTTACGCCCTTCTCTTTTATTGGCTGAATCGAGGCCACACCGCGCCAGTGCAGGCTGTACAAAAATGCTGAATTCTTGTTATCGAGGCTTTGCGGAACAGAACAATTGAATGTAGGATGCTCGGCCGGCAGTTTTCCCCCGTAACACAATGAAGGGTAAGGCTGTTTTCGCCGCAGCAGGTGCGGCAAAAAGGATTTGTATTTTTGTCAGGTCAACAGGAAAAGTAATGAACACAAACAACACGCAAGCCGCGGAACAACATGCGGCGAAACGACGCTGGTTGAATGCCCACGAAGAGGGGTATCACAAAGCGATGGGAAATCGACAGGTACAGATGATCGCCATTGGCGGCGCAATTGGTACCGGGTTGTTTTTAGGGGCTGGCGCGCGCTTGCAGATGGCTGGTCCTGCTTTGGCGCTGGTTTATCTGGTGTGCGGTATTTTTTCGTTCTTTATACTGCGCGCGCTTGGCGAACTGGTTTTACATCGCCCTTCCAGCGGCAGCTTTGTCTCCTATGCCCGTGAATTTTTAGGTGAGAAAGCCGCCTATGTGGCTGGCTGGATGTACTTTATCAACTGGGCGATGACCGGCATTGTCGATATCACCGCGGTGGCGTTGTATATGCATTACTGGGGCGCATTTGGTGATGTACCGCAGTGGGTATTCGCCCTCGGTGCGCTGGCCATTGTCGGCACCATGAACATGATCGGCGTGAAGTGGTTCGCGGAGATGGAGTTTTGGTTTGCACTGGTCAAAGTGTTGGCGATTGTGATTTTCCTGGTGGTGGGTACCGTCTTTTTAGGCACTGGAAAACCATTGGATGGTAACGCCACGGGTTTTCACCTGATCACCGACAACGGTGGATTCTTCCCACATGGCCTGCTGCCAGCGCTGGTACTGGTTCAGGGGGTGGTTTTCGCGTTTGCCTCCATTGAACTGGTGGGCACCGCTGCTGGAGAATGCAAAGATCCACAAACCATGGTGCCGAAAGCGATCAATAGCGTTATCTGGCGTATTGGTCTGTTCTATGTGGGTTCTGTCGTGCTGCTGGTTCTGTTACTGCCGTGGAATGCCTATCAGGCAGGGCAAAGCCCGTTTGTTACCTTCTTCTCCAAACTGGGCGTGCCGTACATCGGCAGTATCATGAATATTGTGGTGCTCACCGCGGCACTTTCCAGCCTTAACTCTGGGCTGTACTGCACCGGACGTATTTTACGTTCAATGTCGATGGGCGGATCGGCGCCGAAATTCATGGCTAAAATGAGCCGCCAACAGGTACCCTGGGCTGGGATCCTCGCCACGCTGGTCGTCTATGTCGTCGGGGTATTTCTGAACTATCTGGTGCCGTCGCAGGTGTTTGAGATCGTGTTGAACTTCGCGTCGTTGGGCATTATTGCGTCGTGGGGCTTTATCATGGTCTGTCAGATGCGTCTGCGCCGGGCCATAAAAGAAGGTAAAACGGCAGACGTTAGCTTTAAACTGCCGGGCGCTCCGTTTACCTCGTGGCTAACCCTGGTGTTCCTGTTGAGCGTGCTGGTGTTGATGGCGTTTGACTATCCAAACGGCACCTACACTATCGCGTCATTACCGTTGATTGCCATCCTGCTGGTTGCAGGCTGGTTCGGCGTGCGTAAGCGCGTCGCGGAAATCCACCGCACCGCGCCGTAATGGCTGAAGGCCTGACAGGTTAACCCTTCAGGCCTTCTTTTTTAGTTCGCTTCAATCAACTGCGCTACATCGTTGCTGTTAATTTCCCGCGCGTTCCCATCCTGATCGGTATAGCTGGTCATTCCCGTATCTTTATCCAGTTTTGGCTTACCCTGGGTGGTAATGGTTTGCCCGCTTTTGGTTGTCATGACGTAATCAGTGGTGCATCCTGCCAGGGCAAACAGCATTACGCCTGCACAAAGACAGATAAATGGCTTTTTCATGGTATTCCCGTGTTATTCAGTTAGCCGTTGAAGGCGTAGTGTAAGTCCCTGAAGTGGGTCGGGCTACTGGCGGGGTGTAACGAGGCGTATCGTGGGGTTTAGAGAAATGACAGGAGGGGTTTCCCCCTCCTGATTTTTTACAACGCAATACGAATAACATCGTCCGGCTGGGTAGCTTCCTGCTCGCGGGTAGATTTCTGTTTCACACTGACGTACAGGGTTTTACCATCGGCAGAGAGCGCCAGGCTATTCGGGAATGTTGGGGTCTCGAATGTTTTGACGACTTTATAGCTTTTCGCGTCGATCACACTCACTTTACCGGCCTGGCGATGAGTCACGTAGGCTTCATTACGCGTCGGGTTGAACAGCACGGCAAGGGATTCCGGCGCGGCGACTTTTGCCAGTACGTTGCCGTTACGGGTGTCGATTACCAACACTTCCGCCGCTTTAGAGTCGGTGACAAATGCACGGTTGCCCGCTGTGTCCAGGCTCAGGTTGATAAAGAAATGCTCTTTCCCATCATCCAGCAGTTTTTTGCGGCTGATAATTTTGTTGGTGGTGGTATCGATGGTAATGAATTCACCGTCCGCATTGGCGGTGTACAGGCGCTTAGCCTTGCTGTCGACAGCCAGAGCGGTGCTCATTTTGCCGGTATTTTGGATGGTGTCCTTCAGTTTAATGGCGTCGCCGTCCACCACCCAAATCACGCTCTCTTTACCAATACCGCTAATGTATACCGTGTTAGTGGCGTCATCTGCGGCCAGCTCACGCGGCTGCAGCGGGCGAACATCTTCAGAACGCTTACGCGCATCCAGCACCAGACGTCCTTTCACCGCGCCCGTTTTAGCATCCATCGCCGTTACCGCGCTATTTACCGTGTTGCCGAACCACAGCGTTTGCGTGGCGTTATTGATGGTGGCACCAAACGGTTTGAGATCGTTATGAATCACCTGAGTCACTTCGAGGGTGACCGGGTCAAGGCGGTAAACCACCCCGCCGGTATCCAGTTTGCGGCTCTGTGAGGTCGCCAGCCACAGCGCGTTCTCTTGTTGGCTGTACGCCATTTCATAAGCGCCTTTACCGACGGCTTTGCGCAGCAGTTCTTCTGCAGCCTGCGTAGTAAAAGATGATGCAACGAGCAGTGAACCTAACAGTAAAGAACCACGCAGACGCGGTGAAAACAGATGACGTAAAGACATGACGACTCCCTTTGATAAATTCGTTTGTTACTGCTTCACATAGCTTCAATGAGCAAAATCATGGTTTTGCCCTTTTAAGAATGAGAATAGTAATCATTATTTATCTCAATGTGGAGTATTTATTTGCTTTCGGGTTGTAACCTTCTCATTTTCTCCATGAATAATCGCTTTTCATCCAGATAACGTCATTGGCATTTTACCAGACCTACATTTCGTACGAAGCAGGCCTGGTTACAGACATTCACCGTCTTCCACCCTTACGCATCAATCCTCAGCAAGACGAATAACTACCTTGCCGAAGTTTTTGCCGGTCAGCAGACCGATAAAGGTTTGTGGCGCATTTTCCAGACCGTCGGTCACCTGCTCGCGGTAGTGGATTTTGTCCTCTTTAAGCCAGCGCCCCATCTCCCGCTGAAACTCCTGAATGCGGTGACCATAATCCTGACCAATGATAAAACCCTGCATCCGGATACGCTTTTTCAGCAGGGTTGCCATTAACAGCGGTAATCTGTCAGGTCCGGTCGGAAGCGACGTTGCGTTATAACCACTGACCAGGCCACAAAGCGGAATCCGCGCAGAAGTATTGAGCAATGGCAGAACGGCATCAAATACTTTTCCGCCGACGTTTTCATAATAAATATCAATTCCTTGCGGGCAGGCTTTTGCCAGTTGTTGCGCAAAATCTTGTGCGTGGTGATCGAGGCAAACATCAAAGCCCAGCACCTCTGTGGCATGTCGGCATTTCTCTGCCCCACCAGCCACACCTATTACCCGACAGCCTTTAAGCTTACCGATCTGTCCAACCGTTGCGCCAACCGGCCCGGTTGCGGCGGCTACCACCAGCGTTTCTCCCGCTTTCGGCTGACCGATATCCAGCAGGCCCATATAAGCGGTAAACCCCGGCATACCCATAACACCCAGCGCCCAGGAGGGATGTTCGGGATGAGCGCCAAGCTTCACCAGTCCGTTACCGTCGGAGATGTCATAGTCCTGCCAACCGCTGTAGCTCAATACCCATTCGCCTGGCTGGTAGTCCGGATGGCGGGATGACACCACGCGACTTACGGTACCACCCACCATAACACCACCAATCTCTACTGGTGGTGAGTAAGATGGCTCATCGCTCATGCGGCCACGCATGTAGGGATCGAGGGAAAGATAAACAGTGCGCAGCAAAACCTGGCCTTCGCCCGGGGATGCCACCTCATCTTCTTCAAGACGGAAGTTCTCTGGGACTGGCGCGCCATGTGGACGGGAAGCCAGTACCCAGCGACGGTTACGATTAGTCTGTTGACCCATGATGTGCTCCTCTGCTTTTGGCATGAATCCATCAATAGTAGCAGTCTGCGCCTGCTATTTAGCTGACGACGTGGTTTAACCGCACAACCAGGTAAACGCAGGGTTTCGCGGTTTCATTGATAAACCGACAGTCATTCGGCGGGCCAAGTTCCAGGCAATCACCTGCCTGCATTTCATGGCGTATGTCCCCTTCCACAAAAACTAATTCCCCCTGCTGTAACCAGATAAGTTGTCTGGCCTGCACATAGGAAGAAGCTGGCATCGGGATATCACTTCCAGCGGGTAATTCAATCTGCACCAGATCGATAGGTAGATCGCTGCGCGGTGAAACATGGCGGCGCAGATAGTGGCTTTGCGGGTCGTGCCAGACGGGCTGGTCAGCGAAGCGCAGCAGCTTGCCCTCCTGCATTTCAGCCCGCGCAATCAGGGTAGACATGCTGATGCCAAACGCACCGGAAAGTCTACCCAGCAGCGTCGCCGTTGGACTACTCTCGCCGCGTTCTATTTTATGGATCATGGCCCGTGACACGCCCGCTCTCTCGGCAAGTTCCGTGAGCGACCAACCGCGAGATTCCCGCTCAATGCGAATTCTTGCACTGATCCGTTGATTTATGCTGTCTTCAATAGTATTCATATTGTAATACTATAGTGAACAAGCCCTGAGGTTCAACATGTCAATTCGATTTGCCAGCAAAGAAGACTGCGCCGCCATTGCAGAAATCTACAACCATGCGGTACTGCATACGGCGGCTATCTGGAATGATCAAACGGTCGATGCCGAAAACCGTATTTCCTGGTATGAAGCCCGACAATTGATGGGGTATCCGGTGCTGGTGAGTGAAGAGAATGGCGTGGTTACGGGATACGCCTCCTTTGGCGACTGGCGTAACTTTGATGGCTTCCGTCATACCGTTGAACATTCGGTGTATGTCCATCCAGAACATCAGGGAAAAGGACTCGGACGAGCACTACTCAGCAGACTGATAGACGAAGCCCGCGCATGCGGCAAGCATGTAATGGTGGCAGGGATTGAGTCTCAGAATCAGGCATCACTGCATCTGCACAGCTTGCTGGGCTTTAAAACCACCGCGCAAATGCCACAGGTTGGAACCAAATTTGGGCGGTGGCTGGATCTGACTTTCATGCAGTTGCAGTTAGACGATCGTCGTGAACCGGATGACCTTAGATGAACCAGACGCTGACCCTCTCCTTTCTGATTGCCGCTGGTATTGGTCTGGTGGTGCAAAATACCTTGATGGTACGCATCACGCAGACGTCCTCGACGATCCTTATCGCCATGTTACTTAACTCGCTGGTCGGGATCGTGCTGTTTGTCAGCATATTGTGGTTTAAGCAAGGTTTAGCAGGGTTTGGTGAATTGGTTTCCAGCATACGCTGGTGGACACTCATCCCCGGCTTGTTGGGATCGTTCTTTGTTTTCGCCAGCATTAGTGGATATCAAAATGTAGGCGCTGCCACGACGATTGCGGTACTGGTTGCCAGCCAGCTTATCGGGGGACTGATACTGGATATTCTACGTAGTCACGGCGTGCCTCTACGGGCGCTGATGGGCCCAATCTGTGGCGCGGTAATGTTGGTGATCGGGGCATGGCTGGTGGCGAGACGTTCGTTTTAATTGCGCTTATCCGACCTACAGAACGCGCCTGTAGGCCGGATAAGATCCGGCGAGGAAATATCAAAGAATAGTGCCGCCTTTGGTCAACTGTTCGCGACGGGCTTCCATATCTTCTTTATGCTGACGGCCATGATGGGCGATAGCCGTACGCAAACGCTGTTGCTGGGTATAGCGGTCTTCCCGGCTCAACGCGACATCATCGCTGAGCTCAATCAGCAATTCATTCATATGCGTAATGACGCTCTCCTCAATGGCGGCATCAACACGTGCGCTGACCTCATCCAGATGCGACATAACCTCTCCTTAACTCATTAATTTAATTTTGCTTTTGAAAAATCACTGCCCATCAGGCTAACGCTGTATCCGCTGACATTGCTACGCGTAGCGTAGAACGTTTTACCGTTTGCCAGGGCTATCCAAGGAGCCTGCTGGTAGAAAATCTCTTGTGACTGCTGGTAAAGCGCGGCGCGCTCTTCCGGTTTGCTCACCAGTTTCGCCTTTTCAACCAGCGAATTATACTCTTTATCGCACCAGCGCGCGGCGTTAGATCCGGTTTTTATGCTGTCGCAGCCCAGCAGCACATCCGCGAAGTTATCCGGATCGCCGTTGTCTGACATCCAACCAAACAACGCGGTGTCATGCTCACCTTTACGCATTCCGGAGAGATATTCACCCCACTCATACGATACAATTTTCGCCTTCACGCCCACCTTTGCCCAGTCGCTCTGGATCATCTCGGCAATCCGTCGGGAGTTCGGGTTGTATGGGCGCTGGACCGGCATTGACCACAACGTCGCTTCAAAGCCATTTTCCAGCCCTGCCTGCTTCAGAAGGTCTTTCGCTTTTTGCGGGTCGTAAGCGTAATCCTGCAGATCTTTATTGAACCCCAGCATATTCGGCGGAATCGGTGATTTTGCCACCGTACCAGAACCTAAAAAGACAGCGTTAATAATGGCCTTTTTGTCCGTTGCGTAGTTCAAAGCCTGACGCACCAGTACGTTATCAAACGGTTTTTTCTCGGTATTAAACGCCAGATATCCAACGTTCAGCGCGTCAACCGAATACAGCGTCAAATCTTTATTCTTTTTAATCTCGTCAAACTGTACAGGCGCAGGTGCTGGGATTATTTGGCATTCATTGGTTTGCAGTTTTGCCAGCCGCGTCTGGACGTTTGGCGTGATTGAGAAGATCAGGTGTTTCGTTGGAACGGCGCCATCCCAGTAGTTAGGGTTGGCAAGATAGCGGATTTGCGAGTCCTGCTTGTACTGCTGCAGCACGTAAGGCCCGGTGCCAATAGGCCAGTTGTCGACGTTTTCCGGTGTACCTTTTTTCAGCATCGCGTCGGCATATTCCGCAGAGAGAATCGAGGCAAAATCCATTCCCCAGTCGGCAAGAAACGCAGCGTTAGGTTCATTCAGGACAAACTGAACGTGATAATCATCGAGCTTCTTAACTTCTTTAATCAGTTTATCCAGACCGACATCGTTAAAGTATTCATAGCTTCCCTGAGAAACCTTGTGATACGGATGATCGGCATCCTTCTGCCGTAATACCGAGAAAATCACGTCGTCAGCGTTGAAGTCGCGGGTCGGTTTAAAGAATTTATTACTGTTGAATTTCACGCCTTGACGCAGGGTAAAGGTGTAAGTCTTACCGTCGGGAGAAATCGTCCAGTCCGTTGCCAGAGATGGTACCGGGGTATTCTTTACCGGATCAAAGTTGATGAGTCGGTTGTAGAGCACTTGTGAACTGGCCACAAATGAGGGACCGGAACTGGCAATTTGCGGGTTAAATGACTCCGGCGATGCTTCCGAGCAATAGATGATGGTGTCAGTATTGGCCGCGAACGCAACGCCTGACGGTATGACGGTGCTGAGAGCCAGCGCGAGTAACGTTTTCCTTGCAATCATGGTTATAAGCCTTCTTATTTTATTATTAACCGAGATATCAGAGCATAGCTGACAAAAACTGACCAATAACAAATCACTATCAGGTTATTCTAATCCGGTGTATTTCGCTGAATAATTCATCACCCTAAGCGAATTAATTTCCCTTAAGTCTTTTTCAAAACGTCAAGATTTTTCCCGGCACTCTATGCCATGAAAATTAGCCCCTTTTTGCCTCTCTTTCTCCGTTTGCTCGTTTTTATAAAACGTAAAGTAGATACGTGAAGAAGTCTAAGGGGTAACAACGTGGCAAAAACTCTCTTGCGCAGCGGCAATTTGGATGACTATCAGGCCGTGGGCGGCGGTGGTCAGGCCGTGTTTGATTCAGCATTGCAAATTCGTGAAACGCTTCGTCTGCGTAAACAGCAGGCGATGGTGGATTGTTTGGCGATCCCACAAATTAACGACAACGGCGATCGGGTTGACTGGTATTCCCCGATAGAAGGGAAAGCCGTGGCGTGGAAAGCCGCTGATGAAGAAGCACGTTTTCGTGCGCTGCGCTATCTGGGAAGCACGCTGGAAAATGCTGCGGCTCTGAGCCGTAAAAGCCTGCAGTCGGGAAAAACCTCCCTACAGCTGTTTGGCTCTCTGCTCGAAAAAGCCATCCAGTTTCCCGGTGAAAACCACGTGTTTCTGGTTGATGGCAAACCCGTTATTACGTTCTGGGGCTTCGTCAATCTGAATGAAAATCCCCGCGACGATGTGCTCGATTGCCTGCGACTTGCTGATATTCCTCCTGTCGTTACCGTAGCAGAGCCGGAACAGGAAGAAGAAATCCCCCCGGAAATCACCTTCGCCGAGGCTGATGCGCCTTTATTGACGCCAGTCGTCGAGCTGGCTAAACCGGCTGAACCTGAGCCACAGCCACCGGTTATAGTTAACGAACCGGAGGTTACACCGCCGCTGGCACAAGAGAAACCTGCGCGCCGCCTGCCGCTGTGGAGCCTGCCCGTTGCCGCAGTCATCATTGCCGCCATCGTTGGGCCGCTGCTGTGGAAGCAACAGACCACCCAGCCCGTACCCGAAGCCGCCGCTGTTGAAGTCGCTAAGATTGATATGGCACCACTGCCAGCACTGGCATCTGCTCTGCCTTTGCATCGTGCTGAAGTGACTCCAGCTGCGAAGAAAGAGAAACCTGTAGAAGGACCGGTGGTGATCGCCGCGATTCCAAAAGATGCGCTGGTGATGGATGCCAATCAGATGAAGGCAGGAACGACGCGTTTCCTCAATGGTAACTGGCGCGTCCTGGTCGATGTTAAAGATCCGGTGAGCGGCAAAGCGCCGTCGCTGCGCTATCAGATCCAGGCCAATAAAGGCACTGCTCGCGTGGTTCATGGTGACAATATTGTTTGTCGTGCCGAGATTTTCTCCGGTTTGCACCAGTCGGGTGAATTAATGATTAAGAGTCGCGGCAATGCTCGTTGTACAGACGGGTCACGTTATCCGATGCCTGAAATTACCTGCAAAGCGGGAACCAACGACGTCGCCGCCTGTACCGCGCGTTATGACGATCACGCGGAAATCCCTCTGACAATCAAAAAGATAGGTGCCTGATTCTATGTTGGTGAATCTGTGTGATTACAAGCAGAGCGTGACGCTCATCGCCAATAGCGGTGTTCAATTCCTGGATTTTGGCCTGACGCCGCAGGAATCTGCACACCATGGCCGCTTTGTGCGCAAAACGGCAAACGGTCCCCTGCTACGGCTGGATTTCGATCTGGCAACGGGTCGCTATACCTTGCCTGGCAGCACTGGCGGTCAGCCCGAAGTGGTGAAGCCGGAAAGTACCCAGACGCTGCATTATTCGCTGGATGTCCTCGACGGTGTCTGGCTGCCGCTGCCGTTTCTGCGCTTTAACCCACCGCGCACGTTTGTTGAAGGCCCGGATAACTGGGCGCGCGTGCAGGTACGAAAACTGGCGCAACCCGACAGCGCGGGCAACACCCACCGCGTTACCGTGGCGCTGGATAGCCAGCTCACTGAAAATGCCCCTGCAGCGTTAACGCCTAATGAGAACGACCTGCTCAACGGGACACGATTCGCGCTGGCCTGGCATGACAATGAAATTGCTGATTTCCTTGACCAGACCTGGATTGACGGCTGGTTGCGCGAATCTTTTATGCACCATGTCACCCAACATGAGAATCGCTCAGAACAAGAGATCCATCTGGCGCTGCGTAACTTTGAATACCAGGCGCACTGGCTGAATGTGCTGACTCTGTTAGGCGAGCAGCTTTCTGTCCCGGAAGTGAAACTGGTTACGCATACCCTTAGCACACCCGCTATTCCCGTCGATCTTATTTTAGATATCGGTAATACCCATACCTGTGGCGTCCTGATTGAAGATCACGGGGATGCCAATGACGGGCTGCGTCAGACCGCTGAATTGCAGGTCCGTTCGTTAAGCGAGCCGCAGTTCCTCAACGATCCGCTGTTCACCAGCCGGCTGGAGTTTTCCGAAGCGCGCTTTGGTAAGCAGCATTTTTCCGTTGAGAGCGGACGTGATGACGCCTTTATCTGGCCGTCGATTGTGCGTGTGGGTGATGAAGCCCGTAAGCTGGCGATGCAGCGTATGGGCACCGAGGGCAATAGTGGGATCTCCAGCCCGCGCCGTTATCTGTGGGATGAAACGCCGGTGTTACATGACTGGCGCTTTAGCCAGATGAATGGCAAAACCCAGCGCGAGCCGCTGGCTACCGCCTTCCCGCTGATGAACCTGATGAACGATGACGGGCAACCGCTGTTCAGCCTGCCGCAGGACGATCGTCTGCCGGTATTCTCACCGCAATACAGCCGCAGCACGCTGATGACGCATATGTTATGCGAAATACTGGCCCAAGCGCTGGGGCAAATTAACAGCGTAGCGACGCGGTTGCGCCTCGGATTCCCGGCATCTCCTCGTCAGTTACGGACGCTGATCCTGACCCTACCGTCGGCGATGCCCAAACAGGAGCGCGAGATTTTCCGCCTGCGCATGTTTGAAGCTATTGCCCTGGTCTGGAAAGCAATGGGCTGGCACCCGCAGGATGAAGACTTCACTACCCGTAAACAGCAGGAAAAGAGTGTGGTTCCCGTACCTGAAATTCAGATGGAATGGGATGAAGCCAGCTGCGGGCAACTGGTGTGGCTGTATAACGAGGCTATCTCTCACTACGATGGCCACACCGAATCATTCTTTAACGCCCTTGCCCGCCCGGACCGTTTGCCGGAACCCGGTGAGACTAAAGGCCGGGCGCTGCGCGTGGCATCGATCGACATTGGCGGCGGGACAACGGATATGGCCGTCGTCCATTATCAGCTTGATGACGGCGTCGGCGCGAACGTTAAAATTACCCCGCATTTGCTGTTCCGTGAGGGTTTTAAGGTGGCAGGCGATGACATGCTTCTGGACGTGATTCAGCGTTGCGTGTTGCCTGCGCTGCAAACCCGCTTACAACAAGCTGGCGTGACCGATGCCGCTGCATTGCTGGCCACGCTGTTTGGCGATTCCGGTCGTATCGATACCCAAGCGATTTTGCGTCAACAAACGGCATTGCAGCTCTTTATGCCACTCGGTCATGCGGTACTCAGTGCCTGGGAACAAAGCGATATTAACGATCCGGTCGCTGGTCTGCATGCCACATTCGGAGAACTCCTGAGCCAACGACCAACGCGCAACGTGATGAACTACATCCAGCAGGCTATCGACCATGCGTTGCCAGCAGGTTCGCCAGCATTTGATATTCTGAGCGTGCCGTTGCAGGTACAGTTCAGGCAGTTACAAGAAGCTCTGTTAGCGGGGCAATTTACCCTGACTTCCCCGCTGCACGCGGTTTGTGAGGCTATTTCACATTATCGCTGCGATATTTTATTAGTGACCGGCAGGCCCGCCTGTTTACCGGGCGTGCAGGCGTTGATCCGCCATCTACAACCTGTTCCGGTTAACCGTATGATCTGGATGGATAACTACCGCGTGCATGAGTGGTATCCGTTCAGCCAACAAGGGCGGATTGGTAATCCCAAATCCACCGCGGCAGTCGGCGCCATGCTGTGTAGCCTGGCGCTGGATTTGCGTTTGCCGCGTTTTAACTTTAAAGCTGCCGATATCGGCGCTTACTCGACCGTACGTTATCTTGGCGTACTGGATAACACGGTCAATACCCTGCGCGATGAGAACATCTGGTATCACGATATTGATCTGGATAAACCCGGTGCGAAGCTGGATGCCCGGTTGCACTTCCCGTTACGTGGCAACGTGACGTTAGGATTCCGGCAACTGGCAAACAGCCGCTGGCCTGCCACGCCGCTGTATACGCTCAGCATAAATTCTGCCGAACTGGCAAAAACCATCGCCGGAGATGGCGTGTTGAATGTACGGCTGCAGCTACGCGGCGGCAGCAAAGAAAGTGGCCCAGAATTCTTCGTCCTGAGCGATGCCTGGTTACAGGATGGCACCCCCGTTGCCGCCAATGCCTTAACGTTAAAACTGAATACGCTGGCAGACCGTCGCCATAGCGGAAGCCATTACTGGATCGATAGCGGGAGCGTGTACCTGAAATGAGTAAGATGTTAAATACCGCGCAGGCCGCCATCGAGTGGGTGGTAGATACCCGTCAACGTGCGGCTCGTCTTGATGATGAAGCGGATGCCCTGCTGGCACAGCTTACGCTAGCCGCAGTGAGTGAATCTGCGCTGGAGACAACCTTTTCATCGCAAGGATGTATAGGGTTATACGGACATTCACAATCGGCAAAAGCACATCTGCTTGCGGCATTGTGCAGCAATGCCACTGGCAAAGTGAATATTGTTACCCCGGATCGCAGCTTTGATTATTTCTCGCATATTAATCCTGGCCATGCGCCAACCAATATGGCGATCCGCTTTACGCGCGATGAAAATCCGCATGATAGCGAATGGCCGTTGCGTCTGCGGTTACTCAGTGAAGCGGAACTGGTACAGCTATTTATCGCCCAGTTCAGCGCGATCCCGGATAACCGGCAGGTCGAGAAATCGATTATTGAGGCGCGCCTGGAAAAATGGCAAACGCTGCGTCAGCGTCACCCTGTGCCGGGCATTACCGCACATGATGTTGCGGCAATCGGTCGTTTCTGGCGCTCCTGCGTACCGGCAAACCAGCAGCAAATTGACGATGCGCTATGGCACCAGTTTGCCACGTTGCTGCCCGCACTGGATCTGACTACCCGGGCAAACGCTTGGGCACTACTGTGGGGAGAACAACCAGAGCTGACGCAGCAGTGGCTGACGCTGGCGCACACGTTGCAACAAACCGGACACGCGCAAGAATTAGCGGCCCCGCTGAGTCTGCTGGTTGATCATTTTGGTTTACCTGCCGAAAGTTTCCTGACCCAGGTGGCATTGACCGGCAATAATGAGGCGCAAAGCGATGTGGTGGTTCATCCGATTGAAAATCATCAGTTGCTCAATGCAGTTAGCCTTTCTTTGTCGTCACTGGCGCTGCTCACGCGCGAACTGATCCTGACGGTTGAAGACGCAGTGCTGGAGAATGTCGATCTGCTCGATATTCCCCTCGCCCCGGATACTCATCCGCATCCACTGTGGCAGGCAAAATTAGGCTGGATGCTGGAACATTATCGCCAGCACCTGCAACCGGATGTGCTCTTAATCTGCAACGCTGTCTCTACCCGCGCCCAGACGCCCGCCATCACCCGCAAGCTATTGGGCTGGGTTAACGATACTCAACCCGTCCACGACGCCGCATTGCCAGGCGTGGTCTGGGCCATTACCCCGCAGGATGCGCGTTTTAGTACCCAGCAAAATCTTGACGAATCCGTGCAGCAATTAATGGGCAAACCCGGACTGCACTGGGGCACGCTGCAGGCGCTGGATAAACACAGCTTACAACGCCTCGTCGAATGGTTGACTCAGGCAACCTCACCACAGCAGCGCCAGGCCAGGCTGACCTCCCTGCGTGAACAGCACCAACAGCGCGTACGCGAAACCCTAATCGGCTGGATTAATCCCGTTGAGACCGAATCAGCAAGCAATGAGTCAGTGATCCGCCAGCTACAGGCTCAGGCGGCAAAGCATGGCGAACTGCTGGATGGTTTGCTCCCCCCGATGCGCATTTTTGAGTCGCTGCTGCGTATTCAGCAACCGCGCGAGGAGCAGGTAAGTGGTTTATTTAATGAAGAGATTGACCTGTTTGCCGAAGTGCGTGACACAATGCACTCACCGGAAAGCCAGGAGACCGGATATCAGGCACACAAAATGTGGATTAACCACGTGCGCCAGTGGTGTCGCGATGAAAATAATGCCCGCCGTTTACGACTCGATCCCCGTACGTTAAGGCAGGTTGCTGACATCCTCGTCACCACCAGCTATCGCCTGGAGATGCCGCAACGCTTACAGCGCATTATGCAGCGCGAAAGCGTCTGTGCCGCGCAGCTATACGCCGATATCGGTGATTTTATTACTTGGCTTGGATTTGCCGACGTTGCAGAGGAGCAACGCCCTGCCAGCAGGATCCAGAAAGGAACGGCTATTTTTAGCGCGCCGAAGCAACAGCCGATGTTACGCCTGACGAAGCTGGATGAACAACCTTCGCACGGCGCAAGCCGCTACGTATACGACTGGCTGGTCGCTTTGTATACCCGTGCGAATGAGAACGTGGGGTATCAGCATCCACAGGATGTCAGCGAAGTCGACAAAAAGCGATTAGATGCCCTGCTTTCCGCCTGAAGCGGCGTTTACGCCGTCATCAGAAGAGAGAGAACATTAACGCGACGGGAAAACTCATCGGCCAGGTCGCACCGACTAATACCGCACTGAGAAAGCGAATTCGCTTTTTATCGCGGGAAAGAAACCAGGTGATGATTGCCGTGATAACGGCCATCACCGCATAAAAAACCAACATTTTTTGGTACAGAGACATGTAAGGCATCCGGGCCGAAAGGTGAAATCGCGCGCAATATGCTCTTTTTCATGACCCACATCAAGTTTTATTAATTAATTTAAGAAAAGCGGCTGTAAAACAACCCATTTTCATTATGTTCAGAATTCGTACTATTGCGGATAGTTATAACCCGTACTATACCCATATGGGTTAAAACGAAAGGTGGCACAAATGAATGTTTCCAGTAAAACGGTGGTGCTGATAAATATATTTGCTGCTGTAGGACTTTTCAGTCTGATTTCCGCAAGGTTCGGCTGGTTTGCTTGATGTGGTTCTTGTTTGATTAATTGCAGCGTCCGTTGGCAGAGAGGGACTTCTCTCTGCCATTAGTGCACGATCTTCCCACTCTCCCGCCGCCGGGTAAATTATCCTTAGTATGTAATGTCCCTAATCCTTCTGCGGCATTATATTGCCCGAATAACGGCTCGGCGTTGTGCCGGTATGTTGATGGAAGAACGCGATAAAAGCGCTGTCGCTGACAAACTCCAGATATTGCGCCACCTGGCTAATAGGGCATCCATCCGCCAGCATCTCCATGGCTTTTAGCAACCTGAATTGCTGCTGCCAGTTCTGATAATTCATCCCGGTATCCCGGGTAAATATTCGACCGATTGTTCTCTCACATGCCCCAACCCGTCGGGACAATTGATTCAGTCGCGGTGGGAGTTCGCCCATACGTAATCCCTCTAGCCACACGTTCAACCGCGGATCTGAGGGAAACTGCAACGTCCAGTTTTCACTGCGGGCGGCGCGTATTTCCTCACAAAAAACGGTGATGAGGCTGGCCTGCTTCGCGGCTGGCATCTCCCATGGCCAGAAAGACATACGTTCTATCACCTCAAAAAAGAGAGGGTTAACGTCGACTATCTGCAGCGGTAAATCAGATAACGGCAACGTGGTTGAGAAGTACAAAGAACGATAAGCCATCACGCCGCGCATTATGGCGCGATGTACCGTACCGGCTGGGATCCAGACCGCACGACGTGGCGGTAGCAGACACAACGCCTGTTCCAGCTCAATCGTAATGCTTCCCGCTGCCGAATAAAGTAGCTGATGACGAAGATGGCTGTGCCGTCCTGAATCGTGTACGCCCATCTCGGAAGCAATCCCGATTACCGGTTTATCAAAGCTGTCCGCATCAAAAGCATCATCTGGGGCAATTTTCATCTTCTGTCCGATATCTGACATTTATAGTCCTGATAATGGTAACGCGACATTTTCCTTTCAGCAATAATGCCCACCTGTTTTCTGTTTCTCTGGATATTGCTATGAACACATTTCATCGACCGCCGCTGTGGCTTCTCACATTCCTGATTATGTTTCCACAACTGGTGGAAACCATTTACAGCCCGGCATTGCCAGGTATTGCGACGTCTTATCACGTCAGCAGTGAGCGCGCGGCTCAAACACTCTCCGTTTATTTTGTTGCCTTCGCCGTCGGCGTGGCGATGTGGGGATGGCTGAGCGACTGCATCGGGCGACGCCGGGCGATGATGGCTGGACTCCTGTGCTACGCCACGGGTTCCCTCATGGCCGTTGTTGCCACTGATTTCAGCGTTCTGCTGCTGGCACGGATGGTCTCGGCCATTGGAGCTGCTGCCGGATCTGTAGTGGTACAGACCATGCTAAGGGACAGCTATGAATCAACTGCGCTATCCCGCGTCTTTTCTGTGATGGGTGCCGCGTTGGCATTGAGTCCGGTTTTCGGTCTGCTAAGCGGAGGATGGTTGGTCAGTTTGTATGGTCATACCGGGGTATTTATTGCCCTTGTGCTGCTGGCGCTGCTACTGCTGATGCTGACCGTGACCATGCTGCCAGAAACCCGGCCCGAACATACGCTCAGACCAAGGCTTGCTGCGCTACTCTCCCGCATGGCGCGTGACTATGAGCTGTGGAAAAACGCCATACTGGTTGCTCTACTGAACACCATGCTGTTTAGCTATTACAGCCTGGCGCCGTTTCTTTTTGGGCAATTGGGATGGAGCTCCAGAGCCTTTGGCTTGACGGGGTTGCTACTTGCGTTTGCTTCTCTGTCGGGTAGCCTGCTGAACCAAAGACTGTTAACGACAGGTCTGACGCCGGAACAACTGGTACGTTATGCCTGTGCGCTGGCAGCGTTGTCAGGTCTCGTAGCGTGGTGCTTACAGCACTCTGCGTGGATCCTGATTCCGGTGTTCGGCGTGGTGATTGCCTATGGTATCGCCATTCCCAATGTGCTGAGTCAGGCGCTGCGTCATTATCGTGAACAGGCCGGAGCCGCGGGGGCATTGTTTGGATTAAGCTATTACCTGTTGCTGGGAATGATGCTGGGATTTGCAGGCATGGTGCAACAACTGGGGCTAGTTCTGAGCGTCTGTGCCCTACTCGCCTGGCTTTGCAGCCTGGGCCGCAGATAAACCCGATGGCGCTCCTGAAAGCACAAAGCCCCGGCAATATGCTGGGGCTTTATTTTATCAATTAGCCTGACCTCGCGGATATTTCCAACTTACCGCCGTCCGATGGCGACGAGGCCAGTGGCGCGAATAGTATAGACACACGTTTGCCGATATTTAGCTATCCGTGCCCCATTTACCGCTCGCGCTTAAAAGATTACTCATGCTTGATCATGACATGGCGAACAATAGTGTAATCTTCCAGCCCATAAACCGACATATCCTTGCCATACCCAGACTGTTTTTGCCCACCGTGCGGCATCTCGCTAACCAGCGTGAAATGGGTGTTGACCCAAGTGCAACCATATTGCAGGCGAGCGCTAAAGCGATGCGCACGCCCAACATCCCGGGTCCAGACGGAAGATGCCAGTCCGTATTTCGAATCATTTGCCCACGCCAGCACCTGGTCTTCATCATCAAATACGGTCACGCTGACCACCGGGCCGAAAACTTCCCGCTGCACGATGGCATCTTCTTGCTTCGCCCCGGCCAGCAGCGTTGGGGCAAAGTAGTAGCCTGCGCCATCCACTTTCTTGCCGCCGGTGATAACTTTGATATGCCCCAGGGCTTTGGCCTCATCGACAGCTTTAGTCACGCGATCAAGATGTGCCTGCGAACTTACCGGTCCCAGTTCCGTCGATTCGTCGTTCGGCGCACCAATTTTCAGGCTGGCAACCGCGGCGCCGAGTTTCTCAACCAACGCGTCATAAATGCCTTTTTGGGCATAGATTCGACAAGCGGCGGTACAGTCTTGCCCGGCATTGTAATAACCAAAGGTCCGCACGCCGCTCACTACCGCATCCAGATCGGCATCATCAAAAATGATCACCGGAGCTTTGCCGCCCAGTTCCATATGTGTGCGCTTAATTGACGGCGCGGTGTGCTGAATAATGTGTTCACCGGTTGCAATGGAGCCAGTCAGAGAAACCATGCGGACTTTTTCATGGCCGGTCAGCGGATCGCCCACCGTTTTACCGCGACCAAACAGGACGTTGATAACGCCAGCCGGGTAAATATCTTTGGCAAATTCGGCCAATTTAAGCGCCGTCAGCGGGGTAATTTCTGATGGTTTAATTACCACACAGTTTCCCGCTGCCAACGCCGGAGCCAGCTTCCACGCCGCCATCATCAGCGGATAGTTCCACGGTGCAATAGAGGCCACCACGCCGAGCGGATCACGGCGAATCATCGACGTATGTCCTTCCAGATACTCTCCAGCCGCCTGTCCTTGCAGAGTTCGTGCAGCCCCGGCAAAGAAGCGAAAAACGTCGACAATAGCTGGAATTTCATCGTTGAGGACACAGTGCAGTGGCTTACCGCAGTTAAGTGACTCCAGCTCAGCGAAGGTTTGCGCGTTATCGGCAATAGCGTCCGCCAGTTTCAGCAGCAGTTCAGAGCGGACTTTCGGCGTGGTTTGCCCCCAGGTGGCAAACGCGGTGTCTGCCGCATGCACCGCGGCATCAACCTGCATGGCTGACGCCTCAGCAATCTCCAGAATGAGTTCACCAGTGGCAGGGTTATAGACTGGCTGCTTTTCACCTTCACCGTTGACCAGCTCGCCATTAATCAGTAATTGATGTTGCATAGCAATTTCCCATATCGTCGTTTATTTACCGTTTCCGGCGAGAGTGTCGCCTTCACGCGTTAGCCACCAGGCCCCTAAAATTGGCAGTGTTGTCACCAGCATTACCAGCAATGCCACAACGTTGGTGACCGGCACATCCCGTGGACGGCCCAATTGATTGAGCAGCCACAGAGGAAGTGTTCTTTCATGTCCGGCGGTGAACGTTGTCACGATGATTTCATCAAACGACAAGGCAAACGCCAGCATCCCGCCCGCCAGTAGTGCCGATGCCAGATTGGGCAGCACGACGTAACGAAAGGTTTGCCAGCCGTTGGCGCCAAGATCCATAGACGCTTCAACCAGACTCCATGAGGTACGGCGAAAACGCGCCACAACGTTGTTAAACACCACCACCACGCAAAACGTCGCATGGCCCACTACGATCGTGAGAAAACCCGGTTCCAGGTTGATGGTTTTAAACGCTGTCAACAGCGCAAGGCCGGTAATAATGCCCGGCAGCGCGATCGGCAACAGTAGCAACAGCGATATTGCACTTTTGCCAAAAAAGTCCCTACGCCACAGCGCGGCCGCGGCCAGCGTCCCCAGAACAAGGGCAATAGCGGTCGACAACGCAGCGATCTTAAGTGACAACGTCACAGATTCCAGGATATCGCTACGCTGCGCCGCAACGCTAAACCACTTCAGCGTTAATCCCTGCGGTGGAAAACTAAAAGCAGCCTCCTCAGTATTAAAAGCATAGGTGGCGATGATGAGGATGGGAAAGTGCAGGAAAATAACCCCGCCCCATGCCGCCAGTTTGAGTAACCAGGGCGCGCGTTCAGAGTGCATCGAAAGCTCCCAGACGCTTCACGAACGCCAGATACAGTGCGATTAACACAATCGGCACCAGAGTAAATGCCGCCGCCATCGGCATATTGCCGATCGCCCCTTGTTGCGAATACACCATGTTGCCGATGAAATAGCCTGGTGGTCCCACCAACTGTGGCACGATAAAGTCGCCCAACGTCAGAGAGAAGGTAAAGATAGATCCTGCAGCGATACCGGGTATTGCCAGCGGAAGGACCACATAGCGGAAGGTTTGACGCGGACGCGCGCCCAAATCAGCGGAGGCCTGTAACAGTGACGGCGGAAGTCTCTCCAGTGCGGCCTGTACCGGCAGGATCATAAACGGCAGCCAGATGTAGACGAACACCAGAAAGCGCCCTAAGCCTGAAGTTGACAACGTATTGCCACCTACCGCAGGCAGCGTCAGGAACGAAAGCAGTAGCGGCTCCAGCCCAAGATGGGTTAAAAACCACTGCGCCACACCGTCTTTAGCTAACAGCAGCGTCCACGCATAGGCTTTAACGATGTAGCTGGCCCACATTGGCAACATTACGGCAATGTAAAAAAAGGCTTTCATTTTGCCGCTGGTATAGCGCGCCATATACCACGCCATCGGAAACGCCAGAATCGCGCTGGCAATGGTGACCGCCACCGCCATCGTCAGGGTACGCAAAATGATGTCGTAGTTAGCAGGATTAAACAGCGCCTGCAAATTCGCCAGCGTCAGGTCCGGCGTGACCGACATAGTGAAATCGTCGAAGGTATAAAAACCTTGCCACAACAGCGTCAGTAATGAGCCGAAGTAGACAATGCCAAACCACATCAGTGGTCCAAGGAGCAGCAAAAACAGCCCCATCCCCGGATTACGCCAGAAGTAACCTGAGATCCGGTTCAGGCTTGTTGACTGTGGAGGCGAATGTAAGACGTTCATAGCCATTCACCTCTCCTCAACCAGCGGTACCATCACGTCGCGGGACCATGATGCCATCACCTGCTGACCCGGCGACAACGTTGACGGTAGCATTTCTCCCGTCAGGTTCGCCTGGCTAACCAGCAGTTTTTCCCCTCCGGCAAGTTTCAGCTCAAACCGCGTCGCCGCCCCCTGATACTGCACCGCCTGAATAACACCCCGGGCCTGGACTTCTCCTCCGGCATCATTCAAGCGAATGTGTTCGGGACGTAGGGAGAACATACCCTGTAGCCCACAAACGTTCGCCGACATCGTCGCATCAAAGACATTTGACGTTCCGACGAAACTTGCCACAAACGGCGTCCGCGGACGCATGTAAAGTTCACGCGGAGAATCCACCTGTTCGATGCGACCGTTATTAAACACCGCCACCCGATCGGACATCGACAGGGCTTCACCCTGATCGTGGGTGACAAAGATGAAGGTGATGCCAAGGGATTGCTGTAATTTTTTCAGCTCCAGTTGCATCTGCTCACGCAGTTTGAGATCCAATGCCCCGAGCGGTTCATCCAACAGCAGGACGCGCGGTTCATTGACCAGCGCCCGGGCAATAGCCACACGCTGACGTTGCCCACCGGAAAGCTGCGACGGTTTACGTTCATAAACAAAACCGAGTGCGACCTTATCCAGTGCTTCACGTGCTTTCGCGTGGCGTTGTTTTTTATCAATGCCTTTAACCATCAGCCCATAGGCGACGTTGTCGAGGATCGACATGTGCGGGAATAACGCGTAATCCTGAAATACCGTATTGACGTCCCGTTCCCAGGGCGGCAATTCGCTGGCCTGTTTACCAAAAATAGTGATCGCGCCGCCTGACAGTTGCTCAAACCCGGCAATCAGGCGCAGACAGGTGGTCTTGCCGGAGCCGGATGGCCCCAGCATAGAGAAAAACTCACCGTCGTTAATCGCAATACTCACCCCATCCACTGCACGAACATCCCCATACAAACGCGAGACGTTATGAAACTCCACTGCGTACGTCATAAAACCCCCAGCGGAATTAACGACCACCCATAATGGCGATGTAATCCTGCGTCCAGCGACTGTAAGGAACGAATTTTCCACCTTCGGCAATTGGCGTTTTCCAGAAGGCAATTTTGTCAAAATAGCTATAGCCGTTGGTTTCACAGCCTTTTTCACCCAGTAACGGGCTGGCTTTACAACCTTCAGGCACCACTGGCAGAGAACCAAACCAGGCGGCTACGTCGCCCTGTACTTTCGGGGTTAATGACCAGTTCATCCATTTGTAAGCGCAAACCGGGTGTTTCGCTTCACTGTGCAGCATGGTGGTATCAGCCCATCCGGTAACCCCCTCTTTTGGGAAGACCGTGGCAATTGGCTGACCTTCGCCTTTCAAGGCGTTAGCCTGATAAGGCCAGGCGCTTGACGCCACTACGCCTTCGTTTTTGAAATCGCTCATTTGCACGGTGGTATCGTGCCAATAGCGATGGATCAACGCGTGCTGATCGCTCAGGACTTTGATCACCGCCTGATACTGTTTTTCAGTGAGCTGATAGGGGTCGGTAATACCCAACTGCGGCTGAGTGGCTTTAACGAATAATGCGGCGTCGGCAATATAGATCGGGCCATCGTAAGCCTGAACGCGACCTTTATTGCTTTTCCCGTCAGGCAGATTTTGTTCAACGAATACCACGTTCCAGCTGTCCGGCGGCGTTGGGAAGGTTTTGGTGTTATACATCAGCAGGTTTGGTCCCCACTGGTATGGCGTACCGTAAACTTTACCGCCAACGTTAAACCACTCCCCTTTTACCACTCGCGGATCAAGGGTTTTCCAGTTAGGGATAAGCGCAGTATTAATCGGCTGAACGCGTTTTCCCATTATCAGGCGCAGTGAGGCATCACCAGAAGCGGTTACCAGGTCGTAACCGCCTTTAGCCATCAGGCTGACCATCTCATCAGAGGTGGCCGCCGTTTTTACATTGACCGCACAGCCGGTATCTTTCTCAAACTGCGAGACCCAGTCATATTGTTTATCGGTTTGCCCACGTTCGATATAACCCGGCCAGGCAATAATATCCAGGCGGCCTTCCGGTTTATCTAATGATGTGGGGGGTTCGGCTGCCTGCGCAGTCATCAGCGTCATGCTGAAGGCACACAGGCTACTGAGGGCAAGTTGCTTGCTCATAACGTCTTACTCCTGTCGAAAAAATATTGAGCGGCAGCCTTGCCGTAAATATATGTCCTTTTCTAAAAATAGTCGGGGTGTTGTAAGCGTTCCTGCTGGTGCAAGGAAATTTAATCAGGTTGTGAGCTAACGCTCATTACGCTACAGACTCTGACCTGGGGGTAATCTTCTGGAGTATAGACAATGAGTTAGACGCAGAGGTGGCAATAGTATTAACTATTGATATTTTGTATGGCCGCACCCGATATAAATAATACTGTGGTTCAGCATTCACTATTTCGAAAATAAGAATGCGCTATTCATTTATATTGAATAGCGCGTTATGGTTTATTTCATCATTTCACGAATTAATTTGCCAAGCTGTTTTACGGCCAGCTCTTCGCGCTCTCCCCAGTGCCATGCAGTATTAAAACGAAAAAAACGTGTCCAGCTTCCCGAGGTCGAGAACATTTTCCCCGGCGCAATGCTAATGTGGTGTGCCAGCGCATGGGTACTGAGCACACCAGCATCAAGCGGTTCCGGCAGCTCCAGCCACAGAAAATAACCGCTGTCGTTGTGGTGAATTTTGACTTCCGCCGGAAGATGACGCAGCAGCGTTTGCCAGGCCTGTTGTTTACGTTCCGCCAACTGCCGACGCAAGCGTCGCAAATGCGCGTCATAGCGCCGGGTTGAAAGATAATCAACAAGTGCAAGCTGCATGGGCGAACTGGTAGATAAAGTACTCATTAGCTGGAGTCGCTGAATACGCCGGGCATGTTTCCCTGCTGCCACCCAGCCAATACGAAATCCTGGCACCAGACACTTCGAGAAAGACGAACAATGCAGAACGCTGTCGGCGCGATCCCAGGCTTTGGCAGGTAGCGGTTTTTCGCGGCCAAAGTACAGCTCGCTGTAAACATCATCTTCAATCAGCATTACGTGGTATTTTTCCAACAAGGCAACCAGATGCGCCTTTTTCTCTGCGCTGAGCGTAAAACCCAGCGGATTTTGGCTGCTGGTCATTAGCCAGCAGGCTTTTACCGGGTACTCCTGTAACGCCTGCTCCAACGCGGCAAGATCGATCCCCTCGTTAACGTCGGTGGCTACCGACAG
Organism: Citrobacter sp. Cf087; assembly: GCF_030334285.1. Classification (NCBI taxonomy): domain Bacteria; kingdom Pseudomonadati; phylum Pseudomonadota; class Gammaproteobacteria; order Enterobacterales; family Enterobacteriaceae; genus Citrobacter; species Citrobacter sp. Cf087. The sequence continues at coordinate 888,154 of NZ_JAOWED010000022.1, forward strand.
CGCCTTCAGACGTAATCGCTCCAGGGCCTGCAACGCTCCGTAAAAACAGGGGTTTTCGACAATCACCCAGTCACCCGGTTCAGTGACAGCTTGCAGGCTCAGGTTGAGGGCTTCCAGCGCGCCGGTGGTGATGACGATTTCGTCCGGTGAAATGGTCATCCCCTGTTGAGCATAGCGACGGGCAATGGCATGACGCAGCTCAGCATTCCCCGGCGGCAGGTTTTCAATCACACTCATGGCGGTGGCGGTTTTACTCACCTGCGCCAACGAACGGTTCAACTGTTGAAGTGGAAACAGACGCGGGTCGGGGAATGCTGAGGCAAAGGGCATCACTGACGCATCCCGGCTGGCCTGCAACATATCAAAAATATAGGTATTGATATCCACCGCTTCGTCGCGCATGACCTGCACCTGCGGCGCTGCCAGTTCACGTTCGGGGCGCGCGGCGACATAATAACCAGACTGCGGCCGGGCGATAATCCGCCCCTGGCTTTCCAGCAACTGGTATGCGTGTCCGACGGTCATAAAACTCATTCCGCTGCTGACCACTTGCTCACGCAAGGAAGGCAAGCGATCGCCTGGCTGCCATACGCCAGACGCAATTTGATCGCGAATTTGCTCTGCCAGTCGCTGGTACTTTTTCATTTTTGATCCTGATTACCGGTGTCGGTGACAATCACTGTGTATATCAGTTTACATAATCAGGGTGTTTTTTATAACTGTTATAGTTAACAATTTTACAACATCGTTAACGCCAGCTCTTTGCCTAAGGCGCGCGCAGCAATCTGCACGGCATCAATTTTTGTCGTGTGCTTTAAATCAAATAAACGGGTGATCTCCTGCTTAGGTCTGCCGATCCTGTTCGCCAGCTCCTGCTGGGTGATTTTTGATTCAAGGAAGGCATTCAGCAGAAGAACCTTAGACGCAACGCTCAGCGGTATTTCTACGTAGTCATCTTCAGCGCTAACCGCTGAAGGGAGTGGAATCGCCTCGTTGTCGTCGAAATAGAATTCAAAAGCGGTAATCAATGCCGCCTGCGCGGCCTGCAAAGCGTCATGGCGAGTATTTCCCTGAGTTAATGCTTCCGGAATATCCGGGAAAGAAACCACAAACCCACCTTCCACTGCCGGTGTTAGAGTAACAGGATAACGCATAGGATTTTCAAAATCTCTCATATAATCAACCTTGTAGTGATGATGATTACTGTAAGTCAAGCTGCTTAATAATCGCTTTTCGCAAGGCTTCTTTTATTTCATCACCTGGATGTCTGGGCATAACGCTACGCCTTCCCTGATATCTCAGTTTCAGATGATTTGAGCCGTTTGTAACAGCAACTCCCTGAGATTCAAGCCAGCGTCTAAACTTACTTTGCTTCACTGCGCCTCCCTGTCGTCTATTATACACACAAAGTAAACATTTATGATTACCTTTTAATTACCTTGCTATTAATATCGCAAAATCACTAACGTGGGGAGGACGCTATTTAATAACAGGAATCCAGCTTCCAGATTTCATATCAGCGTGTACAACCTATAACAGCACTGCAACTGTTATGGTTAAAAAGAACTGTTCTGTTTCTGCCCCGCAATGCTTCTCAGGCTTAGAATTGCGCCAAATCAATTTTGTCTGCGGAGTTAAGCATGTTCGGTCTTGACGCGTTTCACCTGGCGAGGATCCAGTTCGCGTTTACGGTATCCTTTCACATCATCTTTCCGGCCATTACCATCGGCCTCGCCAGTTATCTGGCAGTACTTGAGGGGTTATGGCTAAAGACGAAAAATCCCACCTGGCGTTCGCTATACCATTTCTGGTCGAAAATATTCGCCGTAAACTTTGGTATGGGTGTAGTTTCCGGGCTGGTGATGGCTTATCAGTTCGGTACCAACTGGAGTGGTTTTTCCGAGTTCGCCGGTAGCATCACCGGGCCGCTTCTGACCTATGAAGTGCTCACCGCCTTCTTCCTCGAAGCGGGCTTCCTTGGGGTAATGCTGTTTGGCTGGAACCGGGTTGGCCCAGGGCTTCACTTCTTTGCCACTTGCATGGTCGCACTGGGTACCATTATTTCAACCTTCTGGATCCTCGCCTCTAACAGCTGGATGCAGACACCGCAAGGCTATGAAATAGTTAACGGCCAGGTCGTTCCCGTTGACTGGTTCGCCGTTATTTTCAATCCTTCATTCCCTTATCGTTTACTGCATATGTCCGTTGCCGCTTTCCTCAGCAGCGCGTTGTTTGTTGCAGCGTCAGGTGCATGGCATTTATTGCGCGGGAATAACACCCCGGCTATTCGCGCGATGTTCTCAATGGCGCTATGGATGACGTTAATCGTCGCCCCGCTGCAGGCTTTGATTGGCGATATGCACGGTTTGAATACGCTGAAGCATCAGCCGGCAAAAATTGCTGCGATTGAAGGGCACTGGGAAAATCCGCCCGGCGAACCAACCCCGCTACTACTCTTCGGCTGGCCGGATATGGAGCAGGAACGCACCCGCTATGGGCTGGAAATTCCTGCCCTGGGCAGTCTGATCCTGACCCATAGCCTGGACAAACAGGTCCCGGCACTAAAAGAGTTTCCTAAAGAAGACAGGCCTAACTCAACGATGGTGTTCTGGTCGTTTCGCATAATGGCCGGGCTAGGCATGCTGATGATCCTGCTGGGCGCTTTTGCCCTGTGGCTGCGCTATAAGCAGCGTTTATACACCTCGCGCCCTTTCCTGCGCTTTGCCTTGTGGATGGGCCCCTCAGGTCTGATTGCCATCCTTGCCGGTTGGGTGACCACTGAAGTTGGCCGTCAACCGTGGGTGGTTTACGGTCTGCAACGTACGGCGGATGCGGTTTCCGCACATGGTGATTTACATATGAGCATCAGCCTGCTGTCCTTCTTTGTGGTGTACAGCTCAGTGTTTGGTGTGGGTTACAGCTACATGATACGCCTGATCCGCAAGGGGCCACATGAAGATGACTCAACAATTCCGCCAACCGGCACGCCTGCCCGGCCGCTTTCGGCTGCCGTCCTTGATTCTCAACCGGAGGCTCATCGCTAATGGGTATCGATTTATCAGTTAGCTGGTTTGTGATTATCGTATTCGCCACGCTGATGTATATCGTGATGGACGGTTTTGATCTCGGGATTGGCATTTTATTCCCCGCGATTCAGGACGCTGATGACCGCGATGTGATGGTTAACAGCGTCGCTCCCGTATGGGATGGGAATGAAACCTGGCTGGTGCTGGGCGGGGCCGGGTTATTTGGCGCGTTCCCGCTGGCCTATGCGGTGATTGTCGATGCGCTGACGATCCCATTGACCCTGATGCTAATCGGCCTGATTTTTCGCGGCGTCGCGTTTGAGTTTCGCTTCAAGGCCACGCCGGCGCATCGACCATTCTGGGATAAAGCCTTTCTCAGCGGTTCAATTCTGGCGACATTCACCCAGGGCGTGGTGGTGGGTGCCGTACTCAACGGATTTTCCGTTACCGGACGCAGCTACAGCGGCGGTCCTTTCGACTGGTTGACTCCGTTCACGTTGTTCTGCGGCGTTGGTCTGGTTGTAGCCTATGCCCTGCTGGGGGCGACATGGCTGGTGATGAAAAGTGAAAATCCGTTGCAGGATAAAATGCGTCGCGTGGTCAAAAAACTGCTGCTGGCAATGTTGATTGTGATTGCCATTATCAGCCTGTGGACACCACTGGCGCATAGCGCGATTGCCGAGCGTTGGTTTAGTCTGCCCAACCTGTGGTTCCTGATGCCGGTTCCGCTGCTGGTTGCGCTTATCAGCATCTGGCTGTGGCGTTCGCTGGGGCAACATAACTGCCATACGCTGCCTTTTGTATTGACACTGGGGCTGATTTTCCTCGGGTTTAGCGGGCTGGGGATCAGTATCTGGCCACACATCATTCCGCCGTCCATTACGCTCTGGCAAGCGGCGGCTCCGGCGCAAAGTCAGGGCTTTATGTTGGTTGGCGCACTGCTGATTATCCCGATAATCCTGGTGTACACCTTCTGGAGCTACTACGTTTTCCGCGGCAAAGTTCAACATGGTGAGGGGTATCATTGATGCAACAAACAATCTGGAAACGCCTGATGTGGCTGGTGATCCTCTGGGGCGGCAGCGTGCTGGCCCTCGCCGCTGTTGGCATGTTCTTTCGTCTCCTGATGACGGCCGCCGGATTTAAGTCCTGAATCTCTCCCTGGTAACACCCGGGCAGCGCTGCACTGCCCGGGTGTTACAAATCCCAACATCGACTAAACAAAAATGTAAAAAACATCTAAATGACAAAACAGAGATTGTCATTATCCCGATTAAAATATTGAATAGTCACCAGGCGAAATTATCGCCAATTCCGCAGCTAACGTACCAGAGGGTGCATGATGTTTAAGAAAGGGTTAACAGTGTTATTGCTGGCCAGCGCGCTTTTTTCCGGTCAACTTTTCGCTACTAATCAGGGACATGAATATCTTCAGGTGCAGGATGCCGATCATTTACTACGACACACGGCCGACAGTGATGAGCTGCGAGTGACGGCGGAAGAATCCGCCGCCGATCTTCGTGAACACCATCACTGGCAAAAATCACGCAAACCCGATACGCATCTGAGCTAACGATTAACCTTACGCTTCGGCAGTGTCTTCATCAGTTCTTCCGGACTGACCGAAGCCACGACGCTACCCGGCAACGGCATCTTCAGAATGTGATGTTTCATCTTGCCGAGCACGTGCATTTCGCACGGTCGGCAATCAAATTTCAGCGTTAGGATTTCATCGCCGTTAACCAGTTGCATCGGTGTCGCTTTCCAGCTCTTGATGTTCCCTTTCGCCTGTTTCGGACAGAGGTTAAAGGCGAAACGCAGGCAATGTTTGGTGATCATCACCGGTACTTCGCCCTTTTCTTCATGCGCTTCATAGGCTGCATCAATCAACTGAACGCCATAACGGTGATAAAACTCACGCGCTTTTTGGTTGTAGACGTTAGCCAGGAAACTCAAGTGCGTTTGCGGATAAACCGGCGCAGGCTGGGATACTGGTTTGCGGCTACCGCGCTTATAGCTTTGCAGGCGCGCTGCATCCAGCATATCAACGGCTTCACGTCGTAACTGATTTAGTTGACCGTTTGGCACGAACAGCGCGCCCGGCAGATTCACCTGAATATTGCGGGCGTAGTACATCGTCTGCCCAAGTTTTGCCAGTCCGTCCTGTAGGTTACTCAACGCTTTTTCCGCATTGTTCGCTTCCTCAAACTGGCCATCCAGCGTATGGGTAATGCTCACGCCCTCTTCACTGGTGAGCGTCAGAATCAACTGCTCCTGCCAGCCGCCGAGCTCAATATCGATCGCAACACGGCGTTCGCTGGAGGTTTTGGTTAACGCTTGCTGCCAGTTATGATCGAGGTTGCGATTCAGCGGATGATGCGGACGCACTTTGTGCAGATCGGCAGGCATTTCATTCGGCCATACCCGATAACGATTGTTCCCCGTTTTTTCCACGGTGTTGGCGCGGAATCCAACAACCTCACGTTTGATTAACACGTTCAGGCCATCCCCGTTAGCCAGCGGTTCTGTCACCTCAACATCGAGATGATCTTTCGCCACCTTCAGGACTTCGCCGACCGGCAAACCGATAAACTTTGGTGAGTCGAATGCGCCGATATCCCCTTTACGGGCATTCACAAAATAATCGGTGCTGCCACGATGGAAGGTTTTCTCCGTGGATGGGGTAAAGAAATGTTCGGTACGTCCCGCTGATGAACGGGCCAGGTCGCTGCGCTCTTCAATGATGGCATCGAGCATCTGGCGATAATGCGCGGTAATATTCTTTACATAACTCATGTCCTTATAGCGCCCTTCAATTTTGAAGGAACGCACACCTGCGTCAATCAATGCGCCGAGGTTGGCGGTCTGATCGTTGTCTTTCATCGACAGCAGGTGTTTTTCATAGGACACCACGCGTCCCTGATCGTCTTTCAGGGTATACGGCAGACGGCAAGCCTGGGAACAGTCGCCACGGTTAGCACTGCGTCCGGTTTGCGCATGTGAAATATAACACTGACCTGAATAGGCAACACACAGCGCGCCGTGAATGAAAAACTCAATGGTCGCATCGGTAGCCTGATGGATGGCGTTAATTTGCTCAAGGCTCAGTTCGCGCGCAAGGACAATCTGGGTGAATCCGACATCAGCAAGAAATTTCGCCTTCTCAACGCTGCGAATATCACATTGGGTGCTGGCATGCAGTTCAATCGGGGGAATATCCAGTTCCAGAATCCCCATATCCTGTACGATCAGAGCATCAACACCGGTCTGATACAAATCGGTAATTAACCGCTGCGCGGGTTCCAGTTCATCATCGTGCAAGATAGTATTTAGCGTCACAAAGATTTTCGCCCCATAGCGATGGGCGAAAGGCACCAGTTCGGCGATATCTTTCAGGCTATTACTGGCGTTATGGCGCGCGCCAAAACCCGGTCCACCAATGTAAACGGCGTCTGCGCCGTGCAAAATGGCTTCGCGCGCAATGGCGGTATCCCGAGCCGGGCTTAACAATTCAAGGTGATGAGGCTGCTGGCGCATACAGTTGTTACCATCCACAAGCGGTAAAAATGGCGGCTATTGTAGTCACAAGCGCAGCTTTTCGGAATAGTTTTCCCGATTAACTGCGCGGGTAATGGATCAGCGAATGAAAGTGCACCGTTTGTTCGCTGCTGTTACGGTAACTGTGTGCCATATCTCCGGCGAAACGGACACCCTCACCAGATTTAAGGGTGCGCCACTGCCCCTCAATACACATATCCAGCAGACCATTAATCACCACCACGTGCTCTATTACGCCGGTCTCATGCGGAGTAGATTCACTGAGCGCGCCGGGCGCCAATAGTATCGAAAAATGATCGAAGCACAGTTGAGGATCCCACGGGAACAACGGCGTGACGACCATTGCCTGCTGCTGGGGATCGAATGTTAGCGTGCCGTCTGACTCTGGTGGTGAAATAAACGTTGAAAACGGGACGTTCAGCCCAGTGGCAATTTTCCACAATGTCGCCACCGTTGGACTGGATTCATTACGTTCAATCTGCCCCAGCATCGCTTTTGAGACGCCAGTTTCCTCCGCCAGACGCGAAAGACTCCATTCCCGCTGGTGACGTAATGTCCTGAGCGTTGTGGCCAGATAGTGGGTTAAGTTGTCCATTTTCTCCTTCGTCGCTCTCCTTACTCGGGGCTACAGTTTAGCACTTGTACGCTATAACGCACAGTGCTACAGTGATTGACCGTTATAACGCACACGGAGTGAATATGCGTGCATTCTCCATCCCCCTGCCCACTGTATTATCGGGTTTTGTGGCGGTCCTGGTTGGCTATGCCAGTTCGGCGGCCATTATCTGGCAAGCGGCACTCGCCGCAGGTGCGACTACCGGGCAAATTGCAGGCTGGATGACCGCACTGGGGTTAGCAATGGGGGTCAGTACGCTGGTGCTGACATTGTGGTATCGCGCTCCTGTACTTACCGCATGGTCAACGCCCGGTGCCGCGCTGCTGGTGACGGGCCTGCACGGGGTATCTATTCAGGATGCCATCGGCGTTTTTATCGTGGCTAACGCGCTGATTGTGCTGTGCGGCGTAACCGGACTGTTTGCCCGCCTGATGAAAATCATTCCCCACTCGCTGGCATCAGCCATGTTGGCTGGGATCTTACTGCGTTTTGGTTTGCAGGCATTTGATAGCCTGAACAGTGAGCTTATTTTGTGCGGTAGTATGCTGGTGGCATGGCTGGTGCTAAAAGTTATTGCCCCAAGATATGCCGTTATCGCTGCGATGTTAGTGGGTATTGCCATCGCCTTGATGAAAGGTGACATTGTCACTAATGATGTTAATCTGTCACCGGTTATCCCAGCGTTTATTACCCCGCACTTTTCATTACCCCACAGTATCAGCATTGCACTACCGTTATTTCTGGTCACTATGGCTTCGCAAAATGCCCCCGGTATTGCGACCATGAAAGCATCAGGATATTCGTTACCCGTTTCCCCTCTGATTGTTTTTACGGGTCTACTGGCGCTGCTATTTTCACCTTTTGGCGTCTATTCCATCTGCATCGCCGCCATAACCGCCGCAATTTGCCAAAGTCCTGAAGCGCATCCGGATGCAAATCGGCGCTGGCTCGCCGCAGCGGCAGCAGGCGTCTTCTATCTTCTGGCTGGGGTGTTTGGCGGTTCGGTTACAGGACTGATGGCAGCCCTGCCCGTAAGCTGGATCCAGATGCTTGCTGGTCTTGCATTACTCGGCACGATTAGCGGTAGTTTATATCAAGCCTTACATAATGAAGCTGAACGCGATGCGGCCATCGTAACTTTTCTGGTTACGGCCAGTGGTCTGACGGTATTTGGCATTGGGTCTGCATTCTGGGGGCTGGTTGTCGGCGGTATTTGCTACGCAGTGTTGACGTTATTTCGCCGCGCGTAGCTGCGTTGGTGTTTTACCTGTCACTTGTTTAAACCGGTTACTGAAATGACTCGCCGAGCTAAATCCGCAGGCCATTGCAATATCCGACAGGCTGCGTGATGAATAACAGACCAGTTGCTGCGCCAGTGCCATACGGCGTTGCATGACGTACTGATGCGGCGCCATATTCATCGACTGGCGAAACATTCTGGCAAAATGGAATTCGCTTAGCGCTGCTTCACCAGCCAGATCGCTCAACGTTATGGGATACGCCAGATGTGCTTCAATATAGGCCAGCACGTTACGCAAGGTGGCAGGTGCAAGCCCTCCGGTGACAACGGGAAGCCGCCATTGAACGTTGCTGTAATGCTGGATCAGATGCGTTAACAGTAGTGAAGATGCCGCGCTAAGCGTGAGGTGATTAGCGGGTTGCAGCCAGTCGTTACCAAGCAAAAACTGACGGTAAACCGCCGTGATCCCCGGGTCACTACCAAAAGTATGCTCGTCCAGCGTGAAGCTATAAGGGCTTTTGTCCCAGACTTTTTCACCCACTTCGCGCAGGTGAGCGTCGGTACAATAGAGATGAACAAAGGAAAGATCGTCACGAATATCCCAACTGGACTCACTCTCTTTTGGCATCAGGCAAAAACGATCCGGTCCGCCGCCATTCTTCCAGCCTCCCGCCGTTTTGTGATAACTCTCGTAGCCATCCGCGATGTATAAACTGAGCGTGTGGTGATCGCAATACTGGGTAATGGTGTCGCGCTTGTTTGACCAGGCAGCCAGTTGGATCCCCGAATGTAACGCAACCGACTCGTGCAGCACGGCATTGTGTTTGCGTAAGTTTTCAAAGGCACCATAGGGCTGAGACATACCATCACATTCAAAATAAGTTAGCAGGCTTTCAGTCTATATCAGCTACATATCGTTAACAGCTTCCTTTTCACCTTTACACTAAAAAAAGCGCAAGATTTTGCAAGTCCAGCGCAAGCCGATGAAAGCCCCCTGCTACCCGACGTGGCACAGTGTGCGCCTGAAGACCAATAAGAGAGAGTTGTATGAACGGACTGTTGTACTGCCTGGTGGTGGTGATTTGGGGAACGACATGGATTGCGATTTACCTGCAACAAGGCCCGGTTGCGGCGCCAGTTTCCATCTTCTGGCGCTTTGCCATCGCCAGCACCGTGATGATAGCCATCCTGCTGATCAGCGGGAAATTGCGTAAGCTTTCCGGACGCGACCATCTGTTTTGTCTGTTACAAGGTGGATGCGTTTTTTGCTTTAACTTCTGGTGTTTTTACACTGCCGCTGCGTGGATCAATACCGGTCTCGAATCCGTCATTTTCTCGATGGCGGTCCTGTTCAATGCGGTTAATAGCTACCTGTTTTTTGGTCAAAAACCACCAGGACGCTTTTATGTTGCCGCCGGGCTGGGGCTGACAGGTATCGTCACCTTGTTCTGGCAGGATTTGGTCAACAGCGGGTTGAATCACTCGCTGCTGCTGGGGATTGGTTTAAGCGCCCTCGGCACTTTTGGTTTCTCACTGGGCAATATGATAAGTCTGCGTCATCAGAAAAAAGGTCTCGAGGTGATGACCACCAACAGTTGGGCGATGCTGTACGGCACCGTGTTGATTGCTACCATTGCGCTGGTGCGCGGCGACAGCTTCACGCCACAGTGGACCTTCAGTTATCTCAGTGCGCTGTTGTATCTGGCTATTTTTGGTTCGGTAATCGCCTTCGGCGCCTATTTCACGCTGGTCGGACGCATTGGTCCCAGTAAAGCGGCATACAGTACACTGCTTTTTCCACTGGTGGCGCTAACGCTGTCTACGTTGTATGAAGGGTATGTCTGGCAGGTTAATGCGATTGTGGGATTAGTATTGATTTTGCTGGGGAATCTGGTGATGTTTGCCCGACCAGAAACGCTGATGGGTAAACTCGTATATCGTCGCCGGGCGGCATAAAAAAACGCACCATCCAGGGATGGTGCGTTCTTCGTTATTATTGTTTTTTGTTTACGTCAAACATGGAAGCATCAGTCGCCATGTCATCAACAACTTTCTTCAACGTTTCGAACGCCATCGGCGTACTTTCGTTGTTCAGGTCTTTGCCTTCACCCTGACGTACAACTTTAATGACAGGTTTATTGGTTGCCGCATCAATCAACTCACCTTCGAAAAAGAGGTGCGTATCCATGGTACGGTGCCCCGTCGCCATTTGCGTACCCGCAACGAGCAGTGCAACCGGGACCACTTCATAGAACTGCAGCCCTTCTTTGCTGGTAGCAACACCGGTGATTGCCCCGCGGAAAATCAGACTGCGCGAGCCTGGCGTCGTAACCAGCGGTTTACGTTTTGCCAGGGCAGTTTTCATTTGGGTATTGGTATAGCTCAACAGCTTATCAAGAACCTGCTGACCGACCTGGGTGGTTGGTTTAGGAACCGGATAATACGTGATCGGGTTATAAACGATGTTATCGTATTTAGACTCATTAAAGTTGGGATCAACCCAACGCAGCACCGGCTGTCCGGTTGCAGATTTTGTTTCCTTCAGGCCGGAGTAATCTTTTAAAAAACCTGAATATTTATCAGGCTGCGTTATTTTTGAAGCACAGCCTGATAACGCCAGTAAACCCGTAAGCACTGCAACTTTAAATAAAGTTTGAGCACGCATGGAACGATCCCTTAGTATTTGCAGATATGCATCTGAAATAATAGCAAAAGGAAATCATTTTGGATGAACTAAAAATGGTAAGGCCCGCACAATTTTATCTTAACGTTTTCTTAATATTCAGCACAAAAAAATGCTGTACGTAGAAAGAGTTATCACAAATGGGCAGGTCAGACCGTTTTACGCGCCAGCATTGTTGCAAAGCGTAGTTTAATTCGGTTGCCGTGCTCATCCGTACGATGAAGCTCACCTACGTCTTCGTTATATTTCAGCAGATCCCAACCTGTGTAGTAACGGCGTAACTCCCCTGTTTTAAACGCAAACGGGAACCCAACGGTGCACGGAAAATCATCGGTATCCATTGCCGCGACGATCAGGTTATACCCACCAGGATTGGTGCAGCGCTGCATATTTTCAATCAGGCCCGGGATGGTTTTCGCGTCCAGGAACATCATCACCACGGTAGAAAGAATAAAATCATATTCACCGTCAAAGTTTAGCGCATTGAGATCCGCCACCTCAGCGTGCAGATTAGTCAGCCCTTCCGCGTTTTTAATGCGTTCCAGATTGGCGATGCTCATCGGATTCTTGTCCCATGCGGTAACGTCATAACCGTTGGCCGCCAGGTACAGACTGTTACGGCCATTCCCGCAGCCCAGATCTAACGTTTTGCCCGGGGCAACAATTTTCGCCGCGTCGACGACATCGGAATGCGTGCGGGTCAAATCATATTTCTCAGTAAAGTAGTTTTCGTCACAACGGATCATTATTTATCCTCAGATTTCAGTAATGCAGCACGTTCGGTGCGAATAAGCAGTTTTCCCTGCATCAGCAATGCAAACGTACGTATCAGTAATAGCGCAATGATAAAATTGGTAAAAATAAACAGCGGGATCGCCAGCGTATGAAAAAAGCCTGACTCGCTGCCGTGCCCTAAATGCAGCCCCGTAGTCGCCAGTGCCGACACGCCGAACGAGAAGCTCCAGAAAGACGCATTAAACGGCTGTGACAAATACCACGGCATCAGGCGTAGCATAAACAGAAGTTGCAGCAGACCATAGCCGAACAGCATTTTGGCTAACGTATCTCCCTCGCCACCGTTCACACTAAGCCACGCGCTACAGGCGACCAGCGCAGGCGCCAGTTGTATACCAAGTGAAGTCCGTAAAACCGTCGGCAGCTCGCCGCAGCTTCGTAAACGCTGCAGAATAACCGGCTCGAGACTGAGCCAGGAAAATACCCCTGCGCCCAAAAACACCAATCCGGCATCGTTGAAGCCAAGCGCACCACAGGCCATGGCGCTGATAAAGTTATTGGCAACGGTTGGCAGATACAGACCCGGTGTGGTGGCCTCTTCCGGGTGCTCGCCACGCCATAATCCAGCCGTTTGCCAGGCCGCATACGCCAGCTGTATCACCACGCCGATGCTGAACAACACAATCGCCAGCGGTCGATACCACGGGACAAAACCAATCGCGACCAGCATCGTTGTAGCCGGAAACAGACTGACAAAACTGCTCATCACCGGATGACGAATTTCCGCCAGTACGCTATGAGGAAAACGCAGTAAACGACTAATAAAGGCCAGCGTCAACAATCCCCAGATGACCATCGCAAGGATCACTAAACCGTCGCCAATCCAGTGGCTTACAGGCCATACCTGGCTGGCATATCGCCACGCGAACCCCATCCCGATGATGCCCAGTACCATGCCAAAATAACCGGCCGGAAGATTGAGGACTCGCTCACTTTGCTTGCTCTTACTCATTTTGTTTATTTTTTAAAGTATATTTGAAATGCATTTTATGGAATTTCCACGAATTTAGCCAGTACGGAAAACTTTGCTACGTTTAACTAAGGTGCGCAACATGGAAATGAGCTATGACCAAATATCGTCTGGGCGATGAACCTCGCGCCTTTAGTTACCAGGATAATGGCAATAAAAAGAGCGTATTACTACGCCAGATAATTGCGCTCATTGATTTTAATGATGTTAAAGCCGGTACGCTCGGTGGCTGGATTGATGATGAAAGCGTGCTTTCGCAAAGTGGCGATTGCTGGATTTACGATGAGAATGCGCTCGCGTTTTCCGGCGCGACGATATCCGGAAATGCCCGTATTACACAGGCAAGCGTGGTCAGAGATGGCGCGCAGATTGGTGATGCCGCCTGGATTGACCGAGCAGAAATCAGCCATAACGCGCAAATACGTGACAACGTCACCATTCGGGATTCTGTTGTTCGCGGTGAGTGCCTTCTCTGCGGTGATGCGCGCGTTGTGTGTGACTCTGAAATTATCGCCGCCAAAGGACTTACTCGTGAAAACGACCAGCTCCTGCAAATTTACGATCGGGCGACAGTCAGCAATTCACGCGTGGTGCATCAGGTGCAGATCTATGGTGATGCAATTATCAACTATGCCTTTATAGAACATCGGGCTGAAGTTTTTGATTTTGCACGGGTAGAAGGTAACGAAGAGAATAATGTCTGGATCTGCGATTGCGCTAAAGTCTATGGACATGCGCGTGTCATCGCCGGAACTGATGAAGACGCCATTCCTACCCTGCGCTATAGCTCGCAGGTGGCGGAACACGCGGAGGTTGAAGGTAACTGTGTGCTGAAGCACCATGTGCTGGTCGGGGGGCATGCAAAATTACGCGGCGGCCCAATTCTGCTGGATGGGCACATCCTGATTGAAGGCCACGCCTGTATTCTGGGTGAAGTGCTGATCGAGCATCATATTGAGATAACCGGTCAGGCCCAAGTTGAAGCCTTTGATGGCGATGCGATCCATCTGCGCGGGCCAAAAGTGATCAACGGCGAACAACGTATTACGCGCACCCCTATCGCCGGTTTATTCTGAAGAGTCATCAATGATGCGGGCATAGAGATTCACATCATAGTAATCGCCATTGAGGAACTCCGCTTGTCGTAAGCATCCTTCCAGTTGAAAGCCATTACGCAACGCCACCTGGTTGCTCTTGACGTTATCTACACGACATTTAATCACGAAGCGGCGAATCTCCTGGCGCTGCGCATAATGCTGAATCAATGCCTGTAGCGCCTGAGACAGAATACCTTTGCCCTGGTGATCTTCGTCCAGCCAATAACCAATATAAGCGGCTCTGTTCAGCGGTTCTATCTGGTTAAACGAGATAACGCCAGCCACCTCCCCTTGTTCGAAAATAAGGAACATTTTGGCGTAGCCGCGCTGGTGCAACATCATATTGCCCTGCACATTCTTGCGGGTGTCCTCCACAGAAGTCACAAACTGCGGCCAGTTCAGCGACTGCTGGAGCCAGACTTTATTTTTAAGCACCAATTGATGCAGAGGGGTGACGTGTTGTTCTTCGACGGCACGCAGTTCCAGCGCGTCACTAACGATTATTATTTCTGACATGTTTATCTCCTTTGCAATCGTAAACGGGGCATTTCTGACTGGCAGTAGCCGATATTACTCTGTTTAGAGTCGGGGAAGTCTTATTTTTATGCTGTAACAGCAATCACTTAGAAAGAATCTCTGGCGTGGAACCCGTTACTCTGGTGATCCGGGTATCCCTTCATGGATAGACCGTAATGATGACAATAACACTTTCACTTTATTGCTAAGGAGCAAGCATGGCAGCACCTTTGGGTCGTTTAGCACTTATTCCGCTTTTACTGATTACCGCCTGTCACCAACCCGTTTCCTCCACTCAAGCAGGCCCCGTTCCCTTTGCAGTCAATCAGCAACAGGTCGTGGATAATACCACGCTGGAAATTTCCCGTAGCGCACTGGAATATAACATTCATAAAGTTCAGCAACTGCTGGCAGATAAAACCCGGATGTGCGCCATTCTTAAAGGAGACGCGTATGGCCACGATCTCTCACTGGTAACACCGGTGATGATGCAAAACGGCGTGCAATGTATTGGCATCGCCAGCAATGAGGAGATTAGAACCGTTCGCCAGTCAGGCTATACATCACAGCTCATGCGCGTTCGCAACGCGACGGAAAAAGAGATGCGCCAGGCAGCGGACTTCGATACCGAAGAGCTGATCGGTAATCTGGATATGGCTAAGCGTCTGAGTGCCATTGCTCAGGAGAAAGGTAAAACTATTCGTATTCATCTGGCGCTGAACTCCGGCGGTATGTCGCGTAACGGTCTGGAAGTCAGTACCGCCGCAGGTCTGGAAGAAGCCCACGCTATTTCCGCATTACCCGGCCTGAAAATTGTTGGCATCATGTCGCATTTCCCGGAAGAAGATGCTGCGGTGGTTAGACGCGATCTGGCCCGTTTCAATACACAATCGGCCCAGGTACTGAAAATTACCGGGCTTAAACGCGAAGATGTCACCCTGCATGTTGCGAATACGTTCGCCACCCTGACCGTTCCTGAATCCTGGCTCGACATGGTCCGTGTTGGCGGTATTTTTTATGGCGATACCATCGCCAGCACCGAATACAAACGCGTCATGACATTTAAATCCGCCATCGCGTCGGTAAACCATTACCCCAAAGGAAACACCGTCGGATATGACAGAACCTATACCCTTAAACGTGATTCCGTTCTGGCCAATATCCCGACAGGTTATGCCGATGGTTATCGCCGTGTATTCAGTAACGCGGGACACGTGCTGATCCGCGGCCAGCGGGTTCCGGTACTGGGTAAAACATCCATGAATACCGTGATCGTCGATGTGACCGATTTACCGCAGGTTGCATCTGGCGATGAAGTGGTGCTGTTCGGTAAACAGGGAAATGCGCAGGTTAGCGCAGAAGAAGTCGAAGAAATTAGCGGCGCGCTGTTCACTGAAATGTCGATCCTCTGGGGGGCGACGAACAAACGCGTGATGGTCGATTAACACCTAAAACAGGAAGGGCTTCCTTTTCTCGCTGGAAGCCCTTTTACACAGCAAGCGCCATTCTACTTAGCTCTCACTGACACTCTCTCTTTGCAAAATTTTGAGCAAATCTTCCTTCAGGTGGAGTTTCTGTTTCTTAAGACGAACAATGTCCAAGCTATACCCCCGACCATCCGAACCTTCCAGTCTGGAGATCTCATGATCAAGGCTGTTGTGTTTTTCGAATAAGGACAGAAAGCGAGGGTTCTCGGATTTCAGTCGGGAAATAAGGTCTCTATATTCTGGAAACATACTTTCTCCCTGTTAGTGGACAAGAACGTGTATAAGAAATACACACTCACAGAGTACCCATTTGCCATACAGAAAAATGCGAACAGGATCGAGTAAATAGTGTACAGAATCGTTATGAGGATGAATGCAGATACGGCTCCCCATCAGGAGAGCCGTAAAGAGAGTGATTAACGCATCTCGCGGTCGTCAACGTACTGACGTTTATCCGGCGCTGGTGGGAAGTACTGATACAGCCAGGTTTCGCTGATGGCGTCACCCTGACAACGCAGGAACATACGCATATCTACCGGATCGGTTGAGTCAGAGGTCGGATACCAGTCAAACTGTATGCGATAACCGTCGATTGGCTCCACGTAGAGGATCTCAATCTGTTTCGCTTCACCGCTTGAGAGCGTAATCACCGGTTCAATGCCTTTCGGCGCAGCAGCTTTTAGATCGCCACCAACAAAATCAACGGCAAAACGGCGCGCCCATTTTTCCGGGTAGTGCTCGCCCGGCGCCCATCCTTCCGGAAAACCGCCCATGCCTGTCCGGGTCGCCATCACACGAGCCAGCGGTGAACGCACCGGTGGCTGAGCGCTCCAGTACAGGCGATATTTGAATTCCAGCTCATCGCCGGCTTTGATCTTCTTCTCAGGCTGCCAGAAGCAGACAACGTTATCCAGCGTTTCGCCGGTCGTCGGGATCTCCATCAGGCCGATGGTCCCCTTGCCCCACTGGTTGCGCGGTTCGACCCACAGGCTTGGACGCTTGTTATACCAGCCCATGATGTCCTGGTAATGGGAGAAGTCGCGATCGAGTTGCAGCAAGCCAAACCCTTTCGGGTTGTTATCGGTATAGGCGTTGAACTGCAGCTTTTGCGGGTTATTCAGCGGGCGGCAGATCCACTCGCCATTGCCCCGCCACATCGCCAGACGATCGGAGTCATGAATTTGCGGGTGAATAGTGTCGCACATCCGACGCTCATTGTTGCCGCAGCTGAACATGCTGGTCATCGGCGCAATGCCGAGCTGTTTGATGTCTTTGCGCGCATAGATGTGGTTTTGTACATCCATAATCACCTGCGTTTTCTCGCAGTGGATCACGAACTTGAATGCACCGGTTACGCTTGGGCTGTCGAGAAGTGCATACACGGTAAAGGAGGTTGCGCCCGGTTTAACCGTCTCGAACCAGAAAGAGGTGAAATCAGGAAATTCTTCTTTGCTGTCGGTGTAGGTATCTACCGCCAGACCGCGGGCCGATAAACCGTACTGATAGGTGTCATCCACGGCGCGGAAATAGCTGGCCCCCAGGAAAGAAACGACATCGCGGCGGGCCAGTTCTGGCGCTTTAAAAACACGGAACCCGGCGAATCCGAGGTCAGTCTGCCCTTCCAACTGTTTGGTATCCACGCCCGCATCGTTATATTTAAACAGTTCCGGACGGAAGTGAATTTCACGCGCCATATGCGTACTGCCATCAACCGAGAACATGCGTACACGGCGACGAAAACCCATTCCCACGTGGAAGAACTGCGCATCAAGCTGACGATTTTCAACGTTGTTCCACAGAGACTGCTCTGCGTCATATTGAATGCTGTTGTAGGCCTGCGGCGTCAGTTTCGCCAGCGTGTCCGGTAACGCGCGCGGTGCGCCGCCCCAGGGTTTCTGTGCTAAGTCATGGGCCATCGATTGCAGAACGGAAAAATCAAAACGTACGGTTTTTCCGTCTGCAATGTCAGACTCTGCCGCAAAGGCGGCGCGGGAAAAGAGTGATGCAATACCACTGGTTCCGCACACGGCGGCCATTGCCATTGAACCTTTAATAAATCGTCTGCGATTCATGCCTGAAAGTGAGTCCTTCTGGTCGTGTAAATGGTCCCGCGCCGGTCAAAATCAGCGGCAAGAGAGTGCACATTTCTGACCGCTCACTCTAGACAAAATTCATTAATAATCCAATTGTTGGTCGCCGATTATCTGTACAAAATCGAAAATATTTTATGTCGATGGGAACAGACCGAATCCCATGTAAATTCCATTAAAGTAAACCACATCGACGTTTACTTCGCTCTTGCGCCTCCTGATACAGCGCAAACTCATCATAAACCGCGCAACCCAGCGCCTGTTCAAACGCGTCGCGGCTGGAATTCCCGTGGCTGCGAGCCTGCGTTTCATTCCCCAGATTGGACTGGAAAATCCCTGCGGCGCTCACCGGTAAAAAATCTTCGTAGGTGATGGGTTGCGCAACCAGCCACCCTCGCTCAATGAGCGGTTGCGGATCGTCATCCGGACGGATTGCCTGGCGATGCGCTTCGCCTGATGGCGTCAGTCGATAACGAAACCAGGCGAGTCCCTGCTGGCGCAGCAGAAACTCACTGTCCGGGAACGCCTTGAACACCTCCTGAAGATGTAACTGGTGCGTCAGATTGTCTTTCCCCGTTCCCGCTTTATTCAGCAATTCGTCGTATAACGCTCTGCCTTTCGGCGTCAGGGCCACACCGCGCTGTTCGATTTCACCGAAACGTGCCGTGTGAGTGCCGCGCATTTCACCGGCAAACAACACCGGTTCTTCCAGCGCTTTGAAACTCGTCTGACGTAATAAAATGGGCACCTCGCGGCGTGGCGGCCCTTCAATCAGTATTTTCGGTTCAATGCCGCATTCCGGCATCATCGACTGCACCCGGTCGATATCCAGCGTACGCGGCGTCAGGTGGTTGATATGGCAACCGGGGAAACACACTACATCAGCAATCAGCCTGTGTTCGTTATGCAATGCGTGATAGGTCTCTTCATCGACCGTGGCGTGCTGATGCCAGCGGAATGTTTCCAGCGCTTCATGCACAAACTCTTGCGCCTGTTCAGATGTAAAACTGCCCTGCGCATCAAATTCATCCAGCAGCTCGTGACAACGGCGAGTGAAAATATCGCGTTTCGCGAGGATCTCAGCGGCTTTTTGCCGCAGCGCGGCGTTTTCGATTAGTTCGAGCCGTAATAACGAGGTGAATACCCGAAACGGGTTGCGCGATAGCGAGGCATCGTCGATGGGACGAAAGGCTGTGGAATGTACGGGGACGCCTGCCTGGGAGAGATCGTAATAACTCACCGGATACATGCCCATAACGGCAAACATTCGGCGCAGCGTAGAAAGCTCCTGCGCGGTACCCACTCGAATAGCGCCATGGCGCTCAACGTTTAGCCGGGCCAGTTCATCCGCATTCGCCAGTTTTTCATGCAGCGTCGGATTATTTTCCAGTACCGCCAGATTCACATCAGCGACAAGTTCCAGCAACGTGCCGTATTGCGGGACTTCCTGCTGGTACATTGCTGACATTGCCTGCGAAAATTGTTCCCGAATCTCATCTGCCGTGATGGTGTTCGCCATAATGTCATGCCTCCAGTGAATATTACCTGGAGTGTAGAAAACACCGCTGACTCCGGTGGGAAGAATTTACAAAGTGTGACCCCGCGTAAACTTCCCACCCATATAAACGATGAACAGTACCTACTGACGGGGTTTCAAATGACTTTCCAGCCAGGGGAGCATCTGTTTTTTACGGCTAAGCATACCTTCTACCTTGCAGGGTTGCGGGATGTCTGAAAGTTCTGCTCCAGCAAACCACAGGCTGGTGTCACCCAGATTGATGTCGGTAAGCATCAGCACGACCAACGCAGCATTCTTTTCCTCTGCATAGCGCGCCATTTCCTGACGGAGATCGTCCAGCACCGCATCCACCTGTTGCAGCGCATACAGTTCAAGCTGCGCTACACATACTGAATGTCCATGGATGGTGAAGGTTTTAATGTCTTTCTGCAAAAGTTCGCGGGCGCTCATCCCTTCCACGCTTGTTTTGGCTGACAGCAGGTCGCGACTGAAAGCGTCAAGACCCACTCCGGTTTTTTGGGCCAGCGCATCAACCGCCAGGCGATCGTCAGTGGTGGTCGTTGGTGAACGAAGCGTGACAGTGTCACTCAATACGGCGCCGAGCAGTAAAATAGCCTCAGCGGAAGATAACTGGTTGCGTTCATCTTCCGTCATCAGTTGCCACAGCAGGGTTGCGCTACTGCCGACGGGCTTCACCCACACTTCCGGTGGCAGACGGGTGACTAACCCACCAAGTCGGTGATGATCGATAATTCCCACCACGTTACTTTCTGTCAACGATTCCGGCCCCTGGGCAGGCTCGGTGAAATCGACCAGCCAGACATCACGATCGGTCAGTTCAAACGTCAACCGTTCAGGCATCGTCAGCCCCGCATGCTCAAAGATAAACTGCGTTTCGCGGTTAGGCTCGCCCAAACGCCATGCCGTCGCCTGCTGGCCACGTAAACTAAGCCAACGAGCCGTCATTGCGGCGGTGCAGATGGCATCGCTATCGGGATTAAGGTGCCCTATTACATGTATCATTCATCAGTGCCTTGTGAAGAGAAATCGTTCAAAAGTAAACAATAACCAAAGTATAACGACTGAACATACTCCCTTCCATGATCCCACCACCCAGCAACGCTGTACAAAACATAAGCAAAATAAATCAGTTGTAAGTAAAACATGATAAATGTTAATAATATTTTGCTATCAGGTTATCAAAAACAAACAACTTTACTTGTCACCGATACGGCTCTGTTTTTAACATCGCTTATGGAAAAAAATGTTCTGTTCAATCAGCGCATTCGCTTGCGCCATCTTCATACTTTTGTCGCCGTTGCACAGCAGGGAACGTTGGGGCGCGCGGCTGAGACCCTTAACCTGAGTCAACCGGCTCTCTCCAAAACGCTAAATGAACTGGAGCAACTGACCGGGACCCGGCTCTTTGAGCGTGGCCGCCTTGGCGCGCAGTTAACGCTGCCAGGAGAGCAGTTTCTTACCCACGCGGTAAGAGTGCTGGATGCGCTCAACACTGCCGGGCAAGCGTTAAATCAGCGCGAAGAATCGCAGACTGATGTCGTACGGATTGGGGCCTTACCCACCGCGGCACTGGGCATTCTGCCTGCGGTAATTGGTCCTTTCCACAAACAGCAAATGGAGACCACGCTACAAGTCGCCACCATGAGCAATCCGATGATTCTGGCAGGTTTAAAATCCGGGGAAATCGACCTTGGCATTGGTCGCATGGCCGATCCGGAATTGATGGTCGGTCTGAATTATGAATTGTTGTTTCTGGAATCACTTAAACTGGTCGTGCGCCCTAACCACCCGTTGTTGCAGGAAACCATCACATTAAGTCGGGTAATGGAGTGGCCGGTGGTGGTTTCGCCAAAAGGAACCGCGCCTCGCCAGCACGCAGAAGCATTGTTGCAAAGTCAGGGTTGTAAAATGCCGCCAGGCTGCATTGAAACACTTTCAGCATCGCTCTCCCGCCAACTGACGGTTGATTACGACTATGTATGGTTTGTCCCTTCAGGTGCGGTTAGAGAGGATTTACGCCAGGCGACGCTGGTATCGTTGCCGATACCTACCCACGGGGCGGGTGAACCCATCGGGATTCTTACTCGTGTCGATGTGCAACTCTCTCAGGCCGCGCAGATCCTTATCGCCGCAATACGCAAAACCGTACCTGTTTAATCGTATTGATGATTGGGCCTGTTAGTACCTACAGGCCCAATTCATGTAAATGTTCAATATATGGACGGTGAAACCGTCATAAAACACAGCTAAAAGCGTATTTTTTCTTAAAAGCAATTTAAGCAACACTTATTATTGATGATATCTCTGTCGAATAATGGCGGACGAAATCCCCGACACAAACTTACATCTAAAAATTTCTTCTTGGAATTCAATGAAGAATAAAAAATCAATCCAATTAAGTTAATTTCATATTACATTAAATAATTAGCTATTACCTCTAAACAAATTCTTAAAAAACACTAACCTCAGCTTCACCCGCTATTCAGTCAGAATCTCACGACATATAATGTTTTCGCCATTTAATTTGTTATTAAGGAAAATAACGTGAAATTTGTTAATTGTTTAAGCGCAGTAGCGCTTCTGGTCGCAGGTGCTACTTTTCAGGCCCAAGCGGCTGGTTCTGATTCTGCAAACATTGATTTTTCAGGAAATATTACATCATCAACCTGTGATGTCAGTATTGATGGTATTTCTGCTTCCAAAGAGGTCAAACTGCCAGATATCACTGTTCCTGCGATGCAAGCGGCTGTCAGTAGTCCTGCGATGAAAACCAAATTTCAGATCACCGTTAAAAACTGCGCCACTGAACCAGCGGGTGGTAAAGTAAAAGGGCAATTTTCAACAACCGGTAATTACAATAGCACCAGCAAAGCATTGTTAAACGCTGCCGCAGGAGATAAAGATGCGGGTTTCCAGGTAGAAGATACCGCAACCAGTACCATTATCGATTTTACATCAGCCACACCGCAATCTGAAGCCACTTACGATACCACCAACGGTGCAGTATTTAATTATACCGTCGGTTATATCTACTCAGGTTCTGGTACGCCGACTGTTGGTGTAGTGAAAGCGAATACCACCTTTGTAACAACCTACCCCTAACAAGCTGTATAAGATCAACATTAGTTAATAACTCTGCTGCAACTTTAATTCAAGGTTGCAGCTATTTAACCAAGACACAAATGATATGATTCCACAAAATACATTCAGATTAATTATATTTTCTGCCGCTATCTCTTTTAGCTATTCGTCAGTCGCCAGCATAGTGATTAACGCTACCCGTGTTATTTACCCTTCCGACGCGAAGGAGGCACTAATAAAAATGGTTAATCAGGGGCAACAACCTTTATTAGTCCAGTCCTGGTTAGACGATGGTCATGAAGATGTTGATCCGCAAACCTTAAACGTTCCTTTTATCGCCTCCCCCCCAGTCAGTCGGGTCGATCCTAAACAGGGACTGACCGTACGCTTAAACTGGGACGGGCAACCGTTACCCACCGATCGTGAAAGCGTGTATTGGTTTAATGCACTTGAAATCCCCGGAAAAAATAAAGATGCCGCTAAATCAAATCAGCTGCAGATCGCGCTGAAAACCCGCATCAAGGTTTTTTATCGCCCCGCATCCCTTCCTGGTTCGGCGGATGACGCAATCCAACATCTGAAATGGAGCCTTGCAAACCAAGGTAAACAAATTTGGGCGACGGCGAAAAATGACTCTCCTTATTTTGTTTCGCTTGTTGGCGCTAACATCACTTCCGGGGGGAAAAAATACAAAATTGAGCCCGACATGGTCGCCCCTTTTTCCAGCGCCAGCTATGAAGTGAAAACGCTCACCACTCCCCGGCTAGAATCCGTTTCATGGACAGCAGTCAATGATTACGGGGCTAACGTTGACGTAACGGATAAATAAAAAAACGCGTGCAAGGATTGCTCTATGTCAATGTCAAAACACCGGTTAGCGACCTCAGTATGGGTATTATTGGCTATTTGTCAGACAGGTTTTGCTGACGATAATTACATTGAATTCAACGATGACTTTATCTTCAGCAATGCAGGTAAAAAATCGGCAATCGACGTGTCACAATATGCACGCGGCAACCCGGTGAAACCCGGTATATATACCGTCTCAGTTTGGATTAACGGTGAGCAACAGCAAACTGCAAAGATCCAGTTTATTGACAACCACACCCCGAACGCGTCTCCCTGCCTGACTCGTGAGGTGCTCGATGAAGCAAACGTTGATGTAAGCAAACTCCCCACGGCAGATGCGGACGAAGGTGAATCGCAATGCTATATCCTGGCGGATTATTACCCCTCATCCAGCGTGAGTTACGATCCTAATTCACAGATCCTGATGCTCACAATTCCGCAACTGTTTCTCGTCAGCCACCCTGCGGGTTATGTCAACCCCGCACGCTGGGATGCCGGTATTCCTGCTGCAATACTGAACTGGAGCTTCAGCGGTTATCACAGTGAAAATGACGGTAGCGCCTCTGACAGTGGTTATCTGGGGCTCGGCTATGGTCTCAACCTTGGAGCATGGCGGTTACGCTCCAGCGGCGCGCTGAACTGGACAAAAGACGATAGTGCAACCTGGGACAACTACGATCTCTATTTAGCACGGGATTTACCCCCTATGCGGGCACAAATGGAACTGGGCCAGGTCACCTCTCGCAGCGAAGTACTGGATAGTATCGGCATTAAAGGCATACATCTGTATAACGACAAACGCATGGATCCGCATGATGGTCGCTACGTTCCCGTCATCAACGGCGTGGCCAACAGTAATGCCAAAATTACCGTACGACAGCAGTCGCGCATCATCTATGAAACCACCGTTCCCCCAGGTCCTTTTGCTCTGAAGGATTATTATGTGGCAATCAACGGCGCTGACCTCGACGTTACCGTGGAAGAAGCTGATGGGTCAAAACGGTTATTCACCGTACCGTATGCCTCTGTTGCTCAGTTAATGACCAAGGGTGAAGTTGACTGGGATTTTGCCGTTGGGACATTAGACAACAATGACAACAGCGACTCCCCCTGGGTGCTCACCACGAACGGTAATTATGGACTGAGCGATATTTTCACGCTGTATGGCGGCATACAGTCAATGGAAGAAGACTATCTGGCGGGGATGCTGGGTCTGGCGATGAATACGCGTCTTGGTGCTATCGCAGTCGATGTTATCCACTCTCGTGCTTCACTTGAAGATATTGGCGCTCTGCAGGGGCAGAGTTACCGTGTAAGCTACAGTAATGTGCTGGACGCAACACAGACCAATTTCAGCTTTAGCGCCTATCGATACAGCACCAAAGATTACCTCTCGCTTAATGACGTCATCTCTTTGCAAAATAGCATCGATAGTTATAGCGACGATCACGATACTAACCGTAACGATGCGTATCGCAACAGCTACAGTCATTCCAAAAATGAGCTTCAGGCTAACGTCAATCAACCTATTGTCCTCAACGGAGAGGATTACGGCTCATTCTATCTCAGCGGCACCTGGACGAGTTATTGGGGTAGCTCAGACAAAACGTCTCAGTATTCGCTGGGCTACAGCAATACTTTCCGCACCATCTCGTGGAATATCTCGCTGCAGCGTAGTTATAACGAATGGGGTGATGAAGATGACAGCCTGTACGTTGGGTTGAGTATTCCTTTTGGTAGCAACGCTCAAAACGATCAACCAGCATTCTCCAGTCTGAACCTCAGCGCCAATAGCGACTTTAGCGGCAACAATGGTTTCACCAGTACGGCCAGTGGTAACAGTAGCAACAATAAATGGAACTACAGCCTCAGTACTACCGCTAACCAGGCCAGCCAGGGAGAAGACACCTATTCCGTCAGCGGATATTCCACCTATAACGGCGCGCATGGAGCGACCAGCGTTTCCGCTACAGTCGATAAAAATCATAACCAGCAGTATTCCCTAAACAATAACGGCGGTGTGCTGTTACACAGCGGTGGATTGACGCTGTTACCGGGTAATGTCAACGCACAAAGCGCCATAGCCCTTATTGAAGCGCAAGGTGCAGATGGCGCGACCACCACCAATGGGTATGGTGAGATTGACAGTGCCGGATATGCAGTTGCCACCAGTCTTTCGCCTTATGCCGAGAATACCGTCGGGCTGGATCTCAGCACCATCAAGGCAGACGTCGAAGTGAAAAACACCTCCGCCGCCGTGGTTCCGCGCGATGGCGCCGTGGTGAAAGTCACCTTCGCCACCCAGCAAGGTCAATCGGTGTTTGTCACGCTCAGACGTAGCGATAACAGTTTCATTCCATTGGGCGCGAACATTCTCAATGAACAGGGAGAATCCGTTGGCGCAATGGGTCAGGCGGGCCGCGCCTTTTTACGCGGGATCGAACAACGTGGCAGCCTGAAGGTTATTTGGGGGAGCGACGCCGCAAGCTACTGCGATGTGAGCTACCAGATCCCTGACGCGCCCGCGATGATCGGAAAATCAATTCGTCTGGAGACGTTAATTTGCCAGATGCCAGGAGCCGGGAAATAGCTTATGCGCCAGGTAATGCTTGTTTCTTTTCTATTATGCAGCCCACATCTCTTTGCGGCAGATGTCGTGGTTAACTTTAAAGCCAATTTGCTTGCTATGACCTGCACCGTCAATATTGTTGTTGGTTCAAGCAAAGCGGTGAACCAGACCATTGATTTTGGTGTATTAACCCGCGCAGAACTGGAAGCTCAGGGCGCTAATACGCTGAAAGATTTTTCGTTGCAGTACAGCAACTGCACGATCGGATCCAGTACAAACCAGACGGTTACCTGGATGAAAACGGGTATTAAAGCCTCTTCGTGGTACAACGGCTATCCAACCGAACTCTATGGTGGGAATAACGGGGCCGCAGCAGTTTTGTATCGTTCTGGCTCCCCAAATTCTCTGTTAGTTCTCAATAGCAGTACGCCGTTTGACTGGACCTCAACTG
The DNA here is from genome assembly GCF_030334285.1 of Citrobacter sp. Cf087. NCBI lineage: Bacteria > Pseudomonadati > Pseudomonadota > Gammaproteobacteria > Enterobacterales > Enterobacteriaceae > Citrobacter > Citrobacter sp. Cf087. Next base: position 914,722 of record NZ_JAOWED010000022.1, read on the forward strand.
AGCGCACCAATAAGGCCCTGAACCTGGTTTTATCTCTGCGTCCAACGTCTTACTCAACCACCGCGACAAGTGGCACCTTCAACGGTTCGTTGACGTTCACCACCACCTATCAGTAGGAGCCACCATGAAATTTATACCAATAGCCTTATTGCTGATATCCACGCCGCTATGGGCCGCGAACAGTACCAATACAAATGTATTAACGGTTAAGGCGGAGTTGGTTACTGGTAGCTGTGACATCACCGCCTCCGATGTTGATTTGGGCGACTTAGACGCGAGCGAGTTCGCCGCTGGCGGCGCATGGGCGAATTTATCAGCAACAACGAAGGGTAACGTCCCCACACAGCCCCTGAAGATTAGCTTCCGCTGTGATTCAGGCTCTCTCGCCAAAACGCTGGTGTTGAGCTTTAAGCCGCAAAAAGCGCAACTCACCGGTAATCAGATATTCCCGAATGAATATACCGGTCCGATGACTGCAGCGGGAAACGTGGGCGTTGTGGTCTTTGAGGGGAGAACAAGTCCAGTTGCTATTAATGTGCTTAATAAAGACAATACCTCTGCCGTCAATATTGTTAACTATAAAGGTTCAACCACTACCTATTCTGATATTACCCTTTCGGCTCGTTTTCAAAAAGTGGATTCAGCAAAAACGGTCACTCCAGGTGGCGTATTAAGTCAGGTGCAAATCAGCGTGAGCTACAAATAATGGATAAACGGCAGGTTAATATGAGCACGATGATTTCACGATCAATTTCTTTTGTGGCATTGCTGTTGAACGGAATTTATTCATATCAGGTGCAGGCTAAGGAGTGTTATTTTGACAAAATTAATACCAGCACGGTAAGCGCGGGAACGTTAGTCGTGAATAATTATAACCCATCCAGTACAACACCCGTGCTATTGGGGACGCTCAGTGCGGGAGAATATGGTCACATAACTTGTAATACAGGTAATGATGGTTCTGATTTTTATGGAAGATCCACAGCAACAAGCGGTACGCAATACGATAGTTATACCAGCACCAGTGGTAGTACAAAATATAGCTACAACAGAGTTTTTTTTCCAACGAGCATACCTGGAATATATTATAACATTTACATAGCTAATTCTATTAATGCTACTTATACAGCTTACATTCCGTCTAATACGAGTTGGACACGTGAGATCGATAATGCCGCAGAAGGAGGTTTTCCTGTTGGATTATACATCGAAGTTTGGCAGCGTGGGGTGGTTTCCTCAATAGGTAATGGTGAAGCGCATCCTGTTATAAATGGTGAAGTAGGCAGGTTTAAAGCAGGGAATGAAGATGTAAGTAGTCAACAGGTTGTCGCTACAGTAAACGCATCTTCATTCACCGTAAAATTCGCCACGCCAACCTGTAATTTATCCGTATCCCCCACCACCATCGACTTTGGCGATGTGGGTAATGACAAACCACGAAAAACCTTCACCTTGAAAAATAGCAACTGCGTTAATGCTTCAGGGGTTACCCTTAAACTGACGTCGACCAAAGCGGCTTATGATAATAGCGGGTTGTCTATTCTCGCCAATACCACAACTGGCACCTCAGCAGCGGGCGGACGGGGAGTGGCGGTTTCTTACGAGGGATCGTCCCGGCAATATCTGTCGGCGAATGACACAAATTCTTCAGTGTCCATCGACTTTGGTTCCATCGTAACGGCGAAAGATATCACCATGGCCGGGTTACTCACCTGCACCTCCGCCAGCAATAACAGTACCTGCGATGACTACACCCCTGGCGCGTTCACCGCAGCGGGAACTATTAGTGCCACGTACAAATAGATAGTAAATCCGGTAATACAAAGGATCGTATTACCGGATGGCTGGCCTGTCAGAATGTTTCCCAGTTATCCGTATTTACCGTGTTTGATTTTGGCAGTGAAACCGATGGATGAACGGCAGGTGTAACGCGTCTAATTGCGCTTGTCCCGGTTAAACGGAATGTGCCGACGGCTTCCGTTAAGCGTGCGGCCTGCTCTTCAAGAGAGGCCGCAGCAGCCGATGCTTCTTCAACCAATGAGGCGTTTTGCTGTGTGACCTTATCCATCTCTGAAATCGCCTGGCTTACCTGGACGATGCCCCGGCTTTGTTCATCAGAGGCCGCCGCAATTTCCAACATAATGTCGGTCACGCGTTTTACCGCATCGACAATATCCGTCATCGTATTGCCCGCTGCGACGACTTCTCCGGAACCCTGGTCAATCAGTCGGACAGATTCGCTGATCAATCCTTCAATCTCTTTTGCCGCCTGAGCGCTGCGGCTTGCCAGCGTACGGACCTCACTAGCCACCACTGCAAACCCACGCCCCTGCTCTCCTGCCCGCGCCGCCTCAACCGCCGCGTTCAGCGCCAGGATATTGGTCTGGAAAGCAATGCTATTAATAACGGCGGTGATTTCGGAGATTTTCTTCGAGCTGGTTGAGATATTGCCCATGGTTTTCACCACACCAGAGACCATCTGACCGCCCCGGCTGGCCTTGCCGGATGCATCTTCCGCCAGCGTACTCGCATGATGCGCGTTGTCGGCGTTTTGCTTCACCGTAGCCGTCAGCTCTTCCATGCTGGCCGCCGTTTGTTCAATCGCCGCGGCCTGTTGTTCGGTACGTGAAGACAGATCGGTATTACCCGCCGAAATCTCACTGGTACCGCGGTAGATTTCTTCCGCGCCCTGACGTACCGTGCCCACTGTTTTCGCCAGCGACCGTTGCATTGTCTGCAGATGACGGCTCAGGCGCCCAATTTCGCTGCGCCCGGTTGGTTCCTCTGGCATTGTCAGGTCCCCTTCTGAAATTTGCTCAATGCGCTGGGCCGCACGTAACAGAGGATGAATAACGGTACGGCGCAGAACAATAAACGTCATCACGGTCAGTGCCAGCGCAAGAACGAATGCCCCCAGCATAAAGGCCATGCCAAGCTGTGTACGTTGGTGCGCCTGTTCGCTTAACTGATTCGCCCTGGCGGTACGAATATCGATCGCCTTTAACAATACCTTGTTGTAAGCAGAGTCCAGCGGTCTGGCCTGTTCATTTTCATGGTTGATGATCGCCTCGAACATGCCGTTTTTAGCGTACTTGAGCATAGGCTGTAAGCCATCGATATAGGCTTTGAAATTGGCGCTCAGTTCAGCGTCTAACGCCTCTCCGGCAGTAGTTTTCACCGCACGAGCCATATAAGTATTGAAACCGTCCTGCGATTGCTTAATACGTTTTTCTGCCTCGGCAATATTGGCCTTCATGTCATCCATTTCAGCAATACGGCTCGCCGCACCAGCATGGATCATGTTGATACGCGCGGTGCGTAAGTGGTTAGAGCTGTTAGATAACCCCATCCGGACCTGAATCTCATCGGTTACATCGCGCTGATCGCGATCGGCCTGCATAAGAAAATAACCTGCCAGCCCGGAACTTAAGGCGAATAGCAGAAGGATGCCACCGAGAATGGAGGAAAACAGCGGAACCAGCCGGATTTGATGCAGAAAGCCCAGTTTATGCAGGGCTTGCATCGATGTAGTGTTGTCCATGACCGTCGACTCTCTTGTAGGGTTTATGCGTGAAAACACGCCCGTTAGATAGTCATCGGCAATCCGGGAAGTTTACTTACCGTGAAAAGCGCCGGATTCGTCACACTTTCACAACATAATTCTAAAAAATTCAGGAAAGTGCCAGCGGTGAAATCCGCTGGCCAATGAATCAGTTATCACCAAAATGGATAACAGTACGGATGGATTTACCCTGATGCATTAAATCGAACGCTTCGTTAATCTGCTCCAGTGGCAGGCGATGCGTAATAAACGGATCTAACTGAATTTTTCCGCTCATTGCTTCTTCGACCATACCCGGCAACTGAGTGCGCCCTTTTACGCCGCCAAACGCGGAACCGCGCCACACGCGACCGGTTACTAACTGGAACGGACGTGTTTTGATCTCCTGACCGGCACCCGCCACCCCAATGATGATGCTTTCGCCCCACCCTTTATGGCAACACTCCAGCGCCGCACGCATCACGTTAACGTTGCCGATACACTCAAAGCTAAAGTCCACGCCACCGTCGGTGAGCTCAACAATCACGTCCTGCACCGGCTTATCGTAATCGTTTGGGTTGATGAAATCGGTCGCGCCCATTTCACCAGCCAATTTGAATTTCTCCGGATTGGTATCAACAGCCAGAATACGCCCGGCTTTTGCCTGCACTGCGCCCTGAATCACCGCCAGGCCAATACCGCCCAGACCAAATACGGCTACGGTATCGCCTTCCTTCACTTTCGCGGTGTTATGGACCGCTCCGATACCGGTGGTCACGCCACATCCCAGCAGACACACTTTATCCAGCGGAGCCTGCGGGTTAACCTTCGCCAGCGAGATCTCTGCGCAAACGGTATATTCGCTGAAGGTACTGGTGCCCATATAGTGATAAATCGGCTCGCCGTTATACGAGAAGCGCGTTGTGCCATCAGGCATCAGACCTTTGCCCTGTGTCGCCCGCACGGCCTGGCACAAGTTAGTTTTACCCGATTTACAGAACTTGCACTCGCCGCACTCTGCGGTGTACAGCGGGATCACATGATCGCCCGGTTTCAGGCTGGTGACGCCTTCCCCCACTTCAACCACAATGCCGCCGCCTTCATGGCCCAGTACCGCCGGGAACACGCCTTCCGGATCGTCGCCTGAGAGCGTAAAAGCGTCAGTATGGCACACGCCGGTGTGGGTAATTTTAACCAGCACTTCACCTTTCTTTGGTGGTGCGACGTCGATTTCAACAATTTTTAACGGTTGGCCGGGGCCAAATGCAACTGCTGCACGTGATTTCATTTGTCTCTTCCCATTATTGCAAGGTGATGGTGTTATTTTAGATAAGCACGCAGAAGATGGCCGATCTCAGCCATGCGCACAGCTCGCTGGTCTGGTGTTGTCTCTCCACTGACCAGTTCATCTTTCAGGTGGATCTCAACCATTTCGCCCATCAGACCATTGGATGCGCCGCGTACGGCGGCAATTTGTTGCAGGATCGACAGGCATGGTTCGCCAGATTCCAGTGCGCGCTCAAGCGCATCAACCTGACCGCGAATACGGCGTACACGAGTGAGAATGCGTTTTTTATCTTCGGGTGAATGCGGCATACGCCCTCCATATACTATAGGGGGGTATACTATCAGAATTTTTATGTAATTGTAAAAAACTAACATCTATTTAATGAGAGGGTGACGACCAGGCCTCGTCAGATGAGCCCTGGTCGCCAGGTCACTGAATGGCTTTCTGAACTAATTTTTCCAGATTTTTTAAGGGTTGAATTGCCGCAGTATCTGGTCCATAAGTCTGTAATATCTCAACCGGATGATATCCAACGACTACACGTCCATCCGACTCTTCCCGAATCAATACTCTAAAGGGAAGATCGAGCGCCATATCAGGATATGCCTGCATTAATGATGTGCCACCTTTAGGATTGCCAAAAATAATGACGGTTGTGGGTAACATGGTTAGTCCAGCATTTTTAGCCTCTTTCGCATGATCAAATTCTCCAAAAAAAACAAGATTATTACTCTCAATGGCAGCAATGAGATGCTCTCTGGTCTGCTGGTAATTATAAGTACTATACGTTTTGATCATAGTATTCCCGGTGTTGGCAGCATGACTGGTTACCGTCATAAGCAGATACAGTGCAGCTGTAATAAATATATTTTTTAGAGACCGAAGCATCACAACATCCTTAATTTAACGATAGTCTGGAAAGCTATCTAAGACCAGCGGATACTTTGCCGGTATAATCTCTCTCGTGCTGATTCTGTGCAAGGATACATTTGGCAGAATGCACCATCACAATAAGACCCGCAGCCATCATTATCGTGTCTTTTAAGACCAGTCGCCCGGCGCCAGAAAGATAGGGAAACCCGGTGTGAGAATCCTGGCCACTTACCCATGTTTCTGGTGTAAATATCAGGAATGTCAGAGTGACAAAAGGAGTTAAGAAGGCAAGTGTCGCCCCCCAAAAACCGATTTTTGGTGATACATAATGAGCAAGGATTAATAATGAAAAAATGACTTCAACAATACCAAGTCCGGTAGAGTACCCATAAGTATTATTCGCATGATGCCATGCGCGGTTAGCCTCTATTAATTCGCCTTCATGGTTCATGAACTGAGTATAATTACTCGGATCGTTATAAAAGAAAGACATAAATGGGCTATTAGCTACAAAAGGAACGATGCTATCTGCTTCATAGGGAATGAACTTCAACAATCCTATCCACATAAATACAATGGCAATAGAAATGCGACAAAGATTTATTCCCACGTTTTCTTTCGTTGAAACATATTGGTATAGTTTATCCATCATATCCAGAGGTCCTGTGTTGTAGAAATCACGACCTTTATAACCTTGTTATTTATATGCCTATATGTTCAGGAATCTATAATTTTTGTTTGATCGTCTGGAAAGGTCAAAATATAGACTATGGATAAGTTCGGTTGAGTGGAATGAACTCCTTGTTTTCGGTTTGGCTATCAAACTACTCGTAGCAAATCGTTGTATAACGTGGTGAAAGCATGTCTCTCTTCATCGCCCACGGTTGCTGTATCCCTTGTCCGACAAAGTAGAGCGTTCCTTTACCCTTTTCCCAGATACCTCCATCAGTTTATCGCTGTTACGCCGCGGCGTTAGGTTGCCGTCAAAAAGATTCAGTTCACCGTACGTATCGGCAACCAACCTGACATGATCAATTTTTTACCAATCCATACCCCAGGCTTACAGCATTAATATGCTCCCACGTCAATAACCACTAAAAGTTAATGGTTTATAAAACAATTTAACCTTACAATAACCATACTTTTTCATGTCTTAAGTTTAAGCTGGAGAAAAAAATGGAGCTCAGCCGGAGGCAGTTCTTTCGAATCTGCGCGGGCGGTATGGCAGGAACAACTGTTGCATCTCTCGGATTCTTATCATCTTTTTCCGTTCACGCGGAAACCCGTCAATACAAACTCTTAAAAGCAAAAGAGACACGTAATAACTGTACGTACTGCTCAGTAGGCTGCGGCATGCTGATGTACAGCCTTGGCGATACAGCCAAAAACGTCAAAGAAAGTATCTACCATATTGAGGGCGATCCGGATCATCCGGTGAGCCGTGGATCGTTGTGCCCTAAAGGCGCTGGCGTGCTGGATTATATTCATAGTGAAACCCGTCTGCAGTATCCCGAATATCGCGCACCGGGTTCGGATAAATGGCAGCGTATTAGCTGGGATGATGCGATTAATCGTATTGCCCGACTTATGAAAGATGACCGCGATGCCAACTTTATTGAGAAAAATGCCCGGGGCGTTACCGTCAACCGATGGTCCACCACGGGCATGCTATGCTCCTCAGCGGCAAGTAATGAAACCGGGATCCTCGACGGTAAATTTGCTCGCGGACTAGGTATGGTCGCTATCGACTGTCAGGCACGGTTATGTCATGGCCCCACCGTTGCTGCTCTTGCACCAACGTTTGGACGTGGTGCGATGACCAACAACTGGGTCGATATTAAAAATGCCAACGTAGTGCTTATTATGGGCGGTAATGCCGCTGAGGCACATCCGGTAGGCTTTAAATGGGTAGTCGAAGCGCAAACTAAAAACGACGCCACCGTGGTGGTAGTCGACCCGCGTTTTAACCGTAGCGCCGCCGTCGCCGATCTGTATGCGCCAATACGCGCGGGTTCCGACACCGCATTCCTGCTCGGTGTAATCCGTTATCTGCTCGAAAACAACCAGGTGCAGCACGACTATGTGCGCCATTACACCAACGCCAGCCTGATTATCCGTGATGACTATCAGTTCGACGACGGCTTGTTCAGTGGCTATGACGATAAAAAGCGCCAGTACGATAAATCGAGCTGGTTCTATCAGCTTGACGAACAGGGTAATGCCCTGCGTGATGAAACATTGTCTCATCCACGCTGCGTGTGGAATTTGCTGAAAGCCCACGTCGACCGCTATACGCCAGAAATGGTTAACCGGTTGTGTGGGACCTCAGTGGCAGATTTCAATCGTATCTGCGAAATTCTCGCCAGCACCAGCGTGCCTGACCGCACCGCTACTATTCTGTATGCGTTGGGTTGGACACACCACTCCGCCGGGGCACAGATTATCCGCGCCGCCGCTATGCTCCAGTTGCTACTGGGCAATATAGGCATGGCGGGCGGTGGCGTTAACGCCTTACGTGGCCACTCCAATATTCAGGGCTATACCGATCTTGGCTTGTTGTCGACGAACCTGCCGGGCTATATGCCGCTGCCGTCGGAAAAACAGCCAGACTACCAGACCTATATTTCGCAAATCACGCCGCCTGCGCTAGGCGTGAATGAGGTCAATTACTGGCAAAATACGCCGAAGTTCTTTGTTAGCATGATGAAAAGTTTCTGGGGCGACAATGCAACAGTGGAAAATAACTGGGGCTACGACTGGCTACCTAAATGGGATCGCCTGTATGACGTAATGACCCAGGCTGAATTGATGCTCGAAGGGAAGATTAATGGTTACATCGTTCAGGGCTTCAATCCGCTGGCGGCGTTTCCAGATAAAAACAAATCAACTCGCGCGCTTTCAAAACTGAAATATATGGTGGTTATCGATCCGCTGGTCACTGAGTCGTCCAATTTTTGGCAAAATCATGGCGAGATGAACGATGTAAACCCGGCAGATATTCAGACCGAAGTTTTCCGTCTGCCCTCTTCCTGCTTTGCTGAAGAAAATGGTTCAATCGCTAACTCCGGGCGTTGGTTGCAGTGGCACTGGGCTGCGGCAGAACCACCAGGTGAAGCCTTACATGACGGGAAGATCCTTGGTCGCCTGTTTATGCGGCTGCGCGAGTTGTATCAACAGGAAGGTGGAGCGAATCCGCAACCCTTGTTGAATATTGCCTGGAATTATAAAGATCCCTACGACCCACACCCAGAAGAGATTGCGCGTGAAGCAAATGGCCAGGCGCTTGAAGACCTTTATGATGACAAAGGCCAGCTTATAGCCAAAAAAGGCCAGCAGCTCAGCAGCTTTGCACAGTTGCGCGATGACGGCTCGACCAGCAGTTTCTGCTGGGTCTACTGCGGAAGCTGGACAGAACAAGGCAACCAGATGGCCAATCGCGACAACAGCGATCCGTATGGTCTGGGCTGCACACCGGGCTGGGCGTGGTCATGGCCTGCCAACCGCCGTATTCTCTACAATCGCGCTTCGGCCGATCCATCAGGAAAACCGTGGGATCCCAAACGAACCCTGCTGCATTGGAATGGCAAAAAATGGGCCGGTATGGACGTAGCCGACTACGGCCAGGCCGCACCGGGCAGCAACGTTGGTCCGTTTATCATGAACCCGGAAGGCGTAGCGCGTCTGTTCTCCATCGACAAAATGAACGACGGGCCATTCCCGGAACATTACGAACCCATTGAGTCGCCTATTGGTACCAACCCGCTGCACCCGGATGTTGTATCCAGCCCGGTTGCGCGTATCTACCATGACGATATCGCCAATATGGGTAAAGCGGATGCCTTCCCGTACGTCGCCACAACTTACTCCATTACCGAACTGTTCCGCCACTGGACCAAACATGCACTGCTCAACGCCATTGCTCAACCCGATCAATTCATCGAAATCGGTGAGGCGCTGGCGAGCAAAAAAGGCATTGCGGCAGGTGATACGGTGAAAGTGATGTCGAAACGCGGCTTTATCAAAGCGAAGGCGGTGGTCACCAAACGTCTGCAAACGCTGACGATCGATGGTAAGCAAGTCGATACTATCGGTATCCCTTGTCACTGGGGCTTTGAAGGCGCCACACGCAAAGGGTTCCTCGCCAATACGTTAACGCCATCGGTGGGTGACGCGAACTCGCAAACACCGGAGTATAAAGCGTTTCTGGTCAACATCGAGCGAGCGTAAGGAAGGGAACTCATGGCTATGCAATCACAAGATATTATTAAACGCTCGGCGACGAACAGCATCACGCCGCCGCCCCAGGCGCGGGATTACCGTGCAGAAGTGGCAAAATTAATTGATGTCACTACCTGTATTGGCTGTAAAGGCTGTCAGGTCGCCTGCTCAGAGTGGAACGATATTCGCGATGAAGTGGGCTACTGCAACGGCGTCTACGACAACCCGACCGATCTCAGCGCTAAGTCCTGGACGGTGATGCGCTTTAGCGAAACCACCCAGAACGACAAGCTGGAATGGCTGATCCGCAAAGACGGCTGCATGCACTGCGCCGATCCCGGCTGTTTGAAAGCCTGTCCATCCGCTGGAGCAATCATTCAGTATGCCAACGGGATTGTCGACTTTCAGTCCGAGCACTGTATTGGCTGTGGCTACTGCATTGCTGGCTGCCCGTTCAATATTCCGCGACTTAATCCCGAAGATAACCGGGTCTACAAATGTACGCTGTGCGTTGACCGGGTCAGCGTGGGCCAGGAACCGGCCTGCGTGAAAACTTGTCCGACCGGCGCTATCCAGTTTGGCACCAAAAAAGAGATGCTCAATGTAGCGGAAACTCGCGTGGCGCAGTTGAAAAAACGCGGCTATGCCAATGCGGGCATCTACAACCCGCAAGGGGTCGGCGGTACCCACGTGATGTATGTACTTCATCACGCGGATCAACCATCGCTGTACCACAATCTGCCGGATGAGCCAAAAATCGCCGCACCAGTGAACTTCTGGAAGGGGATTTTAAAACCACTCTCCGCCGCCGGATTTATCGCCACCTTTGCCGGGCTGATTTACCACTACGTGGGAGTCGGCCCAAACAAAGAGACGGATGATGATGAAGAGGAGAACGGTCATGAGTAAAAGCAAAATGATTCTGCGCACCAAATTCATCGACCGTGCTTGTCACTGGACGGTGGTAATAAGCTTCTTCCTGGTGTCGCTTTCCGGTATTGCGCTGTTCTTCCCGACGTTGCAATGGCTCACCGAAACTTTCGGTACACCGCAAATGGGGCGAATTCTACATCCGTTTTTCGGGGTGATGATTTTCATCGTGCTGATGTTTATGTTCGTCCGTTTTGTACACCACAACATTCCCGATAAACAGGACCTTCCCTGGATTAAAGGGATCGTTGAGGTACTTAAAGGCAATGAGCATAAAGTCGCTGATGTGGGGAAATACAACGCAGGGCAGAAAATGATGTTCTGGAGCATCATGAGTCTAATTCTGGTATTACTGATTACCGGCGTTATTATCTGGAGGCCCTACTTTGCCCATTATTTCTCAATTAACATTGTTCGTTGGAGTTTGTTAATCCACGCGACAGCAGCCATTGTGCTGATCCACGCCATTCTGATCCATATGTACATGGCGTTTTGGGTAAAAGGTTCAATTAAAGGGATGATCGAAGGGAAAGTGAGTCGACGCTGGGCGAAGAAACACCATCCTCGCTGGTATCGTGAGGTTGAACTTACTGAAGAAAAAGCACCGGAATTAGAGTCTAAATAAAAGCAATAAGGCCGCTGTTATTCAGCGGTCTTATTCTCTCAATGGCCCAGTGATATACTGCGGCGCTGCAAGACCTGATTATCAGGCGAATAAAAGGCCCTCCATTCAATAATGAACAAACCCTATCCAACCCGCAGCAAATCACTGTATCTCGTGGTATAACGCGGTGAGAGCATATCTCGCTTCATCGCCCACGGTTGTTGTATACCTTGTCCGGCAAAATAGAGCGTTCCTTTACCCTTTTCAGCATTGAGCGTATCCAGAACGGCCATCAGCTTATCGCTGTTATGCCGTGGAGCGTTGTCATCAAAAAGATTCAACTGTGCAACACCTGAGCTAAAAAAATCGCCCAGCATGACCCCTGCTTTTTGATAACGTAGCCCCTCTCGCCATATTGCGTCCAGGCTACATGTGGCCGCCCTTATAATTTCCCGACTATCCTGGGTTGGTGTCAGCAGTTTTATCGATGCGCTGTTACCGTAATACGGTTCATTCAGGGAAAATGGGCTGGTTTTGATAAACGTAGAGATAAACCGGCAGAACTGGTGCTCTCTGCGCAGCTTTTCCGCAGCACGTGAAGCATAGGTACAAATTGCCTCTCGCATCGCGTTGTAATCCGTGAGTTTTTCACCAAACGATCTTGAGCAGATAATTTCCTGCTTAACTGGCGCAAACTCCTCCAGCTCCAGGCAAGGTTCACCGCGCAATTCCCGCACAGTGCGCTCAAGCACAACGTTGAAATGTTTGCGGATAAAGCGAATATCGGTATCTGCCAGGTCGCAGACCGTTTTAATGCCCATAGCGTCAAGTTTTTTACTGATACGGCGTCCAACACCCCAGACTTCATCAACCGGAAGCGCAGTCATCAGCTTACGCTGGCGCTCAATATTCGAGAGATCCACCACCCCGCCAGTCTGTTCCTGCCACTTTTTGGCAGCATGGTTAGCCAGCTTGGCCAGGGTTTTGGTCTGGGCGATACCGACCCCAACCTTGAGGCGTGTTTTTTGTAAAATGGTTGCTCTGATTTCCCGACCAAAATCCGTCAGATCCCGGCAGTTTCGCACGCCCGTTAAATCGCAAAAGGCTTCATCAATACTGTACATCTCCACACGCGGCGACAGCTCCTCCAGAATCGACATCACCCTGCTGCTCATATCCGCATACAATTCGTAGTTCGAACTAAAACAGAACACGCCATAGCGGCTGAACAGATCTTTCTGTTTGAAGTATGGCGCGCCCATATTAACGCCAAGCGCTTTTGCCTCCGCACTGCTGGCAATGACACAGCCATCATTGTATCTGAATGAAGCTAACAGTTAGTTGTTAGCAACGATATGATTTATAAACATATTTAATTACTAACTTTTTTCAGTCTTTTCGATTTTAGTGACTTGAATCGCCACGGGTTTAACAGACACCTCAGAGTCATTTAAAATGGCTTGAAGAGAGGTGCCCATGAGCGGTAAGTGTTATCCCGAAGAGTTTAAAATTGAAGCAGTCAAACAGGTTGTTGATCGCGGTCATTCTGTTTCAAGCGTTGCAACACGTCTCGATATCACCACCCACAGCCTTTACGCCTGGATTAAGAAGTACGTCACCCACTAATAAAGAACAGTCAGATGCTCAGGCCGAAATCCGCCGGCTCCAGAAAGAGCAGAAGCGGGTTACTGACGAACGGGACATATTAAAAAAAGCCGCTGTAGATTCAATTGGTCAACGCAACAGTTATGTGAAAACATGGGGTTGCGGAGGTTTTTTGAATGAGACGAACATTTACAGCAGAGGAAAAAGCCTCTGTTTTTGAACTATGGAAGAACGGAACAGGCTTCAGTGAAATAGCGAATATCCTGGGTTCAAAACCCGGAACGATCTTCACTATGTTAAGGGATACTGGCGGCATAAAACCCCATGAGCGTAAGCGGGCTGTAGCTCACCTGACACTGTCTGAGCGCGAGGAGATACGAGCTGGTTTGTCAGCCAAAATGAGCATTCGTGCGATAGCTACTGCGCTGAATCGCAGTCCTTCGACGATCTCACGTGAAGTTCAGCGTAATCGGGGCAGACGCTATTACAAAGCTGTTGATGCTAATAACCGAGCCAACAGAATGGCGAAAAGGCCAAAACCGTGCTTACTGGATCAAAATTTACCATTGCGAAAGCTTGTTCTGGAAAAGCTGGAGATGAAATGGTCTCCAGAGCAAATATCAGGATGGTTAAGGCGAACAAAACCACGTCAAAAAACGCTGCGAATATCACCTGAGACAATTTATAAAACGCTGTACTTTCGTAGCCGTGAAGCGCTACACCACCTGAATATACAGCATCTGCGACGGTCGCATAGCCTTCGCCATGGCAGGCGTCATACCCGCAAAGGCGAAAGAGGTACGATTAACATAGTGAACGGAACACCAATTCACGAACGTTCCCGAAATATCGATAACAGACGCTCTCTGGGGCATTGGGAGGGCGATTTAGTCTCAGGTACAAAAAACTCTCATATAGCCACACTTGTAGACCGAAAATCACGTTATACGATCATCCTTAGACTCAGGGGCAAAGATTCTGTCTCAGTAAATCAGGCTCTTACCGACAAATTCCTGAGTTTACCGTCAGAACTCAGAAAATCACTGACATGGGACAGAGGAATGGAACTGGCCAGACATCTAGAATTTACTGTCAGCACCGGCGTTAAAGTTTACTTCTGCGATCCTCAGAGTCCTTGGCAGCGGGGAACAAATGAGAACACAAATGGGCTAATTCGGCAGTACTTTCCTAAAAAGACATGTCTTGCCCAATATACTCAACATGAACTAGATCTGGTTGCTGCTCAGCTAAACAACAGACCGAGAAAGACACTGAAGTTCAAAACACCGAAAGAGATAATTGAAAGGGGTGTTGCATTGACAGATTGAATCTACAGCGGCGTACTTCGCAAAGCTGTCCGACTGAGGTACGTCTTTATCCGTGACAACACCCGTTGCTGGCCTGTTCGTCTGCTTTACCGGGTGCTGGATGTTCATCCCAGTGGCTTTTACGCCTGGTTTAAGCAGCCGCATTCTCAGCGCCACCAGGTAGACCTGAGACTAACGGGACAGATCAAACAGTTCTGGCTGGAGTCAGGTTGCGTTTATGGTTATCGCAAGATCCATCTGGACTTGCGGGATAGTGGGCAACAGTGCGGAGTGAACAGAGTCTGGCGACTGATGAAGCGTGTCGGGATAAAGGCTCAGGTCGGGTACCGAAGCCCGCGTGCACGCAAAGGCGAGGCCAGTATCGTGTCGCCCAACAGGCTCCAGCGACAGTTCAATCCGGATGCTCCAGATGAGCGTTGGATAACGGACATAACCTACATCAGGACTCACGAAGGCTGGCTGTATCTGGCCGTGGTGGTTGACCTGTTCTCACGCAAAATTATCGGCTGGTCAATGTAATCTCGGATGACAAAGGACATTGTCCTGAACGCAATGCTGATGGCTGTATGGCGGCGTAATCCGCAAAGATCGGTGCCGGTTCACTCGGACCAGGGCAGTCAGTACACAAGCCATGAATGGCAGTCGTTCCTGAGATCACACGGCCTGGAAAGGAGTGTGAGCCGTCGCGGTAACTGTCACGATAACGCGGTTGCAGAAAGCTTTTTCCAGTTACTGAAACGCGAGCGAATAAAGAAAAAGATCTACGGAACGCGGGATGAAGCCCGCAGCGATATTTTTGATTACATCGAAATGTGTTATAATAGTAAGCGTCAGCATGGTTCGAGCAATCAGATGTCGTCGACAGAATATGAAAACCAGTATTATCAACGGCTCGGAAGTGTCTAGATTATCCATGGCGATTCACATGTTGGATATCTATCAACTCCTCCAGTCGGAAAAATGTACTCTAATATAGCCTATCTTTACGTCTATAATATAAATCCCCATCAGGGAATCAGTTCAAAGCCATTTCACTTCGCCACTGGCAAATCTGAATAGCGGGTTGTGTAAGAGGGAGACAACATCTCACGTTTCATAGCCCATGTTTTTTCGACCCCCTGACCTGCAAACCAAATTTTTCCTTTCCCTGACTTATTCAATTTGTCGATGGTTTCCATTAACGCAGCGCTGTTTCTTCGTTGGGTATTATCGTCAAATAAATTTAGCTGAGCTACTCCATTACTAAAAAAATCAGTAAGAATAACACCAGCCTTCATATATCGATGACCATCAACCCATACCCTCCTTAGGGCGTTCGTAGCAGCGTTTATAATGTCACGTGTATCATTAGATGGTATCAATAGTTTTACGGATGCTTGATTCCCATAGTATATTTCGTTATCTGCATGTGGGCTTGTACGAAGAAAAACGCTAACGAAACGACAAAACTGGCGCTCACTACGTAGTTTTTCTGACGCCCGCTCTGCATAAGCACAAATGGCCTGATGCATATCTGAGTACTGAGTTATACGGTGGCCAAAAGATCTACTACAGATGATCTGTTGTTTTGTTGGTGAAAATTCTTCTAGTTCAAGGCATTGCTCACCACGAAGTTCTCGGACGGTCCTTTCAAGCACGACATTAAAATGCTTTCTTATTACCCACAATGAGCTTTCAGCCAGATCAAGCGCTGTATTAATACCCATGGAGTTAAGTTTCTTACTAATTCTTCGACCAATACCCCAAACATCCTCAACAGAGGTAAGTGCCATCAGTCTACGCTGCCGATCAATATTCGATAAATCGACAACACCACCAGTGCCACGCCATTTTTTGGCGGCATGATTAGCTAACTTTGCTAATGTCTTTGTTTGTGCAATACCTACTCCCACAATTAAACCAGTATTTTTTAATACTTGATTTTTCATCTCATAGCCGAAAGAACTTAGGGGCATGCAATTCATCATCCCAGATAAATTAACAAAAGCTTCATCAATTGAATAAATCTCGACGGAGGGAGATGTTTCATTTAATGTCTGCATAACTCGCTCACTTAGATCAGCATAGAGTGCATAGTTAGAGCTGAAGACATGAATTCTAGAACTATATGTATTATTCTTTATTTTAAAGAAAGGCTCACCCATTTTTATACCAAGTGATTTTGCTTCAGCTGAGCGAGAAATAATACAGCCATCGTTATTTGAAACGACGACAACAGGTTTCCCCTGCAAGTCTGGCCGAAAAACAGTTTCGCAAGAAGTATAAAAACTATTTACATCGACGAGAGCAAACATATCTATTTATGCGCCTTAATACTAAAAATTACTACGCCAAATATTTCTAATTCATCCACATTTTGAAATGAAATCGCGGAATAATGATGGTTGTGAGGTACTAGCTGTAGATAAGGATGAGTACGAAGTTCTTTCACGGTGAATTCACCTGAAACAGCAGCAATAACAATATCGCCATGTACGGCCGAAAGCGAGCGATCAACCACTAAAAGATCACCATCACTGATACCAGCGCCATGCATAGACTCCCCGCTAACTTTTATGAAGTAAGTGGCACTTGGATGTCTTATCAACAAGTTATTGAGATCCAGTCTGTCCTCAACATAGTCCTGTGCTGGGCTAGGAAAACCACAGGGTACTTTCTCAGAGAAGAGAGGAAGCATGGTTGGTACAGAAGCGTCTGTTGGCAAGATGAGCTGCATGATATGACCTCTTTACTGTTTTTATATACAGTATTACTAAAGGTGGCTAAGGATCAAGGAGCTTGTGAAGCGATTTCTAAAAGTGCTTGAAGCACCTGATAATTTAGATGGGAGGACCCAATATAGTTTTTTGCTTAACTTAAATCCGGTTCAGTGAAACTGTGGCACTGTGACGGTAAATCATATCGGTTTCCTGCTCTTCGATGAAGACCTAACTCTCACCGAGTTTATTCACAGGAGTTGGACGTGTATGTGCAATAAGTGCATCATAAAGTAAAGTATTCTGCATAACCGCCATGCAACTTCTAGCTGCCAGCTCAAATATCTGAAAAGCGTGATCCTGACACAAAAATCCATCTATTCAGAAACAGGGTGCAGGCCATAATAAATATGTTTAAAGCGTTCGAAAGCAATGGCCTCCTTAGATATGATATAGTCAGCCAGCAATGCTTCAGGTGTCATGCCCGTGTACCACCGCTGAGCAATTTATAAATTAGTGAGTCAGGATAAACTAATGGAACGTAGCGAAAAGCAAACCGGTATAGAACTTATTGAACCTGCGCTCTTGAAATCCGGGTGGAAATGGAAGCATGAGGTGCGATTAGGGCCGAATGAAGCCTCATCACGCATGTACATTGATTACCTTTTGACTTTTCACAACATCACTCTGGCGGTGCTTGAGGTAAAAGCAGATTTCAAAAGTGCCGCGGAAGGTATGCAAAAAGCGTCCCAGTTCGCAAGCCAGCTATTCCTTCGCTTTTCTATATCAACAAATGGACACGACTGGATCCTCACAGATAACACCACTCGTGCTTTCGAAACGTTACCGAGCCCCCCTTCTCCTGATGAGCTAATGAAACGTGCTGGTTGGTCAATTGACTGGACAAGGTGGCGAGATATTTTATCATCTTCATACTTGGGTAATGTCCCTCGGCATATTCAACAGGATATGGCAGTTCAGCACGCTTTGATGCATTTTGCCCAAGGTAATCGCCGGGCGCAGATCTCGATGGTTACAGGTTCGGGGAAAAGCCTGGTTCTACTACAGCTTGTTTGGAAATTCCTGAAAGAAAATACAGCTCAACGGCGGGTTCTTTTTCTGACAGACCGTAAAATTATCAATCAACAGATGTACGAACTGTTCAGTTCATTTCCCAATGCTGATCGCCACATGATCGAATTTGATCTGGCTAAAAATGCTATTCCTCACCCGGCAAAGATCTACTTTTCGACTGTCCAGCATTTATTTATTAAGACGAATGAAAAAGCATTGTTCCTGGATTTTCCTCCTGACTTTTTTGACCTCATTGTTTTAAATGACATTTCAACGTCAATGCATGAGCAACCTTATAATATTCTTAGATATTTTAGCGACGCACTGCAATTACGTATATCAAATGGTCTGGATATTGAAAAAAAAGACGGTGAGATCCTATCCCACTCGGAGCAAGCAAACGAGTACTTCGGTCCCCCTGTTTTTGCGTATAGCTCGACACAGGCGACAGTAGATGGGTATCTGGTGCCAGCTCACATCATCCAGCGTCAGCCTAATGAAACAGGAAAAGGTTATACATTCCCGGAGCGGAATCTTTCCTTAGAAACCGGACAAAAACACCGTCTCCATATGCTCTCTCGTACTCGAGAGATAGCAGAAGACCTGTGGGATTTACTGGGTGAGCGGAAGGCAAGAGATGAAAAAACAGTAATATTTTGTTCGGACATTACACATGCCTCATTGATGACCAGCGAACTACAGCGTTTATCAAGTAACCCCGGCTATGTGGCCAGCTTAACTTCGGTACAGGAAAACACAGAGTCAATCATAAGAACATTTTCCCGTATCGGAAAAAACGATCCAAGAATACTGGTAGTGGTTGATATGTTCGTGGGGTTGGATATACCAGATATACAAAATATTGTTTTTACTCGTTATATCAATAACATACTAAACTATAGACAAATGAAAGCTATTGGCTCCAGACCCTGCCCAGTGATAGGGAAAAGCCATCTCAACATATATGATTATTCAGGTGCCACACTGTTGGAAGAAAACTTGCAAAACGGTCTTTTCAGCAAACACCAAAGAGAATCAAACTCTGGCAGCCGGTTTTCTCCTGACAAAGACTCTATCTCTTCAAGAGATAGCCTCTGGGAGTTGTCGTCTACAGCATCAATTACGGGGAATGAAGTTCACCTCTCTGATGGCCGCATCCTTTCTGTAACTGAATATCTGGATCTTACAAAGACAGCTATTCAACACGCCTGCCATAACAATATGGACGAGCTCTATCACCTTTGGGGCAGTAAGTTGACTCGTTCCTCACTGCGCACCCAATTACATAACCAGTACATCAGTATTCCTGTCTTAAGCAGATACTTACGACTCACTGAGGCTGATGACGTAGATATTCTTGCAAAGATTGGATTCCAGCTTTCTGAAATCCCAACCAGAGCGCAGCGAGTCGAACATTTGCTGGAAACGAAAAACGAGTGGTTACGAGGATCCGGAGATTCGCAACAAGCAGAATTCCTCACTACATTTTGGCAAGCCGTGCTGGATCACTACAGCCACAGCGGAGTTGATGTACTGGAACAGGCTAGCACTTACGATTCTCCTCTTTTTATAGAGCTGTTTGGTGGATTTGTAGAGATTGCTCGGCGTTATGGTGGAGCCAGTGCGTTGCGCAAAGACCTGGGACAAATAATACAACAGCTGTATTTCCCTTCATTACGCTAAGCGAAATTGCTAAGCACCTGTTTTTGAGATGGACTTTGTTAAGAAGATTACACTGCGGTGAGCGATGAAGACGAAATCAGATAATTACGAGACAAGCCTTATGACGACTGACTGGATAGAGGATCTCAAGCGAGTTCTACCTGCTCAATCGATCCGGGAACTCTTCTCAGTTTTTTTATTGCTCCGCTGGCAGGATGTTAAAAATGAGGAAAAGCAACTAACTGGAGACTTTGAGGGAAGCGGCTACGTTCCTTTGCTTCCCTCCTGGCTACAATTGCAGAACTGGGCAGAAAGCACCAACCTTGCTGAAATTGCAGATAACATTAACGCCCTAGCTTCGCATATCGAGTGGAACAAGGCTGAGGGGTTTGATGACAGTGATTTTGAGTTCTTAAAACATCTCGACAATCCGTTACGGCACATTCAGAGCATTGACGCATCTCTACTGTTGTCTCTTGCGCGATGGGTCACTTCTCTCCAGCTCAACCCGTTGACTGCACCTGGAATCCTTTCAGATATTTTTAATCAAGTCCTTACGGAAACAAGAACGCCTCACGACGGAGAGCACACATCCTCGGAAAACCTCTCTCGCCTGGTAGCTGAACTTAGTAATCCAGCCCCAGGAGAATCGGTATATGACCCTTGTTTTGGAGTAGGCAATTTTCTTATTTCTGCATGGAATTTGACTCGCCTGCAACAGAATGAACAGAAGCACTCACTCACTTCCTTGCAGATAAGCGGTAATGACGTTAACCACAGTACTTTCCTGACTGGTCTCACAAGAATGGTATTTTCTGGGATTTCATCGACAAAACTGATGCCGGGAAACAGTCTTGATGAGAATAGCGACACAGGAGAGTTATTTGATATTGTCGTAGCCCATCCGCCCGTTGGGATTCGAACAGACTGGAAAACGCATAACTATAGTCATTACCCGTTCAAATCACCTGACATCACAGGGCTGTTCGTTCAGAACGCATTATCGAAATTAAAATCAAATGGCCGCGCGGTTATCGTTGTACCAGAAGGTTTCTTGTTCAGGAGCGGTGCTGATCGAGATTTGCGCAAGCACCTGGTTAACGAAGGTCTGGTTCAGGCTGTTGTAGGCTTGCCCGGAGGGCTCATTATTCCGGGTTCAAGCCTTAGGGGATACCTTTTAGTGCTCAATAGAACAGGCAATTTTCGTCATGTTCAGATGGTTGATGCCAGTAACATGTCCGCGCTAAAAGCCACGAGCAAACCATCTCAGCCGTTTTTAGCTGATACTGTAGAACTGACAAGTTTTGTCCTTGCACGGCATTCACGCGAATGGGGTGATTTTTCATCACGAACTCATCCAAATGAAACGAACCTCCTTACGGAGAGTAATAGCGCGAGCGAATACACAGGCTGGCAAGTTTCAGCCGCAGAATTAGCCGATGTAGACTGGGATCTCACCCCACGCCATCGAGACAGAAATGAATTACTTAATGCCCTAAAACCCATTCTAAAGGGCTTTGAAGATGGTTATCTGGCACCGCTTTCGACAATATCATCTATTTTCGTGTCACGAGTATTTAACTCGGCCGACATAACAGAAGAACCGCATTCCCCTGATGCCAAAGGATATATTCAGATAAGCGATTTGGCCCATGGGAAGATCAGCCGTATCTCACGTTGGTTAAAATCAGATGTGGCATATAATCCCCGCTGGACTCTGCAATCTGGCGATATACTGATTTCACGTTCAGGCACCGTCGCTAAAAGTGCAGTTGTCAGTGATGTCACCTCGGGTTCGCTTGCAGGATATGGACTCTATGTGATCCGCCCAGATAAAAACAGCATAGATCCCGACTATCTACTTGCGTATATCAATAGTCGTGCATGTCAAACCTGGTTGTCAGCGCATGCTCGAGGGACCGCAATTCAACGTATTAATCGTGATGCATTTTTGAAATTGCCTGTCCCCGTCTTTTCCCTCTCCATTCAGAAACGCACAGTTGCCAGGTATCACAACTCCGGCACTGATATTCTCACTTTTATCTCTGCCCTCGCCAGTTACAGCGATGCAGACCCTTTTAGCAAACTACTACTTGAAATTGAAGGCTATCTTCCCCGCTTTGTGCCAGGGACAGAGGCCACACCTCCTTTAGAACAGTTCGAACCCATAGTCGAATTGATTCGTAAAACGCAAAAACAGTCCTCTCCCTCATACACCGACGAGCGAGCAGCAAGAAACATTGCCCCGTTCCTCCAGGCAATATATTTGCTTGATGATGTGGGGAAAATTCCTCGAGGTCCTGTATTACTGAACGTCTTGCAGGAATCTGAACGTGCATTGTTCTTGATTGCAGACAATCAAGCCAATAATGAAACACCTCTTCGGGTTACAGCTGAACGTATACGTATTTGGCTAAAAGCTGTTATCGCTGATCTCTCAGTACCAACTGAACTGAAGCTTATTTCATCTCCAGCATCACTCCCGGCCGACAGCAATTATTCATTTGAAATTCAGATTGAAAATCCGGGAGTGTTGCCTTTGCGAAACGTTCAGTTCAAGACACAACCGGACTGGGGTTCTGAGCAATTCGCTTATATTTCAGAAAAATCAGCGTGTACGTTACATCTTCATGGAGACACCCCGAAAGTAGAAGGTCGTTTTAACATCCGTTTGAACTGGCAAGCTATCGGATTATCTGGTCTGGAGTATGTGGGGGAAATAGAACTTGCTTTTGAAGTTTCCGAATCAAACATTGTAAGCCGTCTTACTGATCAGGATCTCGGGAGCAGCCCATATGTTACGGGTACCCCGTTAGGACCAGAGAGTGGCCATAACGTCTTCTTTGGTCGCGAGGATATTCTTGAATGCATTAGCCGACAAATATCAACCCATGGAAATGTAATATTACTGGAAGGAAACAGACGAGCCGGGAAAACATCAATATTGAAACACCTGGAAGGAAAAGACATCATACCAGGTTGGTTGTCAGTCTACTACAGCCTTCAGGGAGTAAGTGGTGCGTCAAATGCAGCAGGAGTTCCAACAGTAGAAGTCTTCAGGGGAATGGCAAGATACATTGCTTTAGCCCTGAATAAATATGGATTCGATCTGTATTTGCCTGACGGTAGCTCGCTACAGCATAGTAATCAAACGCTGGGTGTAAGGCGCCTTATTTCGCAAGCATGTCGCAAAGGTATTTGCGAGGAAGATCCTTTTGATGATTTTTCGATATATCTGAATGAGTTACAAGAAATTTTGAAACCCATGAAGGTTGGAATCGTACTTCTTCTCGATGAATTCGATAAACTTCAGGAGGGTATTGATAGCGGAATTACCTCGCCTCAAGTGCCAGAAAATATACGTTATCTGATCCAAAATAATCCTCATTTCTCAGCCATCCTCACAGGATCCCGAAGGCTCAAGCGCTTGAGAGAGGAATACTGGTCAGCACTGTTCGGACTGGGTACAAACGTTCAGGTTACAGCACTCGATAAACCAAATGCCATTAAAGTCGTTACAGAGCCCGTTCGTGGAAGGCTTGTTTTTGCACCTGATGCAATTGATAAAGTACTCCAACTTACCGCAATGCATCCTTACCTGTTACAATGTTTATGCAATAAAGTTTTTGATTTTGCTATTAAAACTCGCAGCAAGAACATTTCGGCCACTATCGTTGCTGATTGCGCTATAAAGCTAGCCCAGGATAACGAACATTTCGCTAACCTATGGGATTATGCAGGGCAAGGCCCTACGACCGGCCGATTCCGCCGCCAGTTAGTATTAATGCTTTACTCCAAGTCAAATCGACAAGATGAATCCATTAGTTTCGGCTCGTTACATGAACAACTAACCCAAATGGGTGTTACTGTTTTTGAAGAGGCACTTGAAATAGACCTCGACTATCTAAGAGAGCTTGAACTAATTGAATACTCGGGACAAATTGATGGAGGAGAATACAGACTCGCCATCCCACTAATGGCTGTATGGATAGCCCAACAGAAGGATATGAATGTTCTGTTAAGCCACGCCCGAACAGAAGCAGAGGAAGAAAATGTCTGATATGAGTTTCCCTATTCACGGAACAAAGATACCGCCAGCAATAGGAAGGCGCGGTATCTTAGATGAAATGCAAGCTTCGCTGACCAAACCCGTTCCTGACCATCTGCAAGTAATAGGCGCACGGTTTGCAGGAAAAACTGTCGTTCTTCACAAGCTTGAGAACTTATTAAGTCAAACTGGAAGCAACTACACTTCCGTTATAATGTGGGACTTAGGTCATCAGACACCAGCGACAGATAAACAATTTTTACAGGTTTTGGCTGAAAAGCTTGCATTTGCCTTATCAAAGAGTCATCCAGAGTATGCAAAACTTTTACAGGAAGCAGACGATGACTTGTATACTTGTATCGATGACGTGCTTAACGCGTTGAAAGATGAGAACAAGTGTATACTGATAATTATGGACGGGTTCGATAAACCTCTCGAAAATGGCAAATTAACGAGGAGTCTGTGGGACCAACTGAGGGAGTTAGCCCAACTATCAAGTTTACGACTCATAACGTCAAGTCGACGCAAACTGCGAGAATTGATCAGACATCCAGATGCGCAAACCAGTGATTTTTGGAATATCTTTAACCCTGAGCCAGTAAAAATAGGCTGTTTTGACGATGAAGACTTAACAGCGCTACTGGAAAAATTACCCAATTTAACTTTCGACCAAGGTGCATTGGCCGAACTAAGGAACGAAAGCAACGGCTTCCCAGTTTTGCTACTTGGATTACTCAACACCATTAGCAATCAATCTTCCATCCAAGCCGTCAATTCTAAAATAGTTTGTAATGCAGCCTCTGACGCGTTAATAGTTCTACGGGACCAAATAGAATCCCTCTGGGACGATTGCCCCATTACTGCCAAAGATCTTTTCCTTCGCGTTAAAGACGAA
Source organism: Citrobacter sp. Cf087 (assembly GCF_030334285.1). Classification (NCBI taxonomy): domain Bacteria; kingdom Pseudomonadati; phylum Pseudomonadota; class Gammaproteobacteria; order Enterobacterales; family Enterobacteriaceae; genus Citrobacter; species Citrobacter sp. Cf087. Next base: position 939,484 of record NZ_JAOWED010000022.1, read on the forward strand.
AATATCGTTCCAAAAACTGAGGCTGCGCAAAGCGACCTGGATCGTCTGCTGGAAAAAGGGTTTGTAACCCTTACTGCTAACAAAATACAAAAACCCTGCAGAATGCTGACTAAATATCTGGATGAACAGCCCACGGAAGGAAATGCATTAGTTCGTCTCTTTGGCACCTCTGATGCTTATATTTCTAACATTAAACCTGCTTTTGAACGACGAATTGATCAGATTGATGATATTGACCCAGCATTAAAACACCTTCTTGAACGTGCAATCGGAGATTTACCAACCCAACCAGGTATTTTCATGGGGACCATTCGCGGGATCGTCGATCGTGTATTTGAGCTGATATGGGCCTCTGAACTGCCGGGCAGAAAGATCCCAACTGATTGGTTAGATGAGTGGGATTACAGCGGGGAAAAAATTGACGGACTCAGGTCAGTTTTCCCACAAGGAGGAAAACGAGTCCACCTATTAAAATTAATGACGGGTACTGAAAAGGTCAACCCCAGAGCAAAGAAAGTAAGTAAAACCACCTACTATCTGGTCAACTCAACGCAAAGTTTTGGTGACTTTGGCCAACACCTGAATGGCACAATTGTAGGCGAGGGTACTGCCTATGCGTTGTTCCTGCTTTGTCTGGAACTCGTTGCATCAGTAACCAGGGAATTAAGATAACCCTAGGTCATATTCAACCGATCTGCAGGCATATGGATCCTGAAGGCAGCAGAAAGTTGCTGCCTTAATCATTTCTAGTATTATTAGGGTAAATCTATACTTAAAAATGATAAAAACTCATCTTTTATAGTTTTACTATATATTATGCATCAAATGAACGAATGTGTATGCGCGCAGAAATACAGAAGTAATCATTCCCCCCCTTGCAATTTGGCTGTAGTTGAGCATTAATCTCTTAAAATTTGCATTGCTCAATATGCATAATTTCAGAATATCAGCAGATGACCTAAAATTGACCACTAGACCTAATTTGAACTTTGAATCGCCACGGGTTTAACAGACACCTCACAGGCAGTTCCGGCAGTTACTGTGGCGTTTCCGGATCAGACAGAGTATGAGCCGACGTGGAAACTGTTGGGACAACAGCCCGATGGAACGCTTCTTCCGTAGTCTGAAAAACGAGTGGGTGCCAGTGACAGGTTATATAAACTTTAGCGAAGCTGCTCATGCGATCACAGACTATATCGTCGGGTATTACAGCTCGCTAAGGCCGCATGACTATAACGGTGGATTACCCCCAAATGAATCGGAAAACCGATACTGGAAAAACTCTAAAGCGGTGGCCAGTTTTAGTTGACCACTACAAAGGAGCGGTTAGCCAGAGTCAAATCTTGAGTTGCAAATATAAGTCTCATGTCACGCCCACGCCATCAAGAATAAGATGATGTGAACAGCATAGGATTAACTAACGTTTCTCACCACTCAGATCATTGTTTGAGAGTACCACTACGGGTTTGCCCTTCAGATCGGGCCGGAATGCCGACTCACAGCTGGCATAAAATGAATTAACATCCACTAGCGCAAACATAATCAGCCCGCAGATTTAATGATGAATGTCACCACGCCAAATATATCCAGCGTGTCCTCGCTGCCGATCATGATCGGCGCGTAGGCGCTGTTCTCTGGCTTCAACATCACCACCGGATGCAATTGCAGGCGCTTAACGGTGAATTCGCCTTCAATAGCAGCAACCACAATGTCTCCGTGGGCCGCTTTTCTGGCACTGTCGACTACCAGCAAGTCGCCAGCACCGATCCCTGCCCCCATCATGGAGTCGCCAGACGATTTAACAAAATAGGTTGCGCTGGGATGCTGCACCAACAGATCGTTGAGATCGATACGTTTCTCAACGTAATCCTGCGCAGGAGAGGGAAAACCGCAGGGCACGAGATCGCTAAATAGCGGGAAGTGTTTGATTTCGCGGTGTTCAACTGGCTGGAAAAACAACATAATAATCTGCCTCTCATATAACTGTATTTATATACAGTAGTTTTAATGAAGACAGTGATCAAGTGACAAGTGTGGCGAATTGAGCGTTGTTTAACCATCTTGTCGATAAGCTTTTATGATGTCTGGAAAAATAATCGGCTAAAAAAATGCCCCGCATTTGCGGGGCATTACCTCAGGAGCGTTTTCGCGGCATCATGCGCAACAACGTATTGTCCTTCCAGAAATAGTGATGCATCAGGGCAGCACCAGCATGCAGAGCAATAACAAAATAACCCAGGTTTGCCAGCGTTACGTGCCAGGACTTCAGCATATCCACTAAATCAAAGTTGGCCTCTGGCGCATGTGGCATAACGATGCCGAATGCAATCCACGGGTTACCCCGGTTGTACATCATCACCAGCCCAATAATCGGCAGGACAATAAACAACAGATAGATAACCAGATGCCCCAGATGCGCCATTCCGGTCATCATCGGCTTCGGTTTTGGCACAATCGGCGGAGCCGGGTATTTCAGCCTGACCAGCAGACGCGCCACCATCAGCGTTAAAATAGTGATACCGCAGGAGACGTGCACCATGTTGAACAAGGGGCGATAGCTGCGCGGGAAAAATCCGCGAAACTCCATGGCGCTGTACGCCACAATAACCAACAAAAAGACCAGCCAGTGAATACCGATTTGCAGGCCAGAATACTTATTCCCCATAACACTTCCTGAATAAAAACAATAATGCGTCAACATAACGGGCTTTTGTTAAAAATTCATTAACTTTTGTTCACCCATTTTCAGTCGCTTACGCTTAACCGCAAGAACCGCTATTGCCGAGGATGCCTGTCTGGACTAAGCCTGGTAGGGAAAATATGTCGTACCGCCTCATCCTGACAGGAGAAAACCATGAGTAAAATTGGCATTAACGGTTTTGGTCGTATCGGTCGTCTGGTATTGCGTCGACTACTGGAAGTCAAAAGCAACGTGGAGGTTGTGGCCATTAATGACCTCACCTCGCCCAAAATTCTCGCCTATCTGTTAAAGCACGATTCAAACTACGGCCCGTTCCCCTGGAGCATCGACTTTACCGAAGACGCGCTGATTGTCGACGGTAAAAAAATCGCGGTTTACGCAGAAAAAGAGGCCAAAAATATTCCGTGGAAAACGACTGGCGCTGAGATAATCATCGAATGCACCGGTTTTTATACCTCGACAGAAAAAGCCAACGCGCACCTGGATGCAGGGGCCAAAAAAGTGCTGATATCCGCCCCGGCTGGCGATATGAAAACCATCGTCTTTAACGTCAACGACGATACAATGGATGCGAACGATCGGATTATCTCGGTCGCATCGTGCACCACTAACTGCCTCGCACCGATGGCGAAAGCCCTGCACGACAGCTTCGGTATTCAGCTTGGCACCATGACCACCATCCACGCCTACACGGGAACGCAGTCGCTGGTTGATGGACCTCGCGGGAAAGATCTGCGCGCCTCACGGGCAGCAGCGGAGAATATCATTCCCCATACCACCGGAGCCGCCAAAGCCATTGGTCTGGTCATTCCGGCATTGAGCGGAAAATTAAAAGGCCACGCCCAGCGTGTTCCGGTGAAAACAGGATCCGTCACGGAACTGGTATCGGTATTGGGGAAAAAAGTCACTGCTGAAGAGGTCAACAACGCGCTGAAAAAAGCCACGCAAGACAATGAGTCATTTGGTTATACCGATGAGGAAATCGTCTCGTCAGATGTCATTGGCTCGCATTTCGGTTCGGTATTTGATGCGACACAAACCGAAATTACCGAAGTGGGCGATCTGCAACTGGTAAAAACAGTCGCCTGGTACGATAACGAATACGGTTTTGTCACCCAACTTATTCGTACGCTGGATAAATTTATCAAGCTCTAATGTTCTGGCGGAGGCTCGCCTCCGCCCTCTTTCATTTCCCGCGAATTCAATACGTTGTGAGTCTCTCCCCGTTTTCGATTCACTGACTGTGCTATAGCTAACCTTTGCCACTGAGGGAGCATAGTAATGGAAGCACTGAGTCGTGAAACGTTAGAAAACATGATGGAGCAAGCCGTTGCTAAGGCCACCACCGTCTCATTCTGGCCGCAGGGTGAAGCCCCCGGAGCAAAAAACAGCGATGCGGTGTTTACGCCTGAACCCCGACATACAGGAACATCTCAGTATGATCGTGCGGTCACCGGTATTCGCGCCCCGGAAATTACCGTTTATGCCCCCGCAAAACCTAACGGCATAGGGATCCTTGTCACGCCAGGCGGCTCTTATCGTCGCGTGGTGATGGATAAAGAAGGCAGCGTACTGGCACCGTTCTTTAACGCTCGCGGTTATACCCTGTTTGTGATGACCTACCGTATGCCGGGTGATGGCCATGAGGAAGGCGCAAACGCGCCGCTGGCCGATGCCCAGCGCGCCATGCGCTACATTCGCGCCAACGCCCATGAATGGAAAATTAACCCTGATCGTATCGGTGTGTTGGGCTTCTCTTCCGGTGGTCACGTGGCCGCCAGTCTGGGAACCCGGTTTGCCGAAACGGTTTATATGCCGATAGATAACGTAGACGAGCAACCTGCGCGCCCTGCGTTTATGGCACTGGTGTACCCGGTTGTCACTCTGCGCGAAGACATCGGTCACCCGGGATCTCGTCTTGAGCTGGTTGGCGCTAAGCCCGAAAAGGAAGATCTGCGCCACTATTCTCTGGAAGAACGCGTGGATAGCACAACGCCGCCGACATTCCTGCTACACGCCATTGACGATCCGGCGGTGAAGGTAGAAAACAGCCTGGTCTTCTTTAATGCGCTACGTGAGCAGGGCGTTCCGGTCGAAATGCATCTGTTTGAACGCGGTAAGCACGGATTTGGTATTCGCGATGCGCAAGGGTTACCGCTGGCCATCTGGCCGGAAATGATGATGAACTGGGTAGCCACTAAAGTGTGAGGATGGCGCCGGGTGGCGTAAAGACTCACCCGGCGAAAAACTTAGGACTGCAGATACACCACTTGCGTTTGCAGGTATTCGTTCAGGCCATGTTTACCATCAGCCCCGCCAATCCCGGACTTACGCCAGCCAGCGTGGAAGCCCTGCATCGCCTCGAAGTTTTCACGATTAATATAGGTTTCGCCAAACTTCAGCCCCTTAATCGCCTTCATTGCCGTATTCAGATTCTGCGTATAGATCGATGAGGTCAGACCGTAGTCGCTGTCATTGGCCATTGTCAACGCCTGTTCCAGCGTATCAAACGCCACCACCGGCAGCACCGGACCAAACGTCTCCTCGTGCATAATCGCCATCTCCTGGCGCACGTCTAACAGTAACGTCGGCGGGTAGTAATAACCTTTGCCGACAACAGCCTTACCGCCCAGCGCCACTCTGGCCCCTTCCTGCACCGCTCGTGCGACTTTCTGCTCCACACGATCCAGCGCAGCGGCGTTAATCAGCGGCCCCATCGCAATGTCATTGCGTTCGGCCGGATTGCCAAACTGCACGGCTTTCATCGCCTCACCCAAACGATTAACGAACCGGTCATAGATACCTTTCTGAACGTATACGCGCTCAGCACAGTTGCATACCTGTCCGGTATTGATCACCCGCGAGTCAACAATGGCCTTCACCGCCAGCTCAAGATCAGCATCGTTCATCACGATAGCCGGAGCTTTACCACCCAACTCCAGACAAACTTTAGTGATGTTTTTGGCCGCTGCGGCCATAATTTTCTCGCCCGCACCGACGCTGCCGGTCATACTCACCATCGCCACCTTGGGGTTTCCGGCCAGCTCCTGACCGACCGTTTCACCGCGTCCCAGCACCAGATTAAAGACCCCGCGCGGTAAACCAATGTCATCAACAATTTTGGCAAAGGCGATGGCGTTATTCGGTGTGAATTCACTCGGCTTAATGACAATGGTATTCCCCGTCAGCAAGGCGGGAGCCAGTTTGCGGGCAATCAGGAAAAACGGGAAGTTCCACGGCAGAATGCCCGTCGTCACGCCCAGTGCACGCTTAAACAGCAGGATATTCTCACCCGGGCGATCGCTTTGCAGGATCTCACCTTCATAGCGACGCGCCCACTCCGCCATGTAATCGATATAGTCGGCGGTAAACGCGACTTCAACGTCAGCCAGTTGTCGAATTTTTCCACCTTCCGCCACAATCAACGCGCTGATTTCATCGGCTCGCTGGCGGATACCCGCAGAAATTTTGCGTAACCAGTTTGCCCGTTCAATGGCAGGCAACGCTTCCCATTGCGGCTGAGCGCGATCCGCGGCATCGATCGCTTTACGTGCGTCTTCGGCACGCCCATCGGGAATACGCGAGATAATCTCTTCCGTGGCCGGATTGACGACATCAATCCAGGCGTCATCGTGCCAGGTCACAAACTGCCCATCGATATACATAGGATGTTGTACGGGTACTGACATGCGGCTCTCCTGTGATTGATTTGTTTTCAACAAGTAAAACTATTGTTAATTAATATCAATCATGCATGGCGCATTATCGCTGGAGTGGCGGTTCTGTGAACTGCTTCATAAAAGCGCCTGGCAAAGTGATGATTAAGAGAAAAAACGGGTGGGCTTTCTGCCCGTTTGCCGTAAAACGCCGACAAACGGGCAGAAGGGATTACAGAAAACGGCTCTCAAGTAAGTCGGTCAGCGCGGTATCATTTTTTAGCTGCTGCCAGGCTTGCTCAACGTCCTGAGGAATATCAACATGGGCGATAAAATCGCGGCCGCAAGGCCCGTAGCCGGTTGCATCATCACGCAGGCGCGGAAGCTCACCGGTAATGAGAGACAGGTAACGATCCACCGACCACAGACCTTCGGCGGTCGGGGCAAAATCCACGCCGTCGCCCTGCTCAATCAACTCGGGGACAAAACCGGGGAAACTGATCCAGCGTGGGGCCTGAGGGTCGTCACGCGTGACGCGTTCAAATGTCGCCATGGTGCGGCGCTGCATGGTAGGGTCTTGCACCACAATGACGGTCCCCATGGTTTGGGTCGCCTGACGCAGTAACGCACAGCTAAACCGGGCGTTCTCCCCACAGTTGGTGGACTGATCCTCTACCCAAATCTTCTCACCAGGAATGTGCCAGAACTGGTGCGCGATATCGGCAAGGATCGCCGCTTCCGCGCGACCAGTGGTACGAATCGTGTGGTAGCGTGGATGCTCTGCGATGGCGGCATACAGAAAGGTCGTTGAGTGACCGATACCGCCGCTAATCAGCAAGGGAACCTGTTGCTCTTTCGCTATCCGACAGGCTGCATCGATGGTCGGGATCACTGCGTTCCCGGCCAGAATCACGCAATCTGTCTGCACCGTAATATTTTCAGCGAAATCATTTTGCGCCAGCCATTGCCCCACGGTGTTAATCGCCGCAAGGGTGCTAGCGGAAAGTGGCGGAAACTGTCTCATGTTCATGACTCCTGGAGTTTGTTCTTTACCGGATACAGATGCCGGATGGCGGCTACGCCTTATCCGGCCTACGGTCCAGCACTGCGTTAACCCGTAATCTGATCCATTGCCTGCAGGATACGCTTATCCGAAATCGGATACGGCGTGCCAAGCTGCTGGGCAAAGTAGCTGACGCGCAGCTCTTCTATCATCCAGCGGATCTCTTTGACATCGTCATCTTCGCGGCGCGCGGGCGGCAATTTATTGAACCACTGCTGCCAGGACTGCTGCACGGTGTCCACTTTCAGCATCTGCGCGCGATCGCGGTGCGGATCGATGGCCAGTTTCTCCAGCCGTTTTTCAATCGCCTGCAAATAACGCAACGTATCGCCCAGACGTTTGAAACCGTTGCCGGTAACAAATCCGCGATACACCAGTCCGCCCATTTGCGCTTTGATATCCGCAAGCCCCAGCGCCATGGTCATATCCACGCGCCCTTTCAGACGTTTGTTGATATTAAACACTGCGGTCAGGATCTGTTCGACCTGCTTCGCAATCTCCACCACCGTATCGTTCAGTTCAGCCCGCACTTTTTCATGCAACGCCGCAAAGCCTTCTTCGGTCCACACTGGACCACCGTTGGCGTCAATTAACTGATCCACACCGCAGGAGATACAGTCGTCAATCAAATCCAGAACTTTACCGTACGGGTTAAAGTACAGCCCCAGCTTGGCTTTATTGGGCAGCTTCTCGTGCAAATATTTGATTGGCGAAGGAATATTCAGCAGCAACAGGCGGCGTAAACCGCACCACATCGCCTGCTGTTGTTCCAGCGGATTATCAAACAGTTTGATGGCAACGCTGTCACGCTCATCGACCAGCGCCGGCCACGCTTTCACCTTATAGTTACCGCGTTTTTGTTCGTAATTTTCCGGAAGCCGGCCGAAGCTCCAGATGTGCAATCCACTCTGTTCGATACCGTCATCGGCCACCGCAGACAATGTTTCCTGAACTTTGCCCTTCAGCGCATCTTTCAAATCCTGTAGCGAACGCCCTTCCTGCAGCTTCTTGTTCTTATCATCCACCACCCGGAAGGTGATTTTTAGGTGATCGGGCACCTGATCCCAGTGCCAGTCTTCACGGTCAACGGTGACGCCGGTCATGCGGCGCAGTTCACGCTCCAGCGAGTCCAGCAGCGGCAGTTCCAGCGGCGTGACGCGGCCTAAAAACGCTTCCGCATAGTTCGGGGCGGGCACAAAGTTGCGTCGGACCGGTTTCGGCAGCGACTTAATCAGGGCGATCACCAGTTCACGACGCAGCCCCGGAATTTGCCATTCAAAACCGCTCTCGTCGATCTGGTTGAGCAGCGGGAGTGGAATATGTACGGTCACACCGTCCGCATCGGCTCCGGGTTCGAACTGGTAGCTCAGGCGCAGCTTAAGGTTACCCTGATGCCAGAAGTTCGGATAATCCAGCTTACTGATTTTCTCCGCGCCCTCTTTGATGAGCATGCTCTTTTCAAAGTTGAGCAGATCCGGTGTTTCACGGCTGACCTTTTTCCACCAGCTATCAAAGTGACGAGCAGAAACCACCTCATGGCTGATACGTTGGTCGTAGAACTCAAACATCGTTTCGTCATCGACGAGAATGTCACGGCGGCGTGATTTGTGCTCTAACTCTTCCACCTCCGCTCGTAGTTTCAGGTTATCGCGGAAAAAGGCATGGCGCGTTTGCCAGTCACCTTCCACCAGCGCATGACGAATGAACAGTTCACGCGATAACGCAGGATCGATCTGACTGTAATTCACCTTACGGGCCGCAACAATCGGTAAGCCGTAGACAGTGACTTTTTCTGTCGCCATCACAGCACCTTGCGCGCGTTCCCAGTGCGGCTCACTGTATGAACGTTTGATCAGATGCTGGGCTACCGGCTCCACCCATTCAGGATCGATACGCGCGGCAATGCGTCCCCACAAGCGGCTGGTTTCCACCAACTCCGCTACCATCGTCCACTTCGGCGGTTTTTTGAATAAACCTGACCCCGGGAAGATCGAGAAGCGAGCGTTACGCGCCCCGGTAAACTCCTGTTTATCGGTATCTTTCATCCCGATATGAGACAGTAAACCGGTCAGCAACGCGACGTGGATCTCCCGATATTCAGCAGGTTCGCTGTTAACCGGAATACCCAACTCTTTCACCACCTGGCGCAGTTGTGTGTAGATATCCTGCCACTCTCGCACGCGCAGATAGTTCAGAAAGTCGACTTTGCACTGGCGACGAAACTGGTTTGACGACAACGCTTTTTGCTGCTCGCCGAGATAGTTCCACAGGTTCACAAACGCGAGGAAATCAGACTCTTTGTCGTGGAAACGGCGGTGCTTCTCGTCGGAAGCCTGCTGCTTGTCCATTGGACGCTCGCGCGGATCCTGAATGGACAGCGCCGAGGTAATGATCATCGCCTCACGTACGCAGCCATGTTTTTGCGCTTCCAGCACCATGCGCGCCAGACGCGGATCCACCGGCAGTTGCGACAGCTGACGGCCCAACGGCGTTAACTTGTAAGCTGTTGCCTGTTCGTCGGTGGTTATCGCCCCCAGCTCTTCGAGCAGGCGTACACCGTCCTGAATATTGCGCTTATCCGGCGCTTCAACAAACGGGAACGCCGCGATATCGCCCAGCCCCAACGCGGTCATCTGCAAAATAACGGATGCCAGGTTGGTACGCAGGATCTCCGGGTCGGTAAACTCCGGACGCGACAGGAAATCGTCTTCGGAATACAGACGAATACAGATCCCTTCCGAAACACGACCGCAGCGGCCTTTACGCTGGTTGGCAGAAGCCTGCGACACCGGTTCAATCGGCAAGCGCTGAACTTTGGTGCGGTAACTGTAGCGACTGATACGCGCGGTGCCTGGATCAATGACGTATTTGATTCCCGGAACGGTAAGCGACGTTTCTGCCACGTTGGTCGCCAGCACGATACGGCGACCACTGTGCGACTGGAATACGCGGTTCTGCTCACTGTTTGAAAGACGCGCATACAGCGGCAACACTTCGGTGTGGCGTAAATCCAGTTTATTCAGGGCATCGGCGGTATCACGGATTTCACGTTCGCCGCTCATGAAGATCAGAATGTCGCCCTGATTTTCACGGCCTAACTCATCTACGGCATCAAAAATCGCCTGCAGTTGGTCACGCTCGGTGTCATCTGCATCTTCAACAATCGGGCGATAGCGCACTTCCACCGGATACGTTCGGCCGGAGACTTCGATAATCGGCGCGTTATTGAAATGCTTTGAGAAGCGTTCAGGATCGATGGTCGCCGAAGTGATGATAATTTTTAGATCCGGGCGACGCGGCAGAAGTTCTTTCAGATAGCCGAGCAGAAAGTCGATATTCAGACTGCGTTCATGCGCTTCATCGATGATGATGGTGTCGTACTGCATCAGCAGTCGATCCTGCTGGATTTCCGCCAGCAGGATACCGTCCGTCATCAGCTTGACCATGGTGTTATCACTGACATGATCGCTGAAACGAACTTTATAACCAATACAGCCGCCCGGCTCGGTCTGCAGCTCTTCCGCAATACGGTTCGCCACGGTGCGCGCCGCCAGACGACGCGGTTGGGTATGGCCGATCAGCCCTTTTACCCCCCGCCCCAGTTCCATACAGATTTTGGGTAACTGGGTGGTTTTCCCCGAGCCGGTCTCGCCAGCAACAATCACCACCTGATGATCGCGAATTGCGTCCAGAATATCCTGTTTTTTCTGGCTAACGGGCAGGTTTTCCGGATAGCTGATTTCCGGACGCGCCGCTTCACGCAGCACAACTTTACCGGCTGCCTGCTCAATCTCTTTCGCCATCTCCTGGTAAATGGCCTGTTGTGCATCAGGATTTTTAACCTTCTTCACGCCGTGCAGGCGGCGGGCAAAACGCTGTCTGTCACGCAGCATCAATGAATCCAGCTGTTGCTGCAACATGTTGAAGGTTAATTTTTGTTGTTCTGTCATAGCGTTAAAAGGCAGTGCTCTGCCGGGTTAAATCTCTTTTAGATGATAGGTATAGAGTACCACATCGGCGCTTTTCATGTGTTGTTCAATAATTTCGAACATAGGATTCGATATATTGCGCTATCACTGCGACAGGATTGTGAATAAAGTGTCAACAAGCAACGGGGCTCACCCCCTTCAAACACATAAAAGGAAACACCCATGAGCAAGGTATTAGTTCTTAAATCCAGTATTCTGGCAGGGTACTCTCAGTCTGGTCAGTTGTCTGATTATTTTGTTGAACAGTGGCGTGAAAAGCACTCTGCTGATGAAATCACTGTCCGTGACCTGGCAGCAAATCCTGTACCGGTACTGGATGGCGAACTGGTGGGTGCGATGCGCCCGAGCGATGCACCGCTGACGCCGCGTCAGCAGGAAGCGCTGGCGCTGTCCGATGAGCTGATTGCTGAGCTGAAAGCGCATGATGTGATTGTTATCGCCGCGCCGATGTACAACTTCAACATCCCTACGCAGTTGAAAAACTACTTTGACCTGATTGCCCGCGCTGGTGTGACTTTCCGTTATACCGAGAAAGGCCCGGAAGGTCTGGTGACGGGTAAACGCGCTGTGGTGCTGACCAGCCGTGGTGGTATCCATAAAGATACACCAACCGACCTGATCACGCCGTACCTGAACGTATTCCTGGGCTTTATCGGCATCACCGACGTGAATGTCGTCTTTGCTGAAGGTATTGCTTACGGCCCGGAAGTGGCGTCTAAAGCACAATCCGACGCGAAAGCCGCTATCGACAGCGTAGTTGCTGCCTGATAATTCCCCCTCTCACCGTCCGGTGAGAGGGTTTCTCCGGCACTTACTTCTTTACCTGTACCCGTATCTGTTTGCCGTGAATGCGATTAATATCACGCCAGATGGTTGCATAATCCCTGCATTTCGCCAGATTCTCTTCCCAGCAATGAAGCAAAAATTGTTCAGGCTCCGCGACATCCCGGCTTAACAGTTTGAATACCCAACGATTCCAGACATACCACTTGAGAAGCCACATGATTTCACCCCACAACGCGACCGGTGTTGGACTATATCAGCATCCATTTTATGCCGTGTGGCAACTATTGCGATGTCGATGAATAAGTCAGCGTCGTGACCAGGGGTTGTGTACAAAGAGATTTATTCTTTCCGCAACCACTTACCATTTATACCCTGGACGTATTCACCCGGTTTAGCGCGAGCAACCAGCTTTTGCCCGGCCATTTTTGCTACTTCATCTGGCGGAATATTATTGCTCTCTGCCACTTGCTGATAGCTGGCGTTGCGCGCTTTATTAATCTCACTCACCAGTGCCTGCGTTTCGGCATCGGTTTGCAATGCAACCAGATAGCCATTGAGCGTTTCTCCTACTCGACCCTGAGCTCTGGCTTCATTCAGGGTCAATGCCCACGCATTGCTACTGAGTAAACTCAGGACGACCAGCGCCACTGCAAACTGTTTTCTCATCATGACCTCAGAACAAATCGCTGCGCGATTTCAATAAGCTTTCGACGTCTTTATCAACTTTGATATGGATCTCATGCTCGATTTTGACGTTCATATTAATGGTGATGGGCTCTTTTGGCGCAGCCACTTCGATTCTGGGAGTGCACCCTACCAGCAGAGATGAAGCCAGCAGACCCAGCATGGCAGCTATCGTTTTCATTGTTGTTCCTCACATTCCTTGCCTTCCGGGCAATGGGTTTCCGGCAGCGCTGCATTTTGTTCAAGCCATGCCTGTAAATTGTCGCCAAAACGCAAGCTGCGCCATAGCGTAAAGACGTTTTCCTCGTGGGTATAATTCAAATTAACTGTACCTACTTTGCCATCCACCCGACTATTGCCAGTCACGGTTGACTGCATGGTTAAGACACCGAGGTTATCCAGATTTATTTTCGTCCACGAATGGCTTATTTCCATATAACGCAGCCAGTTAATGGCCGCCCCCGCCGCCATGTTATCTTTGACGACCGCATCCGCGGTGTCCTTATCAATACGCAACGTCATCGGCCCCGGATTAGTCAACCAGCCGTCTTTGATGATCCATTTTTCGTTATCCAGCCATAATGGCAACGCGCCACTGACCGGGCCAGACATGGCGAACTGTTTGGGGTTAACCGCACTGATAAGCTCGCTGGAAGAGATATTCTGCACTCGCAATAAGGCCGGATCGTGCTGCGGCATCCGCAGTTGCTGCATGATGATTTTGCCCCCCAGCAGGTCAGCGCTGACATCGCTCAACAGTAACGGGTTGTTTTCACTCCAGGGGTATGCCCCCTGCAGGTCGGCGGCGATATTTTTCACCGTCACCTGATTCACCACTTCCGCAATACGCAGTGAAATAGGTCCACGCGTACCCAGTTGCCATGCACCTTCACTAAACCGGAAAGGCAATACAAAATCGACACCGTTGATTTGGTTATCGGGCATCCAGGCGCTACCGCTTTTTAACACTCCATGACCGCCCGCTTCAAAGCCCTGCTCCGGGGCTGCCGAAAACGCGACCTGCGCATACAGCTCACCTTCTCGTAGCTTCATTTTCCAGTCAGGTGGGATCAGCGGTTGGAATACGGTGAGCGATTGTTTTGGCCACCAGGCCTGTCCGCGCAGGCGGATACCGTCCCAACGACCATTCAACTGTACGGGCCCAATCGCCCCAGCGTGAAGCTGGCCTTTGAACTGGAAGATTGTCGGATCACTACCATCGACGCTGAACTTCAGCGTCGATGGTGGTAACACGCTTCCCCCGGTGAAGGTGGTGTTCCCTGCGTCCAGCGACAGCGCGCCGCTAAATGTCGGTTTGGTTGCATCCCGCACCCAGACTATCGGTTCGTCCATCACCAGACGTGGGTTTTCCACCTTCATCGTGCCGTATTGCAGATGATCAAATCCGGTGGAAAGATCAAATAGCTTCAGGGTGTTGTCATGCCATTCCCCCTTACCCGCTACGTCCCAACGGGCATGCATCGGCGTAAAACTGCCTTCCCCCCAATATCGCCACTGCCAACGACCAGCATCAGGAAGAAAATCATTTGCCAGGCCATCCAGATGCAGTTCAAAGCCCCCCATCTGGTTTTCATGCGCACGTAAAATAGCCTGCAGACGCCCATCCACACCGCGTTGCGTGACTTTTACCCCTGCCAGCGGCCAGCGAATCTCGTCAATATCCAGCGAATCAATCACCCGCCCACGTGAGCGCAGCAGCGCCCCTGGCTCGAAAGCCAATTGCGGATCGTTCAGACTTCCGGTGAGTCTCGCGGGTAATTTCGCGTAGAAGATCAGATCGCCCTGTTTCGCTTCACCGGTCAACTGTAGCGGCATCTCGCTACTATCCATGCCAAGCTTACCCGGCCCCAGCGTTAATACGGCATTTCCTTTACCGGCGTCGCCATGCGTCAGAACGTTCAGACGCCCACTCACCACCGCGTTTTCCAGTCCTCCCTGCCAGTTTTCAACTTTCATGCCCAGCCGGCCACTTAACGGGAATCCCTGATAAGGCCAGTTCCAGCGTCCGTCGTTGATGGTCAGTTGCTGGCGTGTTATTTCCCAAGGAAGGTCAAGCAGCGGATCGGCATTATCCCGCGCCATGACGATCAGTTGTCCGCTGTTTTGTTGCCACTCCAGTTCGGCGTCCACAAGCGTAGGTTCTTGCGGCAAACTTAACGTCGCAACCGCATGACCGCTTACCGGCAGTCCATCGGGCACCAGTGGCATAGTGAATTCACCGACCAGTCTTACCGGCGGCTGGCCTTCAAATGCCGCAACATCCAGCTCAGTTACTGTGAGGTTTTGCCCGTGCAAACGCCCCTGGAATTTAACTTTTTCCCCCTGGTAACGCAGCTGTTGAGTGGAGGGAGTGAGCGAGAGTGACAGTTTTCCCTGCCATTCCTGCCATGGAGAGAGAATAAGTTTGTCGATGTTAATCCAGGTATTAGGCAGCATTGACTGCCATTCAGCCAGCGTTTTGGGCGCTACTGGCGACGGCTCTGTCTGTGGCAATTTGGCCAGGCAAGCTGAGTCCAGCTCGAGGGTCCCGACATTCAGCAACCAGCGGCTGGGGTGAGACAGATCCGCCTGAGTAATGCGCGCTAGCGGACAATCTTCAACCAGATAGCGGAGTTCAGGTATATGTAACCCATGCCGTGTCAGCCGCGGGCTCTCGTCCAGCGCGATGCGTGTTCCAACGGGTAACCAGATACCCACCAACGTAGGCACCCACAGGCCAAGCGTCATCACTAGCGTCAGCGGCACGAGAATCAATAATAAGAGGAGTGCCAGAACGGCTTTATATTTACCCTTCATGGGTAGTTAATATCCTGATTTAGCAAAAATTTAAGCCGGTTTAGGCCCGTATTGTGGCATGTTTAACTGGATATGCCCACATTAAGGATAGATAACCGTTTTATAGGCACGCTGTTACACGTGCCGTCGGGGATATTAAGATTCAGACTCAATGGGGCCTCAGTTGTCCATCGCTATGTTTAGGTCCTATACGACCTGCTTCTATCAGAATTTCTTCAATGAGTTCTTCGAGGCACTCCCTACCATGATGATCGCAGACCAGATGTACCTGCCGGGAAATCTCATCAGGTTTCATACCATCACATAATGCCGCCTTCAGCATTAAGGTGGCCCATCGTTTTGCTTCAGAGTGAGTTAGCATGACTCCTCCCGATATTTGCTACCTGTATAAGCGTAGCTGTCAGGATGTGATTCGGCTGGCTTTTTAACCACGTTGTCTTTACCGGCATGAGCTGGATGAAAATTCTCCAGTTGTTGAAAACGCGTAATCTGCCCACACTAACCAGATATACGTTGGAATTATTCATTACGTCTATGACTATCAATAACTTTTTATATTTTGTAAAATAATTTGAATTGGATTAATGTGACGTCAAAATCACTGGAGAAAGTCTTATGAAACTCGCCATCTATAGTACAAAACAGTACGACAAGAAGTATCTGCAGCAGGTTAACGAGGCTTTTGGTTTTGAACTTGAATTCTTTGACTTTCTGTTGACGGAAAAAACAGCCAAAACCGCCCATGGCTGCGAAGCCGTGTGCATTTTCGTCAACGACGATGGTAGCCGCCCTGTTCTGGAAGAGCTGAAAAAGCATGGCGTGAAATATATCGCGCTACGTTGCGCCGGGTTCAACAACGTCGATCTCGACGCTGCAAAAGAGCTGGGTATGCAGGTCGTACGTGTGCCAGCCTATTCACCGGAAGCCGTCGCTGAGCATGCGATTGGCATGATGATGACGCTGAATCGCCGCATTCACCGCGCTTATCAGCGTACCCGTGATGCCAACTTCTCTCTTGAAGGGCTGACCGGCTTTACCATGTATGGCAAAACGGCTGGGGTGATCGGTACCGGTAAAATCGGTATTGCGGCCCTGCGGATCCTGAAAGGTTTTGGTATGCGCCTGCTGGCGTTTGATCCCTACCCAAGCGCTGCTGCGCTGGAGTTAGGCGTTGAATATGTCGATCTTAAAACGCTATTTGCCGAGTCCGATGTCATCTCTCTGCACTGCCCGTTAACACCGGAGAATTATCATCTGCTCAATCACGAAGCCTTTGAGCAAATGAAAAACGGCGTGATGGTTATTAACACCAGTCGTGGTGCATTGATCGACTCGCAAGCCGCTATCGATGCGCTGAAAAACCAGAAAATTGGTTCTCTGGGTATGGACGTGTATGAAAACGAACGCGATCTGTTCTTTGAAGATAAATCCAATGACGTGATTCAGGATGATGTGTTCCGTCGTCTGTCGGCCTGTCATAACGTGCTGTTTACCGGGCACCAGGCGTTCCTGACCGCCGAAGCGTTAACCAGCATTTCTGAGACTACGCTACAGAATCTGGCACAAATCTCCAAAGGCGAAACCTGTCCAAACGCCCTCTTCTGATTTCCGTGCTCCCCTGGATTCAGGGGAGCATTTTCAGACAATCACCGATGATAAAACACTCAGTATCATTATTATATTGAATGTATTCCCGTCACAAACCCAGAGAAATAGAATGAAGAAAGTTGTCACGTTGATTGCGCTCAGCATGCTGATGGCTGGCTGTGTGAGCAATGGAAAAGTGTCCGTCAATCGCGAACAGTTGCAGCATCACCGCTTCGTTTTGCAGAGCGTCAATGGTAAGCCGGTAACCGTCGCCAATAACCCACCTGAATTAAGTTTCGGTGAAAATATGACGGTGTCGGGAAAAATGTGTAATCAGTTCCATGGTCAGGGCAAGCTGTCCGACGGTGAATTAAAAGTGAAAGACATGGCAATGACGCGCATGATGTGCGCCGATCCACAGCTTAACGCGCTCGACGGCATCGTCAGCGAGATGTTTAAGCAAGGCGCACAAGTTGATCTGACTGCTGACCAGTTAACACTGGCTACGGCAGAACAAACGTTGACGTTTAAACTGGCAGATTTAATGTAATAAAAGCAGTGGCTCAATAATTCCCACAGCTTCCGGCGGCAAGCGACTGCTCACTACAGCGTTTGCCGTTAGGTAATGCACACATGCCGATGGCAGAACCATCCAGTTGGCGTGCCACGGAGAGCGAACCTCCAATCATGGCGCAATTTGCCTCTCCAGAACTGGACATTACGGCCTTCATTCCCGGTGCGACATGAGCGGCGGTTGCCTGCTGAACAGGTTCACTGCTGCACGCCGATAATAATAACGCGGCACACCCTACCCAAAACGCTGCGCGCATCTTACTCCCCTCTGAATATTAACCAAACGACACAGCCATAAATAATAGGCAGCGGAAACACTGCCGTCGAGAGGCAAAATGCGCATTTATGCGTGCTATTTACATTTTCTGGCAATTTTTTGGCTACTCCTTTGATCAAACCATTCATTCTGATTATTCCCAGGACACAAAAGCGAAAATCTGTCTTTAGCGCTTTTGCTAAAATAGAAAGATAACTACAGGATTCGCCGCAGTTACGCGAGTCCCTCTTTTTGCGCAATGTAAGGGTGTCAGTATGATCACAATTGACGGTAATGGTGCGGTTGCTTCAGTCGCATTTCGTACCAGCGAAGTTATCGCCATCTACCCGATTACGCCCAGTTCGACAATGGCTGAACAGGCAGATGCCTGGGCCGGAAACGGGCTTAAAAACGTCTGGGGAGATACCCCTCGCGTCGTAGAAATGCAGTCAGAAGGCGGCGCAATCGCGACCGTTCACGGTGCATTGCAGACCGGTGCGCTCTCTACGTCGTTTACCTCATCGCAGGGCCTGTTGCTGATGATCCCAACGCTGTACAAACTGGCCGGTCAGTTGACGCCATTTGTGCTGCACGTTGCCGCGCGTACCATTGCTACTCATGCGCTGTCTATCTTCGGTGACCATTCCGACGTAATGGCAGTGCGCCAGACAGGGTGCGCGATGCTGTGTGCCAGCAGCGTGCAGGAAGCACAGGACTTTGCGCTCATTTCACAAATGGCCACTCTGAAAAGTCGGGTTCCGTTTATTCATTTCTTTGATGGTTTCCGCACATCGCATGAAATCAATAAAATTGTGCCGCTGGCCGATGACACGATCCTCAGCCTGATGCCGCAAGCTGAAATTGATGCGCATCGTGCCCGCGCGCTGAACCCTGAACATCCCGTTATTCGCGGGACATCTGCGAACCCGGATACCTACTTCCAGTCGCGTGAAGCGACAAATCCCTGGTACAACGCGGTTTACGAAAACGTCGAACAGGCGATGAACGACTTCGCCGCGGCGACGGGCCGCCAGTATCAACCCTTTGAGTATTACGGTCATCCACAGGCGGAACGTGTCATTATCTTGATGGGTTCTGCAATTGGTACCTGCGAAGAAGTCGTCGAAGAGTTACTTGCTCGTGGAGAGAAAGTTGGCGTCCTGAAAGTTCGGCTGTTCCGCCCATTCTCTGCCAAACATTTACTGCGCGCCCTGCCGGAAACCGTACGCAGCATCGCCGTTCTGGATCGCACTAAAGAGCCGGGTGCCCAGGCAGAACCGCTGTATCTGGATGTAATGACCGCGCTGGCGGAAGCCTTTAACTGCGGAGAGCGGGAAACCCTACCACGCGTAATTGGCGGGCGTTATGGCCTTTCCTCCAAAGAGTTTGGCCCGGACTGCGTCATGGCGGTATTTACTGAGCTGAGTAGCGCGAAGCCGAAACCTCGCTTTACGGTTGGTATCTATGATGATGTCACCAACCTGTCACTACCGCTACCGGAAAACACCCTGCCCGGTACCGCGAAGCTCGAAGCGCTGTTCTACGGTCTGGGCAGTGACGGCAGCGTGTCGGCCACCAAAAATAATATCAAGATTATCGGTAACTCGACGCCGTGGTATGCGCAGGGTTATTTCGTGTATGACTCGAAAAAAGCAGGCGGTCTGACGGTTTCTCACCTGCGCGTCAGCGAGCAGCCTATTCGATCAGCGTATCTGGTTTCACAAGCCGATTTTGTTGGCTGTCACCAGCTACAATTTATCGATAAGTATCAGATGGCCGAGCGCCTGAAACCAGGCGGGATCTTCCTGCTTAATACTCCTTACAACGTGGATGAAGTCTGGGCGCGTTTGCCGCAGGAAGTTCAGGCAGTACTGAATCAGAAGAAGGCCCGTTTCTACGTGATTAATGCGGCCAAAATCGCTCGCGAATGCGGTCTGGCAGCGCGTATTAACACCGTTATGCAAATGGCATTCTTCCATTTGACGCAAATCTTACCCGGCGACAGCGCGTTGGTTGAATTGCAGGGTGCTATTGCGAAAAGCTATAGCAGTAAAGGTCAGGATCTGGTTGAACGTAACTGGCAGGCGCTGGCTCTGGCGCGTGAATCCGTCGCCGAAGTGGCACTCCAGCCAGTTGACCCGCACAGCGCTAACCGCCCACCGGTGGTTTCTGATGCCGCGCCGGATTTCGTGAAAACCGTTACCGCGGCAATGCTCGCCGGTCTGGGTGATGCTCTTCCCGTATCCGCGCTGCCGCCAGACGGCACCTGGCCAATGGGCACCACGCGTTGGGAAAAACGCAATATCGCCGAAGAGATCCCCATCTGGAAGGAAGAGCTGTGTACCCAGTGTAACCACTGCGTTGCCGCTTGCCCGCACTCGGCAATCCGCGCCAAAGTGGTTTCACCAGAAGCGATGGAAAACGCCCCTGCCAGCCTGCATTCTCTGGATGTGAAATCACGCGATATGCGCGGTCAGAAATATGTCCTGCAGGTTGCGCCTGAGGATTGCACCGGTTGTAATCTGTGCGTCGAAGTGTGCCCGGCGAAAGACAGGCAGAATCCGGAGATCAAGGCCATCAATATGATGTCGCGCCTTGAGCATGTTGAAGAAGAAAAAGTTAACTACGACTTCTTCCTCAATCTGCCGGAAATAGACCGCACTAAACTGGAACGCATTGATATTCGTACCTCACAGTTGATAACGCCGCTGTTTGAATATTCCGGCGCCTGCTCGGGCTGTGGTGAAACGCCGTATATCAAGCTGCTTACGCAACTGTACGGCGACCGCATGCTGATCGCCAATGCGACCGGCTGTTCATCGATTTATGGCGGTAACCTGCCCTCAACGCCGTATACCACCGACGCTAACGGTCGTGGGCCCGCGTGGGCAAACTCACTGTTTGAGGATAACGCCGAGTTCGGTCTGGGCTTCCGTCTGACGGTAGATCAGCACCGTGTGCGCGTTATGCGTTTATTGGAACAGTTTGCCGATAACATTCCGGCTGAACTGAATGACGCCCTGCACGCTGAAGCGACGCCAGAAGTACGCCGTGAACAAGTTGCCGCGCTGCGCCAGCACCTGAAAGATGTCGAAGGCGCACAGCAGCTGTTAACCGATGCCGACGCGTTGGTCGAGAAATCCATCTGGCTGATTGGCGGCGACGGCTGGGCTTACGATATTGGTTTTGGCGGTCTGGATCACGTCCTGAGTCTGACCGAGAACGTCAATATTCTGGTGCTGGATACTCAATGTTACTCCAACACGGGTGGACAAGCGTCGAAAGCCACACCGCTCGGGGCTGTCACCAAATTTGGCGAACACGGCAAGCGCAAGGCGCGTAAAGATCTTGGCGTCAGTATGATGATGTACGGGCATGTTTATGTCGCGCAGATCTCTCTGGGCGCACAGTTGAACCAGACGGTGAAAGCGATTCAGGAAGCGGAAGCCTATCCAGGTCCGTCACTGATTATCGCCTATAG
Organism: Citrobacter sp. Cf087; assembly: GCF_030334285.1. Taxonomy (NCBI): domain Bacteria; kingdom Pseudomonadati; phylum Pseudomonadota; class Gammaproteobacteria; order Enterobacterales; family Enterobacteriaceae; genus Citrobacter; species Citrobacter sp. Cf087. The sequence continues at coordinate 961,077 of NZ_JAOWED010000022.1, forward strand.
CCCATGTGAGGAGCACGGTTACGATCTCGCGCTAAGCCACGATCAGATGCGCCAGCTGACGGCGACCGGATTCTGGCCGCTGTACCGCTTTGATCCGCGTCGTGCAAATGAAGGTAAATTGCCGCTGGCGCTGGACTCTCGCCCACCGTCAGACGCGCTGGCCGAAACATTGCTTAACGAGCAGCGCTTCCGCCGCCTGAATGCCCAACAGCCAGAAGTTGCTGAGCAGCTGTGGAAAGACGCCGCCGCCGATCTGCAAAAACGCTACGACTTCCTGGCCCAACTGGCAGGTAAAGCAGAAAAGAGCGGTGCCGAGTAATACATTTATCTCAGTATTTGCCTGGAACCAAAAAAAAGCCCGAACAGTTGTTCGGGCTTGTCAATTTATTCGCTGGCTAATTAATAATTACCATCAATATACCAACGAAAAATAAAACGTGACAATAAAGGCATATAACACGCGCAGAATAGCCCAACAAAATTCAATTGTATAATTTTTATTTTATATATTTTCACGCAACACATTCATCGCAATTATCATCATTTCCGTAGAATTATTTATTTAAGGTTTTACTTAAGGCGTAACAATTCATATTTATCTCTTTACGGAACTTCTCCTTTAGCATGCTTTTACTCCCTACATGGGTAGTCACAGGTTAATAAAAAAACTAAAGGATTATTTCAATGAACAGAAAAGTACTGGCTCTCATAATTCCTGCCCTGCTGGCTGCAGGCGCTGCTCACGCTGCTGAAGTTTATAATAAAGACGGCAACAAATTAGATCTCTACGGTAAAGTAGACGGCCTGCATTATTTCTCTGACGATGCTAACAGCGATGGCGATCAGACTTATATGCGTATGGGCTTCAAAGGCGAAACTCAGGTTAACGATATGATCACCGGTTATGGCCAGTGGGAATATCAGGTTCAGGCCAACGGCACCGAAGGCGATAAAGGCGACTCCTGGACTCGTCTGGCATTCGCAGGTATTAAAGTCGGCGACTACGGTTCATTCGACTACGGCCGTAACTACGGCGTCATGTACGACGTTGAAGGCTGGACCGATATGCTGCCAGAATTCGGTGGCGACTCTTACACCAAAGCAGACAACTTCATGACCGGTCGTGCAAACGGTGTTGCAACCTACCGTAACACCGACTTCTTTGGTCTGGTTGACGGTCTGAACGTTGCGCTGCAGTACCAAGGCGCGAACGAAAATCAGTCACCAGAACAAGAAGGCACCAATAACGGTGGCGACGATCGTAACATGAAGAACTCTAACGGTGACGGCTTCGGTATCTCCTCTACCTACGATCTGGGTATGGGCGTAAGCTTCGGTGCCGCATACACTTCTTCTGACCGTACTAACGAGCAGGTAAACCATTCAACTGCAGGTGGTGATAAAGCTGACGCATGGACTGCTGGTCTGAAATACGACGCGAACAATATCTACCTGGCAACCATGTACTCTGAAACCCGCAATATGACTCCGTATGGTGGTTCTGACGGTAGTGATAATACTATCGCCAACAAAACTCAGAACTTTGAAGTGACTGCGCAATACCAGTTCGACTTCGGTCTGCGTCCGGAAGTTTCTTTCCTGATGTCTAAAGGTAAGGATCTGACTATGCCAGGTACTGCTGCAAGCCCAGCAGGAACAAGCGGTGACAAAGATCTGGTCAAATATGCTTCTGTAGGCGCTACTTACTACTTCAACAAAAACTTCTCCACCTATGTTGATTACAAAATCAACCTGCTGGACGAAGACGACAGCTTCTACACTCGCAATGACATCTCTACTGATGACACTGTAGCACTGGGTATGGTTTACCAGTTCTAATCCGTCAGCCCGCTGGCAACAGCGGGCTCTCTTTATGTTCTAACAATTCTGTTTTATCCAGATCAAAACATTATATCTGTTGCGTTAAAACATCTCTCTGATAGATGATATCTTGCATTAAGACCTGTAGTAGAGGATACCTGCAATGAATCATCATCCTGTAAAATCATCCCGTATTGCATCCGTCGGCTATGACGAATCCTCTCACACGCTGGAAATTCGCTTTCACCAATTGGCTACCCTGCAATATCAGCCTGTCCCTGCCCGTATTTTTCGTGATTTCCTGAGCGTGGTCTCGAAAGGTCGATTTTACGACGGCGTAATAAAAGGCAAGTTTCCTGAAATCAAAATAAAGTGATGCCAAAATGTGATCTTTGTCATTGTACATAAAGTGCCATTACGCGGTAAGCTTTAGGTGGATACTTAAACAGGAGGTTTTATGAACAGAACGATTCTTGTACCCATCGATATTTCAGACTCAGAATTAACTCAACGCGTTATTGCCCATGTTGAAGCAGAGGCCAAAATTGACGATGCGCAGGTCCATTTTCTGACCGTAATTCCGTCACTGCCCTACTACGCTTCTCTGGGACTGGCCTACTCGGCAGAGTTACCGGCCATGGACGATCTGAAAGCCGAAGCAAAATCTCAACTGGAAGAGATTATCAAGAAGTTCAATATCCCAACGGACAGAGTGCACATTCATGTCGCAGAAGGTGCGCCGAAAGATAAGATTCTGGAGATCGCCAAAAAATTACCGGCTGATATGGTCATTATTGCCTCACACCGACCTGACATCACCACCTACCTGCTGGGCTCTAACGCCGCAGCAGTAGTGCGTCATGCGGAGTGTTCGGTACTGGTAGTCCGCTAAGCTTTCAGGCCCGCACATCGCTGCGGGCTTTTTGTTTCTACCACTTATACCCCACGATTCCTGTCCTAAATGTGCTGACATTTTTCCCGCTTATCCGTACCATACACGCCACAGTTTTTATATCAGACTTCTTTTGCCGGACTATCCGGCGTGATGCATACTCTTCTGATGCCACACTATGAATTGAGCCTCTATTAAATGTCGCAAAATCAAGATATTAGCAAGAAAGAACAATACAACCTGAACAAATTGCAAAAACGTCTGCGTCGTAACGTGGGCGAAGCCATTGCCGACTTCAATATGATCGAAGACGGCGATCGCATTATGGTGTGTCTTTCCGGCGGGAAAGACAGCTATACCATGCTGGAGATCCTGCGTAATTTGCAGCAAAGCGCCCCGATCAGTTTTTCCTTGGTTGCGGTTAACCTCGATCAAAAACAACCTGGCTTCCCAGAGCACATTCTGCCGGAGTATCTGGAACAGCTGGGCGTTGAGTACAAGATTGTCGAAGAAAACACTTACGGGATCGTCAAAGACAAAATCCCTGAAGGCAAAACGACCTGCTCGCTCTGCTCTCGCCTGCGTCGCGGCATTCTATACCGTACGGCAACCGAGTTAGGTGCCACCAAGATTGCGCTCGGCCACCATCGCGACGACATCCTGCAAACGCTGTTTTTAAACATGTTCTACGGCGGAAAAATGAAAGGTATGCCGCCGAAGCTGATGAGTGATGACGGTAAGCACATCGTGATCCGCCCGCTGGCTTACTGCCGTGAGAAAGATATCGAGCGCTTCTCCGAAGCGAAAGGTTTCCCGATTATTCCGTGCAATCTGTGTGGCTCACAGCCTAACCTGCAGCGTCAGGTCATTGCTGACATGCTGCGTGACTGGGACAAACGCTATCCAGGTCGGATTGAAACCATGTTCAGTGCGATGCAGAACGTTGTGCCTTCACATCTGAGCGATATCAATCTGTTCGATTTTAAAGGCATTAAGCACGGTTCAGAGGTTGTGGACGGCGGTGATTTAGCGTTCGATCGTGAAGAGATCCCGCTGCAGCCTGCGGGTTGGCAGCCAGAAGAAGATGATGCTCAACTGGATGAGTTACGCCTGAACGTGGTGGAAGTGAAGTAAGTCGATTATGTAAACGCCCTATCAGGCCTACAACGAGCATATACCCGTTGTAGGCCTGATAAGCGGAGCGCCATCAGGCACTCCAATGGGTATTTATTTCAATAAACGAACTCGGCAAGTCTTGCCTTTAATCTTACCGTTTTGCAATTGTTTCCACGCCTTGTGCGCTATGTTCTGGCGAACGGCGACATAGACGTGTGCCGGATGAACGGCAATTTTGCCGATATCGGCGCCATCCAGGCCAATATCACCGGTCAGAGCCCCCAGAACATCACCAGGACGCATTTTAGCCTTTTTGCCACCATCAATGCATAATGTCGCCATCTCTGCTTCCAGCGGCAGGATTGACACGTTAGCTGGCGCTGGCAGCCAGTTCAGCTTCAATTGCAGCATTTCAGAAAGAATATTGGCACGCTGTGCTTCTTCCGGCGCACAGAAACTAATCGCCAGACCGCTGTTACCGGCTCGCGCGGTACGTCCGATACGATGGACATGAACCTCCGGATCCCACGCCAGTTCGAAGTTAACTACCAGTTCGAGTGATTTAATATCCAGGCCACGTGCGGCCACATCGGTGGCAACCAGAACGCGTGCGCTGCCGTTGGCAAAACGCACCAGCGTCTGGTCGCGATCGCGCTGTTCAAGATCGCCATGCAGTGAAAGTGCGCTTTGCCCCGCCGCATTCAATGCGTCACACACGGCCTGACAGTCTTTTTTGGTGTTGCAAAAAACGACGCATGAAGCAGGCTGATGCTGGCTGAGCAATTTTTGCAGCAGCGGAATTTTTCCGTGGCTGGAGGTTTCGAAAAACTGCTGTTCAATCGCCGGTAACGCATCGACCGTATCAATTTCAATGGTTAATGGATTTTGTTGCACCCGGCCACTGATGGCGGCAATGGCTTCCGGCCAGGTCGCAGAAAACAGCAAGGTCTGGCGAGAAGCTGGTGCAAAGCGAATGACATCATCAATCGCATCGCTAAAGCCCATATCCAGCATGCGGTCGGCTTCATCCATAACCAGCGTATTCAGGGCTTCCAGAGAAACGGTGCCTTTTTGCAGGTGGTCGAGTAAACGCCCCGGCGTGGCGACAATAATATGAGGTGCATGCTGCAGAGAGTCACGCTGTGCACCAAAGGGCTGCCCACCGCATAGCGTTAAGATCTTGGTGTTTGGCAGAAAGCGCGCTAAACGACGCAGTTCACCCGCCACCTGGTCGGCAAGCTCTCGGGTTGGGCACAGCACCAGAGACTGCGTCTGAAACAGCGCGGCATCAATATGCTGTAATAGCCCAAGACCAAAAGCAGCCGTTTTGCCACTGCCGGTTTTAGCCTGCACGCGAACATCTTTCCCCGCCAGGATTGCCGGTAATGCGGCAGCCTGAACAGGCGTCATTTCAAGATAACCCAGCTCGTTAAGGTTCTCGAGTTGAGCAGCAGGTAAAACATTCAGGGTTGAAAAAGCGGTCACAATTTAATCTCGCGGTAAAAACTCACATTCAGCAGGCGCGTATCCTCGCAGATCTACGCCCACGATGCGACAATTTAATAGGTTCTTCATCCGGCGGCGGATCCGGCATTGGCTGCGGACGAGGAATGGGATCGGGAATGGGAACCGGGTCAGTCGGGAGCGAATCCGTGTGCGCAGTTGCAATCAGACAGGTCATATACTCCTCCAGTCATTCAGGTTGACTCTTTTAGGGTAGACGCTGATTTTCTGCAGGCAAAAAAAAAGCCGACTAATCTAAGTCGGCGTCGTACGAATCAATTGTGCTATGCAGTAATTCAAAAAAGGAAGTAAGACAATATGGAGCGCAACGCCCATCGCTTGACGTTGCATTCACCTGCGAGAGAGATATTGCCCCGAATAGGTAGATGGTTTATTGACCTCGCTCAAAATTCAGGACGTTTTCATGCGCAAAAGTCACTAAAAAACGTTGTTGTTACAACCATTTACTACGATGCAACCATAAAGTAACACCACCAATCAGGACCACTAACAGAATACAAAAAAGTGAGAAACCGAACTGCCAACCACCGCCGGGGATACCGCCGAGGTTAACGCCGAAAAGCCCAGTTAAGAATGTGCTGGGAAGAAAAACCATTGCCATCAATGACATTGTATACGTTCGGCGAGCCAGAGACTCCTGCATCACCTGCGCAATTTCATCCGCCATGATACCGGTTCTGGCAATACAGGCATCGATTTCATCCAGCCCTCTCCCCAGCCTGTCAGCGATATCCTGCATCCGTCGCCGATGGTCGTCAGTCATCCAGGACAACCTTTCGCTCGCCAGGCGGGCATAGACATCACGCTGTGGCGCCATATAACGGCGCATCACAATTAACTGCTTACGCAGTAATGCCAGGAAGCCACGCGGCGGGATCTGCTGATCGAGCAGGTTATCTTCCAGATCGATAATTTTGTCGTGCAACTGTTCGATAAATTCGCTGGCATGATCGGTCAGCGCATCACAAACATCCACCAGCCAACCGCCACAATCAGCCGGCCCTGTACCTTCCTGGAGGTCGCTGACCACATCATCCAGTGCCAGCACTTTGCGCTGACGCGTTGAGACAATCAGACGTTCATCCATATATAAACGCATCGCTACCAGTTGGTCAGGCCGCTCGTCGATGCTGCCGTTGATACAGCGCAGCGTAATTAACGTACCTTCTCCTACCCTGCTGACACGCGGGCGCGTGCTTTCACCCGCCAGCGCATCACGCACGTTATTGGGAAGTAAGGGCGTTGTCGCCAGCCATTGCGCACTTTCAGGATGAGTATAATTAAGATGCAGCCAGCAGGGATGCTGAGTATCGATAACATCGTTATCTTCCAGTGGTTTCACCCCACCACGCCCATCCAACAGCCAGGCAAACACGGCATCCGGCACATTAACATCCGTTCCCTTAATGGCTTCCACAGCGCCTCCACAAACATTCAGCTTTTTTCGTTAGTCTAGCCGTCAGAATATGTTAAGCAATATCTCATTGTCCCATTGTGCTGAAATGACTCATAAAAGTATCTGATAACAAAAAGCGCCGACAAATGTGGCGCTTGTTGTGAGGTACCCTGTTAAGCCCGCTGGCGTCTCTCAGATTCAAAAGCGTGACTTAAACGAAACTTGTGCGTTCGTGACTGGAGGTCAGTCACTTGATTTTTCAGAATATCCGAAGAGTCAGACAGCTCATCCACCATAATGGCGTTACTCTGGGTAACGTTTTCCAGTTCCGCGAGCGCATGAGTAATACTGATGATCCCTTTCTCCTGCTCCTGCGTAGTGGTTAATATCTCGCCCATCAGTTGGTTTAATTGCCCGGCACCACCAACAATATCCTGCATATTTTTTTCAGCTTCACGCACAATAGCCGCACCTTGCTGAACGTTTTCATGAGTTTGGGCAATCAGATGTTTAATATTCTTAGCGGCATCTGCGCTACGGTGCGCGAGCATTCGTACCTCTCCGGCCACCACGGAAAAACCTTTGCCATGTTCTCCCGCTCTCGCCGCTTCTACGGCGGCATTCAATGCCAGAATATTTGTCTGGAATGCAATACCATCTATCAGGGTAATAATTTCTGTCATCTGCTGGGCGCACTCGGTGATCGACTGCATATTGGTTGCGACCTGCACCATTAAATCACCGCCCTGCCGGGCAGATAGTGTTGCAATATTGGCCTTAGCACTCGCCATTTGCGTATTCTCTGCATTGTTACGCGTGCTGACCGCTATTTCATCCATGTTGGCAGCCGTTTGCATTAATGCTCCGGATTGCTGCTCTGTTTTTACTGATAACTCAGCGCTGCGTTCCGCGAGCTGTTCAGAGAGCGCCATCGCCGTTTGCGAAGATGTTCTGATCTCATTAACGAGTGTTGAAATATTACTTGATAAACTATTAATGCCCGGTATTAATCTCCCCGCACAGTTATTGCCAAACTCTGGAATACTAATCGCCAGATTCCCGGAGGTTACCTCCTCAATGCTTCTTTTAACCGTATTAATTGGCACGACCAAATATTTCGTCATGTACCACCACAAACATAATATAGAAGTAAAACTGACCAAATTAGTTCCAATGATAATTACCGGGGGAGCAGAAAATATCATTTCAAAAACATTCAGAGCGACCGCCGTAATGAGCAGAAATAAAATAATAAAGGTTCTGACGCTAATATCATTTAACATTTTAGTCCTGTGCGCTAAGAAATAACGTGGATATTATTTTTTATAGCATCTGCAATGCAAATTTCCATAACGCGGAGACGAAAGACGAACTTTCAATGAGAGTCTGCAATCCTTTCACTTAAGACAGGCAATCACACTATTAATTTACATTAACCAGGTGTTTTATCCTACAAAGGATGAGACTGGCGCTTGTCGTTAGATTATTGTGATGACAAGCACGTCGTGTGCATAAAATGCACAGAATTATAAATCTTATGAATATTTGTATAAGTAAAGGTCTATCATTTTCGATGTTTGCCCCTTCCCTCTAATAGTTATTGTAAAAACACAAGAACATCCCAGGTTTTATCAGGTTAACTGGACAAAACCTGCTAAATTTATCATCACGTCTTTTTTTTGATAGGTAGTAAGATGTTGCACGTGTCGTGGGACCCTGTATTGATTGGGATTTCCTTTATTGTCGCGTTTATTGCCTCCTTTATTGCTCTCGACAGCGCGGGCAAAGTGGCAATTTCCAGCAGACGTGAATCTACCTTCTGGCGACTCTCTGGCGGCGCTACGCTGGGTATGGGGATCTGGTCGATGCATTTTATCGGTATGCTGGCCATGAAAATGAGTATGCCAATAAATTACCATTTATCCCTCACCGCGTTTTCGTTCTTTATTGCGCTCATTTCTGCGACAGTCGCCATCAATATCGCCATTTCTGGTAATACGCTATCAACAAAACGCCTGCTCATTGCTACCAGCATATTAAGTGCCGGTGTTGTTACAATGCACTACGTTGGTATGTATGCCGTTATCGAACATGTGGCTATAACCTGGGATCGCTCGCTGATCCTGCTCTCCGTGATTATTGCCGTCGCTGCGTCTGGCGTGGGTTTGTGGCTGGCCTTTCACTTACGCCAAAATAGCCGTCGAGCGCTAATAAATCGGCTTATTGCTGCCTTTATTATGGCGCTGGCAATAGCCTCTATGCATTACACCGGTATGGGAGCCGCTACGTTCACCCATTTTGGACACACTGCGCACGATGGTCTCAGCACGCTGGAACTTTCTATCTGGGTCTGCGCCGTCACGCTTGTTATTTTGGGGATCATGCTGGTGGTTTCGATGGTGGATTCGCAACTCCGTACCTCCCGACTGGCTGACAATCTGCATCAGTTGAACTGCCAGCTTGAACATCAGGTTCACTTCGACGCGCTGACCGGTCTCGCTAATCGTACACAAATAGACACCTGCTTACTGGCCTGCCTGCGGCATTCTAAACTGCATCAGCAGCATTTCGCGTTGGTATTTATCGACCTCGATCGTTTTAAAGTCGTTAACGATACCTGGGGACATCACATTGGCGATCAGCTACTGATAGCCAGTACACAGCGAATCTTCACTTGCCTTGATAACTCAATGACGCTGGCAAGACTGGGGGGCGATGAATTTATCCTGCTGGTTCCAGACTGCAACCAGCAGGATATCTCCGCCCTGCTGACGCGGATTGCCGATGTGATCGGTGAACCCTTTACCTTGTTCGGACATACCATTCGGGTTTCGTTAAGTGCGGGGAGCAGTATTTACCCTGAGCATGGCTCAACGCTGCATGAGCTAAAAGTGAAGGCCGATATGGCGATGTATCATGTCAAACAGGCGGGCAGAAACGGCTGGGCTATTTATCATCCGGAAATGGAAGCTATCGCGGATACACCGCCGACATTTTTACAAGAATTGTCGCAAGCACTTGAACGCAACCAGTTTGAGCTATGGTATCAGCCTAAATATACCGCTGGAGATCATTCCCTGACCGGTTTTGAAGCATTATTACGCTGGCATCATCCGGAACGCGGCATGCTGCTGCCAGCCGAATTTCTTTCTGCGTTGGAAGATACGGGCCTGATTATTCCCGTTGGGAAATGGGTTATCCAGCAGGCATGCCTGCAGTTGCATCAATGGAAATTACAGGGAAATACAGAATGGACGCTCGCCGTTAACCTCTCACCCGCCCAGTTTGAACAGCATGATATTATTGATGTTGTTTGTAATGCCCTGGCGCAGTATCAACTGTCACCTGCCTGCCTCACGCTGGAACTCACTGAAAGCACCGCCCTTAAAAATTTGAAACGCAGTGTGGAAGTCCTGAATGCTTTTTCTGCTTTGGGGATCACCGTATCTATTGATGATTTCGGTACAGGTTATTCAAATATATTGATGCTGAAGTCTCTTCCGGCGCGCGAATTAAAAATTGACAGGATATTTGTCAAAGATATCAGCGAGAACAGCAAAAACACAAAAATTGTGTCTACCATTATTGACATAGCTCACTCCATGAATATGCGTGTGGTGGCAGAAGGAATAGAAACCCAGGAACAGGAAATACTCCTTACTCAGATGGGGTGTAGCATGCTGCAAGGTTTCTTGTTTGCAAAACCGCTGCCAGCACATAAGATTCATGAACTGATACAACAAGAAAACAGTATCAAGCAAAAGCCAGTTGTACACCCCTTGTCTCACCGACAATCAATAACATTGTGAGACGTAATATCTAAAAATATTCGCCATTTAACAGGCAACACAGCAGATAAAGATAACGGGATTATCGATGAGCACAACCGAGCTGCATTCACTGGATTTATTAACCTTTCCGGTGTGGATTGTTTTGCCACATACCGAAGAGCTGGTGTTCGCTAATAACGTTGCACGGGAGCTAATGCAGGGTCTCTGTTTTTCCCCGCTCCGCAAGGGAACATTTTCAACGCATGCTCAAAATGACTTAACCATGTATCTCAGCGACTTGCGAAATCATCACCATGTAGTGGAAATTCTCACGGTTTACCGCGACGGTGAAGAGATTGCAATGGCAAGTCGCCTTTCCATTAAACCCCTGCCTGGCATGGGTGAAGTCATCCTTTTCGAAGGCATTGAGACGCCTGCTGCACAGGGTCTGAAAGCGAGCCGTTCAGCAACCTATCAGCGGAAAAAACAGGGATTTTATGCGCGCTTCTTCCAGACTAATTCCGCGCCAATGTTACTTATTGATCCGTCCCGCGATGGGTTGATCGTGGATGCAAACCTCAGTGCGCTCAATTTTTATGGATACACTCATGATGTGATGTGTCAGAAACATACATGGGAAATCAATATGCTGGGCCGCCATATACTTCCGGTGATGCATGAAATCGCCCATCTGCCCGGCGGCCATAAACCTTTGCATTTTGTCCATAAACTGGCTGATGGGACTTCCCGTCATGTGCAAACCTACGCCGGACCGATCGAAATTTACGGTAATAAACTGATGTTGTGCATTATTCATGACATTACCGAACAAAAGCGGCTGGAACAGGAGCTGGAGCGTGCGGCCCTGCGAGATGTTTTAACGGGATTACTTAACCGCCGACATTTTTATCAGGTAACCGAGCCGGAACAGACGCATGCGATATCATTGACGCAGGACTACAGCCTGTTGTTGATAGACACGGATCGCTTTAAAAGCATTAACGATCTGTTTGGCCATTTAAAAGGCGACGAAGTGCTTTGTGCTCTGGCACGCACCCTGGAATCCTGTGCGCGAAAAGACGATCTTATTTTTCGCTGGGGTGGTGAAGAATTTGTGCTGCTCCTGCCGCGAACGTCGCTGGATGTCGCTCTCAACCTCGCAGAAGTGATCCGTGCGACGGTGGCAAAGGTGACTCTCCCTGGCCTTCCCCGCTTTACCGTCAGCATTGGTGTAGCACGGCACGAAACAAATGAAAGTATCGATGAGTTATTCAAACGTGTTGACGACGCGTTGTACAAAGCCAAGAACGAAGGCAGGAACAGAGTGCTGGCCGCCTGATGTTTACGTCGTTCAGCGACTACGTTTAGCGTGACGCTCCCAGTTATCCTGTTTTGCCTGCGCGGTTTTACGCAATGCCACATAGCATGCCCCGCTGCCGCCGTGATGCGGCAGTGCGGCGCAATATGCTTGCACGTCGTCAAATTCCGTCAACCAGCGCGCTACGTAGCTGCGAATGATATTGGCATGAGAATTATCGTCACGTCCCTTGCCGTGTATCACCAGCACATTACGCAACCCTTCTTGCTGCGCCTGCAGAATAAAGCTAAAGAGCATCTGACGACATGTTTCAACAGGTTGGCGAATAAGATTAAGACTCGCCTGCTGCGGATATTTTCCGTTTCGCAGCTTGTCAGTCACACCGTTCTGTAAACCTTCGCGACGAAACTCGAGCGGCACACTTAACGGGACAATATCGAGAAATCCCGTCGAGAGAAAATTATCCAGTTGAAGCGTATCGATACGCGCCGGAGTGCGAAGATTGCGCATGGGCTGCCAGTGTACATCGGTATGGCTTTTCAGCGGTTGAACATCCCCCATAGCGTCAAGAAACAACGATGCATCATCAAGGTTCATGTTTCATCCTCCAGCGTATTGCGACGGGCATTATCATAACCGCGCACTATTATACCGACAACTATACCGGTAACGGTTTACGGTTATTTCCAATAATTAACCGGATCCGTCGCGCTGAACCGATCTACTCACGACAAGTTGATATCCATTTTTAGAGGTATAGCTGCGACGGTCACTGGCGTGATAATGTGTAGCCTCGCCTGAATGCTGTAATGAGAGAAACGGATGCTTAACTTACTGGAAGACACCATCGACACGCCGCTGGGCCCGCTGTGGGTCATTTGTGATGAGCAATTTCGCCTGCGCGCAGTGGAATGGGATCAGCACAGCGATCGCATGGAACAATTGCTGGATATTCATTACCGCACAGAAGGTTATCAGCGCATTACCGCCAAAAACCCAGGTGGATTAAGCGACAAACTCGCTGAGTATTTTGCCGGAAACCTCAGCATCATTGACACGCTGGAAACGGCAACCGCTGGGACGCCTTTCCAGCGTGAAGTCTGGCAAGCGTTACGCACTATCCCCTGCGGGCAGGTCATGCATTATGGTCAACTGGCCGAACAGTTGGGACGCCCCGGTGCTGCAAGAGCCGTCGGCGCAGCTAATGGCTCCAATCCAATAAGCATTGTGGTCCCCTGTCATCGCGTCATTGGACGTAACGGCACCATGACCGGATATGCCGGTGGCGTACAACGAAAAGAGTGGTTATTGCGTCACGAAGGTTATTTGCTACTCTAGATTCCAGGCAATTAATGCCTTATCCATCACACTTCCGCATAATGCGATCCCAAATTAATTGTGGTTAATCAAGCAGATACAAATATTCACTCCAGTTATGCTTGAATTATTCTCTCTTGGGAGTAGCTCAGGCTTACGTGCTCACCAAAAAGATGTTAAAATTGACAAATATCAATTACGGCTTGAGCAGACCTATGATCCCGGAAAAGCGAATTATACGGCGCATTCAGTCTGGCGGTTGTGCTATCCATTGCCAGGATTGCAGCATCAGCCAGCTTTGCATCCCGTTCACACTTAACGAGCATGAGCTTGACCAGCTCGATAACATCATCGAGCGCAAAAAGCCTATCCAAAAGGGGCAGACGCTCTTTAAAGCAGGTGATGAGCTTAAATCACTCTATGCTATCCGCTCCGGAACGATTAAAAGCTATACCATTACCGAACAAGGCGATGAGCAGATTACTGGCTTCCATCTGGCGGGCGATCTGGTCGGTTTTGACGCGATTGGCAGCGGACATCACCCGAGCTTTGCTCAGGCGCTGGAAACCTCGATGGTATGCGAAATTCCTTTCGAAACCCTTGATGACCTGTCCGGCAAAATGCCAAATCTGCGTCAGCAGATGATGCGTCTGATGAGTGGCGAAATCAAAGGCGACCAGGATATGATCCTGTTGTTGTCGAAGAAAAACGCTGAAGAGCGCCTGGCGGCCTTTATCTACAATTTGTCTCGTCGCTTTGCCCAGCGTGGATTCTCGCCTCGTGAATTCCGCCTGACCATGACCCGTGGCGACATCGGTAACTACCTCGGTCTGACGGTTGAAACCATCAGCCGCCTGCTGGGTCGTTTCCAGAAAAGCGGTATGCTGGCGGTGAAAGGCAAATACATCACTATTGAGAATAGCGACGCGCTGGCAGTTCTTGCTGGCCATACGCGTAACGTTGCGTAATCTTTCCGCAAGCATCTCTGTTATCCTTCTGTCAAATCGCTAAATTATCCCGATTTATTGATCTGGCAGGAGGTTATTCCCTGTTTCAAACCACATTATTGGGTTACTCTTTTAGTTACAAACTGCGATGACAGTTGTAAGGAGACCCTGTATGGCTATGTATAAAAATATGCTGGTCGTCATCGACCCGAACCAGGACGATCAACCAGCATTACGGCGAGCTGTTTATTTGCATCAACGGATTGGTGGCAAAATTAAAGCCTTTTTGCCGATCTATGACTTTTCCTATGAGATGACTACCCTGCTGTCGCCCGATGAGCGTACGGCAATGCGTCAGGGGGTTATCAGCCAGCGAACTGCATGGATACGTGAACAAGCGAAATACTATATCGAAGCAGGGATCCCTCTGGAGATTAAAGTGGTCTGGCATAACCGACCCTTTGAAGCCATTATCCAGGAAGTCATCAGCGCCAAGCATGACCTGGTCCTCAAGATGGCGCACCAACACGACCGCCTCGAAGCCGTAATATTTACGCCAACCGACTGGCATTTATTGCGTAAATGTCCAAGTCCGGTATGGATGGTGAAAGACCAGCCATGGCCTGAAGGGGGTAAAGCACTGGTTGCAGTAAACCTCGCCAGTGAAGAGGCTTATCACAACGCGCTCAATGAAAAACTGGTCAAAGAGACGCTACAGCTTGCAGAACAGGTTAACCATACCGAAGTGCATCTGGTAGGCGCCTACCCTGTTACGCCAATCAACATCGCGATTGAACTGCCTGAATTTGATCCCAGCGTTTATAACGACGCAATCCGTGGACAGCATCTGCTGGCCATGAAGGCGCTACGCCAGAAATTCAGTATTGATGAGAAAGTGACGCACGTTGAAAAAGGCTTACCTGAAGAGGTCATTCCTGATTTAGCCGAGCACTTACAGGCAGGTATTGTGGTATTGGGGACCGTCGGACGTACCGGTATTTCTGCCGCGTTTCTTGGTAATACCGCGGAACAGGTTATCGATCATCTACGCTGTGACCTGCTGGTCATCAAGCCAGATGAATATCAGACGCCAGTTGAACTGGACGACGAAGAAGACGATTAACCACATAATAAAATGCCGGATGGCGATATCATCCGGCATTTTAAACGCCTAGTGTTGCTCCTCGCCGCCGAGGAAATAGATACCAAGCGGGATAGCCAACAGAATCGTAAACACCATGCTGTAGACACAAATCATTGCAGATTGAATGGCATACATTGAAGCGGTCCAGTCGGATAGCGGAATGTCATACTGTTCAATAACGCCGCCGATCGTCGCGCGCGTCACGACCGACGCTGCGATAATAAACACTCCAAGCAGGCACAACAAAAATTTCCGTCCCTTCGCTGTTTTCAGCTTAGCCATGATCATAGTACTGTCCTTTTGCAGATGAAAACCTTGTTACTTTGCGCTAACAATACCATGACATCAACTGACTGTCTGCTACATAAACCGCATACTGGGTTGACGTCAGCACTATTTCGCTGAAAATAACGCTGATTGCATTATTTATCTCTCCTTTTGATTAATGATCTGACCGCCCTAACTGAGTAAAATATCTGGGGATTAAGATGTCAGATGATATTTAGATAACATGGAGTTGCCAGGAAGAATCATGATCGCTGAACTGTTTATGAATAATGCGTTTAATTTGACGGTAATTCTCAGCTGCTGTGCCGCGCTGGTCCTGATGAGCGTCTGGTATCATCGTGGAGAGCGTCGCTGCAAAGGATTCATATTTCATGCCGCACAATTTTTTGTCTATGCCATTATCATTGGGACGTTTGGCAGCATTGCTAATAACGTTATCGAAAGTTACAGCCTGAAATTTATCTCCCCCAGCGTGGTCGACTTTATCTGCACCTCATTGATTGCGTTAATCCTGACCATCAAACTTTTTCTGGTGATTAATCAGTTTGAAAAGACGCAGATTAATAAAGGCAGAGATATCACCAGCGCGAGGATCCTGTCGCGTATCATCAAAATTACCATCGTGGTTGCCATCATTTTACTGTATGGCGAACACTTCGGTATGAGCTTATCCGGCCTGTTAACCTTTGGCGGCATTGGCGGTATCGCTGTGGGTATGGCGGGGAAAGATATTCTGAGCAACTTCTTCTCAGGTATTATGCTCTATTTCGACAGACCGTTTAGCATCGGCGACTGGATCCGCTCCCCGGACCGCAATATTGAAGGCACAGTGGCCGAAATTGGCTGGCGAATGACTAAAATAAACACCTTCGACCATCGTCCGTTGTATGTGCCAAACTCGATTTTCTCCTCCATCAGCGTAGAAAATCCAGGGCGCATGACCAACCGGCGTATTAAAACGGTGATCGGGTTACGATATGAGGATGCCGATAAAGTCGGTGCTGTTGTCGAGTCGGTCAGAGAAATGCTGCAAAACCATCCAGGAATAGACCAGAAACAAACTCTGTTGGTCTATTTTAATGAATTTGCCGATTCATCGTTGAATATCATGGTGTATTGCTTCACGAAAACCACCGTCTGGAAGGAATGGCTCGCGGTACAGCAAGACGTTTATTTAAAGATTATCACGATAGTCCAGGCAAATGGCGCCGACTTTGCGTTCCCCAGCCAGACGCTGTATATGGATAATCCTGAAGCATCGCCGTCGACACACTAACAAAAAAAGACGCGGAAGTCCGCGTCTTTTTTGTACTTATTTCAATGAGGCAATATCAATTACAAAGCGGTATTTCACATCGCTTTTCAACATCCGCTGCCAGGCATGATTAATATCCTGAATATTGATCACTTCGACATCGGCGGTAATACCATGCTGACCGCAAAAATCGAGCATCTCTTGCGTTTCGGCAATACCGCCAATAACTGAACCCGCCACAGACCTACGTCCAAGGATCAGGGGAACCGTATTCAGAAACGGATCCAACGCACCGAGATAACCAACCAGCACCAGCGTACCGCTTAGTGCCAGGGTTGGGATATACGGGTTCAGGTCATGAACGTAGGGCACAGTATCGATAATCAGATCAAACTGATTCGCTGTCGCTTTCATCTGCTCACTGTCAGTGGAAAGCACAACATGACTGGCACCCAAACGTCTGGCATCAGCTTCTTTGCCCGGTGAACGCGTAAACAGCGTAACTTCCGCGCCCAGTGCATTTGCAAGTTTGTTGAGCGTGAGTCCCGCATCCAGTTGGTATTGCATATTCGACTCTCCAGAGCGGTGGCAACATTGCACCACCGGGGGCTGAAAACAGTAAAATTATAGAGACTCGACGTGTCGGTGATTAGAGAGGAAAAGAAGGACAAACTTATGAGCTGAGCTCATCAATAATAAGCAGCAGGTACTCTTTATTTGCAGGTTACTGATTGATGGCTTACGCCACAATTTCAATCAGGTTACCGTCCGGATCTCGTATCACCGCTTCGTAATAACCATCGCCCGTAGTGCGCGGACCTGAGACTAATATCCCCTGTTTCTGCGCTTGCATTGCAACGGCATCAACATTTTCATTGCCGCCAACAGAAATGGCGAGGTGTACCCATCCGCAACGATTATTGTCAGGTTGCTGCCCGACAAGACCCGGTTTGGTCATTAACTCAATTGCAATATCCTCGCCAATTTTGACAAAATAAGATTCAAACCCAGGGTTGGTTTTACTGCAGTATTTCTCGTTGATCTTACCGTCAAAAAATGAGACCCAGAAGCGAGCTTGCTGCTCGAGATTCTGTGTCCATAACGCCATATGCGCAATTTTCATAGCTTACCTCTTTCCGTTGTATCCAGAATAGTACGGTCCCTGTAAGGGATGTTGACATCGTTAATCATAATGCACGATCATGCACTTTATTGCTCGATGTTTATTTTACCTGGAGTATCTATGCTCGATTACGCCGCATTCCCGGAACAGCGCCAGGCGCTTATCTATCAGATCCTGCAAGAAAACGGCAGAGTCATTTGTTCTGAACTCGCGAACCGATTAGGTGTTTCTGAACATACAATTCGTCGTGACTTGCATGAATTGAGCAAAGATGGCGTGTGCAAGAAGGTCTATGGTGGCGCGGTAATTGCACTCCCTGAATCCGAAGACATTGCCGTGCGCAAGGGTATTAATGTGGCCAAAAAGAGCAACATCGCGCAGCGATGTGCCAGACTGGTCAAATCCGGAAGCTGTATTTTTATCGACACGGGTAGCACCAATCTGGCGATGGCAGAAGCTCTGCCCGCCGAACTGGCGTTAACCGTGGTGACAAATTCACCGGAGATTGCCGCCGTTTTGCTAAAAAAACCGCTGTTTGAGGTCATTATGCTGGGCGGCGCGGTACAGAGATCTTCTGGCGGGTGTGTGGGAGCTTCCGCCATCGCGCAAGTGCAGGACATTTTATTCGATCAGGGATTTATTGGCGGCTGTGCGATGTCGCCTGAATCCGGCTTAACGGGGTTTGATTACGCGGATTGTGAGTTCAAAAAAGCGGTGATCAAACAATGTAATGAAACTATCGTCGCGCTAACCGCTGAAAAAATCCCAGCCGTCGCCCGATATGTCGTTACCGAAAGCAGCAATATTGATGTGATTGTTGTAGAGGACAACATCAGCAAAGAGTACGCCACAGCATTCCAGGCGCACGATATTCGGATTTATACCGTCTAACCGCGGCAGGCTCTCTGAAAACTTACTGTGCTAAACGTCGCTCCTGGCGTCAGCGCGGTGATAGCTGACAGACAATCCAGACGGATTTTTTGCTGATTTTCAGATTGCCCCACTACCAGAAATTCTTCTTTTTCCACGGTGGTACACGTCGTCAACGCTTTAGCATCAAAACATGTGCCATCCGTTAGTTCAATGCGCAACCAATAGTGGTACATGCAGGCGATTTCCAGATAATCATGAAGATCGCAATCTATCGGGTGATACTCTTCGGTCGTGTTCATCGCGTTACCTTCCCCAACGTCTTGTATATTCGGGAAATCGCCAACGCAACTTCCCGAACTATCCAGCTATTTCAACGCTTCAATGGGAGCGCCAAAATTAATATGCAGCACATTGCCGTCAATCACCAGCGCCGGAACAGATTTCACGCCAGCCACTTCAGCCTCGGCAACCCGATCAGGATGCTCTCCCAGATGAACCACATCGATTTCAACATCCGCAGACAAGTGCTGCAGAAGAGCTTGTTCTGCGGAAACACAAACCGGGCAACCTGCATGATAGAAACGAGCTTTAGTCATGATACATCTCCTTTAGATTATAGTGTCGATTCGATACTATAATTTATAGTACGTTGCTTTTATTCTTTGTCAATATAGTTTTCAATCGATACTATATGCCGAGGAGGATTTGTTATGACCGACATGTCACTTTTCGACGTACTTGACCGGCTTTCCAGCCTGACACGGATGTGGTTTCGCCAGCATCCTTTACTGGTGGATCTCCAGCCAGTACAACTTAGTGCGTTAATGTATCTGGCCCGTTGTAACCGTTATTCCAATACGCCGCTTGGCGTGACAGACTACCTTGGTCTCACCAAAGGTACCGTGTCGCAATCGCTGAAGCTGTTGGAAAACAAAGGGTTGATTGTTCGCAAACCGGATGACCGTGATAAACGTAGCGTCCATCTACACTTAAGTGAGTCGGCCAATACCTTATTGGAAGCCCTGCTGCCCCCCACGTTTTTAGTGGAGGGTGAATCGGCAATGGGTGAACGGGCGAGCGTACTCAGAGAGCTGCTGTTAGAACTGTTACGCGGGATCCAGAGGACCAACAATGTGCCTGGCTTTGGTCTTTGCCATAGCTGTCGGTTCCACCAAAAAATTGACGGCCAGGGATTTTGTAATCTGACGAAAGAGAGATTAAGTGAAGAAGACTCGTTGCTGATTTGCCGTGAGCATCAACCGCCGGAAACGTAGAATGGCTGATGCAAAATCACACCAGCCATTATCTCTGTCAGTGCTTAACGATATACATTGTGCGGCTATAGGCCACATCTTCAGGGTTAGTAATCGGATACCCTTTCAGCCACGGTTTAATTAAACGCCCATTAGTGTACTGATAGATCGGCGCAATAGGCGCCTGTTCCATCAGAATTTTCTCCGCAGCGTTATAATCAGCATTCCGCGCTTTTTCTGTATTCTCCAGAGTAGCCTGGGTCAACACTTTATCGTATGCCGGATTATTAAAGCGGGATATATTGCCCGTATGGGTCGATGTTAATAGCGACAAGAACGTAGAAGGTTCATTGTAGTCACCCACCCAGGAGGCACGGATCACATCAAAGTTGCCGGTATTACGACTATCAATATAGGTTTTCCACTCCTGGTTTTGCAGTTTCACGTCAACACCAAGGTTTTTCTTCCACATAGAAGCCACTGCGATAGCAATCTTCTGATGATTTTCTGAGGTGTTGTACAGCAGCGTCAGTTTAAGCGGTTTCTGTGGACCATAGCCCGCCGCACGCAGCAGCGTTTTCGCCTGCGCATTCAATTCTTCCTGACTCATTTGCTCAAACGGTGAAGGTTCCGGCACAAATCCTGCCGTTACATCCGGCGTAAAATGCCATGCAGGCTTCTCACCGGTACCCAGCACCTTCTCCGCCATCAGGCGACGATCGATAGTCATGCTGAGCGCCAGACGCACGCGTGAATCGGCAGTCGGTCCCTTCTGGGTATTAAAGGCATAATAATAAGTACCAAGCTGCGGCGGGGTGTAAACCTGACCCGGGATATCCTTCAACAGTTTCTGGTACATATTTTTCGGGAAGGATTCCGTGATATCAATATCACCAGCAAGATAGCGCTTGGTCGCTGCCGATTCCTGGTTAATTGGCAGGAAGGTAACTTTTTGCAGCACTGTTTTGGCGTTGTCCCAATAATGCGTGTTCGGGACAACTTCCAGCTTTTCGTTCACGACGCGATTTTTTAGCACATAGGCGCCGTTACCAATCAGGTTGCCCGGTTTGGTCCACTCTTTGCCGCTCTCAACGTTGGCTTTTTGTACCGGATAAAATGCAAAACTCGCCGTCAGATTGGCAAACCAGGGCAGCGGTTTATCCAGTTGAACTTTCAATGTCCGTGCATCGACAGCACTAACGCCAAGTTTATCAGGCGTGGCTTTGCCATCGATAATAGCCTGAGCATTATTAATACCCGCCAGCGCAGCAAACCAGGCAAACGGCGACAGCGTTTTTGGATCAACCAGACGCTGCCAGCTGTAGACAAAATCCTGCGCCGTTACGGGCGTACCATCCGCCCATTGTGCATTGTCGCGCAGCGTAAACGTCCAGATGCGGTTATCGTTACTCTTCCACTGGGTAGCGACGCCAGGTACGATCTCACCCTTCTCATTCTGGTTGACCAGCCCTTCAAATAAATCACGAATTACCTGAATCTCAGGGAGCCCGACGGCCTTTGCCGGATCAAGCGACGCCGGTTCGTCTTTTATATGACGCACCAGTTCTTGTTTCTCTGCCAGAACCGTTCCGCTGGGAACATCAGCAGCCCAGGATAAAGAAATGCTGCTAACCAACAACGCACAACAGGTTACTGAAACAGAATGCTGCATAAGATACCCTCGATTCCGGCTACTAAGTGAATGTGTAATTATTTGTATCGCCAGCAGGAAATGCAATTAACTTCCGACAAGAAAGTGATATTACACCTGAAAAGATAAGTGTGTGAAAACGATTTGATTATCCATACATTTTGCACAACACTGCGAGTAACAATCCAAGCATTCAGAGATGACTATGACCGTTACCCGTCCCCGTGCCGAGCGCGGCGCATTCCCACCTGGAACCGAACATTACGGACGTTCATTGTTAGGCGCACCGCTAATCTGGTTTCCTGCACTGGCAGCCGATCGTGAAAGCGGCCTGATACTGGCGGGAACGCACGGCGACGAAAACTCCTCGGTCGTAACCCTTTCCTGCGCATTGCGTACGCTTAACCCTTCCCTGCGTCGCCATCATGTGGTGCTAGCCGT
Organism: Citrobacter sp. Cf087; assembly: GCF_030334285.1. Lineage (NCBI taxonomy): Bacteria > Pseudomonadati > Pseudomonadota > Gammaproteobacteria > Enterobacterales > Enterobacteriaceae > Citrobacter > Citrobacter sp. Cf087. The sequence continues at coordinate 983,206 of NZ_JAOWED010000022.1, forward strand.
AAACCCTGACGGTTGCCAGCTTGGGCTGCGCGCAAATGCGAACGGCGTCGATCTTAACCGTAACTTTCCCGCCGCAAACTGGAAAGCAGGCGAAACGGTGTATCGCTGGAACAGTAGCGCAGAAGAGCGTGATGTGGTGTTGTTGACCGGCGATCATCCGGGCTCGGAACCAGAAACCCAGGCATTGTGTCAGCTTATTCACCGAATTCATCCCGCCTGGGTAGTCTCTTTTCACGATCCACTGGCCTGTATTGAAGATCCCAGAAGCAGCGAGCTGGGCGCGTGGCTGGCACAATCGTTTGAATTGCCTCTGGTCACCAGTGTAGGTTATGAAACGCCCGGCTCTTTTGGTAGCTGGTGCGCAGACTTAAACTTACACTGTATAACCGCCGAATTTCCGCCCATTTCATCGGATGAAGCGAGCGAAAAATACCTGCTGGCCATGTCCAATCTCCTGCGCTGGCACCCTAGAGATGGAGCTGCCCGGTCGTAAAATGCAGGGCTGGCACCGCATCGGTGGCAAGCCACGTTGGACCATCAAGATCGGCAAAGCTAACCAGTGGCGTAAGGGGTAATGCCGCGCCGATCGCCCGGGAGGTACACAGCATGCAGCCCAGCATCAGCGCAAATCCCTGCTCGCGTGCTTCGGTTGCCAGCGCGAGCGCTTCCGTCAGGCCGCCTGTTTTGTCCAGTTTGATATTGACCATTTCATAGCGTCCGTGCAGCGCTTTCAGACTGCTACGGGTGTGGCAGCTTTCATCTGCGCAGATGGGCAGCGGATGTACAAAATTCTCCAGCGCGGCATCATCCTGCGCCGGCAGCGGCTGCTCCAGCATCGCAACCCCTAAATCAGCCAGCAGCTGACAGCGTGCTGCAAGGCCTTCTGCCCGCCAGGATTCGTTGGCGTCGACAATAATCGTGGCGTCAGGAACAGCTGCACGAATGGCAACCATTCGCTCACTAATCAAGCGAGCATCCAGTTTAACTTTCAGCAATTTCGCGCCATTTTCCCACAGCGCAGCCGCGCTCGCAGCCATTTGTTCCGGCGAGCCAATCACTACGGTTTGCGCCGTAGTCACCACTTCCGCCAGTTCACTTCCCACTAGTTCCGCCAGCGACTGCTGCTGTTGACGCGCGCTTAGATCCCACAACGCGCAATCCACGGCATTACGCGCTGCCCCCGCTGGCAGCTGCTTTTGCAGCTCTTCACGCGTCATTCCGTTTTCCAGTTGTGGCACAATGCTCATAATTTGCGCCAGCACTGAGGCATCGCTTTCACCGTAGCGCGGGTACGGTGTGCACTCGCCTATACCTGTGACGCCGTTTTCTTCCACTTCGACAACCACCACATGCGCTTCGGTCCGGCTCCCACGGGCAATGACAAAGGGAGTGTGCAGCGGCCAGGCTTCCTCATATACCTTAACTGTTCTCATTTGTTTTCCTTAATGCAGTCCCTGAAGCGGATATCCGCAAATAGCGTTTGCCGTGTTAACTGCTGATGGCATAAACTAGCCTCGACGTTAACTATATGTAAACAGGAAGATAACCATGTCACAAACCGTTCATTTCCAGGGCAACCCGGTTGCAGTTGCCGGCTCTATTCCTCAGGCTGGAAGCAAAGCTCAGGCTTTTACCCTTGTGGCTAAAGACCTGTCTGACGTTACGCTGGGCCAGTTCGCAGGCAAGCGCAAAGTGCTGAATATTTTCCCAAGCATCGATACCGGCGTTTGCGCGGCATCGGTACGTAAGTTTAACCAACTGGCGACAGAAATCGACAATACCGTCGTACTGTGCATCTCAGCCGACCTGCCATTCGCCCACTCTCGTTTTTGCGGCGCGGAAGGTCTGAGCAACGTTATCACGCTGTCCACCCTGCGCAACGCAGAATTCCTGAAAAACTACGGTGTTGAAATCGCTGAAGGCCCGCTGAAAGGCCTGGCCGCACGTGCCGTGGTCGTTATTGATGAAAATGATAACGTTGTTTTCAGCCAGCTGGTCAATGAAATCACCAACGAACCAGACTACACCGCTGCGCTGGACGTACTGAAAGCGTAAGCTGCGTCTGCATACAAAAATGCCTCCACATGGAGGCATTTTCATTTACGGCATTACTCTTCGCTTTTTTTCTGCTGGCTCAGTCCATACTCACGCAATTTGTTAGCAATCGCAGTATGCGAAACACCTAGGCGCTTGGCCAGCTTGCGCGTGCTGGGATAATTCATATACAGCTGCGTCAACACGGAGCGTTCAAAGCGGCTGGTGATTTCATCCAGCGACCCTTCCATCACCTCTTCTCCGACAGCAACCGTTGCCGCATCGTAATCCGGCAGCAAAATATCCTGTGGTCGTAGCTCATAGCCTTCTAGCTGGGTCAGCGCCCGGTAGATCGCATTTTTAAGCTGACGCACGTTGCCCGGCCAACCATAACGAGTTAGTACCGTGCTGAGATCTGCGGACAGTTTCGGACGCGGCACGCCCTGCTCGTCGGCAAAACGCGCCACAAACAGTTCGGTAAGCGGCATAATATCTTGTGGGCAATCGCGCAGCGGCGGCAGGTTTAGCGTTAGTACATTCAGACGATAATAGAGGTCTTCACGGAAAAGTCCTTTCTGCACCAGTTCCACAAGGTTCTTTTGCGTTGCGCAAATCACGCGAACATCAACATGAACTTCGTGATCTTCTCCCACACGACGGAACGTGCCGTCATTGAGAAAACGCAGCAATTTGGTCTGCATACGCGGCGACATTTCGCCAATTTCATCTAACAGAACCGAACCGCCATTCGCCTGCTCAAAGAAGCCTTTTTTACCTTCCGGCGCATGGCCAAACAGCTCGCTTTCAACCGCATCTTCAGGAATTGACGCGCAGTTCAGCGCCAGATACGGTTTTGACGCACGCGGACTTGCCAGGTGGCAGGCATGAGCAAAGAGATCTTTGCCGGTGCCGGTATTACCGGTAATCAGCAGCGGCGCGCTCAACGTCGCCAGCTTGCGCGCCTGTTCCACCACGTGTTTCATTTTGGCGCTGACGGCAATAATCTGGCTAAACGCGCTGAGATCCTGCGTAGTCATATTTTGCAGCTGGCGTCCCATTCGGATAGTGGAGCGCAACATCACCACCGCACCGGTCAGCATCTGCTCCTGATTTTCGCCCTGCAAATGGACAGGCGTAATTTCCATCAGGAAATTCTGTCCGTTAATTACGACATGTTCGCTCTGGGAATCCTGCGGATTGCTTTCCAGCCAGCGCTGGAAGTTAAACCCATTGATTAGCTGGGCGGCGGTATGATTGCGCATCCGATCTTGCGTATGCGCGAAAAGCTGACAGCTCGCAGGGTTCGCCATCTCGACTTTGCTTTTCATATCCAGAGAAAGGACCGGTTCTGGCAACGCTTCAAGCAGCGCGCTCAGCGCCAGATGTTCACGTTCGGAAGGCATCCAGGGTACGGTACGCACATCCGTAACCCCTGAAATACGGCGGATTTCAGCCATCAGACTGCTGAAGTTGGTGAACTCCAGCTCCGCAAAATTAAGGTAAATTCGCCCGATGGGGTCAATCTCGATACCGCGTAAATCAATGCTTCTCAGCACCAGTAAATCGAGCAGTTCGCGGGTCAGACCAAGACGGTCTTCACAAAAGACTTCCAAACGCATAGGAACCTTCACCTGGACAAGGGATTATGTGTTAAATGATAAGCCAGTATTTGGTTTGCAGGAAGAACTCTGTCAACAAATATTGACAGCGAGCTGGAAAATTGGGCGCCGGGGCGTAAAGTTAAACGATCGGCGCCTGTTTATAGCTAACTTTCGCGCGGAGATTTATTCTTTTGTAAGGTCTTTTTCACCTGACCAATCAGTTGGCGGCGGAAATCACCCAGCCGAGGCTTATCATCATCAATCCACGGTAGCGGTCGGCATAGTTCCATGGCTTTGATCCCCAGACGCGCCGTTAATAACCCCGCGCCAATGCCCTGAGCTGCACGTGTCGATAAGCGGGCGGCTAAATCCTGCGACATCCAGTCCATCCCTACTTCCCGCACCAGTTCACTGGCCCCGGCAAAAGCGATATTCAACAGCACCAGACGGAACAAACGCAGGCGGCTGTAATAACCCAGCTCAATGCCATACAGCGAAGCAATACGATTAATCAGCCGCAGATTGCGCCAGGCGATAAACGCCATATCCACCAGCGCCAGCGGACTGACGGCAATCATCAGTGTGGATTCTGCCGCTGAACGGCTAATCTCACGCCGGGCTTGCGCATCCAGCACCGGCTGCACCAGATGGGCGTACAGACTAACCACTTCACGATCGTTCTGCGTTTCATGAATTGAGGCATACCAGCGCTGCAATGCCGGATGAGACTGATCGATGCCCGCCTGCTGCGCCAGCTTTTCACAAAATGCACGGCCTTTTCCGGTTCCATGGCTGTGGAGCAGATCTCGCGCTTCATCGCGCTCGTGCGCGCGCTGACGCAATCGCCACAATCTGCGCCATTCGGTCGCCACCGATCCAACACCTGCGCCGATAATCAATGCGCCTGCGGCACATCCTCCCAGCGCGACCCAGTCCTGAGTCTGCCAGGCATTCATAGTCCACTGCACACCCTGAGCGACAACGCTCACGCCAAACAGCGCCAGGCCACCCATCACCATCTTACGCCACAGACTGCGTTTAGGGCGAAGGGCCGCATCAATAACGGCTTCTGCCTGACCTTCGTCTTCCAGTGGTTCATCCACTGTCGCCGGAGAAAAAGTCTGCGCCTCCGTTTCGTTAAACATCTGCTGCGCTTTAAACGCCGCATTTTGTTCCACATCCAGCGGACCTGAGAAATCGATACGCGGTTTTAACGGCTCGCTCATCGCAATTTATCTCCTATCAAAAACTCCAGCGCGGCATCAAGACGGATATGCGGTAAGGGCTTATCGACATCCATCACCTGCGGGCGAAACGCCTCAAACTGAAAGCCCTGGTTGTCCCAAAATGCCTGTCCAGGTAAACGCGCGGGCACTTCCCCCGGATAAACGGTTAGCGGTTCGCCATCGCTCAGACGATTACCACGCAGCGCGGGGATCTTCTCACCCTTCACATCGATCAGGCCGCTGGTGGTTGCCTGCACCGATGCCAGTCCAAGACAATCCATGCTGATGCCTTCGAACGCAGCGTTTTGCCAGGCATCCTGGATCAACTGCTGTAAAAGCGACACCATATTGGCGTGCTGATCGACCGTGACATGGTCAGCTTTGGTGGCGGCAAACAGCAGTTTGTCGATCACCGGAGAAAACAGCCGACGAAACAGCGTGCGCTGTCCATAATGGAAACTTTGCATCAGTTGGGTCAGCGCCAGACGCATGTCGTTAAACGCCTGTGGCCCGCTGTTGAGCGGTTGCAGGCAATCGACCAGCACAATCTGACGATCAAAGCGCAGGAAGTGATTCTTATAAAATCCCTTCACGACTTTTTCACAGTAGTAATTAAACCTGTCGCGCAGCATGCCCGCATTGGTGTGTTTATCTGCCTGCGCCAGCTTCGATTCTCCCCAGGCATCAACGTCCGGCCACGGGAAGAATTGCAACGCAGGCGCGCCCGCCATATCTCCTGGCAGAACAAAACGGCCCGGCTGAATAAAGTGCAGTCCCTGCTGCTTGCATTGATGCAGATACTCCGTCCAGGCAGCAGCAATTTCCGCCAGACGGTTTTCGTCAGCAGGTGCCAGTGGATCCAGCCCGTGGCTTAACTGCCGCCATTTTGCCGACCATTCGCCACGCTGGCCCTGTAATAATCCGGTCATTTGCCGCGACCAGCCCAAATAATCCTGGGCCAGCATCGGTAAATCGAGCAGCCACTCCCCCGGATAATCGACGATTTCCAGGTACAGCGTGGAGGTGTCTTTAAAGTGGCGCAGTAATGAGTCATTAGACTTGTAACGCAGTGCCAGACGAATTTCACTCACACCGCGCGTTGGTGTCGGCCAGGTCGGCGGAGAGCCATACAGCTGCGCCAGTCCTTCATCATAGGTAAAGCGCGGAATACCAAAATCGCGTTGTGGAACCCGTTTCACGCCAAGCAGACGCTCTTCGCGCACGCAACTGAGCAACGGCAAACGCGCACCGGCATGAATATTGAGTAACTGATTAACCATTGCGGTGATAAACGCCGTCTTACCACTCCGGCTAAGTCCGGTGACAGCCAGGCGCAAATGCCGGTCTACGCCACGATTAACCAGCGAATTGAATTCATTTTTAAGTCGCTTCATCGCCATCCCGTTTTGCTGAAGGAACCGAAGAAATTATAACAAACAGGAAGTAAAGATAGGGGTCAATTCTTACTTATCAACTACCTGAGCTGTATCAGGCGGCATTATTCTTACCGCCTGTAGCAGAATGAATGTGGGCGGTTTATTTATTCTCTACTTTAGGAAGCGCTATCTGATTGATGCCACCTTCGTTGGTCACCTGCGTGTAGCCCATTTCAGTCAGCATATCTTTCGCCTGCCCTGATTGACGCCCGGAGTTGCAATAGAGCTTCACGGTATCGTTCTTATCTGGAACTTCAGTTACGATACGCGCCTTGATCTCTTTTAACGGGATGTTGACAGCCCCTTGAATATGCTGCTGTTGGTACTGTTCAGGAACGCGAACATCAATCCAGTGCTCGGCAGCATAAACCGGCATGCCAATAACCAGTGCCAACGCTAATACGCTTTTCTTCAACATAATATCTTCCTGACTGATAGTTGGATTTAACCCTTACACTATACGCCAGTTCTTAAGAAAATATTGCGACCGCATTATCACCGTCCGCACCCGTGGACGATTGTTCCTCAGCACGCACATAGTGCGGTTAGCCTTTTGATTTTCCAACTCGCATTCCGAGATTGTTGTCATTCGCCACTTAACTCCATAATATGTCCGCCATTGACTCTCGGACGGAGCTTGGGATCTATGTCTCCTACCATTTATGATATTGCACGAGCCGCTGGTGTATCAAAATCCACGGTATCGCGCGTGCTTAATAAGCAAACCAACATCTCGCCGGAGGCGCTTGAAAAGGTGCTGCGCGCAATTGATGAGTTACAGTATCAGCCTAATAAACTAGCTCGCGCGCTTACCTCTTCCGGATTTGATGCAATAATGGTGATATCTACCCGTTCTGCAAAAACAACTGCCGGTAATCCGTTTTTCTCTGAAGTATTGCATGCAATTACTGCCAAGGCTGAAGAAGTCGGTTTTGATGTCATATTGCAGACGTCGCGAAGCACCGAAGATGATTTACAAAAATGTGAGAGCAAAATTAAGCAGAAGTTGATCAAAGGGATCATTATGCTGAGCTCTCCTGCCGATGAATCATTTTTTGCTCGGTTGGATAAATACAACGTCCCGGTTGTGGTTATCGGGAAGGTTGAAGGTGACTACACTAATGTCTATTCTGTAGACACCGATAATTATCGCGACAGTATTACGCTGACAAATGCGCTGATTGAGAGCGGCCACCGTAATATAGCCTGTTTGCATGCACCGCTTGACGTTCATGTTTCTATCGATCGCGTTAACGGTTATAAAGCCAGCCTTCAGGCACATAACATTAAAATGCGTGATGAGTGGGTTATTGACGGGGGGTATACTCATGAAACCGCCCTACTTGCTTCTCGAAAATTACTGAGTCAGCAGTCGTTACCCGATGCCGTATTTGCGACAGACAGCTTAAAGTTAATGAGTTTATATCGCGTAGCGGCCGAGAAAAACATTTCCATCCCAAAACAACTTGCCGTCGTAGGCTATAGTAATGAGCTACTTTCTTTTATGCTCACACCAGTTCCTGGTGGAATTGATGTACCTACTCAGCAATTGGGTGAACAAAGTTGTAATTTATTATTTAATCTGATTGCAGGTGAAAAAGGATTACAGAATATCACGGTGAGCACGCAAATATCGTTGGCGGACTCACTGGTGTAAAAACAGGGGCATAATAATGTTTCATTTTTACCTTTGTGGTAGCGGTCCCATGAACCAAGAGACTACTCTGCGGAAAATAAGCTGTCAATTAGCAGAGGTGGTCTGGAGGGGGGTAAAAAAGAATTTTGGCAGCCAAAAAATCGTATTTGTGAGCTGCCGCAAATTAACTGAGGGAATGTTGATTAATTGTTGCTTGCTTTTACTAATTCAAATATCAGGTTCGATTACCGGAATATCGTTTCGACAATTTTGCCGCGGCCCGACTCAACACCGGTTCCAGAACCAACGCCAGCAGCATTTTTAGCGGGCGTCGGGCGACGGATTTCACCGCCCACCCTGCTACTCCCGCCGGGCCGTAGCGAAGCGCCGTTAAAAGCACCAGCTTACCTGCTATTTTAAAGCCCGGCTTAACCCTTTGCCCGGCACGTTGCCAGCGATTGTTCATTTCTAACCTCACAATTGGCGGAAACGACTACGTAAGGAAAAAGTATCGGACGTCACATAACGTTCCATTTCACGCAAACGCTTTTCACCAGCCGCCAGCTCGCGATCGACGGCATCCAACAGCTCACCGCTTGAAGGCTGCTGCTCGCCGGAAACCACATTATCCGGCATCGGATCCAACACAAATGTCAGCACGATATAGGCGACGAAGGTGAAAAAGGCCAGACCAAAAAAGACTGACAGCACCACCAGGATCCGTACCAGCTTCACAGGCACATCGAGATAATGCGCAATACCCGCACAAACCCCCTTCACCATGCCCTGCTGCGGAATACGCCACAGTTTTTTGTTCAGATTAACGCCTCCCATTAGCGGTCCCTCCAGTTTGGATGTTCAGCATCAAGGATGTCTTCCAGCGCCTGAATGCGCTCGCGCATCCGCTGTGCGTCATCGTTGAGTTCGACCAGACGTTGCTGTTCACTTTGCGACAGTTCGCCACGACTGGAACGGTTGCTGTAATGCAGCCAGAGCCAAATCGGTAAAACAAACAACACAAAGATAGTTAACGGGATAGCCAGAAATAGCGCGCTCATGAGTACTCCTTACAGGTGATGAGCGGCGGCGCGTTCGGGCGCCGCCAGATGTTATTATTGCTTGTCTTGCTGCATTTTGGCTTTAAGTTGCGCCAGCTGCTCGCTGATTTCATCATCTGCTTTCAGGTCAGCAAATTGCTGATCCAGGGACTTCTGTTTACCGAAATTATGGCTTTCAGCCTCAGCTTCCATCTGATCGATACGACGCTCGAAAGATTCAAAGCGCGCCATCGCTTCATCAAGTTTACCGCTGTCCAGTTGACGACGAACATCACGTGAAGAACTCGCTGCCTGATGACGTAACATCAGTGCCTGCTGACGAGCACGGGTTTCACTGAGTTTATTTTCCAGCTCACCAATCTCTTTTTTCATACGCGCCAGCGTATCGTCGACCAGCGTGACTTCATGCTCCAGAGAGGCAATCAGGTCAGTCAATTTCTGTTTTTCGATTAACGCAGAACGCGCCAAATCTTCTTTCTCTTTGCGCAGCGCCAGCTCAGCTTTTTCTTGCCACTCTGCCTGTTGCGCGCTGGCCTGTTCGATACGACGAGATAATTGTTTCTTTTCTGCCAGAGCGCGTGCGGAGTTTGAACGCACCTCAACCAGCGTATCTTCCATTTCCTGGATCATTAACCGCACCAGCTTCTGCGGATCTTCAGCCTTTTCCAGCAACGCATTAATGTTGGCGTTCACGATGTCGGCAAAACGAGAAAAAATACCCATAATGTAATCCTCACTTACTGTTCTGATATCGGGCTATGCCCTGCTGATTTCGTAATGCACTTGGCGTGCCAACTTTTTATCTAATTGATTTTAATAATTATATCTAATTTTACCTGGCGAGAGAATTAGGGTAAATTGGTGAATAACACTAACAAATGGTGAATTTCATCATGGCAGGATACAAAGATAATCTTCTGGGTGAAGCAAACAGCTTTATTGAAGTGCTGGAGCAGGTTTCTCATCTGGCGCCGCTGGATAAGCCTGTCCTGGTTATCGGTGAGCGAGGTACTGGGAAAGAGCTTATTGCCAACCGCCTGCACTATCTCTCCACCCGTTGGCAAGGCCCGTTTATTTCACTTAACTGCGCAGCGCTCAACGAGAACTTGCTTGATTCCGAACTGTTTGGTCACGAAGCAGGTGCCTTTACCGGCGCTCAAAAACGCCATCCTGGACGCTTCGAACGCGCCGACGGCGGTACGCTGTTTCTCGATGAACTGGCAACCGCCCCGATGTTGGTGCAGGAAAAATTACTGCGCGTTATTGAATATGGAGAGCTGGAACGTGTTGGCGGCAGCCAGCCGTTGCAGGTTAACGTACGACTTGTTTGTGCAACCAATGCCGACTTACCTAGCATGGTCAACGAAGGCACTTTTCGCGCGGACCTGCTGGATCGTCTGGCCTTTGACGTAGTGCAACTCCCACCGTTACGCGAACGCCAAAGCGACATAATGTTAATGGCCGAGCATTTTGCCATTCAGATGTGCCGCGAGATCGGGTTACCACTGTTTCCAGGGTTTAGTGCCGAAGCCAGAGAAACGCTCCTCCACTACCGTTGGCCGGGCAATATTCGTGAACTGAAAAACGTCGTGGAGCGATCCGTTTATCGACATGGGACCAGTGATTACCCGCTGGATGAGATAATCATTGATCCCTTCCGCCGTCATGTCGTGGAATCTCAGGTGCAGGAAGCAAAACCAACATCTGCAGCATTACCGCTGGATCTGCGTGAATTCCAGCAGCAACAAGAGAAAGACTTTCTACAAACCAGCTTACTGCTGGCTAAATTTAACCAGAAAAAAGCCGCTGAATTACTGGGTCTGACTTATCATCAGCTACGAGCCTTGCTGAAGAAGCACCAGATCTAGCACGCATTCGCAAGTGTCATACTGGCGGGTTTGACGCATAACCTCATCTAAGCTACGCCAATTTTTCGAAAGTCGTGTTGGAAAAGTGTGAGCTGCGGGAGAACCGCTGGATGGGGACTCAGGTACTGGGTGCGACATTCAGTGGCTCAGATCTCTCCGGCGGCGAGTTTTCTACTTTCGACTGGCAAGCAGCAAACTTCGCACATTGCGATCTGACCAATTCGGAGTTAGGTGACTTAGATATTCGGGGTGTTGATTTACAAGGCGTTAAGTTAGGCAACTACCAGGCATCGTTGCTCATGGAGCGGCTTGGTATCGCTGTGATTGGTTAGCCCAGCGTTTACACCGGGAGATGCGTTTGACGATTTACTTTTAACCAGTACGACTCCTGGCAAGCATTGTGAAACGTTTTCTCCAGTGGACGAATATCCTGACCTGCCGCATCAACGACATGCCATCTAATGCTGCATTCTGGACAGGCATTTGATGAATATTTAACCAATTCATTTTCGCGAGAACAACGAATAACCACTCCCGAATCATGAAGCCATGTCTTATTTATAATCTCAACTTCAGCCATGTCATCCCGTTTACTGACATCCTCAATACAAATAACATTTATGCCTATTTTTATAGCATTGACATAATCCGCTAAGTTGCTCATTTATTAAATATTCCCGTTGATTCGTACACTAACGCATTGTAATCGCTTACGCATTTTGTCACAGCGAGGAAACCGTAACAAATTACGCCAACTGTCCACATCCTGCACCGCGTTTATAGCAAGTCAGATGGGGCATGAAAATGCTAAGATAGTTAACAGAGTAGATTCAAAGTGGATAGCAGGTATGAATTTTGACCATGACGCGGTGTTGAACTCGCGCTTATCGAACCTGTTGCTCCCAAAAACAAACGGTAATGGCAAATGTCATTAAGTATTAGTAAGATAGCCTCTTTATATAATCCATTAAAATTATGCGCCTGGTTTTATCATCTCTGATCGTGATGGCTGGATTTCTGAGTGGTCAGGCTGCTGCTGCGCCTGAGCAAGCTTCGCACGCTGATATCCGTGACAGTGGGTTTGTCTATTGCGTCAGCGGGCAGGTCAATACGTTCAACCCGCAAAAAACGAGCAGTGGTCTCATCGTCGACACGTTAGCGGCCCAATTGTATGACCGACTGCTTGATGTAGATCCCTACACCTATCGACTAGTGCCTGAGCTGGCTGAAAGCTGGGAGGTGCTGGATAACGGCGCAACCTACCGCTTCCATCTGCGTCGTGACGTACAGTTTCAAAAGACCGCCTGGTTCACTCCCACCCGCAAACTGAATGCAGACGATGTGGTGTTTACCTTCGAGCGCATCTTTGATCGCCACCATCCATGGCACAATGTGAACGGCAGCAATTTCCCCTACTTCGACAGCCTGCAGTTCGCCGATAACGTCCAAAGTGTGCGCAAACTGGACAACAACACCGTTGAATTCCGCTTAACTCAACCTGATGCCTCCTTTATGTGGCATCTTGCCACACACTATGCCTCCGTAATGTCGGCGGAATATGCGGCTAACCTGGCAAAACAGGATCGTCAGGAACTGCTCGACAGACAACCTGTCGGCACAGGACCGTACCAACTTTCGGAGAATCGTGCCGGCCAATATATTCGGTTGCAGCGGCATGAAAAATTCTGGCGTGGCACTCCTCTGATGCCGCAGGTGGTAGTGGACCTCGGTTCTGGCGGAACCGGACGGTTATCAAAGTTACTGACCGGCGAATGTGACGTTTTAGCCTGGCCTGCCGCCAGCCAGCTCAGCATATTGCGTGATGACCCTCGCCTGCGTCTGACGCTGCGCCCGGGGATGAACATTGCCTACCTGGCGTTCAACACCAATAAACCGCCGTTGAATAACCCTGCCGTGCGGCATGCGCTGGCGCTAGCGATCAACAACCAACGGTTAATGCAGTCTATCTACTACGGGACGGCAGAAACCGCAGCATCTATTTTGCCTCGCGCCTCGTGGGCTTATGATAACGAAGCTAAAATTACAGAGTACAACCCGGCAAAATCGCGCGAGCAGCTAAAAGCGCTGGGGCTGGAGAATCTGACGTTACAACTTTGGGTTCCTACCAGCTCTCAGGCCTGGAACCCCAGTCCGCTGAAAACCGCAGAGCTGATTCAGGCAGATATGGCTCAGGTGGGTGTGAAAGTGAAGATCATCCCGGTAGAAGGCCGTTTTCAGGAGGCAAGATTAATGGATATGAACCATGATCTGACGTTATCCGGCTGGGCGACGGACAGTAACGATCCTGACAGTTTTTTCCGGCCGTTGCTCAGCTGTGCCGCCATCAATTCGCAGACCAACTTTGCCCACTGGTGTAATCCGCAGTTTGACAGCATTCTGCGCAAAGCCCTCTCTTCGCAGCAGCTTTCATCGCGAATTGACGCCTATGACGAAGCGCAAAATATTCTTGCGCAAGAGTTACCGATCCTGCCGCTGGCCTCTTCACTGCGTCTACAGGCTTACCGCTACGACATCAAAGGGCTGGTGCTCAGTCCGTTCGGCAATTCCTCTTTTGCCGGGGTGTCCCGGGAAAAGAAAGATGAGGTGAAAAAACCATGATTATCTTCACCCTGCGTCGATTTTTGTTGCTGCTGGTCACCCTGTTCTTTCTGACCTTTATTGGATTCAGCCTGAGCTACTTCACACCTCATGCGCCGTTACAGGGCGCATCGTTGTGGAACGCTTGGGTATTCTGGTTCAATGGTCTCATTCACTGGGATTTCGGCGTATCCAGTATCAATGGTCAGTTGATCTCAGAACAGCTGAAAGAGGTGTTCCCGGCCACAATGGAACTGTGCATTCTTGCCTTTGGTTTTGCACTAATGGTCGGGATCCCCGTTGGTATGCTGGCAGGCATCACGCGCAACAAATGGCAGGATCGTTGCATCAGCGCATTGGCTCTGATGGGGTTTTCTATCCCCGTTTTTTGGCTGGCTCTGCTGCTGACATTGCTCTTCTCACTGACCCTCGGCTGGTTACCCGTTTCCGGGCGTTTTGATCTTCTCTACGAGGTGAAACCCGTTACCGGTTTTGCCATTATTGATGCGTGGATCTCCGACTCACCCTGGCGCGATGAAATGCTGGTCAGCGCTATCCGTCATATGGTGCTCCCGGTGCTAACGCTCTCCGTTGCGCCCACCACCGAAGTCATCCGCCTGATGCGTATCAGCACCATTGAGGTCTTTGATCAGAACTACGTCAAGGCGGCGGCCACACGCGGTTTGTCACGCTTAACGATTCTGCGCCGTCACGTTCTGCACAACGCCCTCCCGCCGGTGATCCCACGCCTGGGCTTACAGTTTTCCACCATGCTGACGCTGGCGATGATCACCGAGATGGTCTTTAGCTGGCCTGGTCTTGGCCGTTGGTTGATTAACGCGATTCGCCAGCAGGATTACGCGGCGATTTCAGCGGGCGTTATGGTGATTGGCTCACTGGTTATCATCGTCAACGTTATCTCTGATATTTTGGGTGCTATGGCTAACCCTCTGAAACATAAGGAATGGTATGCCTTACGATAGCGTCTATAGCGAAAAACGCCCGCCAGGTACGTTGCGCACCGCATGGCGCAATTTCTATGGTGATGCAACTGCGATGATCGGCCTGTACGGCTGCGCGGGATTGGCTGTTTTGTGTATTTTTGGTGGTTGGTTTGCCCCTTACGGCATCGATCAGCAATTTCTCGGCTATCAGCTTTTACCGCCGTCATGGTCACGCTATGGCGAAGTCTCTTTCTTCCTCGGAACTGACGATCTGGGACGAGACGTTTTAAGTCGTCTGCTCAGCGGCGCGGCCCCGACCGTTGGAGGCGCGTTTGTCGTCACTCTTGCCGCCACACTGTGTGGCCTTGTATTGGGCGTAGTTGCCGGTGCGACGCACGGCTTGCGCTCCGCTGTGCTGAACCACATTCTGGACACCCTGCTGTCAATCCCTTCTCTGCTGCTGGCGATTATTGTGGTGGCCTTTGCCGGACCGCATCTGACACACGCCATGTTTGCGGTCTGGCTGGCGTTGCTGCCGCGCATGGTGCGCTCCGTTTACAGCATGGTGCATGACGAGCTGGAGAAAGAATACGTCATTGCCGCTCGCCTGGATGGTGCAACCACACTGAATATTCTGTGGTTTGCCGTTCTGCCCAATATTACCGCCGGTCTGATTACTGAAATCACCCGCGCACTGTCGATGGCGATTCTGGATATCGCCGCGCTGGGTTTTCTCGACCTTGGTGCACAGCTGCCATCCCCGGAATGGGGGGCCATGCTCGGTGACGCGCTGGAGCTGATTTATGTCGCACCGTGGACGGTCATGCTGCCAGGCGCAGCGATTATGATAAGCGTGCTGCTGGTTAACCTACTGGGTGACGGCGTGCGCCGCGCAATTATTGCGGGGGTGGAATAATGCCATTACTGGATATCCGCAACCTGACGATTGAATTCAGAACCGGTGACGACTGGGTTAAGGCAGTTGATCGCGTCAGCATGACCCTCAACGAGGGTGAAATCCGCGGGCTGGTCGGCGAGTCTGGTTCCGGCAAAAGTCTGATCGCTAAGGCCATTTGCGGCGTCGCTAAAGATAACTGGCGCGTAACCGCAGACCGTATGCGTTTTGATGATATCGATCTGCTACGTCTTTCCGCGCGTGAACGACGCAAACTGGTCGGCCATAACGTCTCCATGATTTTTCAGGAGCCACAGTCATGTCTCGATCCGTCCGAGCGGATCGGACGGCAGCTAATGCAAAATATTCCCGCCTGGACTTACAAGGGCCGCTGGTGGCAGCGCATTGGCTGGCGCAAACGCCGTGCGATTGAACTCTTACACCGCGTCGGGATAAAAGACCATAAAGATGCCATGCGCAGCTTCCCATATGAGCTAACCGACGGCGAATGCCAGAAGGTCATGATCGCTATCGCATTGGCGAATCAGCCGCGCTTGCTGATTGCCGATGAACCGACGAACGCGATGGAGCCAACCACCCAGGCGCAAATTTTCCGTCTGCTAACCCGTCTGAATCAAAACAGCAATACCACCATTTTGTTGATAAGCCATGACCTGCAAATGCTCAGCCAGTGGGCTGACAAAATCAACGTGATGTACTGCGGACAAACGGTGGAAACCGCGCCAAGTAAAGATTTGGTGACCATTCCGCATCATCCTTATACTCAAGCGTTGATTCGCGCTATTCCTGATTTTGGTAGCGCAATGCCGCACAAAAGCCGCCTGAATACCATGCCAGGAGCAATTCCATTGCTGGAACAATTACCCATCGGCTGTCGTCTGGGGCCGCGCTGCCCTTATGCACAACGCGAATGTATTGAAACCCCAAGACTGACCGGAGCAAAGAATCATCTCTACGCCTGTCATTTCCCGCTGAACATGGAGAGAGAGTGAGATGGTAGAAACCCTGCTCGAAGTTCGTAACCTGAGCAAAACCTTTCGCTACCGGACAGGTTTATTTCGCCGCCAGACCGTGGAGGCCGTCAAGCCCCTGAGTTTCACCCTGCGCGAACGTCAGACGCTCGCCGTCATTGGTGAAAACGGTTCAGGGAAATCTACGCTGGCAAAAATGTTGGCGGGTATGATTGAACCTACCAGCGGTGAGCTGCTGATTGACGATCATCCGTTAAAATATGGTGATTATTCATTTCGTAGTCAGCGGATCCGTATGATTTTCCAGGATCCGTCAACATCGCTTAATCCTCGGCAACGTATCTCGCAGATCCTCGATTTTCCGCTACGTCTGAATACCGACCTCGAGCCTGAGCAGCGTCGTAAACAGATCGTGGAGACCATGCGCATGGTCGGACTGCTGCCCGATCACGTAAGCTATTACCCGCATATGTTAGCGCCGGGACAAAAACAGCGTCTGGGCCTTGCCCGTGCGCTCATTTTACGACCCAAAGTCATTATCGCCGACGAAGCCCTGGCTTCTCTGGACATGTCGATGCGTTCGCAGCTCATCAATCTGATGCTGGAATTACAGGAAAAACAAGGGATTTCATATATCTATGTGACTCAGCATATTGGCATGATGAAGCACATCAGCGACCAGGTATTAGTCATGCATCAGGGCGAAGTTGTTGAGCGCGGCAGTACAGCGGACGTTCTGGCCTCCCCGTTGCATGAACTTACCCGTCGCCTGATTGCAGGTCATTTCGGCGAAGCGCTTACCGCCGACGCCTGGCGGAAAGATCGCTAACAAACGACTGCCCCCTCAACCGGGGGGCATTCTGCCATCAGTGACACAACGTAGGTAAGAGCAGCGTATCAACTTCGGTAAACGTGACTGACGGATAAAGGGCACCCTGCATTGCCCAGACACCTGCAGCACTGGCCTCGTCGACAAGTTGTGCTGTTTCGACTCCCTTCACTACAACACGGTCGCAATATTCCCTGATATTTTTGATCAGCACCGGGAACATCGGTTTTTCTACCTGTTCCAGGAAAAAACCGCGATCCAGTTTAACAACGTCAAAATGACCGCAAACCAGCGGGCTGGCCCCTACGCTGCCGGAGCCAAGATCGCCTAACCACAATGCGTTTGGGCCGTCGCGAAGTGAATTAATCAACAGACTATTCAGGCACACGGTATTCGTCAGAAAACGTTCTGAAAGTTCCAGTGCAATAAATGGTAGTGCCTGTAAGGCCGACTTGATGGCTGGATCACCAATCGCCAGCAGCGCCATTTCGTCAATGAGTTTCAGGGTACAAATAAGGCTGTTGCGCTCAAACCAGTCACGCTTTTCGGCAATTAATCGAATTTGCTCGAGCATGAAATTACGCTTTTGTTCGCTATCCCACGCTGAAATGATGAAATCTGGATGCAACGGTTGAACCGTATCTGAAGTAAACCGGGCGTTCATCTCTACGCCCAGTAATTTATCTGTTGTGTCTCTCATCGTTTCCGCGATGAAATGATAGTGCATAAGACCACTCCAATTGATCATAACATCCTGATAATGCACTTCTAATCACAATCAATCAATAATATCGATCAATGTATCGATATTGATCGATAAAAACAATATATCATAACAAGCTGAATATTGTCATATTTTTTGTTTTAAGAAATTTCCTACCTTGCTATGTTTATTAACATCAGCTAGCAATGAAATAATACCATTTCAATGCCTTTGAAACCTTGCATTTTCTCTGCTTCACCGACGTTAAATGCCTGAACGAAGCATAACCGGAGGGGGATGATATACTCCCCACATGCAATGAAGTGACAGGTCACGTGAGGTTGATAACAATTCCTCAGGGAAAAGGCGTGGGATATAATTTCAGACCAATTTCGAGTTAGCTTAACGCGTCAATCATAATTCATTGATTGGTAAAAGATAAGTGTTAACAAAAAGGATTAAAGCCATGGGTTTTTTATCAGGTAAGCGTATTCTGGTGACAGGCCTTGCCAGTAAATTGTCTATCGCATGGGGAATCGCTCAGGCGATGCATCGCGAAGGTGCTGAACTGGCGTTCACCTACCAGAACGACAAGCTGAAAGGTCGTGTGGAAGAATTTGCAGCGCAATTAGGCTCCAACATTGTTTTGCAGTGTGATGTGGCTGAAGATGCCAGCATTGACGCCATGTTTGCTGAACTGAGCAAAACCTGGCCGAAATTCGACGGTTTCGTACACTCAATCGGCTTCGCACCTGCTGACCAACTGGATGGCGATTATGTGAACGCAGTTACCCGCGAAGGATTTAAAATTGCGCATGACATTAGCGCTTACAGCTTTGTTGCGATGGCAAAAGCATGTCGTTCCATGCTAAACCCTGGCTCTGCGCTACTGACGTTATCCTATCTGGGCGCAGAGCGTGCAATCCCTAACTATAACGTGATGGGCCTGGCGAAAGCCTCCCTGGAAGCGAACGTCCGTTATATGGCTAATGCGATGGGGCCTGAAGGCGTGCGTGTGAATGCCATTTCCGCAGGTCCAATCCGTACACTCGCCGCTTCTGGCATTAAAGATTTCCGTAAAATGCTGGCGCACTGCGAAGCGGTTACACCGATTCGCCGCACCGTTACCATTGAAGATGTGGGTAACTCCGCAGCATTTCTGTGCTCCGATCTCTCTGCCGGTATCTCTGGTGAAGTCGTACACGTTGACGGTGGCTTCAGCATCGCCGCAATGAACGAGCTGGAACTTAAATAATCCTAAGACCTCGATGGGCGGTCTTGCGCCGCCCATGACACTCCTCTCAGCTACCACATATGCCTTTCTGATATTTATTATCACGTAACAATCTTTCATCCCCTCATCTGCTTACGTCAGGATATTGCAGCGCAAACGATCCGGCGTAGTAGTATGACGACGAGTCCGGGTCGCCACTTTTAGACCAAGGAACGCCCATGGAACAACGCCGAATTGAAGGCAAAAGCCACTGGTATCATGAGACGCAATCCAGCACGTATCCGCAAGATGTTCTGCCGCTGGTCCCGGAAGCCGCTCATGTCGACGACAGTTTTTTACTGGATCTGACATTACCTGATGACGCTCTTTCGCCCTTTCAATCCTGGTTAACCCCTGCCCGTAAACTTGCCCAGACGCTCTTCCCGGCTCATGTAAACCTGAACCAGATGCATACGTTCAGCGCTTATGAACGGATGAGTACAGCCCTGACCGTCGCTCAGGTGTATGGTGTGCAGCGATTATGTAATCACTATGCCGCGCGTTTAACACCGCTTCCCGGTCCGGACTCCTCGCGGGAAAGTAACCATCGACTGGCACAAATCACCCAATATGCTCGCCAACTTGCCAGCTCTCCTGCCGTGATAGGCGAACGCGACCGTCAGCATCTGGAGGCGGTCGGACTGACCACCAGCGATAATATTCTGATGAATCAAATCATCGGCTTCGTCGGATTTCAGGCCCGAACCGTGGCCCTGTTTCAGGCCTGGTCTGGTCATCCGGTACGCCGAATACCGGGGCTGGATATTCAGCAATTTGCTCACGCTTCGTTATTTAACGCCACAAAGACAACCTGGCATGCTGCACCATTCCCGATCGAAAAATATCCCCCCCATGATGAGAACGCTGCCAGAGGATATCCCGATGAACTGCAAGCGTTGGTGCCATTATTGATACATTCACCTGTCATTTTAGATTTACTCACGACGCTGATTTCCAGTACCCGGCGCAGCGCTGTATCAGTACAGGCATTTTCACTGGCAGCGCTGATGACGTCACGAATTAACGGCAGCGTGGCCTGCTTTAACGAGCAGGCGTATACAGCAAATGAATTAGTCGACGTTATCGCCCTGCTTCGCCTGGATGAACGTGAATTACAACGTTGGGAACAACGACATCCGGTTGAGCGCGTCACCCTACAGGCGGTACAATGGCTGACCCGGGCGCCCGACCGCTTTAGCACCGCACTGTTAACGTCTTTGTTCGATCAGGGAATCTCTTCAGAGCAGGCCATTAACCTGCTAGCCTGGAGTGGATTGTGCGGATGGTTGAATCGCTTGAAAATCGCGCTGGGCGACACTGATTAACCGATCCACTTACTGAAAGAGCGCTTGCTGCCACTGGCAGAATCGCGTAAAACTGTCAGCCGCTCTTTTAGCCACGAAAATAGACAATTATGCTTCAGGACAACCCGCTGCTAGCGCAGCTTAAACAGCAACTACATTCCCAGACGCCACGTGCTGAAGGGGTGGTAAAAGCCACGGAAAAAGGCTTTGGCTTCCTGGAAGTCGATGCACAAAAAAGCTATTTCATTCCACCGCCGCAGATGAAAAAAGTGATGCATGGCGACCGCATTGTTGCGGTTATCCATACAGAAAAAGATCGTGAGTCTGCAGAGCCGGAAGAACTGATCGAACCCTTCCTGACGCGCTTCGTGGGTAAAGTTCAGGGCAAAAATGATCGTCTGTCCATCGTGCCGGATCATCCGTTACTGAAAGATGCTATTCCATGTCGTGCCACCCGCGGCGTTGAACATGAATTTAAAGAAGGCGACTGGGCGGTTGCAGAAATGCGCCGTCATCCGCTGAAAGGCGATCGCACCTTCTACGCCGAGTTAACCCAATTTATCACTTTTGCTGATGACCACTTTGTCCCGTGGTGGGTCACACTGGCACGCCATAATCTGGAAAAAGAAGCACCGGACGGCGTAGCAACCGAAATGCTGGACGAAGGCCTGGTTCGTGAAGATTTAACCGCCCTCAATTTCGTCACCATCGACAGCGCCAGCACCGAAGATATGGACGATGCGCTGTATGCTGAAGAACAAGCTGACGGTACGCTACAATTAACCGTCGCCATTGCCGACCCAACAGCCTGGATTGCAGAAGGCAGTAAGCTGGATAAAACGGCAAAAATTCGCGCGTTCACCAATTATTTACCGGGGTTCAATATCCCGATGTTGCCACGTGAGCTGTCTGACGATCTTTGCTCTCTGCGCGCGAACGAAGTGCGCCCGGTTTTAGCTTGTCGTATGAGCATTACCGCCGATGGCACGATTGAAGACAACATCACTTTCTTCGCTGCGACAATTGAGTCAAAAGCGAAGCTGGCCTATGACAATGTTTCCGACTGGCTGGAAGGTACAGGCGAGTGGCAACCAGAAAACGACGCGATTGCGGAACAGATCCGTCTGCTGCATCGTATTTGTCTGAGCCGAGGAGAGTGGCGCCATAACCACGCGCTGGTCTTTAAAGATCGCCCGGATTACCGTTTCGTTCTCGGTGAAAAAGGTGAAGTACTGGACATCGTCGCTGAACCACGCCGCATCGCAAACCGTATCGTGGAAGAATCCATGATTGCGGCAAATATTTGCGCCGCCCGTGTGCTTCGCGACAAGCTGGGCTTCGGTATTTATAACGTCCATATGGGATTCGACCCGGCCAACGCCGACGCTCTGGCCGCGCTGCTGAAAACCCACGGTATGCACGTCGATGCCGAAGAAGTCCTGACTCTGGAAGGTTTCTGCAAACTGCGCCGCGAACTGGATGCTCAGCCATCAGGCTTCCTCGACAGCCGAATTCGCCGCTTCCAGTCTTACGCTGAAATAAGTATTGAGCCAGGTCCACACTTTGGGCTGGGTCTGGAGGCATATGCCACCTGGACTTCCCCAATCCGTAAGTATGGCGATATGATCAACCACCGTCTGCTTAAGGCTGTCATCAAAGGCGAAACCATCGCCCGACCTCAGGATGATACCACCGTGCAAATGGCAGAACGTCGTCGCCTGAACCGGATGGCTGAGCGTGACGTGGGTGACTGGCTTTACGCCCGTTTCCTGAGTGATAAAGCCGGTACCGACACCCGCTTTGCGGCCGAGATCATTGACGTCAGCCGCGGTGGCATGCGCGTGCGTTTAGTTGATAATGGCGCTGTTGCCTTTATTCCTGCTCCCTTCCTGCACGCCGTTCGTGATGAACTGGTATGCAGCCAGGAAAGCGGCACCGTGCAAATTAAAGGTGAAGTGGTTTACAAAGTCACAGATGTGATTGACGTAACTATCGCTGAAGTACGGATGGAAACCCGCAGCGTTATCGCGCGTCCAGCCGCGTAACACGCATAAATCAAGCGACCTTTCTCATTTTTGAAAGGTCGTTTTCTTTTTACCTCCCAAATTTCAACCGCGCACTACACTTCTTTCATCCAGTCAAAAAATTTATTTACTATTTTTCAGCTCCGTTGGCTTTGCTTTTTACGGATTCTGGATTACACATAAATATATAAAAAAAACAATACGTTCAGCCATAATCACCCTGAATGAATCATGGCTACCCATACTTTTGAGGCTCTATGCGCTTTAAACGGGATAGTACACATCATGAAAGACGTCCGGGAGCTGATTACGTTGTATAGCTATGTTGGCACTAATAACCCTTACTGGCGTTTGTCAGAGGATTGCAACATCCTGCATTTCTCTGTCGAAGAAACGTCAGAGGCCGATCAGACCATCGAATTATCCCCGGAACAAGCCGAACGCATTCGCGAGATGACGGTAATTACGTCAAGTTTATTAATGACGTTACCGATTGAAGATGACAACATTCCCGTGCATCTGGTCGGCCGAAAAATCAATAAGCGTGAATGGGCCGGTAGCGCATCCGCCTGGGATGACACCCCTTCCGTCGCCCGTGACCTGGCTCATGGCCTCTCTTTTGCCGAACAGGTGGTTTCTGAAGCCAATTCAGTCATTGTCATTCTTGATCGCATGGGCAACATTCAGCGGTTTAATCGACTGTGCGAAGAGTATACCGGACTCAAAGAACGTGAAGTCATTGGCCAAAGTGTATTCACATTATTTATGAGTCGACGTGAAGCTGCCGCGTCACGACGCAATATCGAGGTCTTTTTTCGCGAAGGTAACTCATATGAAGTTGAACGCTGGGTGAAGACCTGCAAAGGACAGCGTCTGTTTTTATTTCGTAATAAATTTGTGCATAACGGTAGCGGCAAGAACGAAATATTTCTGATCTGTTCCGGGACCGATATCACTGAAGAACGCCGCGCCCAGGAGCGTTTGCGGGTGTTGGCGAATACTGACTCGATCACAGGATTACCCAATCGCAACGCTATTCATAATCTGATCAGCAATGCGATTGAGAACGCGGGCGATACGCAGGTCGGGATTGTGTACCTCGATCTGGATAACTTCAAAAAGGTAAACGATGCCTACGGGCATATGTTTGGCGATCAGCTATTGCAAAGCGTATCGCTGGCAATACTCAGTTGCCTTAGCGAAAACCAGTTACTGGCACGGTTTGGCGGCGATGAGTTTATTGTCCTTGCCACCGAAACATCCCAGGGTTCACTGGAAGCCACCGCGTCGCGTATTCTGACACGCCTGCGTCAACCTTTTCGCATCGGCCTGATTGAAATCTATACCGGATGCTCTATTGGTATTTCCCTCGCTCCACAACATGGTCAGGACTGCGAGAGCGTCATTCGTAACGCCGATACGGCCATGTACACCGCAAAAGAAGGTGGCCGTGGACAGTTTTGTGTTTTCTCTCCGGAAATGAATCAGCGGGTATTTGAATATCTGTGGCTGGATACTAATCTGCGCAAGGCGCTGGAAAACGATCAACTGGTTATCCATTATCAGCCAAAGATAACCTGGCGAGGCGAAGTGCGCAGCCTGGAGGCGCTGGTTCGCTGGCAGTCTCCGGAACGTGGCCTCATTCCACCACTGGAATTTATCTCCTACGCCGAAGAATCAGGGCTTATCGTTCCTCTGGGTCGCTGGGTTATTCTGGACGTTGTGCGTCAGATAGCAAAATGGCGCGCAAAGGGAATCAATCTGCGCGTGGCGGTAAACGTTTCTGCCCGGCAGCTCGCCGATCAGACGCTATTTACCGATCTCAAGCAGGTGCTTCATGAACTCGACTTTGAATATTGCCCCATCGATGTCGAGTTAACGGAAAGCAGTTTAATTGAAAATGAGCAACTGGCACTGTCCGTCATTCAGCAGTTTAGCCAGATGGGGGCGCAAATCCATTTGGATGATTTTGGTACCGGTTATTCGTCACTGTCTCAACTGGCCCGGTTCCCGCTTGATGCAATTAAACTGGATCAAACCTTTGTCAGGGATGTACACAAACAACCTGTTTCGCAGTCGCTGGTACGTGCCATTGTTGCGGTCGCACAGGCACTCAACCTGCAGGTCATCGCCGAAGGTGTTGAAAGCGCGAAAGAGGATGCGTTTTTAACCAAAAATGGCGTCAACGAGCGTCAGGGTTTTTTGTTTGCCAAACCAATGCCAGCCGCCGCGTTTGAGCGTTGGTATCGACGGCACCTCAATAAAAAAACACGCTAATGCAGTGGGATCAAACGTTGAAAATAGCCATAAATGGACATTACGTAACGATCCTATCTTCATGTAATCACAGAATATATAATATTCTTCTATCGTTGATAGTTAATACTATTTTTCCCTTCTCTTTTGCCATGAAATTCTGCATCATGAAATTCAAACTCTATTGCCATTAGGATGATAACCATGTCTGATATCGACGCTCAGCGTCTGGCCGAACGCATTGATACTGTGCTGGATATCCTCGTTGCAGGTGATTACCACTCAGCTATCCATAATCTCGAAATTCTGAAGGCTGAGCTGCTAAACATGACCAAAGAAGATGCCGAATCCTTGCCCAAAAAGCACAAGGCTCCCTGGGAGATCTGATGACATTAACCCTTTAATGTCGCTGCTATAAGCAAACTGCACGTGAGGCAGTTTCCGTTTAATTTCCGATACGATATCGCAATAAAATTAATATTATGAATTCCCGACAACAATCTATTTTGCAGATGGTGACTGATAAAGGTCAGATGAGCGTTGCCGAACTGGCAAAAATCACCGGTGTCTCAGAAGTGACGATTCGACAGGATCTGAACACACTGGAAAAACAGAGTTATTTACGCCGTGCGCACGGTTTTGCTGTTTCATTGAACAGCGATGATGTGGAAACGCGCATGATGACTAATTTTACGCTGAAGCGTGAGCTGGCTGAATTCGCCGCATCGCTGGTAAGCCCAGGTGAGTCCGTATTCATTGAAAACGGCAGCAGCAATGCGCTCTTAGCCAGAACGCTCGCGGAGCAAAAAGATGTCACCATCATTACCGTCAGCAGCTATATAGCCCATCTGCTGAAAGAAACCCCTTGCGAAGTGATTCTTCTTGGCGGCATCTATCAGAAAAAAAGCGAAAGTATGGTTGGGCCCTTAACTCGCCAGTTTATCCAGCAGGTACACTTCAGCAAGGCCTTTATCGGCATTGATGGCTGGCAGGCTGACACCGGCTTCACCGGACGCGACATGATGCGTTCTGATGTGGTTAACGCGGTGCTGGAAAAAGGTGCAGAAGTTATTGTGCTTACTGACAGCTCAAAATTCGAAGCCATTCACCCGTACACGCTGGGTCCATTAGAGCGATTCAGCCGCGTAGTCACGGACTCCAGACTTAGCGCCAGCGTACAAATGCAGCTTGAGCACTCCGGATTAACCGTCAATATCATTGATGCCCACGCGTAACATCTTCAGCAGATGATTTGTCAGTTGGCAAATCATCTCCCCTCTGAGAGTTATCTGACAGCCCAATTAAGACTTTTTACCTGTCGTTAACAGGATTAAGTCGTAAAATTAATGTTAGCGATATAACAGGAACGAACCTCCAACTTCAGGATAGTGTTTGTAATGCCTTCGCTAAACGGTTTCACGGAAATATCTTCGTTAGCCTAAATTTAGCGCTATTCTTAAAGAACACTGGATTCCGTGAATCAATAATTCAGGAGAAAGTATTATGTTAGTAACGAGCAAAAAAATGACCGCTGCCATTCTGGCGATTACTCTGGCAATGTCGCTGAGCGCCTGCTCTAACTGGTCCAAACGCGATCGTAACACCGCAATCGGTGCTGGTGCAGGTGCAATAGGTGGTGCAGTCCTGACTGACGGCAGCACGCTGGGTACGCTGGGTGGTGCTGCAGTAGGTGGTATCATTGGCCACCAGGTGGGTAAATAATCTACGGTTGAACGGCTCGATATAATAATACGTTTACTTTTTCAGGTCTGTATTATTAAAAAGCCACGGAAAAATTCCGTGGCTTTTTTTATTAACCGCCAGCCAGTTTAACTTTCATTCCTTTGGCTTCCAGCAGCGATTTAATCAGGTCGCGTTTATCACCCTGTATCTCAATCACGCCATCCTTAACTGCCCCGCCGCAACCACATTTTTTCTTCAGTTCCGCAGCTAATTTGGTCAGTTCGGCATCATCTTGATCAATACCGGTAATCAAACACACGCCCTTGCCTTTGCGGCCACTGGTCTGGCGCTGGATACGGACAATGCCATCGCCTTGTGGACGCACAGGAGCAGCTTTTGGTTCATCAATGCGCCCGGAGTCGGTTGAGTAGACCAGGCGAGAGTTTGAGTCGTTCATTTACGCACCTCGTTTCAGTGAGGCATTAATCATCTTCAGCGTCTGAGCCGGATCTGCCGACTGCGTGACCGGACGACCAATAACCATATAATCCACACCAGCTGACTGTGCTTGTTCCGGCGTCATAATGCGACGCTGGTCGCCCGCCTCGCTGCCTTCAGGACGAATACCCGGCGTAACCAATTTAAATGCCTGGCCAAACGCCTGCTTGAATCGCGCCGCTTCCTGCGCGGAGCATACAACGCCATCCAAACCACAATGTTGGGTTAAGCGCGCCAGCCTTTCAGCATGCTCTGCAGGTGACAACGTCACGCCGAGATCGGCGAGGTCGCTGGCTTCCATACTGGTCAGAACCGTTACCGCAATCAGCAGCGGTGCGTCCTTGCCAAAAGGTAATAAGGCTTCACGTGCGGCGGTCATCATACGCGCCCCACCAGAAGCATGAACGTTAACCATCCACACGCCAAGCTCAGCCGCTGCCGCAACGGCATGCGCGGTAGTGTTGGGAATATCATGAAATTTCAAATCAAGAAAAACGTCAAAACCACGCTGTTGTAAATCGCGAACCAACTGAGGTCCAAAAAGCGTGAACATCTCTTTGCCCACTTTCAAACGGCAATCACGAGGATCAATTCTGTCGACAAAAGCTAATGCTTTATCACGATTGGAATAATCGAGAGCGACAACGACAGGAGAATCAGTAACAGCACGAGAAGAAGATGAAGCAGTAAACGTCATGACCAGACCTTCTTGAGGATGGGCGCCGACAGTAGCGCGAAATGGGTAAACGGCGTGCATTCTACCTGCGGTAATAGAAAATTAACAGGCGCGATTCCATTTCTGCTAGGCGAATTTGGCAACGGTGGCTGAGGATGGCTTTGTTACTCATCATTAGTATGTTGTAACTAAAGTAAGATTTTTTTAAAAATTACAACCCATCAAGCCCGCGAATAGGCTTAATGGTTGACCATGAGCGACAAGATGGGCAGTGCCAGTACAGTGTATATGCGGTAAATCCGCACTTCTGGCAACGATAGCGCGGCTTGCTGCGCACCTGCTCCCCGACCATATCGCGCAGAACCATCAGGCTCTCTTTCGCGCGCCCTTCTTCTGCTTCGTTAAGATGGTAATCCATTAATTTGTGGAAAACGCGCATCGTAGGATGGCGTTGTAGTTGGCGGGTAATATAAACCTGAGCGGTATCAGTCCCCTCACGCGCTTCAAGAATATCGGCCAGCATCAGCTCGGCGGCGGCGCCAGTATTCTCTTCAACGGCCCGACGTAAAAACTCTGCCCACTCATCGGTTTTCCCCAGATGCTGGTAGCAGCTTTGCAGCATTTCCAGCGTTTCGCTGACCAGTTCTTTATCCTGAGAAATCACGCGTTGCAGACTTTCAACGGCCTTCGCGTACTCGCCTTTCACCATGTACACACGGCCCATCATGATGGAAACCCGGGCACTGTTTTTGTCTGCCGCAGCCCCTTTTTTCAACAGCGCCATGGCACGATCCATATCGTCGCTGCCCATCTGCTGTAAGGCCAGTTCGCAGTAGAAGTGGGCTATCTCAATACGCTGTTTATCTTTGCCTAGCTTCACCAGACGTTCTGCGACATCAATGGCTTTCTGCCAATCGCTGGTCGCCTGATAAATTTGCAGCAGTTGCTGTAATGCACCGACGCGAAAATCTGTTTCATCGGTAAGCTGATTGAACATGTCTTCCGCGCGGTCGTACAGACCTGCGGCCATGTAATCGCGCCCCAGCTGTTGTACGGCCAACAAACGCTGCTCGTAGGTCAGCGAAGCACTTTCCATTAACGTTTGATGGATGCGGATTGCGCGATCGACTTCACCGCGCGAGCGAAACAGGTTTCCGAGAGTGAGATGAGCCTCAACGGTGCCCGTATCCTCTTTTAGCATATCGAGGAACAGATCCACCGCTTTGTCTTGTTGGTTGCTCAGGAGGAAGTTAACCCCGGCGACATAGTCACGGGAAAGACGGTTAGCTTCATCCTGCTTGGTTTGTTGCGCACTTCTGCGACCCATATACCACCCATAGGCAGCGGCTACAGGTAAAAGCAGAAACAACAACTCCAACATAAATAATTATTCCTTCACAACCGACGAATCGGCAGAAACCGCAACGTCGGTCGCAGGCGTAAGCTGGTTTTCCAGTCGTTTGATTTTACGTTCGGCGCGCGCAAGAGACACACGAACCTTCAGCCAGAAAAGGCCGCAAATTAACCAACCAATCGCAAAACCTGCGGCAAACAATACAGCAAGCAGCGTAGAGATACGATACTCACCCTGAGCCAGCAGGTAATTAAACGTAACCTGTTGATCGTTTTGCGCACCTAATGTCACCGAAATAACAAAAATCGCCAACACCAGTAAGAAAATGAGTAAATATTTCACATTACTTCCCGTTATGTGGTTTAAGCGAATAAATCGTGTACAACTTACCGCGTTGAGCCCTTTAAATTACCATTTTCACAACGAGTGCGAAATGGAAAAGCGCTTTCCGCTTTCTGATTTAAGGGCAAAATTTGAAAAATCAATCATAGCTAGCTTTCTTGCTCGCGTTGCGCGATTTCTTTTGCCTCCTGCACAGGCGGCGTAAGTGGTCCGCATACTCGCTGCGCGAGCCAGGTCGCCAGCGTTACCAGCAGCCATGAAATCAGCGTTGCAACGACCAAATCACGAGGCCAGTGCATGCCCAACAGCAAGCGGCTACCCATAACACCTGTCGCCCAGACAAGCAAAAACACAATCGTCAGCGCACGTCGACGTGGCCATAACAGCCCTACTGCCAGTAAAGCCCAACTGGCAGCAAACATCGTATGTCCTGACGGAAAGGCAAAACCCGTTTCTTTTTGCCAGTGCTTACGTAGAAACGTCGGAATATCCTGTTGTTCGGCCAATTGCTCTTTAACTAAGTTGCCACGATCTTTACGTTTTAAAGTGTAGAACTCATCAACCGGGATATGGTGCGTTTTTTCCAGCCATACGACAAAGGGCCGAGGTTCCTGCACCCTGTCTTTAACCCAGGACTTCACACCCTGACCGACTAAAATTGCCACGGCCAGGATCGCAAACAGCATTACCGCAGCTTTCAGACGAAAACGCAGACACCACAGAAACCATGCACAGAGCACAACGTGAGTGATAATCCCCCACGGCTGCGTCACCGTTTCCGTTACCCAGTACAGAGATTTTAGCCACCAAACGTTGTGTCCCGGCTGCCAGCTCCAGCCCGATACCCATACAGCAACCGGCATAATAAGTAGCAGCCCGGCCCCGACCGCAGTGCGCTTTGCAATTGACAGCATTGCCTCTCCTTTCGTCGATAAGTCTCACAATCATAACTGAAAAAAGTGCATGCCGGGAAAATTGACATTTTTGTGCCATTCCAAAGGCGAATCCGTTGTCGCGATTAGGTGAACATCGTTGCCTTATGGCAAAATAGTGCAATACAGAACAAGAAGCCAACAGGCGACGGCACGACAGTGCCAGCATAATCTGGAGAATTACATGCAGCTTAAACGTGTGGCAGAAGCCAAACTGCCAACCCCCTGGGGTGATTTCCTGATGGTGGGATTTGAAGAACTGGCAACCGGACACGATCACGTCGCACTGGTTTTTGGCGATATCACAGGTCAAACGCCTGTTCTGGCGCGTGTCCACTCCGAATGTCTGACTGGCGATGCATTGTTTAGCCTGCGTTGCGATTGCGGCTTCCAGCTCGAAGCGGCTCTCACCCACATTGCTGAAGAAGGGCGCGGTATCCTGCTTTATCATCGTCAGGAAGGACGCAATATCGGCCTGCTCAATAAAATCCGCGCCTACGCGTTGCAGGACCAGGGTTATGATACCGTTGAGGCTAACCATCAGTTGGGCTTTGCGGCAGATGAGCGTGATTTCACGCTGTGTGCGGATATGTTCAAGCTGCTGGGCGTGGACGAGGTTCGTTTGCTGACCAATAACCCGAAAAAAGTGGAAATTCTGACCGAAGCAGGAATCAATATTGTTGAACGCGTGCCGCTGATTGTGGGTCGTAACCCGAACAATGAACATTACCTGGACACCAAAGCCGCCAAGATGGGGCACTTGCTGGGCAAGTAATGGTTGTTACCGCCGATAAAAAAGCCTGCTCTCGCAGGCTTTATACATTTTAATTCAACATATTACGAATCACGTAGTGCAGAATACCATCGTTTTGGTAGTAAGTTAGCTCCGTCGCGGTATCGATACGGCAGCGGCATAAAATCACCTCTTTACGTCCATCTGAGCGAACCATATTCACCGGCACTGTTGCGCCCGGCTTGATGTTTTGCAGGTCCGTAATATCGATCGCTTCCTCACCGGTTAGTCCCAGCGTTTTGCGCGTGACGCCCTGTGGAAATTCCAGCGGCAAAATCCCCATACCAATCAGGTTAGAACGGTGAATTCGCTCAAAGGACTCAGCGATAACCACGCGAATTCCCAGCAAGCGTGGGCCTTTTGCCGCCCAGTCGCGACTGGAGCCAGAGCCATACTCTTTCCCGGCAATAACCGCCAGGGGGATATTCTCCTGTTGATATTGCATAGCCGCATCATAGATAGCCACTACCTCGGTTCCCGGCAAATGACGCGTCATCCCACCTTCCACGCCGGGTACCATCTCATTACGAATACGAATATTGGCAAAGGTACCGCGCATCATCACTTCATGATTCCCGCGGCGTGAACCATAGGAGTTAAAATCTTTACGCTCAACGCCGTGGCTTTGCAGATAACGACCTGCCGGGCTATCCGGCTTA
The DNA here is from genome assembly GCF_030334285.1 of Citrobacter sp. Cf087. Taxonomy (NCBI): domain Bacteria; kingdom Pseudomonadati; phylum Pseudomonadota; class Gammaproteobacteria; order Enterobacterales; family Enterobacteriaceae; genus Citrobacter; species Citrobacter sp. Cf087. The sequence goes on from NZ_JAOWED010000022.1 coordinate 1,014,820, forward strand.
ATACTGCCGGCAGGAGAAATATGGTCGGTGGTGACGGAATCCCCAAGCATCGCGAGGATACGCGCACCATGAATGTCCTGGACCGGATCCGGCGTAGCCTGCATTCCATCGAAGAACGGCGACAAGCGGATATAAGTTGAGTCAGACTGCCAACCATAGGTATCAGCCCGATCAACCTGGATAGCTTTCCATTCTGGCGTACCTTCAAAGACTTCAGCGTACTCTTTATGGAACATGGCGGTAGAAACCTGCTCCACGGCACGGGCAATTTCCTGAGCCGTCGGCCAGATATCTTTCAGATAAACGGGATCGCCCTTTCTGTCATGGCCTAACGGATCTTTCGTCAGATTGATATTCATATTCCCTGCTAGCGCATAGGCCACCACCAGCGGCGGAGACGCCAACCAGTTGGTCTTCACGAGCGGATGGATACGCCCCTCAAAGTTTCGGTTGCCGGAAAGCACAGCACCAACGGTGAGATCGCCTTTTTTGATGGCTGTCTCGATAGGATCGGGTAACGGACCCGAGTTACCAATACAGGTGGTACAGCCATAACCTACAAGGTTAAATCCCAGCTCATCAAGGTACGGCGTGAACCCAGCCTGCGCCAGATAATCAGACACCACCTTCGATCCTGGCGCCAGCGAGGCTTTCACCCACGGCTGACGTTTCAGACCAAGTGTCACTGCTTTTTTCGCCAACAGTCCCGCCGCCATCAATACGCTTGGGTTGGAGGTGTTGGTACAGGAAGTGATAGCTGCTATCACCACCGCACCGTCCGGCAGCTTATACTGCTGGCCGCTCATGGTGTAGTCCACGGGCTGACGGTCTTTCAGCGAGCTATTTACTTCGAGTTCATTACTCGCCGAAAACGCTTTCGGAACATCAGCCAGTGCCACCCGATCCTGCGGGCGCTTCGGTCCGGCAAGGCTAGCTTCCACACTGCCCATATCCAGCTCCAGTGAACTGGTAAATACGGGTTCATCCCCTGGATTACGCCACATTCCCTGCGCTTTGGCATAGGCGCTGACCAACTCAACCTGCTCCTCACTGCGTCCACTTAGACGCATATATTCAAGAGTGATGCCATCGATCGGGAAAAAACCGCAGGTTGCGCCGTATTCCGGTGACATGTTCGCAATGGTTGCCCGATCGGCCAGCGGTAAGGTGTCGAGGCCATCACCATAGAATTCAACAAATTTACCGACCACGCCGTGCTTACGCAGCATCTGGGTAACGGTTAAAACCAGGTCGGTAGCGGTGATACCTTCCCGCAGTTTGCCCACTAGTTTAAAGCCCACAACATCCGGGATAAGCATAGAGACCGGTTGACCCAGCATTGCTGCTTCAGCCTCAATGCCTCCAACGCCCCATCCCAGCACACCGAGACCATTAATCATTGTCGTATGGGAATCGGTACCGACCAGCGTATCGGGATAAGCCACCCACTCACCGTCCTGTAACTCGCTCCAGACGGCTTTGCCAAGATATTCAAGGTTTACCTGGTGGCAAATCCCCGTTCCCGGCGGTACAACGCTGAAGCGACTAAATGCCTGCTGTCCCCATTTCAGGAACACATAACGTTCATGGTTACGTTCCATTTCCAGGCGAACGTTTTCTTCGAAAGCATCATCATCACCAAAACGGTCCACCGTTACCGAGTGGTCAATGACAAGGTCCACTGGCGAAAGCGGATTCACTTTTGCCGTATCTCCCCCCAGTCGTTTCACCGCTTCGCGCATGGCGGCAAGATCGACCACCGCCGGCACGCCGGTAAAATCCTGCATCAGAACACGAGCGGGTCGATAGGCAATTTCACGATCGGCATGGGCGGTCTTCAGCCAATGCGCGAGAGCATGAATATCATCTTCGGTAACGGAATTACCATCCTGCCAACGAAGCAGGTTTTCCAGCAACACTTTTAGCGATTTGGGTAGTCGGGTGATATCACCCAGTGATTTAGCAGCCAGAGGTAAACTGTAGTAGCGGTAGGTTTTATCTTTAACCTGCAATGTGTCCTTACTGGCTTCTCGTAGGGTCGACGACATAGCTCCTCCTTAAATGACAGGGTTGGATCCCCTGATTTTCCTCAGGGTTAGTATTAAAGATAACACAAACAAAATGTAACGCTTTGATAACAACTCAAAATGATAAAAGTAGCGGGCGATATAAAAGCGCGAACTGAGGTCGATGGTAAGGAGGAAGGTCTAGCCGTGTAGATTAATAGGATGAATATTCAGCAGGCAATAGAGCAATGGATAATACGTTGATTAGGTTGTTGATGACGATTACATGGATAAATGATTCGATATTCAAGGGCACAAGGTAATCGTTATTATTATAAAATACGTACGAATTATTGTTTCTGTTCATCATCATCAGTTAACAGATCAATAAACGCCCGTTGTTCAGGAGAAAGGTTCCAGGATTCGGGTACCTTCTGCCCCTTCTCTGCGACGGTTTTGCTCTCTTGTTCATGGTCATGAGGCGATAGCGTTTCGGTAGAGTGCTGCTCTGGTGCGGACATATTTACCCCCACACATTCCAGGCCACGAGTGCGACAATAATCCAGAATATCGCAGAACCAAGAAATACGGCGAACCAGGCTTTACGTTTCATCACCGGATCCCTGCGTGCTGGCTGGTTTCCTGAAGGCATCGCTAACCTCATACTATCGAAATCACTTATCATTTAGGCACCAAACAATCGGTACAATTAATCATCAGATAGGAGGAATCCTAATAAAAAAGGCGAAAAAAAGCCAGTTAATTTTCAGACTCGTCCTGATAAATAAATCGATTGTTTGATCGGTTATAAATATTTGAAAGGAATTTTTGGCAAGCTGACTAATTTGAAACTACTTTAGAGAATTTTTTCCACAAGCTATATATGGTTAATTTATCCACGGTAAATTATCAATTAATTCAGTGTTTCCCGTCGGTATCGCTTTATGCTTATGGATACCGACGAGGTTACAGTCGTTATTATTTCTCAGGCAATTTAATATCTTTAAACATGGCTTCAATATCATCGTTGGAACGCAGCGCCACCGCCGTGTCCACCACATCACGCGTCAGATGCGGCGCGAAACGTTGAATGAAATCATACATGTAACTACGTAAGAAGGTGCTGCGACGAAAACCAATTTTGGTGGTGCTATGGCTGAAGATATCGTGAGCATCCACGCGTACCAGGTCAGGATCGGAAACAGGATCAACCGCCATACTGGCAATCACACCCACGCCAAGGCCCAGACGGACATAGGTTTTAATGACATCAGCATCGGTCGCGGTAAAGACAATACGTGGCTCCAGACCCGCGCGGTTAAACGCGGTGTCCAGCTCCGAGCGTCCGGTAAAACCAAACGTGTAGGTCACCAGCGGATACTGTGCCAGTTCCTCAATAGAAACCGAAGATTTCCCCGCCAACGGATGATCCGGCGTGACGACGATCGAGCGGTTCCAGTGGTAGCAAGGTAACATCACCAGGTCGTCATACAGGTGCAAAGCTTCCGTCGCGATAGCAAAATCTGCATTTCCTTTCGAAACGGCTTCGGCGATTTGTGTCGGCGATCCCTGGTGCATATGCAATGAGACGCGAGGATAGCGCTCAATAAAACCTTTAATCACGTTCGGTAAAGCGTAACGCGCCTGAGTGTGCGTAGTGGCGATATATAACGAGCCTTTGTCCGGCCAGGTATGTTCGCCAGCAACGGACTTAATGGCATCCACCTTCGACAGAACTTCTCGCGCAATACGAATAACTTCCTGCCCCGCTGGCGTAACTTGCGTCAGGTGCTTACCGCTACGGGCAAAAATCTGGATGCCAAGTTCATCTTCCAGCATACGAACTTGCTTACTGATACCGGGCTGCGAGGTATAAAGCCCTTCCGCTGTTGAGGAGACATTAAGGTTGTGGTTCACCACCTCAACAATGTAGCGAAGCTGCTGTAATTTCATGTTATGCCATCCCGATTCGCGCCATCAAATCATCGTTTCAGTGCAGGCTCGCGGGCGCTGCTAATACGATTTAATAATAAAAAGTCTGTTAACTATAACCACTATATCATTTCTATGTACGCTGTATAGGTATGACAAAAAATAATATGCGAGAAACAAAAAGGGCCGCTTACGCGACCCTTTGAGGAGAAATTCAGCCGAAACGCTGTTATTTCTTCCCTTCTACCCATTTGCCGTCAACGAAGAACGCGGACCAGCCAGTCGCCTTACCGTCTTTCTCAGCGGCAACGTATTGCTGCTTGGTTTTACGGCTGAAACGAACCATGGACTTGTTACCATCCGGATCAGTTTGCGGCGCATCTGCCAGATAACGCAGTTTTTCCGGCAGGCGATCGCGGAAGCGGTACAACTCTTCCACCAACGGCGCACGAGTCTCACGTGATTTCGGGAACGTATTGGCCGCCAGGAAGATGCCTGCTGCACCATCACGTAACACGAAATACGCGTCAGATTTTTCACACGGCAGTTCCGGCAACGGAACTGGGTCTTCTTTCGGCGGAGCGACTTCACCGTTACGCAGGATCTTACGGGTGTTTTTGCACTCGTCGTTAGTACACGCCATGTACTTGCCGAAACGTCCCATTTTCAGGTGCATTTCAGAACCACATTTTTCGCACTCGACGATAGGACCGTCATAACCCTTGATACGGAACTCGCCCTCTTCGATCTCGTAGCCGTCGCAGGTTGGGTTATTACCACACACATGCAATTTACGCTTAGGATCGATAAGATAACTGTCCATTGCCGTACCGCACTTCTGGCAGCGGCGTTTGGCGCGCAATGCGTTCGTTTCCGCGTCGTCGCCTTCCAGCACGTTCAATACTTCGTTTTCCGGCACCAGGTTAATGGTGGTTTTGCAACGCTCTTTCGGGGAAAGTGCGTAGCCGGAGCAACCAAGGAAAACGCCGGTACTGGCGGTACGAATACCCATCTTGCGTCCGCAGGTCGGGCAATCAATGCTAGTCAGCACCATCTGGTTCGGACGCATACCGCCTTCTTCAGGATCTTTCTCGGCTTTATCCAGTTGCTGAGTAAAATCAGTGAAGAAGTTGTCGAGTACGCCCTTCCATTCGGCTTCTTTATTCGCCACCTGGTCGAGGCTATCTTCCATCTGCGCAGTAAAATCGTAGTTCATCAGTTCGCGGAAGTTTTCTTCCAGACGATCGGTGACGATTTCACCCATTTTTTCAGCGTAGAAGCGACGGTTCTCTACGCGAACATAACCACGATCCTGAATCGTAGAAATGATCGACGCATAGGTAGATGGACGACCAATACCACGCTTTTCAAGCTCTTTAACCAGCGAAGCTTCACTGAAGCGCGCAGGCGGTTTAGTAAAGTGCTGTGCTGGCGTCAGTTCGATAAGCGTCAGCGTATCGCCTTTGTCCACCGCCGGTAAGATGCGATCTTCATCGCCTTTACGCAACGCTGGCATCACTTTCGTCCAGCCATCGAAGCGCAGAATACGACCGCGCGCCTTCAGGCGGAAATCACCCGCACCCACGGTGAGCGTGGTGGAATCATATTTAGCTGGGGTCATCTGACAGGCAACAAACTGGCGCCAGATCAGCTGATACAGTTTTTGCGCATCAGCTTCCATATCTTTCAGCGATTCCGCCTGTACGGCGACATCGGAAGGACGGATAGCTTCGTGCGCTTCCTGCGAGTTTTCTTTGCTGGCGTACTGATTCGCGTTTTCCGGCAAATATTTTTTACCAAAATTATCGCTGATGTAATCGCGAACCATCGTCACCGCATCCTGACTCAGGTTGGTTGAGTCAGTACGCATATAAGTGATGTAACCCGCTTCATACAAGCGCTGCGCCATCATCATGGTTTTCTTCACACCGAAGCCCAGACGCGTACTGGCGGCCTGCTGTAGCGTGGAGGTGATGAACGGCGCGCCCGGCTTGCTGCTGGTCGGTTTATCTTCACGTTCCAATACGCTATAGCGCGCTTTTTCCAACAGGCTAACAGCGGCAAGCGTTTGTTCCCGATTGACCGGGCGGAACGGTTTATCATTCTGATGCGTCACCTCGAGCGGTAACGCGTCGCCGCCAGGCGTGGTGGTGTTGGCATCAATCTCCCAGAACTCTTCTGGAACAAATGCTTTGATTTCGCGTTCACGCTCAACCACCAGACGCACAGCAACCGACTGTACACGGCCAGCTGACAGACCGCGCGCAATTTTTTTCCACAGCAGCGGCGACACCATATAGCCCACAACACGGTCCATAAAGCGGCGCGCCTGTTGCGCATTTACACGGTCGATGTTCAGTTCGCCAGGTTTTTCAAACGCCTGACGAATAGCATTTTTGGTAATTTCGTTAAACACCACACGGCTATAGCGGGTGTCATCGCCGCCGATCACTTCCCGCAGGTGCCACGCAATGGCTTCCCCTTCGCGGTCAAGGTCAGTTGCGAGATAGATGTGGTCGGCTTTTTCAGCCAGTTGCTTCAGTTCAGAAACCACTTTCTCTTTACCGGGCAGCACTTCATAGCGCGCATCCCAGTTGTGCCACGGGTCAACACCCATACGATTGACGAGAGCGCCACGTTCATCCTTTTTGGGCTTTTTAGCCGTTTTGGTGGAGGTTGAGTCGGCGCTCTTTTTAGTTGCTGAGCCACTGGTCGGCAAATCACGGATATGACCGACGCTGGATTTCACCACGTAGTCATTACCCAGATACTTGTTGATCGTTTTGGCTTTTGCCGGGGACTCAACGATGACAAGAGCTTTACCCATATTCACCTTTACCTAATTTGATTCTTCCAGAATGCGTCGCACGTTGATTCACCTTCCACTGGCGACGAGACATCGATATGGTCTCTGCGTCGGCGGATATCAACCCTTTAAACTGATTCGCGCTTGTAATGTAACTCTCATGTAACTGAGTTAACAGGCTTTTTTTCTTACAAACGCTCTAGCACGACGAAGTATTGGTCGAATGTCAAGCAAATCTGTTGCCAGATTGACGAAAGCGTCACACTGTACCTGATAAAATGCGTTACGCAACTTTATTAGCATGCAAAAACAAATCTCGCCAGTTGTAACACTGTCGTAAAACCTTCATTTATGTCAGGGAATATTTGCCCATAAGGCGGGCTCAGCGTAGACTAATGTCCTTGTTTAAGGAGTAAATCATGCATAAAGACACTCAACCCATCGATCGCGAAACACTGCTGATTGAAGCCAACAAAATCATTCGTGAGCATGAGGACACGCTGGCGGGGATTGTCGCCACCGGCGTTACGCAGCGAAACGGCGTGCTGGTTTTCAGCGGAGATTACTTTTTAGACGAGCAAGGGCTACCAACGCCCAAAAGTACGGCGGTGTTTAATATGTTTAAACACCTGGCGCACGTACTTTCCGAAAAGTATCACTTGATCGATTAACACGAGTAATAATTTGCCGGATGGCGGCATCGCCTTATCCAGCCTATACTGGTGCATATTTGTAGGCCGGATAGGAGATATATGCGCATCGCTATCCGGCAATGACAATTTTACATCAGTGGCTTCTGCCCCCGCTGCCACCAGCGCATCAGCAAACGATCGGCGCTCTCCGCCGCACTACCGGTAAAACGATCCATCAGCTTTTTACGCTGCAGATAGCGAACGTTCAACACTTCACGACCTTCCATCAGCCCGAGGATCACCTCATCGCTGGTATTGATCTCATCCACCAGCCCATTTGCCAGCGCCTGTTGACCAAACCAGTGTTCACCGGTGGCAACCTGCTCAATGTCCAGAGTCGGACGCATGCGCTGCACAAAATCTTTAAACAAATGATGCGTTTCGTTCAGATCTTCGCGGAATTTCTGCCGCCCTTCTTCCGTGTTTTCACCGAGTAAGGTCAACGTACGCTTATACTGTCCGGCGGTGTGCAGTTCGATATCAATATCTTTCCCTTTCAGGAAGCGGTTAAAGTTCGGGATCTGCGCCACCACGCCAATTGAGCCGACGATAGCAAACGGCGCCGAGACAATTTTATCCGCCACGCAGGCCATCATATATCCGCCGCTCGCAGCGACTTTATCTACCGTAACGGTCAGCGGGATCTGCTTATCGCGCAGACGTTGTAACTGGGACGCAGCCAGGCCATAACCATGTACCACACCACCCGGACTTTCCAGACGAACCACCACTTGATCCTGAGGTTTAACAACCGCCAGCACAGCCGTCACCTCTTCGCGTAATGCGCTGACCTCATGGGCATCCATACTGCCTTTAAAATCAAGCACCCATACACGAGGTTTATCTGATGACGTACTGTCACCCAGTTTCGCTTTTGCCTTAGCCGCTTTCGCCTCCAGCTTTTGTTTCTTTTTCTGCGCCTTATGCCAGAATTTTTGCTGATGCCCATCCAATAAGGCTAGCGACAGGTCTTCCTTCATCTCTTTATATTGATCGCTGAGGTTAATAACCCGCAATTCCCCACGCTGACGTTTGCGTTGTGTCGCGTTTACGATCAGCATCACCACCACTGCAATAGCCACCACGACAGTGACAATTTTTGCCAAAAACAACCCATATTCAGACAACAATTCCACGAGACCCACCTTGGTTAAACAACGCGACTTCCGCTCAGTGTACAACAGGCGTGTCACCTCGTCTTGCTTCATACATCCAGTGCTGAATCAGTAAAAAGCATGACAAAGCGTTCATTTTGCGGTGTTATTGCCTTTGGCTGATTGAAAAAGTACAGGGTTTAAGGCATAAAGCCCAAAAGTTATCGCGAACGAGATATCCAGGACGTCGCCGAGGAGTAGCCGTGCATTACCAACCTAAACAAGACCTTCTACAGGGCCGCATTATTCTTATCACCGGTGCCAGCGATGGTATCGGACGCGAAGCCGCGCAGACCTATGCACGCTATGGCGCGACCGTTATCCTGCTTGGGCGTAACGAAGAAAAACTGCGTCAGGTTGCCCGCACTATCGCCGATGAAAACGGAACACAACCACAGTGGTTTACACTGGATCTACTGACCTGTACCTCTGAAGAATGTCACCAGCTTGCGCAGCGCATTGCTGCACATTTCCCGCGTCTGGATGGCGTACTGCATAACGCCGGATTACTCGGCGATATTTGTCCAATGAGTGAACAAAACCCGCAGGTCTGGCAGGATGTGATGCAGGTAAATGTAAATGCCACTTTTATGCTGACTCAGGCATTGCTGCCGTTGTTACTCAAATCCGATGCCGGATCGCTGGTCTTTACCTCTTCCAGTGTCGGTCGCCAGGGACGCGCCAATTGGGGAGCATATGCCACCTCAAAATTTGCGACCGAAGGGATGATGCAGGTTCTGGCTGATGAGTATCAAAACCGTCATCTGCGCGTAAACTGTATCAATCCTGGTGGGACACGAACTGGCATGCGAGCCAGCGCATTCCCAACGGAAGATCCGCAAAAATTGAAAACTCCCGCCGATATTATGCCGCTCTACCTGTGGCTGATGGGCGATGACAGCCGCCGTAAAACCGGTATGACTTTTGATGCCCAGCCGGGCCGTAAACCAGGAATTGCCCAATGAGTGAAGAACGCTATCAGCAACGTCAACAGCGCGTAAAAGATCGGGTTGACGCACGCGTTGCCGCAGCGAAAGATGAGCGCGGAATTATCATCGTGTTCACCGGAAATGGTAAAGGTAAAACCACCGCCGCATTCGGGACCGCCACGCGCGCTGTGGGCCATGGTAAAAAAGTCGGCGTTGTACAATTTATTAAAGGTACGTGGCCAAACGGAGAACGTAACTTACTTGAACCCCACGGCGTAGAGTTTCAGGTTATGGCGACAGGATTTACCTGGGAAACGCAGAACCGCGAGTCTGACACCGCAGCCTGTATGGCCGTGTGGGAACACGGCAAGCGGATGCTGGCCGACGATGAACTGGATATGGTGATACTGGATGAGCTAACCTACATGGTGGCATACGACTATCTGCCGCTTGAAGAGGTCATCAATGCCCTGAAAGCGCGCCCAGCCCATCAAACGGTCATTATCACCGGCCGTGGATGTCATCGCGATATTCTGGAGTTAGCTGACACGGTTAGCGAGCTGCGCCCGGTCAAGCATGCGTTTGAAGCGGGCGTGAAAGCCCAAGCAGGAATCGATTATTGAGTGTAGGCCGGATAAGGCGTTTGCGCCGCATCCGGCTCCACGCTAACGCCTGATGGCGCTTTGCTTATCAGGCCTGGTCATGATTAACCGTTGTTGCTGCGACCACCCGGACGACGGCTGCCGCCGACCTGAGAGTGGCGCTTCACCGCACGACGGATCTGATTCGCCTTCATGCGACGACGATCTTTCTCGACGGCCACTTTAGAGGTCGTTTCCGGCTTCAGGTCCACCAGTTCACGCAGATAGTTGGTCTGAGCAAGATCAAGCTCTGTCCAGCCACCACGCGGCAGGCCTTTCGGCAGCGGGATATCACCATAACGGACACGAATCAGACGGCTTACCTGTACACCTACAGCTTCCCACAGGCGGCGGACTTCACGGTTACGTCCTTCGGTCAGCGTGACGTTATACCACTGGTTGATCCCTTCACCACCGCTGAACTTGATCGTTTTAAATGCCGCCGGACCATCTTCCAGCTGCACGCCACGACTCAGATCGCGCAGTTTTGCATCATCAACCTGACCAAACACACGTACCGCATATTCACGCTCAACTTCGCGGCTTGGGTGCATCAGACGGTTAGCCAGTTCACCATCGGTGGTAAACAGCAGTAAACCACAGGTATTCACGTCCAGACGCCCTACGGCAATCCAGCGCGCATCACGCAGTTTTGGTAAACGATCAAACACGGTCGGACGACCTTCCGGGTCGTTACGGGTACACAGTTCGCCTTCTGGCTTGTAATAGGCCAGAACACGGCAGATTTGTTCCGCAGACTCTTTAACCGAAATCAGATGACCGTCGATACGGATTTTCAGACCCGGAGTGACTTCAACGCGATCGCCGAGCGTGGCAATTTTGCCATCAACGCTCACGCGACCCGCGGCAATAATAGATTCGATTTCACGGCGAGAACCGTGGCCAGCGCGCGCCAGCACTTTTTGTAACTTTTCGCTCATAGAGCTTCCTTTAGGTGTCGCCTTCACAGGCGTCGAACAGGAGAATCAACGGCGCCAGTCAGCGCCATTTTAAGGCCGCGTAGTATAGCGGTTTGCGCCCTTATAAGAAAGGTTTAACGTCACCGACGCCTTCACGCAACACCACCGGAGAATCGTCGGTTAAATCAATGACCGTGGTCGGCTGCTGGCCGAGATATCCGCCGTGGATAATTAAATCCACCTGTTTCTCCAGGCGGTCTTTAATTTCTTCCGGATCTGACTCGGTAAATTCGCTACCCGGCAGCATCAGTGACGTGGAGAGCATCGGCTCGCCCAGCGCTTCAAGCAGCGCCAGTGCTATCGGGTTTGAGGGTACACGCAGGCCGATGGTCTTACGTTTTTCTTGCAACAAGCGGCGCGGAACCTCTTTCGTCCCCTTCAGGATGAATGTGTAGTTGCCCGGCGTGTTGTTTTTAATTAAACGGAAGGCCACGTTGTCGACAAACGAATAGGTCGACAGTTCAGACAGGTCACGGCACATCAGCGTAAAGTTGTGCCCGTCCGGCAGATGACGGATGCGGCAAATGCGCTCCATTGCGCCTTTATCTTCAATTTTGCAGCCCAACGCATAGCCGGAATCGGTTGGATAGACGATCACCCCACCTTTACGCACGATTTCAACGGCCTGATTGATCAGCCGCTGCTGCGGGTTTTCGGGATGAATATAAAAAAACTGGCTCATACTTTCCTCTCTGTGATCTCGGGCTGCTCCCAAAGTTGCCAGACGCCTTCTACGCCTGCGGGCAACCAAAGTTTACGACCCAACTCAATCCATGGGCAGGGTAGATGAAAATCAGACCCTTGCGATGCCCACAATTGATGCTGACGCGCAAGCGTCGCCAGATGGGTGCGTTCATTGGGAGACTGCTGACACTGCGCTACTTCCATCGCGTCGCCGCGATGTTCAGCAAAATGTGCAACCAGTCTTTTCAGCCACTTAGCGCTAAGATCGTACCGCCCAGGATGAGCCAGAACAGCCTTACCGCCAGAATGATGAATGACATCAATAGCTTGTTCTATTGTACACCACTGTGGCGGAACGTAACCGGTTTTCCCACGGGCAAGATATTTTTTAAAGACATCCGCCATGGTTGTGGCTTTGCCACATTCCACCAGGAAACGCGCAAAATGGCCCCGCGTAACCGCCCCGCCATCAGCCAGGCGCAACGCCCCTTCCCACGCGCCGGGGATATGCGCTTTGTCGAGTCGTTCGGCAATCAGGCGCGCACGCTGCTGACGACGTTCCGTTTGTTGCGCCAGAAACTCGCACATCATGGGATGGGCGATATCAATGTTCAGACCCACTATATGGATCTCATGGTTTTCCCAGACAGTTGATATCTCGACACCAGGGATCAAATTTAACGCTAAACCCGAACGTGAAATTTCTTCTCTTGCCGCCGCAATGCCCGCCGTGGTGTCATGATCGGTGATCGCCAGTGTACCGACTCGCATCTCTACCGCACGGTGTACTAAGGCTTCTGGGGTTAATCGCCCATCGGAGGCTGTAGTATGACTATGCAGGTCATAAATCACTGCGTAATTCGTGTCGCTCAAGGCGGCTCCCGTTTCAATAAATGTCGTAACACGCCCATCATAGCGGTTTCGGCAAATATACTGAAATCAGGTGTTGACTTTACCCCATCGAACTAGTTAACTAGTACGCAAGTTCACATGAAGAAGGTATCTGCAATGAAAGCAACATTTTTTCTGCACGGTTGGTGGCGCACTTCCTGATTTCGGGCAGTGTCTTACGTCTGCAATTTGCAACCAGATACCCGGCCCGCCTAATGAGCGGGCTTTTTTTTGAACAAAATTAATGAGAATAACGATGCAAACACAAAAACCGATACTCGAACTGCTTGCCTGCGATGCCGCCTATCGTGAGAATCCGACGTCGCTGTTTCATCAGGTGTGTGGCGCACGTCCGGCAACGCTGCTGCTGGAATCTGCAGATATCGACAGCAAAGACGATCTGAAGAGCTTGCTGCTAGTCGACAGCGCATTGCGCATTACCGCTCTCGGTGACACTGTCACTATTCAGGCGTTATCCACAAACGGTGCATCGCTGCTGCCCTTGCTGGATGCAGCCCTGCCCGCTGGCGTTGAGAATGAAAAACAGCCGAATGGTCGTCATCTGCGATTCCCTGCCGTCAGCCCGCTGTTGGATGAAGACGCCCGTTTATGTTCTCTTTCCGTATTTGATGCTTTTCGCTTACTGCAGGGGCTGGTGAATGTTCCTGTGCAAGAACGTGAAGCGATGTTCTTCGGCGGTCTGTTTTCCTACGACCTGGTTGCCGGTTTTGAAGATTTACCTCAGCTTGAAGCGGGCAACCGTTGTCCTGACTACTGCTTCTATCTGGCAGAAACGCTGATGGTTATCGACCACCAGAAAAAAAGCACCCGAATTCAGGCCAGTGTTTTTACCCCCAATGATGCGGAGAAACAGCGTCTTAACGCCCGTCTGGCGCAGCTGAGCCAACAGCTTACCGAGCCTGCGCCGCCGCTGCCCGTTACTGAAGTCCCGCAGATGCGCTGCGAATGCAATCAGAGCGATGAAGAGTTCGGCGCCGTAGTACGTGGCATGCAAAAAGCGATTCGCGCGGGCGAAATTTTCCAGGTAGTTCCGTCCCGACGTTTCTCGCTGCCCTGCCCGTCACCGCTGGCAGCCTACTATGTGCTGAAGAAAAGTAACCCCAGCCCATACATGTTTTTCATGCAGGACAACGATTTCACGCTGTTTGGCGCCTCCCCGGAAAGCTCGCTGAAATACGATGCCACCAGCCGCCAGATTGAGATCTACCCGATTGCCGGCACTCGCCCGCGTGGTCGTCGTGCTGACGGTTCGCTTGACCGCGACCTTGACAGCCGAATCGAGCTGGAGATGCGTACCGACCATAAAGAGCTTTCTGAGCACCTGATGCTGGTTGACCTTGCGCGTAACGACCTGGCGCGCATCTGTACGCCTGGCAGCCGCTATGTTGCTGATCTCACCAAAGTCGATCGTTACTCCTTCGTAATGCACCTGGTTTCGCGTGTGGTAGGCGAGCTGCGTAGCGATCTGGATGTGCTGCACGCTTACCGCGCCTGTATGAATATGGGCACGTTAAGCGGAGCGCCAAAAGTTCGCGCTATGCAGCTTATCGCCGAGGCAGAAGGTCGTCGCCGTGGCAGCTACGGCGGCGCGGTAGGTTACTTCACGGCTCATGGCGATCTGGATACCTGTATTGTCATTCGTTCCGCCCTCGTGGAAGACGGTATTGCCACCGTACAAGCAGGTGCCGGGATTGTTCTGGATTCTGTACCGCAGTCTGAAGCCGATGAAACCCGTAATAAAGCGCGCGCGGTTCTGCGTGCTATCGCCACCGCGCACCACGCACAGGAGACCTTCTAATGGCTGACATTCTGCTGCTCGATAATATCGACTCTTTTACCTATAACCTGGCGGATCAGCTGCGTACTAATGGTCACAACGTGGTGATTTACCGCAACCATATTCCGGCTCAGACGTTGATTGACCGTTTAGCAACGATGAAAAATCCTGTGCTGATGCTCTCTCCAGGCCCAGGTGCGCCAAGCGAAGCAGGTTGCATGCCGGAGCTGTTAACCCGTCTGCGCGGCAAGCTGCCAATCATCGGCATTTGTCTGGGACATCAGGCCATTGTTGAGGCCTATGGTGGATATGTGGGCCAGGCTGGAGAAATCCTGCACGGCAAAGCGTCCAGCATTGAACACGACGGTCAGGCAATGTTTGCTGGTCTGGCGAATCCGCTGCCCGTGGCACGCTATCATTCGCTGGTTGGCAGCAACGTTCCGGCAGGATTAACCATTAACGCCCACTTTAACGGCATGGTGATGGCGGTGCGTCACGATACCGATCGCGTCTGCGGCTTCCAGTTCCATCCGGAATCCATTCTGACCACCCAGGGCGCGCGTTTGCTGGAACAAACGCTGGCCTGGGCGCAACAGAAGCTTGAACAAACCAATACGCTGCAACCAATTCTGGAGAAACTGTATCAGGCCCAGACGCTGTCCCAGCAGGAAAGCCACCAGTTGTTCTCTGCCGTGGTACGCGGTGAACTGAAGCCGGAACAACTGGCTGCGGCGCTGGTGAGCATGAAAATTCGTGGCGAACACCCGAATGAAATTGCCGGTGCGGCAACCGCGCTGCTGGAAAACGCAGCCCCATTCCCGCGCCCTGATTATCTGTTCGCCGATATTGTCGGTACCGGCGGCGACGGCAGCAACAGCATCAATATTTCTACCGCCAGCGCCTTTGTTGCTGCGGCTTGCGGACTGAAAGTTGCCAAACACGGCAACCGCAGCGTCTCCAGCAAGTCAGGCTCTTCGGATCTGTTAGCGGCATTTGGCATCAATCTGGATATGAACGCCGACAAATCCCGTCAGGCGCTTGACGATCTCGGCGTGTGTTTTCTGTTTGCGCCGAAATACCACACCGGTTTTCGCCATGCCATGCCGGTACGCCAGCAGTTGAAAACCCGCACGCTGTTTAACGTGCTCGGCCCGTTGATTAACCCGGCACATCCGCCGCTGGCGCTGATCGGCGTTTACAGCCCGGAGCTGGTGCTGCCGATTGCCGAAACGCTGCGCGTGCTCGGATATCAGCGGGCAGCCGTAGTGCACAGCGGTGGCATGGACGAAGTTTCGCTGCATGCACCGACCATTGTGGCAGAGCTGCACGATGGGGAAATCAAGAGTTATCAACTGACGGCAGAAGACTTTGGCCTGACGCCTTACCACCAGGAACAGCTGGCTGGCGGCACACCGGAAGAAAACCGTGACATTCTTAGTCGCTTGTTACAAGGTAAAGGTGAAGCCGCTCATGAAGCCGCTGTTGCCGCGAATGTCGCCATGTTAATGCGCTTGCACGGTGAAGAAGATTTAAAAGCCAATGCGCAAACCGTGATTAATGTACTGCGCAGCGGTGCGGCCTATGACCGTGTCACTGCACTGGCAGCAAGAGGGTAAATGATGCAAACCGTTTTAGCGAAAATTGTCGCAGACAAGGCGATTTGGGTAGAAGCCCGCAAACAGCAACAACCGCTGGCCAGCTTTCAAAATGATGTTCAACCCAGCTCTCGTGATTTCTACGATGCGCTGCAAGGTGCGCGCACCGCCTTTATTCTGGAATGTAAAAAAGCATCTCCGTCAAAAGGCGTGATCCGTGATGACTTCGACCCGGCACAGATTGCGGGCGTTTATAAACATTATGCTTCCGCGATTTCCGTACTGACCGATGAGAAATATTTCCAGGGCAGTTTTGATTTCCTGCCTATCGTCAGCCGCATCGCGCCGCAACCTGTTCTGTGTAAGGACTTTATTATCGATCCTTACCAGATTTACCTGGCGCGTTTCTACCAGGCGGACGCCTGTTTGTTGATGCTGTCGGTCCTCGATGATGAACAATATCGTCAACTCGCCGCCGTCGCCCACAGCCTGAAAATGGGCGTACTGACCGAAGTCAGCAACGAAGAAGAGCTGGAGCGCGCTATCGCACTGGGCGCCAAAGTCGTTGGTATCAACAACCGCGATTTACGCGACTTGTCGATTGATTTGAATCGCACCCGCCAGCTTGCGCCGCGCCTGGGCCACGGTGTGACCGTCATCAGCGAGTCCGGGATCAACACCTATGGTCAGGTGCGCGAACTCAGCCACTTCGCCAACGGTTTTCTGGTTGGTTCCGCGCTGATGTCGCATGGTGATCTGCACGCCGCCGTTCGTCGCGTACTGCTCGGCGAGAATAAAGTCTGCGGTTTAACCCGGGCTCAGGATGCCAACGCGGCGTATAAATCCGGCGCGATTTATGGCGGACTGATATTTGTACCCACATCGCCACGCGCGGTTAGCGTTGAGCAAGCGCGAGAGGTCATGACCGGCGCGCCGCTGCAATACGTCGGGGTGTTTCGCAACACAGATATTATCGACGTACGTGAAACAGCGGCTGCTTTGGGACTCACGGCCGTGCAACTGCATGGTAGCGAAGATCAAGCCTACGTAGACGCGCTACGCAATGCGCTACCCGCACAGGTACAAATCTGGAAGGCGCTCAGCGTCAGCGATAAGTTGCCAGCCCGGGATTATCAGCATGTCGATAAATACGTATTCGACAACGGTCAGGGCGGCAGCGGGCAACGCTTCGACTGGTCACTTTTAGGCGGACAATCGCTGGATAACGTATTACTGGCTGGCGGACTTGGCGCAGATAACTGCGTTGACGCGGCAAAAACCGGCTGTGCCGGTCTCGATTTCAATTCTGGCGTAGAGTCACAGCCGGGCATCAAAGATGCACGTCTTCTGGCTTCGGTCTTTCAGACGCTGCGCGCATATTAAGGAAAAGGACATGACAACATTACTCAATCCGTATTTTGGTGAATTTGGCGGTATGTATGTGCCACAGATTCTGATGCCTGCCCTGCGCCAGCTGGAAGAAGCTTTTGTCAGCGCGCAAAAAGATCCTGAATTTCAGGCGCAGTTTACAGACCTGCTGAAAAACTATGCGGGTCGCCCAACCGCACTGACCAAGTGCCAGAACATTACTCAAGGCACCAACACGACGCTGTATCTCAAGCGTGAAGATTTACTGCACGGCGGCGCGCACAAAACCAACCAGGTGCTGGGCCAGGCGTTGCTGGCGAAGCGCATGGGTAAAACGGAAATTATCGCCGAAACAGGCGCGGGGCAGCACGGTGTTGCATCTGCTCTCGCCAGCGCACTGCTGGGGTTGAAATGCCGTATTTACATGGGCGCGAAAGATGTTGAACGTCAGTCGCCGAACGTTTTCCGTATGCGTTTGATGGGTGCAGAAGTTATCCCCGTTCACAGCGGTTCCGCAACGCTGAAAGATGCCTGTAACGAAGCGCTGCGCGACTGGTCTGGCAGCTACGATACCGCGCACTATATGCTCGGTACAGCGGCAGGTCCGCACCCCTTCCCGACTATTGTGCGTGAGTTCCAGCGGATGATCGGTGAAGAAACCAAGGCGCAGATTCTGGAAAAAGAAGGTCGTCTGCCGGACGCCGTTATCGCCTGCGTGGGTGGCGGTTCTAACGCCATCGGTATGTTCGCCGATTTTATTAATGAAACCAGCGTCGGTTTGATTGGCGTAGAGCCAGGCGGTCACGGGATTGAGTCTGGAGAACACGGCGCGCCGTTGAAACATGGTCGTGTCGGGATTTACTTCGGCATGAAGTCCCCGATGATGCAGACCGAAGAAGGACAGATTGAAGAGTCTTACTCTATTTCCGCCGGGCTCGACTTCCCATCGGTCGGGCCACAGCATGCGTACCTGAACAGCATTGGTCGCGCCGATTATGTTTCAATAACCGATGATGAAGCACTGGAAGCCTTCAAAACGCTGTGTCTGCACGAGGGGATTATTCCGGCACTGGAGTCCTCCCATGCCCTGGCACACGCGTTGAAAATGATGCGTGAAAATCCGGAAAAAGAGCAGCTACTGGTGGTTAATCTCTCCGGTCGCGGCGACAAAGACATTTTCACCGTACACGATATTCTGAAAGCGCGAGGGGAAATCTGATGGAACGTTACGAAAACCTGTTTGCACAGCTGAAGGACCGCAAAGAAGGTGCTTTTGTCCCCTTCGTAACCCTGGGCGATCCGTCTGTTGAGCAGTCACTGAAAATCATTGATACGCTGATTGAAGCTGGTGCCGACGCGCTTGAACTCGGCATTCCGTTCTCCGATCCGCTGGCCGATGGCCCAACCATTCAGGAAGCCACCCTGCGTGCGTTTGCCGCCGGCGTCACACCATCGCAATGCTTTGAGATGCTGGCGCTGATTCGCCAGAAACATCCGACGATTCCCATTGGGTTGCTGATGTATGCCAACCTGGTCTTCAGCAAGGGCATTGACGAGTTTTACGCCCAGTGCGAAAAAGTGGGTGTGGATTCTGTGTTGGTAGCCGATGTCCCTGTTGAGGAGTCTGCGCCATTCAGAACTGCTGCACTGCGTCACAACATCGCACCGATTTTCATCTGCCCGCCGAACGCTGATGAAGAACTGCTACGCCAGATTGCCTCTTACGGTCGCGGCTACACTTATCTGCTTTCACGTGCAGGTGTGACCGGTGCCGAAAATCGTGCGGCATTACCGCTGCATCATTTGGTTGAAAAGCTGAAACAATATGATGCACCGCCTTCTTTACAGGGCTTCGGTATCTCTGCGCCTGAACAGGTAGCCGGAGCTATTGAAGCCGGTGCTGCCGGTGCAATTTCCGGCTCGGCAATTGTGAAAATCATTGAGAAAAATGTTGCGGCACCGGAACAGATGCTGGCTGAGCTGAAAGCGTTTGTCAGCACGATGAAAGCCGCCACCCACCAGTAAGTTAAATCAACCGCCAGAGACGTCTGGCGGTTTCACCCTTCTTTCGTGTGCTTCATTCTATACATAGCGCTATCCGCATTCTGAATGGCCACATCCAGTTCACCGTTCACTTCTGCAATTCCCCACGATACTGACAATGGTACGGTATGCCCATCCACCACAAACACATGACTGGTCACCTGCCCGCTAATACGTTGCGCGATTGCTATGGCGTCAGTTGCCTGCGATCGAAACAGCAGGATCATAAATTCATCCCCGCCGGTACGAATTACAATATCGTGGCTGGTGCGAGTGTTTGACAGCATCCTGTTGGCGATAATTTGCAACGCGCGATCGCCTGCCGCGTGGCCCCAGGTATCATTGACGGCCTTAAATTTATTGCAGTCCAGTAGCACCACCGAACAGTGTGATAAATCCCGACGCTTGATAATGTCGAGTATTCGGCGGTTAAAACAGCCGGTCAGAGTATCGATATAAACCTTGAGGTCGCTTTCGTTTAGCCATGACTTTAACGAGAAGCTAATGATGATGAAAAAGAACGGCGCCAGCAGGATAACAATCCCGGCATGTGTATCGCGCGCCATAAAACGGCCTAATGAAAGCGAATAGTGCAGCGCATATTTCTCCGAAAAATTGCGCACCAAATAGCTGGATTGCCCCGCACATTTGCCGGATAAGCAGAGGCTCTCTTTGTTGGTCAGATTCACCAACTCCACGTTCAATCCGGGAAGGATTTGATTATCAAACGCCTCGGCTAACGCTTCCTGCAGCTCAGGCTTCGAATGATCATAGACCAGATAGGCAACGATTTGGTCTGATATCTCCTTACCCGACAGATCGTAGATATAGCTCACTACGCTGTAGGCTTTTTCACCGGTAATTTTATCGGTATAGAAGTTTGTTGAACTGAGAGCTTTATTTTTGACGTTTTTTTGCAACAACCGGGTATAGAAATCGGTGGGCGGATAGAAAAAATGCGTAATATCCATCGCCATTTCAGAGTCAGAAAAACTGAAATTGCGCGAGTCGGAAGCCATAAACCAATAAAAATAATCTGAATTGCTGGCGATAATGTAACGGTGTGCATCGAAGCTGCCTGGATTTAGCTCATTAACCATTCCGCGAATGAACTCCGCCGCAGTATACATACACAGCGCATTATGGCTGGGTTGCTGAGCAATAATTGTCCCCGTTGCAGAATGAACCCGCTTTGGGTCGGCGTTAATTCCCCATTCATCTTTGTTTCGCGGAACAAACTGCGCCATAACACCACACTGTTCGCCGGTTTTGATGTGGTAATAACGCTCGCCAATCGCATCGGCAATCAGTTCATTATCGTTAAAAATGTCCAACATGTGAGCTTGCAGGCGGCTAACGCCTTCACTGGCGGCCGCCATACGCTGTTCATAAATGATAAACAGAAACAACGAGGTAAAAATCAACGTAATGAGCCCGGATACCAGCAGAGCCTGCCTGTTTCTGAGCTTATCCTGCACAATCTTCACGAGTCCACCCTGATAGTTAACAGTATTGCCAAATCGGTTACCCGTTTATGTTGTTGCATAACAGCGTTGTACGTTGATAGAGAATGTTTGCCACTCCGAAGCAGGTAAGTTGATGTAGCCCGCAGCAGCGCGCGTAGGTTACAGATTTATACAATAAAAGCACATATTTGTTAACATAAGCGCAAACTAATCATCACCTTCGATAGGATACCCTGCCCGCCGGATGGCCTCGCGGCAGTCGTTTACGCCTGCGGCATAGCCCGCCTCAATCTCACAAACCGGACTTGCGCTGCAATAAGGTAGTGTAACCGGAGTCGCAATAAGTTTCTCCAGCGCCTCAATTTTATCCATGCAAAGCAATAATTCACGTGCAACACTCACGGCAAACGCTGCCGTTTGATCCTCGTAGAACGGTTCCAGAAGTGTGATTTTTTGCTGTAGCAGATGGCGGGTCAACATCATCAGCAATCCCCTCAAAGTTGGTTTGCTTAAAGAGTAGCACTACATCAAAGGGGAGAAAGGCAGGATGTTTTCCCCAGAATTTTTTAAATGAAGAACGAGGGGAATTTTTCCTGGCTGCTAACCACGGGCAGGTATGCCCGGAATCTATACAGTTCAGTCGTTTTGGTTGTGCAACCATTAATGAAGTTGACTTCAAAAAGTCCCTTGCGAGACACTGAAGGAAAGCATGCCAAATATGGGTGAACTTGTTGAGACATCTGTTGATTAAATTAGTTATGTTAAGCGTTGGATTTTTAAGCGCTGGGGACATACTGGCAAATACTCCGGAACAGGTAATCACCGCTTTCCAGAGGGATTATAAATATTGGAATGACCAGTCATTTCAGAGAAATCAGAACTACGGAAAGCAAGAAGTTATGCTCCTGGCCCAGAAGGGTTGGAATGAGCTTTTGAATAAATATACAAAACCTGGTTTTCAGGGCGAGCCTATAGCTTTTGGTTCTGAGTCTAGTCATGATCCTGAGCAAGAGAACATCATATCGGTTCAGATTTCTGAAAAAGTAGCGACCGTGACGACCAGATTATCGAGGCAGTATTATTCACCTATTTATGAATATCAATTGTCCAAAGAGAATGATACCTGGTACCTATGTCAGATATTTTTAGTTGATGATGATGGAAAATATCCGAGTTTGTAATAAATAGTGCACTCATAACAACTTTATGAGTTAAAAAAATCTGCCATGATGACAGATTTCTTTAATCTATCATTAGAGATTTGCAACGTTATGATATACTTTTTGAACATCATCGTCATCTTCAAGAGCATCAACAAGCCCTGCAAAGACTTCTAAATCTTCTGGTGAAAGTTCAATTTCTGATTGAGCAATCATTTCTAATTCTGTGGTTGAGAACTCAGTAATTCCTGCTGCTTTTAGAGCTGCAATGCCTTTGTGAAGATCTGTAGATTCAGTATAAATAACGATGTTTCCTTCTTCCTCGGTTACATCACGAACATCTACTTCAGCATTAAGCAGAATTTCAAAAATATGGTCAGGGTCTGTCCCTTCAAATACAATTACTCCGGTATTGTCAAACATATAGCTGACAGAACCCGCCGCTCCGATATTCCCGCCTTTTTTATTAAAAATTGAGCGGACATTAGCAATCGTACGGTTAACGTTTGAAGTCAATGTTTCAGCAATAATCAGTGAGCCACTGGGACCAAAGCCTTCATAACGCCCTTGCACGAACGTTTCATCGCTGCCGCCTTTGGCTTTATCAATGGCTTTATCAATAACGTGTTTTGGAACCTGCGCTTGTTTCGCACGTTCAATAACGAATTTTAAAGATGTATTTAATTCAGGGTCTGGTTCGCCTTGTTTAGCAGCAGCATAAATTTCTACACCGAATTTTGCATATACATTAGACGTTGCACCGTCTTTAGCTGTTTTTTTAGCAACAATATTTGCCCACTTACGTCCCACTGGAATGATCTCCTCGAAAATTCATTTACATTATTGAATGGTAAATAATCTGCCGTCACATTATATCATGATGTACAAGCCTTAGTCCATGAAAAATAAAATATCCAAATTTTAAGATATGTTACTTTAATTTTATCAATAGTTAACATTTTGGATAAGTTATCCCCTGATTATCTGCAGGTTCTTTTTTGTACGTAATAAATGAGCCGCAGTAATAATGCATAAGAGAATAGAAACAAAAGCGATATTCCAGATAAACACACTGGCTATTAAAGTTACCGCGGTACTGCTTAAAGAGAGCGCTACAAGTCATCTTGCACTGCGCCTTATTTGATAGTGTGTTCGTTTAGTACCGGGACAAGATACTTAGCCTATATTTACTCCACCACTCCAACAAAGGGAAATGCTAAATGGGTGGAGCGGTACAACCAGCATCTCTGACTGATGTGTTCAGAAGCACACGTGACTCAGTTGACTACGGCTGGTCAAAATAACGATACGCGTGGAAAAGAATGGAAAAAACTGGTCATTTGATGACCAGTTTTGCAGAGGAGTTTTGCAGAAGAACTTAAAAACGATAACCCGCAGAGAACATAAACACCCACGGATCGAGGCGTACGCTGTCTCGCTGCTGGACACCACCCATTTTATAGCTTGCAGTGGTGTCGATATCCATGTACCAGACCGACATGTTAATCAGCCAGTCGCGGTTAATCAGATAGTCCATACCGACTTGCCCTGCTGCACCCCAGGAATCTTTCAGACTCAGGTCCGATAATCCTGTTTCTTTACCGTTATCGTTAAAGCCTTCATCGAAGAAGGTCGTGTAGTTCACACCAACACCTACGTACGGACGCAGTTTACTGCTGGAGTCACCGAAGTACCACTGTGCCATTAACGTCGGCGGCAAATGATGTACGGTGGCAATATCACCCGTTGCTGCAGTACCAATTTTATGGCGGAACGGTGTAGCCGCCAGTAATTCAACACCGATATTGTCGGTTGCCATGTAGGTAAATGTCAGACCCAACTGCGTGTTATTGCTGACATCAAAGCCACCTAAGCTGCCCAGCGTACCACCTGCACCTTCCGTCGGTCTGACGGTGGCAGAACCTGCACGAATAAAGAACTCTCCAGCTTCATGCGCAAATGCGTTACCAGAGAGAAGAGTTGTTAAAGCCAATGCTGCAACTGTTAATTTTTTCATGTCCGCTCCATCGTTATGGTTATAAAAGCGGAATGAATATACCTACTTTGGAGTAATAAATGATCTAACATGGATCACATTGACTTTGATAATTTAACATTTATTGATCCAGATTAAGTTAGAACTTGCATTCAAAATCCTGGTTAAATTAATTCAGATCAATTTTGATATATTTTCAATGTGCAAGTACCTCCAGCTCATTGCTGATGGGTGATGGTTATCTGCACGCGATGCGCAGATAACAAACAGCGTTCATGCACGACGCTGAAGTCATAGCCAAAAATTACCGCAGCTTTACAAAGATATGCTTTTCCATACATCGCGCGATGCTGCCACTGTAGAGTTATCCAGGGTACAATTGCCCGCAAATGAACACCTGCAAAACTCAAGGAGAGTGCATGTCTATCACGGCGAAATCCGTTTACCGTGACACGGGAAACTTTTTCCGTAATCAATTCATTACCATCTTGCTGGTATCGTTGTTGTGCGCGTTTATCACAGTGGTGTTAGGGCATGCCTTTTCCCCCACTGACGCACAAATTGCGCAACTCAGTGAAGGCGATCAGTTAACCAGCAGCGTGGGGTTGTTCGATCTGGTGCAAAACATGACCCCGGAGCAACAGCAAATTTTGCTACGCGCTTCCGCGGCGTCTACGTTTTCCGGTCTGATTGGTAATGCCATCCTCGCCGGTGGTGTCATCCTGATGATTCAGCTGATTTCAGCAGGTCATCGGGTCAGCGCATTACGTGCCATCGGCGCCAGTGCGCCAGTGTTGCCAAAGCTGTTTATTCTGATTTTTTTGACTACTCTGCTGGTGCAAATCGGTATTATGCTGGTTGTTGTTCCCGGTATTCTGCTGGCCATCCTGCTGGCACTCGCACCTGTGATGTTGGTACAGGACAAAATGGGTGTCTTTGCCGCGATGCGCAACAGTATGCGTCTGGCGTGGTCGAATATGCGACTGGTTGCGCCGGCAGTAATCGGTTGGTTGCTGGCAAAAACGCTGCTGTTGCTTTTTGCGCCAAGTTTTGCAGTACTTACGCCGAATGTAGGCGCGGTATTGGCGAATACGCTGAGCAATATGATCTCCGCGGTGTTGCTGATCTATTTGTTCCGCCTGTACATGCTGATTCGCCAATAAACCCTGAACGCATTCCGGGCTTGTACCCGGTGCTTTTGATGACGGAATCGAAGAATGAAGCAGTTTCTTGATTTTTTACCGCTGGTTGTCTTTTTTGCTTTTTATAAGCTTTACGACATCTATGCGGCGACCTCGGCGCTGATTGTCGCAACGGCTGTAGTGTTGATTTACAGCTGGGTTCGCTATCGCAAGGTCGAGAAGATGGCGTTAATCACCTTTGTCCTGGTGGCCGTATTTGGTGGCCTGACTATTTTTTTCCACAACGATGAATTCATTAAGTGGAAAGTAACGGTGATTTACGGGCTGTTTGCTGGAGCATTGCTGGTAAGCCAGTGGGTGATGAAAAAACCGCTGATCCAGCGCATGTTAGGTAAAGAACTGACCCTGCCGCAGCCAGTGTGGTCGAAACTAAATTTAGCCTGGGCAGTCTTTTTCATCCTGTGTGGTCTGGCGAATATCTATATTGCATTTTGGCTACCGCAGAACATTTGGGTCAACTTCAAAGTGTTCGGCCTGACCGCCCTGACTTTATTCTTTACGCTGCTGAGTGGAGTCTATATTTACCGTCATCTGCCGCAAGAAGATAAATCGTAATACATGCTCGCCAGATCTGCGGATCTGGCGAATTTTTATCCCCTCGCGTTCCATAGAGCTGACAACCTGACTTACATCTGCTCTGCATGCCGCATCCCCTCTGTTCTCGACGCACAAATTCTAGTAGCATCGCGCCTGTAATCTTTCTCTATAGTCGGTTCTACAATGACAACAACGAATAACACTCCCCAGGGTGAACTGGTTTTACGCACTCTGGCCATGCCTGCCGATACCAACGCGAACGGTGATATTTTTGGCGGCTGGCTGATGTCACAAATGGATATAGGTGGCGCGATTCAGGCCAAAGAGATCGCACATGGTCGTGTGGTAACGGTGCGGGTTGAAGGAATGAGCTTTTTGCGCCCGGTCGCCGTAGGTGATGTAGTGTGTTGCTATGCTCGCTGTGTGAAACGCGGGACAACCTCAATCAGCATCAATATTGAAGTTTGGGTGAAGAAAGTCGCTTCTGAACCTATTGGCCAGCGTTATAAGGCTACCGAAGCTCTGTTTATCTACGTTGCCGTTGATAAAGACGGGAAACCGCGTCCAATCCCCACGTTGGCCTGATAGCACACGCCAGTAATGCTATCCGGCAATCATCACTCCTGATCATTGCCGGACGGCCTGATGCTTACTCGATCTGCGTTGTGCCGTTTAATTTGAAAACAATATTCACCACGAGTCCGGAACCGGGTTTACCTGCTTCATAACGCCATCTACGCATCGCGTTTTTCACTTCACGCTCAAACATATTGGCAGGCTGTGCAGACAGGATCTCCACATTTTCAACCCGACCATCCGGCGTTACATTAAATTTGACCTTTACCCGCCCTTCAATGCGTAGCGCCTGAGCTCGCGCCGGATACTGAGGCTGATTACGGCTTAAAGCGCGTGGGCCCGATGGCGCACTGACCACCGGTTTGCTGGTAGTTGCCGGCGCGGTATTGGTCATTGTGCGCGTAGGTGCCGTATTTTCCAGCGGGGAGGCCGGCCGCGGTTCTGCTGGTTTAACATCGCGTTTCGGCTGCTCTTCCACCTTTTTCACCGGTTTTGGCTTCGGTTTAGGCTTGGGCTTCGGTTTTTCAATCACCACCGGCGCCTCTTTTGGTGGCTCTGGAATCGGCTCTGGTTCCGGTTCAGGCTCGACAGCGGGTTCCGGCGGCGGCTGAACGGCCTGAGGTGGTTCGAGATCGGCAGGCGCGACCATCGTGACAGAGATCGGCTGCGCTGGCGCAGGCAGTTCAATAACCTGATGTACCGAGGTATACAGCAAACCAGCCACTACGGCACCATGAATGCCGACAGACAGTAACGTTGGCCAGGGAAAGCGACGAGGTAAATCAAGGGTCATTGAAGTCATAATCGTTTCAGTAAAAAAACCAGGCCCCGATTTTAAATGCAAATAGCAATCATATTCAATAAGCCCGTGGCGGTAACTGACATTTAGAACGCGATTTTATGATAAAAAACCACTTTCAGAGTATGGCCTTAACATATCAGTTATCTTTCCGTTGCAGTTGTTAGGCCTTTCCAATAACGTTATTAACGACTTTTACCGTTCAAGGAGTTCTACCCGTGCTGTATGTTATTTACGCCCAAGATATCGCAGACTCTCTCGAAAAACGTCTTTCCGTGCGCCCTGCTCATCTGGCTCGCCTGCAACTCCTTCATGACGAAGGTCGTTTGCTCACGGCGGGCCCCATGCCAGCGGTCGATAGTAACGATCCCGGTGCGGCGGGTTTTACCGGCTCGACGGTGATTGCCGAATTTGAATCTTTGGAGGCGGCACAGGCGTGGGCGGAAGCCGATCCGTATGTTGCAGCGGGCGTTTACGCGCAGGTTTCAGTAAAACCGTACAAAAAGGTTTTTTGAATTTAAATAATTCACCTTAAATTCAAATAGATAAATACAAATCTCCATCAAAAATCAAAATTAAGGGCGCATTTAGGTACACATTGACCTACGCGCCCTCTCTTTTAGTTAACGCCTATACTTTCAGTCTGACATATAGCTGGAGGTTTCTATGTGTGGACGTTTTTCACAGTCGATGACGCGTGAAGACTATCTCGCCCTTCTCGCTGACGAAGTCGAACGAGACTTTCCCTATGACCCGGAGCCGATCGGGCGTTTTAACGTGGCGCCAGGCACCAAAGTTCTGCTTCTGAGCGAACGTGACGAGAAACTCCATCTTGATCCAGTTATCTGGGGATACGCCCCAGGGTGGTGGGATAAACCACCACTAATTAACTCGCGCTCTGAAACTGCGGCCACCAGCAGAATGTTTAAGCCTCTATGGCAACACGGTCGCGCAATTTGCTTTGCTGATGGCTGGTTTGAGTGGAAAAAAGAAGGCGATAAGAAACAACCTTACTTTATTCACCGGGCAGACGGTCAGCCGATTTTTATGGCGGCGATCGGCAGCACACCATTCGAACGTGGAGATGAAGCAGAAGGTTTCCTGATAGTGACAGCTGCTGCCGACAAAGGGCTGGTAGATATACACGACAGGCGGCCTCTGGTACTTTCACCAGAAGCCGCTCGCGAATGGATGAGGCAGGACATTGGAGGGAAAGATGCTGCGGAAATTGCTGCCGACGGTTCCGTGTCGGCTGAAAAATTTATATGGCATGCCGTTACACGTGCCGTCGGGAATGTTAAGAATCAAGGACCAGAGTTAATAGAAACTATGCGTTAATGTATGATGCGGCAGGGAAAAACGTCTGCTTTGAGCAAGAAGCGGAAGTTAGGGATCCATGTTTACATCGATGTGTTCTGAATCATATGGAACAGATCACCTGACGTTCTTGTTTTTCGGTTAGTGTGATTTATTTCTCTAAATATTCAATACGATAGCTGTATGCAAATCTATAAATAGCAATTGGTTTAATTTATGTTGTATTTCAGTTTGTAGAATAGAGACTAACCAAATACATAAGGATTGTTCTTTACATGAAAACATTAGTAATTGCCACCACCATTTTAATTGGTACTTTTCTAAGCGGTTGCTCTGTGCAAAATGATAAAACACAGTTTCAAGGCCTGGGTCTGACATATCAGTCCGATGTCAAAAAACTGGATAATGGGAACTACCTCACTGAGGTAGAAGCTGCTCCTGCTGCAGGTCGTATACGAGGCGCTATTGGCACTGCAACAAAAAAGGCTTCTGATTTCTGTAGGGTACAAAATAAATCTATGAAAGAAGTCAGAACTGATATTGATACACACTTACTTGTTAATGGCGTTGCTCGCCTGACGTTTAAATGCGTTTAAATATTCCTACGGTTTATGATTTTTCATAAAACTAAGGTGGCTGTTGTGAAATATGTTCTCTCTGCGCATATTCTTACGGCCACTAGGTGATAATATAGTTATCCCCTAAAAACGTCCCTTTCCCTGTTGGAGATATTCCGATATTCACCTATTTATACCAATACCTCCATTCTTCATTAAGGGCTAAGGAGCGGTTTGCTTGAGCTAGTAGTAACGTCCGTTCCTGGCACATAGCTGCCATTGAAATGGTTGCGCACCGTCATGGGGTGTCGGGGGTCGGAGGTTCAAATCCTCTCGTGCCGACCAAAAATCCTCTAAGAACCAGCCTGTTACGGCTGGTTTTTTTATGTCTGTTTTCTGTACGGGGAAACTCCGGGGAATTATTGGGGTGAAACTATCGACAGATCACCAGCCAACTACGATCTATCGGATTGTAATATCCTCTTGAGTAGCAAGCACGATAATTGCCAGGAACCTTTTCTCTATACAGTTGTCTGACAATAGAATTCATCTGACATTAAGAAGCCCTATGATTACTAGTCTCTCATTGGTATTTGCCGTGATTACCACTCTGTGCATCATGTTGTTCGCTGCGGTAAAAGTAGGGATTGGTTTGTCTAACAATCCAGACAGAAATGATAATTAACCTCAACCACGTAACCCCACTTCATACTTCACTTAACAGTGATGTGCTCACATCACCGGGCAATCATCAAACTCTGCATTCCTGGCGTCATTGATGATGTAAGTAAGCACCCCAAATATAGCGGGTGCAGAACTGTAACCGCCATCATCTACTGGCAGCGCCTCCTTTCTCCCGTTCTCCAGATTAACGAGGTGGGGGTGAGGATGAGTCCGATATCGCTTGATCCTGAATTCTCCGTCTATCGCGCATATCAGCAGTGAACCATCACAGGGAGAAAGTGACGCATCCACAACAAGCAACGCTCCCTGGATTATCCCTTCCCTGAAATGTGAACGCGATGCCCGCATGAAATAAGTCGCTGCTGGCTGGCTGATTAGCTGCTGATCGAGGGAGATTCGTGTTTCAACATAATCTGCAGCAGGTGAAGGAAAGCCCATGTTTACGCCCTCTCTTGAATACCGGATAAAAACACAGTATAAATACTGTATATCCATCCAGTAAAGAGGCAATGAGCAATGTTCGTGGAACTCGTTTATGACAAAAGGAATTTTGATGGTCTGCCTGGTGCAAAAGATATCATTCTGGGCGAATTGACCAGGAGGGTTCACCGGATCTTCCCCGATGCTGATGTCCGGGTTAAACCGATGATGACACTGCCAGCGATCAACACTGACGCCAGCAAGCATGAGAAGGAGCAGATAAGCCGTACTGTTCAGGAAATGTTTGAAGAGGCTGATATGTGGCTGGTATCTGAGTTCACGTCCGTTCTCCAGAATGGAATGTGATATTTGACGGCAGTAAAAGAGTCGCTTTACTGCCGTCACAATTATTTTATTGAACCTCTTCGGACGCGCTTTTCGCAGCTTCTTCTATTGCTTTCTGTTTCTGATTCCAGATGCTGTCAGCTGGCATTTCCACTCGGACACTTACAAACTGGTCAGACGGGATATCAACCAGGTCTCCATCAGCTAACCCCTCCCGCTCATTTCTGGCAAACTCAGGTGCCGACGGATGGGTGCGGTGATACGTTTTAACCAGCACAGAACCGTCAGAATTAACCTTATAGTCAAGCCAGATGAGAGGCTGTTTGTTGCGGTCGGTCGGGATGTCAAATCCACCATCGATACCACCCCATGCAGCATCAGCATTTAACCCGGTACAACCCTCAATCAGGTATTCCCCGATACCCAGGCGGGTTACGGCGCACCCCTCAGACTCATCGTTAAGCTGGCATGTCCCATTCCCGAACAACTGTACAATAGGCGATGCACCTTTCAGCGTACCATCAGCTGCCCGAGTCGTATTTCCGGTGTGGTAAATCTGCATCCAGCCAGAATCATTGCCATCCGACATATTCATGAAGTGAATAATTTTCCCGCTAAGAATCAGCGCAGCAAATGATTGTTGCGCTGCAGAAGTGCTTCCACTCCCAATATCACGGTCTGATAACCGGATGCCAGAACCATACATTCCAGGACCTCCCGACGTTGCAGGGATAACTTTGCAGAAGCGAGTCCCACTACTCTTGTCCCAGATATCATCAATTACTGGAAGTTTTTTAGACCCCACACCAAATGACCCTGGAGCCAGTACATCATTATCCCCTTCACCAGTATTTTTAGTTGCCACATTTCCCAAACCGAGGTTTGTACGCGCCCCATCGGCAGTCTTATCACCAGTCCCTCCCTGTGAAATACTTAGCGCTGTAGTCAGCCCGGTAATGCTGGTAATATCAGAATTAACACCTTTCCGCGCCTTGCCATCAAGAGTTGTCGCTAAACCTCCCCATGCTGGTCCGGTATACGTGCTGCCGTCAGGTAGTTTGACGGTCACTGTTCCCGTTCCGCTGAATACCTGTTGCCAGTTCTGTTTGTCGTAGTTCAGGCCTCGCAGGGCTTCAGTGTTCTGAACTACCATTGCAGCGGTAACCATATTCAACACCACACGTGGAACAGCAGACCAGGCCGCACCAGATTGTGTTGGCCCGGTGAAATTACTCACCAGTGTCAGTGATGTATTGCTGTTGACGGTCTTAACCGGGAGGGTGTATGGAACTCCGCCAACAGTGACAACAATAAAATCTCCGGCCGCCACCTCTGTGGTAAACACAGTCCCGCTGCCAGCGACCGCAGCAGAGTTATTCGTCAGGGTTAAGGTTCCTGCTGACATAATTTTTCCTCAGTACATGTTCGGAAGAATGAGAATGGGCATGGCGATATTTCTGTTTCGGGTCATATCCCATGCGCCAGAATTGCGGTCCGCAAATACTTTGTTGTAGGCTGACCTGACGCTACCGCCTGACATGACGACGCCTTTGGTTCTGATATTTCCCCATCCACCAATCATTCGTACCTGAACGCCGGTATAGACTATCTGGCAGAACCCGCCGCCAATATCCTGGAAAGCATCGGTGATCTGAATTTGTCGGTCATATACAAAGGGGCGTTTCAGCGTGGAGAATGTCACCTGGCCTGCGGCGTTGGTCATTGTGATGCCGTCGCCCCCGACAGGTGCGGTCTGATTGAATATCACCAGGTCAATCGTCGCCGTTCCGGCCACGTCGTCCCGTCCTGTGTAGGAAATATCGCGCACGATGATATTGCCGCCATCAACCCCCACCGACACATTCGGGTTATCCCATTTGCCAAAAGGAATACCGCTCACCGGAAGCGGCGCACTACCGTTAACCGTAATGCGTCCGGAATAAGCGCAGGTCATCAGCGCGGCCTGATTGGATATAGCAGTGAAGTCAGTTGAGTTTGAAACCAGTAATCCTTCGTTATAAGTGGCGGCTGGCAGCAGCTCCATGACATAACCTGACCAGTCTGGAGTAAGGGCTTTACCCCCGATTGTCTCAGCGCCAATGATGACACCGGCGTCCCCGTTTCTGGTGACCCCCGTCATAATGGCCACATCAAATTCAGCAAAGGAATAGATGTAAATGGGATTGGTGGGCACCACGATAACCTGTGATCCTGGAGCTAGCGGTGTATTGACCGGGTACTGCATTGACTGGGATGACCAGCCCGAGAACGTTGTGCAAAAACTGGGGGCACGCAGCCCAGCAGTAATCGCCATCACCGGACGGCCATCGTTATAGTCGATTAATATCCCTTCCGGCATTATGACCACCTCCCGACGACAACCCGTCCACCGCCAGATAAATTGACGGTCAGGCCATTCCCGTTGATGACGACAGTGTTATTGGTGCCATTAAATGCAAACTGGCCACTGTCAGCGTAAAATTTGCCATGTAATTCAGCGTTTCCATTTTTATCAATGCGCCAGCCTGCTGAACCCGCAACGAAGTTATTCGACTGGATAAAATTACCAATTTTGGCATTGGTAATGCTGCCATCCTGAATAAACGCATCGCTGATAAACACCTGACCATTAACAACAGCAAAGGGTGAATACTGCGTATCACCGCTGCCACTCATCAGGACGAACTGGTTGGCGTTAAACCCGACGCGGGTGACTACCGACTTACCCGTTTCCGCCAGCACTGCAATCGACATTCCGGCGTTATACATCACACCGTTAATCCGGACTCCGGTTTTGAGGGTATAAATTGCAGATGCCCCGGAGGCATCAACCACGGCGGTAAGCTTATCCTCCAGCGCAGCCGTTACATCATTGAACTGCGCCTGCACCTGCGTGGACATTTCAGCCATGGCCTTATCCACCTGCGCAATGGTCGTTTTAACCACCAGAATATCCGCGCGCACTTCGCCGTACTGCGCCCACTGGTGTTCCACCGTTCCATGGTTGGCCAGCGCATTCTGCAACGCTGCTTCCAGATTGGTATCAATGTCGCTTGTCAGGCGGTCACCATCGGCAGACGTCAGAAAATCATCGGCAATATCGCCCAGGTAGTCGTCAGCATTCGCGTTGGATTCACCACGAACCCAATGAGTCCAGTCACTCTTGTTGCCGATACGGTCGACCAGACGAGCCCGGTACCAGAACTCCTGCCCAGCCTTCAAACCCAGTTGGGTGTATGTGTGTTGCGGGTAAGGAACTCCAGCAAGCAACAGAGGATTATCCCCGCCACCATTAACTGAATACTGCAGTTCGGTCTGGAGGGTGTCTCCGGTATCAGCCGGGAAGGACCAGTCAACCTGTATACCCCAGTTAATTGCTGTGGTACGCAGACCAATCGGTTTTGGAACATCCCCAGCACGTCCTGTGAGATGAGTCAGGACAGAAGAGGCCCATAGACTGGAAGCACCAGCAGAATTAATGGCACGAACTCGCACAAGATAATCACCAGAGAAAATCCCGGCGACTTCTATATTGCGCAGGCCTGTTTCGGGGATATTGATCCACTCATTATCACCGCGTTTCCACTGTGCCTGATACGCGACAATATCTGCCTGAGGTTTCCCGTTTTTATCTACTGGCGTATCCCAACTCGCAACCATGGTTGCAATACGCTGCCCCTGACGGACCGAGTCGTAGCTACTGATCGTGATATTTGTCGGTTGCCCTACCAGTCCTGTCGGTAACAGACTAATCGGGGGCGTATCCAGTCGGGCGTTGTTATCAACGGCATCGTACTTCGCCCCGTTGTACTCTGCTCCGGTGATACTGTAGGTGTTCTCTTCATCGTTAAATGTCAGATTGGTTACGCGGAAGTACTGGAGGCGCAACTGACCTGCATCGATAACAAAAATGGCATTAGGTTGTGGCTCAGCGGTAAAGGCAGTTGCCAGTATCAGTTGCTGGCCGTTAACAGCCTGAATGGTTCTGCTCTCAACGGTACCGCCCTGAGTACGAATCATCAGCGTATCACCCGCCACCGCGCTGGTGCCCCGGTCAGTGGTCACGGCCTTAAGCCCTGCGTTGTACCCGGTGATACGCCCGCCATAAACGCGCCCTGACAGGCGTTCATCTGCAAACGCAAATACGGTGCCCGGCACGAATACAAAGCCATCAAGTCCGGTCTGAAGCGTGATAATGCGGTCAAGTGAGTTGGAATACACCGCCCATCCGCCACGCCGCTGCGCCTCGCTCTCACGCGTACAACCGATCGCGGTGATTTGCGTCTGCTTAAACTTAAACTGCTTCACCAGTTCCGGGAACATCACTGCGGTGGTGCGGTCCTGGTAGTGGTTATCCGGATCGCTGAAGTTAATCAGCGCTGAGCTATAGCGGTTCTTTTCACTGCCGCTGGAGTACGTTGGCTTACCAACAACAGAAGCTCGAGTGAGTATCTGAAGTTTTGACGTATCAGCTGGCATATCAGAGACAACATTGAACATGTTGTTGCCCCAGAACGTCATGCCGTTAAAACCTGCCGCGATGTCTTTAATCACCTGCCAGGCATCAGCCTGAGCCTGGATATAAACGTCAAACATAAAGCGAGGCTCGGTACCGCTGCCACCCTTACCATCCGGCACTTTCTGGTCGCAACGCTGGGCAATACGGTACAACTCCCATTTATCGAGCATCGCTGGCGTAACCCTGCGACCCAGTCCGAAGCGCGGCTCAGTAAGAATATCGAACCAAATCCACGCCGGGTTGTTACTCCAGGACCATTTGAATGTACCGTCCCAGGTCCCGCTGTACGTTCGCGCAACGGGATCGTAGTTTTGTGGGATGCGGATTACCCGGCCTTTCGGCTTGCAGGATATCTTTGGGATATTGCTGAATGACTTTGCGTTGAATGACACATACAGCAGTGCGGTATGCGGATAACGGAGACGCGCGTCAATCACCTCGGTGATCGCCTGTACCTGCGTTTTGTTCTGGAGAATTTGGCTGGTACTGTCAACAGTATCCCGGACAACCCGA
Organism: Citrobacter sp. Cf087; assembly: GCF_030334285.1. Taxonomy (NCBI): domain Bacteria; kingdom Pseudomonadati; phylum Pseudomonadota; class Gammaproteobacteria; order Enterobacterales; family Enterobacteriaceae; genus Citrobacter; species Citrobacter sp. Cf087. The sequence continues at coordinate 1,050,430 of NZ_JAOWED010000022.1, forward strand.
ATCTGCCAACCGGTGCTGGCTTTGGGAAGATTAATACGGTGGGTTAGTTCGTAGAGCGAACTGAGCTTTTCTGTGACGGTTTTAGTCATGACTGTCGAGTAAGCCCCACCGTCCACAGCAAGGTCGATATGGTACTGAACCGTTGTGCCGACAATATCCCCATCGTTTTCCTGCTGCTGTAATCCAGGGATACCAATACGTACCAGCACCGCGTCAATCTGGGTGTTACTGATCGCACGAGTCCATGGGGTAACTTTCGTCAGCGATACGCCAATACTTGTTTCATTTTCAACTGCCGGGAAGCCGGGGATTGGTGTCTGAGCCTGAGTACCGGGACGGAAGTCCCAGGTAACGTTCTCAAAGTTCATTGAACCGTCTGCATTTCCCAACGGGGTTCCGTCAAGGAAGATACGGGTCGCATCCAGGCCACCAGCAAACTCACCCTCCCCGAGCGCCAGCAGCATGCGGCAGCGCGCCATTGACTGAGCCGAATCGGGCTGTTCTACAGGCGTGTGCTGCTTCTGGCTGCCACCCTTTGCACCAGTGATCGCTTCCATATTACATCCATAAAAAAAGCACCCAATTGGGTGCTTGATATTCAGAAAGGAGTTTTCAGATGTCTTCTGCGACTATGCCAGCACTGATGATGGCGCCGCCAATCTCGCGCTCACCATAAAGAAGCGCGACCGGGTTACCCATCGCAAGGGTGTTCACCGAGCCACCGAAGGCATATGAGGGTTTATTGTCAGGATCGTCTCGCCCCTGTAGTCCTTTTGGTTGGGGAGACAGCATCTGGTAGATACCGCCAGCCATCATTGATGCACCGGACATTACAAGCCCGGCACCGAATGTCAGGCCAACACCTGTCCAACTAGTCATTGCGCCAATAACAACCCCAGCAACAACCATGACAGCCCCCAGAATGGTCTGAAACATACCCGCCTTTTTCGCCCCTTCCATCACTGGCGCGATGCGAATATCGCTTTCCCCGGATAGCTCCTTAAAATCATCAACTCCGATATTGCGTTTCCCGCGGAACACCGCAAACGTCATACCGTTCTTTTTGGCGTTCATCAGGTAACTTTCCAAACCGTCCAGGTTGATGCAAAGCGCCTTTACCGCCTCAGCTGATGTCTGCACCGCCAGCCTGTGAACACGGCCAAACCGGGCTCCAAGTACACCGTACAATCGAATCGTGGTTAAACGCGCCATGGCTGAATCTCCTGCGGTAGCTCTTTGTGACGGACGCAGATCATCGTCCTGTCTTTGAAATAACCTCGTGCATACGGCGTGATGCAGGATGGTTGCCCGTACAGATGGTGAAGCAGCTCGCCTTCCTCGGTAATGATCCCCGCGTGGTTCCACTTACTGGATTCAACCTGCATGATGACCATACAGCCTGGAGACGGGTCGCATTCGACAAACCCTTCCCGCTCCCAGTTGTCGAAATACAGGTTGTCCGGGTACTGGCTTTCCCACCAAGGGTAGTCGACCCGGAAATCATTCAGCGTTACACCCTGGGTGGCATGCCAGTGCATTATCAGCCCCCAGCAATCGTGCGAGCCAAGGATGAATGGACGGCCAAGTAGCGGGATGGAACCCGGTGTTATCTCAGCATATTCATCACAGTCTGGCGCGTAGACACCCCAGACCACACCGGACTGGTTGCACTGCTGCCGGTCAAGGTCTGATGGGATAGCTCTGGCACCATCACCTGGGTGCGAATGAATCACGCGGATAATAGTGCCGATGTCTTCAGCATTCGCCCACTGCTCAGCATCAATGCGGAAATGCTCTATCGGATTATCGTGACTATTCGGTACCGGGAAGTAACGCTGACGCCGTCCTGACTGAATGACAAAGCCGCAGCACTCGCGTGGCGATTCCTCCAGAGCATGTTTCCGGATGGCATTCATTATCGTTTTGTTCATTTTGAAGTCCGGTTATCGGGAGAAGAGAACAGTTGCCGGGAACCCGCCAAAATCAAGAATAGCAGCGTTTGGCTCAGCCAGCCCCGATCCAAAGCGCTTGCGGCAATCGCTCAGGCAGCCGCCGCATACATCCAGCGCAGGGTCAGCGACCGCATTCCCCTTCGCATCAAAATATGCTGTTCCATTGTAGGTGCAGCCGTCACCGCTTCGGTACTGGCCGCGCAGCGCCCACTCGCACAGCGATGTAATTTGACGGGTGGGAATAACCAGGTTCTGCAAATCCGCTGGGCTACTCAACGCCCACGTCACCACTTCATCATCTTCAGAGGTTTTGGTGTCCAGCCAGAAGGTCTGGAGCGTGAACATTGACGAATCAGCTGTAGGGTTTACGCCACCAGGGTAATTCACAGCATCGAGATAAACCGCATAGGTATCGATAATGCTCGCTTTGGCGTTAACCATATCCTTAAATTGGAGGCACAGCGCCGTGATATGACCGTCGAGGTTGGAAACGCTAAGAGACGGCTCCGCCGCCTGGTCTGTTGATAGCTCCAGGCCTGAAACCTGAAACGGCCAAAAATCGTAGGTATTGCCACCGAAGAAGATAGGCTTGGGTCCGAGCTTTTGTTCATCTCCATTGGCAGCATCAATTTCTTCCGGCGTATGGGGGAAAGGTGCGTAGTGGAAACGGTGGATACCACCACTGAACTCTGAGGCGTCAACTTCAACCAGGCGGACTCTGCCACCTGGTGCCAGCATCGCCGCCTGATCGACTAATGCCATTATGCATACACCCCATAAGCCCGTTTGATAGTGAATGTCAGCTCAGCGAATTTGCTGCTGATCTGATTTTTCCGCACAGAATCTGCGACTACACGGTAAAGCCCCTTCTCTTCTCCCGGCGGCGTGATGATGAAAGCTTTCACGGTATGAGCGAGGAGAAAATCACGAATCCTGTCCACTTCCGACTCGTTGCCCGTGTGCTTCATAGGGACCTGAATAGCCGTGGAGTTAATACCGTTATCGGCCACTTGCTCATAGCCATCGCCGAACTGCGCCGCGCGCACCGCCTGGCTGTACTCAATCGCGCCAGCACCGAGCTGCGAGCGCCAGCTATATGTTTCAACTGCCATATTTGCTCCATAAAAAAAGCCACCCGAAGGTGGCTACTGTCTGAATATCAGGATGTTACAAATCAAAATGCCTGGTTATGTTGTGGATTCAGCCCGCCAGTGGTGGGCACTGGCGCATTAATTGCCGACGGTGCGGCTGATGGCCTCGGTATAACAGGAGTTTATGATGAGCTTTAACAAAGAAGACCAGCAGGATGAAGCCTTAGCGTTTTTATTAGCTGTTGCCACTGTCGAATCAGGTGATGCTGGAGCTTTTCGCAAGCGCGTTACTGAGTATATGACGAAGGCCTACGGTGGAGATACATCAAAAATGACGATGCAAGAGCAAGGTCGTGCCGAGGCGGTATCCAAATTGTACGCCAGGGCTGATAACATCTACCATCGCATCAAATAATGCTTTGCCCCGGTTAAGCCGGGGTTTTCAATCCGGCAATTGCCTTACTGGCATATTCTTTGGCGCGTGCTTCGACTTCGGCAAAAGAGCTGCCTGGATTGAAATCCTCCTGATAGATAAACACCAGTTCATGAGGCGCATTGATTTGCTCCAGCTTGCAAACTGTAATTTTGGTTCTGACAGTCTTTATCATTTTAATTTCTAAATCTGGATCGAAGCTTACAGATTCAAATCGCGAACCCATTTCAGGGAATCCTACAGTCATTTCCATAACGTTCTCCTGCCTCTCGGCTACAGATATAAAAAAGCCCCGCGTATGCGAGGCTTGTTGGGCTATAGGCCCGGGAGGTCTTGGTTAGTGGTTAAAATGCGGTTGGGTAAATCCCAAATTCTGAACCAGAGCCGTAACCTATCCTGTAAGTTAATACCTTACCTTCGATTACTTTACCTGCCTGCTCACTCATTCCCCCACCACACATTCCTTTTGGCCACGCGCTGAAGATGTGATCCCCCAAGGTGGGGTAGATTGTGATTTTTTGTTCAGGGTCAAGATCGGCAACTTCACGCCCATCGACATAAACCCTCGTCAAACAAGCACTCCCCACATAACCAGAGTCACGTTTAATCACAACCTCCCCGGTGCCAGCCTTTTTCGTGAAGAGAGTGTTATCAAGAATTTGTTTCGCTGGCGCTGGCTTAGCCTGCTCAGTTGAAATTGGCTTGGTGGCACACCCAACCAAAGCGATAATACCCATAACCAAAATAAGTTTCTTCATGTCCCTATCTTCCCTCGGTGAAAGCTCGGACTAATCCTAACAGTATTCGGTCAACGGCAAAACCCGGCGAAACTGGCTACCTGCCTTTACTGAAGTTATAGATCATGCCGCCTGGCTTAAGGTGCTTCTGGATAACCTGCAACGCAGCGTTCTGCATTTCATCAGCAAGGGCACGGCCCATAGCATCACCTGAGCTGGAAGACTGAACAGTTGCAGAACCACCAGCATCAACGTTAACGGTGGTATTAATAACCGGAGCCATACCGCCACCGCCCTGGGCACGCACTCCCAGCCGCCCTGCTGAATCTTTAGCTAACGGCATAATAGCTTCCGGCCCTGCCTCTCCAAAGACACCGCCCTTCGCAAACTTCGATGCGCCCTGGAAAGTAAAATACTGGGGAGAGTCGTATACCCCATTAACGTACTTACTGAGCCCGGGCGAATCATAAACACCGCCTTTAGCGTTAAAAGTTAGGCCAGCGGCAGCGTTCGCGTAAGATCCCCCTGGTGTGCTCCCGCCTTTGCTGCCACCGCTTATCCAGCCCATCGCGGCCTGTACTGTATAGGCCACTATAAGTTGGTTGGTTATCTCGAGGATCATCTTGAGCATAGATTTGCCGAACTCTTTAACTGACGCGGTGCCAGTTGTCATAAGCTCAGTCAGCATGTTGCTCAAGCCGGTCAGCGTGGAACTGGCAACATTCTTAACGGCGTCGTAAGTGTTCGTGGCCGCATCCAGATATTCATTCCAGCCAGCAACAGCCCCTGCCTTCCAGTCGCCCCGTAATTTGTCCTCTTCGGCATAATATTTCCTGAGAGCTGCCAGTTCTTTTTCATACCCGGCACCCTCAAGCTTACCGCCACCGTTGAGCCAGCCCTGGCGAAGCTGCGCCTCTTCCATCATGCGCTGCGTTTGCCGACTGCTGAGGCCTGCACTATCACGCAATGCATCGGTTTTTTCCGACATCTGCGTGACGTATTTATTCGCCTGCTGCGCCAGGCCGTTAATCTTCTGCTGCGCCTCTACTTCCTTGTTCTTCTGATCAACCACCTTGGCGGCGTTCAGAATCGCCTCACGGCTCGACAGTAAAGATTTTTCCTGAGCAGTCAGCGCGCGGGTTTTGGCTGCCTCATCCAATTCAGCGAATCGAGATTGCTGTTTACTGAACTCGGTGTTTTTAGCGTGGGTTTCTCCTGTTTGTCGGAGGGTCTCGAGCATTTCAGTTAACGTTCTGGCCTGGGCGCGATAGTTCTCCAGGGTGCGATCGCCAGCTTCCAGAGTGGCTTTCGCCTCTTTGGTCTTTTTGTCTGAGTCCTGAGCAAGCTTCGAAACAGCATCCTTAGTTTGCCGATCAACTGAGCCTGTGCCTTTTACACCACCAGAACCATTCTTCGCTTCCTCCTCCCATTGCCACTGGGATTTACTGAGATTAGCAATGTGCTTATTGTACTCAGCTGTAAGCTGAGTATATTCCTTGCTTGCAGCCTTTCTGCTCTCGGCAACGCTCTCAGCGAGCCCATCAAACCCCATGGATTTGATGAGAGCTTCCCCGCCCGGTAGTTTGTTAGCAATATCCGTGAAACCGGTAATCATCCCCCCCATAATTTCAAGGGAGACCTCTTTCATCTTGACGAAAAGGGCTTCAAACGAAGTGCTCAATAACTTGAACACCTCGATAACCTGATTGCCCCAAGCCCGCACAGTAATTCCGATCTGGCCGAAAGTGTCAGAGGCGAATGCTTTTAGCCCAGTCCATGCTTTGCCAATATTGTCCGTTGCCTCAATAGTCTCCTGTGCGCGTTTTTCCATGATGCCAGCAAACAGGTTAATGGCTTCAGTAACAGCCGCCTGCTCACCCTTCTGCTTACGAAGCTGGATGATGTGCTTAATCATGGCCTCATCAACGAAACCATATTGCTCATTGAGGCTGGCCAGCCCTTTAACCGGGTCGCTGACAATCTTGCCGAAGTCGGCCATTGCCGTTTTGGTATCGTTTCCGGCCTTACCCATGAGGGTGATGGTCGTTGCGATCTGCTTCATCTGACTGGCGGTATATTTACCAGTATCGTTCAGCGTAACCAGCGTATCGACGGTGGAACTGATCGATGTATTCGTATTACCGGCCACCTCTTCGGCAGCCTGATTGAGCTGCTGCATTGAGGAGAAACCAGCGCCACCCATCATGATGACCGAACGAGCTACCTGGTCGAATTGCTCTGATGAATTGTATGCCGCGGCAGCCAGCAGGCCGATCGTACCAATCAGACCAGCAAGTGCGATCGTGGTTGGGTTAATCATCCCAGCCATGCTGCGGATGTATTCGCCGACGCCGGATAGCGCCCCCTGAACCGAGCCGAACTGGTCTTTAATCTGTCCGCCCTGTTGCAGCAGGATCAGGAACGGCGACTGACCACCAGCCAGTTGAGTAGCAATATCGGTGAACTGAGCAGGCAGCGTACGCATCGCTGCGCTGTACTGGCCTACAGAGATACCGGCACGGCGTGCTGCGGCTTCCTGCCGCGATAACGCCTCAGGCAGAACATCAGCCACGCCGTTGAGTCGCTCACGTGTCTGGTTCAGGATGGTGTTGAAGTGCTCGAATTGAGCGCTATTGATGCGCCCTGATTCGAAGTGCGCCACCAGCTGTGCATGCTGCTCATCCAGTGAGTTGAATGCGCGGATCGTCGGGTCAATGGAACCCAGCAGGTTTTTCAGCGCAGCGGACTGTTTCTCAGCGGCCTGAGTCGCTGCCAGTTCGGCTTGTGCCCTGGCAGCAGCTTCGCCGGTATCCGTCAGCTTTAGCCGCGTATCGTCGAGGATTTTGTTGTAGTGCTGAAAATCATCGGTATCCAGGAAGCCTTTGGTCTGGAAGTTACGCAGGGCGGCCTGCTGTTCATCCAGCCGGTTAAGCGCCTTGTTTACCGGGTCGATATTCTCCAGCAGGCCTTTCAGCGCCACCTGCTGCTCTTTGATACCTTCGCTGCCCTGCTTCGCAGACTCAGCACCAGCGCGGAATACGCTGTTGAGGTCATCAGCTTTGCCTACGGCACCCGCCGCGGCTTCACCGAGTTTATCCAGTTCATTGCTGGCTGTTTTCAGATCGGATACGTCAGCACGCAATGTGATCGAGGCGATTTGGTCACTCATCAGGCCGTCTCCTTATGCATCACTTTGAGAGCCTCGCTTTCCATGATTCGAATATCAGCCATGCAGGCCGCCGCATCCTCAACCCCGTGCAACTTAAACACCCAGGGGAGAACGTTGTAATCAAGACCGGTCGCACCGCCCGCGCCGACGCGCCATTGGGTCGCCAGTGCGGAGAAGACGGTAAAGGCCTCCCATACGGATGGCAGGATCCCTACCTCTTCCTCCACGTCCTCAGGCGTTAAACCAAAAGCGGCTAACTCCGCGAGCGTCGGTCCCGGTGTATACAACGCTGCGGCGACCTGCCTCAGTTTTTTTCGCGCAGTCCCATCAGCTCTTTGGTGTATGCCAGCCCGATGCTGTCGAACGCGCGAGGATAGTTCTTTAGCAGGACGATCACGTTATCTCGGTTGAACTCATCCGGCAGTGCCCAGCCTTCGACAATTTCCATGAGGTAATCGGCCTGCGGCTCAATAGCATCCTTTTTACCTTCAGCGGCCTTTTGCAGCTTCTCGTCCATGGAGCGCAGCTCTTCCAGCGTCTTATGGCGGAAAGTGAAGGTCAGCTTGCCGTCTTCGGCGCCAGCGCGTGGGATGCTGGCAGTAACGGAAAAAGTTGGGTTCGGGATCAGGGAGAATTTGGTCATTTGTTTATCTCGGTAAGGCCCGGATTACCGGGCCAGATTAATCAAGTAATGCTGACGGTGCATCCGGCAGAAGTGAGCGTCTTCCCTGCGGCGTCGGTAACTTCACAGGTATACACCCCAGCATCAGAAGACTGAGCGGACGGAATGTTGAGCGTGGATGCGGTTTTGCCCGGAATGGCTGTGCCGTCTTTCTTCCACACATAGGTGTACGGCGCGGAACCACCCTGCATGACCACCGACAGATCCAGAGCTGCATTAGCAGCAACAGACTTGGTTGCTGGCAGGTCAGTCAGGAACGCCAGAGGTGTAGCGGAGGAGTCAGCGATCGGGTAAATCTGCATATCCGATTCGAAGTTCATGCGCGCTTCATTACTTTCAACAGCGTTGATTTCAGTACGTGGTACACGCTGGAACGATACTTTGGCGGAGTAATAACGATCTGCTTTGCCGCGCGGATTATGGAACCAGACCGCCGTGGTGTCGCTGGAGTCATCCAGGTCGATGAGACGTTTATAAATCGCCAACTGCGGGTCATGCGCGAAGGTGTAGACCTGTACCACTGCGTTTTTGAAAGTCGGGATGGTACGGGCCTTATCATCCTCCAGGAACTGGACACTGATAGTCTGCTGGTCGCCGCCTTCAGTGGACAGCGTCATGACCTGCGGCATGGTGATCCACGAATCGATTTTACGCAGCGTGCCTGCGCCGGTGCCCGCCGGGAATTTCTTGGTATCGGTGGTATCAAACGCTTCCAGCACGATTTTCGTACCGGTTACTGACTTGACACGCACCACCATGTTGTCAAGCTTCAGCCATCCTGAATTAACCTGAACAACATCGCCCGCGAGGATGCCAGCCGCAGAGGCAACGGTCAGTTCGCATTCCGTCGCATTGGATGCCGCAGTGAAGACAATCGGCGCAAGATACGCCTTGGCCACGTTAACACGCGACCCGTTAGGGATTGCGAATGCCATAGCACTCTCCTGAATTTAGGTAATAAAAAACCCGCCATATGGCGGGTCAGTAGTCAGCGCGGTACTGCATGCTGACGGGAATGGTGTAGGTTATGGAGCCGCTGCTGCCGTTTGGTGCAGAGGTCGGACGGTCCGGTATTGGTGAACGAATCTGTGGCGGCCCGTTGATGTAAGTCGTGAGGTCACCATCCACCAGCGGTAGCCCTTCGGGGAAAGCGTCAGCGATGGACTGAGCCAGTCCTCTGGCCTGAGTCACGCCGCTACCCGCCGGAGCGATGATGTTGAGTTGGAGAATGCCCTGATAGGTTCGCAGCTGGCCTTCAAGATCCTGCCCTACAGTTTGCGCCGGTAAAACATAAACGCGTCCGTAGGGCGCATTATCAGGTGGAGTGAACGCGATGTTAGGCCAGGCAACTGGCAGCCCGAGCGAAGAGCAGATTGCCGCAACGCGACCTTCCAGCAGGTCAGCGATCCGCATTGACTGGTCACAGGCCATTGCGCACCTCGCTCATTGCTTCACGAAACAACTGTGCAGCGTCCAGCGCAGTTATGCCAACCATGCCGCCAGGAGCCTGTCCAGAATGCCCATTCTCCAGAGCTACGGCATAAGGCAGGTTATTGGTGAAGTAAATCGAGCTGACCTGTCCTACCCGGAACACCTCGAGCACTGCCAGACCGCGGGAGTTGGAACCCTGGCCGGAAGCGTCCGGTGTATCGTTGGATTGGGTCGGCTGACTATCAAATCCCACGTACCAGTTATTTTTGAAACGGCCTCCAACATACCCATCAGGCTTTTTGATATCCATCGAGTCATTAACACGCAGCCCGCGCTTAAGTCGCCCTGACTTTGTGAGGTTGTCCGGGTCATCACGCAAAGCCGCGTTATGTTCACGAACCGCAGTGTTGTACGAGGTTGCCGTCTGGTTCATCTGCCAGATATCCGGCTGCCCGACGGGCGATATATCCACCAGCCGCCCAAGTATTTTGATACCTGTCCGGCGCACCACATGGTCTATGTCCTCCTTTGAGCCATCGACGAACAGCTGAATAGCAGCCAGGAACGGCTGATTAGCAGTGTCAGCCATAGTTACGCCCTCAACTGGATGTTGTACGAGATAAGCACGTCGGCAGGCTTAACCGGGTTCGGCTGCACCACACGCCATTTTTTACCGTCAATTTCAATGCGGTCATCGATACGCACCTCCGTTTCGAATGTGGCTGCCAGCTTCCTATCGCCAGTGGCGATCAGGGAGCCATCGATTTCGCGGGAGGAGTATTCAGTGATAACGCCGGTGACGGTCGCGGTAATGGCCGGGTTGGTGACCTCTTTGCCAAACTGGTCTCGGATTGTGCCGCCGCCGCGGGTCAGCGGGTAGGTCCTTCCGTTCTCGGTCAGCAGTCGTGTCGCAGTTGCACGCATACGGAGGTAGTTAATTGCCATATCAGCCCCTTTCGATACGGATCTGATTGCCACCCACCACCAGCCCGCGCAGCGAGGAATAGAACCAGGGGAATGACGGAGAGGCCTTATTCGTTCCCGGCTCATACTGAACTGTTACCGCACCCTCGACGCGCTCCATCGTCACCGCCCCACCGCCAGCGACCGACGGGGTGAGGTCAATCTCCTGCGACTCGATAGCCAGGCGGCACTGCGCATCGACCAGCCGTTGTGGGATAGCATCATCCGGCAGGTCAACGCCATCAAAGCGCACGCCCGTTCGCGGCCACGACAGCGGCTGCGATGTGCTGGAGCGCTGGCCCCGCCAGGCCTTCCCTTCCAGAAAGTCCATTGCCTGCATCAGAATCTGGCCGCACTCATCATCTGCAGGAATGCTATATCCGCGCCCGGCGGCAAATGCCCGCAGGTCTGACACGCTGGCGTAGCTGTTGAAGTCTGGAGAGTGGGGATCGGCAACCAGCATGTTTATTCCTCCAGACGCCAGTCCAGCGCCAGCCAGTTATCCACTTCATCATGATGAACATCTGCGCGCAGCGGGCCGCCAGGGAATTCTGGGGTGTCACGTACCATGACCACCAGCTCAATACCCTGCTGTTCCTGCTGCTGTTCCTGCTGCTGTTCCTGCTGCTGTTCCTGCTGCTGTTCCTGCTGTTGTTCCTGCTGCTGTTCCTGCTGCTGTTCCTGCTGCGCAGGATTTTTATCAGCGGCCTGCTGAGCTGCAAGCTTTTCCGCTTCACGCTGAGCGCGCTGTTCTCTGGTTAATCCGGCCATTGGGCCTCCTGAAAAACAAAGGGGCCGAAGCCCCCTGGGTTAACCCATGATGATGGCGGAATGACGTGGCGCCACAGCAGCCACACCCCATGCCAGGCCCACTTCATAACGCACCTGACGGTACTGGCGGTACAGCGCCACCTGGAAGGTGATGCCAGATACCGGGTCGGTCACATTCATGACGTCATCAGCAGTATCGCCACCTTCAGGCATCGCCGGGGTACGGCTGGCCAGCAGGAACGCCCCGCGGTCAAACGCCATGTTCGGCACGAACTCGCTCAACACGGTGACATCAGCCTGATCTGCCAGATCCTGACGGAGGCCCGGCGCGCTAATAGTGATAGTGGAAGACGTAGCCGCAACGACCAGATACTGGTTGTCATCACCGGCGAACTTCACCGCAGTACCAGCAGCAATACCGCCGGTGCCGGCAGAGATAGCGATGATGATATCGCCCTCTTTCTTCGCGCCATTGACCTTATAGCCAGCAGCAGCGCTTTTCGCGGTACGCTTGATGCTGAAGGATTCGTGGAGGTTGAAGCCCATGATGCGACCGATAACACCTTCACGCAGCAGCTGGTCGGTTCCCGCTTCGTTCGCTTTGAAGAGTACAGCCTGTTTACCACGGATGGATGCCATCGCTTCGCCACCCAGCACCATACGCAAATCAGTAGTCGGCGCACCGTTATCGGTCAGGATTTGACGCGCCAACGCAGCATCAGTCAGATCGTCTTTGATGCTGAACGGGGTATTCTTCGGCGCGCCAACAGCGCGGGAGGAGTTGAGGTACAGCGCAGCGAGGTCTGCATCCACTTCGTTCGCCAGCGCACGGAAAGCCTGCTTGAACTGGTCAGCCAGGATGGTGTTGTAGGTACCAGCCGGGCCCAGAGCCAATTGCTCTTCACCATTCCATTTCACCGGGGCCATTTTGGATTTGGTGATTTTGACATCCACACCACCGATGGTCTGGTCGCCAGAATTAGGCGCTGAAGGACCAGGGACAATATCTTCAGTGGTGGCTGCAGGTGCGACTGGCGCACGTACGGTCTGGTCTTTTGCAGCAGCATCAGCTTTCGCGTCACGCGCCACCGCAGGAATAAAACCAGTTTGCTCGCGGGACACTACGTCCAGCGCGGTATAGATGGTCGGGATCAGACCAGTAAGGGTATTGCCTGCCATTTATGGCTCCTTTCGATTTAATCAACGATGCTGACGCCGTCTTTCAGCGCTGCTTGCTTGCCAGCGTTATCCAGGGAATCAAACGCACCGCGTTTCATGGTTTTTTGCCCGGACTGGTGCTGCGACTGGTGAGAACCGCCGCCGCTGTTACCGGACGCTTTGAGGATGTAATCTTTCTGCGGATGCGACTCGACCAGAGACTCCAGGGCCTCATCAAAGCTGGCTAACTCGCCGGGCTTGGCGCGTGAGAACACCTTATTGCCCTGGCCGTCGTAGGCCACAACCTTCCCTTCTTCGATTTTGAAGTTCTGACCGAAGTAGGAACGAACGAACTCAGTCGGGATCGCCATCTTCTCGGAAATGAACTTAGAGCCACCAAAGCGGCCGCCGATCATCTCGTCGTAGAGTTGAGTTTCCAGCTGCTGGGTCTTGCCGTTCGCTTCGTCCAGCTGCTGTTGGAAAACTTTGGTGATCTCCGCCTTTACCTGGTCAACAGCACCAGCATCGATCAGTTTTTTCTGGTCGATTTTGGTCATCATTTCCAGAGCTTCGAGCGCCTTGGCCGGGTCGGTGATGCCAGAGAATTTCGCGAGATTGGCTTCCGCCGCTTCCTTCGCTTCACGGTGAGTTTTCGCCTCGCCATTCAGAGAGGTGATTTTGGTCATCGCTGCGACCGCATCGAACGGGATTTCTTTGCCGTCATCATGGATGTACACAGGCATACCGTTTTCAACGACCACATTTCCGTTAGCATCAAGTTTCAGTTTCATTGTTTTTGCTCCAGCCTTCCGGCCATACGTAATGGGTCATCCGACCCGGGCACCGCGTCGCATCCGCTTAGCGGCAGGCATAAAAAAAGCTGCCCGGAGGCAGCCTGTTAGATAAATTCGATTGTAATTTCGCCGCGTAGCTTGCGGGAGTAAACCTCACTCCGCTTTCGTTTATGTATCCGCAGCGGGTGTGGATGAATGCATGCAACACCTCGCTTAACGTCCGCCCAAACGCAGCTCTTTACCTCATTGCCATTTACAAACACCTTTCGTCTGCCACGGCCATCGCCCACGCAGTGAAAATCATCATTACGCATACCCTATCCCTCAAATGCCGACGCATCCACGCGGCGCAGTTCGTCCAGGGTAAGGAACTCCCCGGCATCGTTGAACATCTCCGGTACGGTGATTTTGCCGTCACGCAGCATCTGGGCTCGAGTAACGCCCAGCACCTGTTCCTGCCGCGCGTAAGGCTGCCTCGCAAGCCATTCGGCATAGCCGGTATGTGCTGGCACCTGTCCGTCCATTGAGGCGCGCGTGGCGCTGCTCAGCTCGCCTGAGGCTATTTGCATTTCATCCCACGATTTAGTGATCAGGATTTCGCAAGAGCGGCAGCAAAAGTGGATTTTGCCGGGGCCGCGCAGATACGGAATTGCATGGCCCAGCGGCTTGCCATCGAGCGAGTAGAGTTTGCGGTCGCGGATGATGCACCACTGGCTAGTGTGGGTGTCCAGAGTCGAAGACCACTGTTTGGCCTTCACGATATCGCTATTGGCTTGTGCAAACTCCTGGCGCGCCGTTGCTGCCATATGGTTCACTGCGGTGCGGGCAACAACAGCAAGGTCACGACGTGAGGCATTGATAACCCCGTCTTGGCGGTTAAGTTGCGGCGTGCCGGCGACGCGTTTCACTATCTGCTCGACCGTCTCGCCCTGGAGGAAACCGGAGCGCACAGCACTGGTAATTTTTTCCAACCGATCCGATTCGAGTTTCTGCCCCCACTCCTTCAGCAATCGCCCCTGGAAGGGCTGCGCCACTGCCGCAGCGTAAACCTGCTCGGGTGCGATGCTCTGGAGCGGAACATGCTGGAGAATCTGCTTGGGTATGATGCTGCTGAACAGGTCCAGCTGATACCCGGCTTCATATTCAACGTAGCGCGTCAGCTCACGCGTCAGCGCAGCGTTAACCGGTTCGTAGGCCTCTGCGTTGAGGTCACGCACACCAGCGAGCAGCGACGCCAGGCGGCGGGCGCTGTACGTATCAGCTCGCTTGCCGTCCAGCAACATCAGCAATTTGGCAGCCAGGTCAGTATCCATTCTGTTCAGCAACGCAACCATGCGCCGAGCGACACCGGTGCCGTAGCGCGTCACATAAAGGCCATGCGCTATGGTCTCGTCCTGGAGGCGATCGTTTACGGAGCGGGCCATGTCACACCTCGTCCAGTGGTGGCTCGGTCAGTGAAGCGGATTCAGTAAGCAACTCGCTCAGCACTTTGTCCGGATCGGCATCCGGGTCAATCAGGTTGAGCTTCTGAAGCGCCTTTATCGCATCGACACGACGAAGGTCACCACCCTGGCGCAGGGACTGAATGGCCAGTGCCGCTGGAGGATTGAACTCTTTCGACTCAACATCCAGTTCGGTGCGGACATCGACATTGCCACCTTCGGATTCGCCGATGTACTCAGCCATGATTTGCAGGATGTTGTCGATCGCATCTTCCAGGCTGGTTGCCATGGTGTAGAGCGGTGACTGCTCCTGCATCTTCTCCTCTGAGGTCTGGTCAACAGACTTGGTTGAGGTGTTGTCAGTGCGCAGCAGTTTCGCGCCTGCCTGGCGCATCTGCTCCACGAGGTCAGCCAGCGACTCTTTGCCAGCACCGATAGAGGAGCCTGTGTGCTCAACGTACTCGAGGCCCTGTTTCTGCCGATCATCGAATGAGGTCGCGGAGGAGGAACCAATCACCAGCTCTTCTCCCTGCGCCAGACCGAACACGGTAAGTATCGGCACCCGGGCGACGTGCAGGATGTTGTCCTGCTCGCTCTGGCTCTGCCAGTGTTTGACGTTCAGCAGCGCCATGTTGAGCAGCGGCGGTGAACCGCACATAAAGCCGGTGCGCTTGGTGTAGAGCGTGACCAGGGTGATATCGCGACGGGAGGTTTGCCATTCGTCGTGTAACGCCCAGGTGGCCTTCCCCTCTGCACCGGTAGACTTCCGGTAAATCTGCACCTTGCCCGGCGTCAGGAGGCGGATCTGTTCGACTTTCGTCTGCCCGAAGTCGTCACCGTCTTCGACCACCACCTCTTTGATGCGCAGCGCAGTGAGTTGCACCTTGCCGCCGAACATCGTCGACTTCCAGCCAATTACCTGTCGGGGATTAAGCATCGTGACGTATGGCCGTGCGCCAGTAGCTTTCTCGTCAGCCTTAGTCTTCACCTGTTCGGCATCTATCCGGGGATAATCCACCAGCGCATGGGATAGTCCATACTGCATCGCCAGGCCGAAGAATGACTGAGCCCAGACATCTAGGCGCGTTCCCTCTAGGTCGATGTTCTTCGCAAACTCGCGAAGTTGATCCGGAACGTTCTCGGCCAGCTTAATCGGCTCGGCAAATACTCGCCCGATGTTTTGCTTAATGGTCTCTTCGTAAGCGGGCAAAAGCGTGGCCACGGAAAGGCGTTTTTTGTAGTCCTCTTTGTTTTCTTTCGGCCAACGCGGGAGATATGCCTCGCCCAGTTGTCGCATATAGAGCGTGCCGCCCATCAGGGCATCGTTGATATCCCACGCCTCGACCATGTTCCCATAGTCCAGATTGGGTGTTGAGATGTCAGGCATGGAGTTACATCCGTAGTTGAGTGACTTTTCCGGTGGGCTTGATGATCGGGAATTGCTTCACGATGAAATAACCACCAGCGTCGTTTGGGTGATCGTTGTCGGCTGATTTATCCGGCTCGCCGTTTGCCGCCCATACCTGCTGTTCAAGGCTGTCTGTATAGACCTGGCAGCGAGCGACGTTAACTTTGTAGCGGCGCTCACCGTTGCCGTTGCAGAACATGGCATTCATGGAGTTAATGCGATCCTTTACCGGCGGGTTAGCGGCGTTCACCACCACGCTGAATCCGGCCTGCTTGAGCTGAGCAATATCGGTGGCGCTGGCGTTATTGGACTTGCGTGAATCGCCGGAAGCATCCGGATAGATGTAAATCTGCCTGGAGGCAACATAGCGCCCACCCTCGTAGCGCCAGAACTCTTCCTGGATACGCTTTATCATGGCCGGCGTGTCATAAACTTTTATTAATTCGCGTACCGCGCGCGGCTCGCCATTGCGAAGGACGTGGACGATGGCCGCCATTTTGCCAACGTTAAAGTCCATGCCGATATAGAGCGGTTCGCCTGCCTGTTCTTCATCAGAACAGTTATTCAGACGTCGATCGAACTGGTGATAGATGGTGCCGCTGGTCAGGTTGGTGAAGCGCCCCCTCAGATACGCCTTAATCAATTCCGGCGGGTAGGAATTCATCAGCGAAGGAATGTAATCCGTGGGCAGGTTCTTCGCGTTGTCGAACGTGCTGGCCTGAATCAGACCGTACAGGGCCGAGAGCTCTGGCTTTTCACGTACTGCCTTCACGAATTGCTGGTAAACGAATTTAAACCCTTCCGGCGTGGTTGTGACGTCAATACCGTTACGCAACCCATCAACTTTGTAACGCATACGGGCGATGATTTTTCGCCATGCTTGCTGCGCTTTGGCAGCCGCCATGACATCCAACTCATCCACCATCGCGTTACCGATTTTGAAACCAACTATCGAGCCGGGCTTCTCCATCGAGCGGCAAATTGTCGTGCCGCGGAACCGTCGTCCCTCGTAGAAGTGAACCTCTTTGTTTCCCTCATTGATTTTGACGCTCAGCCCCCAGTCAAAGGCCACCTCTTCGATCGTCGGGTAGAAGATGTCACGAATCTGCGGGTACGTCGGCGCGAAATAACCCTGGTTGATTTTTGGGTGTTCCCACATCCCTTTGCAGATGCCGCCACAACCCACCCACGTTTTACCGGAACCGAACCCGGCAACGTAGGCTTTAAACTTGTGCTCCATCGCGAGGAAGCGAGCCTGTGGGATGTTAAGTGTCGGGCTGATCCCCATCTTCTTCCCTCGCATCCACTACGTTGATATTGATCTGCACTGGTGTTGGTTCGTCATCATCACCATCACAGGACAGCTCTTTGCGGAGTTTCTCAATCTCCAGCTGTCGGCGGTCGATTTCGATTTGCTGGAGGCGCTGCGCGAATTCGCTATCGGCCAGACCAAGGCGCTTCATGACCGCTTCGTACATCCGCTCGCGGCTTATAGCTGTTATCTCAACACCATTCTTACCCAGCTTCACACCGGAATAAGCCAGAGCAGCATCAGGGGAGAGTTTCCGGGTGTCAGCAAAATATAGCTGGCCTATCCCATCGCCATTGCAGCGCGGACAGGCAGGATTTGGCTCCCGGTTGTGGTCGTAGCCATAACCTCCGACGTCTACCGGCTCTTTGCCCTTCCGCTCAAGGGCTTTAAGCCGTTGCTCCTCGAACTCCACCATATCACGCCACTGATAGTGATGACCGAAGCCCCAGCAGTAACGGCATGCGCCACGACGATACTGTGAAAGCTGGTTTGCATCGAAGGTGGCGAGCTGCCACATCTGCGCGAGGACCTCATCGGCACTGCCAAGCGTGCGCGCAATGGAGGCTTTCTGCTGCTGCGCAATGGCCTGTGCAACTGAAGTTTTCTTAAGGAGTTGATAGCCGATTTGTTCAGCTGATTTTTTACTGTAGCCCGCCCGGATAGCTGCCTGTGTGGCATTACCATCCTTCAGGTACTCCGCGACAAATAAGCGCTGCTGAGCGGTAAGTCCATCATCGTCCACCAGCTCTTCTGCGCTTTTATCT
The DNA here is from genome assembly GCF_030334285.1 of Citrobacter sp. Cf087. Lineage (NCBI taxonomy): Bacteria > Pseudomonadati > Pseudomonadota > Gammaproteobacteria > Enterobacterales > Enterobacteriaceae > Citrobacter > Citrobacter sp. Cf087. The sequence goes on from NZ_JAOWED010000022.1 coordinate 1,068,537, forward strand.
TTCTGCGCAGTGCGCATTTTTTTATGCGCAGGTTTTTGCGCAGTTTGCGCAGTAGTTTTTTTGATATATCGGCGGGCGGTAGCGTAATTCAGTCCCTGCGCTTCACACCATTCCTTTGGTGATACGCCGGTTGCGGCATGTTCGGACAGGAACCGTTGCTGAAGCTCGCTCCAGTCCGGTTTTGCCATAAATACCTCTGGATAGTTCCGTTAAACAAGGCGATAATAATCATTCAAATCAATGAGGTACTCACGATAGAAAATGCCTTGCTTATCGGTGAGTGCCATTTAATGACATGTGGGAGATACCGAATGGGCAGTGGGAATGGGTTCACTCCATTAGTAAAAACATTGACAGAAAATAAAGATGTATTTGCTGACATTGCTGACGCGTCCCTGGAAGCTGCTGAAGCAATTCCTGTATTCGGATGGGCTGTTAAAGCTTGGAACGTAAAAAATACGTATCAGGCAACGAAGCTTTATCGTAACACCCAAGCATTTATTGAAAGTACCTCAATAACAGATGCTCAGCGATTCATTGACCGTTTTAGTACTGATGACGAAAAAAGCGAGCTATGTGATAGTGTAATTCAGGTCCTGATTGATTCAGAGAAACCCTTTAAAGCCCGACTTGCCTCTAAGCTTTTAAATTCGATTTACGACGGTAAAATAGCAGTAGCGGATGCAAATGAATTATTACTTATTATTTTCAATGCCTCTTTACCAGCATTGAAGGCTCTGGATCTCTTTTTCCGTACAAACCCACAAGGTTATGCATCCACCAGAAGTCCAGATGCCATGACTCTCAGCCCACTGCTTATGTCGATGGGAATTATTCATGTGCATGGAACTATGACGAGAGTTACCCAACTTGGACAATCACTCCATCAACACGCATTTGCATAAAGAGATTGCGCTTATTGAACCGCTCTGGAACTCTCAATTTCCCGTACCCCTGCAAGTTGGTTATTAGCCTTCTCAATGGTAGCTAGCAGCGGGTTAATCCACAGAACAGCCTGACAATACGTTATTGAGCTGGTGGCAGTGGTGCTACCACCGGCTGCGTCAGCGTTCCCGGTATCGGCGTGCATTGCGCTGGCACGTAAACGGTTCGCGTAGTTGAGCAACCCACTAGAGACATCAGCAGGAACAGGCAGATCACAGGTCTTTTCACGTCGGAGAATCTCCCGGTATTCGATGACGGTCTTTTCGGTACCGGCATCTATCAGTGAGTTAAGGCGATTGGCGTTCTCGGCCACCTGGTTAAACCGGTTGAAGTTGAAAGCCTGAGTAGTTATTACCGTCGCCTGTAGTGCGTTGTCACTTCGCAGTACCCGGTTATTACTCTCGGACGTGGTCAGGGCTGCATTGCTACGCGCCAGCAGCACACACAGCACCGCGATGAAGATGATAGCCGCCACCCCAACAACAACGATGCTTCTGTTCACTGGTCTATCCCCCAGCACGTCATCGCGCTTTCCTGATCTCGTCGCTCTACCTGCCCATAGCAGCCATTTTTCTGGCCTTTGGTCAGACGACAGTCGCGGCCACCGTCTTTAACCCACCAGCGAATCGCCTCACATGCGCCTTTACGGTCGCCAGCATTTATTCGCTTATAGAACGTAGACGGGAAACATTTCCCGGGGCCAATGTTGTAAGGGCAGAAAGAAGCGATACCAGCTTTCTGCGGCTCGGTCAGCGGAACTTTTATATTTCGCTCAACCCACGCCAGTGCCTTATCACGCTCAATGGCGTTTACCTGAGCGCATTTTTCAGCAGACAGCTTCATGCCCTGAACTACTGGCTTGCCATCAACCATCGTGGCGCCACGGCAAATCGTCCAGAGCCCACCGCCGTCTCGATACGCCTGCTCGCTATTACCCTCCTTCTCATCCAGAAACTGATCGAGAATCACGGGCGCTGAAGCCCCCGCAAGAATTAAACCAACGACCGCTGCACTCAGTTTATTCTTCAGCTTTGGTGGCATAGCCATTGCGCCGATCCTCCCGTTCTTTCCAGCGGAAATACCAGTTCACTGCACAGGTGATAACGGTGCATGCGATACCGACAATAATTGCCCAGTCGCTCAGGCTTAACCCTGCAATTCTGTCGGCCAACATCCAGGACACCTCTTTTGCTGTTTTAGCTGTTTCGGCATATGCCTTCGCTGATACACCGCAGCCGGTCAGCGTGGTTCCTGTTCCATATGAAAGTCTGCTGTAAATGGTGCCCATTCTGGTCATAGCCTCACCTCCGATTTTTCGGATGGCGCTGTGTGTGATGAAAAGGTCAGGCTTCACGGGCTGGATTTATCAACAAAGCACG